>CAWCPO010000020.1:0-85894 GCA_963797345.1 uncultured Acidobacteriota bacterium | reverse complement strand
CCGATACCTTGCCCCAATGACAGGCAGGTTAAACTGCTTGATGTGGCCGTTGTATCCCGGTGTCCCCTAAAATTGTGGGATGGGGTTCGAACCGAAACTATATCGCAGGTCCATATCCTTCAAGGGCACATTGGAACGCAGACCTATGCTGGAGTTGGGAGGAACCGTGCCAGTGCAACTCAGGGAACGTCTGCTATTAATTCATCCAAACCCCTTCGTGCGGAGAGTGGGGAGTAGTTGGCGGCACATTGAAAGCTTGGGTACTCGTCTGCGGCACACCCGCAACCGCCGTCCGCGTTCCCCCAGTGCTCGTTGGTGGCGGGCCCGTCTGCGCGCCCCGGTACTTGTCTGTGAATTCCCGCCGCCTGTCTGCGAACTCCCCCCACTCGTGAGTTCCCCGGGCCGGTCTGCGGACCCCCCGCGCCATTCTGTGAATTCCCCGCGCCCGACTGGGGCGGGGTGCTGGTGCCGGCGGCGCGGGAGAACGGATACCGGTATCGTCCCAGCGCGAAGGGGCCCGATAACCCTCCGTCAGCGTCAGGGTGCCATTCACGAATCCGTACCCGTGAAATAACCCCGTCCGTGTATTGTAAAACACACCTGGGAGGACCACCTGCCACTCGCTCGTGCCCGGGTCCCGCCGCACCCTTCCCGTTCCCATTCAGTGCGGTTCCCGGCTTTGGTGGGCAGTCCTTCATTCGCTTAAGACAATCCTGCCAGTTGTCCCCAGCGGCGGTGGTAGCCTTATACGCCGTGTCGTAGTTGGACTGGGCGTTGGGGAGTTTGTCCCGAGCCCTTGCGCCTGCTGCTGCTCCGCTTTGGGAACTTCCGGGTTGCCCCGGTGGGAAGCCAATTTATCGAGCTGGGCGGCTTGCGCAAGGTCGCTATCGGATCAGCCGTGGCCTGGATCAGCGTCTGCCCGGCCGCGACCGACACCTTGTCCGCAAGGACGGAGGGTCCTTCAACCGCGCACTCTTCCTGTGTGGGACAGGCGGTCAGTGCAGGCGTGGAACCTTCGTTTCCTCGGGCGCTGGAGGCTGAGCCGTGAAGCCGCCTCATTTCCCGTGTCGTCATCCACCCAGGAGTTTTTGGCGCGATCCCAGTGGTATCGAAGTCCCCCGGGTTCGGCCACTTCGCCCTTATAGGAATGGGTAAAGCCATGAGCAATTTCGGGGTTGTTGATATCCTGGGTCGCCAGGTGTTGGTATTTGGGGCCGTCTCCGGGGTCGATCCAAGCGGCCGGCGGTGCGGGAATTATGGTGCCGTCACTTGCTAGTTTCCCATCGAAGCCGAGGGCCTCGCCGGTTTTCTGGTCCACCCAGGATTTCTTGGCGGCGTCCACTTGAGGCTCTGACCCGTCTGGGGATCGTAAGCAAACTCCGGACTTTCGGGTACCTGCTCCGCTTGATGGCTTCCCACGTCCGGCGTGTTGCTGATTATAAAAGGCGGCGCGGGCACCACGGTTGTGCCCGTGTTTTGCGCGGCGGCGTGCGGCGGCGCGCATCCGAGGAAAGCGAGGGCAAATAGCACGGCAAACAACGAGGCCCGTAAGCGCCTTGCAATGCTCATGGCTCCTCCCTTAAATTAAGCCGGCGGGGAATCGCTCGAGAATTCCCCGGCGCGCCGTCACTTTTTAGTTTTGTACCACTCGGAATTGATTTGCGTGAAGCTGCTCCACTTTTCGGGAAGGTCTTCCAGCGCGAAAATAGCCGTTACCGGGCAGACGGGAACGCAGGCTCCGCAATCAATGCACTCGTCGGGATTGATGTAGAGCTGCTTTTCAGCCTCGAAAGCCGCCTCGTCTTTTCGCGGATGGATGCAGTCCACGGGGCACACATCCACGCAGGCGCTGTCTTTCGTTCCGATGCACGGTTCGGCAATCACATACGCCATCAACACCCTCCTGGAACACGGACTTTCCGCAGCGCGTTCGCACAACCCTTTTGCACAACGATGGATAAGATTTTAGCCTCAAATCCGGTCGGGCACAAGTCCCGCTTCTCACCCCGCCGAATGGCCAGAAGCACAATTTTCGGCCAAGTGCGCGCCTCCGCGCGAGCGTAATTCAACCGCGCATCTGTTACCATACCCGAGAAGCGGGGCTGGCGATGAATCTGCGCGAGGTGGTCGAAAAATATCTGGCTGCGGCGGGCGGGTTCGGAAAGCCCGCCGCGCTTGCCTTACTGGGGCTTTCGCGCGAGGAAACGCAGCGCGCGTTCAGCGTTCTGGATGAGGATTACCATATCAGCCGCTTCTTTCATTTCAAAAATGAAGCCGGCGAAAGTTTCGAGATCAATGGATTCCCGCAGACGCACGTTTCCATTGACGCCGAAATTCGGAGTATCCTCTAGTACGGCCATTACTAACGAGAATCTCCTCAGCTCCCTCCTTACCCTGGCGTTGGAAGCAAGGGGGATACGCAAAATCCCCCGGCGTCCCTCAAATCTACGTGATTCGCTGTATTCCCTTTCCCGTTCGGTTCAAAGAAAGTATTGCGACATTTCTTGCAATCGGGTATTGTGGCGGCACTTTTCGCAGTCAAAATTGAGGAGGATGACCATGGGCGCCCATGCACGTAAAGTTATCGGCCGTGGCCTTTTCCAAGGTTCGATTTTCAGCATGGCGCGTTGGGGAGCTCTGATTTTGCTCCTGCTGCTTGCCGCCGCGTTCCCGGGGCGCGCGCGCGCGCACTGTGCCGGCGTGTCCGCCGACGGGCCATGGACGCCGGCATTCTGCCAGGAATTCAACGGTCCCGCCGGCAGTTTCCCCGATCCCACCATCTGGACTTACGATACCGGCGACGGCGGCTTTGGAAACGCTGAACTGCAAATTTACTGCGCCCCCGGCTCCAATGTTTCCCCGTGCGATAGCACGCACCCCAATGTTTTTATGGATGGCGTCGGCAACCTCGATATTCGCGCTATTTTAACCCCCAGCGGTAAATGGACATCCACTCGCATGAAGACTCAGGGTCTGCAGTCGTTCCAGTATGGCCGCATAGAAGCGCGCATTAAATTGACCGTTGGCGACGGTCTGTGGCCCGCGTTCTGGATGATGGGGACGGACATAACTACCGTGCCGTGGCCCGGCTGCGGCGAACAGGACATCATGGAATGGGTCCCGCAATATACGTCTACCACCACATCCTCCACCGATCACGGGCCTGGCTATTCCGGTGGGAATGGCATCGGCTCACGATTCACCTTTCCGGCGGCGGCCAAGTGAATGTCCCGGCCTATCAGAATATACCGTGTGGTGTGGTCGCCTTACGAGATGCAGTATTACAGGGACGACTGGACGCAGCCGTTTTTGAACGTTACTCCCACCTACACCCCCCTCCCGGAGAACAACCTGCCCTTAACCTTCCATTCTTCGTTCTCCTGAACGAGGCCATCGGCGGGAACTTCCCCACGTCACAGGGCCTGGATGCCAACGACCCGCCAAATCCTTCCGACTATCTGGTTGACTACTGTCCGCCAGTATTACCGCTGGCCAGCCCGACCTCCCCCGCGCTCGACGCCGATTCCGACGCCAGCAACCAGGTCTATGGTTCCTGGCGCGATGATGACCATCACGACGATGACCCCGACCGACCCCACGGCCACCACGACGCGTCCGAACTGCCAATCCCCAGGCCTACGATATCTACGCCCGTACCACACCCGGTTTCTCGTTCCCTCGTTCAGCAACTTGGTCGTTCAGAATTATCACGGCACACGCTACATCCATCAGGGCCTCAACCCCAGCACCACCTACTACTACTTGGTGCTCACAATCACCAACACACTTGGTGGGGAATCCGTCCCTTTGCTAAGCCCCGCCACTACCCGGCCATGTCCGAAAGGCCGGGTAGTGGCGAGGCTTGATTCGAAGGGACGGATTCCCCGCCAAGTGTGTTGGTGAGCACCAAGTAGTAGTAGGTGGTGCTGGGGTTGAGGCCCTGATGGATGTAGCGTGTGCCGTGATAATTCGAACGACCAAGTTGCTGAACGAGGGAACGAAACCGGGCGTGGTGCTGGCGTAGATATCGTAGGCCTCGGGATCGTCGGACGCTCTCTCCCCTCGTTGAGTCATGGTCGTGATGGTCATCATCGCGCCAGGAAAGATAGACCTGGTTGCTGGCGTCGGAATCGGCGTCGAGGTCGGTGGGAGGGTCGGGCTGGCCAGCGGTCCAGGAATACTGGCGGACGTAGTCAACCAGATAGTCGGAAGGATTTGGCGTCGTCGCATCCGGCCCTGGTATGGGGAAGTTCCCGCCGATGGCCTCGTTCAGGAGAACGAAGAATGGAAGGTTAAAGGGCCAGTTGTCTCCGGGAGGGATGTAGGTGGGAGTAACGGTCAAAAACGGCTGCGTCCAGTCGTCCCTGTAATACTGCATCTCGTAAGGCGACCACACCACACCGTATGTATGATAGCCGGGATCATTCACTTGGCCGCCAGCCGGAAAGGTGAATAGTGAGCCGATGCCATTCCCACCGGAATAGCCGGGCCCGTGATCGGTGGAGGATGTGGTGGTAGACGTATATTGCGGGACCCATTCCATGATGTCCTGTTCGCCGCAGCCGGGCCACGGCACGGTAGTTATGTCCGTCCCCATCATCCAGAACGCGGGCCACAGACCGTCGCCAACGGTCAATTTAATGCGCGCTTCTATGCGGCCATACTGGAACGACTGCAGACCCTGAGTCTTCATGCGAGTGGATGTCCATTTACCGCTGGGGGTTAAAATAGCGCGAATATCGAGGTTGCCGACGCCATCCATAAAAACATTGGGGTGCGTGCTATCGCACGGGGAAACATTGGAGCCGGGGGCGCAGTTAATTTCCAATTCAGCGTTTCCAAAGCCGCCGTCGCCGGTATCGTAAGTCCAGATGGTGGGATCGGGGAAAGTACCAGCGGGACCGTTGAATTCCTGGCAGAATGCCGGCGTCCATGGCCCGTCGGCGGACACGCCGGCGCATTGCGCGCGCGCGCGCCCCGGGAACGCGGCGGCAAGCAGCAGGAGCAAAATCAGAGTCCCCAACGCGCCATGCTGAAAATCGAACCTTGGAAAAGGCCGCGGCCGATAACTTTACGTGCATGGGCGCCCATGGTCATCCTCCTCAATTTTGACTGCGAAAAGTGCCGCCACAATACCCGATTGCAAGAAATGTCGCAATACTTTCTTTGAACCGAACGGGAAAGGGAATACAGCGAATCACGTAGATTTGAGGGACGCCGGGGGACTTTGCGTATCCCCCTTGCTTCCAACGCCAGGGTAAGGAGGGAGCTGAGGAGATTCTCGTTAGTAATGGCCGTACTAGAGGATACTCCGAATTTCGGCGTCAATGGAAACGTGCGTCTGCGGGAATCCATTGATCTCGAAACTTTCGCCGGCTTCATTTTTGAAATGAAAGAAGCGGCTGATATGGTAATCCTCATCCAGAACGCTGAACGCGCGCTGCGTTTCCTCGCGCGAAAGCCCCAGTAAGGCAAGCGCGGCGGGCTTTCCGAACCCGCCCGCCGCAGCCAGATATTTTTCGACCACCTCGCGCAGATTCATCGCCAGCCCCGCTTCTCGGGTATGGTAACAGATGCGCGGTTGAATTACGCTCGCGCGGAGGCGCGCACTTGGCCGAAAATTGTGCTTCTGGCCATTCGGCGGGGTGAGAAGCGGGACTTGTGCCCGACCGGATTTGAGGCTAAAATCTTATCCATCGTTGTGCAAAAGGGTTGTGCGAACGCGCTGCGGAAAGTCCGTGTTCCAGGAGGGTGTTGATGGCGTATGTGATTGCCGAACCGTGCATCGGAACGAAAGACAGCGCCTGCGTGGATGTGTGCCCCGTGGACTGCATCCATCCGCGAAAAGACGAGGCGGCTTTCGAGGCTGAAAAGCAGCTCTACATCAATCCCGACGAGTGCATTGATTGCGGAGCCTGCGTTCCCGTCTGCCCGGTAACGGCTATTTTCGCGCTGGAAGACCTTCCCGAAAAGTGGAGCAGCTTCACGCAAATCAATTCCGAGTGGTACAAAACTAAAAAGTGACGGCGCGCCGGGGAATTCTCTCGAGCGATTCCCCGCCGGCTTAATTTAAGGGAGAGAGCCATGAGCATTGCAAGGCGCTTACGGGCCTCGTTGTTTGCCGTGCTATTTGCCCTCGCTTTCCTCGGATGCGCGCCGCCGCACGCCGCCGCGCAAAACACGGGCACAACCGTGGTGCCCGCGCCGCCTTTTATAATCAGCAACACGCCGGACGTGGGAAGCCATCAAGCGGAGCAGGATCCCGAAAGTCCGGAGTTTGCTTACGATCCCCAGACGGGTCAGAGCCTCAAGTGGGACGCCGCCAAGAAATCCTGGGTGGACCAGAAAACCGGCGAGGCCCTCGGCTTCGATGGGAAACTAGCAAGTGACGGCACCATAATTCCCGCACCGCCGGCCGCTTGGATCGACACCGGAGACGGCCCCAAATACCAACACCTGGCAACCCAGGATATCAACAACCCCGAAATTGCTCATGGCTTTACCCATTCCTATAAGGGCGAAGTGGCCGAACCCGGGGGACTTCGATACCACTGGGATCGCGCCAAAAACTCCTGGGTGGATGACGACACGGGAAATGAGATCGGCTTCAACGGCTACATGCCTCCAGCGCCCGAGGAAACGACAGGTTCCACGCCTGCACTGACCGCCTGTCCCACACAGGAAGAGTGCGACCGGTTGAAAGAACTTTACATCCTTGCGGACAAGGTGTCGGTCGCGGCCGGGCAGACGCTGATCCAGGCCACGGCTGATCGCGATAGCGACCTTGCGCAAGCCGCCCAGCTCGATAAATTGGCTTCCCACCGGGGCGACCCGGATGTTTCCAAAGCGGAGCAGCAGCAGGCGCAAGGGCTTCGGGACAAACTCCCCAACGCCCAGTCCAACTACAACACGGCGTATAAGGCTACCACCGCCGCTTGGGACAACTGGCAGGATTGTCTTAAGCGAATGAAGGACTGCCCGCCAAAGCCGGGAACCGCACTGAATGGGAACGGGACAGGTACGGCGGCCCCGGCCACGAGCGAGTGGCAGGTGGTCCTCCCAGGTGTGCTTTACAATACACGGACGGGGTTATTTCACGGGTACGGATTCGTGAATGGCACCCTGACGCTGACGGAGGGTTATCGGGCCCCTTCGCGCTGGGACAATACCGGTATCCGTTATCCCGCGCCGCCGGCACCGGCGGCCCCACAGTCGGGCACAGGGAATTCACAGAATGGCGCGGGGGGTCCGCAGACCGGCCCGGGGAACTCACAGAGTGGGGGGAGTTCGCAGACAGGCGCCGGGAATTCACAGACAAGTACCGGCGGCGCGCAGACGGGCCCACCACCAACGAGCACTGGGGGAACACAGACGGGTGCCGGTGTGCCGCAGACGAGTACCCCAAGCTTTCAATGTGCGGCCAACACTCCCACTCTCCGCCACGAGGGGTTGGATGAATTAATAGCAGACATTCCCCTGAGTTGCACTGGCACGGTTCCTCCCAACTCCAGCATAGGTCTGCGTTCCAATGTGCCCTTGAAGGATATGGACCTGCGATATAGTTTCGGTTCAACCCCATCCACAATTTCAGGGACGCCGGGATACAACGGCCACATCGAGCGGTTTAACCTGCCTGATAATTGGGGCAAGGTATCGGACTTCAAAATGGATTTCGACGTGAAGTATGACTTGACGCCGGGCTATGATCACCTCAATTTGCGCTTTCGGGGTTCACCGGGTATCGACATCACTCCACGGGACTGGACAGCGTCTATAACGAACAACCAGCTCGGCGGTTTCACACCCTCCGCTGGTTTTGTGGATACGGCCAGATATTTTTGGGAACATAATCGCATGCCGGCGCAGTGCACGGACACGACCACGACGACGTATGTGCCTCGCAACGATTATGGGCTGACTGTGACCCCCTTGGATTCGGGGTTGGGTTTTACTCCCTCTCGGTGCAACTTCAACCCCATGACGGGATCGATGACACTGGGAGGATCAAATGATTTTGGTTTTGGAGGGTGGAGGGGGTCGCCAGCACCCAATACGCCGGGAGGCGTATACAACAGCGAGTCCGGGTTTCAAGTCACCCCGAACCAAAGCGGCGGTTATCTGAATGGGGGATGGGGCCAGACGCCGCGGAATTTTCTGGGCGGAGGGTTCTACAATCCCGCGCCTTTCGCTTACAATCAGCCGCAAGCCTATTACGATAATAATGGCCCGCAATCACGCTTCCTAATTGCTGATCCGTGGAATATGAAGCCGTCGTACTGCGACTACGATTTCCCGGACAAGCTGCGGGCGTTTCCCGCGCTCGCCCAGGCGCTGGCGGCGGAAGCCCGGTCGCGGCGCCCGCAGGAAAGGCGCGCGTCCAGCGAACCAGGGAATGCGCGCTTCCAGCTTGTTTCCATGAGGCGCGGTTCGCCCGTTTCCAATTCGCCCAGCCGCGCGGAAGGGGGGGCGCAAATCGGCGGCCGAGGGCCGGCGCAGGTGAATATCGAAGCCCGCGTCGTGGAAATGACGCGGAGTTTTACGTATTCGATCGTGTCCAACGGAAAATCCCAGGGCCAGGCGTTCGAGCTTCAGGTGGCCGATCCCACGGGTAAAGTGAAGACCGTCGCCATGCGCGATGGCACCGTGCTCGAGGCCATCAAGCCCGGTGTCGCGCAGCCGGTCGCGGCGTCCGCCGGAGACGCCGTGGTAAAGCAGCCGCTCAACGGCTACTGCCTCGAGTTCCACAAGCCGCCGCCGGCGGAAGGAACGCTCTACCGCATCGCGGACCCGGCCACGCAAGAGAAGTTCAGCTCGCTGCGCTTCCTGGATAGGGCCGCCGCGCAAATGTCGCGGAATAATCAGTTCCATCCCGACAGTAATCCGGAGGCCTACAAGAATACAATTTTCCAATATGCCGCGTGGAGCACGCTCGAAGGCTGGGGGCAGGAGGAGTTCACGCAGCACCTTGTCGATCGCACCAAGGAAAACGCCGAAGACCTCCACGTCGCCTGGACGCAGGATATGGAAAATACGCTGCGGGCCGCGGCGCCGGGCCGATGGGCCGACATTTCGGTAATGATGAATCAGGCACAGGCGCTTGAGAAGGCCTCGCAAGACCGCGCAAACTCAAGGCAGACTAGAGAGCAGCAATAATCACTCGATCGCTTGGGGCCACGCTGTACATCTCGAAAATTCTGATGGGGAGGATTCGATGAGAAAGTTCGCGTTCGTTGCGCTCGTTGCTGGATGGATGGCCTGCGGAATCGGCTCCGCCAAGGCCGCGGCGATGCCGCAGGGAGGGGGCGGCGTGACGGTCACGGTCACTAACAATGGCTCGCCCGCCAGCGGCGCTACGGTTGTGCTGGATATTTCCAACATGGGCAAGACCGCGCACTCGACGGGCACAACCGATAGCAATGGCTCGAGCGTGCTCGATCTCTCCAATATAGGCAAAGTGAGAGTCGATGTGTATGTAGAGGTGTGCCAGAACGGGCAGCGCGTCCTGATTGTCGATTCGGGCGTCGTACCGCCGGATGATGGAACCTGCCACGACAGGAAAAAAGTCGGCACTTATTGGCTGCACGGAGGGGATACCCTCACGGTAGACACTGGGACGGGAACCGCGACCGTTACGCCTGGTCTGAGCACGACTTCGACGGGATCGCAGTACGAAACCTATAAACCCTGGGAGGTTTACGGCGGCTTTGACTATCTTCGATTCCGCGCGGACGGGTATGACTACAACTTCGCGGGTTTCGATACAACACTGCTGTATAACGTCAACTCACACCTGGGCGTTGGCTTCGGCTTCGGGTACAAGAGACTTTTCGGGGAGGATTTCGGCTCCAGCCGCCAGACTTTTGCGGGCGTCGTTCAGGAAAGCTGCCGTCACAAAACGTACACCCCTTTCGCCCAAGTGCAAATCGGCGAGGCGTGGCTCTCCGAGTCCGGGTTTGCGGAAAATGGCTTTTACATGAAGGCCGGTGGAGGTGTCAAAATCAATCTCAACTCTACCTTCGCTTTGGTTCCGGCACAGGGGTTCTGGGATTATAACCACTTCGAGGGGCAGTCGCAGAACAACTTCGATTTAGGAGCGGGAATTTCCATCTCGCTCGGAGCGCCCAAATAATTCGCTCCCCCAGCGGCTTACCTTAAGGCATTCGCTTCCGGTCCTGGGCGGGCCGGATCCTGGGAAGCCGCCGCGGACCCGGGTCGCTGCCCGCGCCGAGCATTTGCGCCCATTTCCCCGCCTCGCTGCGCAATTCGGCGAGCGCAAAGCCGCGGTGATCGCCGGGGAAGCGCCCGAGTTTGACGATCCCGGCGGCGAGCAGCGATTCCGCGCCGCGGCGATTTCCGCGCTCGTAATGGTGGAAGGCCGCGGCAAGCTGGATAAGCCCTTGCAGAAAGGTCTTTTCCGGCTCGCGCTCGCGCAGCCAGATTTCCTCCCAGACCTCGTGGGCCTCGAAGAACTCGCGCGCATTGAAATGCGCGAGACCGCGCTCGAATATTTCGTTTTCGCTTGACGGCTTCATCGCTGCCTCTCCCATTATGAACGAAATCCCCCGGTAAAAGCGGCGCGAATCCGCGGCGCCGGGCGTCGCGTGAGCGGAGCCGTTTTGAACGGTTTGCGCCGGCGCGGTTCGCGGGTTATTCTGTGAAGCTCGACTGAGGCCCATCGGTGTCCAAATTCCAGTTTGTTCTTCTGATGCACGCGCACCAGCCGGTCGGAAATTTCGACGAAGTATTCGAGCGCGCGTATGCGGATTGCTATTTGCCGTTCATCGAAGTGCTCGCCCGCCACCCGGCCATTCGCATGGGCCTGCATTATTCGGGACCGCTGCTGGAATGGATCGAGCGCGCGCACCCGCAATATTTCGACCGGCTCCGCGCGCTCGTGGCGCAGGGCCAGGTCGAGCTCGTCGGCGGCGGCTTCTATGAACCTGTCCTCATCGCCATTCCCCCGCAGGACCGCCGGGAGCAGATCACGCGGCTCGCGGATTACATCGAGAAACATTTTGGGGCGCGGCCGCGCGGCGCGTGGCTGGCGGAGCGCGTGTGGGAGCCGCAGCTCCCGTCGGCTCTCGCGGAGGCCGGAGTGGAATACGCGCTTGTCGACGACAACCACTTTCTCGGCGCCGGCTTCGAGCCGGAACAGCTCTATGGCTACTATCTTTCCGAGGACTTGTGCCATGCCGTCAAGCTCTTGCCGGGTTTGAAGCCGCTGCGGTATACGATTCCCTTCCGCGATCCCGCCGAAACAACGCAATTCCTGCACCAGGCCGCGGGGGCGCACCCGGGCGGGTTCGCCACAATGGGCGACGATCTTGAAAAATTCGGCGTCTGGCCGGGCACCAATGAACATTGCTACCGCAACGGATGGCTCGAGAAATTCTTCTCCGCTCTCGAGCAGTGCGCCGGCTGGCTGGAAATCGCCACGCCCGCTGATGCGCTCGATTCGCATGCTCCGCTGGACCGCGCGGACCTTCCCGCGGCCTCCTACACGGAGATGGCCGAGTGGTCGCTGCCGGCGCCGGTGCGCGGACGCTACCACGGTCTGCTCGAGGAATTTTCCTCGCGCCCGGACCTGCTGCCATTTCTGCGCGGCGGGATCTGGCGCAATTTCCTCAGCAAATACGGCGAAGCGAACCTTCTGCACAAGAAGATGCTGCACGTCTCGGACAAGGTAAAAAAGCTGGGGCAAAGCCGCCGCCACGATAAGGCTTTTTCCGAGGCGCACAAACAAGCGGCCACGCTGCTGCTGCGCGGGCAGTGCAATGATGCCTACTGGCACGGCGTTTTTGGCGGCCTGTATTCGCCGCATCTGCGCACGGCTCTGTGGAATTCACTGGCGCAGGCCGAGGCCATCGCCGACGGCCTGGCGCATCGAAAGCGGCAGTACGCGGAAGTGGTGACCCTGGATTTCGATGCCGATGGGCGCGACGAAATCTATTTCACCTCCGACCGCTACGCCGCATTGATTGAGCCGGAGGATGGCGGAACGCTGAGCGCGCTCGATTTCCGTCTCTCGAATATCACGCTCGTCAATTCCCTCATGCGGCGGACGGAATCCTACCATGCCGCCCTGCGGGACTTGTCCGCGAGGAACGCCGAGGGCTTGCAATCCATACATGAGCAGACGCGCACGAAGGAAGACGGGCTCGAGCGCTGGCTGAACTACGACCGCTGGCCTCGCCATGCGTTCCGCCTGCTTCTCTTCGGACAAGAGAAAAGTTACGCCGATTGCTCGGCCGTGCGCCTCGACGAAGACGCGGCGCTGGCGGCGGGCCGGTATCGCGTCGTGGATTTGTCCTCGGACCGGGTCACGCTGGCCTCGGACGCGAGCCACGATTGGCCGGCGGAAAAGACATTGTCGTTCCTTCCGACTCCGGAGGGATTCGATATCATCTGCGACGTCACGCTCGGCCGTGGCGCGCCGGGCGCTGCGTCGGTGGCTGTGGGAATCGAAGTGGTGGTGAATTTTCTGGCGCCTTCGGCGCCCGACCGCTATTTCGAATCCGATGGCAAGCGGTTTCCCTTGCGGTGGGGCTCGGCGGTGCCGGGCGGGACCCTGCGCATAGTGGATGCATGGCAGGGAGCGGCCGTAACACTGGAAGCCCCCGGCGCTCGCGATTTCTGGATTGCCCCGATTGAAACCGTTTCCGAATCGGAGGATGGCTTCGAGCGAATTTATCAGGGATCGCAGGTGATCGCCATCTGGCCCGTGGAATTGGCGCCGGGCGGCGAGTGGAAAGGACAGCTGGCCTTCCGGGTCGCGCGGCTCTGAGTTCGATCCGCGGGCGGCCGTCGGTTGCCCCGGCGCGCATGGCTTTGCTACAGTTCCCGGGGACGGAGGAATCGCATGGCACTTTCGCAGGCGCTGCTCGACATTCTGGCTTGCCCCGTGTGCAAAACGCCGGTCAAGCTGACGCCCGACCAACAGGGCTTGAAGTGCGCCACATGCCGGCGCGTCTATCCCGTTCGCGACGACATACCTGTGATGCTGATTGAGGAAGCGCGCATCGAAGCCGAGTGAACGATCCTCGGCGTTCTCCGGCCCTCTATTGCGCGATTTTGCCGAGGGAGCCGCTCAATACGGCGGGAAACTAATGGACTGGTCCTTCATGTCCACCCAGAGATCCACTTCCTTCACGTTTCGTTGCCCTGTCGCGTTGTCGTCACTCGGAAAAGGCTGATCCGGACTGACTTGGACCTTGATGACGACGCTCGAGCCGCCGCCATGGGGACGCTCCGAGTGCTCGATGCGAAAACTCTTCACGGGACCGTAGAAGCCATCCGGCCCCCAATCATTGAGAAAATCCTTGAACGAATACGATGGCGAGGGTTGCCAGATTTTGTATGCCTCGCTCATATTCCCGGCAATGACCGCGTCCATAAAATGGCGGATCGTGATCCTCTCCGTATGGAAGCGCAGCAGATACCATAGACCGCCCGCGCCGAGGACGATGAAAGCGAGCGCGATCAGGGCGTAACGCCGTCTTTTGGACATCGGATGTTCGAGTGGCAAATCGAAAGTGGGCACGAAGTCTCCCTCGGAAACTACAGTTGGCGCTTGAACAGCGCCATGGACCCCGCCGTCATCACGGCGGCGAAGCAGAGCAAAACTAGCACGTCCCGGTAGATTCCTTCAATGCCCGTGTTCTTGAGCGTGAGGTTCCGCAGCGCATGCACCGTGTAGGTGAAGGGATCTACGTACGAAATCCAGCGAAGCCACGGCGGAAACGCCTCGATTGGATACACCGCGCCCGAAGGGAAAAATAGCAGCGTATTGAGCACGCCGAAAATCGCCCGCGGCACCAGCGGATCATCCACGCGCACCATCACCAGAAACATGAAGCTGATCATGGCCAGCGAAGCCACGAGCACGACCACGCTCAAATAGAAGAGACGCACCGGATCCCACAGCCCTGGAATCCCGGCGATCAGCCCGCCGATAATCACCAGCACCATCCCGGCCAGAGTCCCCTTCACCGCGCCCGCGCCGATCAATCCCATGACGAGTTCCGATTTATGAATCGGCGTCAACAGATATCCTTCGTGCAGGCCGCGTGACTTGTCGTCAATGAACGTGATGCCGCCGCCGATCATGGCCACGATGAAAATGGCCATGGCGGCGGACCCGGCGAGCAGATACTTGATGTAATCAATGTAGGGATAAATTTCGACGACGTTCAAATCCACTTGGCTCGCAAGCCCCGCCCCCACGTCAGGTGTGTTCAGCTCCGCCACCATCTGCTGAATGCGCTCGAGAAGGGCGCTCGAAATGAACTGGTCGGTGTTGTCTTCCGTGAAGACGATGCGCGGCCGGTCGCGCTGATAAAACCGGCGCGAGAAATCCTGCGGAATCAGAATCACACCGCGGATGAAACCGGCGCGGAGATCGTCCACCGCCGCGGGCAGCGAGTCGTAATTCACCACGCGGAAAGTCTTCGGGCCGGCGGCGATGGCGCCGAACATCTCTTGAATGCGCCACGATTCCACCGTGTGGTCCTCGTCCACCACGGCGATCGTCGTCCCCTTGATTTTTCCGCCGAACGCGTAGCCCAGAACCACGAGCTGCACCAGCGGGAAGACCATCGAAGCCATCATCAGCGCGGGACTTCGGGCAAATTTCCGCATATCCCGCTCGATCAGCGCCCCGATGCGATAAAGTTTCACGCCTGCCAATCCTCCGTATTCGTCCGCATCCGCGCGCGGGGCGGGAAAGCCCCGTTAGCGGTAAAGGTGGCTGATGTCGTAGCCGGCGCCTTCGTGAGCCGCGTCGCGCAGCTCGCGCCCCGTGTAATGCAGGAACACATCGTCGAGCGTTGTGCTTTGCACGGCCACTTTGCGCACGGTCACATGGCGTGCGCGCGCCAGGTCCATGAGCGCGGCCACCGTGGTGGGTCCGTCATGCGAGGCGATGTGGACCACTCCATCGCGCTGGGTGACGCCCGCGGCCTGCGCCAGGCCGCCGAGTTGCTCGATCCAATCCTTCGGCGCTCCCTCGAACTCCGCTTCCACGGCGTCGGTTCCCGGAATGCTGTCCTTGAGCCGCGTGGGCGTATCGAGAGCCGCGAGCTTGCCGTGGTCCACGATGGCGATGCGATCGCACAGCTTATCGGCTTCGTCCATGTAGTGCGTGGTGAGCAGAATCGTCAGCCCGGAGTTGCTCCGCAGCGCGCGAATCATCTCCCACACGTTCGTGCGCGACACGGGATCGAGTCCCGTCGTCGGCTCGTCGAGGAACATGATCTTCGGAGAATGGACGAGGCCGCGCGCGATCTCCAGGCGCCGCCGCATGCCTCCCGAAAACGTGCGCACCAGCGCGTTGCGGAATTTGCCGAGGTCCACCGATTCCAGCAGCCCGCGGATCAGCGCCTCGCGCTTTTCCGACGGCACGCCATAGAGCTTGGCGTGAATCAGCATATTTTCGGTCGCGGTAAGCTCCGGATCGGATGTGAACGCCTGCGGAATCACGCCCAGCGCCTGGCGCACACCGTCGGCATCGGTGCGAATGTCGTGGCCGGCAATCCGCGCGGTGCCCGAAGTGGGCGGTGTGAGCGTGGTCATCATGCGGATCAGCGTGGTCTTCCCGGCGCCGTTGGGCCCGAGCAGGCCGAAGATTTCCCCTTCGGCGACGCTGAAGCTGATGTCGTCAACGGCCACGAGCGCGCCGAACTTCTTCGTGAGATGGTCCACTTCGATCGCGTTCATGCTGGATATTCCCGGCGGCCTCAAAGCCCTGCAAACCAGCTTTTCTTTTCCGGTGGCGGCGGCAGAAGCACCGTCGCCGTCATTCCCGTGAACAGCCGCCGCCCGGCATTCGGCACCGAGACCTTGATGGCGAATGTCTTGATGTCGCGCTTCGTGCGGCTCACGTCGCGCTCCGTGGCGAAGTCGTTCTCCACGCCCTTGAAGAACACCTGGCCTTCGAGCGTGTCTCCGGAAGGAAGCTTCACGCCGAGCGTCTCCCCGAACTGTATCGTGTCAATGTAAGTTTCCGGGACTTCGGCGCGGACCCAGAGATGATCTACATCCACGACGACGACGATCGGCGAACCCTGCTCCACCACCTCGCCCTGCCTGGCCACGCGCACGGAGACGATGCCCGAAATCGGCGCATATATTTCCGTGTAACCGAGCTGCGTTTCGGCTTCCGCCTCCGTGGCCCGCGCCTGCTCGAGCTGCGCGAGCGTGGTGGATAGCTGGCTTTGGCGGACGTCCACCTGCTTGCGATTCGCCTGTGCCACGGCCAGGGCGGCCGTCTGGGCCTTTACCGATTCCTGGATGGCGTCCACGTTCGCCTGATCAATCTCGACGGTCGTTTCGGCATGGTCGCGCTCTTGCGCCGATACTTCACCCTTCCCGAACAATTCCTGCATGCGCTGATAATCCCTTTGATCGCGATCGAGCATCGCGCGAGCCTGTTCGAGCTGCGCATTCATCGATCCCCCTTGCGCCCGCTGCATGTCGAGCGAAGCGTCCGTCTGCTCATTCGTCCAAGAGTAGTTGTGATTCGCCTCGCGAACTTGCGCTTCCAGGCTCGCCACGTTCGCCCGTGTGGCGGCCAGACTCGCTTCGAGTTCTTCGCGGTCGAGCTCCGCGATCAAGTCTCCCTTCTTCACCTCGGACCCTTCGTCCACCGTCAGCCGGATGATGCGGCCGGTCACCTGCGGGCTTACGATCACTTCGTTGCCGTCAATGACGCCGATAAGGCGAATCTCGCTGCCCCGCGGCATGGTGATCAGATAAATCCCGAGCACCACCACGAAGACCACCGCAATGAACAGAATGAATTTCCGCGCGCTCATCGGGACCTCGCTCCCTTGCCGTCGAGACCGTGATCGAGAAAATCGAGCAACACGCGCTTGCGGGCCGCGAGCGCAGCGGGCGCGAGCAGATTGCGGCCGGCAATCGCGCTCAGGATGGGCGCGGCGGCAAAATAAGAAGTGGTCATTCCAAGAATCGTGAAAGCCGTTTGGTCCGGGTCCACTCGGCGCATCTGACCGGCGGCGATTCCCTCCCGAATCGTACGGACCAGCCGGTTGTGAAACGGCCGCAGATATTCCCGCACGATCCAGCCGAAATTGCCGCCTGCTTCCATGGCTTCCCGCTGCACCAGCCGGGGATAGTTCGGATGCGAGGCAAGAAAATCGAAATAGGCTTCGACGAAGGCGCGGAGACTTTGGCGCGGAGAATCTTTCGTGTTCGGGGGCGCTTTCGCGCCATTCGGCAACTGGCGGAAGAGATTTTCGAGGACGGCCCGGTGCAGCCGCCGCTTATCCCCGAAATAGTAATAGAGCATGGCTTTGTTCGCGCGGGCCGCCGTGGCAATTTCATCGGTGCGCGCCCCGGCCATTCCCTCCGCGGCAAAATGCGCCTCGGCGGCGGCCAGGATTCGCCGCGCCATCGCCGGATTCTCGGTTTTTTTGCGTCCGCGCCGCATGGCGACGTTCCTCCGGAGGCACATTATTCAACCAACTGGTTAGTTTAATCGCCTGATGACGGCGTGTCAAGAAAAGGACACGCCGCTGTTCCGCGGACAACGGGAACTTAGGCTTCGAGCGCGCCGCCCGCGCCGGGGGGAAGTTCGATCGAGTATTTCGTGCGGGCCTTTTCCCGGTGGAGTTCGAGCGCCAGTTCGATCAGGCGGTCAATCAGCGCGGGATAGGGCAGCCCGGAGGCTTCCCAGAGCTTGGGATACATGCTGATGGCCGTGAACCCGGGAATGGTGTTGAGTTCGTTCACGAAAATCTTTCCCGTGCGCCGCTCGAGGAAAAAATCGCAGCGCGCCATTCCCGCGCCTTCAATGGCCTGGAATGCGCGAACGGCATAATCCTGAAAGGCCGCGATTTGACTCTTCCTTAGCGGCGCGGGGATCACCAGCCGCGTGCCCTCCTCCAGATATTTCGCCGCGTAATCATAAAATTCCCGGTGCGGCACGATCTCCCCGGGAATGGACGCCCGCGCGCCGTCATTTCCCAGGACGGAGACTTCGATTTCCCGCCCGCTCACGCCGCGCTCGATAATGATTTTCAGCGCGTACTCGGCCGCCGTATCCATCGCCCCGGCCAGTTCGTGCGCCGCTTTTACGCGCGTCATTCCCACCGACGATCCCAGCGTCGCGGGCTTCACGAAAACCGGAAAACGAAACTTCTTCTTGATCCGCCGCAGGACCGCCGCGCGCTCCCGCTCCCATTCCCCGCGGCGCACCGCAAGATACGGAACGATGGGCAGCCCCGCCTGTTCGAACAGCCGCTTCTGAACATCCTTGTCCATGCCCACGGCGGAGGCGAGCACGCCCGCGCCCACGTACGGCAGCCCCGCCAGTTCGAGCAAGCCTTGCACCGTGCCGTCTTCCCCGAACGTCCCGTGCAAAACCGGGAACATCACGTCCACCGCAACGCTCGGATGCCCCGCGCCATGCGTCAGTGGAAGCAGCGCGGCGGATGTAGGGTCGGGCGGCAGCGAAACGCGCTCGCCGGATTTCAGCACCTCGGGCAACAGTTTCTGCGCGCCTGTCCCCACCAGCCACCGCCCGTCTTTCGCGATGCCGATGGGCACAGCTTCGTATTTTTCCGGATCGAGCGCGCGGATCACGGAAGCAGCCGACGCCAGCGAGACTTCATGCTCGCCCGAGCGCCCGCCAAAAAGCACGCCCACGCGCAGCCGCTTCATGGAATTCATCGCCGCACCGCCTCTCTCCTCGATCCCGCGCACGCGCCGCTCACAGGATTTTCTTTCCCAGGCCGGAAAGCACCAGTTCGACTCCCAGCGCCGCCGTCGTGTTGTGCTCGTCTATCACCGGATTGATTTCCACCAGTTCGAGCGACACCATTAGCCGGCTATCGGCAATCATCTCGAACGCAAGATGCGCTTCCCTGTAGGTGACGCCGCCCCGCACCGGCGTGCCCACTCCCGGGGCATCCGACGGGTCCACGAAATCCATGTCGAGGCTCACGGCAACCCCAGCCGTATCGTCGCTCGCGAAGCGCAGCGCTTCCGCCATCACTTCGCGCATCCCGCGTTCGTCCACATCGCGCATGGTGAAAATGTGGACGCCGGACTCTTTCACCAGCCGCCGCTCTTTCGAATCCAGCTCGCGGATGCCCACCAGCACCACGTTGCGCGGCTCGACCATGGGCTTGACGCCGCCGATTTCCACTAGCTCCGGCGGCCCATAGCCCATGATGGCAGCCAGCGGCATCCCGTGCACGTTGCCGGAAGGTGAAGTTTCCGGCGTGTTCATGTCCCCATGCGCGTCGAGCCAAATCATGCCGATGCGTTTTGATTTCTTGCCGAAGTGCACGGCCACCCGGCCGTAGTCCCTACGGCGATGGAATGATCCCCGCCCAAAACCAGCGGGATCAAATCTTCATCGAGCGCTTTTCGCACCATTTCCGCCAGGGCCTTGCACGTCTCTGATATTTCGCTGAGATACTTCGCATTCTTTTCACCATAGTGCTGCTCTTCCGGCTGTGGCACGGGAATGTTGCCGATGTCTTCCACATGCCGCCCCAACTGCTTCAATCGCGATTGCAGACCCGCCACTCGCAGCGCCGATGGCCCCATATCCACGCCGCGGCGGCTGGCGCCCAGGTCCATCGGCACTCCGATAATGCGGATTTTTTCAGCCATGGCTCGCTAAGGATAGACGCGATACAGCATCCGCGGGAAGGGGATCACTTCCCGAATGTGCTCGGTTCCGCAAATCCACGCCACGGTGCGCTCCAGGCCCAGCCCGAAGCCCGCGTGCGGCACGCTCCCATAGCGGCGCAGATCGAGATACCACTGGAACGCCTCCTCCGACAGGTGGTTTTCGCGGATTCGCCGCACGAGCGCCTCATAGCTCGACTCGCGCTCGCCCCCTCC
The DNA here is from genome assembly GCA_963797345.1 of uncultured Acidobacteriota bacterium. GTDB lineage: Bacteria > Acidobacteriota > Terriglobia > Acidiferrales > UBA7541 > Palsa-295. The sequence continues at coordinate 66,022 of CAWCPO010000020.1, read as the reverse complement.
GATGATTTCGCCGAATCCGTCCGGAGCGATCACGTCGAAGTTGAGCGCCAGCTCCGGCCGCTCCGGATCCACCGCCATGTAAAAGGCCTTCAGCGCGGCGGGATAGCGATGAATGATCACCGGCTTTTCAAACCCCTTCGAGAGAAGCGTTTCCTCGCCGCTGCCAAAATCCTCGCCCCACTTCACCGCGCTGCCGGCCTTCCGCAGCATCTCGATGGCTTCGTCGTAGCGGATGCGCGGAAAGGGCGGCGCGATCTTCTCAAGCTTCGCGGCGTCGCGCTCGAGCGCGGCGAGTTCGCGCGCCCGGTTCTTCACCACGCTCTCGACGATCGCGCTCACGAGCCCTTCGCCCAGCTCGATCATATCCTCCAGACGCGCGTAGGCCGCTTCGGGCTCGAGCATCCAGAATTCCGTGAGGTGCCGCCGCGTCTTCGATTTCTCAGCGCGAAACGTGGGTCCGAATGTGTAGACCTTGCCGAGCGCCGCCGCCGTGGCTTCCGCGTACAACTGGCCCGACTGCGTGAGGTACGCCTTCTGATCGTCGATATAGTTCACTTCGAAGAGCGTGGTGGTGCCTTCGCAAGCCGCCGGCGTGAAGATCGGCGCGTCGGTGAGCGTGTAGCCGCGGCTATCCATGAAATTCCGCGCGGCGCGAACGCATTCGGCGCGAATGCGCAGGATCGCGGCCTGCCGCGGCGTGCGTATCCATAGGTGCCTGCGGTCGAGGAGGAAATCCACGCCGTGTTCCTTCAGTTGGATGGGATACGGCTCCGATTCCGACACGCGCTGGACCACCTTCGCGCCGCTCACGTGGATTTCGTATCCGCCGGGCGCTCGCGGCTCCGCCTGGATTTTCCCCGTGACGATCACGCTCGATTCCTGCGTCAGGCCCTTCAGCGCGCCAAAGGCTTCGGGCTGTTCCTTCTGCGAGACCACGCCCTGCATCGCGCCCGTGCCGTCGCGGAATATCGGGAAAAGCAGCTTGCCCGATTCCCGCAGGTTGTAGAGCCATCCGCGAACGACGACCGTGCGCCCGGCATACTCGCCGGCATCTTCGATCGCAATTATCGGCGCGGCTGCTTCTGCTTCGGCGGTCATAGGCTCATTCGTCTCGGGCGGGTGTCACGTGCGGGCGGAGCGGGCGCGCTTCTCCTCGAACTGTTTTTCGAGCCGGTCGAACACCGCGCGAATTTCGCCCAGCGCGGGCCCACCGGCAGCCTGCTCTTTCAATTCCAGGACCAGTGGGAGAGGCTCCGGCGCCGCGGAGAACGCGCGCAAAGCGGCGTCCCAATCAATCGTGCCTTCATAAGGCAGCAGGTGCTCGTCCTTTTCGCCGTGATTGTCGTGCAGGTGCGCGGTCGCCACGCGCTCGCGCATGATTTCGAAGCTCGGCTCCACGCCGGCTTCGATGTGCGCGTGTCCGATGTCGAAGCACAGCCGCAGATCGCGCAAATGAGTGTCACGGATAAATTGCTCGAGCGACGCCGGCGAGCCAAGATCCCCCGGCGTGTTTTCGAGCGCAATCGTCACACCCCGCTGCTTGGCGAATACCACGAGCAGTTCGAGCGAGTTGAACGCCGCGTCGAACTTGCGCGGGTCCGCCATTTGCCGCCCGTGGCCCATGTGCTGCACCAGGTAGCGGAACGGAATCCGCTCCGCCACCTCGAGCGCGCGCTTCACCTCGTCCACCGCATCCACGCGCCGGATGCGCTCGGTATCGGAAATCTCGATGGTCACGCCGCTCTCCCGCCCCGGCGCCATGTCCCGTTCCGTGGGCGAATGGAGCGACTCCAGCCGAAGGGCGTGCTCTTCGAGCGCGGATCCCAATTCCCGCACAGCCTGCGGCGAGCGGTAGTCGAAGTGCCCGGACGCGCAAAAAATCTCGATGCCCTGTACGCCCACTTGCGCGATTTCCGCGAGCAGCCCCGGCCCCAGCGGATGCTTCACATACCGGTACGTCGAAAGAATTCGTTGCATTCGTTCCCCAGACAGCAAATCTCTATCGTCCGTGGAAACCGCGCCCGCGTCAATAGCGCGCGTGTGGAAGCGCCGAACCTGGAATCCGAGTGAGGATGTTTCCCGTCGTGGCTCGCGGAGCTACTGCGCGGAAAGGGCGCTCTGCGCGGCGGCGGGCGCGCCGCGCGTCTCGTCGAGTATTTTTTCGAGCATTCCCGGAATCTCGAATACAGCGCGGTTGTGTATCGCCGCGGCATTGGCGCGATAGCGCGCGAGCGTCGCCGGCTCCGTCAATTGCGCCACCGCTCCTTCAATCTTGCGAAAGCTCGGCAGCACCAGGCCCACCTCATTTTCGAGTATCCAGTCGGCGTTGTAGCGCTCCTGCGGCAGCGTCCACGCATTGCGCTCCACAATCACGGGAAGCCGCATGGCCAGCGCTTCGCTCACGCTCCCGGGACCCGGCTTGCCGATGAAAAAGTCGGCCAGTTGCATGTAATAGTTCACCCGGGTCGTAAATCCTTCGACGAACCGCGGCAGCCGCGATTTCATTTCACGAAGCGCCTTCGCCAGCTTATCGTTTTTCCCGCAAACGAAAATCAATTGAAGATCGAGCCGCGACTTCGTCCAGCCGCTCCGCGATTTCCAGCATGGCCCCCGAACCGTAGCCGCCGAAAAGCACGAGTCCTGTCGGGAGATCCGCTCGCAGGCCCAGGCGCTCGCGCTCCGCAATGCGATCGGCCACGGGCTCGTCGTAAAAGCGCGGATGAAGAATCATCCCCGACGCCCGGTTGATGCGCTCCTCCGCATGGCCCAGCGCGCGCGCCTGCTCCACCGCGCGGTCCGACCCGCACACCACGTACTGCTGCTGGCGCTCCAGCCAGAAGTGCCCTGGATAATCGGCGATATCCGTGAGTACCGTTACGAATGGACGTCCCGGAAACGCGCGTGAAAAGCTTTCCCCCAGGGCGAGATTGAAGTGGGGAACAAACGAAACAACCATATCCGGCTGCGTTTCTTTCCAATAGGCTTCGAGCAGGCGAACCGTGGGGCGGTGATAGAGACGTATAACTCCTTGCAGCACTCTCATAAGTTGAGTGCTTCCAAGAGTCCAGCCGTTGCGCAGCATCAAATTGTAGAAATCCTGTATGCGGATGCCGGCATATTTCTTGAGTATGTCGAGCGCATCCAGCAATTCCTGTAGGTTCGTAAGCCGCACTTCCCACGGGTGTTGCTGCGCCCGGATGGCCATTTCCAGGGCCGTGGCTGCCGCGCGGTGCCCGCCGCCGGCGTCGAAGTAACAGAGTTCGATTCGTTCCATGCGGGGAGATTCTGGCACTCAGAGGGCCGTCGAATGTTTCTGCTGTGTTAAAAGTGAAAAACTTGTGTCTAAAGAGGTAAATGGTTGTGTTATCAGAACTTTAGCGTGCATGTCATCTGTGCGTAACATTGTGCATTTATTGTGGAAATCGTGAAGTGCGATATGCACGTCCATTCGAGCTTCTCTGGCGACTGCACCACTCCCATTGTGGGCAAATTTTGCCGCGAATGTTATAGCGATCCTGCGGAGGTTTATAGCCTGCTCGAGCGTCGCGGCATGAGTCTCTTCACGCTCACCGACCACGATTCCATCGAAGGCGCCGAAGGCCTCCGCCGCCATCCCGATTTCTTCCTCAGCGAGGAGTTGACCTGCCGGATGCCCAGCGGTACGGAAGTCCATATCGGCGTGTACGACTTCCATGAGCGCCAGCACGCCCAGCTCCTCGAGCGCCGCAACGACATTGTCGCCCTGCTGATGTATCTCACCGAGCGCAGGCTCTTCTTCAGCATCAACCACGTCTTCTCCAGCGTCACCGGCCGCCGCGAGCTCGAAGACTTTGCCTGGTTCCAGGAGTATTTCCCGGCCGTCGAGACTCGCAACGGCCAAATGCTCGAAGGTGTGAACCTCCACGCCGTGAATCTTGCACGCGAGTGGCGGAAGATCGGCATCGGCGGAAGCGACGCCCACGCCCTGCCCTCCGTCGGAACCACCTACACGGAGGTTCCGGGCGCCCGCGACAAGGACGAATTCTTTGCCGGCCTGCGAAATGGCCAGGGCCGCGTCGCCGGAGAATCCGGCAGCTTCCTGAAGCTCACGCGCGACGTCCTGCTCGTCGCGGGCGAAATGATGCGCGAAAAATCCTGGACCGCGCTTCTCTCGCCGCTCGGTGTGCTCATTCCCGGTTTCACATTTTTCAGCCACCGCGAAGATCGCGCCTTCAGCCGCCGCTGGGCCGCACGCGTCCTCGCACAGCCCAAGGCGGCCCGCAAGCGTTCCCGTTGGATCACCGTGCCGCGGCCCACGCCGCAATCGGCCCTGGGAGGATGGGTATGACCGTCGGAAAAGCCGTCTGGAACCAGATTGAATCGAACGATTACCGCCTGATGCACCGCGTCCACCGCTGGCGCGCCCCGCGATGGTTTCGCATCCTCATGATCGTTTCCACGCGCGGCGGCGATGGCTGGCTTTGGTACGCTCTGGCCCTCATCCTTCTGCTCTACGGAGGCGAGAGCCGCTTCGCCGCCGTGGGCGCCGGGACCTCCGCGGCCATCGCAAGCATCCTGCTGTTCCGGGCGCTCAAGCGCACCAGCCGCCGCAAAAGGCCTTGCGAAATCGAGCCGCACTGCTGGGCGGCCATTCTTCCCCCGGACAAATATTCCTTTCCCTCGGGACATTCCATCACCGCCTTTGGCATCGCCGTCTCGGTAGGGCTTTTCTATCCCGAGTTGCAGGTCTGCCTGCTTGCGGCCGCTCTCCTGATTGCGTGTTCGCGCATCATCCTTGGGATGCACTTCTTGAGCGACGTTCTCGCCGGCTCCGCCATCGGCGTGGGCCTCGGCTTTGCGGCCTTCCATATCTTCGCGGCGTTCTAACATCCTGTCTGGCGCGGCAAGGCGGCGTTCGATTTGCGTCGGCGCGCCTTGACGCGCACACCAGTTCAAGCGGAGAATTCTCTCCGCCGCCTTCGGGGATAGTCGCTCGCTTGCTTTGCTCCTCGCGGCTCGCCTAACGTGAAAACATCCCGGCCAGACGAATCGAACACTCTCGGGCCTTCCCTGAAGGAGCGCATGGCCGCGGGCAAGGCACTGCGAGAGCGAGTGCCGAGAGCGTCGCACGCGCCGTGGGCTCCTTCGCCCCGGCGTCCCGACCCCATCGAATATCTGAAGAATGCGGACCGCGGGCGCTTGCCGGATTTGCTGCCCATCCGCTATGGACGGATGCGCCAATCGCCCTTCGGCTTCTTCCGCGGTGCGGCCGCATTGATGGCCGCGGATCTGGCCGCGACGCCGGCCACGGGAATTCGCGTGCAGGCGTGTGGCGACTGCCACGTCGCGAATTTTGGCGGCTTCGGAAGCCCCGAGCGCCGGCTCGTCTTCGACATCAACGATTTCGACGAATCGCTCCCCGCGCCGTGGGAATGGGACGTGAAGCGCCTCGCCTCGAGCATCGTCCTCGCCGGCCGTCAGAGTGGCCTGCGGGAGCGCCATTGCGCCGATGCGGCGCGCGCCACGGTTGCGTCCTACCGCCGGCACATGCGCGAGTACGCGCGGATGCGCGCTCTCGAAGCGTGGTATTCGCGTCTCAGCGCCGAAATTTTCGTCGACGAAGCGAAGACGCCGGCGGCGAAAGAGCGCTGGAAGGCGGCCGAGCACAAGGCGCGCTCCGAGACCGCGGAACACGTCCTGCCCAGGATCACGGAGATTAAAAATGGCCTCCGCAGAATCACGGACCGTCCGCCGCTCGTTTATCACCCGCCCGGGATGGCCGCGATCGGCGAGCGCGTACGGGAAATGTTCCACCGTTACCGCCTGACGCTTACGGAAGAGCGGCGCGTGATTTTGGACCGCTACCGCATACTGGACGTGGCACGCAAGGTGGTGGGCGTCGGCAGCGTGGGAACGCGGTGCGACGTAATCCTGCTCATGGCTGGGCCGCTCGACCCGCTGTTCTTGCAAGTCAAGGAGGCGCGCGCATCCGTGCTCGAGCCGTACGCGGGCGAGAGCCGGTACCGGAATCACGGCGAACGCGTCGTCACCGGCCAGCGCATGTTGCAAACCGCCAGCGACATCTTCCTCGGCTGGACGAGCGACGATACCGGTCGCGACTATTATTTCCGCCAGCTCCGCGACATGAAAATGAAAATCACCGCGGAAGAAATTTCGCGGCGGGATTGGCCCGAATATGGCGAACTCTGCGCGTGGGCGCTCGCGCGCGCGCACGCCCGCACGGGAGACGCCGCCGGCATAGCAGGCTACCTCGGGAAAAATGCCGCCTTCGATAAAGCCATCGCGAAATTTGCCGCCGCCTACGCCGATCAGACCGAACGCGACCACGCGGCATTGGTCAAAGCGATTCGCGCCGGCCGCCTTCCCGCGCGCTTGGAATGACGTGGCGAAAGGCGCGCCCGCCCGCTTCGGCGTGCTTCATAGATCGAGTGGCAGCGGATTTTTCCCCGTGATCAATCGCGCCGAACGGTTGAACGTCAGATAGAGCCATCCCCATTGCACCAGAACCAGCAGCCGGTTCTGAAACTGCACGATGTAGAGAAGATGAACGAAAATCCAGACGAGCCACGCAGGCAGGCCTGAAAGCCACAGCCAATTTAGATCGGCGATGGCCGCGCCGCGTCCGATCACCGCAAGATTTCCCTTGTCGAAGTAGCGAAATGGCTCCGGCTTCTTCTCCCCGCGCAGCCGGCCCTTGATCACCTTGGCCACGTAGTGGCCTTCCTGGATGGCGGGCTGCGCCACGCCGGGGAGCGGCTTCCCTGTCTGGTGGCTGAAATTCGCGAGGTCGCCGATGACGAAAATTTCGGGCCGTCCCGGCACGGTGAGATCCGCTTCCACGATCACGCGCCCGGCCTTGTCGAGCGGCGCGCCCGCCTCTTGCGAAAGCATCCGGCCGAGCGGTGACGCCAGCACTCCCGCCGCCCACAGCACGGTCCGCGTGGGAATCTCCTCCGTTTGATCTCCCGCGCGAATGATTACGGAGTGCTCGCGGACGTCGGTTACCATTGCCCCGGTTTTGACCGAGATTCCCAGGCGCACAAGCATCTTGCGCGCGGATTCCGAAAGCTTGGGCGGATACGCCGGCAGCACGCGCTCGGTTCCCTCCACCAGGACGATGCGCGCCTCCGAAGGGTCAATCTTGCGAAAGTCGTGCCGCAGCGTGTCTTTGGCAATCTCGGCGAGCGCGCCCGCAAGTTCCGCGCCGGTAGGCCCGCCTCCCACAATCACAAACGTCATCCACTCGCGCACCATCGCGGGATCGGACTCGCGCTCGGCGGCCTCGAAGGCCAGAAGGATTCGCCTGCGCATATTGGTGCCGTCCTCGACGGTCTTCAGGCCCGGCGCGAACTTTTCCCATTCATCGTGTCCAAAATACTGATGGCTCGAGCCCGTTGCCACGATCAGCGTATCGTAATCGAGCGCGCCATCGCTCAGCACCACGCGGCGGTTCGCGGCGTCAATGTGGGTAGCCTCGGCCAGCAGCACCTCCGTGTTTTTCTGCCTCCTCAGAATCGTGCGCAGCGGCGAGGCGATGTTGGCGGGGGAAAGCGAGCCGGTGGCAACCTGATAGAGCAGCGGCTGAAACAGATGATAATTGCGGCGGTCAATCAGCGTGACGCGAGCGGGCGCGTGCTTGAGCCTCTGCGCGGCGCTCAGCCCGCCGAATCCTCCGCCCACGATCACGACGTGGTGCTGCCCCGCCATCGCACGCATCTCCCTCGCCCAAGCTGGCACGACCAGGACGAAATTTCAAGTGTTGTCCGCGCGCGCGCACCGTCGTTTGCCTCGCCTCCAACCGTGTGCTAGCGTTCTGAGTTGGAATTTCATCGCATGGTTTTTAGGGGGTCGGAGCTTTAGCTCCGACATAAGCCAGTGAAAATAAATGGGGCTTCAGCCCCTGAAATCCGAAAACTTCATCGGCGAATTTCTGTTCACCGCGCTAGCGTTTCTTCGATGCCCCGTCATGCTCTTTCTCGAACGCGTTTGCGCGCATCGTGCGGTCTGCTCCTTGCCAGTCTGGCCGCGATGGCCGCGCTGCCCGTGGCGTCGCGAGACTCGCGAATCCATTTCGCGCCGAAATTCTCGACGGGAGATGTCCTATGCTATCGCATCGAAACTCGCACGACGACCACGCAACATATCACCTCTCCCATCGTTAATCCCCAGGGCGGTTCCAATTTCAGCCAGACGGTCAGCTTGCTCATTCGCCTGGACGTCCTCGACGCGCAGCCCGCCGCGCAAGGCGCCGCCGGGCCGGTGCGATTCCGCGCGACCTACCAAAAATCCCATTCGGATTCGCAATCCGACGCCTTCGACCCTACCGCGCCCTCCCCGGATGCCCAGTACGACAGCCTCGAAGGCCGCTCCTTCGAATTCAAACTCAATCCGGGCGGACAACTCGCGGATCTCAAGGGTCTCGAAGAGCTCTTTCCGGACCGTTCCCAGGCCGATCCTATTCTCTCCTGGCTGAAAGTGCTTTCGCTCGACGCCGCATTTCCATCGGCGGGCGTCGCCATCGGCCAAAAATGGACCAGCGAGCAGCCGCTCGCAGGCTCGCCCCTCACGGGCCTCCTCTGGCGCGCTCAATCCACGTATTTGCGCGACGAGCCGTGCGACGCATCCGCTGCCTCGAGCGTGCCCGCACTCCCTCAGCCGCCGGGCGGCGATACGTGCGCCGTGGTCCTCACTCGCCTCGAAATCTTTCGCCACGGCTCCGCCGGTTCCGACGCCACGCCCGAGGATTATCGCCGCAATGGACTGCGCACCTCGGGCACCTGGACAGGCACGGCCGAAAGCCTCGATTCCATTTCGATCTCGACGGGCCTGCTCATCAGCTCCACGCAAACCGGCACGCAGAATATGGACTACCAAATCACCAGCGCCAGCTCCGGATCGAAAATCCACAATGTGAGCCAGGTGAAGAGCCAGTCCGAAATCACGCTGGTTCCTGCCTCGCCCTAGAAGCCGCTTACCCCGCTCCCCGCGCCGTCTGTAAACGCTGGCTGGCCGCCTGATTGCACCATGATAGGGCACATAAAAGAGCCCGATTTTGTGTCGATTAGACTGAATCACTATCGTTTGTTTTCAACGAGTTAAGCTCATTTCTAATCGCCGGCGTGTCGATTAGAAATTCGGAGGGCAGAGGCCGGACGTTGGAGGTCGGACGGGCCTCCTCTCCGATGGCGTCGCGGTCGGGGTGATGGCAGATTTCGCACTTACGATGGCGGCGGTCAGGATCGGGGACGGCAGGATAGCCTGAGCTGGGGTTGGTTATCGTTTTGTATATATACCTCTATAGCATACTTCTTCCAAATTGCAAGGGAATTATTTACATGGTTCTAGTACGCATTAGGCGTTCGGGAGCCACACGCACCCTTCGCGAGACAGGCAAGGGTGCTGCGCTCGCAAAGTTTGAATCATCTCTAGCGTAATTTTTAAGATGTGCTATTATCCGCGACTCTAATTGCCGCGGAGGAAATTAACTGACAGAGAATATACACCACCCGCCCGGAGTGGGGGTTTTGTCACAGGCTCTAAGGAGGGATTCGCGATGACTTGCTTTGCTCGCATGCGACAAGGCGTTCTATTCCTGATTTGCGGCTTGGCTATGACAGCCGCTCACGTAACTCTCACAGGAGCGCAAGACAAGAGTAGCGGTGCGGCGAATGTGATGAAGGACGCGGCACAGAATGGATTCCCTTTAACCAGCAGCAGCACGGACGTAACCGGCAATATCTCCGTGGAATCCGTACTGATTCCGGCCAAAATAGCGAAGACAGTCTTCGGCAAAGAGATTTCCAATAACTACGCGATCATCGAGCTGACCATCTCCAATCGCAGCTCCGATGATTCATTTATCGTGCACAGCGTCTTTGTCGACTACAGTCAGTGGCTGCTGAGCGGCGCTTCGCCGTTTGCCCAACAGAACAATCCGCGGTGTTTGCCAGCGCCCCAAAGCACGAATGCCACCTCCTCACCCGGGAGCACACAGAACGCCCCTGCTGGACAGCCGCCATCTGGGCGAGGACAAGCGCAATCGTATGCAGGGTGCGGGAACCCGCTGCAACCTTGGCAGCAGCAAACGATCCCAAACCAAATTGACAGCGTGGAAAGCAGAGTCGTGCGCGGGGAGCTGCTGGACAGGCAACCGTGGACGACCCGAAATTGGGTCCTGCGGGCTTTGCAAGCCACCGGCTCGATTGCCACGTCTTTCACCTTTGCCACCAATAGTCAATCTTGGATTCGGGGCATTGGAGCCTTTAATGGGGCCGGGATTCCGGCTGCCCAGACACTCTGGCCGGATGCTACGGTCGGTCAGATGAACCGTATCAGCGATTTGGGTTTTCAGGTGAATAAGGTGGTCGCCAAGCAAAGTTCCGATATCGTCGTCGCATTTTTCCCGATAGAGCGATTCCTGACGCCGGACTTGAAGTCGCTTTTCATTTCGTCTCCGTCCGTCTTCTTTTCTCCGCTGGCTGCGAGTCAGGACCCCAACGTCCAACGCCGAATGGATAGATACATAAATTTTGTCGTCAGCGAAGATGCTATCAAAAATATGACAGCGCACTTATACCAGGTTGTCTCCGGGGATTGCATGACCCTAGGCCCCAACACCAAACTCGCGCCTGGGGACAGTCTCGAAAAGCTCACGGGGGCCTGCCAGACGGCCGAACTAGTGAATCGTCTGAGCTTAAACGTGGTTCGCGTCAGAGTGAGCGGGAGCATGACCGTCGATGTAAACCAGGTCCCGCCTCAGATTAAAGAGGTAGATATTGTTGACGCCAAGACCGGAGAAGAGAGCGCGACGATTTGGAAAAAAGGCGCGACCTTAACAGGGGTGATCCAAGGGAGCTTTCTCGGAGGGGGTACTCCTGCCATTACCGACGCTAGTCTCGCTAAGATACTGCCAATTAAGGTGACGGCTGACGGCTCAAACGACACTCAGTTATACTTTACAATAACTGAGAGCGATATTCTGCCGGAAGGAACGACCAAGCTCAATTTCCAAGTGTCGAAGAAGTCTGCTAGTTCCACAATCACCAGTACAATTTACGAATACACGATCCCAACCGCGCCATCGACTGGTGCGAATCCGGGAGCGGGCGCAGGCGGCGCAACGCCGGCGGCCAATCCGCAACCTGCTGCTCCCGCTGGGTCACCCGGCGCGGCGCCCGCGCCTAACCCGGCCAATCCGCCTACGAACTAGACGGCGAGGCGGCACTTGAGGTAATTCGATGAGCTGCATGGCTTCCAAAATCAATCCCGCGCTGGGTACACGGGCTGCCTCTGAAATCATTGAGCTTAGTGACTACCCGCTTAACCCTGCTGGCGCGGTGAGTTGCACTCTCAGAAGTCGGTTTCTACCGCGGCTTGCTTGGATAGAAAGGCCAAACACGGGATTTCCCTGCGAACAATTCAGCAATTAGCAACGGAGAGTTCCGGAAAGGGGCAAGACCATGCCTTTAAGGGGAGCGTTCAGTCTGTCACCTCCGACTTCCGACGAGGGAGACAGCCTTTGCTTTGAAAAAGTATTCCACCATGAAATCGAGGTCATACGAACGGCTCGGGAAAAACGAGGAGTACCCGAAGATGGGTCCCCACTTGAGAAGGATCTCGTGGGACTCGCCTTTTCAGGAGGAGGTATCCGAAGTGCGACTTTTAACCTAGGGGTAACTCAAGCCTTCGCGAAAAGCCATCTACTTTCGTCCATTGATTATCTTTCCACCGTTTCCGGCGGTGGATACATCGGATCGTGGCTTAGCTCATGGGCCTATTACATTAGCAAGAAGAATCCCAACAACCAGAATCAAATCGCGCAAATTGAAAAAGAGCTGAATCGCGAGCCAGAGAGAATTGGCGACATTGGCGAGCCACGCCAGATTCATTTCCTCCGCGACTACAGCAACTACCTCACGCCTCGTTTGGGTATTCTCAGCGGGGATACTCTTGCATTCGTCGCGACCTACCTCCGCAATTTGTTCTTGAACCAAGCCATACTCATTTCTTTCCTGCTCTTTTTGCTGGTACTGCCACGGATGATTGAAGTCTTGTGTCAAGTGAAATGGGGTGCAAATGCAAACACCCCCATCAAGTGGTTGACAGTCCTAGTCCTATTCCTACTACTCGGAGCCGTTTGCAAACGAATCATTTCGAACACGTGTACACGACGAGTTGACTCTGCGCGCGCTGTTGAATGCCGGGTCGTTAGGCCGCTCTTCCTGTTTTGCGCTCTGGCGGCGTGGTTCTTCTGGAAGTTTCCTCTCGAACTGGATCGGCAGAACTGTTTACTCGTCATTGTTATTGCCGCTGTCGTCTACGCATTTTTGTGGTGGCTCGCCATTGCTCTAATGCCACGGCTGTGCCTGCCGGAGAATCGGACATCGGGTGACTGTCCGAGTGCGCCTACCAGCGCCTATCTCCGCTGGGCCCCCGCTGTCTGGGCTGCGCCAACTGGTCTTATAGCAGGCGTGTTCATTTTGTGGATTTTTCAAGTTTTCGGACATTGGGCTACGCGGTATTCCCACAGCGGGGTTTCATACATCGTCGCTTTCGGCGTCCCCTTTGTCACGACGTTGGCTCTGTTGGTCGGCGTGCTTCATCTCGGTCTCATCGGCAGAGCATACGAGGACAAGCTTCGCGAATGGTGGGCGCGTCTTGGCGGAGCAGTATTGGCTCTTGCCCTCTACTGGCTTCTGCTGTCCGTCGTCACTCTTTTCGTCCCATTGTGGCTCGCAGCATTAAAATGCTTCCTGCTGAACGCAGACACCGGTTGGGCAGCCCGCACTTGGAAGGTCCTCAGTGCTCTCGGTATCGCCGGGGCAATCACCGGTTGGGTAGGCGCAACCCTGAAGGGTCTTCTCGCCGCCAAGGGTCCCAATACCGGTCCGCAGCCAAACAACGAAGAAGCCGGGGCAAAAACTACCAGATCCGCGGCCGATCTTGCGGCTCGCATCGCTCCACCTATCTTCGTCGCAGGGCTCTTCATTCTACTGTCCTGGCTACTGTACTTGGTCCTTCGACTTTTTCTGCCGAACGATCCTCGCTGGTACACGCTTTTCGCAATCGCCCTGGCACTTTTCTTGGTTTCTAGGTTTCTCGGGTGGCGAGTCGATGTAAACGAGTTCTCCTTAAACAATGCCTATCGAAACCGCATTGTTCGATGCTATTTGGGCGCTACCCACGACGACCGTAAGCCTCAGCCGTTCACGGGCTTCGACGATACCGACAATATCTACATGGCGTGGCTGAAGGATCTGGGAGCTCCGTTTCATATCCTTAATGCGACATTGAATGTCGTCAAGGGCGAGGAACTCGCGCTTCAAGCGCGCAAGGCGCGGTCGTTCGTATTTACGCCGCTCTATTCCGGATTCGATTACACCTCGGAACAATCCGCCACGAACATTCCGGCTGCACCCACGCCGGGTTCCACTGCCCCCCCAGTGATCAAGACTGGTTCGTACCGACTGACCGAGCATTGCTCTTGGAAGTCACGATATCCCGGAGCCCGCCTGGGCACTGCCATGGCCATTTCGGGAGCGGCAGCGAGCCCCAATATGGGTCACTACACGACCGGCGCAGTTTCCTTTTTGCTCGCGATCTTCTGCGTCCGCTTGGGTTGGTGGTTGGGAAACCCATGGAAGAAGGAGTGCTGGGAGAGCGGAGGTCCCAGATCCTCGTGGAACGCCATGATCAACGAACTGACTGGGAACACGACCGATGACCAGAACGAAGTATATCTCTCTGATGGGGGTCACTTCGAGAATCTGGGAATCTACGAACTAATCCGCCGACGCTGTCGAGTAATCATAGCCTGCGACGCGAGCGCGGATTTCTTCTGCACCTGCAACGACCTTGCGAGCGCCATCGAGAAGTGTCGGGTCGATTTCGGTACTGAAATCACGATCAACCTGGATGAGCTCCAGCCGCCCGCAGGATCGCCTCGCATCAGCCCATTTGTGACTGGCGAGATTAACTACCCGGGCGGTCTGAAAGGAACCCTCATTTATATCAAGCCCCTGCTAATCAAAAACCTCCCTCAAGATGTTCTGGCCTACTCCCGGCTGGAAACAACTTTCCCTCACCAATCGACCATTGATCAATTCTTTGATGAGGCCCAATTCGAGAGCTATCGAGAGCTTGGTTTCGAATGCGCATCAGCCGCAGTTGCCAGAATCAATGAGGTGCTTAGGGCGTGACGAACGGGCGGATGCTCGTCGTGCTGATGTTGCGGGATGCACTCACGTTCCTCAAGGTGAGCCCGCGCAACAGGGGCAAAGGTTAAGGCTAGTATCCTTCGTGGTCGGCGGCCGCGTGGTCGTCGGTGGCTGCGCCGACTTTGCGGGCGAAGCTTCGATACGCGAAAATCGTGCACCCCGCCGCGAGCGCCATCCCGATCAGCCACCACACCAGGCCAATCTTCAGCCCGTAATCGGCGGCGCGCGCGTCTTCGAGCTGCCGCCGGCGGCTCCGGCCGCGATGACTCTCCCTTCTATTCAGGCGAAGAAAAACCGGCCAATCGGGAGATTGGCGTTCCCGGGAAAGGCGAAGAAAAAGAGCGGGCACAGCATGCTGTGCCCCTACACGGAAAAACCAACGGCAGGCTACGGAGGCGAACCCAAAGTCCCGTCTAGCGGAATGCGCTATAATGGAAGGTTTACCGGGAGCGCGTTTTGCGCGCCGGAGGACTCGACGATGAAGTTCAAGCTTGCCAGCGACTACGAACCCCGCGGCGACCAGCCGGAAGCGATCTCGCAGCTCGTCGGCGGCATCAACTCGGGAGAGCGCCAGCAGGTGCTGCTGGGCGTCACCGGCTCGGGAAAAACATTCACCATGGCCAAGGTGATCGAGCAAATCAACCGCCCCGCCATCGTCATGGCGCACAATAAAACCCTCGCCGCGCAGCTTTTCCACGAATTTAAGTCCTTCTTCCCGCAGAACGCCGTCGAATACTTTGTCAGCTATTACGATTATTACCAGCCCGAAGCCTATCTTCCCTCGAGCGACACCTTCATCGAGAAGGAGTCCACCATCAACGACGAGCTCGATAAGCTGCGCATGAGCGCCACGCGCTCCCTCTTCGAGCGCCGCGACGTGATCGTCGTCGCTTCCGTCTCCTGCATCTACGGCCTCGGCTCTCCCGAGGCCTACTTCGGCATGGCGCTCGTGCTCGAAAAGGGGCAATCCATCGCCCGCGAGGACATTCTGCGCAAGCTCGTCGAAATCCAATACGACCGTTCGGAAGATCTCCGCCGCGGCTCGTTCCGCGTTCGCGGCGATACGATCGAAATCTATCCCCCCTATGACGAGCTCGCCGTGCGCGTCGAGCTGTGGGGCAGCCGCATCGAAAACATCCGCAAGATGGACCCGCTCACGGGCGCCATCCTTTCGCGCGACGCCGAAATCCCGCGCGTCCCAATTTATCCCAAAACGCACTACATCCTTCCCCCAGGCCAGAAGGAACGCGCCATCCAGAGCATCTACAAGGAACTCGATTGGTGGAAGGGCGAACTCGAGCGCCAGGGCAAAATCGTCGAAGCGCAGCGCATCGTGCAGCGCACGCACTTCGATATTGAAATGATGCGCACCATCGGCTATTGCCACGGCATCGAGAATTATTCGCGGCACCTTTCCGGGCGCCTTCCCGGCGAAGCCCCGCCCACGCTGCTCGATTACGTCCCTTCGGACTATCTCCTCTTCGTGGACGAATCCCACCAGACCATCCCGCAGATTCGCGGGATGTATCATGGCGACCGTTCGCGCAAGCAGACGCTGGTGGACTACGGCTTCCGCATGCCCTCGGCCCTCGATAACCGTCCGCTCACCTTCGAAGAGTTCGAGCACCGCACCGATTGCGTGGTCTACGTTTCCGCCACTCCCGGCCCCTACGAGCTCACCAAATCCGAGGGCGTCGTAATCGAGCAGGTGATCCGGCCCACGGGCCTGGTGGACCCGCAAACCGAAGTCCGGCCGGTGAAGGGCCAGGTGGACGATCTGCTCGAGGAAATTCGCGCGCGCGCGGCGCGCAACCAGCGCGTCCTGGTCACCACGCTCACCAAGCGCATGTCCGAGGACCTCGCCGAATACTTCGCCGAGGTGGGCGTGCGCTGCCGCTACCTGCACTCCGAAATCGAGACGCTCGAGCGGGTGCGCATCCTCCGCGGTCTGCGCCGCGGCGAATTCGACGTCCTCATCGGCATCAATCTCCTGCGCGAAGGCCTGGACCTGCCCGAAGTCTCGCTCGTCGCCATTCTCGACGCCGATAAGGAAGGCTATCTCCGCAGCGCCACTTCCCTGATTCAGACCATGGGCCGCTGCGCCCGCCATATCGAGGCCCGCGCCATTCTCTATGCCGACCGCATGACCGATTCCATGCGCCAGGCCATCGGCGAAACGAATCGCCGCCGCGAAAAGCAGCAAGCCTACAATCTCGAGCACAACATCACGCCGCAATCCATCTTGAAATCGGTGGATATGCAGCTCGCCGCGATTGTGGAGGCGGATTACTCCACCGTGCCGGCGGACGATGTGGTGATCGGCGAGATTGCGAGCGAAGAGCAGTTGCGGCAAGCCATCGCGCAGCTCGACGCCCAGATGCGCGAAGCCGCCAAGAATTTCGAATTCGAGCGCGCCGCCGCCCTCCGCGACCGCGTCCGCGCCCTCAAGGAACGCGCCCTCGGCGGCGCTTTTTCCACGTCGCCCAGTTCGGTAGATGCCTAAACCACTCCCCGCTTCAATTCCTCAAGCGGATAGAACGTCCCGCGCCAGACGATTCCGCCCCGCCACAGCGTCACGATCGCCGACCGCGCCACCATCCAGGCGAATATCAGCCCGCCCACGGGATACGTGAGCGCGTACACCGGCGAAACGCCGCTCTCGATGGCCACGCCGGTCATCACGGTCACAGGCAATGCGGCGGCGGCCAAAGCGAACACGCGCGCCCAGCCGTGCGCGAACCCGAGCGCCAGCACCGGGAAGTCGCACATCAGCAGCAAGCCGAAGACGTGAATGCACGCCAGCCATAAGCGGTATCCCGAGGCCGCGAAGAAGTTTTTCGTCGTTCCGCGAATCGTGTTGCCCACGCCCGCGTGCCAGTGCACGCTCACATCGTCTCCCGCCAGGGCGATTCCCGAGCGGACCCCGGCTTCCTTCGCCAATTTCCCCAGCTTCATGTCGTCAATCACTTCCATGGCCAGCCGCCGGTGCGTCCCCAGCTTTTCGTAGGCGCCGCGCCGGATCATTTGGAACGCTCCCACGCCGGTATAGCCCGCCGACCGCTGGTTATTGGTTCTCCAGGGCCGCGTGCCGATCACGAATGCCATCCCGAAGAACGTCATCACCACCTTTTCGCCGGGGGTGAACATTTTCACTGACCCCATCAGCGTCAGGTGCTCCCATTGCTTTTCCTGCGCCAGCGCAACCGAGCGGCGCAGCAGGTCCGGAGCGAAATGTACGTCCGCATCGGTGAAGACCAGCCATTCGCCCGACGAATGTTCGTACGCCTGCTGCAAGGCGTGCGGCTTCCCCAGCCAACCGGAGGGAAGCGAAGCCACGTGCACGGCTTTGAGCCGCGCATCGTTCCGCGCGGCGGTTTCGAGGATCGCTCCCGTGCCGTCTTCAGAGCGGTCGTCCACGGCGATCACTTCGTAGCGCGGATAATCGAGCCCGAGAAACGTCTCGAGCGCCCCGGGCAGTTTTTCGGCTTCGTCGCGCGCCGCGAAAAGGATGGAAATTGTAGGGCAGCCGGCGTCCGGCAACGCCGGAATATCTCGAAGCCGGGGAATGGACCGGAACCCCACCGCAATCTCAATGGTTTCGGCCAGCCACAAGAATGCAATGGCGCCCAGGAGCGCGGTCCAAAAGATGTGCAACGCGCAATTTCCTCCACGAAAAACCGCCGGACACGTTATGCTATCACATTGGATTGAGCGGACCCTTTTCCGCCGCGGGCGCGCTTTCCGCGGGGTAAGCGCGCACTCGAAAATTTCCCGGGAGGCCCATTTGAGCTTGCAGGCAAGGAACCTTCACATTCCCGTCGAGCACACCACGCTCGCGAACGGTTTGCGCGTCGTCGCTTCGCCCGACCGCTCCGCGCCTGTCGCCACCGTCGGCGTCTATTATCAGATCGGCTTTCGCATCGAGCCGCGCGGCCGCAGCGGCTTCGCCCACCTCTTCGAGCACATGATGTTTCAAGGCTCCGAAAACGCCGGCAAAATGGAGCACATCCGGCTCATCAATTCCTCCGGCGGCCTGCTCAACGGCACCACGCACTACGACATCACAAACTATTTCGAGTCCGTCCCTTCGAACGCGCTCGAACGCGTTCTCTGGCTCGAAGCCGATCGCATGCGCGCCCTCAAAGTGGACGACGAAAATCTTCGCAATCAGCGCGACGTGGTGAAGGAGGAAGTCCGCGTCAACGTGATGAATCAGCCCTACGGCGGATTTCCCTGGCTCGATTTGCCGCCCGTCGCTTTCCGCAATTGGCCCAACGCCCACAATTTCTACGGCGATTTCGCCGACCTCGACGCCGCCACGCTCGCCGACGTCCGCAATTTCTTCCACACCTACTACGCGCCGAATAACGCCGTCCTTCTGATGCTCGGCGATTTCGATCCCGCGGAGGCTTTCGTCCTCGCCAAGCGCTACTTCGACGATATCCCGCCACATCCGCTCCCGCCGCGCCCCGACGTGAGCGAGCCGCCGCAGACGGAAGAGCGCCGCGGCGAAGTCGAGGAAAAGTTCGGCCCGCTGCCCGCGATGGCCATTGGTTATACGGCGCCTCCGCGCGGAACCCCGGATTGGCGCGCCTTCACCATCCTCGACCGCGTTCTCCACGGCGGCCGCGCCGGACGCATCCATCGCCAGCTCGTCCTCGAAAAGCAGATTGCCGTCGAGACCGACGGAAGCGTGGACACCTTCGATGCGAACGGCCCCACGCAGATGGTCACGCGCATCTTCCATAAGCCCGAGTACACCTCGGACGCCACCATCGCCGCCTTCGATCATGTGATCCGCGAATTGCACGACCAGGAAATCGCCGAGGACGAGCTCGATCCCGTCAAAGTGAAATTCCGCGCGGACTACTATTCCATGCTCGAAGGCGGCATGGGCTCCTACATGCCACGCTTCGGGCTGATGCACTACCTCGCCTGCTTCACTCTCTTCGACGGCGACCCCGAGCGCATCAACACGGCCCTCGACGGCTTTCTCGCCGTCACACCGGCGGAGGCGCAAGCCGCCGCGCGCAAATATCTGGTCCCGCGAAATCGCGCCGTGCTCCTGCGGCGCCCTGTCTCGATGGAAGGTGCGCGATGACCACCGCGAGCACTCCCGCAACGCCGCGCTCTTATCCGACCGCGCCGCCCGCTCTCGGCCCCGAGCGCCCCGTCTCCTGGCCCGCGCGCGCCGTTCACACGCTTTCGAACGGCCTCCGCGTGGTTCTCGCGGAATCGAAGCAATTCCCGAAAATCTCCGCGCAGCTCTTCTTTCGCAGCGGCAACGCCGCCGTGGCCCATCGTTCGCCGGGCCTCGCCGGGATGACGGCCGCCGTCGTGCGCACCGGCACCGCTTCCCGCCCGAGCCGCCGCATCGAAGAGGACCTTCGCCGCATGGGCGCGGACCTGGGAACGCATGCGGGCGCGGATTCGAGCGTCATTTCCATTTCGGGCCTCGCCGAAGTTTTCCGAAAAAATGCTCGCGCTCGTCGCCGATCTCGCGCGCCACGCTTCCTTCCCCGCCGATGAGTTCGAGCGCGAGCGCCGCCAGCGCCTCGAGGAATTGCGCGTCGAGCGCACCACTCCCAGCTTCCTCGCGAGCGAACGCCTCCGCCACGTCCTTTTCGGCGAGCATCCCTACGCGATTGCCGCGCCCACGGAAGACCAGGTGGCCGCCTACCGCCGTGAGCAGCTCGAAGAGTTCTATCGCCTCCACTACGTCCCAGCCGACGCCCTGCTCATCGTCGTCGGCGATTTTGCCTCAGGCGCCATGCTCGCCCAGATCGAAAAAACCTTCGGCGATTGGAAAGGCCCTCAGCAGGAGCCGCAGGCGTGGCCCGCACCGCTGCATTCCTCCGGCCGCCGCGTGCACCTCATCCATATGCCCGGAACCGTGCAGACGCAGGTGCTGGTGGGAAATCTCGCTATCACGCGGCGCGATCCCGATTGGTATCGCACCTCGCTCGCCAATTCCATTTATGGCGGCGCATTCCATTCGCGCCTGGTGATGAACATCCGCGAGCAGAAGGGCTACACCTACAGCCCGCGCAGCAGCCTCCATGCGCTCCGGCAGCAGGGTTTTTTCACCGTGCATGCGGCCGTGCGCAACGACGTGGCCGCCGCAACCCTCACGGAAATGTTCTACGAAATGGACCGCATGCGCTCCCTTCCGGTCACTCCCGAAGAGCTCGATAGCGCCCGCAATTACCTAGCGGGAGTTTTTTCCCTCGGCGTCGCCACGCAGGATGGTCTGCTCGGCCAGCTCTCCACCGCTTATCTCGACCTGCTGCCGGACGACTACCTCGAAACGTATCGCCAGCGCATCCGCGCGCTCACCGCCGACGACGTGCTCGCCGCCGCGCGCCGCCACTTCGATTCCGCCAACGCGCAGATCGTTGTCGCCGGCGACCGCGAGCAAATCGCCGCGCAGGCCGCCCTCTTCGGCCCTGTCACCGAATACGACGCGCACGGCAATTCGAGGTGACCGTGGGATACTCCGTGAACATAATACGGAACCGCGCGCTGCTTGCGCTCCTGCTGTTGCTGGCGCTCGCCGGGATAGCGTCCGCCAAGAAAAAGCCGCCCGCGCATCCGATCAATCTCAACACCGCGACATTCAAACAGCTCCAGGAATTGCCGGGTGTCGGCCCGACCACGGCAAACGCGATCATCCAATTCCGCGATAAGAGCGGGCCATTCAAGCGCCCCGAGGATCTGCTCGCCATCCACGGCATATCGCCGGCGAAATTCGAAAAAATGCGCCCGTATGTTAAGGTGGGTGCCTATGCCCCGCGGGCGAGCGCTCCCGGGACCAAGAAAACAACACCGTAAGGAGGTTTCTATGCCATCCAATCGCTTCGCCTACCCGGTACTTTTCGCGGCGGCCGCCGCGGCCCTGGCCTTCATGCTGGGCGCCGCGAGGGCGCAGCAATGTCCGCCGATAGCCGGGCCGGTCTCCTCGGGTTATCACCTGTTGAAGACCATCCCGCTCGGCGGCGAAGGCGGCTGGGACTACCTTGAGTTCGACTCGCCCACGCGCCGGCTCTTCATCTCCCGTTCGGCAAAGGTGATTGTCCTCGACGTGGACTCCGAAAAAATCGTCGGCGAAATTCCGGACACGCAGGGCGTCCACGGCATCGCCCTCGCCCCCGACCTCGGCCGCGGGTTTACCTCCAATGGCGCCGCGAATACCGTCACTATCTTCGACCTCTCGACGCTCCGGGTCCTCGGAACGGTCAACACAGGGGACGGCCCCGACGCTATCGTCTACGATCCGGCGTCGAAGCGCGTCTTTACCATGAACGGCCGCGGCAAGAATGCGACGGCCATTGACGCCGCCAGCGGAACCGTCGCCGGAACGTTCCCGCTCGGAGGGAAGCCCGAGTTTGCCGTCGCCGACGGCGAGGGCCACATCTACGCGAACCTCGAAGACAGGGACGAACAGGTGGATATCGATTCCCGCAAGCTAGCCGTGACCGCGCGCTGGTCCATTGACGGGTGCGAGGAACCCTCCGGCCTGGCTATAGACCGCGAGAAAAAGCTGCTCTTCACGGGCTGCGGTAACAAGGTGATGGCCATCCTAAGCACGGGATCGAGAAAAGAGATCAAGACGCTGCCCATCGGCCCAGGCGTGGACTCGAACCGCTTCGATCCCGGGACAGGTCTTGCGTTTTCGTCGAATGGCGGCGACGGCGGAACGCTGACCGTGGTGCACGTAGACTCGAAGAAAAAGTTCACCTTAATGGAGGACGTTCCGACGGAGCAGGGGGCCCGAACCATGGCGCTCGACCCCAAGACGCACGAGGTATATCTGGTCACCGCGAAATTCGGCCCTACGCCCGACCCAACGGCGGACCGACCTCATCCGCGGCCACCGATCCTGCCAGATACCTTCGTCGTCCTAGTTTACGGGAGATAGAAACGAACTAGAGAACCTGGTGGCTCCGCTTGGCCCTCTCGATGGGAAGCGGCACCTGATCGGCGATTTCCAGGCCGTAGCCTTCGAGCGCCACCACCTTGCGCGGATGATTCGTCAGCACGCGGATTCGCCGCAATCCCAAATCGGTCAGGATTTGCGCGCCGATGCCGCTTTCGTGCTGGACCATGCGCTGCCGCCCGAGGTCGCGGTCAAGCTGTTCGCGCGAGTGAAAAAGAATTCGCGGCAGCGCCGCGCCCTCTTCCGTGCGCGCCGCAATTTCAAATCCGCGGCCCGTGTGATGCAGATAGACGAACACTCCGCGGCCCTCTTCCGCAATCGCTCGCAGCGCCCCTTCGACAAGCTCGCGGCAATCGCACGCCGTCGAGCCGAATACGTCGCCGGTAAGGCAATGCGAATGCACGCGCACCAGCGCGGGTTTGCTATTTGCGGCCGCGCCCGGCGCCTCGCCGACTTCACCGCGCACCAGCGCCACGTGCAGCTCCTGGTCCATGTCGCTCGCATAGGCAATCATGCGGAAATCGCCGTACTTCGTCGGCAGGATGGACTCGGCCATCCGCCGCACGTAGCGCTCGTGCTGCATGCGGTAGCGGATCAGCTCCGCCACGGTCACCATCTTGAAATTGTGCGCGCGGCAGAATTCCACGAGTTGCGGGACGCGCGCCATCGTGCCGTCGTCGTTCATGATTTCGCAGATCACGCCGGCAGGCGCGAGTCCCGCAATGCGCGCCATGTCCACCGACGCTTCCGTGTGCCCCGCGCGCACCAGCACTCCGCCCGTGCGCGCCCGCAGCGTATAAACGTGCCCCGGCCGCGCCAAATCCTCCGCGCGCGCGTCGGGATCGGTGGCCGCCAGAATCGTCGTCGCGCGATCGGACGCGCTCGTGCCCGTCGTCGTGCCGCGCCGCGCGTCCACCGGCTCGCAGAACGCCGTCCCGTACGCCGACGTGTTGCGCGGGGAAATCGGCGCGAGGCCCAGCGCTTCGCAGCGCTCCTCCGTCATCGCCAGGCAGATCAGCCCTCGCCCGTACTTCGCCATGAAATTGATCGCTTCGGGAGTCACCTTCTCCGCCGCCATGGTGAGGTCGCCTTCGTTCTCGCGGTCCTCGTCATCCACCAGGACCACCATGCGGCCCTCGCGAATCTCCTCGATGGCTTCCTCGACCCGCGCAAATTGCGATTTTTCCGCGCTCATACCCGTTCGACCGGCTCCCTAGGGACGATGCGCAAACCGTCCCCTTCGCATATTATGCGCCTGCCGCTCAATCCCGCAAAATTCCTTCACCATCCGCGGCGGCTACACCTTCTCGAATGTGGGGACGTCCGTGCTTCGGCGGCCCCAGTGGGCGCGCGCATCCGCGCCGCGAATCAATTGCGGGAGAAGCAGTTTTGCGCGTTCGATGGCATCCGCGATGCTCGCGCAGATATTTTCCTGGCCCACGTGATCCTCGAACTCCGCCTGGAGCATCAGCCGGGCGGGCTGCTCGCGCGCGCCGCAAAGAATCAGCCCGCGCCCCGATGCGTGAATCGCATCCGCGAGCATTTCAAGCGCGGCGAGCCCGGTCGCGTCAACCGCCGTCATATTGCGCAGCCGCAGAATGACGATGGGAGGAAGGCTATCGAGGCGCGACGTAATCTCCTCCAGCTTGTCGGTGGCCCCAAATAGAAACGGTCCGTGGATGCGGAAAATCGTGGCGTAGGCGGGGATCTCCTTGTGCTGCAGGATGTGGGCATAGCCTTCGCGGACGTATTCTTCCGTTACTTGCGAGACCGTCGTGGTTGTGGTCACTTTTCGGATGAACAGCAGCACAGCCAGAATCATCCCGACCTCGACGGCCACGGTCAGGTCGGCAAAGACCGTCAGCAGGAACGTGGCCAGCCAGACTCCGATGTCGAGCCGGGAGAGTTTCAGCAGCTCCCGTATTTCGCCCCAATCTCCCATGTTGTAGGAGACCACCAGCAGAATCGCCGCGAGCACGCACAGCGGGATGAAGCGCGCCAGCGGCGCGGCGAAGACCACGATGGCCAGCAACGTCGCGGCATGCACGATTCCGGCGACGGGCGTCTTCGCGCCGGAGCGGATGTTCGTCGCCGTTCGCGCGATGGCGCCGGTGGCGGGCAGGCCCCCAAACATCGGCGAGAAAATATTGGCCACTCCTTGCCCCACAAGCTCCACATTCGGGTTGTGCTTCGTGTTGCTCATGCGATCCGAAACCACAGCCGACATTAGCGACTCGATGGCGCCGAGCATCGCCACGGTGATGGCTGGCGAAACGAGCGGCCGCAGCAGGTCCGCGCGAAAGTGAGGAATCATCATCCGGGGCAGGCCCGCGGGAATTCCTCCGAAGCGCGTTCCGATGGTCTCCACCGGCAGCCGGAAGATGGCGACGATAGCCGTGCCGGCGAAGAGCGCCACGATATATCCCGGCACCCTCTTCACGTATCGGCTGCATCCAATGATCAACAGAAGCGCGAGGACGCCCAGCCCGGTTTCCGTGAGCGAGAGCGTGGGCATATTTTTCTCGAGCACGATGATTCGCGAGATGAAATCCCCCGGCATTTGATCGACCTTGATACCGAAGAAGTCGCGTATCTGCGTGCTGGCGATGATTACGGCGATTCCGTTCGTGAATCCGACCACCACAGGGCGCGGGATGAACTTCACCGCCGTGCCCAGCCCCGTTGCGCCGAGGACCACCAGAAAGACGCCAGCCATCATCGTGCACATGTAGAGGCCGTCGATGCCGTACTTGGCCACAATCCCGAAGACCACCACCACGAAGGCGCCCGTCGGGCCGCCGATTTGAGTTTGCGAACCGCCCAGCGCGGAGATGAGGAATCCCGCGACGATCGCGCAGTAGATGCCCGACTGCGGCGCCACGCCGGACGCGATTGCAAACGCCATCGCCAGCGGCAGCGCCACCAGGCCGACGGTTACGCCGGCGATCAGGTCGGATAGAAACGTCGCGCCCGCTGTAATTCCGCAGCGCTTGTATGGATCGTGGGAGATAATCCGCGAACATCATTTCCAGTTCATTTTGGCGGTAGCCCTGAAGTCACCCTCGCAGCAACCAGTATATTGCAACCGAAGCAACCGCGCAGGCGGCTTTGCCGGGCGTTTTCGTGGCATGAAACACGCGCGGCCAGGAAAACAAAAAGGGCGTCCCGATGACTTTCATCGGGACGCCCCATTGATGTGATTCGATCAGCCGCAGCGGAGGCTTAGTACATCCCGCCCATGCCGCCACCGCCGCCGGGCATACCGCCGCCGGCGCCAGCGCCCTTCTTGTCGTCTTCCTTGATGTCGGCCACCAGGGCTTCGGTGGTGAGCATCAGGCCGGCGATGGACGCTGCGTTCTGCAATGCGAGACGGGTAACCTTGGCCGGATCGATTACGCCGGCCTTGACCAGGTCGCCGAACTCGCCTGTATCGGCATTGAAGCCGAAGTTGTCGTCCTTCGATTCGCGGACGCGGCCGACGATGACGGCTCCTTCTTGCTCCGGCGTTGAGCGCAATCTGCCGCATGGGCTCTTCGAGCGCGCGCTTCACGATGTTGACGCCAATGGCCTCGTCATCGGTGAGCTTGAGCTTTTCGAGCGCCGCGATGCAGCGAACCAGCGCCACGCCGCCGCCGGGAACGATGCCTTCCTCGACTGCCGCGCGTGTGGCGTGCATGGCGTCCTCGACGCGAGCCTTCTTTTCCTTCAGCTCGGTTTCGGTTGCCGCCCCGACCTTGATCACCGCCACGCCGCCCACCAGCTTGGCGAGGCGCTCTTGCAGCTTTTCGCGGTCGTAGTCGGAGGTGGTGTCTTCGATCTGCGTGCGGATTTGCTTGACGCGGCCTTCGATCTCGGAGGATTTTCCGGCGCCTTCGATGATCGTGGTGTTGTCCTTGTCGATGGTGACCTTCTTGGCGCGGCCGAGGTCCTCGACCTTCACGTTCTCGAGCTTGATGCCGAGGTCTTCCGTGATGGCCTTGCCGCCCGTGAGCGTGGCGATGTCTTCGAGCATGGCCTTGCGGCGGTCGCCGAAGCCGGGAGCCTTCACTGCAACGCACTGCAGCGTCCCGCGGAGCTTGTTCACCACGAGCGTGGCGAGGGCTTCGCCTTCCACGTCTTCCGCGATGATCAGCAGCGGCTTGCCCATCTTGGCGATCTGCTCGAGCAGGGGAAGCAGGTCCTTCATCGAGCTGATCTTCTTTTCGTGGATCAGGATGCGGACATCCTCGACCACGCATTCCATCCGCTCCGGATCGGTGACGAAATAGGGCGAAAGGTAGCCGCGGTCGAACTGCATTCCTTCGACCACTTCGAGCGCCGTTTCCATCGTCTTCGATTCCTCGACGGTGATGACGCCGTCCTTGCCCACCTTCTTCATCGCCTCGGCGATGATCGAGCCGATTTGCCGGTCGTTGTTGGCGCTGATCGTGCCGACTTGCGCGATCATTTCGCCCTTCACGTCCTTGTGAAGCTTCTTCACTTCCTCGACGGCCACTTCGACGGCTCTTTCGATGCCGCGCTTGAGCGCCGTGGGGCTTGCGCCGGCTGCGACCGTCTTCACGCCTTCGCGGAAGATGGCCTGGGCCAGGACGGTCGCCGTGGTGGTGCCGTCACCGGCCACGTCGGAGGTCTTCGAAGCGACCTCTTTCACCATCTGTGCGCCCATGTTTTCGAGCGGGTCTTGCAGCTCGATTTCCTTCGCTACGGTCACGCCGTCCTTGGTGATGACCGGCGCGCCGAACTTCTTTTCGATCACCGCATTGCGGCCCTTGGGGCCGAGCGTGATCTTCACGGTGTCCGCGAGTATATTGACGCCGCGCAGAATCGACTGGCGGGAATTCTCGCCCGTCACGATTTGCTTTGCCATGGTTCCTCTTCCTCCTAGGATTTCTTCCTGTTTGAGATGGTTATCAATCGAGGCCTGCGGTCACGCTTGGCGCGCCGCCGCGGCGGTGAAAAGTTACCTTTTGCCCCGGCCGCTTTGGCCGCGTGGCCGAGCTTGGCGAGGATTTCGTCTTCCTTGAGGATCAGATACTCTTCGTCGTCAATCTTGATATCGTTGCCGCTGTATTTCCCGAAAAGTATTCTGTCTCCCGTTTTCACGTCCATTTGGACCCGGTCGCCCTTTTCATTGAGCCGGCCGGCGCCGACAGCAATCACTTCACCCTCCTGCGGCTTCTCTTTAGCCGAGTCCGGTATGATGATGCCGCCCTTTACAGATTCTTTCTCTTCGAGCCGCCGCACGAGCACGCGGTCATGTAGCGGTGTGATGTTGACAGCCATTTTGGCAATTCCTCCGATGATGTGCTTGAGATTGCCCGAGGTGAGCCGTGTATTAGCACTCGCGTAAGGCGAGTGCTAATATAGCTGTGATCGTGGACACGTGTCAAGCATTAAAGTTGATAAGTACGCGCTCAGCCTTTGCGCCATATTATTATAACTAAGTGTATTATTATGTGTAATATAGAATGTATTTTCGGCAACGCTAAATGTCGCCCTATTAGCTTTCCAGATCACGCCCTTGAAGTCATTCCAGCAGAAAGCGTTTGATTCCCAGCGCTTGCTAATCAAGAATAGCCCGTTCCGCGAGGCGACCGAAAAATGGCTGATCACTACTTCGAATTCCGCGACGTCTCCATGTCGTTCGACGAGAACACCGTGCTGAAGGACGCGAACTTTTTCGTGGAGCGGGGCGAGACAGCCGTGATTATGGGACGCAGCGGAGCGGGAAAGTCCGTCTCGCTGAAGCTGCTGCTGGGTTTTCTCCAGCCGGATGCCGGGCGAATTATCGTGGCGGGCGAAGACGTCACCGGACGCAGCGAAGAGCAGTTTTCCGCGATTCGCCGGCGCGTGACGATGGTGTTCCAATCGGGCGCGCTCTTCGACTCGCTGACCGTGGCGGAAAATGTGGCGTTTCCGTTGCTGAGCCGCGGCGGCCAAGCAGACCAGGAAAAGATTGACGCGCGGGTGCGGGAGCTGCTCGACATGCTGGAAGTGTCCGAATTCGCGGACCGCTTGCCGGCCGATCTGAGCACGGGAACGAAACGCGCCGTGGCCATCGCGCGGGCGCTGGCGGAAAATCCCGAGGCCATCCTCTACGACGAGCCGACCACGATGGTGGACCCGCTGATGGCAGCGCACATCAGCGCATTGATCGTGAAATTGAAGGAAAGCATGCACAAAACCTCCATCGTCGTGACGCACGATACGCACCTGGGGAAAAAGCTGGCCGACCGCGTGATATTTCTCCACGAAGGCCGCGTTTCCTTCTTCGGCACATGGGCGGAGCTCGAAAGCTCGAGCGATCCTTTCCTGCGCAATTTCCTGGCCGAGGACACATTGATCCCGGCCCTGGACTCCACCGCGTGACCGCAAGCAATTTCTCCGATCCCAAAAAGCAGCTACGGCGGGTGATGGGGCTGTGGGACGTGCTGCTGTTCAACGTCGCGGCGGTGCTTGGCCCGCGATGGATCGCCGCGGCGGCGCACAATGGAACCTCTTCGATCAGCCTCTGGATGCTGGCGGCGGTATTATTTTTTCTTCCCACGGCGTTTGTGATCGCCGAGCTTTCCACGCGATTTCCGGAAGAGGGCGGTCTTTATGTTTGGTCCAAGCAGGCGTTCGGCGAATTTCACGGATTCGTCGCGGGGTGGACGTATTGGGTCTACACCTTTTTCTACTTTCCGGGGCTTTTGATGGCCAGCGCCGCGATGGGCGCATATATCGGCGGCAATGGCGGGGCATTCCTGGCGCAAAATCGCGCGTTTCTGATGGCGGGGTCATTTTTTCTGCTCTTCATCGCCGTATTTCTTAACATCATCGGGCTGAACGTGGGGAAATGGCTTCAGAATGCAGGGGGCATTGGCACGTACGTCCCCCTGCTGATGCTCGCGGGCGTGGCCAGCACTTTGTGGATTACGCACGGCTCGCAAACGCATTTCACCTGGAAAAACATGCTGCCCACGTGGAATTGGGGGACGGCAAATTTCTGGCCGCAGATCGCATTCGCGTTCACGGGGCTTGAATTGGTCTCGATGATGAGCGAGGAAATTCGCGAGCCGCGCAAGACATTTCCGCGCGCGATTTTCGGCTCGGGAGTTTCGATCGCGGCGATGTATATCGCGGGCACATTCGCGGTTCTCGCGCTGCTTCCGGCAAGCGCCGTGGACCCGAAGAGCGGCATGCTTCAGGCGCTGGCTTCCGGCTCAGTCATCCTGAAGATTGGATTCTTCGTCGTGGCTGCTGCAATCCTCATGGCGATAGGGAACGCCGGGGGCATCGGCTCGACGGTGGCAGGAGTGGCTCGCATTCCGTTTGTCGTGGGGATCGACCGCTACTTGCCCACCGCTTTCAGCAAAATCCATCCAAAATGGAAGACGCCGTGGGTGGCCATCCTGGTGCAGGCACTCGTTTCCGGCGCGATTCTGCTGGCGATTCAGGTGAACGAAACGGTGAACAGCGCGTATCAGATTCTCGTGGATGCCACGATCATCCTCTACTTCATTCCGTTCCTCTATATGTACGCGGCGGCGATCAAGCTGGCGTATCGCCCGGACCGCGCGGCCGGCGGCAACGCGGTGCTGATCCCCGGAGGGAAGTTCGGCGTGTGGATTGCCGGGTCGCTGGGATTCATCGTGGTGCTGGGAGGCATTGCGCTGTCGCTCGTCCCGCCGGCCGAAGCGGCAAATAAATGGCTCTTCGAAGCGAAGCTGGTGGGCGGAACGGCGGCTGCGGTTCTCATCGGCCTCGGGCTCTATTTTCGGGGGGCGCGGGAAAAGTCGCGCGCCGCCATGGCCGATTCCGCGCGGCGCGGGGTATAATCACCGGATGCCTATGACACGTAAGACGCCGCCGATACACGGCACAACGGTGCTGTGCGTGCGCAAGGACAACAAAGTGGTGCTGGCCGCCGACGGGCAGGTGACGCTAGGCGAGGGCGTGGTGAAGCACAGCGCGAAAAAAACGCGGCGCCTCTACAGCGATAAGATCATTGCGGGATTCGCCGGCAGCACGGCCGACGCGCTTTCGCTCTTTTCCCGCTTCGAGAATAAGCTGCAGGAATATCATGGCAACCTGCCGCGCGGGGCCGTGGAGCTTGCCAAGGAATGGCGTACGGACCGCTCCCTCCGACATCTGGATGCCCTGCTGATCGTGGCGGACGCGAAATCCACGTTCCTGCTCTCCGGCAACGGCGACGTGATCGAGCCGGACGACGGCATCTGCGCGATCGGTTCCGGGGGACCCTACGCGCTGGCGGCGGCGCGCGCGCTGGCGAAGCACACCAAGCTCGGCGCCAAGGAGATCGCGCAGGAAGCCATGCACATCGCCAGCGAAATTTGCATCTACACGAATGCGAATTTCAGCATCGAAGAATTGTGAGCGAGAAACCGGAGAAGGATATGGTGATCTATTTATCCGGGGAGCAGCAGGCGGCGGAAGCGGAGCCGCTTCCGTCGTTCGACGAGCTGACCCCGCGCGAAATCGTCGTGGAGCTCGATAAATATATCGTCGGGCAAAATGCGGCGAAGAAGGCGGTGGCCATCGCCCTGCGCAACCGTGTGCGGCGGCAGAAGCTCCCGCCCGAAGTAGCCGAAGAAATACTTCCCAAAAATATTCTGATGATCGGGCCGACCGGTGTGGGCAAAACGGAAATTGCGCGGCGCCTGGCGCGGCTGGCGGGCTGCCCGTTCGTCAAGGTGGAAGCCTCGAAGTACACGGAAGTGGGCTATGTGGGCCGCGACGTGGAATCCATGGTCCGCGACCTGGTGGAAACCTCGATTGACATGGTGCGGGAAGAAAAGCTGGACGAAGTGGCGGAGCGCGCCGAGCAATCCGCCGAAGAGCGCCTGCTCGATCTGCTGCTGCCCGCGTCGCCCGTGCCCGTTGATACCGGCGCTGCCTCCGAAGCGCAGCGCCGCGAACAGGCGGAGCGGACTCGCGAGAAGCTCCGCGCGCAGCTTCGCGAAGGGAAACTCGACCAGCGGCTGGTGGAAGTGGAAGTCCGCGAGCGCTCGATGCCCTCGTTCGAAATCATCACCAACCAGGGCGTGGAGGAGATGGACGTCAACGTCAAGGACATGCTTTCCGGAATGTTCGGCCAGCAGAAGAAGAAGCGGAAGATGACCGTGGCGGAGGCCTTCGACTACCTGATCCAGGAAGAGGAAAACCGGCTGATTGACATGGACCAGGTGACACGCATCGCGGTGGACCGCGTGGAGCAGATGGGGATTCTCTTCGTGGACGAGATCGACAAAATCGCGGGCCGCGAAAGCGGCCACGGCCCGGACGTCTCGCGCGAGGGCGTGCAGCGCGACATTCTTCCGATTGTGGAAGGGACGACGGTGAACACGCGCTACGGCATGGTGCGCACGGAGCACATTCTGTTCATCGCCGCGGGGGCGTTCCATACGACGAAGCCCTCGGACCTGATTCCCGAGCTGCAGGGACGCTTTCCGATTCGCGTGGAGCTCAGCTCGCTTTCCGAGGCCGATTTCGTCCGTATTCTGGTGGAACCGAAGAACGCGCTCATCAAGCAGTACACCGCACTGCTCGAAACCGAGGGATTGAAGATGGCTTTCAGCGAAGATGCCATCGCGGCGATCGCGCGCTTTGCGGCTACGGTCAACGAGCACACCGAAAATATCGGCGCGCGCCGGCTGCATACGATCCTCGAAAAAGTGCTGGAAGAAATTTCCTTTGAAGCGCCGGAAATGAAAAAGAAGACGGTGAAGGTGGACGCCGCGTACGTGCAGAAGCAGCTTGCCGGCATCGTCAAGGACCAGGACTTGAGCCGATACATTCTTTAGAAAATGGAAAATTGAAAATAGAACATGGAAAATAGAAAGAGGGCGCCAGCATCTCCGTGTGCGCGGAGCAAATCCCAGCCGGCTTCCCCTTTCCATTTTCTCTTTTCCATTTTCATCTTTGGTTTTGTCCTCAGCGGCTGCGCGTCCCCGGGTGAGCCCACGGAGCGCAAGGCGCCCGTCCCGGCGGCGATCACGGATCTGGCCGCCGGACAGTCGGGCAACGACGTGATCCTCACCTTCACGCTGCCCAAGGAAACGGTCCAACACAAGCCGCTCAAAGAGGTTCCCACGATCGAAATCTACCGGGATTTTGAGCCCGCGGCGGCCGCAGCCGGCGCGGCTTCGCCCCAGGCGCCCGCGAAGCCATCGCTGCTGGTGACAATTCCTCCCGGGATGGCGGACCAGTACACGGAAAAGGGGCAGACGCGCTATGCCGATACGCTCACAGCCGAGGATTTCGCCCGGCATCCCGATGGCGCGGCGGTGTACACCGTTCGCGCCCGGGCCTCCGCGAAAAAAGAATCAGCGGATTCGAATGCGGCGGATGTGCGCATCTATCCCGCCCTCGACCCCATTGGAGATTTGAAAGCCGGGATCGCGCACTCGACAGTCGAGCTGGAATGGACGGCTCCTCAAAAAACAGTGACCGGCACGGCGCCCCCGGTTGCCGGCTACCGCATCTACCGGGCGGAAGCCGAACCGGGGCCGGCGGCCTCCGCAGCGGCTCCGGTGTCCGAGCCCGCCGCCGCAAGCCTCGATTTGAAGCCGCGGCTCGCGAAAATCGGGGATACCGAATCCACGACTTTCGAAGACACACAAGCCGAGTTGGGCCGGACGTACGAGTATTCCGTCCGGAGTATCGCGCGGTATCCCGGCGAGGCGCTGGAATCCGCCGATTCGAATCTCGCGGTCGTCACCGTGCGCGACATCATTCCCCCCTCCGCGCCCGTGGGACTGATCGCCGTATGCGCGCCGGCGCAGGGCGGAACTCCGGGGTACGCCGACCTCTCGTGGGCCATCAGCCCGGAAACCAATATAGCGGGTTACAGCGTCTATAGGAGTAGGGAGGCTGGCGTTCCGGGCACACGCCTCAATGCGACGCTCTTGCTTTCGCCAGCATTCCGCGATATGAATACAGAACCCGGACAACACTACTATCGTGTCACCGCGACGGACCGCTCTGGCAATGAAAGTCCCGCCAGTGTCGCTGTCCCTTGCGGCGTGCCGGGAGAAAGCCAGCCAGCGCCATGAGAGACGTTATAACAGTGAAACCCGAGGAGAACGCGAAAGCGCGCAAGACGCACGAGGCGCTCTCGACCGGACTCTATGTCGGCGCCCTCCTAATTGTGGTGATGCTGGGATCGCTTGTGGTTGCGGACCGGATCAGCGTGGCCGAGCCGTATGCGCTCGAGCGGAATGGAATCTCGTATGGGTTGTTTCTAGCCATCATGGCGTATCCCGTCTTGCGCTTCCTCCATCGCCCGCTCGAACTGTTCGTATCGGCGATGATCGGATGGGTGATGTTCACCGCCGGCTACGATCTTGCCGGCGTGTATTTCCGGAATCTTTTCCAGGTGCTGCACACGCCGTTCCTGGTGCTTGTTGAGGGAACCGCCGTCTATGGCGTTTGCGCTGTTGGCTTGTGGGTGGCAGCGATGGGCTTTCGCGCGCGCCGCCACGCGATGGCGCCGGACCACCGCCGGCGAGCGCACCACACCGTTCCTCACGAGCACTGAGCCCCAGCCGATTTCATGCCTGCGCACCCGGCGCGACGCACGCAGCCTTGGCATGGAAATCCTCCTCGCGCGTCCCGTGAACGATCTTTTCCACTGGTGCTATAATCCCGTCCGGAGCGGACTTTCGTTTGCCGCGGCTGTGGCCCATCAAGGCATGGGCTCCACGATGCGATTGGAAATTTCGAGATGGGTTCGAGAGAACTCCCTGCGTTGAGAGCACTTCTATCGGACTGGCATAACCTGCTTCCCGTGGCCGGACTCGCGGTCCTGGCGGGCATCGGCGTTGTCTTGTGGCTGCGGCGGAAGCCGGAAGACGCCGAGGAGCTGGAACGCCGGCGGCGCGCCCATGTGAATCGCGTGGGGCGCATCGTCGAAGGGCAAGTGCTCGAAATCGCCGATCACGCCCGCGCGTCGTCCCAGGCGCCGGCTCAAGGTTCGTCCGCGGGGACGAAAAAGGCCGGGAGCGCGGGTATCTTCGGCAAGCAGCGCGGGGCCCTTCCCGCAAGCGGCGTCCAGAAACTCCTGCACTACACCTATTCGATTTCAGGCGTTACCTACGAGACAGCGCAGGACATCACAGGCATGGAAGAACGGCTGCACCTGACGCGCATCGCCGCGGGGCAGACCGCCAGCGTGAAATACGACCCCTCGAACCCCAGCAACTCGATCCTGCTCGCCGACGATTGGTCGGGCCTGCACTGAGCGCGCGCGGCGTGACATCAGGGGTTAAAGCCCTAAAATTGTGGGCACTTTTCGGCGCGGCTGCCCTTCGAGGCTCAGGGTAAAAAGCCGCGCCCTGACACGAATCATTTGTGAGTTGACTTCAACTGGATTGCAAGAGGCGATTCAAAACGTCCTGGTTGATGGTGATCTTGCCTTCCTGTTTCATGCGGTCGTTGAGGGCGGTGCGAAAGGCCGCGAAAGCGGCTTCCTGCTTGTCTTGAAGGAGCTGCTGCTCGATGCCCGAGCTTTGCTTGGCGAAGTCGTCTTGATTGGGGGCCTGGTGATCGGTCACGCGGTAGACCAGCCAGTTGCCGCCGGCTTGGGTGGGCGCGCTCGCTTGCCCGATGGCCATGCCGAATACGGCTGTGGCGAACGGCTGGACGGGGCCGACTCCCGGCAGGGAGCCATCGCGCGCGAATGGGTCCGACGTCTTTGCTTCGAGGCCGAGTTCCTTGGCGGCTTTGTCGAGGGCTTCCCCGGCCGCGACGCGCTTGGCAAGCTCCTGGGCCTTGGATTGAGCCAGGTCCACGGAGTTTTCCTGCTGGTAATCGGCCAAAACGCGGTCATGCACTTCCGCGAGAGTTCCCTGATGCGCGGGAATCACGTCCTGCACCGTGAGGATCACCCAGCCGCTATCCACTTGCAGCGGGTCGCTCAACTCGCCGGGATTTAATTCGAAGAGGGCCTTGTGCAGGTCCGCGGTATTGCCCAAGGGACCAACGGGGTCGGTGGCGGAAACGGGCTGCGTCTGGCCCAGAGTCAGATTAAATTTCTTGGCCAGGGCATCGAGCGGCTGGCGGTCGGACTGGCGAACGGCGTCGGCCATCTGCGCGGAGAGGCCATCCACCTCTTGGTTCACCCGTTGAGTGAGGAGGATGGGGAGAATGGAGTCGCGAACCTCCTCGAAACTCTTTGTGTGAGCCGTCTCGCGATCGAGGACCTTGATGATGTGAAAGCCATATTGCGTCTTCACCAGGTCTGAAATGGCGCCCTTCGGCAGGCTGAAAGCAGCCTGCTGAAATTCCGGCACCGTCTGGCCCTCCACGATCCAGCCCAGGTCGCCTCCCTTGGCCTTGGAACCATCATCTTCGGAATATTTCTGGGCAAGCTGCTCGAAATTGGCGCCGTGCTTCTTGGCTTGCTTGAGCACGTCCTCGGCCTTCAGGCGGATTTCGGCGGCTTCCGCGTCGGTTTTGCCGACGGTCTTGAGGAGAATATGCTCGACGTGGACGCGATTATCCACTTTGTACTGGTCGATGTTCTGGTTGTAGTAGGCGCGCAGATCGTCGTCGCTCACATGCGTGTTGGCGCGCAGGGCAGCCAAATCAAGCAGGGCGTAGCGCGCGGAACGCTTTTCGGGCACCTGATAATTCGAGGAGTTTTTCGCGTAGAAGTCCGCGAGTTGCGCGTCCGATGGGTTGATCGAGGGGGCCAGGCTGGCCGGGCTGATCAGCACATAGTCTACTTTTACCTTTTCATTTTTCCACTGGAACTGCTGGGCAATTTCTGCCGGGCTGACCGAAATTCCGTCCGTGACGATGTGTTGGAATTTATCCGTCAGCATCGTATTCATCACTTCCGTTTCAAAATCCTGAACCGACATTCCCTTGGATGCGATTTCATTCGCGTAGGTGTCCTTCTGCCATACGCCCCCGACCCAGGCGTCGGGCATGTATTGCTTGATCTGCTCGGCCTCCTCTTCGGGAGTGACGGTGATTCCCAGGCGCTCGGCCTCGATCGAAAGCGCGCGCTCGAAGACCATCTCGTCGAGCACCTGACGGGCGTAGAAGCGCTTCATCATGGGAGGAATGGTCTGCCCCTGCATGGCCGTATTCAATTGGCGCTGCACGTCCGCGATGGTGATGTCCTGCCCGCCGACGGTGGCCACCGTGTCGGGATTGGTCCCGTTCATCGTGCCGCTCATCAGCCCGGGAACGAGCGTGACAACCATGCTGACAATAATCAGGCCGAGGATGACGGCCATGGTGATCTTGATCCAGCGGTTGCGGTCGAGGTCTCGCTGCTGAATGCTTTTCAACATGTCACGGTGCGGCCCTTCCCCTGCCGCGCAAACAATCCATTATAAAAGAGTTTCATCGCGCGGCGTGAATGGATTTTTTTGGCATCCCCATAGAGAGCGTATATTCTATGCGCATGGGATGCGGGCAGGGTTTCTCCCATATGCTAACCTGAGGGTTGTCAGCCGGATGGTGCGATGGGCCTGTAGCTCAGATGGATAGAGCAGCGGTTTCCTAAACCGCGTGCCGGGAGTTCGACTCTCCCCAGGCCCACCAGTTTCAGAAGTTAGAGGTTGGAAGGCGGATGTCGGAAGAAGGATTTCTGCGAGCTTAGTTCCCTACCCCGTGAGCCGGGGCGCGGCACATCAACCTCCACTGTGGACAAACCTGCTCGGATACCTGTTTCCCGATTAGTGTGCGTCGAGCGACTGAGCGAGGCTTATCAAGTTTTGCGGATGCACGCGAATGGCGCCCCTCCGCGGGCTGTCAATGTCTGCTATGAGAAAAAACGCGATGGAGAGAACAAGCGGTAGAACCAAAAAGTAGAGCATTCGCGCTTTAGGGCGGCGAGCACCGAAGCCGACCAGCGCGTTGGAGCAGATGGCGATCGCTACCATCAGACCCCAAGCCTCAATGGGGATCCGGTTCCACCATGCGGCTTGCGTGTATCCCTGAGAGTTCGACACATCGTTCATGCCTGCAGCGGCCAGTGCGGCCACGGATGTCGGCTGCGCCGCAGCCGGAGCTTGGACTGCGGACCACAATTCGGTCTGAAGTTGAGCGGTGTAGGTATCGATCTGCTCAAGCTGATGCCCGTCGCGGGTTTCATAGAACGAAATACGCTGGTTGAGATAGTCCCTCAGCAGCGCGCGGACTCTCGTCCCATCGGCTGCGGGCAGCAGGCCTGCCCGGAGGTATTCCGTGCCAATCGCGTTGGCCTCTGCCTCCTCGTAGTTCTTGCGCTGGTCGTACCGGTCGATGGCCATCGAAAAGCTGAATCCGACAATGAGGGCGAGCAGCGTCAGGGTAGCGGCCACGATAACATCGAGATCCCGGTGTACGTCTTCATCCAGGCGCGGATGCCTCTTGCGGAAGGAGGCCCCGGTCCGCGCCGAGAGCCACATGGCGATGAAGGAGAAAGTGAAAACAAAGAACGGGTAACTCATCAGATCGCTCATATACCGTCGCCTCGTGTACTCCTTGGGTCACGTGAACCGGGATTCCCGATCCGGACCCCTCGCTCACGCATCGTATGCTCCTCCTGCCCCCGGCCACAATGAATTTGGCAGCGGATGGAGCCGAGCTACAACTCGAAGGGGCCGAGGGGCGTGCGCTGCGCGGCGATGTGGAGCGAGCCGCGGAAGGCGCAGGCGGCGGGGCGGCGACCGAGGGCTTCTTCGGCGGAGATGCGCGCGACGTCGGGAGTGTTGTTCTGCTCGGAGAGATGCGCGAGGATGAGATATTGCGCGCGTCCATCGAAGACTTCCGCATCGGCGAGAAATTCGCTGACCACGGTGTTTGAAAGATGCCCGGTGCGGCTCATCACGCGCTGCTTGATGTACCACGGATACGGCCCCACCTTGAGCATGTCGAGATCGTGGTTCGATTCGAGGATGAGGAAGTCGGCCTCGCGGAGATGGTGCTTCACAAGCTCGGGCAGATAGCCGAGGTCGGTCGAGATAGCAACTTTCGCGCCGTTCAC
Source organism: uncultured Acidobacteriota bacterium (assembly GCA_963797345.1). Lineage (GTDB taxonomy): Bacteria > Acidobacteriota > Terriglobia > Acidiferrales > UBA7541 > Palsa-295. The sequence goes on along the minus strand of CAWCPO010000020.1, from coordinate 27,885 downwards.
GCGGAAGGAGAAGCCCACGGGATCGGCGGCGTCGTGCGGAATGGCGAAGGGATTGATTTCAATGTCGCCGATTTCGAAGCGCTCGCCCGCGCGAATATATTCGACGCGGCCTATCGTCGCTTTCTTGCCGGGTTTTTCGGGGTCCTCGGCGTACATCTTCACGATTTCGCGGTGTGTCGGCTCGGTGAGGTACGCGGGGCAATCCCATTCGCGGGCCATCTGGGCGAGGCCGCTGGAATGGTCGGAGTGCTCGTGGGTGATGAGGATGGCGTCCACGCGCGCGGGCTGCTGCCGGCCGAGTGCTTCGAAGCGCCGCTGCATTTCCTTGCGGCCAAGACCTGCGTCAATGAGGAGAGTGGCGCGCTCCGTTTCGAGCAACACCGAGTTGCCCGTGCTGCCGGAAGCGAGAATCGAGATGCGGAACGAGATGCGGTTACACTCCGCAAAGGATGATGGCAAAGCGCGGAGGCGGCGTCAAAGGAAAAAAGAGGCCACGGAGGCACAGAGGCACAGAGATGGAAGGCGTCAGAAGCAAGGGAGGCCCGCCGCTGGAAAATTATCCGCCGGCGGCGCAAATCTCCGCGCACCGTTCCTTGGCGTACGTCCATGCCGAAAACGGCACTCCCTGGGTGCCCACAATCCACGGGTCCTCGCCGAACGCTACGTAGTGCTCGTATAGCTTTTCAGCAGTCGCTCCCGGGGTATACGCGTGTTCCAGGAAATTGTTGACAATCTTCTTGCACGCTTCAATGGCCTGTTCCAATGTCTCGAACTCGCCATGCGTGAATCGTTCATCCTCTTCCATGTAGTGGAAGTTGTCGTCAACCATCACCATGTAGGTCATATGTCCTGCCTGTTTGAGTTGGGTGGCAAGGCCCCGGAAACATTATACGAAATCAGAAGGCAAGCTGGTCGCGAGTAAGCTCGAAACCATCGAGGTTTCCGACGACGGAGGCGGCGAGGCGCGCAGGCTCGAAAAATTCGCGGGCCAACTGCTGGACATCTTCCGCGGTGACGGCCTCAAGCATGGCAATCAGCTCCTCCGGCGTGAAGGTGCGGTTGAAATAGATGTGGTAGCGCGCCAGGCTGCTCATGCGCTGGCCGGAGCCTTCGAGGGCAAGGAGCGTGGCGCCCTTCAGATGATCCTTCGAGCGGCGCAGCTCTTCCTCGTCGAGCGGCTCGTCCTTCAGGCGGCGGAATTCGTCGAGGACGCAGCGCACGAGCTGCGCCGTGGTTTCGAGCGACGTCCCGGCATACACGGAAAGCACGCCAGTATCGTGGTAGGAGTTGAGGTCGCTGAAAATCGCGTAGGCCAGTCCCAGCCGCTCGCGGACGCTCTGAAAGAGGCGCGACGACATCCCGCCGCCGAGAACGTTCGTGAGCACGGAGGCGGCGAAGCGGCGCTGGTCTGTGATCGGAAGCGCCGGAACGCCGAGGCAGAGATGCACCTGCTCGAGTTCGCGCTTGCTGCGCTGCGTGATGTGCGCAGCGGCGCGGGGCTGAGGGTCGGGGAGCGAGTCTTCGGCGGGCGCGAGTTTTGAAAAGTGCGCGGCGGCCAGGTCCACGAGTTGGGCGTGGGTGAGATGGCCAGCGGCCGTGATGACGAGCTGATTGGGTGCATACGAGCGGTGAAACCACTGAAAGAGCGTATCGCGCGTGAACGCCGAGACGGTTTCCGGCGTGCCCAAAATCGGCCTTCCGAGCGCGTGCGTGCTCCAGAAATTCTGCGTGAAGAGTTCGTGGACCAAGTCTTCGGGATTGTCCTGAGCCATGCCGATTTCCTCGAGGATCACGGATTGCTCGCGCGCGATATCGTCCGCGGCGAATTTCGGCTCGAGGACCATGTCGGCGAGAATGTCGAACGCCTTCGGCAGATGCTCATGGAGAACGCGCGTATTGAAGCAGACCATTTCCTTGGACGTGAACGCGTCGAGCATTCCGCCCAGGCGGTCCACTTCGCGCGCGATGTCTTCGGCGGAGCGGCGCGCGGTGCCCTTGAACACCATATGCTCGATGAAATGCGAGATGCCGTTCAGCTCGGGCGGCTCGCGCCGCGAGCCCGAGCGCACCCAGATGCCCACCGAAACCGAATGGACGTGTTCCATGGGCTCCGTGAGGACCACGAGGCCATTCGGAAGAGTTTCTTTCTGCACCGCGTGAGCCGTCGAGGACATATGTGCATCCATTCTCGCACGCCGCTAGCGACCTGTCATCCAGCCGCCTGATTGCCCTGGAATTCGCTTGACCATGGGTTTCATTGTGCCTATCCTTCACGCGCCTGACATGGAATACGGAGGCGCGCGATGCCGACTACGGATCTCGTGATACACACCACCCTCACGCCGCAGCAGACAGCCAAGAACGGGCTGAACGTGCGCGAAGACACGCTTTACACGGACGCGAACGGGAAAGAAAAACCAAAGATCCGCAAACGCGCGGAGGATGCGCTCAAGGACCTGGACGAAGTATTGCGGCGTGTTCTTGAGCCCAATGAGACGATTTTCTACATTGCTAAAGCTCAGGCGACGCCTAACTTTGCGGCGCAATTCTTTGGTGGCGCGTGGCACACGTATTCGCTGCCGCATGTCCTTTTGTTCTTCACGGAGCGCCGCATCATCGCTTTCCGGGTGCGGAAGCGGAAGGGCCGCTTGCCCTGGGATCGTGGAATTCGCACCGCGCGATGGGGAGACGTGCAGGACGCATCGCTCGGTCGATTCTTGAATCAACGCCTCACACTGAAATTCCGCAATGGCGAGCAGCAAGCGTACTGGCGCTTCGCATCGGGCGACTTGAAAAAAGCCGGGCTGCTCCTCGGCATCCTGCGGCCACATGGCTCGGGCGAGACGACTGCTGCGGGGGCAATGGCGGCGCTCTGCCCGGCCTGCCTCACAACGCTCTCACCCGGGACCTATCTCTGCCAAAGTTGCAGCTTGCGGTTCAAGGATGAGAAGACGCTCGTGCGCCGGGGGATATTGATTCCCGGAGGGGCGTCGTTTTACGTGGGAGCGACCGGGCTGGGCATTGTGAGGGCCATCAGCGAGTCAATCCTTCTCCTCTTTCTGCTGGCGTTCCTTGCGGGCGGGATCACGGCGCCGGAGAACGCTGCCGCCAATTTTGGCCCCGCGTTATTTATCATTGCCATTCTGGCCCTGGACAAGGGTATGGCGATCCTCTACTCCCGGCAACAAGTTCGCGACTTTCTCCCTGTGAACTGACAAACGCGCGCGGCGGGAATCGCGCTGCTGCGCGCGTGCTATGATGGGCGCAAGATGGCCTCGCAAGCGCCCAGCGCCGCTCGAAATCTGCTCGGACAATCGGCGGAAGAGCTGCGCGCGTTCATGCAGGGGCTCGGCGAGCCGGGGTATCGCGGCGCGCAAATTTATCACGCGCTCTATGCCGAGCGGCGATTCGATTTCGGTGCGATGACGAACCTGCCGGCGGCGCTGCGCGAGCGCCTCGCGCGCGAGGCGGCCATCGCGCTGCCGCAGGAGGTGCGCCGCTACTCGTCTTCGGATGGCACCGTGCGCTACGTCCTCGCGATCGGCGAAGGCAAGCCCGCCAACATCGAGGCCGTTTTCATGCCCGAGGAAAATCGGCAGACGATTTGCATCTCGGCGCAAGCGGGCTGCGCCGTGGATTGCCATTTTTGCCTGACGGCGACGCTCGGCCTCGTGCGGAATCTGACGGCGGGCGAAATCGTGGGGCAGGTGATGGTCGCGCTCGCAGACAATCGCGCGGCGCTCAAGCCTCAAACCAATATCGTGCTCATGGGCCAGGGCGAGCCGCTACTGAACTACGACGCGGCGATGGCCGCGCTGCGCATTGTGCTCGACCCGAATGCCATCGCCATCTCGCCGAAGCATGCCACGCTTTCGACCAGCGGCATCGTTCCCGGCATCGAGCGGCTGGCGCGGGAAAAGGTGCGGCCGAAGCTCGCGATTTCGCTGAATGCGTCGTCCGATGAGCAGCGCGACAAAATCATGCCCATCAACCGCAAGTATCCGCTCGAAAAGCTGCTCGAAGCATGCCGCCGGTATCCGCTGCGGCCGTGGGAGCACCTCACGTTCGAATACGTGCTGCTCGGCGGCTTCAACGATTCGCCCGACGACGCGCGCCGCGTCGTACGGCTGCTCGCGAATCTGCGCGCCAAGGTGAACCTGATTCCATGGAATCCCAGCGAGCTGCCGTACGAAAGGCCGGACGCGAAGCGCGTGGCGGAATTCAGGGCAATCCTCACGGATAAAGACGTGCCTGCCTTCGTGCGCGATTCGCGCGGGCAGGACGTGATGGCCGCGTGCGGCCAGCTGGCGCTGGCGGAGTCAGCCGCAGCATCGCCAAGTCTCTGATTAAATGGAGAGCACATGAGAACGTTCGCGCTAGCGGTCGCAGTCCTGCTTCTTGCAAGTTTGCCTGCTCCCGCGAAGGGGAGCCCGAATCGCACGCCCTGTTCATCTGAAGCTCTGCCTGCCTCCATACAAGACCAGCTCAAGACGGATTTTGCTTCTTGGAAGATCCAGGAAGCTGGGGACCTAAGTGCATCCGCTAGGAAACGCTGGGAGTCGATGAAGGTCCGGGAATGCCCGGGGATTGCTGTGGGTGAGTTTGAATCCGCGAACAAGGCATACGCCATCTTGTTGGTCCCACTGAGCCATCCAGATATGGCTTATAGATTCCTAGTTTTCAGCGGCGACGAAGGCCAGCCTTATCACAGATTGCTCGTCGAAAAGTGGGGCGGTGCAGGAGCCGCCAACTATTTTGTCGATAAGGTCCAGATTGCGGACTTTTTCAGTGGCGCCTGGAAACGAAAACTACATGTGGCTGCGAAAGACGGCATCCTGTTCGTAGACGCGGGAGAGACTGAATACGAAGTGGACGTGTATTTTTGGAGCGACGACCGCTATCAACATCAGCCTGTCGATTACTAGGTGGCCGCTTATCCTAACAACGGATTCCGATGGCCGCCATCATGCGGCCGGTCGAACGTTCGCGGCGATAGCTGAAGAAGAGATCGGTGCGGCACGCGGTGCAAAAGCCCGACGAAGAAATCTGCCGCGCGGGGATACCGGCATCGGCGAGGATCGCGCGATTCGCGACGATGAGATCGAGATGAACGCGCGGCGGCGGAGGCGCGTGGCCGGGCGGCCTCATCGTGAGCCACGGCAGCCAGTTCGGATCGTTTTCGCCGGAGGCCAGCGCGTCAAACGGCCCCTCGAACCATTCGCGCGCGTTCGGAAATTGCGCATCGAAATCGCGCGCCACTTCCAGGCCGACTTCATAGCAGCAGCGGCCGATGCCGGGGCCGAGCGCGGCGATCACATCCTCGGGTCGCGTGCCGAATTCCAGTTGCATCCGGCCAAGCGTCTTTGCGGCGATGCGGCGACGGGTGCCGCGCCAGCCGGAATGAATGGCCGCGACCGCGCGGCGCTTCGTATCGGCGAGAAGAATGGGAACGCAGTCCGCCGTCTGCACGACGAGCAGGATGCCCGGCTCGCGCGCGATCAGAGCATCCGCGGCGGGCGCTTCCGCGGCCGCCGCTTCGGGCGAATCCGCGCGATGCACGATGTCCGAATGAATCTGCCGCAGCGCGACGGCACGCATTTTGTCCGCGCCGATCGCGGCAAGGAATTTCGCGCGATTCGCGAGCACGCGCGCGCGTGAATCCCCATCGGTGAAGCCGAGATTCAGCGCCCCTTCTTCGCTCGCGCCGCCGGCGCGCGTGCTGAATCCGTGCACGAGCCATCCGAGCCGCGAGAGGGCAGGCGCTTCGAGGATCCGCAATCCGCCCGCGCGGCGCAGCGTCCATTTGGCGCTCGCCGCCGCGGGAAGACGCTTCCCGGAGCGCTTTCGCGGCGTAGCCTTTTTCCTTGCGGTGGTTGCTTTCATTTCGTTCCTCGAGCTTCGCGCGCCCAGGAGACGCCTTTCGATTATATAATCGCGGGCATTCACGCGCTCGGAAGACGCGCGGAAGCGGGGGAATCGGTGATCGTTGGGCTGGGACTGGACATCGCGGAAGTGGACCGGATCGAAGCGGCCATTGGACGCCACGGCACGCCGTTCGTCGAGCGGCTGTTTACGCCCGCGGAAGTATCCTACTGCGAGCAGCACAAGAACAGATTCGAGCGCTACGCCGCGCGATTCGCCGCGAAGGAAGCGGCGATGAAGGCGCTCGGAACCGGCTGGCGCCACGGCATTCGCTGGCGCGATATCGAAGTGGCCAACGAGCCGGGCGGAAAGCCCACGCTTCGATTGGCGGGCGTGGCGGCGGAGTTCGCCGCGCGCCTCGGCGTGAAGAGCATCTCGCTCTCGCTCACGCACAGCGGCAATCTGGCGCTGGCGCAAGTGATTTTCGAAAATTAGGCCAATTCGGAGGAAATGGGAACGCCTTCGGCCAGGGCTTGCGCGTCCGCCGCGATGCGCACCTGGCGCCATTCATTCGCCGGATGCCGGCCGGCAATCCGCACTTTCAGATAATTGGGGGTCAACGCCTCGGTCCAGCCGTCCCGCCCTCGATCGAGCGTCAGAGCGCGCAGCGTGCGCCCCGCTTGCGAGGCGCGGAAGGCGGCGGATTTTTCTTCGCCGAGCGTGCGCAAGGCGCGGGCGCGCTCACGGATGGCCGCCGGCGGCACGGCGCAGCCGAGTTTCACGGCTTCCGTTCCCGGACGCGCGGAGAATGAAAATACGTGCAGGTAGGTGAATGGCAGGCGCGCGGCGAAGTCGTGCGTGGCTTCGAAGTCCGCCCGCGTCTCGCCCGGAAAGCCGGCGACGATGTCCGCGCCGATGGCCGCATCGGGCAGCAAGCGGCGAATCAGCGCGATTCGCTCCGCGTAATGCTCGGTACGATACCACCGGTGCATCGCGCGCAGCACGCTATCCGAGCCCGATTGCAGCGGTACGTGAAAATGGGGCGCGATGCGGCCGGATTCCGCCGCGAGTCCCGCGAAATCCTCGGTGATGTCCTGCGGCTCGATAGAACTGAAGCGGAGCTGCTGAAGCGTCGTTTCGTCGAGAATTCGCCGCACAACATCCGCGAGCGCCGCGCGAGGCGCGAGGTCGCGGCCGTAGCTCCCGAGGTTGATTCCGCTCAGGACGATTTCCTTCGCGCCCGTCGCCACCAATCGCCGCACCTCGCCGATCACCGTGTCCGGGGGCAGGCTGCGGCTTCGTCCGCGGACGAAAGGGATCACGCAGTAGGAGCAGCGATTGTTGCAGCCATCCTGAATTTTCAGGATGGGGCGCGTGTGGCCGGCCCACATCTGGGCCGCGGGCGCAACCGGCACGGCAGTCTCCGCAAAAATATCGCCGATCAGGACTTGCGCCGGGCCGCGCTCAAGCGGCATCGCGCGGCGATCCAGGCGCGCGAGCGGAATGAAATCTGGCGTTGCCGCGCCCGTGGGCGCGCCCGGCGCGGGCATTTTCCGGAGGACGCCCGGGATTTCCGCCTGGTGCGAATTGCCGACGATCCACGCGACCCCGCGGATGGCCGCGATTTCCTCCGGCGCGCGCTGCGCGTAGCATCCGGTGACGACGATGCGTGCCGCGGGATTCGCCGCGTGAATTTTTCGCACGGCTTCGCGCGTCTGCGAGTCCGCCGCGGCCGTGACGGTGCAACTATTGAGCACCACAAAGTCGGCCGAGGCGTGCCCGGCGGCAGGGGCGAAGCCGTTTTCGAGCATGGCGGCGCGCAGCGCGGCGGCGTCCGCTTCCGTCGCGCGACACCCGAAATTCTCGATGGAAAAGCTAGGCATCGGCGAAAGTATAGCAGCGATTGCGATGCCAATGTGGTGGCACGATTTCCGACTAACGCGTAAATCAATAGTTAGCCGAGTGGTTGGGGTGTGCTTACAGTGCCACCGAGTTTCTCCTCTTTGGCCTTCTCATGAAGAGCAAACGCGCCCCGAACTGAGTTCACGATGGCGAGCAGCAGCAATATCGTTACAAAATTGAATGTCTTGGGGTGGTGTAGCAGTTTGTCGGCGATTTCGATTCCCATTAACACGAGGGCCGAAACCGCCGCCATCCTCGAGTTTTTCCAAAGTCTCCAGCCAATCAGCGCAAAGAGCGTACCGTCGACAAGTACCGCGGCGTTATAGCCCTGAAATGTCTGGTGGTAGACGTTGGCATAAATCGCTACCCCGGCGTCTACCGACGCCATAAACCCGCAGGCGACCACACCTTGTACGATCGCTTTCCTTGCAGCAGCCTTATCGGAGAAATCTGGCCAAATCCAGTTATAGCTCATTGCTTCACCCCCAAGTTCTTCTGGAGCTTACCCGACGTCGGGAGCGGCACGACATATGTTGATGGAGATCGAAAGACAAGAGCTCTTGGCATCGAATGCTCCTTTCGGATTAGGCAAGCCTGGACTACAAGGCGGACTCCTGCAATGGTACGTCACCGTATGAGTAAATATAGGCCGTTAAATCTGCGCGAAGAGAAAGGCTACGCCACCGCGCCGCGGCGCTGGTAGCAGAGGAGGATCAGGTCGGCCCGGCGGCGGACTCCAAATTTGGCGAGCAGGTTGGACACATGAAACTTGACGGTGCGCTCGGAGATATGCAGCCGGTCGGCAATCTCTTTGTTGGCCAGATTTTCAAGCAGGCTGCTGAGCACCTCTTGTTCGCGCCGGCTCAATTCGGCGGGGGCATCGGGCGCGAGGCGCCGGCCCTGCGTGCTGCTCAAAATCGAATCCACGAAGCGGGATAGGAGGTTGCGCGGCACCCAGATGCCTCCGGCTGCCACCTGCGCCAGGGCGCGGGCGAGCTGTCCGCGGGCCTCCGCATAGGTGAGAATTCCTTTCACTCCCTGGCGAAGCAGGGAGTAGCTTTCGGATTCCTTGACATCATCTCCCACCACGAGCAGGCGCGCATTCGAGTAGCGCTCGAGAATGTTCGCGAGCAGCGCTCCGGTGGCCTGGCGCGCGGCGTGGGCGTCCACCACGTACACGCTGGCGCGCGGCAATTCGAGCGAGCGCAAATCCGGCGGCAGCATCGAGTCCAGCAGCTTCGCGTTGATATGAAAGCCCGCGTGATCGAGCAAGCGATGGAAATTGTCCAACACCATCGGATGCGGCGAAAGAAGGCAGACCTTCAGGCTCGATTTGTCGGCGCCTTTTGCCATGCCAAATTAGGCTAACGGAATTGGCGGGCAGGAGCAAGGTGCAAGCGGCGAATAATTTCAAAGGCGGCACGGGCGTGCGGCCTCGCGTATACGCTTCCGCGGTGGCGCATCGCATGCGGGCGAATCGCGCCGGGGCGCGCTCGGCGGCGCCGTGGAAACGCCGGGAAAAAGAACCGTGAAAAAATCAGTCAGCGGGCGAAGACGATGCCGCCGGAAATTCTTCTCCCTGCGGCCTCTTTTTCTGGGGATGCTTTGCCGGGAGGCCTGCCTGGCGGACCTTGTACAGCAGGGCGCGATAGCTGATTTTCAGGGTTTCAGCGGCCTTGCGGCGGTTCCAGTGGTTGGCCTGGAGCACCTTGAGAATCACGTCGCGCTCCATTTTCCGCGTGGCTTGCTGGGCGAGGCGTTTGAGAGGAATCTTGCCTTCTTCCGTCTCCTCGTATTTATAGCGGGGAGCTTTTCTTTCGGTCTGCACCGCATGGAATGCCTCCTCGGATCCGAGGACCACGTAGCGCGCGATGCAGTTTTCCAGTTCGCGGATATTGCCCGGCCAATCCCGCTGCTGCAGCTGATGCAGCACATCCTCGGCGAGCGGCGGGGCCTCGCGCTTGAACCGGCGAATGAATACCTGGAGCAGATACTCGGCAAGATACGGAATATCCTCGCGTCGCTCGCGCAGCGGCGGAAGGGTGATGGTGATTACGTTGATGCGATAGAAAAGATCGGAGCGAAAATTGCCGCTTTCGATTTCGCGTTGGAGCGCGCGGCTGGTGGCGCAGATGACGCGCGCGTTCAACCGCTTTTCTTCGTGGCCTCCGATTCTCGTGAAGTGACCATCCTGCAGAACATGGAGCAATTTCGCTTGCAGGCTCGCGTCCAGCTCGCCAATCTCGTCCAGGAAGAGTGTACCCGCCTGCGCCATTTCCATGCGGCCGGGCTTGTCTCCATGGGCGCCGGTGAACGCGCCCTTCTGAAAACCGAACAGCTCGCTTTCGAGCAGCGTGCCGGGGATCGCCGGGCAGTTCACCTTTACAAAAGGCCCGCTATTCCAGGGCGAACGGTTATGGATGAATTGCGCCAGGACTCCCTTGCCCGTGCCGCTTGGGCCCAGAATCAAAATGGGGACATTCAGTTTCGAGGCACAGTCCACACGCTTCCGAATTGCCTGCATCGTCTCCGACGGGCCAAAATAGACGTGCTCGGGCGGCAATTCGCTTGCACTTGCGGGAAGGTCTGGTTTCAATTCAGCGGCAGAGGCCATTTGGAAGTATGAATCGAGCTGGAAATGAACGAGTCTCCACGGATATTCACTGCACAACGCATGCCAAACACCCCGCAACATGGCTCCGCACGAGCCTTATCGGTGCCCTGTGAAATCCGCATAACTCATTTCATTTGAGGCATTTCAGGTGTGGTTGGGAGTGCGCTCTTGATACCCGATAGGGAGTGCATGCCTGCTTCTTTCTGCCGAACACCAGAAAATCCTTGGCACTTTGGGGAAGGCACTTTCCCACTATGACGCATGCGATTTTTACGTCTATGGGCCACTATTTGAACTGCTTGGCACACATAATCAGCACTGCGATCAGATCATTTGGAGACACCTCGTACGTAATTCTTCGTACGAACAATTCACCTTTGGACGAACAGACGCTGTGCCTGCCGGCCAAAGAGAGAAGTGATGGAAGTTTTCCCGGAAAGAATCGACGGGTGGTCGAAAGCCCTAGCTAAATAGTAGAACCTTCGCCTCGGATGATGTCGTAGCGCTCGATAATGGCCGCGATTCCGATTGTTTCGTGGCCATCATCCTCGCGCTTGTCCACGCGCACCACGCGCCCATGAGCGCGGACAAAAACTTCCGTCCCGCGCGTGATTTCCGTCGGCAGTGTGAGCGTGAAATCCACTTCCGTGCCGGTGGGAAGGTCCTTCTGCATCATGAAATAAACCCCACGTGTCGAAATGTCCCGCGTCTGTCCGCTGTGTGAACCCGGCTCCCGATTGATCGGCAGGCGCACGTTCATCGGCAGAGAGAGGTCATACCGGCGTGCCATACGACGTTCCGTCATCCGCGCTGCTCCCCTCAAGCTGGTTTTGAAGTTGACAGCATGCCCCAAGTTGGTTTAGCAATCTCTATTCCAAACATCCAACAAGCTTTAGCGTCTTCTCCCCGAGGCCCCCATGACCTCAGATCAGATTCTTATAGTCGGTTGGCACAGTACCACCACACTGGACAAACCCTTTCAAAGCAACACCAAACTCTTCTTTGGCGCTTCGAGTAAGTGCGACCAACATGCCCGCGCCGCACGAAGGGCTTTCGTGCGCGCCCCCCATTTCGGAGGGAATACTAGAACAGCCGGGGAGGATATGGTAGTGCTTTTTCAGCGAATGTGCCTAAGATATGCAAATCTTTTGCTCGGGGTATAGGACTACGTACCCGGCCATCCCCACCATTGCTTTTACTTAGGAATGTGCGAAACCCGGGGCTTCCATATTACGAGCCGCGAGTTACAGAAGCGACAGGCGGAGCATCTTCCGGCGTGGCCTGCTTTACCGTCGCCGCAGCCTTGGCGGCTTCTTTCGCCGCCGCGGAGCGCGCTCCGCGCCCGGAATCGAGATTGAATTGCCGCATCTTGTAAAGCAGCGCTTTGTAGCTGATCCCCAGCATACGCGCGGCGTCCTTGCGGCACCAGTTCGTCTTCTCGAGCGCGTCGGCAATCGCCTCCGTTTCCGCTTCGTCCTTCAAGCCGCGCACCAGGGCCTTGAGTCCCTGCTCTTTCGGCAGCGGCGTTTCCTCACGAGGGGCGATGCGTTGCTGCCCGGTCATCTCCAGAAGCTCGCGAAAGCTGCCCTCGTCGTCTTCTAGGATCACATAGCGCTTGACAAAATTTTCCAGCTCCCGCAGGTTCCCCGGCCATGGATAACGCAGGGCCGCTTCGAGCAGATGCTTCGAGGGATCGGGGGCCACCTTCTGGTATTTTTCGCTGTACTTGACCAAAAAGTGGCGAAAGAGGAGCGGGATTTCCGTGGTCCGCTCGCGCAGCGGCGGGATGTGAATCGAGAGAACGTTCAAACGATAGTAAAGGTCCTCGCGGAAGCGTCCGGAACGCATCGCTTCCTTCACGTCCATGTTGGTTGCGGCAAGGACGCGGACATCCACATTCACCGTGGAGCGCGCACCCAGGCGGGAGAACTGCCCGTCCTGCAACACGTGCAGAAGCTTGGCCTGCAGGTGAGGACTCATCTCCGCGATTTCGTCCAGAAACATCGTCCCCTTATTGGCGAGTTCGAACTTGCCGGGCTTGGCGCGCACGGCTCCTGTAAACGCCCCTTGCTCGTAGCCGAATAGCTCGGATTCGAGCAGTTCGCCCGGCAGGGCCGCGCAATTCACCTTGATGAATGGCTGCTGGGCCCGCGTCGAGCGCAAATGCACCATCCGCGCAATCACTTCCTTGCCCACGCCGCTTTCCCCGCTGAGGAACACCGGCACGTCTACTGGCGCAATCTGCAGAATCTGTTGCCGGATCTTGAGCATTTGGGGGCTGGCGGCGAGAAACGAGATGTCTTCGGTGATCGTTTCGCAGTACTCCCGCAGGGCTTGATTTTCGGACCGGAGCTGCTGTTTCTGCCGGCACTTCAGGAACGCCGCATCGAGGTCCGGTTTCTCGAAGGGTTTGGTCAAATAATCGAGCGCCCCCAGCCGGATGGCTTCCACGACGGTCGTCACTTCGTTGGAACAAGAGAGCATGATGACGTTCAGCGTGCGGTCAATTTGCATGAGCCGCCGCAGCGTCTCGAGCCCGTCCATCTCCGTCATCAGCACGTCGAGAATAATGAAATCGGGCCGCTCTCCCTGGCTCACCCGCTCCAGGGCTTCCTTTCCGCTTGCCACCGTCTCCACCGGGTGGCCATCCACCTCGAGGAGCGTCTTCAGATATTTGCGGATGCTTGGTTCATCGTCCACGACCAGTATTTTCTCTTTTTCAGCCATTTTCATGATCCTGAATTTCCTTTGCCGGGATTATTCGACATTCGTGGGCAGCAGGAAGAAAAACGAACTCCCGCGGCCCACTTCGCTATTCACCCAAACTTTTCCCCGATGCGCCTGAATCAGTCGCTTCGTGATGGCCAGGCCCAGGCCCATTCCGGACGAAGATGGATCCACGCGCACAAATTCCTCGAAGATCTCCTGATGAAATTCCGACGCGATCCCGCTGCCCGTGTCCGTCACGCGAATCAGCACGCTGTTCGATTGTGGTTGGGCGCGGCGGCGGCGGTCTTCTCCGGGAACCGCTTCGGAAACGCGCCGTTCCCAGAAATGCGGCTCGGCCAGCAAGCTGACGCAACCCCCCGCCGGCGTGTGCTTGAGCGCATTATCCAGCAAATTCGCGATGCACTGCTGCACCTTCTGGAAATCGAATTTAAGCGGCGCCAGATCCGGATGGATCTCAATCTCCAGCCGCACATTGGCGCGTTGAAATGCATCCTGCCACCGGCAGACAACGTCTTGGATGCAATCGCGAAGATCATTTTCGCGCAACTGGAGCACAAGCTTGCCGCTCTCGAGCGCCGAATAGTTCAGAAACATCGACACAACGCGAACCAGGCGGTCGCAACTCTCTTTCGACTCCTGCAAAATCTCCTGTTGTCTTTCGCTCAGCGTCCCGAGAGACCCGGAAAGAAGCAATTCATAATAGCCCTTCATCACCGCGAGCGGCGTTTTCAGTTCGTGCGCGGCGGACGCCAGGAAGACCGTCTTTTGCCGGTTCAGGTCCTGAAGACGCAGGTAGGCGGCCAGAAGATTCCTGTATGTGATTTCACGCTCCTGCAGCAGGTCCTGCACCGTCTGGCGCATCTCGGCCTCACCGGCCGGAGAACCGGACGGGGGCGGTTCGATGTAAACAACGAGCCAGTCCGGTTCGGGCAACCACCGGATGCGTGACCGTCTCTTGCCTTCTGGACATTCGGTGACCACGCTGATTTCGTGCTCTCCACCCTCCAGCTTTTTCAGGATCGCTTTATGGTCGGCGCGCAGAATGTCCCTGAAAAGATTTAGGTCCGTCTTGGCATTCAATTCCTCGGTATTCAGCGCATCCCGAGCGTGAAGATTTGTGAACAGCACGCTCCCGGTCCGGTCCGAGACCAATAGCGGGCGGTCCAGGGCATCGAGCAGGCTGGCGACCAGTTGGAAGGTCGGCTGAACACTCGCCTGCGCATTGGTTGCTTCGTTGCCAGACACTATCACTCCCGGGAGTCCTCCTGTTGGGTCCAAAAAGACGGCCATTTTCATCGCGCAGAATGCTGCGCGAAATACGCTTGAGAACCACTACGATGCTCGCAAAGGGATCCGGCGGAGTCAATGGGAAACAAGTCCTACAATTGCACAATGATGGAAATCAATTGCAGTAAATTTGCACATTACGGTGTGCCGAGAACCTGTAGGCACTACTTGGGCACATCTTATTTGACAGATAACAATGAACTTAAATATTGTAAATAGGCGTGACGGACTTGCATCAAAATTGCGAAACAAACAAGTACTACTACTTGGGTACCATATGACATCTAGAGAGCACATCGTCCATCAACGACCGACCATGGCACAGACCTATGATGAGCGTCGACGCTTCCAGCGTATCAAGCTCCAGGTGCCGCTTTTTGTTCGCGGCAAGGATGCCTACGGAGACCCGTTTCTAGAGCTCGCTAAGACTTTAGATATCAGCGCATTAGGCGCTCTCATTACGTGTGCCCGTCCTCTGGCAGTGAATGAGATAGTTACGCTGACCATTCCTGCCCCTTCGATAACGTCCTCCGCTTTGGTCCCTCAGGGGATGCCTCCAATTCAAGCCAAGGTAAAGCGGCAGCAGGAGGCAGGTGATGTCCATCTAGTGGGGGTAGAGTTTCTCAAGCCGATCATCGGATGAAGCGATTTTCCGCAAATCTGCTGGAATTAACGGCACTCCCCTATGTATGTATCAAAGTGGAATCAGTTTTCTCCATTGCGCTCGGGGCGCGGACAGTTTCCTTTAACGGCCTGCCAGGGAGATATTAACTCTCTGTTTTACAGCTAGTTATGGAACCACATAAGAAGAGCTGTTCCTTAGTGGGATTTGGACTGTGCCGTGCACTGTATTCCGTACCCGCAGACGTCCCTAGTTTCAGGGCCGACGAAGACTGATTCGGAAACATTGATGCCCCAGCCCGGCGAAGCTTTCGAGCCGCAGCCAACGGCGGAAGACTCTTTTCTCGACCTGCTTGCGGAGATCCTGCAAGGGCTGGACGAGTCTGTCCGCGGCCAATTCCTCCGCCACTACTTCCGCACGATGGCCCAGATTGATTTCACGGATGCGCAGAGTAACGATTGCTGGGTGCGCATCCTCCAGCGCCGCCGCGAACTCGCGGAAAGCCTCGGGAAGAAAGTTTCGCTGAAGACCGTAGTCTTGGACGTGCTGGCCTCGGCGAATCTTCTCCGCGTTCCCATTCTGATCGAATATGAGGAACTCAAGAAACTCCAGATTAACGCGGCCACGGACGCTCTCACAGGCCTCTACAATCGCCGCCTTTTCGACGAATACTGCGACAAGGAATTGAACCGCGCCAAACGCTATGGCCAGCCTCTCGCTGTTGTCCTCCTCGATCTCCACAAACTCAAGCAAGTGAACGACAGCTACGGCCATTTGCAAGGCGATAAGGTTCTGCAGCTCACCGCAACCACTCTCCGCAATACGCTCCGCGCCGCCGACTTCGCTTTCCGCATCGGCGGCGACGAGTTCGCCCTGCTTTTGCCCCAGACCGACATCGAGCAGGCCGCCATTCTTAGCAACCGCGTGCGCACCCAATTTGAAACCGACCTCCGCCAGTTCAACCTCGGCGTCGCGGCGACCCTCGATTTCGGCGTGGCCGTCCATCCGCAGGATGGCGACCAGAAGAGCCAATTGATGGGCCTTGCTGACGAGCGCCTCTATCAAGTGAAGCATTCGAGGGGCGTGCCCTCGCGCGTGATTCCACTCCAGCCCCCTGCGCCGCCCGAACCCCAGCCCGCTGCGGAGCCATCCGACGGCGCTCCTGTTCCGGCGGAGCCTAGCGACACCTCCTCGGGCGATACTTCCCCGGGCGACCTGCCTCCCACCGAACAACGAAAGTGGGAGCGCGTTTCACTCGCGGGCACGAAAGCGTACGCCGTAATCACCGAGAATGGCCAGAAAACCGCCAAGGTGATTGATCTCAGCTACGGAGGCGTGGCCTTGCAGTTCGAGAATTCCGAGGATCTGCCGAATCAATTCAACGCCATCTTGCACGTGCCCATTTTGCCGCCCGTCCGCGTTGTCCTGCGCACGGTGCATACGCGGGAGATCGAAAGCAGCCGCCTGCGCGTCGGCTGTTCCTTCATCTCCTAGCAGCTTGCCGAAAAAGGGAGAAGTTTTGTAGGTCGCGGCTTTAGCCGCGACGTATAGCCTGCAAAACCAGTGGGGCTTTAGCCCCTGAAGTTCCCTCAAATCAGTTTCTCAACAAGCTCCTGGCGCCGCTTCAACCAAATTGCATGACGCAAATTTCACGGACTCCGCCCTCGTCCCTCGCTTGCCGCGCCGAAGCGCGCCGTTTGCGCTCCGGACGATTCTGCGGAGCGGATCCATCGCGTAGGCGGGACCTCACCCCTCGCCCCCCATCCCTCGCCCCTCATCCCTGATGCCCCCTGCTGGCAAAATCGCTGTCGCGGGTATACCATGGGGCGCTAATTTCTGCCCCAGCGAGATGGGATGTCGCATGCCACTTCCAGTTTCCATGCTGACGGGGAACGCAGCGAAATACAACGGGCTCGAAGTGTGGATGGGCCGCGTGCCCGAAAGAGCCGACCAAGTCCGCCATGGGTGGGACGCCGATGCCGTCCATGATTTACGCGTGGCGCTGCGGCGCTGCCGCACCATGTCCGACGCGCTCAGCAAGGTCAACCCTGGCCCCGGCTGGCGCAAACTCAAGAAAACCACCCGCGAACTTTTCCACGCCTTGGGCGATCTCAGAGATACGCAGGTGGAGCGGTCCTGGCTGAAAAAGCTGGGCGCCGCGGGCGACCCCGTGCGAAAGCAGATGCTGGTGCTGCTTTCCCGCGAGGAACGGACGCACCGCAAGGCCGCCGAGCAGTCGCTCGACCGCTTCGACCGCAAGGATTGGCGCAAGCTATCGCGTAAATTGGCGTCCAAGGCCCGCTTTTTCCCCCTCGAAAGCGTGGTTTTCCAGCGCCTGGCGCTTGAAAGCTTGCATGAAGCGGTCAGCCTCTATCAACAAGCCCGCAAGAGGCGCAGCAGCATCGCCTGGCACCACCTGCGGATCGAAATCAAGAATTTCCGTTACATCGTCGAGAATTTTCTTCCGCAGCGGTACGACGTTTGGGCCGATGACCTGAAGCGCATGCAGGACGTGCTCGGGGACGTCCACGATTTGGACGTGCTGCGCAGCAAAATCCGCTGCCATGCCTCCCGGCTCAATCCCGCGATTGTGGCCGAGTGGCTCGACAAAATCGGCGCGCAGCGCAAGGCTCGCCTCGATGGGTTTCTTTCCAAGGCCTCGAGCGAAAATTCTCCCTGGGCCGTCTGGCGCGCCGGATTCCAATGGGGGCACGAACTCAAAGCCGCCTCGTTTCCCGAGCAGCGCACAGCCTGAGCCGGACACACCCAAGGCGGCACAGCTCAAGCAGGAAGCTCCTGCTCCCCGAGCACCATAGGTGCGCCAGAAGTTAGCCCAGCCCGGGAGGGCTGGGTCCATGGAATATAAAACGCCGAGCGCCGTAGGTGCGACACGCGCCCCACACATGCGCCCAGAACGCCATTCACATCGTGCCGCCGTGCGCCCGGCACTAAAGGCGTTTTCAATCACCCTCCTCTGCGCGTGTCTGGGTCTGCTCTTTTGCGCCCCGCGCGCGCGAGCGCAATCCAGCGCGCCCGGCGAGTCCGATGACGAGCCCGAAGCGAACCCCGGACGGCCAACCGTCTCTACCCCGGCAACGCTCACCCCGGTGGGCTACCTGCAATTCGAGACAGGCGCGCTCGGCGCAAGCGACTCACCCGAGTTCTCGACGCGGGTCGGCTTCGACGAAGTCATAAAACTCTCGGTTGCGCCGCGTCTGGAACTGCTGGCTGCCGCCGAACCGATCGCCCATTCCACTTCGCATGGGATGGGCTCGAATAGCGTGGCGGACGTTTTCTTCGGCGCGCAGGTGGTGCTCGCGCATGGTGAAGGCGCCACGCCCACTATCGCTGTGAGCTACTTTCATCGCGCGTACGATGGCGGCGCTCCCGAGCTGGATTTCGGCAGCCCGGTCAACTCTGGCTTGCTCCTCGCCAGCGCGGACGTCAAGGGTTTCCACTACGACGCGAATGCCATGCTCAACGAACTGACCGAGGGGCCCGTCCGCAGAGCGCAGTTCGGCCAGTCGCTTTCCATTTCCCATCCGATTGCCGGCAAGTTTTCCCTGTCGGGCGAAATCTGGCACTTCACCCAGCCCTTCCTTCGCGGCAACGCGGTGGGGAGTCTGTGGGCGGTGGGCTACGCGGCGAGAAAGACACTCATACTCGACGCAGGCTTCAACCGTGGACTCACCAGCACATCCACTCACTGGGAAGCAGTTGTGGGTTTCACGTACCTGCTTCCCGATCGTCTTTGGCCCAAGTAACGCAGGCCAGCCAGGTTTTTCTTGGTAGAGGCACAGCACGTCGAAGATCCGCCGCGGCAGGCAGCGCGCGCGCCTTTTTGCACTTCTCCCCCGCGCTTGTCATCCCGAGCGGAGTCCCCGTCTTTGTTTTCCCCTCGCCTCTTGAGGGGCGGGGGACGCAGAGAGGGATCTGCTTTCCCCCTCGCACACCGTTCCGTCGCTTGTGGCGCACGATCGGTCTTTCGCGCTAGACTCCTCTTCGTGGAGATCGAATTGAAGAAACTATTGGTCGCATTGCTGGCATCCATTTCGTCGGTTTCAACCCTTGGATACGCGCAAACTCCCAAAACCGACGCACCGGAGGCGCATAGTCAACCTTGCGTAATCGTGAAACGCCATGTTCACAAGTTCGGCGAGAACATGTCTCGACTTCATGCCCATCGGCCTTTCGATTACGTGGAAGGTGACTACCCGTCAGGATTCAAATGGCGTTCTGAACTCGGCGATGGCGATGTTCGAGAGCTTCAGCAAAAAGGCGGAAAGATGGTCGTTATGAGACCCGATTACCAGCTCTCCGACCTCGAAGACGCCAGAAAACAGTGCCAATCCCAGCCTGTGAAGTGATAAAGTCCCCGTGTCAGCTTCTCCATCGAATGACCCCCAGCTCGGAAACGATTCCCGAAATGGGAATCTGAGAAATCTCCCGCGAACGTGCCAAAATCGTGCAAAAAGAGGCAAAAAACTGCATTTTATGGCCATTTAAGGGCAGTTTATGAGCGTGAATTCACGCACGATTTCAACGTCAGATTTACGCGCGGTATCAAAGGAAATTCGCGCGCCAAACCCCGCAAAAACCGCATCCCCGCCGCATCCGTGAAGGGGTTCTAACCACCACTCTCCAAAGGCCTTGCGGAGCGTCCCCGCCGCAGCCGACTTGACATCCATAGTATAATGTGGCATGATACTTAAAAGGCAATCAAACGACCTCTCTGGGGAAGTCTCCAGCATCCAGCCTCTTGTCTCCAACCTCCACAATTCTAATCGAAACACGCTGGGAAATAGAAATCGCCATATCTCCTCTCCTACCAATAACTTAATTTTTTCTACTCGAAACAAAATAGGGGGGGTCGGCGGCGAGAAAAGCGCGTTTTCTGCGTCCCGGTCCGGTTTTCGGACTCCGGCGGAGTCCGCCGGACTCCTGATACCGGAGACGCTTCTGCGGGACGAACAATTAGCGAATAACCCTTTGCATCCCTTGCCTCCCTTCCAGCTTCCAGCCTCAAGCCTCCAGAATTCTAATCGACACAAATCCGGGCCCGCGCAGATGAAAAAAGCCTGGGAACGCCGTTCTCCTGAACGGCGCCTCGATCGTTGCCAATCGGGAGATTGGCGCTCCCAGGGGCCAAAACCAATTAATCGGCGAGTTTGCGGAGGACCTTGGGCGTGAGAATCCAGCGCAGTTCCCAGCGGGCGTGGCCGGTGGCGTGTTCGAGGCAAGCGACACCCGCCTTTTTCAGCTCCGTGAAGACGCCGCGCGCGCCGGCCAGTTGCGCGATCATCAGGTCAAGCTGAGGCGCATGGCCGACGCACATCGCTTCCCGGGCTTTCAGCCGCGCGATTTCCTTCAGGGTTTCGGCGGGATTGGCGGTGGGCTTCAAGGTTTCGCTCACGCGGATTTTTTCCGGCGGAAATCCCAGCGCTTCGGCGAAGATTTCGGCGGTCTGCGCCGCGCGGACGTAGGGGCTGGTGATCACGGCGTCGGGCTTCACATCCAGGGCGCGCAGGCCGAGCGCAGCGGCACGCGTCTTTTGCACTCCCGCGGCCGTGAGCGGACGTTCCGCTTCGGGCGGGGATTTGGGGTCGTTGCGATCCACGGCGATGCCGTGCCGAACGATGTAGATCATCATGGCTTACGCGACCTTGTCCTTCCTCTGGGCGCGCCGGAACTCGGGCCGGAGATGGAATTCGCGCGCGAATAAATCCGATTTGCGCTGGAGGCCGGCAATATCGAGCCGAGTTCCGTCCGCCGCGCGAATCAGGAAAATGGCCCTGTGCCCGGCGATTTGCAAATCCACACCGGCCACGCGCTGCTGATGCTCCGATTCGAGTTTTTCCGCGATGCGCAGCAGCGAACCGAGCACGCGAACCTGCCGCCGCTGCTCGCTATCGAGCGCGGCATAGGACGCGTGCTCGACCTGCGGCTCGGACTTGCAGTTATGATAGCGCACCAGGGCCGCGACCATATTGCGCCGCCAGCCGCGCAAGCCCGGAATTTCTCCGTTGCGGACGAGGTATTCGCCATGGCGGTGGTGCGACTTGCGATGGACGAAGCAGCCCACGTCGTGCAGCAGCGCGCCGATTTCAAGCACCAGCCGCATATCCTGCGACATTTCGTGGATGGGACGCAACTGATCGAAGAGCGAAAGAGCCAGCCGCGCCACCTGCTCGGCGTGATGCGCGTCGTAGTCCAGGCGTCGCGCGAACCATCGCGCGCCCGCCAATAGTTCGGCCGCGCGGCCTCTTTCTTCCTCGGAAGCCGCCCCGCCGGAATATTGTTCCGCGACGAGATCGAGCAGCAGGCCTTCGCGCACGCCCACTCCGGGAACGAGCATGGAGCGCAGCCCCAGCCATTTTGCCAGCGTGGTGATGATGATGGCCGCGATGCCCATCACTTCGGCGCGGTCGCTTCTCACGCGGAACACGCGCATGCGTCCGGCCACGTCGAGGCCGAGCAGCCGCCAGGTTTGGTCCTTCAATAGCCGCACATTGATCGTGGGCGTCCGGCCCACGAGCGGCCCCGGCGCAAGGCGCACCAGCGCCTCCGCATTGCCGCCGCACGCCACAGCCACGGCGCGTGAAAGCACGGGCGGCGACGGCAGGGAGCTGCGCAGCAGGGATAGGACGTGGTGGCGCAGCCGCCGGGCGGTGTCTTCGTCTATGGCGCCGTCAATGGCATACGTCTCCATGAGGCGGATGGTGCCGAGCGGCAGGGCGATGCGGTGTTCGAGAATGCCGCGCTGGAAGAAATTCAATTCGAGGCTGCCGCCGCCCAGATCGAAAATCAGGCGCGGCTGAATCCTGTCGCCGAGCGCCCAATGGACCGCCGAGCAAACCAGGCGCGCTTCTTCCTCGCTGCTGATGACTTCGAGTTCGATGCCGGCTTTGCGCCGGATGCGGTCCATGAGGCGGCGGTGATTGCGGGCCTCGCGGGCCGCGGAGGTGGCCACGGCGCGGTAGGCGGAGACCTGGTAGCGGTCCATTTGATCGCGGAAGTGGCGGAAGGCGCGGGAGGCGCGGGAGATGGTGTCCTCGTCGAGGACCCGGTGGGTGAAGGCGTTGTGGCCCAGGCGGACGGCGGCGCGCTCGTTATCGAGGATTTGAATGTGATGGGGAGAAGTGGCCCGTGCGATCACCAGGCGGATGGCGTTCGACCCAGCGTCTATGGCTGCCAGTTGTACGGGTGCGGCCACTCTTCAGCGCCAGAGTTGCGAAAGTGCGTGCGAAGGCTTGTAGTGCGTGCCGCGGATACCGAGGTGCGACGCAATGCGTTTGCGCAACTGGCGGTTCACTCCGGACACGCTGTCTTCGCCGTCCAATTCGATAAAGCCGTGCCGTTTCGAAAGATACTCGAATTCGCGCTTGATCATGGACTGGTAACGGATGAACGACTGGAACAGGTCGTTCGAAAGAGACATATCGCGGCCCGATTCCCAGTAGCTGACCGTCTGGGCCTTCTTGAATTCGCGGTCGAAGGCCACTTCCGGCCGCACGTTGAGCCAGAAGGTCAGGTCCGGGCGAAGGGCGAATTCATAAACGCCGTGGAGATAGTCGCGGCCGATTCCGCGGACCGCGGCGCGTGCGATCAGCGTGAAAATGTAGCGGTCGGCAATAACAATCAGGCCCGAACGCAGGGCGGGGAGAATGCGGTGCTCGAGCTGGTCGAAAAAGTCCGTGCCGTACATCAGCGCGAGCGTGAGCCGCGTGACGGCATTTTCGGCCAGCAGGCCGTCAATATCCTCGCCCACCAGGAAGGAGCGGCGCAATCCCATGGTCTGGACGGCAAAACCCTGGGATTCGAGCCATTCGGTGAGAAGAGCAATCTGCGTGGAACGGCCGGAGCCATCCGTGCCTTCGATGACGATGAGGCTGCCGCTGAGTTCCTCGGTATTGACGCCCGGGAGGGGAATGCCATAGAAGCGCGAAGGAAGCGCGGCGCGACCGTTTTCGCCGTTCTTCACGGCCTTGGACGGGCGGCCATTCCCGGAGGCGTCGCTTTTGGCGGTGCGTTTCATCGTGTTTTCTTAGGCGCGAACTGCGCGAGATCCACGCGCTCGCCGAGGAGCTGGCGCATCAGTTTCTGGAGCTTGTTGACGCGCATGGTGCCGTCCATGAGAACGAAACGGTCCGTTTCGGTCATCTGGTCGTAATTGGTCAAGATGCGCTCCTGAAATATGCGGAAGCTTTCGGCGCGGTCGAGCGAAATTCCCAGGTCCATGCCGGCCTCGTAGTATTTGAGTTTGGGACGCCCGGAGGTGATGCGGCTGACCGCCACATCGAGCGGGGCGCGAAAATAGAAAGTGATGTCCGGAACCGGGGCGAAGCTATAGAGATTGCGCAGCCAGTGGGGAGGCAGGCCGCGAGCGGCGTCGCGTGCGAAGGCCGTGTAGACGTAGCGATCCGCGAGGACCAGATAGCCGCCGTGGAGCAGAGGCAGAATCTGCCTTTCGCAGCGGTCGGCGAAATCGGCGGCGTGCAGGAGCGAGAAGGTCGCCGGCGTCAGCAGCCGCCGCTGCTTCCCGCGCCGTGTGGCGGATTTCACGAGCGGCGAGGAGTTCCACTCCGTAAAATGGATGCGATACCCGCCGATTTCGAGCCAGCGCTTCAGCAAGTAGAGTTGCGTGCTCTTTCCCGAGCCGTCGATGCCTTCGACCACGACAAGGGCGCCGGCGTATTCGCGCTTGGGCGCGAGCGCCTTTTCGGGCGCGGGCTGCGTGGTGGCCAGAACGTCGGGAGTTAGCGTAGCCATGGAGACACACTCATGCCGAGAACGCCATGATACGTCGGAACCGTGAATGCCGCATGAAAAAAATGTTACGCGCGCATGACTCCTGGAAGGGGGATCCCTCCGGCTCCGATTCGCGAACTGGTAGTGCGTACCCAAGCGCGAGATATCCAATCGGGAGGGGAACGCGCTATTCTACGGTGCGGTGATGATGCGCGGGACGGAGGAAAAGAGAAATGGAGGTGCGGTGGAAAGGGCGATGAGGGGCAACAGTGCGTTTCGATGGTGGCTGCTGGCGCTGGGGCTTTGCGCGGGTGTGGTGACGCTGTGCGTCGCGTACGTGGATCGCCCGGTGGCGGATTTCGTGTACGAGCATCTGAGCCACAAAGACATATATCGCACGCTCACGCAGTTACCGGACCCGCTGCAATGGGTGGTGATGCTTGCGTTGGCGCTTCTTCTAGCGGCGGGATGCCGGGCCATCGCCGGGCAGCGACTGAGTGCGTGGACGGATGCGCCGCTCGTGTGCTGCTGGAGTCTGGTGTGGGCATCCACGGCCACGACGGCGCTGAAATACGTGTTTGGGCGCACCTGGCCTGGGGCGTACACGCAATACCGCGTCTACGGATTTCATCCGTTCAACGGGGGCGAGGGCTACGAATCTTTTCCGTCTGGAATTACGGCCGGGGCTGCCAGCATCCTTGCCGTGCTGTGGATTTTGATGCCACGGCTGCGCGCGGTTTGGGGGCTGGGGCTGGCCGCTGTGGCTTTTGGGCTGGTGGCCACAAACAGCCATTTCGTGGGGGATGTGGTAGGCGGTGGGTTTCTGGGCGTAACTACGGGATGGATGAGCGTGGCGCTTTGGCGCCGCGATACGTGAGACGAATGGGACGGCGACGAGCATAAGAAAGGTTGGCATGGCGACGAATTTCACGAAAGAGATCATGGCGGCGCCGGGCAAGAAGGTGAAGTTTGCGAAATGGGATCCCGAGGAGACGCTCGGATGGGAGAAGGACCACAGGATGAAGGCCAGCCTTGAAAAGGCGACCGAGCAGCTGGATAAATTGCAGTACCTGCTCTACGCGGAGCACAAGCGCGCGCTGCTGGTGGTGCTGCAGGGAATGGACGCCGCGGGAAAGGACGGGACGATCCGGCACGTGATGGCCGGCGTGAATCCGCAGGGCTGCCGCGTGACGTCATTCAAGGTGCCGTCGGCGGAAGAATTGGCGCACGATTTTCTGTGGCGCATACACAAGGCCGTCCCGCCGCGCGGCGACATTGGAATTTTCAACCGGTCGCACTATGAGGATGTGCTCGTGGTGCGCGTGCACAATCTGGTCCCGAAAGAGGTGTGGTCGCGGCGGTACGATCAGATCAACGAATTCGAAGCCATCCTGCACGAGGGCGGCGTGAAGATACTGAAATTTTTTCTGCACATTAGCAAGGAGGAGCAAAAGAAGCGATTTCAGCAGCGCATTGACGATCCCGACAGGCGCTGGAAAATTTCCGAGGCCGATTTCCAGGAGAGAAAATACTGGGGCGATTACGCGGCGGCGTACGAGGACGCGCTCACGCGGTGCGGCACGCCCGGCGCGCCATGGTTCATCATTCCCGCGAATAAGAAGTGGTTCCGGAACCTTGCTGTCTCGCACATCATCGCGGAAACGCTCGAGGGCATGAAGATGAAATTCCCGCCTCCCACGGTGGACGTGAAGAAATTGAAGTGGAAATAAGCTGAGCCCGTGGTGGAAACAACGAATTTACCCCGAGGAATGCATTCCATCGAGCCGCAAGTTACAATGTTCAAAGGGCCGCGCTAGGGAGGGGTGGGTGAGCGGTTGAAACCGGCGGTCTTGAAAACCGTTAGACCCGAAAGGGTCTCGTGGGTTCGAATCCCACCCCCTCCGCCAGAAAGCACGAGCGCGGGTTATCGATCCGCATAGCGGGGCAAAGTTTCACTCTCAGGGACATACGGCAGAGGTAAAATTGCCTGGGGTGTTTCGGAGATGAGACTTTCCCGGCCTCTCATTCTGATTGCCTGCGCCTGGGTGTTTTTTATCGGCGGCTACGCGGCGGTGGCGCTGCTGCTTCCGCGCGGCCCGGCGCGGACCACGGCCGCCATGCTGCTTGAGTGCCTCGCCCCGCTTTTCGCGAATGCCTGCCTGCTCTGGAACGCGGATTCGCCCTACCGGCGGCGCAATGCCTTCTGGATGCTGCTGGCGGCGGGATGCACGCTCGGACTCGCTGGGCAGCTCTCGCGGATGGGCGGCGAATTCGGATGGCGCCATGAGGGGAACGATCCCGCATGGGTGGACCTGCTGATCTTCCTTCCGATCGTGCCGTTCATGGCCGCCGCGGCGCTCGCGCCGCACGCGCGAAAAATGCGGGAGACGCTGCGATACGGCCGGATCGATTTGCTGCTGCTGGCGTTTGTATGGGTTTACATCTTCGTCTTCGTGGCCATGCCATGGAAGGTGGCGTGGTTCAATTCCGCGCTGTCGTTGCAGCGGAATTTCGAGGCGTTCCTGATCGAGGATTTGGCCGCCATTGCGGCATTCGGATTTTTATTTTTACGCGCGAGGGGAAGCTGGCGAATCATCTACGGCCATCTATTCGGCGCCATGGCTTTGTACACGTGCGGATCGCTCGCCGCGCATCCGGCGGTGCTGGCGGAGCAGATGTACACGGGGAGCTTGTATGCGCTGCCGCGGCTGGGGATGTTCGCGTGGTTCGGGACGGCCGGAATCGTGGCGCGCGGATTATCGCAGGAGCCGCGCGCCGCGCGAAGTCATACGCACGAAGACACGCAATTCCCGGCGCGGCTGACGATGCTGGTGGTGCTATCGCTGCCAGCCGCGGCGCTGTGGAGCGTTTTCGGGAGCGATGCTCCGGCCCCGGTGAGAGAGTTCCGGCTGGTGGTGACGCTGGTGGCGGTCTTTCTGGGAACGGGGCTGGTGTTCATCCGCGTGCACCTGTTGGACCGGGAGCGGCTGGAGCTGGTGAGGGAACTTTCGGAGTCGCTCGAAAACTTCAAGCGGCTGCAGACTCAATTCGTGCAATCGGAGAAGCTGGCCTCGCTGGGACAACTGGCGGCGGGAGCGGCGCACGAGATCAATAATCCACTGACCGCGATTCTGGGCTATGCCGACCTGCTGACCGACGAGAACGACGTGGAGAGCCGGCCGCACGCGCTAGGCGAAAAAATAAGGCAGCAGGCGCGGCGGACACGGGACCTGGTGACGAACCTGCTGAGCTTCGCGCGACAGGTGCCGGCCGAGAAACAGCTCCTCGATCTCAACTCCGTCCTGGCGGGGGCCTTGCAGCTTCGCAATCTGGATTTGCGCGACAAAAATATCCGCATCGAGTTCGGCGGTGAAAGCGTGCTTCCGGGCGTGCGCGGCGATCCGAACCAGCTCTTGCAGGTTTTCTATCACCTGATCAGCAATGCCGTGGACGCCATGGAGACGGCGGGCGGAGTGCTGATGATCCGCGCATTGCGGGAGGGCGGCAACGTGATTGTGGAATTTTCGGATACGGGACCGGGCATGGCGGAACCGGAAAAGGTTTTCGATCCCTTCTACACCACGAAGCCCGTGGGCAAGGGAACGGGCCTCGGGCTGAGCATTTGCTACGGCATCCTCCAGGAGCACGGCGGGGGCATCACGGCATTCAACCGCGCGGAAGGCGGCGCGACGTTCCGGCTGGAACTGCCGGCCGTGCTCGCGCTCTTCCCCCAGGCATCCGCGCCGCCCACTGCTTCGGGCGTCGCGCGCTAGCGGGCTTTGGCAGGCGGGGCATTTCCATTTGCCCGCAAGGAATCGCTGCTATAATCGCGCGCCATGACGCGACCGGCCTTCCAAACGCCGCGGTACATCGTGGTCGAAGGGCCCGATCCGCGTGGGCAAATCCACGCTGGCCAAGGCGCTGGCGGAACGGCTGCACGCGCGGCGGATCTTCGACTGCGAGGGCAGCGACAATCCCTTCCTTGCCGATTTTTACGACGAAAAGCCGGGGGGCGGCATTTCGCGCGCAGATGTACTTTCTCTGCGAACGGCTGCGGCGGCTGGAGGAAGCGGAGATGGAGGAGGGCGCGGGCGCGGTGGTGGGAGCGATTTCCTCTTCG
>CAWCPO010000019.1:0-307037 GCA_963797345.1 uncultured Acidobacteriota bacterium | reverse complement strand
CGGCAACGGTGCGGTGCGGAAACAGCGCGTACTGTTGGAAGAGCATCCCCGTGCGACGGCGCCGCGGCGGAATGTCAATATGCCGCTCCGAATCAAACAGCACGGCGCCGTCGAGCGCGACGCGGCCCCGGTCCGGCCGCTCGAGTCCCGCGATGCATCGAAGCAGCATTGTCTTTCCCGCGCCCGAAGGCGCCCAGAACACTCAGCGGGGAGTCGCCCGCGCTGAAGGACGACGTCCAGCGTAAAATCGCGAAGCTTCTTGACGATTTGGACTTCGAGAGACACCTTAGCGCCGCGCCCAGCGCGCGCTTCCGGAACTCATCGCGCGCGTCCAATAATAAAGCCCTCCGAGCAACGCGAGCGAAATGGCCACATCCACGAAACACCACGCCAGCGCGCGCGGAATATCGTCCGCTTCCACGGCGAAATAAATGGCGATCGGTATCGTCGCCGTCTTTCCGGGGATGTTCCCGGCGAGCATCAGCGTGGCCCCGAATTCGCCCAGGGCGCGCGCGAACGAAAGAACCGTTCCCGCCAGCACTCCGGGCCATGCCAGCGGCAGCGCCACCTCTCGAAACACGCGCCATTCCGATGCGCCCAGCGTCCGCGCCGCTTGCAGGAGGTGCGTGTCCACCTGTTCGAGCGCGGCGCGCGCCGTGATGTACATCAGCGGAAAGGCCACCACCGCCGCTGCGATCACTGTGGCGGGCCATGAAAAGACCACAGTCGCGCTGGCGAGAAGCAGCAGCTTTCCGAGCGGACCGTTGCGTCCGAACAGCAGCAGAAGGAAAAATCCAACCACGGTAGGCGGCAGGACCAACGGAAGGAGAAAAATTCCGTCCATCAGCACCATCAGAGGACCCGTGCGCCGCTCGCGCCACGCCGCTGCGGCGAGTCCCGCAGCCAGCGTAATGGCTGTGGCGACGCCGCTCGTCGCCAGTGAGATCCACAGCGGAGACCAATCCATGGAGGCCATGAGGAAGAAATTGTAGCCGGATAAGCGCTTCCCGGGCTATTTTTCCGGGAGGCCGAACCCGTGCTTCACGAAAATCGCGCGCGCCTCGGGCCCGGCAATATAATCGAGGAACGCTTGCGCTGAAGGAATATTCCTGGAGCCTTTTATGATTGCCACGGGATAGACGATCGGCTCGTGCGAATCCGCCGGGGCCGTCGCGACCACGCGCACCTGGGAAGAAATTCGCGCGTCGGTCTGATATACGATGCCCGCATCGGCGTTCCCCGTCTCCACGTACGTCAGCACCTGGCGGACGTCCTTGGCGTAAACAGCCTTCGTCTTGACTGCCGCCAGCAGCCCGAGGTGATCGAGCGTCTCTTGTGCGTACAACCCCGCCGGGACGGTTGCCGGCTCGCCCAGCGCGACCACTTTAATCTCGGGCCGCGCGAGGTCCTGAAAATCCTTCGGAAGGCCGGAATCTGTCGGCGCGATCAGGACGAGCACGTTCGTAGCAACATCGCGCCGCGTTCCCGCCAGAATCAGCCCTTCTGATTCGAGCGCGTCCATCTGCTTTTCGGCCGCCGGGAAGAAAATGTCCACGGGAGCGCCCTGCTCGATTTGATGCTGCAATGTTCCGGAGCCGCCGTAATTGAATGTAACCCTCGCGCCGGAATGGCTATCCTCGTAGGCGCGCCCTATCTCGTCGAGAGCGTCCTTGAGGCTGATGGCGGCGGAAATTGTAATGGGAGCTGTCTGTTGCGGTGCCTGCGGGACGCCAAAACCCGCGGCCGCGAGGATGACGCAAAGAACGATCCCCACGGCGCAGCCAAAGCGCATTTTACGCGATCGAATCACGGGCGTTGAAGATCATGCCGTACGCACTGACTCATCACCGCCGTTTATTATTTCGGCGGCGCGGGAGACGGTGCTGGCGCAGGAGATGGTGATGGCGCAGGCGATGTCTCAGGAGCTGGAGCTGAACCGGATGGGGGCGCCGCAGCGGGCGCAGCGGCGGGCGCGGGGGCCTCGGCGGGCTGGTTCGGATCGGGCGGGAGCATTTGTTTGAGTTGAGGGTAATCGCCCGACATGGCGCGCAGAGTATCAATCGCGGCCTTCTGATCGATCTCCACGCCGACGGTATGAGTTTCCTGTACCAGGCCGGGCATCTCCTTTACGAGGCGCTGGCCGACCGGCGATTCATAAAACTGAGTGATTCCCTTAATTTCCTCTGTCGAAAAGTGTTGCGCATAGATGGGAACCATCGCGTCCGTCACCGCGCTCGCAGGGGCGCTGGCGTCGAATTTCTGGTTGAAAGTGTCCATAAATTTCTGTAACTGGTCGGGCGCAATGGTTCGGCTCATCACGCTCTGCACCTGACTCGCAATGGCGCCCTGGATCGTATCTCCCAGTTTGGAGCTCTCCGTGATGTCCATGAGATGGCGGATCGCCGCCTCTTTGGCTGGATCGATTTTTTCGGGTGGAGATGGCGGCGCCGGCGCTACGGCATCCGGTTGCGCGGCCGGCGCAGGTTGTGCTTTAACGCCGGGCTGGTGATGCGCGGGCGGCGCCTCTTGCGTCCCATTGGCAGGCGCTTGCGCAAATACCGGAGCCGCCATAAGCACGGCTGCGGCTATGACTGCGATTGAAAATTTCATCCTCATCTCCTTGGGCTTGGCACTCTGTTAGGCTTGGGCCATCATACCGGACGCGAGTCCGGTCGTCACGGACAGATTGCGCCGCGCATCCCGTCCAGGAAACTTTCCTGCACGTGCGCGCTTGCGCCTATTCCCGGGGGATTCTTGCCGTGCGTTTCAGTGGCATGGGCGCGCACGGCTGTGATAGCTTCGGCACGGGGTGAATAAAAACATGCCGCAAGTCACGCCGCCGGATTTCCTTCTCCGCACGAGGGGCTTGAGGCTCCCTATACTTCCTTGAAAGGCATCTTTCGCATGAGCGGCAATGGCCATGCCCTCACGGGCACTGACGCGGATTTTGAGGCTGCTCGCCGCGATATGGTTGCTCGCCAGATTCGCGCGCGTGGCATTCATTCGCAGCGTGTGCTGGATGCGATGGAGACAGTCCCGCGGCACCTTTTCGTGGCGCCCGCGCACATTCGGCAGGCGTATGCCGATGAACCGCTGCCCATCGGCGAGGGGCAGACAATTTCGCAGCCGTTCATGGTTGCGGCCATGGCCGAAGCTCTCTCGCTCGAGGGTCACGAGCGCGTACTCGAAGTCGGCGCCGGCTCGGGATATCAGGCGGCCGTGCTGTCGTTGCTGGCACATAGCGTGATTGCCGTCGAGGCGCAAGCTCGCTTGGCCGCTTCCTCGCGCGAGCGTCTGGCGCGGCTGGGTTACGCAAATGTGCGTGTGGAAGAAGGTGATGGTTCGCTGGGCTGGCCGGCCGCGGCGCCCTACGACGCAATTCTGGTCACTGCCGCGGCCCCGGCCGTTCCTCCACCGCTCGTGGAGCAATTGGCCGAGGGTGGGCGCATCGTGATTCCCGTGGGAAGCGAGCGGCAACAGGAATTGCTCCGCATTGTGAAGCGCGACGGCCAGACGACCCGGCAATCGCTCTATGCGTGCCGGTTCGTGCCTCTCCTGGGCCGCCATGGCTGGAGGCAGGATACTTGGGAGCTGGACCGCGGATGAATGCCCGATGACCCCTGAGGCGCCGGAACTTTCCATCGTCATTCCCGCGTACAACGAGGATAAACGGCTCGGCCGGGCGCTCGGCCGCCTGCGTGATTATTTCGCAAGCCGCCAGATGGAGCTCGGCCAAATCGAAATTCTCGTTGTGGACGACGGCTCGACGGACGGCACCGCGCGCGTCGCCCGGGAATGGGCGTCCGCGCTGCCGTCTCTCCGCCTTCTATCGAACGGCGAGAATCGGGGCAAGGGTTATAGCGTCCGGCGCGGCATGCTCGAAGCGCGCGGCCGCATCGCGCTCTTCACGGATGCGGATCTATCTTCGCCGGTCGAAGAGTCCGAAAAGCTCTTGGCCGCCATTCGGGCAGGCAACGACGTGGCCATCGGTTCGCGCGCCCTCGACCGCTCGCTGATTGCCGTGCACCAGTCGCCGTTCCGCGAATTTGCCGGCATCATCTTCAATGGTTTTGTGCGCCTCTTCACCGGCTTGCCGTTCCACGATACGCAATGCGGCTTCAAGGCGTTCGTGCGCGTGCCTTCACGAATCGTTTTTGAACAGCAGCGAATCGAGCGGTTCGGCTTCGACCCCGAGGTTCTTTTCCTCGCGCGGCGCCACGGCTTGCGCGCCGCCGAGGTGCCGGTCCGCTGGGCGCATGACGAAGCGACGAAAGTCCATGTTCTTCGCGATAGCTTGCTGATGTTCGGAGACCTTGTCCTTATCCGCTGGAATTGGCTCCTTGGGCGCTATCCCAGGCGCTCCCGTCCATCCCGCTCGTCGTGAGCGAAGCCCAAGGGCAGCCCGCGGCCGCATGGCCGGGCTTTAACTTTATTCTACAAAGTACTTGACAGACTTAGGAGTCCTGCTATTGTCTGTCTGATGGCTCCTTCTGAACCGCTCCGGCCCCGCCATACCCATCCGGTCGCGCTCGACGATCGCGCCCGCGATAACCTTCGCTTCATCCGCGAAACGATGGAACGAGCGGGATCCTTCACCGCCGTACCCGGCTGGGGCGGCATCGCCCTCGGCGTTACGGCGCTCGGCGCCGCGGGAATCGCCTCCCGGCAGACCTCCTCTTTCGATTGGCTGGCTACCTGGATCGCCGAGGCGCTCCTGGCCATCGCCATCGCGGTTTGGACGACATTCTCGAAGGCCCGCGAGTCGGGGACTTCCCTTTTTTCCGGGCCAGGCCGCCGCTTTGTCTACAGCTTCGCGCCGCCCCTTCTCGTTGGCGCGCTTGTAACCATGCTGCTCGTGCGAAAAGGCCTCACGGGCGCCGTTGCGGGCGTGTGGCTGCTGTTGTACGGAACAGGAGTTGTCACCGGCGGCGCATTTTCGATTCGCATCGTGCCACTCATGGGGCTCTGCTTCATGGTGCTCGGAGCCATGGCCCTCTTCTCTCCGTGGAGCTGGGGAGACGCATTTCTAGCCGCCGGGTTCGGCGGATTGCACATCGTCTTCGGAGCTGTAATTGCGAGGAAATATGGCGGCTAAACCCGGAACCATTCGCGACGCTCGAGAGGAAAGAACGAAGCGGAACGCGCCGCGCGCGCGCGCGGCGGAAACTGCTGCGGCCAGCCTCAACCGTGTGATTCACGAGCGCACGCGCCTTGCCATTGTCAGCGCGCTTGCCGTGAATACTTCGCTGGCCTTTAACGAGCTGAAGCGCCTCCTCCGCGTGTCCGACGGAAACCTCAGCGTCCATGCGCGCAAGCTCGAGGACGCAGGCTACATCTCCTGCACGAAGTCCTTCGCCGGACGCCTGCCGAAGACCGAGTACCGCCTGATGGCCGCGGGCCGGCGGGCACTCGAAAAATATCTCGATCACATGGAAGCCCTGATTCGCGCGACGCGCGAAGGCGAATCCTCGCCTCAAAGGTGATACGGACCGATGCCGGCACGAACGCTGACATCTTTTTCGCACCCGATTCCCAAGCTGCACGTCGCCATTCTGCTCGACGGCAACGGCCGCTGGGCCGCCGCGCGCGGCCTTCCGCGCCACGAGGGCCATCGCGCCGGTGTGGCCGCCGTTCGGCGCATCCTGCGCGCCGCTCCATCGCTCGGTATCGGCACGCTCACCCTATACGCATTTTCCTCGAATAACTGGGAGCGTCCGGCGGGCGAAGTCGTCTCCTTGCTTGCCCTGCTCGAAGACTTCCTTCGCAATGAGGCAGCCGAATGCGCCGCGGGGAATGTTCGCCTGCGAGTGATCGGACGCCGCGACCGCATTCCACGCTCGCTCGTGGACGCCATCGAATCGGCCGAGCGCATGACGGCGGCCGGCCGCGCGCTCGAATTGCGCATCGCCCTCGACTACTCTTCCCGCGAAGCCATTCTCCGCGCCGCCTGTTGGATGCTTTCGAGCCTGGAAATCTCCGACCGGGAATTCGCGCGGCGCTTGGGCGAAGTGACGCATGGAGGCCGGCCCGCCCCGGACGTGGACCTGCTGATTCGCACCGGCGGCGAACACCGGCTCAGCGATTTCATGCTCTGGGAATGCGCCTACGCCGAATTGCACTTCACGCCGCGCATGTGGCCGGAATTCGATGCCGCCGATCTCACCGCCGCCGTCGAGGATTTTCTAGGACGCGAGCGCCGCTTCGGACGCTTGCCGGAAACCGCCGCAGCCAGCTAGTTCCCCTCTCTGCCTGTACGCTGCATCGGGCCTAACGCGAACGCGCCATCTCGAAAGCCTTCTCGATTACGCGCGTGGCCGTCTCCGTAAGCGAATACTGCGCCAGTTCCGCGGGACTGGCCCACGCCACTTCGGTCACATCGCTCCCGGCGCGCGGCTCGCCGCGAACCCGCTCACACAAATAATCGAGAACCACGAAGTGGTACTTTGTCTTGCCGGCCGCGTCGAGAGAAATCCGCTCAAAAACTTCAATCAATTCCGCCACGCGCACTTCCATTCCCGTTTCCTCGGCAAGCTCTCGCCGCACTCCTTCGAGTAGCGTCTCACCGGTCTCGAGCATCCCGCCCGGAATAGACCACCGCCCTTCGAGTGGCGGCCCGCCGCGCCGGATCAAAAGCGCGCGGCCGTCTGAGATCACCACCCCGCCCACTCCCACCACGGGGCGGCTCGGATATTCACGGCGGCTAGGCACCTTACATGCTCCTCCACCCCAAAAGCTTGACAAGGGCGTTATATAATAACGCCGTCGGATGGGGGTTGGCCCAGAAAGGAGAGATCCCCGTGACCAAATGCCCGGAATGCGACGCCGAGATTGACTTTGACGAAGACGAAGTGGAAGAAGGCGAAATCGTGAGCTGCCCGGAATGCGACGTCGAACTGGAAATCACTCAAACGCATCCCGTGCATCTCATCGTTCTTTCCGAAGAGGACGAGGACGACGAAGAGGACGAGGAATCGAGCGTCAAGAAAGTTGACGAAGAAGAAGAGGAGGAAGCCGAATGATTTTCTCCGGGGTCTTCCCCCATCATTCTCCTTCCACGCCCCGCCAAAAGATGAAGCTCCCGCGCGGACTCGCGCGCTGGATTTTCGAAGCCGTTCTCCTGGCCGCGCTCGCGTTTCTCATCGCCCTGCCGGCACGCGCGCAGGATAAGAAGGACTCCGAGCTTCGCACGGTTCACGGCAGTGTGGTGGATAAGGATGAGAACCCCGTCGTTTCCAGCCCCGTGTACCTCCTGAATGTGAAGACGCAGGCCATGGAAACCCATATTTCCGACGACTCCGGCAACTATCGCTTCACCCGGCTTGATCCCAACGTGGACTACGAAATTCACGCCGAGCACGGCGACCTCATGTCCGCTACCCGCACTATTTCCAGCTACGACACCCGCCTCGACGTCGAGATCATCCTCAAGCTTTCTCACCAAAAAACCGCGCACTGACTCCGTTCCATCGTGCAGCCCGCCATCCTCAATGGCGATCTTCAGCCCGGCCAGGCGCAAGAATCCCCAAGAGCATGTTCGTGAACCCTTTTTTTCGGTAAGCCAGGCAGCCGCTCGTGAGGTAGGTGGTGCCGGCGGGGGGAATCGAACCCACGGCCTAGGGATTATGAGACCCTCGCTCTTCCACTGAGCTACGCCGGCACGGGGATAAGTTCGATGCTAAGGGTTCGTTCCGCGCAGTGTCAAGGCTGCGCTGGGGGGGTAGTGACTCAGTTTGCCGGCGGAAGGTTCGGGTTTCAACCCCGCCGCAAGCCACGCCGTTTACGAGCAGGCCATCCTCGTGTATCGGTAACCATGCCGGCTCATTGACAAATGGATTACAGCGCGTATGTTGTATCAGTTCAGAAGCGCTGTATCTCGGGGGGACGCTTGCTTCTACAGACTCAGACCAGGAAGAATCACTACATCGCGCTCATCCTGCTCCTGCTCATCTTCACGGGCATTGTGCTTCTGCTCGTCCACTTTGGCAAACTCCGGATCGTGAACACGATCGAGTTTGCCGGGCTTTTTACCGTAGCCGGTTTCGTCGTGGTGATTTTCCAGCTCTGGCAGGAGAACATCGTTCAGCGAGCCAAATTTCTCACCGAGTATCTCACCAATATTTACACGGATGAGGAGCTGAATAGCGCCTTCCACGCTCTCGTCGAAACGTACAACGATTCGCTCTTCGATCAGATTGATAAAATCGCGCAGGAGACAAAGGCCAAAGAGAAATCGGAGACGACCAACGCTCCCGTCTTCGACGTCTTCAAGGACTTGCAGGGTCCGCGAGCCGCCAAGGAAGGCTACCGTTACTATCACCCGGAGTGCTTCCAGGGAAGCGAGGAGGAAAGGCGTCTCGATGCCCTAATCGGCTACCTCGACATCGTCGGCTATCACTATTGGTACGGCATGATTCGCATGCGGGATATCGCGGCGCTCCTCAATTATCACCTGGCTACGTTCGCGTCCCGAAAGGTTGTCGCCAGGTACCTAAAAGTTAGCGGCGAGGAGTGGTGGAAAACGACCGCGATCAGTACCGGGTCGAAAGCCACGCAGCTTCCCTACCTCTATTTTCGGCACATGCTCGGTGACTTCGTGGCGTATAATGCTAAGAATGCGGCGAAAATCCAGAGGATGCAGACGGAGATCGCCTCACGAATGAAGGGCCAGTACCTGTAGGGCCCCATATTTTCAGCAGGGAGGATCCCGGTGAGAATCCAGAATGAAATCGCCATTGACGTTCTTCAAGAAGCGCAATCCATCGTCAACGCACAGCGCTTTGTTCCCTTGAGCCCCGCCGAGTTCGATGCGGATGGTAGGGCATGTCTCTGCGCAGCCGGCATTCTCGCGAAGGCCGGCCTGCAGGTTCTCCGAGGCGGAAGCGAAGCCAAGAGATTTGAGATCGAAGTCGCGCGGACAAAAAACAGCAGCTTGCTTCATTCCACCTTCGCGTCCCTGGGATGGCCCGCGGAACTATGCACGGACATGGTCAAGGAGAACGACGCAACCGATTCCACGTTTCGTAAGGATGTGATCCGTTTGCGGCTCCGCGAACTTGGCGGAGGAGAGTTTTGTGGGTCGCGGCTTTAGCCGCGACATAAAGCCGGCAAAATGAGTGGGGCTTTAGCCCCAGAAGCGCCCCGCGAACCAGTTTTCCACACATGCGCCGCGGACACTCGACGCAGATCGCTCGCGGCGAGCGAGGGCTTAGCCTTTGTTGTGCTTGAAGTATTCGACTTGGCGAAGGCGCTTCAGGGCTTCCTCGCGCGTCTTATACGGACCGCCGAGATTTTTGCCCTTCGTCTTCGAAACCACCTTGTAGCCGCCCTTCACTTTCTTAATCATGGCTCGCCTCCTGAAGCGATCTTAAATCCACGCGTCACGGAGTCAATACCGGAAGAAATGGAGGCTGCCTGTCGAGGATTTAAGCCCGGCTTCTAGCCACTCGCCACTGACTTAATACTTCCGCAGCACACCCACCACGCGGCCCTGAATCTTCACATCCGCCGCCGGCACGATAATCGGCGCCATCTGCGAATTCGCGGGCTGCAAGCGCACCTTCCCGCCCGGCTCGCGATAGAGTCGCTTCACCGTAGCCTCGTCTTCCCCCACCAGCGCGACCACGATTTCTCCCGGATTGGCCACCTGCGTCTGCTCCACCACGATGTAATCTCCGTCGAGGATGTGATCTTCGCGCATGGATTCGCCCTTCACCTGCAGGACGAACGTGTTCTCCCCGCGCGCAAAATCGGCCAGCGAAATCGTTTCGCGGTCTTCCACCGCTTCGAGCGGCCGGCCCGCGGCAATCCGCCCGGCCAGCGGCAATTCGACCACATGGCGGTCGAGAATCTCCTCGCGCACCTGCTTCGGCAGTTGCACCACCTCGATCGACCGGCTCTGATTGTAGCCCCGGCGGACGAATCCCTTCCTCTCGAGCGTCGAGAGATGCTTGTGCACCGTCGCGAGCGACCCCAGCTTCATCGCCCGCGCGATTTCTTCAAAGCTCGGTGAATAGCCGTTCTTGTTGATGAACCCAACCAGGTAATTCAGCACTTCCTTCTGCCGTTTCGTCAGCGTCATGGCACACTCCCCACAACCATTGCATTGCGTGTGAAAGTGTAGGCGAATCAAAAGCGAAAGTCAATAGCCCATGTGTACAGGTGGCTGGTCAGGTTCAGATAAACTAGGACATGGAGAACTGTGTCGACGTCAGCATTCAGCGCCTCCAATATTTGCATGTTCCCAATGATTGCACTACTCTCATGGCGAAATCTGAAAAGGGAGTGATGCGGTGATTCTACTCCTGAAACGACTGCTGGGCCTGGTCGTGTACATCGCGACGGGCAACCGGTATAACATTGCGACGCTGATCATCGTCTTTAATGTAATCGCAGCTTGGATAATCGGCATTCAGATGAGGCGCAAAATCAGAAGAGACCTCGGAAGGAAAGCGACCGACGCCGACCTTACCTCTATCGACACTTGGATGAAAGTGGACGAAGTAGAAGAGCGTAATAAAGGGAATAAGCCGCTTTCGTAAGACCCATAGCGCTGCGGCGGGAAACACACGATGGCAAGCCTGGATTCCGCACCACCCCTCACGCCTCACGTCCTGAAAACCCTCTAAATAGCGCACCGCCCGAGTGTATCCTTCTCCCATGGTGGAGTCTCGATTCCGTTGAAGAATTCGACCCCGCGCGCGACGCGGAATTCTTCGCCGCGCTGCCGACGCGCCCGGGCGTGCTGCTCGTCGAAATGCGCGCCGCCGACGCGCAACCCTATCTCGCGCGCACAGCCGACTTGCGCCGCGCCGCGGAACGCCTCCTGCGCCCGCCCGAAGGCCCTTCGAAGCGCCTCAATCTCCGCGACGTGGCCGCGCGAATTCGCTATCGTGTCACCGGCTCGAAATTCGAGCAGGCGCTCGCGCTCTACCAACATGCCCGCGCGTTTTTTCCCCGCCGCTACCGCGACTGGATGCGCCTGCGCCCTCCCGCGCTTCTGAAAGTGAATCTGCGCAACGAATATCCGCGCTGCTACGTCACGCGCCAAATCCGCTCGGACCACGGATTTTACTTCGGCCCATTCCCGTCGCGCCGCGTGGCGCAGGCCTTTGCTGAGGGCTTTCTCGACCTGTTCAAAATTCGCCGTTGCCAAATCAAAATCCGCCGCGATCCCAGCTTTCCCGGCTGCATCTATTCGGAGATGAAGATGTGCCTCGCGCCCTGTTTCGCGGGATGCACGAAGGAAGAATACGACGCCGAAGCCGGCCTCGTCCTCGAAACCCTCGAGACCGCCGGCGCCGCGCTCGAGGAAAAATTCGAGCGCGAGCGCGAAGCCGCGAGTGAAGCGCTCGATTTTGAACGCGCCTCCGCGCTGCACAAGCGCCTCGAAAAAGTGTCCGCGGCACTTCGCGGCCTTCCGGAACTCGCGCGGCGCATTGACGATCTCGGCGCCATCGTTCTCCAGCGCGCGGCGCAGGAAAAAACCATCGCCGTATTTCCCATTTGCCGCGGCCTGCTCGCCGAGCCGCTCTTCCTCAATTTCGCCGAGCTATCCACCCAGCCGCGCTCCGTCGAAGCCCTTCTGCGCCAGCACCTGGAACCCTTGCGCAACGCAGCGGAACGCGCATCGCCCGGCGAAGTGAATGCCGCCGTTTCTTCGCGGGCCGCTGGGTTCCCTGACGAAGACCAGCGCGCGCGGTACGGTTTGCACGCCGCGCCTCCGGAATTGGCCGAGCATCTATCGCTCGTCGCGCGCTGGTTTTATTCCAAGCCGCGCGAGGGCGAAATTCTTTTCCGCGAAGCCGACTGGCCCTACCGCAAAATATTGCGCGCGTGCGGCAGGCTGCTCGCGCCAGGCAATGCTTCGCAAGCGGGCGCGCCACCTCCGTTTCCGTCACGCACGCCGAAGTAATTTCCGGTAAGATCGCCGCGAGCCTCGCGCGATTCCACATTACAATTATGGATATGGCTGAAACGCCCACAACGAAGGCCGCTGCGGCCGCGGACGTCGACGAGCGGTCGCGCATCCGGGGCATGGTCCGCTCGCTGCGGCACCGCAATTTTCAGCTTTTCTTCGGCGGCCAGTTGATCTCCCTCATCGGCACATGGATGCAGACGATCGCGCAGTCCTGGCTCGTCTATCGCATGACGGGCTCTTCGCTCCTGCTCGGCACCGTGGCATTCGCCGGCCAGGTTCCCGTCTTCCTCTTCGCGCCTGTGGGAGGAATGGTGGCGGACCGCTGGAACCGTCGCCAGATCGTCATCGCCACGCAAACGGTCTCGATGCTCCTGGCACTGGTTCTCGCCTACCTCACGCTCACGAAACGCGTCACGGTGGGGGAAGTGATGCTGCTCGCGGCCCTGATGGGAATCGTAAACGCCTTCGACATTCCCACGCGCCAGGCGTTTCTCGTCGAGATGGTGGGCCGCGAAGATTTGATGAACGCCATCGCGCTCAATTCCTCCATGTTCAATGGCGCGCGGATTATCGGCCCGGCCATCGCGGGCGTTCTCGTGGCCGGCATCGGCGAGGGCTGGTGCTTTTTCTCGAACGGCATGAGCTACATCGCCGTGATCGCCGGGTTGCTGCTGATGCGCATGCCCCCGTGGCAGCGCCTGCCCGAAATGGCGCCTCCCTTCGAGCACATCGCCGAAGGATTCCGCTTCGTGCGCGATACGGCCCCCATCCGCGCGCTCCTTCTGCTTCTGGGACTGGTGAGCCTGGTGGCCATGCCGTACGTGATTCTGATGCCCATATTCGCCGCGCGCATCCTGCATGGAAACGCGCGCACGCTCGGCGTCCTGATGTGCTCCACTGGAGTGGGCGCGCTGGCGGCGGCCCTGCTGCTCGCTTCGCGCCGGGGCGTGCGCGGACTCGGCCGCTGGGTGGCGCTCGCCTGCGGCGGATTCGGCCTGTGCCTGATTCTTTTCTCGCTCTCGCGCTGGTATATCGTGTCCGTGATTCTGCTCGTACCGGCGGGTTTCGCTATGATGACGCAAATGGCCGCGTCGAACACGCTCATTCAGGCCATGGTCCCGGACCGGCTCCGCGGCCGCGTGATGGCCGTCTACTCGATGATGTTCATGGGCATGGCGCCCCTAGGAGCGCTGCTCGCCGGCGCCGCGGCGGACCGCATCGGCGCGCCCTGGACGCTTGGGCTGGGCGGCGCCGGGGCCATTGCGGGCGCCATCGTGTTCGCGCGAAACTTGCCGAAAATCCGCGTCGAGGCGCGCCAGCTCATCGTCGCCCAAGAGCTGGCAGGCGGCGAACTGGCCCAGGAAATAACCCCCCGTTAACCCTGAGAAACCCGCGGTGCGGGTTTCGAAGGGCCGGCTCCTTTGACCTTCTCTCCCGAGTCATTCGCTGCGGAGCCGCGCCGCGCTTTGGTATACTGCGCGCGCATTCCGAAATTTTCCGCGGTGAAGCGAGGCTCGATTGCCATCTCCGACGCCGCTCGATAACCCGGCGGCATCTCCCGGCGCGCGCATCCCCGGACGCGCCACACCGCAGGAAACGCTGCGCTACGCCGCGCGCTTCCAGGGACGCTCCGCCGCGGGCCACTTTCGCGAGGCTGCCGGAGGGGCTCGTCCTCTCCTCGATCGGCATCGGAACCTATCTCGGGGAAGCGGATCGCTCGACGGACGAGGCCTACACCCGAGCCGTCTCCGCGGTCATCGAAGGCGGCGTGAACGTGGTGGACACGGCCATCAACTATCGCTTCCAGCGCAGCGAACGCGCCGTTGGCGGGGCGCTCGGAAAACTCCTGTCGCGCGGTTTTTCCCGCGCCGAAATCGTGCTCTGCACGAAAGCCGGCTTCCTTACGCCGGATGGCGATATGCCCGCCGATGTGAGCGAATATTTTTCGCATGAGTACGTCGATCGTGGAATATTGCGCCCGGAGGACATCGCCGCGGGCTGCCACTCGATGGCCCCGGCTTTTCTGGCCGACCAACTCGAGCGCAGCTTGGGAAATCTCGGCGTCGAATGTGTGGACGTCCTGTATTTGCACAATCCCGAAACGCAGTTGACCGAAATCCCCGCGGATGAATTTCGCCGCCGCATCCGCGCGGCCTTCGACTTCCTCGAATCCGCCGTCGCCGCGGGAAAAATCGGCGCCTATGGCATGGCCACCTGGAACGCGTTCCGCGACGAGCGGAGCTCCGCAGGCTACCTTTCGCTCGCCGAAATGGCCGCCATCGCCCGCGAGGCCGGCGGCGCGGAACATCATTTTCGTTTCGTGCAGTTGCCGCTGAATATCGCCATGCCCGAGGCGTTCACGCGGCCCAATCAAATCGTGGAAGGGAAGCCGATGGCCATGGTGAAGGCCGCTCGCGCCCTGGGGATTACTCTGGTGGCCAGCGCGTCGCTTCTCCAGGGGCAGCTATCGAGGAATTTGCCGCCATACATCCGCGCGGCGCTCGGCCTCGAGAGCGACTCCGCGCTCGCCCTGCAATTCGTCCGCTCCGTGCCCGGCGTCACCACCGCTCTCGCCGGAATGAGCCGCATCGAACACGTCCGCGCGAATCTCGCTCTTGTGGCCGTCGAGCCTGCCCCCCGCGAATCCTTGCTCAAGCTATTCGAGCCCCACGCCTGAATTTGCCTTAGCCTTTGTAGGCGGGCATTCGACGAAACTCGAAATCCGAAACTGGAAATTCGAAAATCGAAATTCGTCCCGGCGGCAGACGCTTCGC
The DNA here is from genome assembly GCA_963797345.1 of uncultured Acidobacteriota bacterium. GTDB lineage: Bacteria > Acidobacteriota > Terriglobia > Acidiferrales > UBA7541 > Palsa-295. The sequence goes on along the minus strand of CAWCPO010000019.1, from coordinate 292,346 downwards.
TTTATTTTCGATTTGTGAGACTGAATTTTAGTTGGCGACCCCCCTGATTTCCTTTCGATTAGAAAAATTTAAGTCGTTGGCAGCAGGTGAGTTACAGTGATTTCTATTTCCCAGCGTGTTTCGATTAGAAATTCCGAAATTAAGGTCATGTCGAGCCGTTGCCCCGGGAACGCTGGCCGACTGCCTGATTGCACCATGATGGGGCACATAAAAGAGCCCGGTTTTGTGTCGATTAGAAAGATAAATGCGATTGTTATTAAAGGGGTTATGACCATTTCTAATCGCCGCCGTGTCGATTAGAAATTCGATGGAGTCACGATCCGGGTAATTGCAAATGAGGGACTTACGCTCGTGCTGGTCGGGGGCGGGAGTATCAGTGGTGATGAGCGAGTATATTAATTTTGTGAACACGTCCTTGTATAGCATACTTCAAGCCAAAAAGCAAGGGAAAAGATTGCATGGTTTTAGTACCTGTGAGTTACGTGCACTTGATGTGGTGGCGTGGTATTATTCGCACAAGGCCCGGTGTGGATGAGGAAGTCGACCACATAGATGACGGACACGCTCACAAGGCAGAAGCGCAGTTGGCTGATGAGCCGGGTGCGCGGCTCAAATACCTTACCAGAAAGGCAGGTCGAGAGATTCCTTCGTGACTGTGGAATTCGTTTCCGGCGGCATGACCGGCGGCTACCTGGCACGCCGGATATCGTCGTTCCGCAGCGCGACGTAGCAATTTTCGTCAACGGGTGCTTTTGGCATGGCCATGGGGGTTGTGGCCGCTCAAGACTACCAACCACGAGGAAAAAATTCTGGTCGGACAAAATTGAGACAAACAAGAGGCGCGACCAGCGGGTCCGCCGGGCTCTCCGAAGAATGGGGTGGAGGGTGCTGACCGTGTGGGGTTGCCACGCCGGCAGCGTTGCTGATTTAGGTAGGGTGCTTGGTCGCGCTCTGACGCCGAAAGAAAACCGGAAACCACATTGAGCACCTCGCTGCTTTCTAAGAAACCCCCGTGCGCCGTGGATGTATTTTGCGGCGTCGGCGGGCTGACGCACGGGCTACGGAAAGAAGGTATCCGAGTGTACGCCGGTGTGGACGTTGACCCGAAATGTAAGTATCCCTATGAGAAGAACAACGGGTGCCTGTTCGTTGAAGAGGATGTCGCGAAGCTATCGGGCTTCGAGGTCGCGAGCTTCTTTCCCGCGAATCACACCAAGATTCTAGTCGGCTGTGCCCCCTGCCAGCCTTTCTCCACTTATACGCGAGGCAAGAAGGAGCGCAAGCTCCACAGGTGGGGAGTGCTTTCAGCCTTTGCGCGGATCATTGGAGAGGCCGATCCAGACGTCGTCAGCATGGAGAACGTTCCTCAGTTACAGAAGGAGATAATCTTCGAGAGATTTGTCGCCAGTCTGCGATCGTTAGGGTATTCCGTCACATATTCCAACGTGAATTGTTGGACGTACGGCGTACCGCAAACGCGGACGAGGCTGGTTTTATTTGCCTCGAAGTACGGTCCGATAAACCTAGTGCCACCGACTCATCCACCGAGCCGACTGAGGACGGTTCGTCAGGCGATCGGGCGACTTGGGCTGATCAAGGCAGGCAGCATATGTAGGCGTGACAGATTGCACCGTGCTAGTGCGCTGTCGCCTCGGAATGTTCGCAGGATCAGGGCCTCGAAACCGGGCGGGACCTGGCGCGACTGGACCGATGACCTGGTAGCGAATTGCCACAAGGCAGAAACGGGCGAAACATACCCGAGTGTATATGGGCGGATGGTGTGGGACGGCCTTGGACCGACCGTTACGACACAGTGCCACGGTTTCGGGAACGGGCGGTTCGGCCACCCACGGCAGGATCGCGCCATCTCGCTGCGTGAGGCCGCGCTACTCCAAACGTTCCCCCGATCCTATAAATTCGCGGCTCCCGATGATCTGATCACGTTCCATCATTTAGGAAAGCTTATAGGGAACGCCGTGCCGGTTCGCCTTGGGCGCATCATCGGGAGAAGTATTTTGAGACATCTGGCAGCTCAGGGCGATAGCTAGCAATTTAGGCGAGCATGAAAGATAAAAAGCCATTTACCTTTGAGATTTCCTTGAGTGTTTTGAACCATTTAGGAAGGAGTTTGTACCGTAGCTTTGCGACCGTCCTGGGAGAGGCCATTTCGAATTCGTGGGATGCCGATGCGAAGAATGTCCACATTTATGTGAATCGGGATAGAAGCAGTCTCTTCATAAAAGATGACGGCGTCGGCATGACGGCGGACGATTTTCAGAACAAATTTCTGAAAATCGGCTACTCCAAGCGAAAAGGCCGCAGGAAATTTTCCGCGGGCGGCAGGCCGTTTATCGGCAGGAAGGGCATCGGAAAACTGGCGCTATTGTCCTGTGCGGACAAAATCGCAGTCATCTCGAAGGTCAAAGGCGGCCGCTACATCGGCGGCGTCATCGACAATGCCGGCCTCGACCACGCGATAAAAAAAGATTTGACGCCGCAGGAGTACCCACTGAAAAGTTGCAAGGCTACAATATTCGGCAAGTATACGTCCGGGCACAGGCACGGCACGATCATCTATTTCGAGAAAGTCAAAGAAGGCATTAGAAACAGCTTCCCCTTTTTGGCAAAAACCATCGCGCTCTATTTTCGTTTTTCCCTCGTGGATCCGTCTTTCAATATCTACCTCAATGGGAAAAAGATCACGCACAAGGATCTCAGGGACTTGGCCGACAAGACTGAATTTCTTTGGAAAATCGGTAACCACGACGACCCACTCGTGGATGCCTTAGAATCGACATTCGCGAAAAGTTCGGAGGATCATGAGACGCGAACGCTGAAAGTTCCGGATGTGAAGGGCTTCATCGCGTCCGTTGAGAAGCCGACGAATTTGAAGATCATGGCCACAGGGGAACGTGTTGGCATCGACCTGTTCGTAAACGGACGCTTGCGAGAACGAGATATATTGAAACACATACCCACTGCCCGGGTCGTCGAGAGCTATCTATATGGTCAGATTCATTTCGACAGCTTAGACGACGCTGTAACCGATAGGTTTACAAGTAGCCGCGAGGGTGTTGTCGCCGACGATCCAAAGTACGCGAAGTTCTTAGAGACATTTCGGAACACAATTCTGAAAGTTGTCGAGGATTGGGACAAGTGGCGGACAAAGCATCGAAAACAGGGTGATCCTGACAATGCAAGGCTGTCGAAGAAGCAGCGGGCGTCACTTGATTTGTACGGGGCTGTTTCGAGGGAATACGATCTATCCAAGGGCTCGGCAAATAAGGGAAAGGTTGGTGGTTGGGTGGACGGATTGTCTGACGATGCTGCGTTTAACTTCGAATCTTATGCCGACTGTTTCGTCTCAGAGAATTTGGTGAGGAAATGCATTAAGGAGAGGAAACTTCCATTGTCGCCGGAGGCGAAGGCGGAGGCCGCCGAGATGAGGAAAAGGGAGAGGGACAGTAAAGGCAGGGGCAACATTAGCATCTCGATTCGTAGGTATCCCAACGATTCAAGCTATTTGTCCATGGACAGCCTGGCCAATCTGGTTGACAAGGCTAAAGACCCGGCGAAAGAAGCTGGTTTGTCGAGAGATGCGAAAGAATATAAACCGATGAGGGATGCAGTGGCACACACAGCTCTTCTCACAGATGTGGCGAAAACTAGATTGAGAACAGTGCGAGAAAATATAAAAGGAAGGTTGAAAACGATCTTGTCGGGGGCGAAACGATAGCGAGTGGCCTCAGCGGGCGGGGCGCGCGCCGATCAGCGTCTCGTGGGGCCGGAGAAAATGAGGGTGGCGCCCGCGAGGACGCCAATCGGGAGATTCATCCCGCCCACCCCGCGTGATGAGGGAGAGGTGGCGCTCCCAGGAAAGGCAAGATGCCGCGCTAAAAGGCCCCCTTCCTTCGTCAGGGCAGGGCGGCGCTACATTTAAACCTTAACGGCAAGACGAGCGTGGGTGGAGGCGGGCGAGCCTTTCGGCGGCGGCCTGAAACGTCTTCTCGGTTTTGCAGAATGTGAAGCGGAGTTGCGTGCGGCCGTCGGCGGGATCGCGGTAGAAGCTGGAGCCCGGAACGGCGGCGACACCGATATCCTTCACCAGATAGCGCGCGAACGCCACATCGTCTGGGAATCCGAACGCGGAGATGTCCGTCATGATGTAATACGCGCCGCGCGGGCGGAAGCAGCGAAATCCCGCGTGCGTGAGGATGCCGAGAAGCGTATCGCGGCGCGCGGCGTATTCGCGCGCGAGCGCCTCGTAGTAGCTCGCGGGAAATTCCAGGGCCACGGCCCCGGCCTCTTGCAGCGGAGCCGCCGCGCCCACGGTGACAAAATCGTGCACCTTGCGAATCGCCGCGCTCACCTCCGGCGAGGCAATGGCCCAGCCCACGCGCCATCCCGTGACGCTATATGTTTTGGAAAGCGCGTTAATGGTGATGGTGCGCTCGCGCATCCCTTCGAGCGACGCAAGGGAGATGTGCCGCGCGCCGTCGTAGAGCATGTGCTCGTAGATTTCATCCGTGATGGCGAAGGCATTCCATCGCGCGCACAGGTCGCGGACGCATTCGAGCTCCGCGCGCTCGAAAACCTTTCCCGATGGATTGTTCGGCGTGTTGAGAATGATGGCCTTCGTGGCCGGACCGAAGGCGGCGGCAAGCTCCTCCGGATCGAACGTCCAATCGGGAGGCCGCAGCTTCACGAAGCGCGGCGTGGCGCCGGAAAGGATCGCGTCCGGGCCGTAGTTCTCGTAGAAAGGCTCGAAGACCACCACTTCGTCGCCGGGATTGATGATGGCCATCAGGGAGGAAATCATCGCTTCGGTCGAGCCGCAGCAGACCGTGATCTCGCTTTCGGGATCCACGGCCACGCCCTGCGTGCTCTCGAATTTTCGGGCGATGGCGTCGCGCAGCGATTTCGCGCCCCAGGTGATGGCGTACTGATTGATGTCCGCGGCGATGGCCTCGACCGCGGCGCGCTTGATTTCCGCCGGAGCCGGAAAATCGGGAAAGCCCTGCGAAAGATTGACGGCGCCGTATTGATTGGCCAGGCGCGTCATTTCACGGATCACCGATTCCGTGAACTGCTCGGCCTTCGCGGAAAGCCGCGTGCTACCCGCCGTGGCGTGCGTGTGTTTGCCCGTGTTCATGATTGGGTCCGTGCGGCGCGTACAGCTCGCGATACACTTCCGCGTTGCGCGTGACGATTTCGATGTACTCGCGTGTCTCGCTGAAGGGAACGGAATCCACAAACTCCGGAAGCTCCCGATACCTCTGCCCCTCGGTCCAAAAAGTCACGCGATCTTCTCCGGCATTGTACGCGGCGAGCGCCAGTTCCACGCTCCCGAACTGCTTTATGAGGTTCGCCAGATACGCCGTTCCCAGGCGCACATTGTAATCCGGATCGAAGAGCCGCGCTTCCGAATAGCGCACCTTTACCTGCCGGGCCATGCGCTTCGCCGTCTCCGGAAGAAGCTGCATCAACCCAAATGCGTTCTTGTTCGAGTGCGCCTCCGGATTGAACGCGGACTCCTGATGGATCAGCCCGGCCACCAGCATGGGGTCCAGCCGCGTCTTCCCGGACCATCGGCGGATGGAATCCTTGAATGGCAGGGCGTACGCCGCCTGCCAAGCCTCCCTCGGCACATCGGAGAACGTGTACGCTTCGAGCCGCGGATAGATTTGCCACACCGTGAGGATCGCCTCGCCGTAGCGCCCCGCGTCCACGTCGGCTTGCGCGGCTTCCAGCAGCAGGCGTGGCTCGCCCGTGGCGGCGTATGCCGCGCGCAGCTCGAGTTCCGCGGAGGAATCGAAGGCGATCGAGCGCAACGCATCGGCGCGCGTCTGCCAGCTCTCGGCGGCGACGGGAATCGCATCGGCTATTACCGGCGCGGGCGGCGCAGCGGGAATTTTCCCCAGCACATCGGCGTCCGCTCTCGGCCCGGAGCCGAGCGCGCGGAGGCGCACGGCCGCCGCGCTCGCAAAATAATTCAGCGGGTAACGCTCCGCCAATTTCGCGTAGAAGCTGCGCCCGAGCGGCGCATTCCCGACTTCCTCCGCAAGATGGCCCAGCCAGTAAATTCCGTCGGGAGTGTAGGGCGACCCGGGAAAGCGCTCCAGATGCTTTTGCAGCAAATCCGCCGCGGCCGGGTCGCGTTTCAAAACGGCGGTCCATGCCACGCGCCATTGCGCCGCCGTGGCCTCGGGTGCCGATGGAAACTGTTCTTCGAGCCGCGCGTAGTAGCCGGAGGCCCGGTCGCGCTCGAGCTGCACCCAGTAGTAGTTCCCCACGAGAAATAAAGCTGCCTCGGCCCAATGGCTGGTGGGCGCGCGCGATGCCGCTGCTTCCACCGCGGCAACCATCTCCAATTCCTGCTGCGCGTCGCGGTAATACTCCGCGAGCGCGTAGGAGCGCTCCGCATCCACGTCCGGATCGCTGATCTTGAGCGCGGCCATATCGTTCGGGCTTGCGCCCAGGGCCACGCCGCATTCGAGTATGCGTAGCTCCGCGCGCTCGTGATCGGCGCCGGTAAGTTCCGGCAGAATCGCGGTGTATTCCGTGCGCGCATCGTCCCAATCCTTGGCGTTGAATAAAATGACAGCGTGAGCCACGCGCTCGGCAAGCGGCAGGGGCGGGAAATTTACGCCCAGGCTGCTGCGAAGGAATTCGAGTTTCAATCCCGCCTCTCTGGCCTGTTCGCTCGCGGAATAGCGCATGTAAATGGCCTCGTAATCGACGGCCGCGTCAACCGGCTGGCCCGCTTCCTCGCGTGCTTCGGCGCGCAAGAAGAGCAGCGGCGGGCGTTCCGAGGTGTGCGCGTAGGCCACGAGCGCCGCGATGGCGCGGGCCGGCTGATTCGCCGCCAGCGCGGCCGCGCCCAGCGACTGGAGCGCTTGGTCCGTCATCACGGAATCAGGATATGTTTTGCGAAACTCTTCGAAGCCGGCCAGCGCGGCCGCATTGTTGCCGAGCGCCAGAGCGTTCTCCGCGCTCCAATAGAGCGAGTAGTCGCCGAGAAGCGGATCGCCCTTCGCGCGTTCCAGCCATTTGGCCGCCTCCGCGTAGCGCCCCTGCGAGTAATCGAAATAGCCCAGAGCGAGCGCAGCGCGCATCCCCAGCGCGCCCGAGGATTTTCGCTCCGCGAAGACGCTCAACTGCGCATAGGCGCGCGAGGGATTCGCCTCCTTGAGCGCCCGTGAAAGCTTTTCGAGCTGCTTTTCCGCGGCGGCGGCCCCGCCTGCCGGCGCCCGATCGGCTACCGGCCGGGCCATGAGCCCCGGGCACACAACCAGCAAAATCCCGGCTATACAAACCACGCAGCCGGCAAATTTCTTCCTCATTTTCTCAGTGACGCAGAACGGGCGAGGGATAGGGATACTCTCCGAGCGCCATGGGATCGCCCTCGGCCAGAATTTCCACCATCCAATAATGGAAATAGTCCACGGGATGATCCAGGATCGTGCGAAACCGGCGGTCGTATTCTTTGCGGGCCTTATCGAGATCATTGCGCAACCGTCCGCAAATATCTTTGTTCTCGCGGGCCTCACGAGCGTCTTGCGGCCTCAATAGTTTGATGTCTTGCATGGCCACTTTGGCTACACGGTTCGCCCGGCGGTGAAGGTCCTGCACTTCGGACGGGAGGCTCGCGAGATGAAACGCGGGAGTTTCCGCCACGGCGGCTTCTTCCGCTGTAACTTCCTCCGCCGCTATTTCCGGCACCGCAACGATCGGTTCTTCGGCGAATTCGAAATCAGGTTCGGGCTCGGGTTCGAGCGCCACCGCGGGCGCTGCGGTGGGCGCCGCGGATCGCTCCTCTTTCTCGTGGTGCAGGCCCGGGTTCAGCGCCACGGCCACGAAATTCGACAGCACGGAAAGCCCCGCCGCCAGGGCCGCAGCCGTTGTCTGCGCGCGGAGCATGGCCGGCAGCGCGTTGCTCGGCCGGCTCGACGAGCAGGCCGCCACGAGATCGGCATAGGCCTGGTGCAGTTCGTCGGCCGTGCGCTGCAGCGGAACCAGATTGTCCCGCAGCGCCCGCGCGACTGCTTCTTCCAGCGCGTGTTCCGGCGTTTTGTGGCGCTCTTTCAAGAGATTCCCTCTCCTCCTCTGCGATTATGGAAACCGCGCCGGAGGGTGTCAACTGACATTCCGCCCCCGCGTTCTTTATTCAAGATATGGATCGGTTTTGCCTATGCGGGTGCCCCACCCTCGGTTTGCAAGGATGGGGCATCTTGCCTTTGCTTGTGTGCTAATCTATCCTCAAAATTTCGGAGGGATTCATGCTGCTCGAAGACTATAAGACGACCCTTTATCGCCATGAAGACGGCTCCTGGCTGGCCGATGTGGCGGCTATTCCGGGCTGCTACGCGTTGATGCCCACTCGCGAACAAGCCCTTGCCGAACTGTCCAGCGTCTTCCGAATGATTGCCGAGGAGTATTCGGAAAAGGGAGACTCCCTGCCCGCCGACACCACTGAAATCCTTCATGCCTAGCGCCACCGCCCGCCAATTTCAGAATGCGGCGCGGCGATTGGGTTTTTCCAGAACGAGGCAGACGGGAGGTCACGGCGGCTGCGTGAGATAGCACTTTCCCTCACACGCATTGAAACGGGCAGCACGGAGGTATATCACATGCGTATCGGGCTCATCGGTTACGGGATCGTCGGACGAACTCTCGAAGAGCTTTTCCGACGAAGTGAAATGAACGATTTGACTATCTTCGATAAACATATGCCTGGCCTTTCCTCGGATGATCACAAGAGGGCTGTGAACAAATGTGAGTTGGTATTTGTGGCCGTGCCCACTCCACCCGCTTCCGATGGATTGTCCGCGGATCTATCAGCAGTCTCGGAGGTTGTTGATTGGGTAAATGTGCCCATATGTATCCGATCCACTATACCTCCGGGAAGCACCCAGGCACTCGTTGCCACGACAAGCAAGATGATCGCGTTTTGCCCGGAGTACGTCGGGGAGTCGCCAGACCATCCTTGGCGGAAAGCGGATGATTGCGGTTTCTTGATCGTTGGGGGGAATCCGATTGTTCGTGATCTGGTTGTGCGAGCCTACCAAGCTGTTGTGAGCAATAATTTCTCATTTTACCAAACTGATTCGACAACTGCGGAGCTCTGCAAGTACATGGAGAATTGCTTTCTTGCAATGAAGGTCGCATTCGTAAACCAATTCTATGACATCGCTCAGTCTCTTGATGTCGATTTTGAGCAATTACGGTCTCTATGGCTACTCGATTCGCGGATAGGCGAGTCCCACACGCGTGTGACGCCCGCTCGTGGCTTTGGCGGTAAGTGCTTGCCGAAGGATCTAGGCGCCATGGTCGCTCTCATGAGTGGTCGGGGGGGTGCAGCCCTACTCGAGAGTGTGCACACATACAACATTGCAATTCGTAAGAATGCTGGAGCTCAATGTGGGGGGTTGTCCTTCGCCAAAACTCAAAACGAGTGAGAAATGACACACGACTTTGGCTGGATGAGTGTTGTTGAGGCGTGAGAGTGGGTTCGGTTTTGCAGACTCCCGATGACGCCCTCGGGTCAAGAACCGTTCTGCAGCCCTCGCATTCGGACACGGTCATGCCGTAGAGGCTGCCGTCCGAGCCGATGACTACCTTGCCTTGGGGCGAACCCCATCATGGCGGCGGTCAACGCAAACACGATTCCAATGCGCGGAGTACTGGCATGCCGAGGGGAAATTAACATATTGCCGACGAAAAAATCTTGACTTTGGGGTCGGCCTCCACTAAAGAGGTGGGCGTGGACGTTTCAATTCTCACACAGTACGACGCTGCGCGGAACTTCTCGGAAAAGGCTTTTCGTTCGGCATGCTATGCTCCTTACACGTCTCTCTACTTCGATACCCGCGGCAATGTGCGAGTGTGCTGCCATAACTGGAAGCATAAAATCGGCAACATAACCGAAAACAGCATTGATGAAATCTGGAACGGCGAGGCGCTTAAGAGGGTGCGTGGCGCCGTGCGCGCGTACGATTTCAGCCTCGGTTGCGGCTACTGCGAATGGCAGCTCGCGTCGGGCAGTCTCGTCAATCTATCCATGCGCCAATGGGATGATGTGCCGGTGCTCTCATCCGATCCACTGTGGCCCCAGCGGATGGAGTTCTCTATCAGCAACACGTGCAACCTGGAGTGCATCATGTGCGATGGCGATGCGTCCTCCGCCATCCGAGCGAACCGTGAGCACCGTCCGCCATTGTCCAAGGTCTACTCTGACGCGTTCTTCGCGGAGCTGCGCAAATATCTGCCGCACTTACGCAAAGCGAGATTTCTTGGTGGAGAACCGTTCTTGGAAAAGGAGTGCCATCGCATTTGGGACATGCTGAGCGAAGACCGAATTTCGCTCCCCTGCCACGTGACGACAAATGGGACGCAGTTCAACTCACGCATCGAGAAAATACTCGACAGGATGCCATTTGGGATTTCCATTTCTGTCGATGGCTACACGAAGGAGACCATAGAAAGCGTGCGGGTGCATGCACGTTATGAATGTTTACTCGAGAATATCCGGCAGTTTCGTGCCTACACGCTTGCCCGGAAGACTTCGTTCGGACTAACGTATTGCTTGATGCGGCCAAACTGGCGCGAGTTCGGGGATTTCTGCCTTTGGGCTGATGATCTGGACTGTTCTGTTTTCGTAAATCAAGTCAGACGCCCGGCGGAATTAAGTCTGTTTACATTGCCTCTCCGCGACCTGCAACAAATTGTCGACGCCATGGAAAACCAAGCAACGACGCTGCTTCCCAGGTTGCGGCGCCATCGGGAAACCTGGTTGGGCCAGATACAGCGCCTCCGGCAGAGGAGTTCGGGCGCGGTCGAGGTGCCCGAATTGGTGTCGATTGCAACTCAGGCCGCCGCTCGGGCCGACAGCCCGAGACCATAAGAAAGGCATGAAGAGCGAGCCGACCCCGAATCCGCCTGCGCCCACGAACACGCCTCCGGCGACCACCGTCCCGCCAAGTGCGCCAGAGCAGAAATAACCGAGAAGCCTTTCACAGGCAGAGTGACTGCAGCTTACATGGGCTTTCCCCGGCGAGATCTTGCGCAGGGTTAGACCACTGGTGTAGCATCCTGCCTCAACCTCCGCATTTCTCAGCGTCACGATGCGGGATGGTTGCGACCTTTTTACCGGTTTTCTGACTATCGATGCAGATTACTCAAAAAGCCGTACAGAAGAATGCTTTTGTGTTCGCCGTGTGCGGCTCACGACATGCGGCACGCCTAAACATTTCGTTGAGATTTCTGAAACGTTTTTCTCGTAGCGAGATCGTCGTGGTCAAGAGCCGGACGAAACTCAAGGTGGATTGTGATCAGGTAATTGAAGCGAAGGTTCCAGCGAATTTAGACAATCGGCGGGCTGGAATTTTTCTTAAAACATCGCTGCACAAAATTCTGGGGCTTGGACCGCACAAATTTTGCTACCTCGACAGCGATGTGGTCGCAGTGAACGAAAACGTTGACTCGATTTTCAGCCACGCCCGGAGTCCCGTTTCATTTGCAACCGATCACTGCACACTTAGCCAATTCAGCCGGTATGCCGTTCACTGCCGCTGCGCAAAGAAGGAATGCGAACATTTGCAGCAGGCAATCCGCAAGCAGTTTAAAGTTAATATCACCGATAAGGAATGGCGGCACTGGAATGGCGGACTTTTTGTTTTTGACGAGGCTTCCAGCGAGTTCATGGAACTTTGGCATACCAGCACATTGGCCATTTTTGATAATCCCTTTTGGCAAGTACGCGATCAAGGCACCCTGGCCGCAACAACTTGGAAGCTGAATCTGCAAAATCAATCGGTGCTGCCGCGTGAATTCAATTATATCGTCGATCGTTTTGGCAACGGCGCCGGCTCCAGGCGCGGGGCGTTGTCAGCGCGTAAATTCTTCAGGGACGAGAGTTATTCTTTAGTTGGCGGCACGGAAAAACCGCGGCCGTCGTTCCTGCATTTCATCAATGGTGGAATTGGAAAGCGCGGCTGGAAAAATTGGGATGAGGTTGAGCAATTAGTTAGATCTAAAGACTCAACTTCCGCCTTAAGAGACGGACGCTCTGTACAACTGCCGTCCTTATCCGCAGACAACCGCGCCGTGCATGGCATGTGGATCGGGGAAACTTTATCGAAAATGGAGTTGCTTACGATCCGGTCTTTTCTGCGGCACGGCCATGAGTTTCATCTCTGGGTTTATGACCAGCCGCAAACGGTGCTACCCAAGGACGTCATCCTCGAGGACGCAAACGAGATCATTCCGCAAAAGCGAATTTTCAAGAAAGCTGAGACGGACCCGGAAACTGGTATTGGCAAGGGAAGTTGCTCGCCATTTTCCGATTTGTTCCGCTATAAATTGCTTTACGAAAAAGGTGGTTATTGGGTGGACATGGACGTTACTTGCTTGCGCCCGTTCAATTTCTCGGAGCCGTATGTCTTTCGGGCGCATCGCGTCGGCGTCGCGGCGAACATCATCAAATGCCCGCCACACAGCCGGCTGATGAAGATGGCGTACGAAAAACTCGCGCGCCAGACGTGCCCGCACAGCGAATGGCTGATGCCCCTCCGGTTGCTTTCGCAAATCATTCGACGTTTGGGTTTAACCCGTTACATCCGCGCGGGCATCTGGAACGAAGATTCGTGGTGGGACGCCGTGCGGCCTTTGGCTTTGGGGGATGAGTCCATCCCGTCCGACTGGTTCGCCATCCATTGGATCAATGAATTTTGGCGCACCTTAAAGGAAACCGGCGGCGTGTATCGCGGGGAGCGGCTGTTTGAGGTCGCTCCCGACAAGGGAAATCCACAGCCACGCAGCGCGCTAGCGAGGCTCTACTCAGATTATGGATTGGCGGATCTCAATGCCGCTCCCGACAAGACGCCCGTAAAGCAAATACTGCCAGCGCCGCTGGAAAAACCGGCGGAACGGCAACCGGCCACGCCGCAGTTTGTGATGACAAGCCACATCAATATCCTCCTGCCGAGCCTCGACCGTGGCGGCGCGGAGCGAGCGGTTTTGGATACGCTCAGCGGGTTGCAACGTCGCAATTCGTCGGGCAAATTGTTTATCCTCCACAACACGCGGCCCAGCTACAACTCGGATGCCACTGGCAATATCAAAGTTTACCGGTTTAACGGACCGGACATGGCGGCCAAACTGGACGCGATCGCTGCCGAGATTCTTGCGTCACCTGAACCAACAGTATTCACCCATATGGTCCGGGCGGAGTCACTCCGATATCTGTGGCAACGCGGAGTGAAGACGATCCCGGTCATCCAAAATTCGCAACCTTCCTGGCAGGATTCGCCAGCGGCGTTTAATCACCGAAACGTCCCGTTTGTGGTGGCTGTATCCGAAGCCGTGGCGCAGGAACTTCGGAAGGCGGGCTGCCCGAAGCGGGTGGTCGTTGTGCGTCACGAATTGCAACGCTGGTTCAACCCGGAAGAACAGCAAGAAAACCGGCGCCAAATCCGTGACCGCTATGGCATTGCCGACAACACCCTAGTCATCGGGATGGTCGGTGAATTCAAATCGCAGAAAGCCTACACCCGCGCTGTGCGCGTGCTCGCGGAAATGCGCCAGCTTGGTCCGGCCAAGTTGATGATTTTGGGCGGCTGGGATCACGATTGGGGCTACGGACGGCAAGCCTATACCGCTGCCTGCAGGCTTGCGCTGGACCTGGGTGTGATCACGGATTTGATCGCGCCGGGGCCGGTGCCGGACGCGGAGAAATATTATGCCGCGTTCGATGTTTTTTTGAACACAAGCGTTTACGAGGGATTGAGCGTGGCGTTGCTCGAAGCCATCCAAACAGGCTGTCCGATTGTGACTGCGGACGCCGGCGGAAACCGCGAGACACTGCCGGGACTTGCGGTGCTGATCCAGAATACTTCGGACACCGACGCGTATGTACGAGGCATCATACAGGCGCTTCAGGTTAAGTCGCGGGTTCACGTTCAGAAGCCTCCAGATTTTGATCTGGTGCCGCGGCTTTGGTGCTTCTTGGGGCGGTATGCGAAAAGCGAGAATTATGCGCCATGCGCCAGCCACGGCGGAACTTTATTCATCACCAACGATCTGAATGTCGGTGGAGCACAACGTTCTTTGACAAAACTCCTTTGCCACTTTCCTCCGGAAAGGAAAACGTGGCTTTGTGTCTTGGAGACGGTTCATGGACAGGGATATTGGGACGAACTGCAAAACAAATGCGTGCCGGTTTTTTCCGTGCGAAGTGCCGGCGACTATCTTGACCGAGCCGAACGGATCCTTTGCATGGTCGAGCGATTGAATCCGCGGAATCTTTGTTTCTGGAATGTCGACACTCGGATAAAACTAATCCTGGCAAAAATAATGCCTCGCGGAGCGGTTCGCCTCTTGGACGTCAGTCCTGATTCGTCCCTGTTTATGCAAATCGATTCCATGGCCGACTTCGGGCGCCGCATATCCTTCTCCGCCGAAGATTACTGGGCACGGTTGGATCATTTCGTCGCCGGTTATGCGGATGGAGCCCCGCCCAATGGCTCGATGGGCCGCCAAAAATTCGTGGTTATTCCGGACGGAATTTCGGCGCCGCCGCCGGGCGAACCCCTGTGTCAAACTTTGCCAAAAGGAACCGATCCTGATTTAGTGGTGGGCACAACGTGCCCCATCATGCCGGGCAAGCGGATTGAATTTCTCATGGACTTAATGGTGGAGATTAATCAGCGCTTAAAAGGAGTGACACTCATTATCGGCGGCGGAGTTCATCCGCGCCACTCGGAGTTTTGGCCGGTCCTCATTGATAACCTGCACGCCCGGCACATTACCAATATTCATTTTGCCGGATCTTACGCCCAGGCGACACCTCTGCTGAGATTGTTCAAGGTTTTCCTGGCCGTTTCCGAATGGCCAGGTTTCCCGCATGGCTGCCTTGAAGCAATGGCTTTGGGAATTCCCGTCGTGGCCAATGGGGGGGCAGGTCTCGACACGCAAATGCATCCTGCGGAAAGCGGCATCGTTATCGAGAGGGGCGATCCCAAAGCGATGGCGCGGCAGGTGCAACTCCTTTTGACAAACGCTGCTTCGAGGCAGCGCCTCGGTGCAGCGGCGCGAAAGACCGCGGCCAGAGAATTTTCCATGTCGATCATGGTGCGGCGCTACAGTCAATTGCTCGATGGGCCGGTTTCGGAGGCGCGAGTCGCAAAAAAAAGCCGGCGATAATTCTTTACTTAACTTGAGTTTTTCGTTAGAGTTCGTCTGTTTTAGTGTCCTCATAATTCGGACGGGGATTGTTTGTGTACAAAATAATTATCCGTCTTCCGAGCAACCGCGATTACCCTGGACAGTTGCATCTCGAAAATCCCTCCGGCAAACGGATCGCAGGTCCCTTCCCCGTCGGCGGACGGGCCGATAACAAACTGGCCCAAGACAATGGAAATCCAGATCGTAACCGGCTGCTGCCTTTTGGCGACACGCCGCTGGGCGAATATCAAATTTTGCAAATCGTTGCGAGTGGGACAGGCACCCCATACGCCGCGGAAGAATTTGGTGCGGCGGGGATCGTCCTTCTCCAGCCGAAGGATGGCGAAGCCGTCCTGGCCGACGCCAACGGGCGTTTTGGTTTTTTCATCCAAGGCGGGGCGGTGTCCCGCAAGGGCGCGTTGCGTCCAACCGAAGGTTCCTTGCGGCTGTTCAATGGCCACCAACGAAAATTTATCGCCGCCTTGCGGCGGCTCGGCGGTGCCGACTGCCAATGTCTAGTCGTGGAAACCGAAAGCGGAAAAACAAAACACAGGATCGCGGATGCGGCGAGTTTCAAACCCGCCGTGAATTTCTTGACCCAAGGCAAGGGGATTCCTTCGGAGGTGTTTGCCGGACCTGCGGCCGCGATCAAGTTGGGAATGTCGCGCCGTTCCTGGATGCGGCAGATGTTGCTCGTAGGCGGTGTTTCTCCATTCATTCCGGGCATGCTCACTTTTTCCGCAAACACGGCGGAGGCGGACGGCCAAGCTTACGGTGGCAACATCCACAGGAAGGAGCCTCCTGTCACCCCCTTGCCGGATGCGCAGTTGCTGCTGCGGAGCGTCGTAGAGGCTTTTACAGGCCAATACGATCTACCGGGAAATCCGTTGCCGCTCAAGATCGTGTTGCACGGGGACCACACGTTGGTGGCAAGTTTGCCGGGCAAGCCAGACACCGTACTGGTGCCGACGCGTGGCACAACGTTCCTTTTTAAAGATATCAATGGATTCAGCATCGAGTTCAAACGAGACGCCACAGGGAAGGTGACTGGATGCGCGCTCGATGAACTCGGCAAGGTTCTTGTGCTCAAACGGCGCTGACGGCTTGCGCCGGTTGATGCCCACGCGCGAACAGGCCCTTGCCGAACTGTCCAGCGTCTTCCGCATGATTGCCGAGGAGTATTCGGAAAAAGGGCGTATCCGGAAATGTCAGCGAATTGGCTCGGCGTTTTCTGGAAACTCCTTAGTATTATGATGTCGGGTGACTTGGCGGTAGTGCACTGAGGCTGGCAACACTACCAGGGCACAACGCAACTCGATTGGCTGCTTGTTCCGTAGCCCTCTTGTTTGTGATAGCGGCAAAAATGAAGTTAGAGAAGTGCAAAACCGCCGTCGTTAGTCCAGGAGGAACGCCTATGAACAAAGCAGAGATGGTCACACCAATGCTCAAAGTTGTATGGGCTATTGGAACGGCGGCCATCGGAGGGGCGTTGTCAGCCTGCGTGCACTCCGCTACCTAAATTCCCGTCCTAAATGTTTACGGGTTACGTAAATTGTGGAGGCGGGGGGAGTCGAACCCCCGTCCGAGAAGCCTTGCCACCCGAAGACTACATGCTTAGCCCGTTCCGGGTGCGGCCTGCCGGTAAAGGCAAACCACGGGTTTCGCCAACGACGCTCAGAGCGGGCAAGACACGCCGCCGGCTAGTCCGATGATCTCGCCGCCGCGTTACGGACCGAAACGCAACAGCCAGCCTGCAGTGTGACGCCTCATCTCAACCGCGCAGGCGGCGCTTGAGGAGACGCGCTACCTAATTTTATTTAGGCAGCGAGAGCCAACTGTGAGTTGCCAGTTGTTTTGTTCCACCCGATTGCGGGCAGGTGGCGCCCGGCATGCCTTCGGGCCGCGACAGCTTCCGTCGAAACCGTGTCGCCCCCGTTGGTCTCTTTATTTTACCACGCTACCCATTTCGGCGCTCTCGTACAATTAGGGCAACCGCGAGCTATGGCGCGATTAACCGCCGCTTCAAGGCAGTTGCGGAGCCGGCAAAACATACGCAAAAAAAATCCACCGGGCGCCGCAAAACCAAAAAAAGCGAACCTATACCCTGCGACACCTATGATACGATTCGCTCCAAATCTCGCTATCGGCGCGAAAACCAGGCGGATGCGGCGCGCGCGCGGGAGATTCCGATGAACGTGTTGAATCGAGCAAGAATTCTTGCCGCCGCGGCCCTCGCGCTGGCGTTTGTGTGCTTTGCCGCTCCGGCGCGGGCGCCGCGCCCGGCGCGCACATTGCCCGCTCGCCCGGCGATTGTCGGCATCTCGCACGTCGGACTGAGGACCGACGATCTAGCCGCGGCCCGCAAGTTCTATGGCGGCGTGCTGGGACTCGGGGAACCTTTCTCGCTGGACTATCCGCCCGGCAAGCTGCTGCTCACTTATTTCAAGGTCAACGACCACCAGTACATCGAAATTTTCCCCGAGCTGAAGGACGCTGACGAGGACCGCCTCTCGCATATCTGCTTCGAGACCACCGACGCGCAAGGCCTGCGCGATTATCTCGCCAGCCGCGGATGGAAAGTCCCGGACGCCCTTCCGCACATGCTCGATGGCAACCACGGCTTCGAGGTGCAGGACCCCGACGGCCACACCATCGAGTTCGTCCAATACATGCCGGGATCCCTGCACAGCAACAATTTCGGCAAGTTTATGCCCAACACGCGGATTTCGCAGCACATCATCCACGCCGGCTTCACCGTACGCGATCCGGCCGCCGCGGATCGTTTCTATAAGGACATCTTGGGCTTCCGCGAGTTCTGGCACGGCGGAATGACCGACCAAAAAACGGATTGGATTGACATGCGCGTCCCCGACGGGACCGATTGGATCGAGTACATGCTCGTCTCGGGAGACATCACGCCGAAAACGCGCGGCATCTTGAACCACGTCTCCCTGGGCGTTCCCAGCGTGAAAGCAGCATACGATACCGTAGTCGCAAGAGGCCTGCATCCGGACCCGCCGCTAATCGGACGCGACGGAAAATGGCAGTTGAACACGTACGATCCGAACGGCACGCGAGTCGAGCTGATGGAGCCTAAGCCGGTCCGCAAACCCTGCTGTTCCCCGGTGACCCACTAATCCGCGGCGCGGCGTGTCGCGCGAATCGGGTTTGTGTCAGGGCGCGGTCGCCTTGCATTCTAGGCGGGCATCTTGTTTTTTTATTTTGCTAGCGACATCTCTAAACTAGCCTGGCCTTCGGGTTCTATAGCAACGCAGAGAATGTCGCTATGCCTGTCGTGGAGAAAGATGCGAAGCCGCAAGCGTAGTGCTGCAAAACCGAAAAGCGAACCCATACCCGCGGCA
The DNA here is from genome assembly GCA_963797345.1 of uncultured Acidobacteriota bacterium. Lineage (GTDB taxonomy): Bacteria > Acidobacteriota > Terriglobia > Acidiferrales > UBA7541 > Palsa-295. The sequence goes on along the minus strand of CAWCPO010000019.1, from coordinate 273,762 downwards.
CAATCCAGTTGACACACGCACGGCGGGCGGTTTTAATGGCTGCCGCTCCGAAATGAAATGACCTCGACAAAACTCCAATCGGATTCCCATCGCACGCTCGCAAAAGCGTGCCTGCGGGCGCTATGGATTGCGGCGATTTTGGGCCTCGCGCAAAGCGCAGGCGGCGCGCAAGAGGCAACCGCCAGGCAGCAGACGGGCGCCGCACCGCACGGGCCGGTGAAATCTTCTCAGGCGCAGCAGCGCGAGCCCGGCGCCGAAGTTGTGCGCCTGGTGTACGACGACGGCAAACTCTCGGACGACTCGCGCGCTGCGCTGATCCAACTGATCGGCGCGGACGCGCCGCACGAGCAATGGAAGAAGGCGCTTGCCCCGGCGAATCAGGAGGCCTTGCCGCGATTCATCGAGCAAAACTACGGCGTGTCGCGCACGGAAAATCCCTCATCGTTCGAGGCGCTGCGGCGGCTGATTTTCGCGGCCAACGCGCCGCTTTCCCAAAAGCTGCCAACGAAAGGGATGCTCGCGATTCCCCCTGTGCCTAAGCGCACGCATGCGCTGCAATCGTATGCCTTGAAGAACCCCGCGAATCTCGCGGAGCAATCCTGGAGAAGCAACCATCCAGTGCTGCCCCCGGGAGTGCACGCCTTCGGAGACGGAGGATATGCGCGCGTGGATCTGCTTCCGCCGTCGCCCGGGGCCAGCGGCACGCCCTGCGACGGGCCTTCGACGTGGATGCATACTTCTCCGTTTTACGCGCCCATGCAGGCGCGCCTGGCCACATTCAAGAAGAACAAGGACGCATTCCAGTACCTCCTCGACAAATCGAAAGTGGTTCCCTTCGTGGTGATTGATTGGGATTCCGCCGGCAACCACCACGGCGAGAAGGACGTGAGCGCGGCACGGTACGTGTTTTCCTCGCTGGGAATGGACGAATTCACCGTGCAGCTTGTGGACCTGAATCCGAAGAAGGATTCCCAAGCGCTGAAAAGCATCTTCGAGGACTTCCGCAGCGGCTATTACTGCAAGCAGGAAGGCAGCACGTGCGGCCAGAGCGGCGAGGACCCCTACACGCGGGCCGCCGAGGCGTGGCTCAAGGCGCCGGTTACAGAAGCCGCGGGAATCGGCACCGGGGACGCAGGAACCGGCTCGATTCGGGTCAATCAATTGGTGCTTGAATCGCTCCTTTGGAAATTTTTCAAGGATAAAAGATCGTGGGTGGCCATGCCGTTTTCGGCGGATTCGAAGGCGCTCGAAATCGAGCAAGGCGAATACCTGCCGGACTCGGAGAGCTTCGCTGTCGCGGCGGCGGACGGCAATTACGGGCCGCAAAGCCTGCGAGGAGTGCCGCAGCGAGCCGCGGGAGTGTACAGGAACTTTACGAACGTAACGTACGGCACGCAGAATGGCGAAATCCTCGGCGCCTATAGCGACGCGCAAAATCGCGAGCCGATTACGGCCATGGCGCCGGGATGCGGATTCGAGTTTGGAGCGGCCGTCCCCGCGGATCGCGGAACGAGCCTCGCAGCCGCGTACGTGGCGGCATGGTCCCGGATGAGAAACTTGCTGGATAACACGGACGAATACGCTCTCAGGGCGTTTCTGCTTCAGGCAGGCTGGATTCCGCCAGTGGACGCGCCGCTCGATATCGAAGGCGGCGGCGCGTTCGATCCCGCGCGCCTGATGATCTCGCAGGAGCCGCACGTGATGGGCGCGGACGGCGCGGTGGTGGCACTGGAAGAGGGAACGGCGACAATCCAGTACAAGGACCCGGATGGAAATCTCGTCTCGAAAGATTTTCACTACGGCACGGGGGTCACCATCGTATTTTCCCATTTGCGAGGCAAGGCCATGGCGAGCGTCCGGGAAATGAACCGATCCGGATTCCCGCTGGCCCGCACGCAGAATTATGAAGTGACGGATGCAACTGTGCGCGTAACCGCGGGAACCGGCGCGGTGCTCACCGCGTCCGGATTGCAGGAGGTTATGTCCAAGTACCCTGAGATCGTGTTCTAAGCGGAAGATCAGGACGAAGGAGGCGGTGGGTCAAGTCAAGTAGGGACACTTTTCTCGACCCGAATGCGGAAAAGTGTTATGCTCCCGCAGGCGACGGGGAGGGGGAAACCGTGCCAGAAGCGGAATCGGCCCAAATCGGGACTGAACGCCGGCGAAGCGAGCGCCTTCAACTTTCTTTGCCTCTGATCGTCCACGGAATTGATCTTCTCGGCCAACCTTTCGAAGAGCGCAGTTCCACGGCGGTTTTGAATCTGCACGGTTGCCGGTACTCGTCGAAGCATCATCTACCGAAAAATACGTGGGTTACGCTTAAGGTTGCGCGGGGCGACCAGCACCGTAGCATGCGCGCGCGGGTCGCCTGGATTCAGCGTCCCCATTCCGTCCGCGAGCTGTTTCAGATCGCCGTGGAACTGGAAAGCCCCGCGAACGTCTGGGGCCTCGATCCCGCTCCCGCGGACTGGGCCGCATCGGGCGTCTCGCTCAAGCCGCCGGAGGCTTCGCCGATTCCTCGAGCGCCGCAAACAGAGTGCCCGGCGGAAACATCCGAAGCCGAGGCCGTTCCAACCACGCTTGCCCAATTTCTGGAAGATTTAAATAGCGGCGCCGCGAATCCTTTTGCGGGTTCTACCGAGCGAGTCTCACAAAAACCGCTGATGCCTCCAGAGGATTTGGCGGCTGCTACGGAAGGAGCGGCTGCTGGATGGCGCGAACGTCTCGAACGGGAGATGGGAATCGCGCAGGCGCAATGGAACGAGCTTTTGCAGTCGTCACTCGATGGAAGCATCCAGCGCTTGGCGGAGCGATTGTCCGAGCGGTCGCAAGAGGCGCTGAGCAACGCCGGGGAAACAATCTCCGCGCAGCTCGCCACGCTCCGGGAGCCCCTGGCACAGTCCTCTGCGGAAGCGCGCGACGCGCTCGCGACCGTGAAGCGGGAGCTCGAGCAGGAAATCGGGTCCGCCCGGTCCGCTCTAGCCGAAATCGAGCAATTGGCGGGGCGGATGAAAGAGTATTCCGCGCAGTTTGAAGCCGCCAGCCACGATACGCTCAACGAATTGCATCGCCGCGCGGAGGCCATTGCCGCGGAAGCGCCCGAGCGCCTCGCGTCCTCGCTCGATTCCCTGGGCCATCAAGTTTCCCAGCGCACGGTTGCGGATGTGGAATCCAAGGTCGCACCGCACATGGCCCGCGTCTCCGAATTGCTCGGCGAGATGGCCGCCCGTGAAGCGCGGGCGGATGAGGCCCTGCGCCTGCACCGCGAGCGCCTGCGCCAAATTGTCGAAAGCAACCGGCGCGAAGCGGACGCACAAATGGCCGCCGCGCTGGCAAGATTCCGCAGCGATTTTGAAACGGCTCGCGAGGAAGCCCTCCTGAAGTGCAATGACGAACTGGAATCCGGCGTCGCTCGCGCTTCGCATGCGGCCGTCGAATCCATCAGCCGGTCCTCCGAATGGCTCCAGGAGGAGGCGCGGGCGCGCCTGCAAGTGCAAGTTGAGCAGACGCTGGCCGCCGCGGGCGCCGGCCTGGCGGAAAAGACCGGCGAAGCGGAGAGCAAATTCGCAGCGCAGCTCGAGGAAAATTCCTCCGCGCGCCTCGCGGAGATTCGGCGCGAGCTCGATGGCCTCGCCGGCGAGCTGGCCGGCCGGACGCGCACGCAGATCGACAAAGCCGCGGAAGAGGCGGCGGCTACGTTCGGACAGGTTCTCGGCGGCATTTCCGAGCGGGAGGTCCGCCAATTCGGGGACGCCAGTCGCAGCGCTGTGGAGGAGCGGACCGAGGAGCTTGAACGCTTCTCACGCGAATTTCTGAGGGGGCTCGAAGAGCAGGGTCAGGCAACCGTCGAATCCTTGGTGGGTGCCACGGGCCGGGCCCTGCGCGAGTCTTGCGCGATGATTTTCGGAGCTTTGGCGAAATCGCTCAGTGAACCCGCGGCAAGCCCCGCCGGTGTGGTCGCTTTCGCCACTGCGCCTGGCCGGGAACCCTCCGAACCGCCGCCGCCCCGCAAGGAATCCGCTCCCGACCAGCTGAGCGCCTGAGCTCTTACTTCTCTCCCACAATTTCACGCACGGCACCGGCCACGTAGGCAATCTGCTCCGCCGTCAAACTCGGAAACATCGGCAGGCTCAGCACGCGTTCGCAGGCGCGCTCGGCGTGCGGAAAAATTCCGGGGGGATAGCCGAGGGAGGAATACGCCGGCTGCAAGTGCACGGGCCGGGGATAGTGCACGGAAGTCTCGATCTCGCGCGCCGCAAGCTGCGCGATCACCGCGTTCCGATTGCTCACGTAAATCACGAACTGGTGGTACACGCATTCGTCGCGCGGATCGTCCACGGGCATCTCCAGCCGCGCGCCCGCAAGCAGCCGGCGGTACTCCCGCGCGATTTCCTGCCGCCGGGCGGTCCAGGCATAGAGGCGGCGCAATTTGATCCGCAGCACGGCGCCCTGATATCCCTGCATGCGGTAATTGAAGCCCACGAACTCGTGCTCATAGCGCGCCGTCTGGCCGTGGGAGCGGGCCGCGCGCGCGAACCTGGCAATCTGATCGTCGTCGGTGGTAAGTGCTCCCCCTTCGCCGCACGCGCCCAGATTCTTGGTGGGATAGAAGCTGAACGCCCCCGCGTGAGCGAGCCCTCCCACGCGCCGGCCACGGTAGCGCGCGCCATGGGCCTGGGCCGCGTCTTCGAGAATGCGAACATCGTGGCGCGCGGCAACCTCGCGGATCACATCCATATCCGCCGGGCGGCCATAGAGGTGAACCGGCATGATGGCGCGAGTTCGGGGCGTGATGGCTCGCTCGAGAAGCCGGGCATCGAGGTTGGCTGTCGCGGGGTCAATGTCTACGAAGACGGGCACGGCGCCGCAATAGGTGATCGCCTCGGTGGCGGCAACAAACGTATTCGGGCTGGTGATGACTTCGTGCCCCGCCTGGACACCCAACCCCAGCAAGCCCACGTGCAGCGCCGCCGTCCCCGTGCTCAGCGCGACGCAGTGTCGCGTCCCGCAAAAGTCCGCGAACTCGCGCTCGAAGGCTTCGACGTCTTCCCCCAGAACGAAGGCCGATTTCTCGCCCACACGGTCGAGCGCGGCCAGAATTTCGGCGCGCAACTCCGTGTATTCCGCCTTCAAATCAATGACCGGCACTTTCATGCTGGGCCCTCTTGGTGCGAACAAAACTCTACTGTAGGCAGCCCTTCCCGACAAGTCCAGCATTCGAGGCCGGGCGTTTGCGGCCCCCGGAGATACATGGATCGCGGTAGCCTGCGGCCTGCCCCGCCAGGTGCCGGAATTTTTACTGGGCGTGAGGACATTTTACCTGTAACGCCGAATCGAAGTCTAACAATGTCAATAGCTTGAATTTGGTTCCTGGCGTGCCCTGCATTATAGGGTCAGGGGAAGGAAAGCCGAGGATCCCTTTAGGGGATTGCGGGCTGGGCCGGCTTCCTTCCCCGGCCACCTACCCCCGCTTGCGTCCCCTCCACCCCTCGGAACTATGCGGCGGGGGTGCGCGCCGATTCGACGCAAACTGCACGAAAGCCTACGCTTAAAAAAAGATTTCGGATGGGCCTTAAAGTCGGGGCCAAACTCGTGTAAATTCATAGGGAGTCATCCCGAAACCGAGTTGGGGCGTGGTCCAATTGGTAGGGCACCTCACTGTTAATGAGGACGGTGTTGGTTCGAGTCCAACCGCCCCAGCCAACTCTCCTTCCGGGAACTCACTGGGCGCACCCCGCAATCGCTCTTGCAAGGTTTGACCCGCGAACTCGCCAGCGTTAATCTCGTCGGGAGCGATCAGTACACATTTTTCACCGGGCAGGATCGATAGCATGGACCTATCAAACCCTGAAGACCGACTCAGGTGGGAACTATACAACGACCACAAAAAACAAGCCTGGCAAGACATCCAAAGCAGCACTGACAGCTACGACCAGAGCTTGCTGACTCTTTCGAGCGGTGCGCTAGGGCTGTCCATCGCATTCATCAAGGACATCGTGCCTCTGCAACAAGCGACCTGGCTCTGGCTGTTGTATTCCTCTTGGGTTGCTTTCGCCGGTTGCATTTTAACCACGGTTGTTTCCTTCCAGATTGCCATCGAGACGCAGAAAGAACTTCTCGTGAACTGCGGGAAATACTACATCGATGCGGACGACTCGTATCGAGATAAACGAGGCAAGTTTTCTAAAATTCTGACCGGGTGTACAATGGTTGCAGGCGGACTTTTTGTCCTGGCTCTAGCCTGCACGATTGTTTTCGCAGTTGCGAACGTAGAGGGGTACTCAAAAATGCCGCATGACGAATGCAGCCGAAAATTGCAAGAGGGTAGAGGGGGAGTATCCATGACTCCGGTGCCCGCGCAGCCTGCTCCAAAGCCTGCGGCACCACCGCCTGCGATCCCTACACCCCCAAAAAAAGACTGAGGCGATTTCTGGGAGATCGACTTAATGAAGAAGACGCATGACGAAGAAAAACCAGCTGGCATAATTCCCGTCCCCGAAAGTGCTCAACAACACGGGCGGTCACTTGCATTCGATGGTAGGAATGCCCTCGGCATGACTCCGGTGCCCGGGAACCCGCTAGAAAAAGGTCGTGGCGGGGTTCCGATGGCTCCAGTCCCGACGTCAGCGCCGAAACCAACAGGCGAGGCCCCGCCTCCTGAAAAGAAGAAATAGCTTTAATCCTTGATCACCGGGAAGCCGGCTTCGGTCCAACCGCGCCAGCCGCCGTCCATGGAGATGACGTTGCGGTAGCCCATCTTCTGCAAATTATCCGCGGCCAGTGCGGAACGAAATCCGCCGCCGCAATAGAGAATGATGGCCGCTTCCTTGTCGGGGATGGCCCTTTCGATGTCGCGCTCGATGATGCCCTTGCTCAGGTGAATCGCGCCGGGGATGTGGCCGCGCGCCCATTCGCTGTCCTCGCGCGTGTCCACGAGAATTATTTTTTCGCTGGCGTCGAGCCTCTTCTTGGTTTCGCGGAAATTCTCCTCCTTGATCCGCTTCCTGGCGTCCTTTACCAGATTCAAAAAACCTTCCGGGTGATCCATGTCTTCACCTCCCTCGCTGCTGCCTTTTGCAAAAAAACATTAACACGGAGAATGCACGGAATGCGGCCTCATTTCATGTCGCGCCAGTTCGGCCCCACCTTGGTATCCACAAGCAGCGGGACGCGCAATTTCCGCGCGCCCTCCATCACTTCCTTCACCAGTTTCGTGAGCCGGGGGATTTCCTTCTCCGGCGCTTCGAATAGCAATTCATCGTGCACCTGCAGGATCATTTGCGATTCGAATCCGTCCGCCAGGAGCTCGTCGAGTTCGATCATGGCCAGCTTGATGAGGTCGGCCGCGGCGCCTTGCATCGGCGTGTTCATGGCCGTGCGCTCGGCGAAGTTGCGCAGATTCGGCTGCGGCGAATTGATTTCGGGAATCGGCCGGATGCGCCCGAAGAGCGTCCGCGTGAATCCTGTCTCGCGGACTTCGGCCATCTGACGGTCGAGATATTTTTTCACGCCGCTGTAGCGCTCGAAATACGCGGCGATGAATTTCGAGGCCTCTTTCGTGTCGATCCCCAGCTCCTGCGCCAGGCCGAAAGGCGAAAGCCCGTAAATCACGCCGAAGTTGATCACCTTGGCCGCGCGGCGATGCTCGGGCGTCTGCGCGAAGGGCGCCACGCCGAACACCTCCTGCGCCGTCCGCGAATGGATATCCTCGCCGCGGCGAAACGCCTCCACGAGCACAGGGTCCTCGGAAAGATGCGCCAGGATGCGCAACTCGATCTGCGAATAATCGGCGGAAAGAAGCAGGCGGCCCGGCGGAGCCACAAACGCGGCGCGGATTTCGCGCCCCAGCTCGGTCCGAACGGGAATATTCTGCAGGTTGGGATTCGACGAGCTGAGCCGGCCCGTCGCCGTGCCGGTCTGGCTGAAGCGCGTGTGCAGGCGCCCCGTCGCGGGATGGATCAGCCGCGGCAAGGCGTCGGCGTAGGTGGATTTCAGTTTTGCCAGCTCGCGATATTCGAGCACTTTTTTCGGCAGCTCGTGCACCAGCGCCAATTCATCGAGCACTTCCGCGGCGGTCGAGCGAGCTTTGGCGCGGCTCCTGCGCGGCGGCTGCAAATTCAGCTTGTCGAAGAGGACTTCGGCGAGCTGCTGCGGCGAATCGATTTTGAATTCGAATCCGGCAAGAGCGTAGATGCTCTTTTCGAGCTTGGCGATTTCTTCCTGCGCCTTCGCGGAAATCACGTCCAGCTCCTCCGCGTCCACGCGAATGCCGGCGGCCTCCATGCGCGCCAGCACGGGCGCAAGCGGAAGATCGATTTTTTCGTAAAGCTCGATGAGGCCCTGCTTTTCGACTTCCGCGCGCAGCGCTGGCGCGAAGCGCAGGAGAAAATCGGCGCGCTCGCCCGCCGCCCCGGAAAGCGTGCGATTCAAATGCCGGAGCACGACTTCGGGGAACGCGTGGTTGGCCGTCGTGGGCCGCAAAAGATAGGAATAGAGCATCGTGGCATCGCGGATTCCGGACACAGCTTTCGCATCGCCCGCGGAATCCGGCGCAGCCAGGAGATGCACGAGCTTGGGATCGTGGACCACTTTGGCTGGCTTCGGAGCGGCAAGCCATTCTTTCATCGCCGCGAGCGCCTTGTTTTCGGCGTCATTCGCAGCCGTGCGAGCCTCGCCCGCCTTCGTCGACACCTCAATTCCGAGCACTCGGCTCCCAAAGCCCTGCTCGTCCGGATCTTCGGAGTCGAGCGCGAGCCAGAGGGATGCGGCGTGGCCGCGGGGAATCGAGCTGAGAAATTTTCGCAGCTCGGCAGGTGAATCGAGCGCTGCGTAATCCGTCTCGCGGCCGCCCGCAACGGGAGCGATCTCGCGCAGCAGGGAAGTGAATCCCAGTTCAGTGTAAAGCTCCCGCAGCGCGGCCACGTCCGGCTCTTCGATCCGCAGCGCCTCGAGCGAAAGCGGCACGGGCGCGTCGTGGGGATGGTGGCAAGCTGCTTGCTCAGCTTGCACGAACTCGCCGTATTTTTCGAGCGCCTCGCGGTAGCTCGCTCGTTTCACCTCGCCGGCGTGCCGCAAGGCTTCTTCCGCGCTGCCATACTGCTGAATCAATTGCCGCGCGCCCACTTCGCCGATGCCCGCCTTGCGCCGCTCGCCCGGGGCGGGCTTATCGTTCGGATCGCGCGCCCCGGGAATGTTGTCGATCGAATCGCCCATCAGCGCCATCACGTCCGGCACTTTCCCCGGCGGCACGCCCATGATCTCCTCGACCTTCTGCTCGTCAATGACGAGATCATTCTTGGCCGGGTTCAGAAGCCGCACGCGCCCGCCGACAAGCTGCATCAGGTCCTTGTCGCTCGTGACGATGAAGACATCGAGATCTTGCTTGGCCGCCTGGTGCGCCAGCGTGCCGATCACGTCGTCCGCCTCGTATCCGGGATATTCGAGCATGGCCAGCCGCATGGCCTCGCAATACCGGCGAACGAACGGCAGTTGCACGCTGAGATCGGGCGGCATGGGCGGCCGCTGCGCTTTGTACGACGCGAAAAGCTTGTCGCGAAACGTGGGCGCGGAGACGTCGAATACCACTGCCACGTAGTCCGGGCGCAGCTCTTTGTGTTTGAGCAGCCGTCGCATCATGGTGGCGAACAAATACGGCACCTTCGTCGGCACTCCCGCCGAAGTCTGCAAGCGGTCCATCGGAGCGTAAAACGCGCGGAAGATGTAGCCCATCGCGTCAACCAGGAAGAGGCGTTTTGGCTCTTGTGCGGACATACAGGTTGGCTTCGCGCCGCCGGCTTGCTTGGCCAGTAGCGAACTCGAAGCGAGTATAGCAGACCGTCTCACGGGGCTTCCGGCGTGCCATGCCGCGCCTTTGTTTTTTCGGGTGCTGGCCGGCCGCCATGTGATACTCGTGAAATATACGGGCCGCGCTGTGCGTATCAACCAATGGACCTACGTAAGACGGCCGGAGCGATGAGCGACGCGGAATTGGCGCAGTTGCTGTCCCAGGTCCGGGCGGGCGATTCGGACGCCTGGGGCGAGCTTTATCGCCGGCACGCTCCGGCGATTTTCCGCTTTTGCCGACGGGCGCTCCCGGCGCGCGAGGACGCGGAAGACGCCACCATGGAAATTTTCATGAAGGTGCGGCGGAAGCTCGGCACGTACGATTCATCGCGGCCGTTCCTCGCGTGGCTCTATAAGGTCGCGAGCAATCACTGCTGGGACACGCTGCGCCGCCGGCATACACGCCAGGACCTCGAGACCGCCGATGTAGAGGCGCTTCCGCTCAAGCAACCCGGTCCGAGCCAGCTCGAACGCATCGAAGCCGAACACACGAGCAGCGAGGTACGCGCGGCCCTGGCCAAACTTCCCGACCGCGCGCGCATGGCCCTTGTCCTGCGCTACTACGCGGAAATGAGTTACGACGAAATCGCCGATACATTGGGCGTCCGCAAAGCGCTTGTAGGCGTGCTGCTCTTGCGCGCACGGCATCAATTGCGTGAGGTGTTCAGCCAGGGCGGCGCGCAAGCGGCCCTCGCTGGGAGAAATCTATGAGCCAATTCGATGGACATCTTGACGAGATCAAGGCCCTGCTTTTTCTCGATGGAGAGCTCGATGCTTCGAGCGCGCAGGAGCTCTCGAAGCACGCGGCCGGTTGCTCCGGCTGCCGCGAACTCCTCGCCGCCCTCAAAAATGAAAATGTCTGGCTGTGCGAAGCGCTCACGGCGCAAGACGAACCGCTTCCGGCGCGCCTGCTCGCGGCACCCGGGCGTATCGCCGCTCCGTGGAGATGGATTGCGGCGTTCGGACTTACCGTCGCCGGCGCCGGCACGTTTTGGAGCGCCTTCGTCGAGCCATGGCTCGCGCAGGCGGCTCAGGCCGGCTTCACGCAAGGGAGTCTCCTCACCACGCTTCTCTTCAACGGTGCTTTCTGGAAAGGATGGGACGAAGTGCTAAACATGATTGAATTCTTGGCCACAGCGACTCTGGGAACGATTGTTATTGGGCTCCTGCGGCGCCACTGGCGGAGCCTCGTGCCCGCCACAGCCATGATCGCCGCGGTCCTTTGCGCGCTCGGACTGCCTCCGGCGGCCAGGGCGGCGGAAGTGCAACACGCCGACTCGAATTACACGCTTCTGGCGGGACAGGAGGTGAAAACCGACCTCACTGTATTCGCCCCTCGCACGCAGATTGATGGAACCGTGGACGGGGATCTGATCGTATGGTCCCAGAGCGTCACCGTGAATGGGCACGTGAAAGGCGACATCCTTTGCTTCGCGCAGGATCTCCGCGTTGACGGCACTGTGGATGGAAACGTGCGTTCCTTTTCTCAAACCCTTTCGCTCAACGGGGCCATTGGGAAGAACGTGACCGTCTCGGCCCAGACGATGCATTTAGCGGGCAATGCCAAGATCGGGGGAACACTCACGCTCTCGGCCGAGAACGCCGACCTCGATGGCGAGGTTGCGGGCGACGTCCTCGCCCATGCCAGCTTGCTCGAGATCAATGGCACTCTGCGCAGCGACGCCACGATCCAAGCGCGCCAGCTCGCCATCGGCCCTACAGCTGAGATCAAAGGCCAAATGAAATACGTGGGCGGCGGTCACCCGGATATTTCCCCCAACTCTAAATTGGCGGCTCCGATCATCACCACAATCGGCAAGCACGGCCCGGATTATGCTCACGTTGCATATTACTGGCACCGGACGCTTCTCTGGGGTGCGAGCTTCTTGTTCGGCCTCGTATTGCTGTTGCTCGCTCCCGGATTTTTCACCGACGCGGAGAAAGCGTGCGAAAAGGCCGGCCCCTGCCTGGGCATCGGCTTCCTGCTCCTCGTTGCCACTCCGGTGGCCGCATTGATCGCCTGTATCACGATCGTGGGACTCGGCCTCGGGATCGCCATCCTCTTGCTCTATCTGATCGCCCTCTATTCCGCGCAGGTTTTCGTCGGCTCCTGGCTTGGCGAAAAGCTGCTGGGCGCAAACGCGGGAACCGGCGCGGCGCTGGGTAGGCTAGCTCTGGGACTTGCCATCTTGCGCGTGGCGCGCATGCTGCCTTATCTGGGCGGCTGGATCACTTTCCTCGTCATCATCTGGGGATTGGGCGCCATGGCTCTCGCCACTTACAAGAGCTTGCACCCGGAAGCGGCGGTGGCGGCCTGAGCGCTAAGCTCATTCACATAGGCTTCTCCCAACCCCGCAAACCCAAAAATCAACGGCGCGTGGCCGTTGCTTCCGCTACAATCGCGGCTTGACGTGCCGCCTCCCACCTCGCGCATCTCATCGGCAACGGGAGAATCCTCTTTGAGTTTTGCACGCCGCTCGAGCGATATCCTCTCCGGCTTCGAGCGCTCCTTCTGGGTCGCGAATGTTACGGAGCTTTTCGAGCGGCTCGCCTATTACGGCGCGCTCGCCGTCCTCGCCATTTATCTCCACGAAAACTTGAAACTGTCTGTCCAGCAGACCACGAGCTTGATAGGCTTTTTCGGCTTCGTGGCGTGGTTCCTGCCCGTGCTGAGCGGAACTCTCGCGGACCGCTTCGGATTTCGCCGCGCTTTGCTCTTCGCCTACGCCATCACGTCCGTCGGATATTTTTTGCTTGGTTCGCTTGCGGCGCCCTGGATGGCGCCGCTCAGAGGCGCCATCAATCCCGGATGGCTGGCCGGCCCGATCCTGTTTCTTTCGGCCCTGGGACCGTCGGTGGTCAAGCCGTGCGTCGCCGGGACGATTGCGCGCGCTTCGCGGGAAAATGTCCGTTCCGTCGGCTATTCGATTTACTACACGCTCGTCAACGTGGGCGGAATGCTCGGGCCGATCCTGGCGTCGCTGGTGCGGCGACATGCTGGAATTGAGAATGTGTTTCGCATGTCCGCCCTCAGCGTCTTCCTGATGTTTTGGGTCATGCTCTTTTTCTACCGCGAGCCGGCCCGCTCCGGTGGCCGGCCGGTCGAAAGCATCGGGGCCGCGCTCCGAAATATGTTTGTGGTGCTCTCGAACCTCCGCTTCGTTCTGTTCCTGCTGATCTATTCGCTCTTTTGGGTGCTTTTTTGGCAGGAATTTATTTCAGTGCCGCTCTTTGTCCGCGGATATATGAATCCCAGCACCCCCGTGGACGCCATGCTTGCCACGGACGCGCTCACCGTCATCTGCCTTCAAATCCCCGTGAGCTATGTGACGCGGAAAATTCCCGTGTTCCCGGCGCTCACGCTTGGAATTTTCGTTTCGAGCATCGCGTGGATCCCCATCGCATTGCATCCCGCCATATGGACCGTCGTCGCAGCGCTCGCCATCGTGGCGCTGGGCGAAATCATTCAGGCGCCGCGCTATTACGAGTACATCTCGCGGCTGGCCCCGCCGGCGGAGCAGGGTCTCTATATGGGCTATGCCTTTCTTCCCATCGCCATCGGCTATTTCATCGCCGGAAAGCTCGGCGGCTATCTGTTGCACGAGTTCGGGGAAGTCCTGAAAAAACCTCGCGAGATGTGGTGGGTCGTCACTGCGATTGGAATTCTCACCGCCATCCTCATGTGGCTCTACGACAAGATTGTGAAGCCTGGCGAAGTGAACGCTTCCTAGCGTCCTGAGTCGGAAATTCGTTGCACGGTTTTTAGGGGGTCGGAGCTTCAGCTTCGACATTAAGCCGCCTCTATTTAGGGGGCTTTAGCCCCTGAGGCCCGAAACTTTCGCGAGCAAATTTTCCATTCGCCGCGCTAGCTTGCCTTGGCGGGGAGATTCGCCAGTGCTTCCTCGGTCGAAATCAGCCGCGCGCCGCGCGCCTGCAATTCCTTGAGAGTTCGCCGGCCAGCTTCCGCATCGAGCGCGGCAATCGCGTCTTCCACCACCGCAACCTTGCGCCCGCGCTCCGCGAGCCCTCTCGCAGCAAGCCCCACGCAGTATTCCGTCGTCACACCGAACACCACGTACTCCGTGCCCCCACCCAGCCCCTCGACCAGCGCCCCCGCGTGAGGATTATCGAACACGTTGAGTGTCTGCTTCTCGATTATGGCCTGCGTGTAGCCCGAAAAATCCTCCGGCAAGCGAAATGACGCATCGTTCGGAATGCGCAGCGCATCCCCGGCCATGGCTTCCGCGAGGATTCGCGCGCCCGGAGTACCGCGAACACAGTGCGGCGGAAACTTTTTGAATTCCACATCGTTCGCCGCATGCGCGTCGCAGCTCGATACCAGAAAGGCGCGCCCTTCGCGCGCCGCGTCCGCCAGCCGCCCGATGTTCGGAATGATTTTTTCCGCGCCGGGAACGTAGAGCTTTCCTCCGCGCAGCATAAAATCCAGTTGCACGTCCACTTCCCAGAAAACAATTTTCCATGGAGCCATATTTCGCCCTTCCTTCGTACCCCTTCCCGACTATTTTGCCGTGGCGCGCCGCACGCGCCGCCGCATCTGATCGAGCATGGTTTCGAGCCGCGTGCTGTAACGCACGCGATAGGCCGCCGTGCGATCGATTCGGCGATAGCGGCGCGGCAGCCACGCAAGGCCTGCCGCGCACCGCTCGCCAAGCGCGCCGAGCGATTCCGCCGGAGCCACTCGCCGGCCGCCGCGCATCACTTCCACGAGCAGCGCCTCCGCGCCGTTTGCTGGCTCGTCCTCGAGCGCCACTCGGTCGTACGCAAATTCGCCCCCCGCGCGCGCGTGACGATACACCTGCTTGCGCCCCGGATACGTCACCTTCGCCTGGCTGAATTTCGCCGCCTCGCGCACCTTTCCCCCGCGCTCCACTTCCACCAGCTTGTATATCAGGCTCAGTTGCGGCGCGTCGCCCGGCGTGGCCAGCGCGGTTCCCACTCCGAAGGCGTTTATCTTCGCGCCACCAGCCACGAGCTTGGCGATCTTGTATTCGTCCAGATCGCCCGACGCGAACACCTTCACGTCCTTCCATCCGGCGCGGTCCAGCTCGCGCCGCACCCAGCGGCTGTCCCGCGCGACGTCGCCGCTATCGAGCCGCACCCCCGCCGGCTTCCGGCCCATGGCGATAATCTCCTCGACGGCATTGCGCACGTTGTAGGTGTCCAGCAAGAGCACGGAATCCTCGGGAAACGCGTCCAGAAAATGCCTGAACGCCTCCGCCTCCTCCTCGTGCGCCATCACCCAGGAATGCGCCTGCGTGCCGTAAATTTTCATCCCCAGCCGCAGCCCGGCCAGCACATTCGACGTCCCCGCGCACCCTCCGATGGCCGCCGCGCGCGCGCTCCAGACGCTGGCCTCGCTCCCGTGCGCGCGCCGCGCCCCGAAATCCACAATGGGACGCCCCGCTGCCGCCGCCACCACGCGCGCCGCCTTGCTCGCGATCATCGTCTGATAGCCCAGCGTCGCCAGCAGATACGTCTCCATGATTTGCGCTTCGATAATCGGCGCGGTCACGCGCAGCATGGGCTCTCCGGGAAACAGCAGCGTCCCCTCGGGCATGGCCCACACGTCCCCGCTGAACCGGAATTTTCCAAGGTAGCTGAAAAACTCCTCGCGGATGCCGCGGAATACGCTCTGCTTGCGCAGATAGGCGATCTCGTCCGCCGTGAAATTTACGTTTTCGAGGAAATCGAGCGCCTGTTCGAGCCCGGCGGCCACCAGGTAATTCCGGTGCGGAGGCAGGTGCCTCACGAAGAGTTCAAACGTGGCGCGTGCGTCGAAGCCTGTCTGCCAATACCCCGCCGCCATCGTCAGTTCGTAGAGATCGGTGAGAAGGCCCGAGTATTCACGCATCATGGCCTGCTTTTGGGGACGCCTCCGCGGCATGGCATTGCCGTCTCGTGTTCCTTCTGGGGAACGCCGAGGCTGCGGCTGCCGCTCGGCACAGCGCCATCCACACCTCGCCTCGCACTTTTCTCCGCGAGCCGCAGCCGCGCGCATGAAAAGACAAACCCCCAGGCCTCTCGCGCGTCTTGCGGGACCGGCCGTGCCTGGGGGTTGGACTGCGAATCTCTGTGCTCGATCGCGCTACTTCAATACCGCGTCTTTGAACGCCTTTGCCGCGCGCAACCGCACCACCGTCTTCGCCTTGATCTTGATCGCTTCGCCCGTCGCGGGATTGCGGCCCATGCGCGCCTTGCGATGCGCCTTCACCGCGCGCCCGATGCCGGGAATTACGAATTTGCCTGCGCTCTTGGCCTCTTTCACCGCGAGCTTGAATAACTCGTCGAAGAAAGCCACGATCTGCTTCTTCGATACCGGCTTTTCAGGAGTGCTCACCTTATCCGCCATGTGCGCAATAATCTTTGATTTGCTCAAGGGAGTTGCCATCGAATTTCTCTCGCCTCCTCAGGTTGTGATTGCTTGGGGCCCCGGTGTCTCGGGATACCGCGGGGAACTATAGCCGTCCCGCACGGTGAACGCAAGTGAAAACGCCGAAAAAGCCCGGTAAATCGGGATTTTCCTCCGTCGCCCGCGCCGCCCGCTTCGCGGCCCTCTACGCGTCCGCCAATCGCTGGTAAAAGAGCGCCACCGATTTGATTCCGCCAAAATAGTTTTCGAGCGCGATGTGCTCATCCGGCGCGTGCGCATTCTCGTCCGGCAGCCCGAATCCCATCAGCACGCACGGCACCTTGAACGTGTCGTGCATCTGCGTCACGAACGGAATCGAGCCTCCCTCGCGAATAAACACCGCCCGCTTCCCGAACCCCGCTTCCAGCGCATGGATCGCCTTCTGAAAAATCGGGTGCGTATACGCCGCCACCCACGCCTTGCCCGTGCTCAGAACCTCGAATTTGCAATCCACCGTTTTCGGCAGCAGCTTGCGGATTTGCCGCTCCACCAGCTTCGCAATCTTCGCCGGGTCCTGATCCGGCACCAGCCGCATGGAAAATTTCGCGTAGGCCTTCGACGGAATCACCGTCTTCGCGCCCTCGCCCGTATACCCGCCCCAAATGCCGTTCAGTTCAAGCGTAGGCCGCGTCCAAAGCTGCTCGATGATCGTGTAACCCTTCTCGCCACCGAGGCCCGGCGCGCCCACCGTCCTGCGAAATTCCTTTTCCTTCCACGGCAGCGACGCGAGCGCCTTGCGTTCCTGCCGCGAGAGCGCCGCCACGTCGTCATAAAATCCCGGTATCGCCACGCGGAAATTCCGGTCGTGCAGCTTGGCAATCACTTCCGCCAGGATGGTGATCGGATTCGGCGCCGCGCCCCCGAAAACTCCCGAGTGCAAATCCTGCCTCGCCCCCATAATCTCGATCTGATAATAGTTCAAGCCGCGCAGCCCATAGGTGATCGAAGGCACGCCCTTCGCAAGCATGGACGTGTCGGAGACCACCAGCGCGTCCGCCTTCAGCCGTTCGCGGTTTCCACGCACGAATTCCCACAGGTTCACGCTTCCCACTTCCTCTTCGCCTTCGATCATCACCTTCACGTTGATGGGCAGCTTTCCGAAAACCTTCCGCAGCGCTTCGAGCGCCTTGATGTGGATGTGTACCTGCCCCTTGTCATCCGCCGAGCCGCGCGCGAAAAGATTTCCGTCGCGCACCGCGGGCTCGAATGCCGGACTCGTCCACAATTCCAGCGGCTCGGCCGGCTGCACATCGTAATGCCCGTAAAAAAGAATCGTCGGCTTTCCCTTGGCGCCCAGCGATTCCCCATAAACCAGCGGATGCATGTTCGTCGGCGTGATCGTCACATTTTCCAGGCCCGCCCAGCGCAGCTTTTCCGCCACCCAGCGCGCGGCCCGTTCGATGTCCGCCTTATGCTCGCTCTGCGCGCTCACGCTCGGAATCCGCAGAAACTCCTCAAGCTCCTTCAAATTTTCTTCCCGCCTCGACTCAATGTATTCGATCAGTTCCATCCTCTTGCCTCTGTTTTTGACGTTGCTGTTACTTTTGTAGCGGCCGCCTCGGTTTCTAGGCGGGCATCTTGCTTTTTCTTTTTCGCTAGCGACATCTCCGAGCTAGCTCAGCGGGAGCGCTGCTATGGCAGGCTATTGCTTCTTCGCGAAATACTGCAACTGCAACCTATGGCGCGAGGTCCGGCCGCTCCAAGCCAGTAGCGGAGCCTGCAAAACCAAGAAAATGAACCTGCTCCCACGCTAATTCTTGCGCCCATCCTTCCCCCATAATCAAATCCCCCACCCCGAACGCAACTACCGTTTTGGGCACGCCTTGATTTCGCGCCGTTGACTCCTAACCCCGCGCATTGCACGATTGTTCTTAGCCATGGCGACGACTCTCACCGGTAGCCCTCGACGCAGTTCACGCGTCTTCACGCGCATCCATGTGAGCGCGGCCGGCAAAAACTCACAGGGCCGCCATTTTCGCGAGAACAGCGAAACCATCGTCGTTAACGCCCACGGCGGCCTGCTCTATCTTCATACTCCACTCGAAGTGGGCGCCCAGCTCGTCCTTGCCAATCCGATCACCGAAGAGGATCAGGAATGCCGCGTCGTCTATCTGGGCGATGCTTGCGAAAAAGGCACGCGCGTCGGCGTCGAATTCCTCTCCCCCGCCCCTCACTTCTGGGGCGTCGAATTCGCCCAGCAAGATTGGCCCGCCCGCTCCTCTCCTCAGCACCCCCAATAAAAAGCCTTTGTCTTTGCCCCCGTAGCGGCCGCCTCGAATCGTAGAAGGGCGTCTTGGTTTTTTTGATTCTGCTAGCGACATCTCTAAGCGAGCCTAGCCGGAGAATTGCTATGGCAGGGCGCTGCATTTCGCGAAATAGGGCAATCCCGGCCTATGGCGTGAGCATCGGCTGCTTCAAGCCAGTAGCGGAGCCGGCAAAACACAGCCCCTAAAAGGCAAAACGGCTGCGGGCGCATTCCCTTTAAAATCAGATCGCTATAGGTCCTCTACTATTGCCTTGACATATAAGTATACATATGCTACAATGGGTTGGCTTTGTTGCTCGCGCCAGACCCGCTGACGCGCTCAACCTTAGAATCGCAACGCAACGGGAGGAAAGGACGTGTGCGTCCTTGACGACACACTCGGAGGCTCGAAACATCGAGGCACCTGCTTCACAGGGACTCTCCTGCGTCCAGTTTCTCCCTGTCCGCCGAAGCCCGCTCTCTCTTTCCGGCGGCCGTGCCTACCGTGACGGGCGAAGGCGGATCCAAATTCTAATCGCAACTACGGGAAATAGAAATCGCCGTAACTCAATGAAAATAAACGATGGGGACCTGTTCTAATCGCAACAAAACGAGGGGGGCGCCGACTGGAATTCACGCTGACTTATCGAAGGTAGAGCGAACCTGAACCCTCCGGCAAGGGGTAGTGACTCATTTTGACTCGGAGTAGGTTAATGTGCTGCCAAATTTGGCACGGCAATTACTCGAAGCTCTTGACACGAGTGGTAGAATCATTGTCCAATAGTTTGGAGAGATTTTCGGAGGTTTTTATGGCGACTAGCACCGCAGATCGCGTCGCTGAGGGCCTCATTAATCTATCCCATGACCGAAACGATCCCATCAGCAATCTAAAGCTTCAAAAGCTCCTCTACTACTCCCAAGCGTGGTATCTAGCGATCTTTCGGAAGCCATTGTTCGATGAGGAAATTGAGGCATGGGTACACGGTCCGGTAGTGCCCCAAGTATTCAGACGTTACCGTGTTTGCCGGTGGAGTCCCATTCCAAGGGGCGACACTGTAGGTGTGTCTACAGAGGTCTGCCGTCATCTCGATGAAGTTTGGAAGGCGTATGGAGAATATAACGCCTATGAACTTGAGCGCATGACCCACTCCGAAAAGCCGTGGATGCAGGCCAGAATCGGGCTAGAGCCAGATGAATCATCCCACAATGTAATCCCAAAAGATTCGATGAAGCGTTATTATTCATCGCGTCTGCATGCCTAAGAAAAGTAAACGCGCCCTAATCCCGCGAATTGAGCCTGCGGCGGTAAACGAAAAGCCGCTCCGCTTTTCCTTTAAGCACCTGGACACTAGAAATCCTAAATTCGACTCTACGAAATGCACTGCTGAATATTTTTGCAAGCTGTTCGCAATGCTGCAGCGATTTAGCACCTGGACGGTTGATCAGTTTCTCGACGAGAACAATACTGAGCATAGGCACATGATTGTCTTTGAACAGA
The DNA here is from genome assembly GCA_963797345.1 of uncultured Acidobacteriota bacterium. Taxonomy (GTDB): domain Bacteria; phylum Acidobacteriota; class Terriglobia; order Acidiferrales; family UBA7541; genus Palsa-295. The sequence goes on along the minus strand of CAWCPO010000019.1, from coordinate 253,746 downwards.
CTACTGAACCTGACGGGTTTCAAAACATTCGGGAGCTTGATCGAGATCAAGCGGGATATGTTGAGGGATGGCAATTTGCTGTATGGCCGGAGTTTCCTTGGAAGGATTGGCGCGCTCATGGACTCCTGATAGATGATACTTTTTACATAGTATGGCTCGACCCAGACCATCTGTTGTATCGCAGAACATTAGCCTTGCCTGCTGGCCACTGATATAAGGCCCTAAGCTGCTTTCATCGGCGAGCTATCTAATATCGCTACGATTTCCTCGATATTCCAGACGTGATCTGAAATCCCCGCTTCCATCGCGGGCGTAACGCGCAGCGTTTGGTGAATCCGGCAGAAGTCATAGTGCATGTAATGGAGCGCGATAGACCACCAGTGGTTATCGAACTTCTTGGAAAACGCATTAGTCGGTCGGGTGAATCGGCACATCTTCATCCGCATAGTTAGGTTCTGGCGCCCTGCGAAGCTGGTGGAGACGTGCCGCATCTTCGGACGTCCCTCGATGGCGATTGCTCGGCATCCGATACATTCTGCCGGACTGCAGCGGGTGTCCTCGCCACGCGGGTCATTTCCGTACAGTTTTGCTCTTTGACAACTGAATCGACGAGCCGACAAGGCTCGTCGTCCCGAGGGAACATCGTGACCGAGGGAACCCCTCCTGGAACTCCGCCTTGCGCGGGTCCCTCCACTGGGTTCCCCTAATCCCCCGCGCGGGCCTCGAATGAACGCCGCCAGGCGATGCGCCCGGCGACAATCGTGGCCACCGGTCCGCCGCGAAACTCGCGGCCGTCGAACGGCGTGTTCCGCGATTTGCTCGCCGATTCGGCGGCGCGAAACGTCCACGGGAGGTCGGCTGAAAATATCGTCAGGTCGGCCGGCTCTCCCGCGGCGATTTTTCGCTCCATGCCGAGCACGCGCGCCGGGCCGGTGGTAAATAGCTCCACGAGCCGCATGAGCGTGATTCGCCCGGTGTGCACCAGCTCGCCGAGCGCCAGCGCGAGCGCCGTTTCAAATCCCGTGATGCCGAAGGGCGCGCGATCGAATTCCACGTCCTTGCTTCCGGGATGGTGCGGCGCGTGATCGGTGGCGATGGCGTCCACGCTGCCGTCTGCCAGGCCTTCGACGAGCGCGTCCCGGTCCGCGCGCGATGCCAGCGGCGGATTCATTTTGTAATTCGGATCGTAGCGCACGTCCTCATCGGTCAGCGTGAAGTGGTGCGGCGTCACTTCGCATGTCACGCGCAGCCCGCGCCGCTTCGCCGCGCGCACGTGTTCGAGCGAACCCCGCGTGGACATGTGCGCGATGTGCAGCCGCGCTCCCGTGAGCGCCGCCACTTCCACGTCGCGCCCCGCGCAGATGGATTCCGATTCCGCCGGAATGCCTTTCAGTCCCAGCCGCACCGACTGCGGCCCTTCCCGCATCACGCCGCCCGCGGCCAGCGACGTATCCTCGCAGTGGTCAATCACCACAAGGCCGAGCGCGTTGCAATAATCCATCACCTGGCGCGCCAGGCGCGCCGTTGCGATGGGTTTGCCGTCGTCGCTCACCGCGACGATCCCGGCATCCTTCATCGCTCGAATCTCCGCCAGCGCCTCGCCCTTGCTTCCCACCGACGCCGCGCCAATCGGCCATACCCGCGCGCTCGCCGCCGCCGCGGCCCGCTCCACGATCCCGCGCGTCACCGACGCCGTGTCGTTCACCGGCAACGTATTGGGCATGCAGCATACGGCCGTGAATCCGCCGCGCACCGCCGCGCGCGTTCCCGTCTCGATTGTTTCACTCATTTCCTGCCCCGGCTCGCGCAGATGGCAGTGCAGGTCAATGAACCCGGGCGCCACGATCAACCCTTTCGCGTCGAAGACTTCCGCACCCGGCGCCGCAAGGTTCGCACCCACTTTTGAGATCCGCTCGCCGTCGAGCAGAATGTCGAGCGGCGCATCCGTTTTGCTCGCGGGGTCGAGCACGCGCCCGTTCTTAATCAGCAGCATTCGATCGTTCCTTTGCAGGATGCGGAGCGTCCACCGGCGCCCCTCCGGTGAGATGATAGAGAAGCGCCATGCGCACGGCCAGCCCGTTCGTCACCTGCTCGAGCACTCCGCACTGCGGCCCATCGGCCACCGCGGGATCGATTTCCAGGCCGCGAATCATCGGCCCGGGATGCAGCACCAGCGCATCGGGACGCGCGAGCCGCAGGCGCTCCGCCGTCAGTTGGTAGCCGAGGATGTACTCTTCCGCCGCCAGAGCCGGTTCGTGAATGCGCTCCGTCTGCACGCGCAGCACCATAATCACGTCCGCTCCGTCGAGCGCCTCTTCGATCCGCGGCACGCGCCGCGTGCCGGGCGCCAGAGCCTCAAGTTCTCCGGGCATCCACATGGCCGGCCCGCACAGCGTGATCTTCGCGCCGAATTTTCCCAGCAGGTGCATGTTCGAGCGCGCCACGCGGCTGTGCAGAATGTCTCCCAAGATCGTCACCTGCAAGCCCTCGAGTTTCCCCTTGCGGTCGCGGATCGTCAGCGCGTCGAGCAGCGCCTGCGTGGGATGCTCATGCATCCCGTCGCCCGCGTTGATCACCGGCACGCCCAGCCGCTCGGCCACGAATTCCGGCGCGCCCGATGAGCTGTGCCGGATCACGATTCCGTCGGGCCGCATGGCCTCGAGCGTGCGCACCGTGTCAATCAGCGATTCACCCTTCTTCAGGCTCGACGACTCCGCTTGCAGGCTCATCGTATCCGCGCCCAGCCGCGCCGCGGCCGTGGCAAAGCTGATCCGCGTGCGCGTCGAAGGCTCGAAAAACGCCAGCGCCACCGTCTTACCGCGCAGCGTAGCCAGTTTTTTCAGGGGATAACGCTGGAATTCCTGGAAGGGCTTCGATTGGTCCAGAATAAAAGAAATTTGCTCCAGGCTAAGAGTCTCGATGCCGAGCACGTGTTGCAGGCGCTGGACCACTTTCTCCCTTTAAGCTGCTGCCTCCGAAATCACCGGCGAAATTTCAGGGTACGCGGTCCACCAGCACCACGCGCTCCTCGCCGTCAATTTCCCGAAGGCGTACCTCCACGATTTCCGTATCGCTTGTCTCCACCGTCCTGCCGACGAAGGCGGCCTCGATGGGCAGTTCGCGGTGCCCGCGGTCAATCAGCACGCACAGCCGGATCCGCCGCGGCCGTCCCAGATCGAAAAGGCCGTTCATCGCCGCGCGCGCCGTTCGGCCCGTGTACAGCACGTCGTCCACCACCACAAGGTCGCGGTCGTCCACGGGAAAGGCTATCTCCGTGGACTGCACCACCGGCTGCGGACCGATCGTCGAGAGATCGTCGCGGTACAGCGTGATATCCAGCGTTCCCACCGGAACATCCACGCGCGCAACCCCGCCGATGATCTTCGCCAGGCGTTCGGAGAGCGGCACGCCCCGCCGGCGCACCCCGATCAATGCAAGGTCTTTCGTCCCCCCGCTTTTTTCAACGATTTCGTGGGCCAGTCTTTGGAGAGTCCGGCCGATCTCTTCGGCGGAGAGGAGTTGCCTTTTCTCGACGACACGCATTGGCTGCCTCATCCTAGCACAGACCGCTGTGAATTCCGAGGCGCCGATTCGTTCCAATATTCCCCCGAATCACTTGACCCGTATGATAGACTACGCTCGTTGAGTTCGCCCGAGCCGGTACGCGTCTCTGAACGGCACTCGGGGGTTGACCTCCGAGTCTCAGTCGGTACCCTTTCCTTAAAAAACCCCATTATCGCCGCCAGCGGCACGTTCGCCTATGGCGTCGAGTTTGCCCACCTCGTGGATTTGAACCGCCTCGGTGGGATTGCCATAAAAGGTCTATCCTTGCAGCCCATGGCCGGGGCCCCGGCCCCCCGGCTATGCGATACGCCCAGCGGCATGATCAACGCCGTCGGACTGCAAAACATTGGCGTCCGTGCCTTCGTCGCCGAAAAGCTACCCCAGCTTCGGCAGTATGACACCGCAATCATAGCTAACGTCTTTGGCTACAATATTTCCGAGTACGCTGAAGTCATCCGGATCCTCGAAGACGCCCCCGGGGTAGCAGCCTACGAGCTCGAATATCTCCTGCCCCAACGTCGAGAAGGGGGGAATCGAATATAGTACCGACCCGGTTCTTACAGCCGAGGTGGTTCGGGCAGCCAGGAGAGTCGCCAAGAGGCCCCTTTGGATAAAACTTTCACCAAACATTGGACACATTGGACTTACGGCAAAGACGTGCGAATCTGAAGGAGCAGACGCCGTCGTCATTGCAAACACATATCCAGCAATGTGTATAGATGCACACACTCGAAGGTCCCGTATCGGCAGTACGACGGGTGGATTGTCCGGTGCGGCCATAAAACCTATAACACTCAGGTTGGTATACGAGGCCAGTCGGGTAATAAATATCCCGATTTTAGGCCTTGGAGGAATTGAGACACCTTCTGACGTGGCCGAGTATCTAATTGCAGGTGCCACGGCGGTCGAGGTAGGAACGGCACACTTTGAGGATCCACGGGCTTCAGAGAGATTGGTTGGGGCCCTCGAAATGTGGTGCACGAAAGAAAAGGTCAATACAATCAGCAACTTGAGGGGATCTTTGGAAGCGTAAATAGCTTGCTTCAGCGGTCCCCAAAAGAGTATAATTTGCTGATTCAAAAAAGGTTAGGTGAAAATGAAAGCGAAGATATTTGTTGTTCTGGAGACGGTGTTTTTAGGACTGGGTATGCTCGTCCTCGCCCCTTCGGTCAATCCTACGTCCGTCGGGAAGGTGAGCAACCCTCCTCAAATGGCAACCCTCCTTAAAACCTCCTCCAAAGTTAACTCGAACGCTTCAGGCCAGCCCAAGCCGCTGGCAGTCTGGGAATGTACGTCAAGCTGGTACGGTGAAGATTTTGACGGCCAGCCCACCGCAAACGGTGAAATTTACGACATGAATGCCATCACGGCCGCGCACCCAACCCTGCCCCTGGGGTCTATCGTCCGGGTCGTTAATACCCGGAATCATCGCAGCCAGGTGGTCCGTATCAACGACCGCGGTCCCTATGTCGAGGGCCGCGAACTCGATGTCTCCTATGAAGTTGCGCGGAGACTTGGCTTTGACCAGCGCGGCGTAGCAAAGGTCCGCCTGGAGCTTCTTGAGGTGCCCTCACGTCCCTCCTCGGTTCATCACAACTGATCGTCGCCCTGGATGTTGACCGCCTGGGGCCGGCCTGCGCCTTGGCGCGGCAACTTCGGGGCGTGGCCGGCTGTTTCAAGGTTGGCAGCCAGCTCTTTACGGCCGAAGGGCCTCGGGCAGTCGAAAAGCTCGCGGCCCTCGGATTCGGCATCTTTCTCGACCTCAAGTTCCACGATATCCCGAACACCGTGGCTGGGGCCGTTGCCGCCGCGGCCCGGCTGCCGAAAGTACGGTTCCTCACCGTGCATACCTCAGGCGATATCGCCATGATGCGCGCCGCGCGCGAGGCCGTAGGCAGCGGGAAGCGCCGCCCCGCGCTCCTGGGCGTCACAATTTTGACCAGTTTGGATGCCCCCGCGCTCCGTCGCGTGGGGATGGTGGGATCGCCGCAATCACGGGCCGTGGCGCTCGCTCGTCTTGCAAAAAAAGCCGGACTTGACGGGGTGGTTGCTTCGGCGCGCGAGGTCGGTGCCATTCGCCGCGCCTGCGGCCCAAAATTTTTGATCGTAGTCCCCGGCGTGCGGCCGTCAAGCGCCGCTCGAAACGATCAGTCACGCGTGGCAACTCCCTCCCAGGCCATTCGCGCCGGAGCCGACTATCTCGTCGTCGGACGCCCCATCACCGCAGCCCCCCATCCGCGCCACGCAGCCCTCGAAATTGTTAAAGAAATCGCCTCAACCTAGCGCCGCGCCGGGAACGAGCGTGTTATACTCGCCTAGCTCGATTTCGTGAAAGTTCGGGTGGGCCCGGCTTCGACGAATCCGGGCGTGAAAGGCAGGTGCCCTATGTGGGACAGCCCCATGCATTTGCTCATCATCGCTGTGGTGATCCTCGTTCTCTTTGGGGGCGCCAAGATTCCCCAAGTGATGCGGGGCCTCGGACAAGGCGTCCGCGAATTCAAGGAAGGCATGCGCGGCGATCAGCCAAATCCGCCGAGTCCGCCAACTCAGCCGGTAAATCCCCCGGCTTCCACTTCGACCGAAGAGAAAAAGTAGCGGCTCGAAGTTCCCGGGAATTGAGCGACAGGCTTTTCACGCGCCTGCCGTTTGCTCCGATTCGAGTGCCCGGATGAGAGACAAGACCCTCGCAAGCGGCAGCCCCATCACATTGAAGTAGCAGCCCTCGATCCGCGCCACGAATCTTCCGCCGATTCCCTGGATTCCGTAGGCTCCCGCTTTGTCGAAGGGTTCGCCTGTAGCGATGTAATCGTCAACATCACGATTCGAAAGCTCGAGGAACGTGACTCGCGTCGTTTCCACATGAACCGCCGAAGGGCCCTCCGGCACGCGAAGCACCGATACGCCTGTAAGCACCTCGTGCGTTCTGCCGCTCAAGAGCCGCAGCATTCTCCTGGCATCCTCGATACCGCTGGGCTTGCCGAGAAGCTCTCCCGCGGCAACCACCGCAGTGTCCGCGCCGATAATAATCGCCTGCGTGTGTTTCGGAGCGGCGTGTTCCGCAGCAAGGCGGGCCTTCGCATCGGCCAAACGCCGGACGTAATCTTCGGCGCTCTCGCCGGGGAAGCGAGTTTCATCCACACGCGCCGGATGCACTTTGAACTCGAACCCTGCGTTGCGCAGAATTTCAGCGCGCCGGGGCGAAGCGGATGCAAGTATCAGTTTCATTCCGTCAGCGGACGCGCCGCGCGCGTCGAAAGGCGTCCCACGCGAACGCCGTCATCATCACGGCATAGACGATTGCAAAACCCATCAGCCACAGGGCCACGCGATGTTTCCATTGCCGCCAGGCGGCCCACGCGCCGTAGGCGGCGCAGATCCCGAAGAGCGCTCCCGTGGATTCGTGGAAGAGCTGCCGCGCGGCGCGCCAAAGCACGCGCAGCGTCGTCTTTGTGGAGCGCCACAGGACGGCAGGCAGGCTTGCGGACATGCCCCCGATTCTAGTTCTATTCCTACTTTTTTTGGCCAGGTATCTGAAGGCTTCCATCGCGACCGGCTGAACGTGCCGACAAATTCGTCTCGTCGTGGCGCGGCTCCGCTCGGAGAAGAGCCCGGCGCCCCCGCGTCGAGAGATTCCCGGGGTAAGTAACCGCCTGGGCTCGCGCCTCCCGCGGAGCCCTTGTTTCCTGCTTGCCCCGGCCCTAGAATTAGGGTAGGAAGGGCTGTTCACAGGAGGTGGCGCCCTTGCAACTCGACGATCATATGAAGCAGTTGCTGCGCGAGCTGGGACACGCGATCAACGACACGGTGTCGGATTCCGAGCGCATCGCCGAAGCGATTTCGAGCGTGCGCGCCGCGGGCTTCGACATTGTCCTCAAGCTCGACGCTACCATCGGCCTCGCGCGGCGCACGGCACACGACGCGAAAATCACTTCCCAAGACCGCCGCTTCCTCGAGTCCCTGCACATCAGCGTGGACGAGGAAATCCTGGAAGAAGAGCCGGCCGAGTCCCGCGTGGAAATCACGGCACAGGACATCAAGTTTCTGAAGTCCTTGAAGATTTCCTTCGATGAAGAGCCGTAGGATTTTCGCCGCCTGCGCCGCCCTTGCCGCGGGGCTGGCGATCATGGCCACGCCGCTGGGCGCGAAGAGGGCTGCTCCCGCGCCCACCCCCGCGGCGCAAACGGAAAAGAAGATCTGGCTGAATGCGGAGGTGGTGCATGCGGACGTTCACTCCATCGTCGTCCGCGAGCAGAGCGACATGCGCATGATTCACACCTTCACCTATGCGCCGGCCGTCGAGGCGCAAATGAGGGAGATCATCCAGCAGGGCGGCTATCGGTACGGTGATACTGTGAAGATCCTCTACCAGCAAGGGCAGACGGTGGCGCTCGAAATTCACGGCAAGCCTTCCAAGCCGCATTGATTCTTCGCCGCGCGGCGCCTCGAAAAAATCCATGATTCGCCCGCCCGCCGTTGCCGGACGCTTTTACCCTTCGGACCCGCGGGAGCTCGCCCGCCAGGTGGACGAATATTCCCGGCCATACACTCCTGCCTGCGCAGAGAAGATCCCAGTGCGCGGCTGCCTGGTGCCCCACGCGGGCTACATGTATTCCGGCCACGTCGCCGGAGCCGTTTATTCCTCGCTCCAAATTCCGGCGCGCTCGATTTTGCTGGGGCCGCGCCATTTTCCTCAGGGTGAGCCGATGGCCATTCTCACCGAGGGAAGCTGGCAAACTCCCCTGGGTGAGGCGCGGATCGATTCCGCTCTGGCCGTGGAACTCGCGCGCGCCTATCCGCGCCTGCGCGAGGACGCCGTGGCGCACGAGCGGGAACATTCGCTCGAAGTGCAGCTTCCGTTCCTGCAGCGGTTGGCCGGTGACTTTCGCTTTGTTCCCGTGGTGCTGGCGACGGACCGCTATCCCGCGATCGAGGAACTGGGGCGCGGCGTGGCGCAAGTAGTGGCGGCGCATGCCGCGCGGGCCGCTGGCGCCGAGGCCGCTCGCGTGCTCGTCATTGCCAGCTCGGACATGAACCATTACGAGAGCGACGCGATCACGCGCGCAAAAGACCGCCGCGCGATGGACCGCATCCTGGCGCTCGATCCGCGCGGGCTCTTTGACACGGTGCGTAACGAGGAAATTTCGATGTGCGGGTATGCGGCGACGGTGGCCATGCTCGTCGCCATGCGCGAACTCGGAGCGAAGGAAGCGCAACTCGTGCGCTACGCCACTTCCGGCGATGTGACCGGCGACCGCGAAGAAGTGGTCGGCTACGCCGGCATCATCGTCCGATAGGTTTAGTTGACCGTGAGCTCCACGGAAGCTGAGCGCTGAATCGATCCGCTGGTCGCTGTGATTTCTATAAACGTATTTCCAAGGGGTGTGCCGCCGCCACCACCACCTCCACCGCTGCCACTGCCGCCGCACGCGGCGCTCATGAATACAAACGCAAGAGCCACGAGGGCGAGAGCCGTGCTCCAGCGACGTTTTCCATTCCACAAACCAGGCAGCAGAAGGCCCATGCAAAAAAGGCAGAGCAGCGCAACCGACACAACGGTGCCGGGCAACACAAAATGGACGGGACGGCTGGACGGACTCGGCGCGCCCGAAGCTGTGGACGTGAATGTAATCGTGCTCGTCCAATTGGGGCTGGTTGCGTTAGGACCGGAACAAGTGACACCCGTCGGCAGCGTGGTCGTGCATGACAGAGTGACGGTGCCGGCAAAGGTGCCATTCGGGTGAACAGTTAGTGTCACCATGCCGGGACTGCCCGGGTTGGGGATTGTGACAGTCGGGGAGTTGAGTGTCACGGTGAAGTCGTTGCCGGCCGTGGTGGTCGCCCAGGTGTTTGATGCGTTCACAAGAGCGGCCGCATTCACTGAGCCGATGCCCGTGGCGAGATTGTAACCGGGCCCCGCGCCCCATCCGGAGAGGACGCCAACGCTGTCTCCGCCAACGTTCGTAACGCAGGTTGGCGACCCGGTCTTGCAAGGCATCGCTATCGTACCTGCGGTGTCGTTGTAGAACACGCACGTGCTCGCAGGGTTCGCAGCGGAAACGCATGTATTCCCAGACGCTTTTGCCAAAGGATACAACAGAGAGTTGATGAGGCCCTGTTTGTCTTCGTATTTCTGATCGAGAAGGGCCATCATCCCAGCAAAGGCCTGAGTGGAGACCGATGTGCCACCAGCGCCGAAAATCTGGCTGCTCAGGCTGCACTGCGGACTACCTTTTACGAGATCGGACTCGCAAAAGTAGTAGAAACTCGCAGAAATCGTGCCGTCACCTGCAAACAAGGAGATGTCCGGTAGATCGCGCGCGCCGTCAGCCGGTGTGAGTGCTGACTGCCACGCCGGCTTCGGGTACACGCTGCTCTGGCCGCCCGACCCACCAACAGGGATGATCACATTGTCCGCCTTAAGCGTGCCTGTATGATCGTTGCAGGAAGCCTCGGCATTGGCACCAAAGCCCAGTGTGACGAAGATCGCGTTCGTGCAGGAGTCATTCCAAGTGGTCTCGGGGATATATCCGAGAGCGGACGCCAGCGTAGTCGCATTGTTGCTCAAGCTCCAGTATTGAGTGGGGTTTGTCAGGTCGTTGAAATCGGTGCCGCCAACCGCAACATTGTATGGAGTCGATGCAATCCCGTTGACTTGGAGACCGTTCACGGCGGGCTGAGAAGGGGGACCGGTGATCACATCAATATCGCAAGCCGCCGAACCGTTGTCTCCGGAGGACACGATGACTGTGATGCCCTCTCCAGCCGCTTGTTGCCACGTATTGTTGTAGAACGCATTCGCGCTCGCATAATTAACACCATTGACGGTATATGCAGAGGCGAGAGCCGGTTCGCACGCGCCGTAGCTCTCGCTCAGGATCGGAGCAAGATCATTGTCCACGATATCCACGGCTGAGAGGTCGCCACCAAAGGTGGCATTCGTGGATTTCGAAACCACCAAATTGATATTTGCGCCCGGGGCGACGGCACCCGACCACTCCACGTCGAGAATGGCCTCACTCTCATCAGCGGCCAAGCCCGGATTGGTGCCGTTGACGGTAACGGTTAGGTTCTGCGGGGGTAGGCCATAGATGGTCCTGAAGGTAGCGGCATCCTCGGGGTTGATGTTGCTGTCATCTACAATCGCGATCGTTTCGCCGGTGCCATCGATCCCGGCATTCCACAGCGGCAGCACATTGTAGATCGTGGCAAAGTCGGCGGGACCGAGCATAAAGCACTCAGTCAGGTACGACGTGAGATTGGGATCCAGGAATTGCACCAAACTGCACGCACTTGTGGCTGCAAAGCTGAGCTGGGGTCGAGCTGTGGATTGGCTAGCGGCTTGGGACCGCGGGAACGGGCCCCGGATATGGCTCTGCGGCTTTGGGTAAAAATCGTGCAGCGTGGCCACGCCAGCGACAGCAGGGGTCAGCGCGGTTGGGATTGAAGGATCGTTCGCGTTGGCCCAGTGCTGTTCGCCATTGACGACGTAGCTGTGAATCGGCGCGTGCAATGCTTCCTGGACCTGGCCGGCCGTTCCGGAGAATTCGATTACCGTGCGCCCGTTCGAAACGTTTCCGATCTGGAAGCCGTGGGATTCAAGCCACCAGGTGATCGTTCGGATATCCGAGTCGGCCGGGCCAAATTGCTGGCCGAACTGCGCGGGCGTGAGCCACTTGTGGTAGTTCGGTGAGGACTTGTCCTGCTGCTCAGCCAGGAGATGATCGAGCGCGGCCTCCTGCTCGGGGCTGCGCTTGAGAACGAGCAGCATGCGCTCCATCGGGAGGTCAGCCGGCGCGGCGCCGCGGTCGAACTCCGCGCGCGCAAGAGGATGAGTATTCCCGTGGAGCACGGTCAGCTTCGTTTCGTCCACGGCTTGGGTAATGCGCGGCTGGGCGTTGTTGGTTTGCGCCGAAACAGCCACGACTAGCGGTGAAAAAAGGGCAAAAATCGCCACGAATGATAGCTTCCTGTTTGCGAGTCGCATGTCGGTTATTCCCTCAGATGCACCTATATAGTTCCACAAAGATGGATTCAGATTTGACTGTTCCCGCCGAAGTTTCGCGAAAGTAACGCTTCCTTATGAAGGGGGCAAGAGGAAGGCGAAAGCTTGCCGAAAGAACCACGGCACGACAGGCTTTGAGTTTACCACCCATTTGGAAGCAGCCCTTGAAAACAATAATAGTAGAGCCCAGAACCGGCATGAGAGTTGCATCCCGTCGAAACATTTTAATGGTCTGATTCAGGGTATGTAAAATAAATAAAGTCGATAAGGCGTTAAATATTATAATTTGACTATTATCCGCCGATTTGGTACTTGTAAGCCAAGCGGTACGACCCTTCCAAAAACTTTTCTCCCCGAACTCCATCCGCGTCCGGGCCGGATCCGCCGCTTCGCTGTCTATCGGCAAGCGAGGCAGAAAAGATTCGAGGAGACAAACAGATGAGGAAAATCATTCCTGCTTTTCTCGCGATCTTCGCGGCAGTCCATTTCAGCCTGGCTGATGAAACCTCCTTTCGCGACGTGAAGCTGGCGGACGCCAAGGGAAAACAGGCGCGGGCGACTCTGATCTTCAGTGACACCAACAAGGATGTCGAGGTGCGGACCGCCGATCGCGCATTCGTCACGATTCCGGACGACCAGATTGACAGGGTCTCCTACGAATACTCCCGGAAACATCGCATTGCTCAGGGCGCCGCGGTGATGGTGGCCTCAGTCGCCGCGGGGACCATGATCATGTTTTCCAAATCCAAGAGCCGCTGGCTCTACATCGATTATCACGAGCAAAACGATCCCAGAACGGTGGTTCTGCGCTTGGACAAGAAGGACTACGAGGACATTCTTGACGCCATCACAAAATACACAGGCAAGGAAGTGGAATACCTGGGAGAGCGCAACAAGCAGAAGAATTGACGCCGGATTTGGAAACTACGGGGCCGTGCGGGCGGCGAGTGGCAGTGCGCGGCCGGATGCGTGGCCAAGCGTACGGCGCGGCGCTCGGCCGAGCGATGTGGCCGCCGCCATGCGTTCGCGCGCCTTCGACGCATGGGCGTGGCACAGCGCCACGGCCAGCGCATCGGCGGCGTCGGGCGGCTCCGGGTAAGCGGTCAGGCCGAGCACGGAACTGACCATCTGCTGCATCTGCTGCTTCGAGGCGTTGCCGAAGCCGGCGACGCTCGCCTTCACTTCCCGCGGCGAATAGCTGTGCGCGGGAATCCGGGCTTGCGCCGCGGCCAGGAGCACCACGCCGCGCATTTCCGCCAGCCGCAGCGCCGTCTTCACATTCAGCGCCGTGAACACCGATTCGACGGCGACGGCGTCGGGCGCAAATTCCTCCACAAGCCCCGCAATCAATTGATGGATTTCGCGGAGGCGCGCCGCAAACGTCGCGCGCGCCGGAAACTTCACGGAGCCGAAGCGAACCAGGCGGGGCGTGGTGCCTTTGAATTCCACGATTCCGTAGCCGGTGATTCCGGCGACCGCCGGGTCTACGCCCAGCACGCGCAGCCGCTCGCCGGAATTCGGGCGGGCGCCGGGCCGTAGGGCATGCGATGGCATGGGTGACATGACGGCCACAAGTGTACGTGCGGGCCGGACGCAAGGGATAGAGGTTTTTCCCGGCGGCGACGCGGGAAGGGAACTACCCGGCGACAGCCGCCTGAATTTCCTTTTCGTCTATATCGAAATTGGCGTAGACGTGCTGCACGTCGTCGTGATCTTCGAGCGCCTCGACCATGCGAAGCATCTGCTGCGCCTGCGCGCCGCTCAACTTGACGTAGTTCTGCGGCACCCAGGCCACTTCGGCGGAGGAGGGCGTGACGCCGGCGGCTGTAAGCGCCTCGCGGACTTTTTCCATGGCCTCGGGCGGCGTCGTGACTTCCCACGACGAACCATCGTCGCGCATATCCTCCGCGCCGGCATCAAGGACGATGCTCATCATCTTTTCTTCATCCGCCTGGTCCTTAGACACAACGATGTCGCCCTTGCGATGGAACATCCATCCCACGGCCCCCGTTTCGGCCATGTTGCCGCCGTTCTTCGAGAACATGTGGCGGATTTCGCTGACAATGCGGTTGCGGTTGCTGGTGACGACTTGCACGAGGACGCCTACTCCGCCGGGGCCATATCCTTCGAAAGTCACTTCGTCGAGGGTCTCGCCTTCGAGAGTGCCGGTGCCGCGCTGAATGGCGCGCTCAATATTGTCGTTGGGCATGTTCTCGCCCTTGGCGGTCAAGATGGCTGTCCGCAGACGGGGATTCGTAACCGGGTCAGCGCCGCCGGTGCGGGCAGCGATGGTCAGCTCGCGAATGAGCTTGGTGAAGATTTTGCCGCGGCGCGCGTCCGTGGCCGCTTTCTTGTGCTTGATGGTGGCCCACTTCGAGTGTCCAGACATGGAGGAACCTTTTACGGGAATTATGGCAGGAGCAACTGTTTCGCCCTTGCCGCGACAGTGTAGCAATAGCGCCGGGAACAGGCAAGAGAGGAGGCGGGTTCATGGCCGGGCGCATGGAGCACGGAGCGAAAAGGAGCTCGAACCACGGGCTTTCACATTGCGACAATCTCGCGGAAGCTCACGTTGACCCGCAAGGCCGCATCCCTCTACGCTAGAAGGATGGCCGAGGCTCTTCGATCCGAATCCACCGTTGACGACGACTTAAACCAGATCGAACGCGACATTCGCATGCTGAAGATCGAATACGAGCAGTACTTCGGAGGCGGACGTCCGCGGCCTCCCACGGACACGGTGTGGCGGGTGGAAAGTGTGATGCGACGGTGCAACGAACGCGTGGGCGACCTGAAATTCGCGCAACGCTTCCGCTTCAACAATCTCCAGCAGACCTACGCCAAGTACCAGGAAATATGGAGAAAGAAGCTGGCGCAGAAGGAAACCGGCATGGCGCAACGCCACTACGGCGCCGCCGCCAAAATCATCCAAGAGGAGAGGGAGCGCGCAGCGACTCGCAAGAATCCAGCCGCCTCGCCCGAGTCCGCGCAGGCGCCGGGAGCCGCGGTTCACTCTGCCGGCAAGCACGCCGGAAAAAAGGAGGCCGCTTTCGCGCTGGCTCTCCGCGATCCGGAAAAGGAACGCGAAAAAGTGGAGAGGCTCTACCGGAAGCTGCTCGAGGCGCGGTCCGAAACCGGGGAAAGCGCGGGAGCGCCGAGCCTGGGCGATTTTCAAAAATTCGTGCGCAAAAAAACGGAGGAACTCAAGAAGAAGGGCGGGCACGAAATCGAGTACAGCGTGGCCGTCGAAGGCGGCCGCGTGAAGCTGAAGGCGCGCATTCAAAATTGATTGTGTTCGCTGCCGCCGGGCGAAGCGGCCCAGGCGAAGTTCGGATCCCACTTCTCCGTATTTTTCCACAGCGTAAACTCAGGCTCTCCACGCACGCCCTTTCGAAATTCGGCGGAAACGCATACACTACACGGCTCTTGCATACGAGGAGGGGGAACTGTGCCCATCGAGCGGGCGTTGATCAGCGTGTACGACAAGACCGGGGCCGCCGATTTTGCGCGCGAGCTTGCAGTCGCTCGGAATTGAAATCGTTTCGACGGGAGGGACGGCGGGGCTGCTGCGCGAAGCCGGCATCTCCGTGCGCGACGTGGCCGAGCTGACGGGCTGGCCGGAAATGCTCGGCGGGCGCGTGAAGACGCTGCACCCGAAAATACACGGCGGGATTCTCTTCCAGCGGGGAAAGGCGGAGGACCGCGAGCAAGCCGGCGAGCACGGCATCGTGCCGATCGATCTGGTGGTCGTGAACCTGTATCCCTTTTCCGCGACGGCGGCGAAGCCGGGAGTGACGCCGGAAGAGCTGATCGAAAATATAGATATCGGCGGGCCGGCGATGGTGCGCTCGGCGGCCAAGAATTTTCAGAGCGTGGGCGTGGTCACCGATCCGGCGGACTACGCGGCGATCGCCGCGGAACTGCGCGAGAAGCGCGAGTTGAGCCTCGCCACGCGCCTCGCGCTGGCGCGCAAGGCCTACGCCCGCACGGCGCGTTACGACGGCGAAATCGCGACGGAGCTCGAGCGGCTGCAAGCGAATGGAACCGTCACGCATGGGCGCGCTCGAAAAATTGCCGGAGCGGATTCACGTCGCGCTCGAACGCCGGCAGGCCATGCGCTACGGCGAAAACCCGCATCAGGCCGCGGCGCTTTATATTCCCGCGGGCAGTCCCGCGGCGGGCCTGGCCGGCGCGGCGCAGCTGCAGGGCAAGGAGCTTTCGTACAACAATCTGGTGGACCTGGACGCCGCCTGGAGCCTGGCGCTGGAATTCGCGCGTCCCGCGGCGGCGATCATCAAGCACAACAATCCGTGCGGCGCGGCGGAGCAGGAAACGCTGCGCGAGGCGTACGTGCAGGCGCTGGCCTGTGATCCCGTCTCGGCGTTTGGCGGGGTGATGGCGTTCAATCGTCCGCTGGACGCGGCCACGGCCCAGGAGGTTGCGAAGCTATTCGTCGAGTGCATCGTGGCGCCGGGTTACGAGCCCGCCGCGCGCGCCGAGCTGGCTGCCAAGAAAAATCTGCGCGTGCTCGAAATGCCGCGCGAGGCCGCGCCCGAGGAACTCGAGCTGAAGCGAATCTCCGGCGGAGTGCTCGTCCAGGAGCCGGACCGCCACGAGCTGCGCGAGGCGGAACTGAAAGTGGTGACGGAGCGCGCGCCCACGGACGCGGAGCGGCGGGCGCTGCTCTTCGCGTGGAAGGTGTGCAAGCACGTGAAATCGAACGCCATCGTCTTCGCGCGCGAGGGGCGGACGGTGGGCATCGGCGCGGGCCAGATGAGCCGCGTGGATTCGGTGAAGATCGCGGTGATCAAGGCGGGAGCCGCGGGACTTTCCCTCAAGGGCAGCGTGGTGGCCTCCGACGCTTTTTTCCCGTTTCCCGATGGTGTGGAGGAAGCAGGCAAGGCCGGCGCCGTAGCCGTGATTCAACCGGGAGGCTCGGTCCGCGACGCGGATGTGATTGCCGTGGCCAACCGGCTGGGCATGGCCATGGTCTTCACGGGCGTCCGCCACTTCCGCCACTAATTCGGGCAGGATTATTTCCGCCGGTGGTATGTGATTTCGACGACTTCGGGCTCGCCCTTTTCCGGAACGATTTCCGAGTGCGAAACGTATGTATCCGCGTCCAGCCGCCGGAAGATGACGCGCTTCGGCTCTCCACTGGCGGGATTTTCGAAGACCGCCTTCTTTGCGTCCACGGCGGTGAGTTGTAGGACCGCGGGCGCGGAAGTCTCCCAGGGCGCCAGTGACGGCGTGAAATGCCGCAGATGAAATTCGATCGTGTCCGGCTGCTCCACCAGGGAAACCAATTCGACGACGAGTGTCTTATCGCCCTCGGCCACGCGGAACAGACCCACCATGACGCCCGCCCTCGGCGCCATCCACACCTGTTCGGCAACTCGTGGGCCCCAATCGCCGCGCCATTTCCCCTCGAGCCAGGCAAAGTCCGCAAGCGTGGTTTGCACGGAAGGCGCGGAATCGGAGGCGAGGACCGGAGCGGCAGACCCGGGCGCGGCGGATGAGGTTCGCGCGCCAGCCCCCGCGGGTTCGACGGTCGGCACGGCGACGAGGAGCACGGCGAGCAGCAGCCAAGCGCCCGAAATCCGGGTGTCCAGGATTGGTTTTATTCGAGGCATGCGCGGGCGCTGCCGAGCGTCCCGTAGCTATTAAACACAATTGGCAACGTCCTGGGAAGTGGTATCCGAAAACAGTTCTGCCGCATCAGAAGTGAGAGCGGTAGATGGGATGGAACGCGCGAGTAGGGAAAATTTGGCGTTCCCGCGCCTGCTGTAAGATAATTGTTGGATTGTCCATACACATGATGAGGCCCATGAAGAATATTCTGAATACGGCGATCCTGGCAGCGCTTTTTGCAGCGCCCGCGGCGCTCGGGCAGAATGCCGCGCCGGCCGAGTCCGCTGCCAGCCCGCAGAGCGCGGATGCATCTAATCGCGCGAGCGCCTATTACGACTTCACGATGGGGCATCTCCAGGAGCAGGAATTCGAGATGAACGGCGGCGCGGACCTGGCCACCCAGTCCATCGAATCCTATAAGAAGGCGCTCGAGCTCGATTCCGGCTCGGTGGTGATCCGCGAACGCCTCGCCGAGATCGAAGCCGAATCGCAGCAGATCCACGACGCGGTGCTCGAAGCGCAGGAAGTCCTCAAGATGGATCCGGACAATGTGGACGCGCACCGCCTGCTCGCACGGATCTACGTCCGAACGCTCGGCGATCTCTCGGCCGGCGAAGTGCAGCAGGAAAGCCTGGACAAGGCCATCGAGCAGTTTGAGGCCATCCTGAAAATAGACCCGGACGATTCCTATTCGGCATTGTGGCTCTCGCGCCTTTATGGCTTCGAAAACAAGCATGCGGAGGCGGAGAAAATCCTGCGCGGCGTGCTGGCGCGCAATGCGGACAACGAGTCCGCGCTCGACCAATTGAGCCAGCTTTTGATGGATGAGGGGCGCGTCCAGGATGCCATCGACCTCCTCACCCAGGCCGCCGGCGATTCTTCCTCTCCGGAGGATTACGACATGCTGGGCAACGCCTATTCGCAAGCGAAAGAGTACAGCCAGGCGGAAGCGGCGTACAGCAAGGCCGTCGAGGAAGATCCGGATGATCCGGGCCATCGTCACGGACTCGCCCAGGCGCTGGAATCGGAAGACAAATACGCCGAGGCTCTCGATCAATACAAAAAACTTTCGGCGATCGAGCCGGGAACCTCGGACGACTATCTGCACATGGCGCAGCTCGAGCGCCAGCTCGGGCAGTTCGATCAGGCCAAGGCGAGCCTCGAGCGGGCCAAGCAGCTTGCTCCGGACAGCCTCGATGTTCTCTACACAGAAGCACAGCTCGACGAAGATCAGGGCCTCTACGACGCCGCCGTCAAGGTGCTCACGGATGCGATCTCGGGGGTCAAAAGCCAGGGAAGCAGCGATAGCGAAGAAAATGCAGCCGCCCTGCCGGTTCTTTACGAGGAACTCGGCCAGGCATATCGCGGCCAGCAAAACTACGCCGCCGCGGTCACGGCGTTCGAGGAGATGGGCAAGCTCGGACCGGATTCGCAAAAGCGCGCGGAGATCCTGTTAATAGACACCTATCGCGAGAGCCGCGACATTGACCGCGCGATCGCGGAAGCGAAAACGGCGCTGGTAAATTCTCCGAACGATACGAACCTGACGGTCACCCTCGCCATGCTGTACGGCGAGAACTCCGACACCGCCACGGGCACGAAGCTTCTCCACGGGCTCCTGCAGGGGAACGACCGCGATCAGGAAATTTATATAGACATCGCGCAAGTGGATGAGAGCGGCCGCCAATATGCCGACGCGGAGCAATCGGCCGAGAAGGCCGAGCAAATGGCGAGCCAGCCCTCCGAGAAGGAGACGGCGTGGTTCATGCTGGGCGCCATCTACGAGCGCCAGAAGAAGTACGACCAGGCCGAGCAGCAATTCCGCAAGGTTCTGGAAGTGAATCCCAATAATGCCGCCACGCTGAACTATTTTGGCTACATGCTGGCCGACCGCGGCGTGCGCCTGGACGAAGCCACCTCGCTGATCCAGCGGGCCGTGAACCAGGAGCCGAACAACGGCGCCTATCTCGATAGCCTGGGCTGGGCCTACTACCGGCAGGACAAGCTCGCCGAGGCGGAAGAATATCTGAGCAAGGCCGTCGCACGCGAGGGCAATGATCCCACGATCCTCGGCCATCTCGGCAACGTGTACCTGAAGCTCGGCCAGACCGAGCGCGCCGCCCAACTGCTGGAGCACTCGCTCGCCGAATGGCAGAAAGTGCTGCCGGCGGATTACGAAGCAGACAAGGCTGCCGAGGTCGAGACTCAGCTCAAAACCCTGAAACGCCGCCTGGCGCAAAAAACGACGCCGGGAACGCCCAATTCGCAGTAAGCTCCCCCGGATGAAAAATAGCGTTCGTCTCCCGGCATTCGCGAAAATCAATTTGTGCCTGCACGTTTTGCGGCGTCTTCCGGATGGCTACCACGAGTTGCGCACGATTTTCCAGGCTATCTCGCTGCGCGACACGCTGGAACTTTCGATCGCCCGAGGCGCGGGCATCCGCCTTGAGACCGATGACCCGGCTTTGCCCGCGGGTCCTGAAAATCTGGTGTATCGCGCCATCGAGGCCATGGGCCGCGAGCTCGGATTTCGCGGCGGCATTCATGCACGGCTCGAAAAGCGCATCCCGGTAGCGCGCGGCCTGGGTGGCGGATCGAGCGATGCAGCGGCCGCGCTCATCGGCATGTTGCGGCTCACGAAGAAGAAGCTGCCGCTCGCGCGGCTGATGGAAATTGCCGCCGGTCTGGGCGCCGACGTGCCGTTTTTTCTCTTCGGGGGACGGGCGCTGGGCGTGAATCGCGGCGACGAGATCTATCCTCTCCCCGACGCGCCGCCACGGACGATCCTGGTGGTTTCCCCAAAAGAAATCGGCGTGAGCACCAAGGACGCCTACCAATGGGTCTCCGCGGAATTGACAAACCGCCCGGAACCGCCTAACATTTGGGAGTTCTGTGCTCTGTGCTGGAGCCGGCGGGGCGGGATTTCGAACGGTTTTGAAACGCCCGTCTTCCGCTATCATCCGAGACTCGGAGAAATCCGCGACGGATTGCTCGAGCGAGGAGCCGCAGAAGCCGCGCTGGCGGGTAGCGGGTCGGCGGTGTTCGGACTATTCCGAAACCCAGCGCAGGCGCGCCGAGCCGCTCGTGCGTTCCCGGAAGATATAGTCTTCGTAGCCAAAACCCTATCCAGGGAAAAATATGGCCGCGCCATGGGATGGCGCGTGACCGGCTGAGAGGAAAGCTTTGGCCGACGGCAAGTTTAAGGTTTTCTGCGGGACGGCGAATCCGGCCCTGGCGGGCGCCATCTGCCGCTATCTGGGCGTGCCGCTGGGCAAGGCCGAGCACGGCCAGTTCTCCGACGGCGAGACGCGCTATCAGATTCTCGAAAACGTGCGCGGAGAGGACGTCTTCGTCGTGCAGCCCTGCTCCAATCCGGTGGATTTTCACCTGATGCAGCTGCTGCTGATGATTGACGCTTTCAAGCGCGCCTCGGCGTGGCGCATCACGCCGGTGATTCCGTATTATCCGTACGCGCGCCAAGACCGCAAGGACCGGCCGCGCGTGGCCATCTCGGCGAAGCTGGTGGCGGACCTGCTCGAGACCGCCGGATCGACCCGCGTGCTGACGCTCGACCTGCACGCCCCGCAGATTCAGGGATATTTCAATGTCCCGGTGGACCATCTGTACGCCGCGCCGGTGATGGTCGAGTATTTTCAGAAGAAAAAGCTCGGGCCCATCACGGTTGTTTCGCCCGATGCGGGCGGCGTCGAGCGCGCGCGGCTGTTCGCCAAGAGAATTGACGCGCCGCTGGCCATCGTGGATAAGCGGCGCATTGACGTGAACGTGAGCGAAGTGATGAACCTGATCGGCGACGTCTCCGGCCGGCCGGCTCTCGTGATTGACGACATGATTGACACCGCCGGCACGCTGGTGAAAACGGCGGAGGCGCTTCTCGACCACGGCGCAACCAGAGTTTTTGCGGCCTGCACGCATCCGGTGTTTTCGGGCGACGCGGCCGAGCGCATCATGAAGTCCCAGATTGAGGAAGTGGTGGTGACGGATTCCGTGCCGCTCAATGGAGCGGCCCAGAAGATGCCCAAGATCACGGTGCTGAGCGTGGCCGGATTGCTCGCGCGGGGCATTCAGTCCATCCACGAAGAGACTTCCATCAGCGAGCTGTTTATTTAGCGGCGAGTTCGGTTTTCGAGGAAGGATAGGCGTATGGAGACATTCACAGTCGAAGGAAAAGTTCGCGAGGAGCGCGGCAAGGGCGCCGCCCGCCGCACGCGCCTGACCGGGATGGTTCCGGCCATTCTCTACGGCGGCCGCAAGGATTCGATCTCCCTCGCCATAAACGCCAAGCAGGTGGCCCGCATCCTCCGCTCCGAGACGGGCCATAACACCATCTTCAGCGTGCACGTGGAGGGCGGCAAGGAAGAAAAGGCCATGCTGAAGGATTGGCAGGTGGATCCCGTCAGCGGTTCGCTGCTGCACGTGGACCTGCTGCGCATCGCCATGGACGTGCGCATGCGCGTCCGCGTGCCGGTGCACACGTTCGGTGAGCCGCAAGGCGTGAAGATGCAGGGCGGCATTTTCGAAATGGTCACCCGCGAAGTCGAGCTGGAATGCCTTCCCGGCGATATTCCGGAAGAGTTCAAGATGGACGTAAGCGAGCTGCTGATCGGAAAGCAGCTTCGCGCATCCGATCTGCCCATCGATCCGGCGAAGATCAAGCTTTTGACCGACCCGCAGCGCGTGATTGCCCACGTGGTGATGCTCAAGAAGGAAGAAGAGCCCGCTGCCGAAGCGGCTGTGGCCACCGAAGCCGCTCCCGCCGAGCCCGAGGTCATCAAGAAGGGCAAGAAGGAAGAAGAGGGCGAAGAAGGAGCCGCTCCCGAAGCCGCTCCGAAGGCCGAGAAACCGGAAAAGAAGGGCAAGGAGAAGTAGGGGGCGTCTCCGTTTCGGACGCGAATGGATGCGGCGCGCATGCGATTGATTGTGGGCCTTGGCAATCCCGGCTCTGAATACCAAGGGACGCCGCACAATATGGGCTTCCTGGCCGTGGACGCGCTGGCCGAACGCGCGGGGATTCGAGTGACGCGGCCGGAAGCCAAGTCCTACGCCGGCACGGGCGAAATCGCCGGCGAGGAAGTGCTGCTGGCCAAGCCGCAGACGATGATGAATCTGAGCGGCGTGGCCGTGCGCATGCTGCTCGAGCGGTATGAGTGTGATCCGGCGGAAATGATCGTGCTGCTCGACGAAATCGATCTGCCCTGGGGGATGCTGCGGATTCGCGAGCGCGGCGCGGGGAGCACGCACAACGGATTGAAGTCGGTGATCGGGGCGATCGGCACGGATGAATTCATCCGCATTCGCATGGGCGTCCAGCCGGAGCGGCAGTGGGGCGATCGCAAGGATTACCTGCTCTGCTCGATGGGGCCCGCGGAGCTGCCCATCGCCCAGCAAATGGCAGCGGACGCGGCGGAGGCGGTGGAACTGATTTTGACCGAGGGCGTGGACAAGGCCATGACCCGGTGGAATCGCCGCGTGGCGCCGGAGGAAGAGAGTTCGGCGTAGCGGTTTGCGGTGGACGCACGGAAGCACGGGAATCGAGGACACATGGAAGAGCGCCAGTACGATCTGATTTTTATCTGCCGGCCGGATACGCCGGAGGCCGACGTTGACAAAATCATCACCACGCTCGAGCATGCCGCCGCCGAGAAGGGCGCCAAAATCGAGAAGACGGAGAAATGGGGCCGCAAGCGCATGGCCTATCGCGTGCAAAGGCTCCGCGAGGGATTTTACGTCTACATGGTCGTGCGCTCGAGCCACGGAGAAGTGGTCAAGGAACTGGAGCGCCGGCTGAAGGTCGCCGATGCGGTGATCAAGTATCTGACCGTGCGCGTGGACGAGGAATTGAAGCGCCAGGATAAATTGAAACGCCACCGCGAGCGCCGCGCCGCCCGCCGCCCGCGCAAGACGGCGCCTGCGGCGCCGCCGTCGCCGGGCAGCAGCGAACCATCCGCCGCCACACTGTAGTCAGGGAGAAAGCGAATGACAGAAGATAACGCGCCGCAACAGCAAGCGCCGCCGCCCGCGGCACCCTCCGGTCCGCCGCGTCACTCAGGACCTGGCGGACCGGGAGGTCCGCGGCCTCCGGGCGGTCGTCCGGGAGGTCCAGCCAAGCGAGGCAAGCGCAGTTTTGTCCGCAAGAAGAAAGTCTGCCGGTTCTGCGTGGACAAGGCCGACTTCATTGATTACAAAAGGGCCGAGATCCTCGCGCCCTTTCTTCAGGAGCGCGGCAAAATTCTTCCGCGCCGCATCACCGGCACCTGCGCGCGGCATCAGCGCTGGCTGACCGTGGCCATCAAGCGGGCGCAAAATATCGCCCTGCTGCCCTTTGCCGCGGAGCTGTAAGCGCGGTTCGATTGGCAAGGGAAGGGCGGGGCTTGAGCCCCGCCGTATCGCGCGTGCTGAACCGGGGCTTTAGCCCCTGAAGCGAAACGAAAATTCGAGGCTGACGAACATGCAGATTATCCTTCAGGAAGACGTGGAAAAACTGGGCGCCCGCGGCCAGATCGTGGAAGTGGCCGAAGGGTACGCCCGCAATTTTCTTTTGCCGCGCAAGCTCGCGCTCGAAGCGAACGCCGGCAATATGAAGCGGCTCGAAAAAATGCGCGCCGCCTTCGCCAAGCAGGAAGCCACGGAAAAGGGAGACGCTGAGACGCTCGCCGGGCTGCTCGCGGGCGTGTCGCTCGAAGTGCGCCGCAAAGCCGGCGAGAACGATCAGCTCTTCGGCTCCGTCACCTCGGCGGATATTTCCGAGGCGCTCGCCGCGCAGGGGTACACCGTGGACAAGCGCAAGATCTCGCTCGCCGATCCCATCAAGCTCGTCGGCGAATATGAGATTCCCATCAAGCTGCACCGCGAAGTCACCGCCACGGTGAAACTCACGGTAAAGAAAGAAGAGTAGGCCCGGCTCCTCTTGCCGTTTCGTTGCAGGAAGCGCTGCATTGGGCCGAAGAATTTCCGGGTACTGCGTTTGTTTAGCTGATATACCCGTCCGTGGGAGTTCACCGTGGCTACTCATCTATTTTCATTGCCTCGCGGTTGCTACGTTATCTTGCATATCCGCCCAGGACCTCCGTACCCCGACCCGGCTACGTCGCCTCAGATCGCCGCTGATGCTCGTTTCGAACTTTCCGACGACGTTTGGGTTGAAAAACTAGATAGGGAATTTGCGATATGTATCCAGCGGGCCTGTGAGCCAGCAAACCACAACATGCAAAGTGACGTATCCGACAGACATCGTTATGCATTTATTCGCAAGACCCCGGAGAACGAGGCAACCCGAGATGAAGGAGTAGTTGGTCTCTTCACGGTTATCGCCCTATCTCGTTTAGTCCGGCCGACGAGCACGGGGGACCGATATTGCGCCAAAATATTGCCTCACGGTGGAACCGATCCGCCGATCCAGGCTCTTCAAATCGCGGGCGTGTGTCCAGATATATTTCTTGGCGACAACTCCCGGGACTGGTTGTCTCCCGACGATGGGCTCGAATTGCTCAAGTTGATGCCATGGGTTTCGATGGACAAAAAGATACACGGCCGCGTTCACCGTGCATTTTGGAATCACGAACATGCGATGCGGACATATTACCTGGATACGCGATGGAATCTTGTTGTGTCTGGCTTGGAGGCACTAATAATAGTAGGCAAGCGGCACGTCCGAAAGCAGTTTGTCTGTCGAGTCAGAAAACTCGCGGTGGAGTTTGGATTAGATCTATCCGAAGTCGAGCTAAATAAGGCATATACGTTACGATCGGAACTGGCTCACGCTCAAAGCTTTCTCTTCGGCCTGCACGCTGTACTGCCGCCGAACGAACATCGACCGTTGTACGATAAGCTCGAATCACTTTTACGAGCTACCTTGAGAAAGTGTTTCTTAGACGAAGCGTTTGGACGACACTTTGCCGATGACGCCGCCGTAAAGACTAAATGGCAGTAGAACGTCCTCCGCGAAATGCACGCAACTCAGGACACCGATCCTCCTCGGATCGGCGTTTTCCACTTTTCCGAAATCATCCACAGGCCTGTATGGTTGACGCCCGCGCCCGCGCTGTCAGAATGGCGTGCGTCCTCATGAATCCAATCGCCTCCACAATCAGAGAAACGGCCAGCGCTGCGCGCGCGAAAAATGGCCTCTTGCGTGGAAATGAGTCTTGGGCGAAAATAAAGCGAATCTAAATGGCTAGCGACACAACCCTCGAACGTCCGCTCCCGCAAAATCTCGAAGCCGAACGCAGCATCCTCGGCGCCGTGCTGCTCGATAATCACGCGCTCAACGCCGCCGTCGAAAAGCTGCGCTCGGAGGATTTCTTCCTGCCGCAGCATCGCCGCATTTTCGAGCGCATGATCCAGCTCGGCGAAAAGCAGCAGGCCATCGATACCGTCACGCTGATGGAGGATCTCACCCGCAGCGGCGAACTCGAAGCCGCGGGCGGCGTGGCCTATCTTTCGCAGCTCGCCGACGGCCTGCCGCGCGTCACCAACGTCGAGCACTACGCGCGCATCGTGAAGGAAAAGTCGGTTCTGCGCAGCCTGATTTATTCCGCGTCGGCGATTCAGGAGCAGGCGCTCGAGGCCGGCGACGACGCCGACGTGATTCTCGACCGCGCCGAATCCACAATTTTCCAGTTGGCGGAAGACCGCGTTCGCGCCGGCCTGATGGGCGTGAAGGATCTGGTCAAGGAAAGTTACGAGCGCCTGGAAAAGATTTTCAGCGAAGGCCGCCGCATCACCGGCCTGGCCACCGGCTATCCGGGCCTCGACAACGAAACCGCGGGCTTGCAGCCCTCCGAACTGATCATCCTCGCGGCGCGCCCTTCCATGGGAAAGACCGCGCTCGCGCTGAACATCGCGGAAAACGTGGCCCTCCGCCAGCGCCAGCCCGTGGCCATCTTCAGCCTGGAAATGTCCAAGGAGTCGCTGCTGCTCCGCCTGCTCGCTTCCGAGGCGCGCGTGGACGCACACAAATTCCGCACCGGCCACATGAACCGCGAGGACTGGGGCAAGATTACCGGCGCGCTCTCGAATCTCGGCGAAGCCCCCATTTGGATCGACGACTCCGCCTCCTCGACCGTGCTCGAAATGGGCGCCAAAGCGCGCCGCCTGAAGCGCGACCGCGGGCTTTCGCTGATGATTGTGGATTACCTCCAGCTCGTCGTCCCCTCGAACTCGGGGCGCGGCACCAACCGCCAGGAGGAAGTTTCCAGCATGTCGCGCGCGCTGAAAGGCCTGGCCAAGGAATTGAAGGTTCCCGTGGTGGTGCTCAGCCAGTTGACGCGCGCGCCCGAGCGCGAAGAGCGCAAGCCCCAGCTTGCCGACCTGCGCGAGTCGGGCGCCATCGAGCAGGATGCGGACGTCGTCATCTTCATCAACCGCCCCAACTTCTATAAGACCGATCTCCCCGAGGAAGACCGCGCCAAGGCCGAAATCATCATCGCCAAGCAGCGCAACGGCCCCACCGGCAACCTGAATTTCGTCTTCCTGAGCCGCCACACCCGCTTCGAAGAAGCCGCCCCCGACGCCTGGACCGTCGGGCATGAGGAATCGTAGCTTTCATATAAACGGTTTTTAGGGGGTCGGAGCTTTAGCTCCGACAAAAAACCTGCCCCAAGAAGAGAGGTTTTAACCCCTGAGGGCAATCCTGCTATTCGGCCCCGTTACCGAGACGCGCTGCGGAGCACTTCCGGGGTGTCATGCACACGCCCACAGGTGTGTCGCTCCGCACGCGCAGGTCTCTCTCGCAGCGCCTTTGCCGCGTCCCGCCCGCCGCGGCCTCTAACCCGCGATTTATCCATCCGATGCGGACCGGTGCGCGCCATGGCTCGCCTCCGTGAGAGCGCCCAACAGAAAGGCCCGCCAACTGCAAGATGCCGGTATGGCCTGTTTACCTAAACGCGGCGGCCGCAAGTTCATCATTCCGATTTTCCGTCGCGCCGCTGGCCGGGAGTCTGGCATTCTAAACATGATGCCGAAGGCAACGCATATCAAGGGACGCCCGGTCTGGGCGGAAATTTCGCTGAAGGCGATTTTGCACAACCTGCGCGCGATCCGGCGGCACGTCGGCCCGCACCCGGCGATTCTGGCCGTGGTGAAATCGAACGCCTACGGCCTCGGCGCCGTTCCGGTCTCGAAGGCGCTCCAGAAGGCCGGCGTCGAGTGGTTCGGCGTCACCTGCGCGAACGAGGGCCTCGAGCTGCGCGAAGCGGGCATCCGAAAAAGAATCCTGATCCTCACGGGATTCTGGCCGGGCGAGGAGAAGCGCATCCTCCAGAATCATCTGACGCCCGTGGTGACGCGCGTGGACGATCTGCGCCATCTCGAGCGCGCCGCAAAATCCCTGCGCGGAAATTTTTCCGTTCCCGCGCGCGCGCGCCCTTTCATCTGAAGATCAATACGGGCATGAACCGCCTGGGCATCTCTGCCGGACGAAATCGAAGCCTTCGCGGCCGCGCTCGCCGCTTGCCCGCACATCGAGCTGGAAGGCACGTTCACGCACTTCGCCTCCGCCGAAGATTTCAGCGCGCGCCAAACAGACGACCAGGAGGCAGCTCTTCCGCGCCTGCCTCGACCGCCTGCGCGCCCTGGGAATTTCTCCCGGCATCGTGCACGCGGCCAATAGCGGCGCCATCTGCGCGCGCCCTTCCACCTGGGCGGACATGGTCCGGCCCGGCGCGATTCTCTACGGCTATTTCCAGTCGTTCGATCCGCCGGATAAGGGACAAGAGGTGAGAAGCCGCCTGCCCATCCAGCCGAGCCTTTCGCTTCGCGCGCGCATCATTTCACTGCGCGATCTTCCTGCGGGGCAAAGCGTGGGATATTCCGCGCGATTCACCACCGAGCGGCCCTCGCGCATCGCCGTGATCAACGCCGGCTATGCTGACGGCATCTTGCGCCAGCGCACCAACCGCGGATGCGCCCTCGTGCGCGGGCGCCGCGTCCCGCTTGTCGGCGCGATTTCGATGGACTTGACGGCGCTCGATGTTACCGATGTTCCGCAAGCCGCGCTCGGCGATGTGGTCACGATTTACGGCCGCGATGGCGAAGACGATATTTAGGTCTCCGAAGTGGCGCGCGAAATCGGCACGGTCACGTCGGACCTGCTCTGCGCGCTCGGCCACCGCGTCCCTCGTTACTACGTGTAGCTCCGTTCCAACAAATGACGACTCGTTTTATGCCCGGGCCATCACAGCGATGGTCCAGCGCAGGCACATACTTCGGGAAACTTCCGCGTTTACGGAATCACGGTCACGGTGATCTTGTTCGATCTATCGTAGCCACCGTGGTCCATGCGCCGGACCTGGATCGTATAAGTGCCAGGCTGGCTTAAGTCGTACAGCTTGCTGACATTTACGCGATCGGTTTGCTTTGTACCCGCCTCCAAGATCAGGGTGGATACGCTTGCGGGCACGCCGGGACCCATGGGATCCTGAATCCTCTTCCCAACCTCCGTTTGTGGGGCCATTGCCCCCTTTGCGTCCCAAACATCGACCCAGTCGTTCCATCCTCCGTCGTCATCATCAGATGTAGTCCGAATCCTTCCTAGGTAAATGGTCTGGCTGAGGATATTTGCCAGTACAACGTCAATTAAGACGGGAGACCCCGCCTTTACGGTACTGTTGACCGCACTGATTGTCACAGAGATTTGCGGGTGGGTTTGGTCCGGTATAACACGAGGCGGGAGGGGAACAACCTTCACCTCCATTTGCGGAGCGCTTATAGTGTCTGAAGAGGGAGGAGCTGTCCCCTGGGCGGATCCAGAAACAGGCGTTGGCGAAATCACGGTCACTGTGATCGTGTTCGATTTTACAATACCGTTGGCACCCTTTTTACTGACCTGGATCGTATACGTGCCAGGCTGGCTCAAGTCGAACAGCCTGCCGATATTGATGCGATGAGTTGCCTTCTCGCCTGCCCTCAGGAGCACGCCACCGTGGATATCCGCCGGAGTCGGACTGCAGCTTTGGCGATTGGGGCCCTGTGCCTGTACGCATTTGCCGAATTCCGTTGGCTGAACCGCTGCTCCCTTCTGATCCCGAACATCTACCTTGTAGAACTGTCCCCCCGATCCCACAACGAGATTACGTAGTCAGCAGTGTTTTGCAGCGTATCATCAATCCAAACAGGAGATCCGGCCTTCACGGTGGATTCCTCCGCACTAATCGTGAGCGAGAATCGCGCCGGCCCAAGCTGGTCATTTGGCGTGCCCTGCGCGCGAATACGCGCTGGGAAACACGCAGCGACGACGAGGACGAGGACTGTAAACAGCCACGACAGCCTAAATGATTTGCGCATTATTCCCTCTCAAAGCACTCCGATGGTAAAACCGGCTCTAGGGTTGTCACTGGTATAATCTGGCACATATTGGCTCGCCGAGGAGGCGTGAAAGTGAGTTTGCTATCCAGAAGAGAATTTTGCGCGGTAACGGGCCTGGCTGCAGCTGCCGCGCCCCTGCGAGCCTTCGGCGAGAGCGCGGGGCGCGATCTTCCCGATGTCGCCAAAATCGACCGGCGCCGCATCCTCACGGCTGCCGAGCGTTACCTCCACGAGCAGCCCGTAACCATCACGAGCCTTTCCAGTCCGCGCAGCGCCGGCGGCATGCACGATTATTTTTCCGAGGCCGACTACTTTTGGCCCGATCCGAAAAATCCTTCCGGCCCGTACGTCAACCGCGACGGCATGTCCAACCCCGATAATTTCACGTCGCATCGCCACGCCCTCATCCGCCTGAGCGTCGAGGTGCCTGCGCTGGCGGCGGCGTGGCTGCTCACGCGCGACCAGCGCTATTCGAGCCATGCCGCGAAGCATCTGCGCGCCTGGTTTCTCGATCCCTTGACGATGATGAATCCGAACTTGCAATACGCCCAGGCGGTTCACGGCGTCACCACGGGCCGCGGCACGGGAATCATAGACACGATTCACCTTGTCGAAGTCGTTCGCTCCATCCCCGTGATCGAGCAGTCGGCGGCGCTTTCGGCGGACGAATCGAGCGCAATTGAAAAAATGGTTCTCCGATTACCTTGTTTGGATGACCACCTCGAAGAACGGCATGGATGAACGCGATGCCAAAAACAATCACGCCACATGCTGGATGATGCAGGTATCGGAATTCGCGGCCTTCACCGGCGCGAGCGACCTGACGGAATTTTGCCGCGCGCGCTTCAAAGAAGTGATCGTTCCGGGGCAGATCGCCGCCGACGGCAGTTTCCCGCTCGAGCTGCGTCGTACAAAGCCCTACGGCTACTGCCTGTTTAATCTCGACGCGATGTCCACGGTCTGCCAGATTCTCTCCACACCCGATGACAATCTCTTCTCCTTCGCGCTTCCCGATGGACCGCGGATTCGCCCGGGCCATGGCCTTTATGTTCCCCTTCATCGCGGACAAAAGCTCCTGGCCCTATCCCCACGACGTCGAATACTTCGAGTATTGGCCCATCCGCCAGCCGAGTCTGCTCTTCGCCGGCATCGCGCTCTCGCGCCCCGAGTATTTCAAGGTGTGGCGCCGCCTCGATCCCGATCCCACCGTGGAAGAAATCATCCGCAACTATCCCATTCGCCAGCCCCTCCTGTGGGTCTCGCAAGGGGCGTAGATTCCCGGCGCCGCCGCTGCCAGAGTTTGTATTACCATAATTGAGGGGGTCGCCTGGGATGCAGCCCGAAATTTGGATCGGTACTGTTGAAATCAGCTTCGCGAGCCCCAGTGCGCCAAATCGTATGGAGCGGGCATTTACCGTCGTCACGACATGGGCAAGCAACTCGGAAGAGTTCCGCCAAAAGTGCAATCGGATGCTAGAAGGCTATGGTTGGAAGCTACTAGGTGTCGAAAAGGCGAACCCTATACCAGACGAAGGCGTTTTCAGTGACGAAGTAGAGGACATGCTAGAAAGAACCAAAGGCAATCCGAACGCCATTATCTATGGCACATTTCACACATACCCCGTGATGTGACAGATATCCAATTGAAGACGGACCTGCCGTTGGCGCGCACCGCTCGCGGTGCTATACTCCCCGTATCATATAGTTTCATACGGTTCCCGTTCCTACCGGCGGCCACGCAGTCTTTTTATAAAGCCGGAAGCAAGATAGAAAGCTTTTGTTAGCAAGGTTCGGCCCAATACCGAACTCATACGTTCATAAGATTTCTAGGGTGCAACCATGCAAAGGACTTCTAACCCGCCCAGCCGGTTGCCGGCCGGTGCGGCTTCCGAATCATCCCCAGTTAAATCCGCAAATCATTCCCGCACGTCGCAGGATCGCGTGGGGACATTTTGGGACATGCTGGCGTTCCGCATTGTCTTCACGGCCGCCTGCACGGCAGCGGGCTATCACTTCCGTCCCTTCAGCATATCGAGGGAAACAGGCGCGCTGGCGGGCTTCCTCTGCGCCATCTTCATCATTTTTTTCGAGGTGCGGCTACAGAAAGCCAGCCTGCGCCGGCTGATCGGCGCGGCCGTAGGCTCGATCCTCGGCATTCTGGGCGCTTACCTGACGTCCCTCATCCTCACGCATACGACGATGCCCGAAAGCACGCGCTCCTTCTTCAGCCTCGCGATTTTCCTGGTGATGGCTTACATCGGCCTGGTGCTGGGCGCGAACAAAGGCGACATGCTCAACCTGCAGGCCTTCGGCGGCGTTTTCGGCAGCGAGCGCAATACCAAGCACTCCTTCAAGCTGCTCGACACCAGCGTGATTATTGACGGCCGCGTCGCGGACATCGCCGACGCGCTGTTTCTCGATGGCACCGTCATCATCCCGCAGTTCGTCCTGCATGAGCTTCAGCTCGTGGCCGATTCCGCCGACCCGCTGAAGCGCCAGCGCGGCCGCCGCGGCCTCGAAGTGCTCCAGCGCATTCAGAAGATGCCGCATCTCGACGTGCAAATCGCCGAGGAGGATTTCCTGCAGATCGCCGACGTGGATTTGAAACTGATCGAGCTGGCCAAGCGCTACGACGCGAAAATCGTGACCAATGATTTCAATCTCAATAAGATTGCCACTCTGCAGGGAATCGAAATCATGAACGTCAACCAGCTTGCCAACGCCCTCAAGCCCATCGTTCTTCCCGGTGAGGCCATGCGCGTCTTCATCCTGCGCGAAGGAAAAGAGCACAATCAGGGCGTGGCCTATCTCGACGATGGCACCATGGTTGTGGTGGACAACGCGCGCCGCATGATCAATAAGACCGTGGATATCAGCGTCACTTCGGTTCACCAGACCACGGCGGGCAAAATGATCTTCGGCCGCTACGACGACCGCGGCGAACAGCAGCCGCCGCGCTCCCACGCCCCCG
Organism: uncultured Acidobacteriota bacterium; assembly: GCA_963797345.1. Classification (GTDB taxonomy): domain Bacteria; phylum Acidobacteriota; class Terriglobia; order Acidiferrales; family UBA7541; genus Palsa-295. The sequence continues at coordinate 221,257 of CAWCPO010000019.1, read as the reverse complement.
CGGAAGCGCTAGCGGGCGGGCGCCCCTCCGAGGCCGCGAGCGGCGGCGAGCGTTCCCCCCGCCCTCTCTATCCCGAATCCGGCCGGTCGTAGCGCGCCCTCCTACCGGCAAACGGGGGAGCGGGCCACGAGAGCAAAAAGGCCCACCCCGACGAGGAGCAACCAGACGCCGAAGATCACGAGAAGCAGACGCCAGGGCCGTGGAGTGATTGCGCGTAGTTCAGCTTTCGCGTCGGGTCCGGCCTCGATGAGTGACGACGTGAAGCTCGGAATCGCTCCCTTGTATAAGCTCCAAATCATCCATGCCAGCCCGCCCAGCACCAGCCAGAAAAACAATGGTATCCCGATAGCAATCTTCATTCGAAGTTCCCGGGGACTCACACCAGCGTAGTCCTCCAGGATGAGGCCGGGGAACATAATGATTGGATATACGAGCAAAGAAATCAGCTGAATGGCGGTCCGGTACATCTTCACAAGCGCTCTGATTTTTTCTTCATCCGATTTCGAATCGACGAAGTAACACTTCCGCTTGAGGCTGAACGGAATGAAAACCAGCCGTCCGCTCCGGTCTTTCCTGAACTGAGAGTCCACGGCGTAGTCCATCAATTTGGAAAACCAAGAGGTCATGGCAGCTCCCAATGTGCCGATATTTAAATCTTGCCATCCCGCGCGGCGGAAAATCCCCTCGCGACCGCGCCGGTGCGCAATGCGCCAACTGGATGATCCACCGTCGGACGCCTTTCTCTCGCCCCCGGCGGCTGAATTGCGATAAACTGTTGGCCCTTCGATGAGTAAAATCGTTGCCATCGTTCCGGCCGCAGGTCTGGGCACCCGCATGGGCGGGGATTTCCCCAAGCAATTTTTGGAGCTCGACGGTATGCCGCTCATCCTCTTCACGCTGCGGCGCCTCGCGGCTTGTCCGGCCATCACGGAATTCCTCATCGCCACGCGCGCCGACGACGTTGTCTTTCTCGAAGACAAAGTCGCCAAGGCCGGGCTTGGACATCCCGCGCGCGTCGTCCACGGCGGCGGCACGCGCCAGCAATCCGTCGCCAACGCGCTGGCGCAGGCGGACCCGGCAACGGAAATCGTGCTCGTGCATGACGCCGTCCGCCCACTCGTCACCGCCGCGCAGGTCGAGCGCGTGATCGCCGAAGCGCGCGCCCGCGGCGCCGCCATTCTCGGCATCCCCGCGATTGACACCGTGAAGGAAGTGAAGCGCGCGAGCCTGCCCGAGGACGTGGCCCTGATTTCCGCCACCATTCCCCGCGAGCGCATCGTCCTCGCGCAAACCCCCCAGGCATTTTCCTTCCCGCTCTTGCGCGACGCTTTCCGCAAGGCCCAGCAGGACGGCATCACCGCCTCCGACGAAGCCGCGCTTGTCGAGCGCTTCGGCCACGACGTCTTCGTCGTCCTCGGTTCCGAGCGCAACCTGAAAATCACGCGCCCCGCAGACATGGACCTCGCGCGCTTCTATCTCGAGCAGGAGCGCCGGGAGGTGAAGCGGTGAGTATCATGCCCGGCCAATCCTCGAAGCCCGGCACGCGGCCTCTGCCCCGCACGATTTTCTTCATGTCGCTCATGGTGCTGCTCGCTCTCATCCTGTGGAAGATGGCCTCTTCGAACGGCGGAACAACCGAGCGTCCGGCCTCCATGAGCTACTCCGACTTCATGAATCAGGTGGACCAGAACAATATCGCCGGCGCGCAGCTCGCCCTGGCGCAAAATACCGCCGAGTTGCGCGGCGCGCTTCGCCAGCCTCCGCGGGATTTTGATGTCACGATCCCCAAGGACGCCGTCCCCGATTTGGCCGAGCGATTGCGAAAGCAGGGTGTATACATCCAGGTGACGGAGCAGGCGCAACAAGGTATGCGCCGCTTCCTCCTCAACTTTGCGATTCTTCCACTGCTTATTGTATTTTGGGTTTTCATGATGTATCGAATGCGCGCGAAAAAATCGCCTGCGCCCAATGCCCCGGCGAACAGGCCCCTAGGATGACGCGCTCCGGAATCGGCTACGATCTGCACCGCCTCGCCGAAGGGCGCAAGCTCATGATCGGCGGGATTGAAGTCCCCTTCGAGAAGGGCTCCGTCGGCCATTCCGATGGCGACGTCCTCGGCCACGCGCTCTGCGACGCGCTTCTCGGCGCCGCAGGCCTCGGCGACATCGGCACGCATTTCCCGGACACGGACCCAAAGTGGAAGGGCGTCTCGAGCCTGCTCTTCCTCGAGCACACGCGCAAGCTTCTCGCCGAGCGCCGCCTGCGCATCACTCACATTGACGCCGTCGTTCTCTGCGAGCGGCCCAAGCTCGGCCCGCATTTTCCAGCCATGCGCGCGGCGCTCGCGAAATCCCTGGGCATCGCGCCCGAGCAAATCAACCTGAAAGCCAAAACCAACGAAGGCCTGGGCGAAATCGGCCGTGGCGAAGCCCTCGCCGCCCACGTGATCGCCACCCTCGAGGAGTAAGTGTCCTTCGTTGTCATTCCGAGCGAAGTGTCCCGTCTTTCTTCTTCGTCCCGGTCGCAGTTCCACCGGGACGCCGGGACACGCAGAGAGGAATCTGCTTTTCTCTTGGACCCTCGCGGCGTAATTTCACCATTCCGTTCCTCTGCGATAAAATCCCAACGCATGGTTCCCGACGCCCCATCCCAAGCACCGCCATCACCCGCGGCACGCTTCACCGCCGCGGACATCGCCGCCATTCTGCGCGAGCGCGGCTGGCTCGCGCCTGCGCCCCAATCCGTGGCGAACGCCGCGCTCGACGACTGGCTCGCGCACGCGGCGGAGCTTCTCGGCCCGCAAGCCGCCGATCGCGGCTCGCTCGCCTCCTTGCTCGCCCTGATTTTCAGTTACGACGCTCGCGCACTGCTCGATGACTCCGCGAACCAGGCCGTGCTGGCCCGCGAGGGAGCGCGCGAAGTCATCCGCGAACTCGCGAACCGCGTTCTCGATGGCGCTGCCATAGATTCGGATCGTTTCAAGGAAATCGTCGAGGGGATGAAAACAGCCATACCGTATCGCAGCCGTGCAATGTTTCACCCCATTCGCCTCGCGCTCGCCGGACGCACGGGCGATGGCGATCTCGACCGCGTGATTCTGCTGCTCGACGCCGCGGCCACACTCGATTTCGCCGTGCCGGTAAAGGGATCGCGCCAGCGCATGCTGGAATTTTGCGCCGCGCTCGACTAGCAGTTTGCTGAAGGAATGGGCGCGCGCGGTTTCAAAGTCTGTGTGAAAATTCAAGGATGTTTGTGGGTCGTGGCTTCAGCCACGACATAAATGCACAAAATCAGCGGGGTTTAGCAGCGTGCTGAAAAAGGGGATTCTTTTAGGGGGTCGGAGCTTTAGCTCCGACATAAGTCGCTCAAAAATGTACGGGCTTTAGCCCCTGAGGAAAGTTTTCGACTTTTTCAGGCTCCTAGCCCCCGAAGCCGTAAACCCAAATGAACTGGCTCACTGGATTTCACGCCATCGAAGAAGCCCTCGCCGCCGGTCGGCCCCTCGACCGCATCGTAGTCGCGCGCGGACGCCACGGCGAACGTATCGCCGCGGTCGTCCATCTCGCCAAATCCCGTGGCGTTCCCGTCCGCTTCGAAGACCGCCCGCAGCTCGACCGCCTCGCCGGCACCCGCGAACATCAGGGCATCGCCGCGCTCGCCGCCGCAAAGCCCGCCGTCGAGCTGGAAGACCTGCTGCGCGCGAAGACGGCTCGCGGCCTGCTCGTCCTGCTCGATGGCGTCGAAGATCCGCACAATCTCGGCGCCATCGTGCGCACGTCGCTTGCCGCCGGCGCCGAGGGCGTCGTGATTCCCGAGCGCCGCGCCGCCGGCTTGAGCGACACGGTCGAGCGCGCCTCCGCCGGCGCCCTCGCGCACCTTCCTGTAGCGCGCGTGAAAAATCTCGTTCGCGCCATGGACGATATGAAGGAGCGTGGCTACTGGCTCGTGGGTCTCGACGAGCGCGCGGAAAAAAGCTACACCGATGTGGACCTCAGCGGTTCCGTGGGCATTGTGCTGGGCGGCGAAGGCCAGGGCTTGCATGAATTGACGCGCAAGCGCTGCGACTTCCTCGTCTCCATTCCCACGACGGGCCCGGTCCGCTCTCTCAACGTTTCCGTCGCCGCCGGCGTAATCCTCTTCGAAGCCGTCCGCCAGCGCCGCGCGAATTAGCAGCTACGAGCTCGCCTTGGCGAACTTTTCCTGCCAATGGATGCGCCCCGTCATCTGCATCACCACAAACAGCGTCAGGATCGCCCCGATCGTGATAGACAAGCCCGTGAACCCCTTGAAGAAGAACGCGTACGAAAACAGGACCAGGTAGATTAACTGCGCCAGCCCAGCCTCTACAGCGGCGAATCGCATCCCCACGACAAGCCGTGCGTATGTGACGACAAGGAATGTTGACACCAGAGAACAGATAAGGAATGCAAGGTGAATCGAAATATGATCCACCAGATACGCGAGCAGAAGGTGAAAGGAAAAGAAAGCGGCAGCGAAGAAAAAATAGTTCATGGGGTGAAGGTCGATGCTCCGCAGCGTCGAAATAACGAACATCAGAAAGAAAAAGAAGAAGAGCGATACCGGCGCGAAGTAGCTGATCTGTCCCGCGAGCGGCCCCGGCTGTAGTTTTTCGGGCATCGTCATTCCGATCTCATATCCCGCGACCAGATTTTTGTAGCTCCACGTCAAGTCCCACCCGCCGCCCGTTTCGTCCTTGGTCGTCGGGGACATCGTGTTCTCGGGGAAATCGATGTCTTTGAAGTTGGTGTGCACGTGCAGGGTAAAATTGCGAATCTGGGAGATGCCTTCGCCAAAATTATATTGCCACGAGTCAAGGCCCTGAGAGCGATAGCCCGTGTGCAATACGACAGTTCTCCCCGCAGGAATGTGTGCATCTCCCGCGGCGCCGGCGTTCGTATAGTTTACGAGCAGTGGTTGATCGTCTACCGACATGACGAGGTCATCGTAGATTGCCTGACTGGCGGGAAAGGGAAGGCGGAACATCACATTCTGGTCTTGGCTGCTCGAATTCGTGAAGGTGTAGTCCCCGTCGAAGGCCACCGCATAGGTGCTGTACCAGAGTAGTCCCTTCTGGCGATGTTGGAGGTTCAGCACGACGTCAATTTTGCTCGCATCAATGGAGAACGGCACAATCTCAGTCTTCTCCACTTCTTTCATTCCCTTGTCAGTCTCTACCTCCGTAACGACTTGGTGGTTGTAGCTGGCCGTTGGTGGCGATTGTTGCTGGGCCGTTCCCCAACTTGCGGCCACCTGCGATTTCAACTCGGACGACACGGGAGAATCGCTCCGCGAGAAAATCGTGGCGCCAAGAATCATCCATGCAATCGACGTACAAAGGAAGATAAAGCCCAGCGCAGCAATATGCTTGATCACAGACCCCTCCTTCAAGGAACTACTGTCCCAAGGAGGTGCAATTGAGGTGCCGAACTTTTTGGCTACGAGGCTCCCGAGGCTTTCAGAAAATAAAGCATTTATGAAAGAGAGGTGAATGCGAGAGTGTGTGTGGTCGCACGCACCTGCGGAAATGCTGACACCGTTACAATTTCACGCGCGGCTTTCCCTCACACATCGTATTTGATCAGGGAAAATACGTCGAAGCCCGGCAGCTTCGCGCGCCCGTGGAGAAAATTCAGCTCCACGGCGAACGCCGCGCCGACGACCTCGCCGCCAAGTTGGCGGATGAGGCCGATGGCGGCGGCAGCGGTGCCGCCGGTGGCGAGCAGGTCGTCGCACAGCAGCACGCGCTGCCCGGGACGCACGGCGTCCTCATGAATCTCGAGCGAATCGCTCCCGTATTCGAGCTGGTAGGTGCAGGACGTCGTCTTCCCCGGCAGCTTCTTCGGCTTGCGCACGGGGACAAACCCCGCGCCCAGCCGGTACGCAAGCGCCGGGGCGAATATGAACCCCCGCGCCTCGATGCCCACAACGATGTCCACCTTTTTGCCGTTGTAATGCTGGCACAGCATGTCCACCAGCGTATGAAACCCGCGCGGGTCTTTGAGCAGCGTGGTGAGGTCGTAAAACAATATCCCCGGCTTCGGATAATCGGGAATTTCGCGGATCAGTTTCTTGAGTTCTTCCATCGTCTCCTCTTTCACCAGTTGTCGTGCTCGATTGAAAAGCCGCGCGCAAATTTCGGCTCAAGCGCCGCCTCTTCCTCCGTCACGCTCGACACCACCGCTCCGCCGGGCCCGGCCTCAAGTACCGCGCGCAACGCCGCAAGCGCCTTCGCCGGTCCCACGGCGTACACTTCCACGCGCCCGTCGCGCAGGTTCTTCGCGTATCCCGCCACATCCAGCCGCGCCGCCGCGCCCTGAGCAAAATAGCGGTACCCCACTCCCTGCACCATTCCGCTCACGTAGTATCGCCTGGCTTCCGGTTCTTCGCGCACGGCACATTCGCCCCGCAAGCAGTAAACGCGCGATTTTATCAAAGCCTTCGTCCTACGCCTAACGTCTGTTGTGTGATAATTTCTGCGCCATGCGGGGATTCCCGTTTATCGCGATCGTGCTTGCCATCGTGCTTCCCGGCGCAGCCGCCGTGGCACGCGCCCAGGCCCCGCAGGATCAAGGGCCGATGGCGCCTCCGCCGACATATGAAGTGAAGCGCCTTCCCTCCGTGCCGCACCCCGGCCCGCCGCCGATTCCTCAGGACGAAATCATCCAGAAATTCGCGGCCAATGAAGATATGATGAAGAAAGCCTACGACACGTATGATTTTACCGAGACCGTGCGCATCGAGGAGCTCGAAGATTCCGGCGGAAAGTTAACCGCCACGGGCGACGTGTACACGCGGCCCGATGGCAAGCGCGTCTGGCACGTCACCGCTCCTCTCGCGTCCACGCTCAAGTCGGCCATTTACTCTCTCCAGGAGGTTCGCACCATCTCGACCCTCCCTCTTTTCGTCCTCACCACGGACGAAATCGCCAATTACAATTTCCTCTATGCCGGCCCGGACAAGCTCGACGAGCTCAATACCTATGTCTTTCAGGTCAAGCCCAGGCAGTTGAGCCGCACGCGCCGCTTTTTCGAAGGCGTCATTTGGGTGGAGGACCACGACTTCGCCATCGTGAAAAGTTACGGCAAGTTTGTGGGGGAGTCCTACTCGGAGCGCGACGCGTTTCCCTTCAAGATGTTCGAAACGTATCGCGAAAATTTTCAGGGAAAGTACTGGCTTCCCACGTACACCACCTCTGACGATTACATCGACCGGCCGCCCGCCGACCAGCTCCACCTGCGGCTCATCATCCGCGACGCCGACTTCAAGCTCCAGCCCGCCTCGCCAGCTCCGCCACCCTAGCGCTCTGAGTCGGAAATTTGTTGGGTGCTTTTTAGGGGGTCGGAGCTTCAGCTCCGACATAAGGGATCGAAAATATTGCGGGCTTTAGCCCCTGAGGCCCAGGCACCGCCAGCTATCACCCCGCCCTCTTCTCGCGCCCGCGATACCGCAGCGGAACCACATCGTCGCGCTCGAAGGCGAAATCATCGAAGCTTGCGGCGTACCCTCGCCATCCAGGCTCGTCCGTCTCCTCCGCCCTCACGACGTGCGCGGCGGTGCACATCTGCACGCTCCCCATTCCCAGCGGGCGCTCCACCAGCGCCACTTCCAGCTCGATCGCCGTCCCCGGCTCGATCTCCCGCGGCGCCAGAAAATAAATTCCGCTCGAACTGATGTTCCGCGTCACCAGCGTCACCGGTATCGGCTCGATCTTTTCGCCCACGCGCACAAGCCGCAGCGGCAGACTCAGCCACGCCCGCGGATTCCTTCGCCTTTCCCTCGCCACGCCGATCGCGTGCGTGGGAACGCGCGCAAAATGCCGCGGCCCTGGCTTTCCTGATTTTGCCGTGACGTTTTCCGGATAGCTTTCGAATTCCCGCAGCGGCGAAACCACTGCCTGCTGCGCACCACGACCCGATGCAGCCCCCATAACACATCCCCCAAGCCTGCCCTGTACCCCCCAGGCAGGTTTCGTGGGTTTCAATATGAAATATGCCGCGCCGCCGGTCAAGAAACATCCCATCGAGTTGCTGTATGATGTAACACTCGTGGCACGGGGGGGCTTAGAGGGTTCCTCGGTAGACGGCGGGCCGTATTCCCGCACCTTTCGAGCGGGGGCGCGAGGGAACCGCTTTTCGCCCCAGCTTCGCTCAGCCCTGGAGGGGCTGAAGAATTTAGCCCAGAGCGGGAGCCCTGGGTGGAAATGGAGAATTCGTATGAGCGCCGTAGGTGCGACACAATCCGAAACCACGCCGTTGGCCAAATTAGGACACCGCCGCCGCGCGGAAATGCTCATCGACTACACGATCGTCGCCTCACCGCTCGGACGCTTGCTCGTCGCAGCCACCGGCCGCGGCGCGAGCGCCGTCTATCTCGGCGAATCCGATGCCAATCTCGAAGCCGCGCTTCGGAAGGAATATCCTCGCGCGCGGATTTGCCGCGCCGTGCGCGGCGCGAGCCATCTCGAAGGATGCGTGGAAAAAATCCTCGCGCATCTGCGCGGCCACGATCCCCATCTCGATTTGCCAACCGACGTTCCGGCAACTGCCTTCGAGCGCCGCGTTTGGGAGGAATTGCGGCGCATCCCTTGCGGCGGCACGCGAACCTACTCCGAAATCGCGCGCGCCATCGGACGCCCCTCCGCGGCTCGCGCCGTGGCCCGCGCCTGTGCCGCGAATCCGGTGGCTCTCGTCGTCCCCTGCCATCGAGTCGTCCGCGCACACGGCCATCTCGCGGGCTACCGCTGGGGCATTCGCCGCAAGCAGTCCTTGCTCGAGCGTGAATCCACCTTGCCCAACAGGAAGAAAAAGTTACCCAGCGGCGGCGAGACGTGCGGAGGAATCTGCGGGTTTACAGCGAACCGCTTAATTGCTGCGGTTTGACCTTCTCCGTGCCCTTCGGCCAGTGCGGCTTCAACTCGGAATCGCTCACTTCCGGATTGAGCACCACGTTCGAGTAGCGAATCACCGAGTAATCTCCCGAACCCGTTTCATCGAACCGCTGCTGCGCCGGCAGCCAGTTCGATTCGTCATACCATATCTCGATCTTGGAAAATTGGTTGCGCACCTTTTCCGATTTCGGTGTCAACTCCACCTCCACCGTTTTCCTGTCCCCCACCGTGTTCTCTCCCGTCACGGTGACGAGGTAGCTCTTCCGGAGTTCCTTCCCGGACATCCCGAAGCCCAGCTGAAGGTACTGGTCCGCCAGCGTGCGGTTCTTGCCCAGGCTGTACTCTTCCACGCGCTTGAGTCCGGGCGTATAGATATACACCGCGTCCCCCGTGCGCAGAATCGTGCGCTCGTCCGGCGGCTTCATTTGCAGCAGCATCTTGTCCCCGAGAACCACGATCGTGCCCGCCTCCGTGGACTGGTCGTTCACCACCACGGTCACCTTCGTGCGTTCCACGTCTGCCGACAAGCTGCGGAAGTTCTCCGACGCTTTATCCAGCCGCGCGAGGACGCTTTCGACCGTCCACGGGCCATGATTCTGCCCCGCGCCAGCGCCCGCCGAAGCCGCCCCGCAAACCATCCACATGATGGCAAGAATTAACGCTATCCGCCTTGCGATCAACAGGTTCCTCCTAAGAAATTCGCGCCCAGAGGGATTGGAGCCGTGATCGTATCACAATCCATACGACGCAAAGGCAGTCCGCGCGGTTTCTGAGTCCTTTCCGATACGGTCGCGCGGCTTTTTCTCGAAATGCCGGAGGGGGGGACTCCTATTGCGGCTGCACGGTCACGTCGTAATAGAGCGCCTCACCGTCCGCGGCGCGCGCCACATCAATCCGCCGCACTTCAAACGTGCGGCCATCGAGCTCCTGCTCCGTCCGCCCCAGGACATCATGCATTTCGCGCTCGAGTTCCGGCGTGGATTGCGCCGCGCGCTTCCCGGGCGGCAGCACGCTCGAGTCCACCCGGTACGTGCGCGTCCGGCCGGTGGAGTCTTTGGAAATCAATTGCACTTGCGAGCTTGCGGCGAGGTGCGCCACCGGCTGATCGTGGAACCACCCGCGCGGCGTCAGCATCACGAACATCACGATGGCCAGCACCATTAAATCATACGGCCAGCTCATCCGCTCGTAGGACCAGAAAACCGTCCGCTCGATCCCTCGCCAGAATGCGCCCATGTCAATTGGCTGCCGCTCCATCCACGATCAATCCGTCGCGCATATGCACGATGCGATGCCCATACGTGGCCGCTTCCGGATTGTGCGTGATCATCACGATCGTCTGGCCCATTTCGCTGTTGAGCTGCCGCAGCAGGTTGAGCACCCCCTCGGAGTTCTTCGTATCCAGGTTCCCCGTCGGGCTCGTCCGCCAGCACGATCTTCGGCTCGTTGATAATGGCTCGCGCGATCGCCACGCGCTGTTGCTCTCCCCCGGAAAGCTCCGAAGGTTTGTGGCGCAGCCTCTTGCCCAGCCCCAGCAGGTTCGCGACCACCTCGAAGCGATGCGGATCGAACCCGTCGCCGTAGATGTGCTGCGCCAGCGCGATATTGTGATACGCGTCGAGCGTTGGCAGCAGATTGAACCGCTGAAATATAAATCCCACCTTGTGCCGCCGCAGCGCCGTCCGCTCCGCGTCGGTCATCATCGCCAGATCGTTCCCGTCGAGCAGCACTTGCCCCTGCGTCGCCCGCGCCAGGCCCCCAATCACATGCAGCAGCGTGGATTTCCCACACCCGGAAGGTCCCATGATCGAGACGAACTCACCGGGGGCAACTTCCAGGTTCACTCCGCACAGTGCCGGAACCTGTAGCTTCCCCGTGCCATACACCTTCCATAGATTTTCCGTCTTGAGTATCGGTTCCAACCCATTCTCCTGCGAATTTCTTCCCTAGAAGCTTGTCAAATAAGTCCGAAAGTTTTCTGGGGCGCGGCTTTTTATTTTGTAGCGCCGGCCTGCCCTGACAGGGGAAGGGCTTCCAGTCGGCTCTTTTGCCCTTTTCCTCCACGCCCGTCATCCCGCCTGCCCTGCGTGAAGTGGCGAAGGGGCGGAGTCCGTCCGCCGGATTTGTGGCGGGCGGACAACGCGCGGCGCCTGTGCAGTAAAACCCCAGCCCTCGCCTTTGGTTGCGGCGCAACCCCCGGCGCGAATGATTCTAGCGCCATTCCCACGAATTGCCGCGAACGATCCCCCGCTCGTTTCCGTCAACCATGGATTCCCCAACCCACCCCATTATGCGACGTCCCGGGGGCTTTGTGTATCGCTTCTCTCACGCGGCAATCATGGGGAACGTATCGCATCCCGCTGGAGACTGGCCTTCTCATCCTGTCTGATCGAACACGCAGATTGGAAGTGTGCAAACCAGCTACTCCATTGGGCAACCAGATTCATTGGATGATTCTGCCGCCTGTCCTTGTGGTCAGGTTTTGATGTGAACAACTCATAGCAATGGTGGATTGCCTCGGACCGAGCATCCGCATAGGGTGGGCTATAGACAGTTTCCCAGGGACCGAACGATGCGTTGAATCGACGGCCGGAGAATATATGCGGACAAAACCGCGGCAAACCGAAATCCCCGATGCCAAGAGTTCAGCTCCCACATCTCCATTGAGACGCAGCAAGCGCCTGATCCTGGACGTCCCGCTTGTGATTCGCGGCGAAGCCGAAGATAAGCGCCCCTTTCAGGAGGAAACATTCACGGTCACAGTGAGCGCTCATGGTGGCCTCGTGGTTTTGGCAAACCGCGTAACCCTGGGACAAAAAGTTGTGTTGATGAACCCCAAGACCTGGGATGAGCGTGAAGCCGTAATTGCCTTTCTTGGACCGCCCTACGCTGGCCTCTCCACAGTGGGCGTCAATTTCCTTCAACCTGCCCCTGAGTTTTGGGCCATTAGCTCACCTCCTTCTGATTGGAATCTCTCCTAGCCGGGCTGACAGCTAGTGCCCCAATCGGAAACTGGCCCACTACTCCCCGGACCGCTCCCTAAGCACCGTAGGTGCGGCACAACCCCTGACCATATCGCCTTCAAAATCAATCCATTACGCTATCTCATTATGGTATTGACAAGATAGGTACCCCTATGCTATAATGGGTTGCTTTTGTTGAGCGCTCCAGACCCGCTGAGCGCGCTCAACCTTTGAAACACCATGCACCGGGAAGAGGGAGTTTCTGTGTCCTTGATGACGCACTCGGAGGCTCGACAGATAGAGGTAGGTGCGCTACAGGGTCCATCTAGCATCCAGCCTCAAGCGTCTAGCCTCCAGAATCTAATCGCAACTCCATCAAACAGAAAGCGCCTTAACTCCCCTGGTATCAACGAAACGTGCCATTCTAATCGCAACAAATTGAGGGGGCTCGGGCTCGGCATCGCCGCAATCTCGAATTTCTAATCGAAACACATCGGGAAACAGAAATCGCCGCAACTGACTGAAAACAAACGTCGGGCCCCAATTCTAATCGCAACAAAAACGGGGGGATCGCCAACTAAAAATCAGCCTCATTTATCGAAAATAAAGCGAAAAGCGGAAATTCGAATGACGGCGGCTGCCATTTCCCTGAGGGGGTCTTCTAGCCACTAACCACTCATCACTAGCCACTGAATTCTTCTGCCCTCCCAGCGAGGGTTTCTCAAAGCTCTTTGACAACTGAATAGCAAGGGATCAAATCAGGAACACGGTTTGGCCCGTAAGCTCGATGCGCTTCCGGCAGCGGATGTTGCGGCAGGCTACCAGGTTATCAATGCGCACCATATACGACCGCGCCTTCGCAAACTGCTTGCGATCTTCCTCATTCCCTCCCGCCGGGACCTGCGATTTCTTTGTCCGCACCATCCAGCGGACAGGATATGTATTTTCCTCGCGGCAGTGCGGACAATTCACCGGGATCTGCTTTGTCTCTTCCTTCTCGTCGTAAAATCTTTTTTCGTCCATTTTGGCTCTATCTGGCTACAAGTCCTTTAACAAAATGTCGAGGGTTGCGAAGCCGATGCCGGCATCCTTCCACCTCGGCAGCCAATGTTCGAGAGCTGCCAGCGTGTGTCGCCGATCGCCATCCGGCACGCAAGGGTCCCCGTCGTGCAGCAGGACGATATCGCCTCCCCGCGCACGGCGCAAGTGCCGAATCACCCCCGCGGCGTCCCGCGGCTTCCAGTCCCAGGCCCACACCGACCACATCACCACGCCCGCGCATCCCCGCCGCCGGACCACTCCCGCAAGCTGCGGGCCGCGAAAGCCGTAGGGCGGGCGCATCCAGCGCGGTTTCGCCCCGGTGGCGGCCTCAAGCGCCTCATCGCAGCGGTCCAGCTCTTCGGCAATCCGCCGGGGCGGCAGGAACGTCAGTGCCGGATGCGAATCCGTGTGGTTCCCGATGGTGTGGCCCCGCCCCGCAATCTCCTTCGCCAGGGAAGGAAAGGCGCGCACGTGCCCGCCAATCAAAAAGAATGTCGCGCGGACGCCATGCCGCTCCAGAAGATCAAGCAGCTTCGGCGTGATGGCGGGATTTGGGCCATCATCAAACGTGAGAGCCATCACGGACGAGTCGCCGGTGCGGCGGATCGTCGGCCCCAAAAGCGGCGTTGCCAGCAGCGCGGGAATCAAGGGCATGGCTCGCGGGAATTTTCGCATGGCAGGGCGGGCACTGCCAGCGAAACTCGGCGCCGCACGCTCGGAGACAAACGAACGGCGAGCGGTGGGATTTTCCAGCGTGCTTTGATACCATGGCCGCCAACGCGCGGGAAAAAAGCGGGAGCATGGCCTCGTCTCAGGCGTCACAAGTAAAATTGCCGCAGTGGCTCGGGTGGGCCGCTCTCCTCTGGCTCCTCATCTGGGTTCCCGCGTACTGGCGCACCTGGGGCCCCGAAAATTTTCTGCATCTGTGCGACCTCGCCGTAATCCTCGGCTGCATCGGCTTGTGGTCGGGGAGCGCCCTGCTGATTTCGAGCCAGGCGGTCGGGTTGCTCGCCGTCAGCATCGTGTGGGCGGTGGGCGCCGCTTGCGAATTTTTCCTCGGCCGCCATTTGATCGCCGGCACGGAGTATCTTTTCGATCCGCGCTTTCCGCTGTGGATACGGCTGCTCTCTCTGTTTCACGTCGTTCTGCCGCTGCTCCTCCTCTGGGCGCTCGGGCGCACGGGATATGACCGGCGCGGCTGGGCGCTGCAATCGGCGATTGCGTTCTTCGCTTTTGTCGCTTCGCGGTTCACGCCGCCGGTGGAAAACATCAACTACGCCTTCACCGATCCCTTCCTTCATCGCGCCTGGGGCTCCCGGCCGTCCATGTCGTGACCAGCACGCTTTTCATGATTTTCGTCGCGTATCTTCCCGCTCACCTGGTTCTCCAGCGGTTCTTTCCCCCGCCCGCAGTGAACCGGTAACATATGCTCGCCCTTGAGCGTACCGTAAGAAGAAACCCGCCGCTCGATGACAGGAGGCACCGATGAAGGCCACCAACTTCGAATTCCGCCGCCGGGCGCTCTTGATTTCGCTTATCTACTCTTTCGGCTTCTGGGCTTATGCAATCGATCATAAGAATCTGGCTTTGGCCATAGTCGATAAAACAGTTGGCGCGCATTCGCCTAAAGCTCACCTGCTCGTTCGTCTCTTCTTTGCGTTCGCGACCGTTCTCGTCGCGTTCGCAGCCCTGATCCGTACCTGGGGAGCGGCCTATCTGCATGCGGACGTCGTCCACGATGTGAAAATGCACTCCGGTATCCTTGTCGCCGACGGCCCATTTCGGTATGTGCGCAATCCGTTGTATCTCGGCGGAATTGTATCGGCATTCGGCACAGGACTTATGGCCAGCCGCCTCGGAGCCGTGGTCATCGTCGTGGGGCTAACGCTCCTATACCTTCGCCTCGCGGGAGGCGAAGAGGCGGAGCTTGAGAAACAACACGGAGATCGCTTTCGCGAATATTGCCGGCGCGTGCCGCGTCTATGGCCATCGCTGGGGCCGCGAGTACCGGCTGGCGATGCACAACCGCAATGGGGTCAGGCCTTCCGGGGAGAAGCATTCATGTGGGGATTTGCGCTCGCGATCGGCGTTTTTACAGTGACTCAAAATGGCAGGCTGATGGCGATCATTTTTGCGGCTGCATTACTGGCGTTCGTGTGGCAGCAGGTCATCCATAACCGTCGCCGTGCCGAACGCTTGGTGTAAGCCGCCTCAATCCACATGCCGGATTGCCCGCAAATCGATCCCCAGCTGCTGGCATTTTTTGTAGAGGTGGCTGCGCTCAAGTCCCAGCGCCTTGGCCGCTTTGGTCATGTGGTGGTGATGGCGCTTCAACTCGGCGAGCAGCGTCTCGCGTTCGAAGGCTTCCACGCGCTCGGCGAGCGTTCCCTCGGTAGGTGCCCCGGCGGCCGCCGGCGAGGGCGAATCCGCGCGGGCGGGTTGCGTGGACTCGGGCAGCGCGCGAGCGACGGCGGCCGCGTCCAGCACGTCGCCGGACGCGAGCAATAGCGCACGCTCGATCACATTGCGCAGTTCGCGAATGTTTCCCGGCCACGAATAGTTTTCCAGGTGCGCGAGCGCTTCCGGTGAGAGCGCTTTCGGTTTCCAGCCGTTTTGCTCCGCCAGCTGGCGCATGAAATGTTCGGCGAGCGCGCGAATATCCTCGCAGCGCTCGCGCAGCGGCGGAAGCACGATGGGAAAAACAAATACGCGGTGATATAAGTCCTCGCGAAATGTTCCCTGGGCCACCTGCTGCTCGAGATTGCGGTGCGTGGCCACCACGATGCGCACATCCACGGGGAACGGCCGCGTGCCTCCGATGCGCTCGATTTCGCCCTCTTCGAGCACGCGCAGCAATTTGGCCTGCATGGCGAGAGGCATGTCGCCGATTTCATCGAGAAGCAGAGTTCCGTGATGCGCTTGCTCGAATTTTCCAACGTGGCGCGCGGCCGCCCCGGTGAACGAGCCTTTCTCGTGGCCGAAAAGTTCCGATTCCATCAGCTCGGCGGGGATCGCGGCGCAATTGAGCGAAATGAAGGGTCCAGCGCGACGCGCGCTTTTGTCGTGCAGCGTCCGCGCGATCAGTTCCTTGCCCGTGCCCGTCTCGCCGCGGATGCAGACGCGCGTTTCGCTCGCGGCCACGTGCGCCACCTGCGCCATCACCTCGCGCATCGCTTCGCTGGCCCAGACGATCTGGCGCCGGCCCAACTGCCGCTTGAGGTCGCGGTTCTCTTCTTCCAGGCGCGAGAGGCGCAGGGCGTTCTCCACGGTGAGCAGCAGCTTATCGGTGGAAATCGGCTTCTCGAGAAAATCGGCGGCGCCCAGCCGCGTGGCTCGCACGGCCATTTCCACCGTGGCCTGGCCGGACATCATCACCACGGGCGACGACACGCCCAGATTCTTGAGGTCCTCGAGCAGCGCGATACCGTCGCGGCCCGGCATCACGACGTCGGAAAGGATGAGGTCGAAGCGTTCCGTCTTGGCGAGTTCCGTGGCGCGCGCGGCATTGTCCGAGACGATCGCTTCATGCCCGGCGAGCCGGAAGGCGCGCGCGAGAGATGCGAGCGTGTTCGGATCGTCGTCAATGATGAGGATGCGGGCGCTCAGGGGCACGTGCGGCTACGCCCCTTCTCGATCATTCGGCGCGGCGGCGGGAGCGGAAATCGGGATGGTCATAGGCGGCGGCTTTGCGGGGAGGTGGATATGGAACGCGGTTCCCACGCTGGCCTCGCTCTCGACGGAAATGCGTCCGCCATGATCGCTGACCACCGATTGCACGATGGCCAGGCCCAGCCCCGTGCCGTGCTGCTTCGTCGTGTAATAGGGCGTGAAGAGCCGCTCGCATTCCTCGCGCGTCAGCCCCGCGCCCGTATCCGAGATTTCGAGGTGCACCTCGCCACCCTGGTGCGTGGTGCGAAGCATCAGGATGCCGCCCGCGGGCATGGCGTCCATCGCGTTCAAGATCAGATTTTCAATGGCGCGGTGGAGAAGCACCGCATCCGCCTGGATCATCGGCAGGTTTTCATCGAGATGCAGCTCAGGCGTGATAGGCGGCCGTCCCACGGCGTTGAACTGGGCTTCGAAAACCTTCATGGCGCCGCGCACCACGTCGTTGAGATTCACCGGCGCAAGCTCCGGCTGCGGCATCTTCGCGAAATCGCTGAACCGGCCGGTGATGCCCTTCAAATTTTCGATCTCGGAAAGCAGGATGCCGGTGGACTCGCGAAAGACCTCCTCGAACTGGCCGGAATTTTGCTCCTTGGCGCGCTGGAGATTTTCCACCGTGGTCTGCAGGGGGAAAAGCGGGTTTTTCAACTCGTGCGCCAGGCGGCGCGCCAGCTCCCGCCACGCGGCCACGCGCTCGGCCTGAACCAGCCGCTCGCGCTGCTCGGTCAATTGCCCGGTCATACGGTTGAAGGCCCGGGCGAGCTGGCCAATTTCATTGCGCCCGCGAACATCCACGCGCGCGCCCCAGTTTCCCTCCGACACTTCCCGCGCGCCTTCGGCCAGCTTGCGGACCGGCCGCGTGACTCGCGCGGCCATCCACCAGCTCAAAAGGACGCCGAAAAGGAGGCCCATGCCGGCGACCGCCAGCGCCAGCAGGAGAATGCGCCGTTCGAGCGTGACCGCGTCATGCTCGGAGCTGCCCACGAGCAGGACTCCGAGCAGGTCGTTCTGCCGGCCCATGAGCGGCAGCGCGTGAAACATTTCCGCGCTCGCGGCGTCCGGGGTCCAGGAAATTTTGAATGTCTGCTCGCCGGGCTGCTCGCGCTCCTGATTGATGATGGGAGCAAAGCGGTCCGCTTCCGCCACGGGCCCCGAGGTATCGAGCAGGCTCGTGGACAGAAACGTCGGGTCCATATTGAGATAGAGGAGGGCGCGCATCCCCGCAGGGAGAACGAGCGAGCCGAGAAATTCGTTGCCGAGGCGCCGGCCGCCCACCACGTAGAGGTCCTTGTCGCCGACGCGTACCGTCGAAACGGCCATCAGGCCCAGCGCGGGGCCATCCTGCGTATCCACCTTCATCAGGAACGAGCCGAGCGCGGCCCAATCCTGCGGCTCCGTCACCCACTCCATTTTATAGCCGAAGCGTGCGGGCCATTCGGCGGAAGAAATAATCGCGCCGTCGCTCCCGGCGAAATCGAGGAAATCGAGCTGATGGGATTGCGCCACGCCACGGGCGTCGTTCACGTAGCGGGAGACATCGGCCTGGGGGCGGCTCAGTTCAATGGCCATGCTTACGGTGCCTTCGTCATCGGCGATGGCTTGCACGCGATGGCCTACTTCCGTCTCCTGCCGCTCGAACTCGCGCTGGAATTGCGCCACAAACGCGTCGGTGTGCTGGCGATTCAGTTCGGCGAAAGCGCGGCGCGTAACTACCGTGACGCCCGCGGCAATCAATCCCACGGAGACGAGCAGCGCGAGCGCGAAGACGACAAAAAGTTTCGAGCGAAACGTCACGGCGTATCCCCCTCGAGCCATACATCCGCGAGCGGCCAGCCCTCGCCGGGCGCGGGCGCCTTCCAGTCTCGCATACGCGCGCTCAGGCCGTACACCTGGGGCAGCCACACGAGCGGGATGATGCGGTAGCTGCTCACCACCGCGCGCTCGCGCGCGTAGCATTGCTCGGGCGAGGCGGAGCCAGGCAGCGGAGCCGGATCGAGGCCCGCCAGTGGGCCGAACATCTTCAGAAAATTCCCGAGCGCATCGCGCGGGCCGGACGACGGCATCCGCCAGCGAATGAGCACCGCATCCACGTTCGCTGGCGCTCCGGAGGAATCCCCCTCAGTGCCGCCGGGCGCCGCTTGCGCCGCGAGAGAAATGCTCATGCCCGCCTCCTCGGCGTCCACGGCGATTCGCTCCGCCACGGTTTGTTCCAGGCCGCCGCCGGAATCATATCCCAGCAAAATCTTGGGAGCAGGAGCGATTTGCGACGCGAGTTCCTTCGCTCCGGCGGCATCGGCGGCCGTCGAAAACAGAAACGCAGTGCCGCTCGACCATTGCGGCAGCAAGCCTCCGGCGGGTTCACCCTCTTTTTGCAGCAGGAAATTCACGATCGCCGCGCGATCCACCGAGCGGGCCAGCGCTTCGCGCACGCGCGCGTCTTCCGCCGCGGGGCGGCCGGGGAGAAAAGCAAGCGCCAGGAGTTCGTCCGGCTGCGAGGCGCTCGCGCGCACACCGCTTTCCGCGGCATGCCGCGCTTGCTCGGGAGGAATTTCGGCGAAATCCGCCTTGCCGAGCGCGAGATCGAGGATGCGGTCGCGTGGCGCGCGTCCCATCTGGATTTCGACCGAGTCGAGGAAGGGCCGCCCGGCGCGATAATCGTCGTTCGCGGCCAGGACCACACGCACCCCAGGCTCCCACTCGGAAATGCGGAATGGCCCGGAGCCAGCGGCACCGGCGAATGTGCCGTCGGAATTGCGATGGTCGTAGATGAGCGCGTCAATCTCTTCCCTGGCGCCGGCTTCTTCCGGACTGGCGGAGGCCGCGGCGGGATCGAGCAAACGAACCACCGCGCCGATTTCGACGCGCAGCGCACCGCCATAGCGCGGCCGCCGGGCGCTTTCGAGCGGCGCCGTGGCCGCGAGCACGCCGCTAATCACCGCAAGAAACAGATACGATCGAGGCTTCATACATTCCTGTCTGTAGATTTCTGGAAACGACGCGCGCCGATTTCCCGCCTTCCGCAGCCGCATGCGCCAGGATAGGCCCGGGAAAATCAATGGCCTGGCCAATGGCGACCGGCGGTCCTCCGGGATCCTCGTAGGCGCGGAGCTGATCGGGTTCAGTCCAATCGCCCGGCCCGGTGACCAGCAGGATCGGCCCGAAAGAATCGCAAACCTTTCCGAGAGCGACAAAATCGGCGGCGCGCCCATCTATTTCGAGCTGTTCCTGGTCCGCTACCGTGGCGGGACCCTTCTCTTGGCGACCCGCAACACATTGCACCGTCTCCGGGCGGTTCAAATCGCCCTCGCAATCCACGCCCGGCAAGGACGCCTTTCCGGCTGAAGCGTCTATTTCGCCGCTCACGTCGCGCAGCCAGGGAGCCGCATGCGGGATGCGGACCACGCGCTGCGATTGCCATTGGCTTCCCTCGAACGTGTAGAACGCGAGTCTTTCCGGCTCGAGAATCACGAGACGGATTGCGCCCGGCTGGCCGACGGGAAGCAGAGCGAAATCGAGAAATTTCTCCGGTTGCCGCCAAATGAGTTTTTGGCTGAGCGCCAGAGATTTTTCGGGTTGGCCGGGAAAGCGATCGGCCGGCACGGGGACTGCGACGATCGCTACTTGCTCGCCATTTGCACCGCCGCGAATTTGCGCCACCCAGACATAACCCTCGGCACCCTCGCTCAGCGTGAGCTGCACTTGCGCATCCGCGGGCGAGGGCGATGCGGGGGAGAGGATCGTGAAATGACGGCGCGCGAGCTCAGCCGCAAGGGCGACGGATACGACCGAGGCGTCCGCGACGCTGAGCGAGGACGTATTCGCCGTGTTCAGCGCGAGCGAATGGGCCGGGGCAGCCGCGGCGGCGATTTTTTCGGCGAGTGCGCGCACAGCGTCATTCCCTTCGGGCCATTCGGGCGGAAGCTGCGCGAAGGATGCACCGGCAGTGACGGCCAGAAGCGCGGCAACAATCGTGACACGCAAGCGAGGAAGGATCGGGAGGAGCGGCCGCATGGAGTGGCGTCAATTCCACAGCGAATTCATGGACGGCCATCATAGCACACCTCAACGGGAGCGAAATTGCAGGATCGTTCTTGGGACCAGGCGCAGCGCCGGCGAGTGGCGCGGCCGCCGCGGCCGCGCCACTCGCAAGGGTTTTTGCCGGCGTCACTCCCCGTGCCGGCCTGAATTCGCCCCCGGACCCCGGCTCGGGTCCGCGGGAGGCCGGCCGGGAATATCTATGGCTTCGCGTTCGCGCTTATGGGTGGATCACCCGATCCCGCCGATGCGTCCGAGGCCATGGCGGAGCGCAACACATCATTGGTGAAAAAGAATTCCCCGTCGTTCGGGACGAGCATGATCTGCACTTTGTCCGAGAGCTTCTGGGCGACGGTGTACTGCACCAGAAGCGGATTGGCCTTGAGAGCGGCCGCCTCGAGTTGCAGTTCCTCCGACTGCGCCCGCGAGGTGACGCGGATGCGGTTCGCTTCGGCGTCCGCGAGCAGATTCTGGCGCTGCTGCTCGGCCTTGCTGTCAATCACTTTGGCTTGTGCATCGGCCTCGGCGTTCTCGATGGTGGCTTCCTTGCGGGCCACGGCTTCGAGGCGCGATTGCTCGATCTGCTTCTGTTTAAGGGGAAGTGTGTACTGCATGGAGTCGGAGTCCGCCTTGGCCATGATGACGCGCGATTCGGCGTCGGCTTCGGCATGCTTCACCTCGCGGACTTTCAAGCCTTCGGCCTGCGATGCGGCAATCTGAACGCGCTTTTGTTCGATTTCTGCGTCCACGGAGGTTTCGTCATCCTCCTGCTCTTTCAGGAGCAGGTCTTCGAGGCCCTTGGCGTACTCTTCGGGAAGGTCGATTTGGCGGAGAAGAACTTCCTTGACGACAATGGCGTCGCCGGCCAGGCGTTCGGTGATGACTTGCGCGGCGCGCTGGCGAAATTCCTCGCGCTTGGCCGCGAAGATGTCGCGCACCACATACGTGGGCGCAAGTTCGTGGAAGGCGCTGCTGACGACTGGCGCGACGATTTCTTCGTCCACCGGCTGCGGCAGGTTCGCCTGGATGTAGTCGAGGCGCCGCGGGTCAATGCGGTAACGCACCGTCACGGCAAGGCCCACGGGCAATCCTTCGCGCGCCTCTACGATCAGGACTTCCAATTTCTCGCGGGGACCCTCCGAGGCGGCCGTTGAAAGCACCTTGTCGCGCACGTCGTAAAGAACGACGCGATCAAATAGTGGAACGATGAAGTGCGTGCCGGCATAAAGCGTCCCGGGAAGCACGCCGGAAATCTGGCTGACGCGGACGCCCGCCTCGCCATCCGGCACCACCACGATGCTCGACCCGGCAAATCCCGTGAGCGCCGCAATCGCAACGAATTTTGCCGCTATATTCCAGCGGATCACACGGCGGGGGCGGGGCCATGCGGACACGCGCGCGGAAGTCTCTACCGGCGGCGCGGGCTCCGCAGGGCGCTCGCCGCGGCGGAGAATGCGGCTCAGTTCGAACGCCAGATAGACGTCGTACAGCACCATCCCCGCAGCGCACGCCAGAAAGCCGAAGGCTGCAACGAGCAATAGAAATTTGATGAAAAGCATCGGTCCCTCCTTCTACTCTCTACTCTCGAGCTACGAATGGCCGACGGACCCGCGGCCATGGCGCTGGGGCATCACGCGCATGAACCAGTGCAGGCTGAGCCATTCAAGGCCCAGCGCCAGGCCGATGGCCGCGATGATGGCGCTGGTTATTTCCGCGAACGTGATGAAGTTTTCCATGGCCGCCTCCGCTCGTGCCGCTATCAGCGCGAATAGAAGCAGCGGCATGGCCAAACGAAAAGGGAGGATGGCGCGCGGGCGGCTGGACGGCTGGTCTCGCGTTTTCAATGGCTTGCGCGCACGCTCACAGGCTACCGTGCGCACCTGCCCGGCAAATGGCCGCATCCATTTGTGGCGTCATGAACACAGCGTGGAAAATGGCACTCGTTCGGCAGCTTTGTTAAACTGCGAGGGCGAGGCACACGCGATGGCGCAGAAGACGGCACACAGTTCCGGTTTCCGGCTTGGGCGCGTTCTTGGGATTCCGATTTATCTGCACCCGAGCTGGTTCATCATCTTTTTTCTGATCACCCTTTCTTTGCGCATGCAGTTCACTCAGGCGCATCACGGGTGGACGCCCGCGCAGGATTGGATGCTGGGGGTCCTCACAAGCCTGCTCTTCTTCGCATCCGTGATTTTTCACGAGTTGAGCCACAGCGTGGTGGCCATGCACTACCGCATTCCGGTGGAGTCCATCACCCTATTCGTGTTCGGGGGTCTTTCGCGGATCGAGCGGGACGCCACGACCGCCAAGCAGGAGTTCAATATCGCCATCGCCGGGCCCCTATCCAGCCTGTTCCTCTCCGGTTGCTTTTGGATGGTGGCGCATTATGGGCGCGGGAACGACAAGGTGGCGGCCGTAGCCGGATGGCTCGCATTTATCAATCTGATTCTCGCGCTATTCAATCTGGTGCCGGGTTTCCCGCTGGATGGCGGACGCGTGCTGCGAGGAATCGCGTGGGGAATCACCGGGGATCTCGCCCGCGCAACACGCATTGCCTCCACCGCCGGGAAGGTATTCGCCTACCTGATGATCTTTGCCGGCATCTGGCAGGCGCTCAACGGGAATTGGGTGGGGGGGCTGTGGCTGGCGTTCATCGGCTGGTTCCTGCTGAGCGCGGCGCAAGAGAGCTTTGCGCAGGTGGCCATGCGCAACACGCTCGCCGGCGTGCGCGCCGAGGACATCATGACGCGCGACATCCCCACGGTTCCGCGCGACATGTCCATCGAGGAATACGTGCACGAAGTCCTGCGCACGGGACGCAGGTGCCACATCGTCACCGGGTCCGGCAAGCCGGTGGGGCTGGTCACGCTCCATGCCGCGCGGATGGAGCCGCGCGAGGAATGGGCCAACACCGCGATCCAGGCCGTCATGCTGCCGATAGACCGCATTCACTCGGCTTCGCCGGAAGAGCCCGTGCTCGGCGTCCTCGAGCGGATGCAGAGCGAGGACATCAACCAGATGCCCGTCATTTCCGAAGGCCAAATCATAGGGATGGTCGCCCGCGACGCGATCCTTCGCGTTCTCCAAACGCGCATCCAGGCCGGCCACCTTGCCTAACGGCAGCGCCTCACATGCGGTATATTCGCTTGGATCGAAGTCGCTCGGCCGATAGCGTCCATGGGCCAAGATCGCGCTCGAAGGGCGGCAAAGCGCAAGCGCTTCGCGCCGTGCGAAAGGAGGGCCGAATCGTGAAGCTCTTCCATTCGTTTTTCCTGCCAACGCTCCTGGCGGCCGCGATTTGCGCGCCCCTGGTGGCGCAACAGCCGGTGCAATCGCTGACGCTTGCCGCTGCGCTCGATCTCGCGGAAAGGCAAAACCTCGATCTTGTGGCGGCACGGGCGCAGCGGGCCGTGGCGCTGGCGGGGGTACGCATCGCCGGGGAACGGCCCAATCCCACGGCAAATTTTAGCGCCACGCGCGATGAACCCCACGAAAGCGTGTTCCTCGATCAGCCCCTGGAAATAGGCCCTAAACGCGAGCGGAGGATCGAAGTCGCGCAGCAGGAAAGCGCTTTGACGGAGACGGACGTCACGGCGGTCGAGCGACAGGTGCGGCAAGCCGTGCGCGGAGCCTATTTTGGGCTGGCGCACGCGCGCGGCGTGACGGCGCAGCAGGCCGGGGCCTGAAGCTCGCCGAGCGGCTCGAGCAAATTGCGGATGCGCGTTTCCAGGCCGGCGATATTCCGCAACTGGAAGTCACACAGGCGGACCTGGAAGCCGCGCGCGCGCGCGCCGGCGTTGCCGTCGCCCAGCAGGAGGAAAAGGTCGCGCTCAGCGAGCTGAATGCCCTCCTCAACGAGCCCGCCACAACGGATTGGGATTTGGGAGACGCGTTTGCTATGCTTCCGCCACCGATGCCTCTCGAAGATCTCCTTGCGCGGGCCGAAAACTCGAACCCGGTCATCGCGCGCGCCAGCCAGCAAATGAAGGTGCAGCAAAGCCAGACGGCGCTGCTCAAAGCGGAGCGCATTCCCGATCTCGGGCTGGAGTTCGGAGTGGACCTCAATTCCCCTCACGATTTCGACGTGGGCGCGCGAGGTGGAATTTCCATGGAGTTGCCCCTCTTCAAGCGCAACCAGGGTGAAATTGCTCAATCGGAGGCGAGCGCGCTGGCGCTCGATGGGGAACTCGAGGCCGCGCGGCGCGCGGCGAACGCCAGGGTCGAATCGGCGTATTTCGACCTGGAAGCGCGCCGGACGCAGGTCGAGCTCTATCGCGATACGCTGATTCCGACGTCCGACCGCCTCGAGGAAATGGCGGAAGAAAGCTACCGCGCGGGCAAGGCAAACATCCTGACCGTACTCAGCGCCCAGCGCGACGCGCAGCAAGTGCAGAGCGAATACCTGGATAGCTTGCTGGCCGCCCAAGCCGCGTTCGGGCAACTGGAAGAGACGGTGGGCGCTCCGCTCGACTAGGGGAAGACAATGGTGACGCTCCGGCAAACTCGCATCCCGCGCCTTTTACTTGGGGCGGCTATTTTGACGGCCGCGATGGCGGGGTGTTCGCATAACGCGGCCGATGACGAAAGCGGCGCGGCAGCCTCCGCCAGGGCCGAAGTGACGCTTACGCGCGTCGCTCGCGCCGACATTTCCCAGGTGGTCACTCTTACGGGCACGGCCGGGCTCCGCTGAATCAAGACGTGCGCGTGAGCGCGCTCGTTGCTGGCCGGATCGTGGACTTGAAGGTGGCCGAGGGCGACCGCGTGCAAATCGGCGAGCTGCTCGCGAAGCTCGATGACCTCCCCTATCGCGATCAGCTTCAGCAGGCCGAGGCAGCCGCGCAGCAGGCCAAAGCAAGCTGGGAAAACGCGCAGCTCGCTTTCCAGCGCAATGAAGACCTTTTCAATCGAGGCATCGCGGCGCGCAAGGACATGGAAGACGCGCGAACCCAGCAAAGCGTGGCGGCAGCGGCGCTGCGCCAAGCCGAGGCGGCGCTCGAGCTGGCGCATTTGCAAGTGGCGCGGACGCGTATCCTTTCGCCGCTCAATGGCGAGGTGGTCAAGCGATTCGTGAGCGTCGGCGAGCAAGTGGACGGCACGGGCACGCAGCCGATCGTCGAGGTCGCCAACCTGCGCGAGGTGGAATTCCTCGGCAACGCCCCGGCGATGTATCTCGCCAAAATGCACCCGGGGGACCTCGTGGAAGTAACCAGCCAGTCCATGCCGAGCGAAAATTTCCCGGGACGCGTCGTGGCGATTTCGCCCGCCGTGGATCCGGTAACGGGCCTGGGCTTGGTTCGCATCCGCGTGCCGAATCCCGGGGGAGTTCTGCGCATGGGGGTTTACCTGAGCGCGGATATCCCCATCGAGACGCACGCGCACGCCCTGGTGGTTCCTCCCGCAGCCATCTATCGCAATGAGGCGGGCGAGCCGCGCGTGTTCGTCGTGAATGGGGACACGGCCATGGCGGTTCCCGTGAAACTCGGCATCGAAACAAAGGACCGCGTCGAACTGCTTTCCGGAGTGAAAGAGGCCGATACCGTCATCCTCACGGGGGGCTACGGCCTCGGCGACCAGGCCAAAATCCAGGTGGAATCACCGTCCGAGTCCCCGTCACAACAATGAACGTCGTCCGCTTCTGCCGCGAAAACCGCTACGCTGTCTATCTGCTCACGGCATTTCTCACGCTGGCGGGCATCCTGGCCGTCTTCCAGCTTCCGAGCAACATCTATCCCGAGCTGAATTTTCCGCGCATCGTGATTCTGGCGCATTCGGGCGACCTCGCGCCGGATGCCATGCTGCTCACGATTACTCGGCCGATCGAGGAAGCCGTCGCCACCACGCTCGGTGCACGGCGCGTGGACTCGAAAACGATCCGCGGGAACTCGGAAATCTACATTCTCTTCCAGCCGAATATGGACATGCAGTATGCGCTGCAGCTCGTCCAGACGCGCGTAAGCGAGGCGCGCAGCACCCTGCCGGCCGATACCGAACTCGAAACGGAACGCGTTTCGCCGGTGGTCTATCCCGTGCTCAGCCTGATCCTGAACGGAAACGTGCCGGATGCGGATTTGTACGATGACGGCTATTACATCCTGCGCCCGCTTTTCAGCCGGGTCCCGGGCGTGGGCATCATCCAGGTGCAGGCCACCGACCGGCGCGAAGTTTCCGTGATCGCCGACCCGCAAAAGACGCTCGCGCACCGGCTGTCGCTCGTGGACATCGCGGACCAGCTGCGCGCCACGAATCAAGTCACCTCCGTCGGAAGGCTCCCGAAGGATTATTTGCAGTATCTGATTCTGTCTACGAGCCAGTTCGCGGACCTCGATGACATTCGCAATGACGTGGTGGCAACCGACAATGGGTCGCCCGTTCGCGTGCGCGATGTGGCGGAAGTCGGCTATGGCGTGGCGGACCGCACGACGATCATCACCGGGAACGGCCAGCCCGCGGCGATCATCAATATTTCGCGGCAAATCGGCGGTGACATTCTTCAGATGACGCAGCAGATCAAAAACCAGATCGCCGATCTCGGTTCGGCGATTCCGAGGACGCTGCATATTTCCGTGGTCTACGATCTGGCCGAGTTCGTTTCAGAATCCATCGGCAGCGTGCGCGATGCCATCACCATCGGCGCGGTGCTCGCGGTTCTGATCCTCTTCATTTTTCTGCGCGATGGGCGGACCACGCTTATCGCCGCGACGTCGCTGCCGCTTTCCGTGGCCGGGACGTTTTTCTTTCTCAAGCTTTTCGGCGGCACGCTGAACCTGATGTCGCTGGGCGGCCTGGCGGTGGCCATCGGCCTCATCATTGACGACGCGGTCGTCGTGATTGAAAATATTTACCGCCATCTGGGGCTGGGCGAATCCCGCGACGTTGCGGCGGAGCTCGGCACGCGGGAATTGCTGGGGCCCGTGACCGGCTCGACGGCGACGACGCTCGTGGTCTTCCTGCCGCTCAGCATGCTCCAGGGCGTTGTGGGGGAATTTTTTTCGGCGCTATGCCTCACTCTGGGCGTTTCCGTCCTGCTTTCGCTGGTCTACGCTGTGGCGCTGATTCCCCTGCTCTCGCAGCGCTTCCTTTCCACAGTCACGCACCGGGCTGAGTCGGCGAAATTCATCGAGCCGGTAAACCGCGCCTATGAAAAGGCGGTGCGCTGGTCGCTCAAGCACCGCGCGATTGTCGCGGGCGCGGCGCTCGCCTCGATTGCGCTGGGCGTGGTTCTCTACACGCAGCTTGAAACGGGCTTTCTACCTGAGATGGACGAGGGCGGCTACGTGATTGACTACCGGACGCCACCTGGAACCTCGCTGGATGAAACGAACCGCATCCTCGAACAGGTTGAACAGCGCATCGCCAAAATGCCGGAGACCGAATCGTACTCCCGCCGCACGGGCGCGGAGATGGGCATGTACGCCACGGAGCAGAACACGGGCGATTTCCTCGTGAGACTGAAGCCCCGCTGCCATTGGCCCAGAACGTGGATCGGTTGCCCGGCCAGCGAACGCAAGCGCGACATCAACGAAGTGATGGACGATCTGCGCGCGCAGATTACCGAAAATGTTCCGGGCATCGAAATCGAGTTCACGCAAATCCTGCAGGATATGCTGGGAGACCTGGAAGGCTCGCCCGAGCCTGTGGAACTCAAGATTTTCGGGGACAACATGGGCGTGCTCGAACACGTGGCGGATGAAATCGGCCCCAGACTCCAGAAGATTCCCGGCATTGTGGACTACAAGAGCCTGCAGAAGGGCAACCCGGAGATCGTTTTTCACGTGGATCCGGCGCTCGCGGGCCGCGCGGGTCTCAACTCCACCCAGGTAACGCAGCAGGTGAGCGCCGGCTTGCTGGGGCTGACCGAGACGCAACTGCGCGAGGCCGACCGCACGGTGGACATCCGCGTGCGTTTCCCGGACTCTTTCCGGTACGACAATGGGAACGTCCAGCAGTTTCCCATCATCACGCTGGGGAAACAGATCGTCCCGCTCTCGTCTCTCGCGCAGGTCGAACAGGTAAACGGCGAAAATGAACTGAAGCGCGAAAATCAGCGGTTGATGGTGGACCTGACGGCGCGGCTCGAAAACCGCGATCTCGGCAGCGCCGTTCGCGACGTGCAAAAAATGATGAGCGGCATCGCGCTGCCCGCGGGAACGACGTACGAAATCGGCGGGCAATACGAGAGCCAGCAAAGCTCCTTTCACGATCTGCTTTCCGTGCTGGGGCTGGCGCTGGGCGCTGTGTTCATCGTGCTCGTGATCCAGTTCCGCGCATTCGCGCCGGCGCTCATCATTCTCTCGGCGGCCCCGCTTTCCCTCGCCGGCGTATTCGCAATGCTGCTGATCACAGGCACGGCGCTCAACGTGTCGTCTTTCATGGGAATCATTTTGATGGTGGGACTGGTGGTGAAGAACGGGATCATCCTGTTCGAGTACGTCCACAAATTGCGCGCGGAAGGCGATCAGCCGCTGGACGAGGCTCTCGTGGCGGCTGGAAAGATTCGCGTGCGCCCGATTCTGATGACCACGCTCGCCACTCTTTTCGGCCTTCTGCCTCTCGCGCTCGGAATCGGTTCCGGCGCGGAGCTGCAAAAGCCGCTGGCGCTTGCCGTGATCGGCGGTCTGCTGCTCTCGACGTTCATCACGCTGCTCGCGATGCCCGTGCTCTATTCTCTCCTCGGACGCACCACGGGGCGTTATCCCTCTTGACAATAGGAGAGGGAGCGTCCATCTTAGTTGGCTTTCCCTTGCCGCGTGCGATTGTTCACGTCGAGGGTCAGCGGAGACCATAGGTGAAGGTTCGCGTTTGTTTCCACGACCGCTGTTTTGACGGAGCCGCTTCCGCCGCCGTCTTTTCGCGCTTTTATCGCGAGCGAATCCACGGAGACGCGGAATTCCATTACACGGGCATGACGCACAAAGCCACGCAGCCATTTGAAGAGGGCATCTTCGATGGCGATGAGAATGCCATCGTGGATTTCAAATATTCCAGCGCCCCACAGCTCACCTGGTGGTTCGACCATCATCAGAGCGCATTCTTGACGCCCGAGGACGCCGAGCATTTCCGGAAGGACCGCTCCGGGAAAAAGTTTTACGACCCCACTTATAAATCCTGCACGAAATTCCTGGCCACGATTGCTTCGGAAAAATTCGAATTCGATTCCAAACCCATGGCGGAGCTGATTCATTGGGGCGACATCATCGACGGGGCGCAATTTGCCACGCCGGAGGAGGCCGTGGGCTTGACCGAGCCGGCCACGCAGCTTGCGCTGGTGATTGAAGCGGCGCCGGAACCGAACCTGGTTCCACGCCTGATCCCGGATCTTGCCGTACGCTCCCTCAGCGAAATGATCCAGTTGCCCGCCGTCCAGAAACACCTGGGTGCTTTGCTGGACCGCCACCACCGCTCCGTGGAAATTTTCCGCGAGCGCGTCGAGGCCCGCAACGGAGTGATTTATTTCGACGTGAGCGACCTCGATCTCGAAGGCTACAACAAATTCATCCCGTATTATCTCTATCCGGATGCGTTCTATTCCGTGGGCGTGAGCGCCTCGCCCGCGCGCGCGAAAATTTCCGTGGGCACCAATCCCTGGAAGGAGGCTCCCACGGACCTCAATCTCGCATCGCTGTGCGAGAAATACGGCGGGGGAGGCCACGCCCGCGTCGCGGCTATCTCGCTTGGCCCGGGCGACCTTGCGCGCGCGCGCCGGATCGCCAAGGAAATCGCCGCCACGCTGCGCCAATAGCCCCGCCCTCTCCCCGAAACCATCCGCTGCCGTTCCACCCGTTCGTGTGCCACGCGGGCTCGAAATCCCGCCAAAAAACCTCGCGCCGCTCATTACTTATCTGGACACGTACGGGGCCGCAGGCCGCTGCGCCAACGGTGAATGGTATACTTTTACATTTCTCGCGGACGGCCGAAGCGCAAGCAAGCGGTACATACGATGCGAATCGAAGGCTTCAACGAACGGATGCGGCAGGGGATCGTCGTCGCCGACGGCGCGATGGGCTCGCTGCTCTACGACGCGGTGGGCCAGCAATGCACGGTGGACGAACTGAATTCGTCACACCCCGAGGCGGTGTTCCGCATCCATCAGGCCTATATCGAGGCGGGCGCGCAACTCATCGAGACCAATACCTTCGGAGCGAACCGCCACAAGCTCGCGCAGTTGGGGTTGGGCGCGCGCGTGGCGGAGTTGAATCACCGCGGCGTGAAAATCGCGCGCGAGGCCCGCGAGGCCGCGAAACACGAGGTGCTGATCGCCGGGTCGATCGGCCCGCTGGGAATCGTCCGCCAGGTGCGCGCGCTGCCTCACGAGCAGATGGTTGAGATTTTCAAGGAGCAGGCCGGGGCGCTCGAAGAAAGGGGCGTGGACCTGTTTATTTTGGAGACGTTCAGCGATACCGAGGAACTTCTGGCGGCGATTGACGCCATCCGGTCGTTTTCGCGGCTGCCGATTGTGGCTCAGTTGACGTATTCGGAGGAGGGCACGGCCTTCGGAGGCACGCGTCCGCGGGATGCGTGGGAAAAACTGAAAGAGAAGAATATTCAGGCCATCGGCGCGAATTGCACCATAGGTCCGCAGTTGCTGTTGCCCATCCTGCACGAGCTGGCCGCCTGCGCCACACTGCCGCTTTCGGCTATGCCCAACGCCGGGTTTCCCCAGCGGGTCGGCGATCGCATCGTCTATCCGCGATCATCGCCCGCGTATTTTGCGCTCTTCGCGCGGGAGGCGGCTGAACTCGGCGCGCGCATTCTGGGGGGTTGCTGCGGGACCACGCCGGAGCACATCCATGCCATGGCGGAGGCTGTCGAGAAACTGCGTGGGACCGAATCCGGCAAGGGTAAGGGCGGCGCGGTTGGGGTAGCCGAGACGACCGAGGTGATCGGGGCGGCAGAGCGCGTCCGGAGGATGGCCTCGCGCGAGCCGGAAAGCAAGCTGTGGGGCAAGATTCAGGCGGGAAAATTCGTGGTGTCCGTGGAGATTGATCCGCCGAAGGGCGTACAGATTGACCGCATCGTCGAGCAGGTGGGGCGCGTGATGGCCTCTGGCGAAGCGGATGTGATCGATATCAACAGCGGGACACTCGCGCGCGTGGGGATGGATGCGCTGGTGCTGGCGGGGGCGCTCGAAGCGCACGGATTCGAGACCATTCCGCACCTGACCACGCGCGACGCGAATATCATCGGCTTGCAGGCCATGCTGCTGGGCGCGTGGTCCATCGGCGGGGTGCGCAACGTGCTCGCGATCACGGGCGATCCGCCGTCCGTGGGAGATTACCCGGAGACGAGCGGCGTCTACGAACTGGATTCCATCGGACTGGTGAAAGTGCTTGCGCGGCTGAATCAGGGAACCGATTGGGCGGGAAAGAGCCTGGGAGGCGCTACCAATTTCACGATTGGCGTCGCCGTGAATCCCGTGGCCGAGGACCTCGATCGGGAACTGCGCCGGTTCGAGGCGAAGATAAATGCCGGGGCGCACTTCGCCATGACCCAGCCGATCTTCGACCCCGAACACTGGAAAACTTTTCTCCAGCGCCTGGGCGGAAAAGCGCCGATTCCCGTGCTGGTGGGGCTGTGGCCGCTCACGAGTTACAAGCAGGCGCTGCGCCTGAACAATGAAGTTCCCGGGATCGTGATCCCCGAAGCCGTGCTCGGCGAACTCGAGAAGGCCGGTGACGGGGCGCGCGAGCGCGGGTTCGCGCTGGCGCGGAATATGCTGGACTGGGCGCGCACCGCTCGCGATAGCGGGATTGCGGGCGCGTACCTGATCCCTCCGTTCAAGCGCTACGAAGAAATTCTCGAACTCTTTCGCTGAGCGTGCCGCCGGCGCAAGCCTTCAGAAAAATCCAGAAGCGCTTTCGGCGGCGAGGCCCATGAGGACCCGCGCGGCCCGCGCCCGCTTGGTCCGCGAGCTCGGGAACATACGGAAGCGGCCGGCCTTCGAACGCAGCCAGCGGATTATCCACCAGCAGCGCGCGAGCCACGTCTTCTCCCCGCGTCTTGGCCACCCGGTCAAACGTTTCCTTCAGCCGCAGCGGCCGCGAAGTCACGTTGTGCGCGTCGCTGGCGATGAAGTGGACCGCTCCGGCATCGAGCCATTGCTCGGCGGCCTCCTGCGCCAGCCTGCCGAACTGTCCGGAGAGCGATTGCGCCGTGATCTGCGCGTAGCAGCCCTGCCGCAACCAATTGAGCAGACGCGTGGGCTGCGTGCGGATCAGCGGATTGCGCTCGGGATGCGTGATGATGGGGCATAGCCCCGCCAGATGCAATTCGTGAAATGCGTGGTCGAGCGATGCGGGAACCGAATAATCGGCGCATTCCACAAGGAGATAATTTTTCTGATTGAGCGTATAGCGGGCGGGGTCGTGACGTATGTCCTGGAGATTTTCGAAGCTCAGATGGAAGTCGCACCCCGTGGCGAAAATGAGCTGTCCTTCGAAGCGCGCTTGAATTTCATCCCGGCGCTGTTTGATCAATGCGGGATCGAAGCGATACGTTTGGTTCGCATGCGGAGTCCCGATGACGTGCGTAATCCCGTCTTCCATGGCCATTTCCGCCATGGCGCAGGCGATTTCCACCGACTCGGCGCCGTCGTCGAGACCCGGAAGTATGTGGCAATGAATGTCAACCATTTGCTCCGGAGAATAGCGCAAGCGGAAAGAGATGACAACGAAGGGAGCTGCAACTGTGTGCAAAGAAGCGCGGAGGCCATTCCACTCGTTGGCCCTGGCTTTCTCAAGCGATATGTCCGGAGCTTTGCTTACTGGCGGGAACGCGTCGCGCGGATGTAATCGCGCAGCGTGCTGACATTCGGTCCGTAGGCTCCCACGCGGCCCGCATCCACGGGCAAGCCGAGATGCTCCGCTTGCTCGATACTCAGGCCGGCATCATCGAGCTCAGCCAGACTATACCCTTCGACGGGGACCAAGCGGTTGCGGCGCGACATATCCAACGGGCGCGGCGGCCGATGGGTATGCCAGCGCTTTTGCACCACGTGGAAGAAATCGTCCCAATCTCGGCGGTTCCACATGTTTTCTCTCCTGCCAAAATCCCCGATGCAATCCTTTAGATGCGGCGCAAGCGCTTTGGGTAGCATAAAAATCAAGCGTCTCGCGGCGATCTCATTCCGGGGACCGCAACGAACGAGATTCTAACTCCTCCGCCTGTGGAAAATCGTATTCGAACACTCGGTGTATCCATTGAGTTATCGCCCCTTACGCACCGGCCGCTGGTATACTTCAGGAAAGGCCCGGGGCATTATTATTGGATGGCCTTCCTGTTAAAAGCCCGTTAAGAGAGTGTATGACCGGCGGGAAATCCTGATGAGCAACCCTGTGATCGTCGTTCACTACCACGAATTGTGGCTCAAGGGCCGCAACCGGAGATTTTTCCTCGGCAAACTCTTCACCGCGCTGTGGCAAGCGCTCGAGGGAATTCCCGTCGAGCGCATCGAACTGCCGGGTGACCGCCTTCTCGTGCGGCTCGGCGCCGGAGCGTCGCTCGGCGACGCGCTCTTGCGCGTCGAGCGAGTGATGGGAATTGCATACTATGCCGTGGCGCGGCCCGCGGAGCGGAATATGGACGCACTGTGCGGCGCGGCCTGGGAAGAGACCGAGCCGCTCGATTTCCATACCTTCGCTGTGCGTGCTAAGCGCAGCGACAAATCCTTTCCGCACCCCGTGATGGAGATTGAATCAGCCGTGGGCCGCTTCCTGCTGGAGAAGCTCCGCGCGCAAGGCCGGAATGTAAGCGTGAAACTGAAAGATCCCGAACTCACCTGCCGCGTGGAAATCACGCCCGGCCCCGCCCTGGTGTATGCGCGCAAAATTCCGGGCGCGGGGGGTTTGCCGGCGAACACCGCGGGACGCATGGCATGCCTG
The DNA here is from genome assembly GCA_963797345.1 of uncultured Acidobacteriota bacterium. Taxonomy (GTDB): domain Bacteria; phylum Acidobacteriota; class Terriglobia; order Acidiferrales; family UBA7541; genus Palsa-295. Next base: position 186,767 of record CAWCPO010000019.1, on the reverse strand, counting down.
CTATCGGGCGGGTACGATTCGGCCGTGGCCGCCTATTACATGATGAAGCGCGGCGCGCACCTGAGCTTCGTGCACTTTTACGGCACGGGCGCCCGGCCGGGAGAATCGTCGCTGCATGTGGCGAGCGGCCTTGTGCGGCAGCTCGCGCCCTATCAATTTCGCGCGCGGCTGTATCGCGTGCCCTTCGAGGCCATCCAGCGCGAAATCGTGCGCTACGCGCCGGAACATGCGCGCATCCTGCTCTACCGGCGGATGATGCTGCGAATCGCCGAGGCGCTGGCGCGCCGCGATCGCGCGCTGGCGCTGGTGACGGGAGACAGCCTGGGGCAGGTGGCATCGCAGACGTTGCGCAACCTGGTGGCCGTGGATGCCGTGGCGCGCATGCCCGTCTTCCGTCCGCTCATCGGCGCGGACAAAATGGATATCCTTGGAACGGCGCGAAAGATAGGGACCTACGATATTTCCTCGGAGCCTTTTCACGATTGCTGCCCCGTTTTTATGCCTCGATCGCCCGCGCTCCATTCCAGCACCGAAGAACTTGATGAAGCGGAAGCGAAGCTCGATATCGCGGAGCTTACTGCGCGCGGAATTCTCGGCGCGTCCATCGAGCGCTTTGCATACTCAAACGGACATGTGGAAGCGGGCGAGCCGCAACCCCTTGCGCCCGCCGGAAAACAGCGCAGCGCCGTGGCCTAGCCGCCAAGCCCTGAACTACATCGCCCGCTAATAAATAGGAATCGAGGGGAAACTACCGGTCGCGGTCGCGGCCACCACCGCCGTATCCGCCGCGTCCGCCACGACCTCCGCCGCCTCCACCACCACCATGACCACCACGGCCGCCTCCGCCGCCCCCGCGTCCGCCACCACCACCGCCGCCTTCCCGCTGCGGACGCGCCTCGTTAACCACGATGGCGCGGCCAAGAAAATCCTTGCCGTTCAGTGCCGCAATCACCTTTTCAGCCTCTGCGTCATCCCGGATTTCGGCGAAGCCAAACCCCCGCGGTTGCCCCGTAAAGCGATCGCGCAGCAGCGTAAGCGAGTCCGGCTGCACGCCGATTTCAGAGAACAGCGCCTGCAACTGCTCTTCCGTTGCCTTGAACGACAGATTTCCCACGTACAGTTTCTTCACGGCCGTTCTCCCTGTGCCCCCGTTCGTCCCAGGGCACGCAAACCGATGCTGAAGAGGCAGGATCGGGCCGCAGGGCAGTCAGCAGTACGCCGGCCACTCCGGGCTGAAGCGAGCGCCCCAGCAACTTAGGAATCATCTTGCTGCAAACCCCTCGCGCAGTCAACAGCCAGGCGCGCCGCGGGGTGGGGGCCAGGGCAGGGGCGCCTCAGGTGCGGTAGCTTGCGTTGATACGCACGTATTCGCTGGTAAAGTCGCAGGTCCACATGCACGCCGAGCCGTGGCCGGAGCGCAAATCCACGATCACGGGGACAAATTTCGCGAGCATTTTTTGGTGCACGGCGCGCTCGCTGAAGGGGTACTCGCGGCCGCGGCGGCAGACCGCGATTCCGGCGATCCAGATATCAGGGCGCTCGAAATCAAAGGCTACTCCGGCGCGTCCGGCGGCGGCGAGGATGCGCCCCCAGTTAGGGTCGGCGCCGGCGAAGGCCGTCTTGACTAAGGGTGAATTCGCGATTGTGCGGGCCACTTGCTCGGCCGCGCGGTCCGAAGGCGCGCCGCGCACCTCGATTTCCATCACGCGCTGCGCGCCTTCGCCATCCTCGACAATCGCAAGCGCGAGCGATTTGCAGACGTCGAGCAAAGCAGCCAGGAATTTCTTGTAGTCGGCGCTCTCCGCGCTTGCAATTTTGCGCGCGCCGGATTGGCCGTTGGCCAGTAATGCGAGTGTGTCGTCAGTCGAAGTGTCGCCATCCACAGTGATCGAATTGAAGGTGGGTCCGACGACGGCCTTGAGCGCGCGAGCGAGCAGCGCCGGCGAGATTGCCGCGTCGGTCGCAAGAAACGCGAGCATCGTCGCCATATTGGGCTGGATCATCCCCGAGCCTTTGGCGCAGCCGAGCACGCGCACCTGCTTTCCCCCGATGCGGCACCTGGCAGCAGCCCACTTCGGGCGCGTGTCCGTGGTCATAATCGAGCGCGCGAAGTCCTCGAAAGCTCCCGCTTCGGCACCCCGTTCGCGAACGAGCTCCGGCACGGCGGCCAGAATTTTTTCGACGCGCAGCGGTGCGCCGATTACGCCCGTGGAGCAGACCAAAATCTGCGAGGGGTCGAGGCCTCCCAGCTCCCGCGCCAGTTTGCGCGTCGTCGCTTCCGCGGCGGCTAGGCCCTCCCGGCCAGTGCAGCAGTTGGCGTTGCCGGAATTGACGATTACCCCGCGCATCTTGCGCCGCGATTGCTTGAGATGCGCGCGCGAGATGATCACGGGCGCGCCCACAACCTGATTCGTGGTGAAGACTGCCGCGGCGACAGCAGGGGTTTCGCTCACGAGAATGCCTAGGTCGAGCCTGGTTCTTTTCAGGCCACAGTGCGTGGCTGCGAACGTGAATCCGTGGGGAATCTGTGTGGGGGGGAGGGGCGGATTCATAGTGCACCGCCGGGCGTTGCCCCCGCATCCGGTATGGAAGCTGTGTGCGCGCTCATGGATTTTCCTCAAGTTTCGCGAGCCGCGCATTAAAGTCTTTGAGCGCGGCCTCGACCGCTGCCGGAGCCGTCCCGCCGGGGACGGCGCGGCGCGCCAGGGCGGATTCGACTGTCAGCACCGTGCCCAGGTCACCGCCAAATGCGGGCGAAAATTCCTTCAGCCGGGCGGGCGGCATTTCGCGAATCGTCTTTCCTTCCCGCTCGGCTGCGCGCAGCACCTTACCCGTAATTTCGTGCGCCTCGCGGAAGGGGACGCCGCGAGCAACAAGATAGTCGGCCAGCTCCGTGGCCACGAGCGCAGGGTCCTCGGCCCCCTGGCGGAGCCGCGCTTCGCGGAACCGCGTGGCGCCGAGCGCGCCCGCCGCGGTGCGCACCATGGCGAGCACCTGGTCATGGGCCGCGAACACAGGTTCCTTATCCTCCTGCAAGTCGCGCTGATAGCTCGAGGGCAGGCCTTTGCACGTGGTGAGAAGCGCGAAGAGCGCGCCGTAAATGCGCCCCGTCTTCCCGCGGATCAGCTCCCAGGCATCGGGGTTTTTTTTCTGCGGCATCAGGCTGCTGCCGGTGGAAAATTCGTCGGGCAGCTCGATGAACGCGAATTCCGGCGAAGCAAAGAGAATCATGTCCTCGGCAAGCCGCGAAAGGTGCATCGCGAGCGTCGCGAACGCGAAAAGAATGTCGAGCGCGAAATCGCGGTCGCCCACGGCATCCAGGCTATTCGCCGTGATGCGCGAAAATCCCAAATCGCGCGCGAGCGCCATGCGGTCCACCGGAAAGGCGCAGCCGCCCAGCGCGCCCGAGCCGAGCGGGCAAGCGTCCGCGCGAGCGGCGGAGGACGCCATGCGCTCGGCGTCCCGCAGGAACGCCTCGCCATGCGCCAGAAGCCAGTGCGAAAGCAGCAGCGGCTGCGCGTGCTGCATGTGCGTGGTCCCCGGCATGGAGACGCTCAAATTCTGCCGGGCCTGCGTGGCAATGGCGCGCGCAAGCTGCGCAATCGCGGCCCGCATCTCCCGCGCGGCTTCCTTCACGTACATCCGGAATTCGGTGGCCACCATTTCGTTGCGGCTCCGGCCGGTGTGCAGCTTGGCGCCCAGCGCACCCAGCTTCTCGATAAGCGCCGTTTCGGCGAAATGGTGGACGTCTTCGGCCTTCGAGGCATCGAGCCACGCGGGATCGGTTTCCGCGCGGGACTCGATTTCATCGAGTGCGGCCACAATTCGCTGGCCCTCATCGTGCGTCAGAATTCCCGCGACGACGATGACGCGCGCCCACGCGCGGTCGAGCGCTAATTCCTGCGGCAAAAGCCGACGGTCGAACTGCCAGGAGCGCTCGAATTCATAGAACGAGGCGTCGGGGGCGCGCTCGAAGCGCCCGCCCCACATTTTCTGGCCGTCCGCGGCGCTCATGGGGCTTTGGCCTTCTGGGGCATCTTAGCCGGTGCCTCGTGCGGCGCCTCGAGCGGAACGGTGATGGGCAGCGCAAAGAGATTGATGAATCCCTCGGCGTCCTTGGGGTTGAACCCGGTCATCGTGAAGCTTGCGAGGCTCGTTTGATAAAGCGAATAGGGAGACCGGCGCGAGTCCACGCTGATGGTGCCCTTATAGAGCGTAAGCCCCACGGAGCCAGTGATGCGGCTCTGCGAGCTGGCATAGAAGGCGTCCAGTGCCTCGCGCAGGGGCGTGAACCACATGCCGTAATAAACCATTTCCGCATAGCGCAGCGAGAGAATTTGCTGGTAATGCGCCGTCTCGCGGTCCAGGCACAGCGATTCCAACTCGCGATGCGCGCTCACAAGAAGCGTCCCGCCCGGCGTTTCGTAGGCGCCCCGCGATTTGATTCCCACCAGGCGGTTTTCCACCAGTTCCATGCGTCCCACGCCGTGCGCCGCCGCGATTTCGTTGAGCTTCCTCGAGCAGGGCGAGCGGCGCGAGCCTTTTGCCGTTCACGGAAACGGGGATGCCCGTCTCGAAGCCGATTTCGACGGTCACGGGCTCGTCCGGCGCCTTCGCCGGCGAGACAATCCATTGCCACATGGACTCCTCGGGCGCATTCGCGGGATCTTCGAGCACCCCTCCCTCGTGGCTCAAATGCCAGATATTGCGGTCGCGGCTGTAGATATTTTTCTTGGTCTGCTCCACGGGGACGTTGTGCGCGCGCGCGTAGGCGATAGCCTCTTCCCGCGACGCGATTTTCCATTCGCGCCATGGCGCGATGATGGCCAGCTCCGGCGCCAGGGCTTTGGCGGCAAGCTCGAACCTCACCTGGTCGTTGCCCTTGCCCGTGCAGCCGTGGGCCACGGCGTCCGCTCCAACCTTTTTCGCAAGCTCCACCTGCCTCTTGGCCAGCAGCGGACGCGCAAACGATGTCCCCAGCAGATATTTGTGCTCATAGACCGCGCCGGCCCGGAGCGTCGGCCAGATGTAGCCGGTAATGAACTCCTCGCGCAGGTCTTCGACGTACGCGGCGCTGGCTCCCGTGGCCAGTGCTTTTTTGCGCGCGGCTTCCAGGTCCTCGCGCTGGCCCAGGTCGCCGATCATGGCGATCACGTCGCAGCCATAGGTCTCCTTCAGCCAGGGAATGATGATGGAGGTATCCAGCCCTCCGGAATAGGCCAACACAACTTTTTTCGGCAATGCAGTCTCCTCTAGGTAAGCAGCGTATGCAGGATCGCTTTTTGGACGTGCAAGCGATTTTCCGCCTGATCGTAAACGATGGAGCGCGGCGAATCGATCACCGCATCGGTCACTTCCATCCCGCGATGCGCGGGCAAGCAGTGCAGGAAGACGGCATCCGGGGCGGCCTGCGAAAAAAGCGCCTCATTCACCTGGTAGCCCTCGAAGGCAACCCGGCGCGCCGCGGCCTCCTCTTCGTGCCCCATGCTCGTCCACACGTCCGTGTAAACCGCCTGCGCCCCCGCGACGGCTTCCTCGGGCGAGCGCAGGATCTCGATTTTCCCCGAGGTCTGCCGGGCCACGGCCTTCGCTTCGGCAACCACGTCGGCGGCCGGTTCGTAGCCTGCGGGTGTGGCGATGCGCAGATGCGCGCCCACGCGCGCGCCGATGCTCAGAAGCGAGTGGCACATGTTGTTGCCGTCGCCCACGTACGCCAGCTTCAGCCCGCGCAGTCCCGCGAAGCGCTCCTCGAGCGTGAAGAAGTCCGCGAGCGCCTGGCACGGATGGAAGCGGTCGGAAAGCGCGTTGATGACCGGGATCGCGGCGTTTGCCGCCATCTCTTCGAGCACCTCCTGCACGAAGACGCGCGCCACGATTCCCTGCACCCAGCGCTCCAGGTTTTTGGCAATGTCGCGGATGGATTCGCGCTCGCCCAGGTGCGTGAGCGTATGGTCCAAAAAGACGGTGCCGCCGCCGAGGCTGGCGATGCCCACTTCGAACGTCACGCGCGTGCGCAGCGACGGCTTTTCGAAAATCAGCGCCAGATACCGTCCCGCGAGCGCGGTCCGGTAATCCTGCGGGCGCGCCTTGATGTCCGCGGCAAGCCCGAAGAACTTGCGCACCCGCGCGGGATTCCACTCCATGCCCGTGAGCAGGTCGTTCTTCAGGGAGAGCGGTGTCGCGGCGATGGTCATGGTTATCTCGCGGCAGCCAAGGCCATGGGCTGCGCATTCGCTTTCCGCGGCGCGGTGGACGGCCCGGCGGCGGATTTCGGCGCCCGAGCCAGCACCGCTTCGAACTTCTTCAGAAATTCCGCCACGTCCCGCCGGCCGATGATGAACGGCGGCAGCAGCCGCAGCACATGGTCGTGCGTGCAATTGATCACCAGTCCGCGCCGCAGCGCCTCCTCGACGAACGGCGCGCCCTCCACCGCAAGGTCAATGCCGAGGATCAATCCTTCGCCGCGTATCTCACGGATGAAGTCAAACCGCGCCGCCATCCTTTCGATTCCCGCGCGAAGCTCGGCGCCGCGCTCGCGGACATTCTCGAGCAAATCTTCCTCTTCGATGACGCGGAGTAATTCAAGCGCCACGGCGCACACGAGCGGGCCGCCGGCGAACGTCGAGCCGTGCATTCCCGGAGTGAGCACGGACGCGAACGGCTCGCTGGCCAGGACCGCTCCCATCGGTAATCCGCCTCCCAGCGGCTTTGCCACGGTCACGATGTCCGGCAGCGATCCGAATTTCTGATACACAAATGCCCGGCCGGTGCGGCCAAGGCCGCACTGGATTTCGTCCGCGATCAGCGCGGCGTCGCGCTGCGTGGCCAGCGCGCGCGCCCGTTGCCAGAAGGCTTCGCTCACTTCAAAGACGCCGCCCTCGCCCTGCACTGGTTCGATCACGAGGGCGCACACATCCTCGCTGAATTTCGCTTCGAGGTCGGCCACATCGTTGAAGCGCACGAACTCCACTCCGGGGACGAGCGGCGCAAAGGGCTCGCGGTACTTCGCCGCATGCGTGATCGAAAGCGCGCCGAACGTGCGCCCGTGAAAAGAATTTTCAAGCGCCAGAATGCGCGTCTGGGGCGTGCGGCCGCTCGCGGATTTTGCGTGCGCGTAGGCCCGCGCGACTTTCAGCGCGCCATCCACCGCTTCCGCGCCGCTATTCGTGAAGAACACGCGGTCCAGCCCCGACCATTCCGCCAGCTTGCGCGCCAGCGGCCCCTGATACGGATTGTGAAACAGGTTCGAGATGTGCGTGGCGCGGCCCGCTTCCCGGCACATCACGCGCACCAGCCGCGGATGCGCGTACCCCAGTGCGTTGACGGCGATCCCCGCCAGAAAATCGAGATACGCGCGGCCCTCGGCATCGTAAAGACGGCAGCCGCGCCCGTGCGTGAACACGACCGCCGGCCGCCGGTACGTATTCATCAGGTAGCGCGCGTCCTCGGCACGAATTCTCGCCGGAGAAAGTCCCTTTCCGCTTGCAATTTTCTTTTTGGCCATTTTCGTCAACTCGCAGCCTTGTGCGCGGTTCTTGTCGCCGTGCGGATCACGGGCAGAACGCGCGTGCCCGAGCAGCGCCCTCCGCCGGCGGCGGCTAGCAGCGCTCGCGGCTTCGTGCCGCCCACGATACGCACTTCGCCCACGCCCCCGGCCAGCGCCCGCTTGGCGGCTTCGAGCTTCAGTATCATCCCGCCGGACACCTTGTTCTGGCGGATGAGGTCTTCAATGTCCGTTCCCCGCACCGCGCTCAGCACCTTCTCTCCGTCGAGCACCCCGGCCACGTCGGTGACGAAAATGAGCCGGTCGGCGCGAATAAATTCCGCGGCGGCCGCGGCCATGTGATCGGCATTGATGTTGTAGAGCTCGCCGTCGGCGCCCAGTCCCATGCACGAGGCCACCGGAACCACCCCCGCGCTCCATAGCGAACGCAGGAAATCCACATTTACCTCCGTCAAATAGCCCACGAACCCCAGGCTGCCTTCCCGTTCATCGAGCTGCATCGGTTCGGCGAGGAAGCACGCGGCATCGCTCGCCCCGATCCCCACCGCCGGCTGCCCAGCAAGCGAAATCGCGCCCGCCAGCTTCTTGTTGAGCAGCCCGGCAAAGACCATGATGGCCGCGTCGCGCGTTTCGCGGTCCGTCACGCGCAGCCCGCTGACGAACCGGCTCGAGATTCCCATGCGAGCGAGCGTCGCCGTAAAGATTTTCCCGCCCCCGTGAATCACCAAAATCTCGTGGCCCGCTCGCGCCAGCTCCGTGATCTGCCGCGCAATCGACTGCACGTGTTCCTCGCGCTCGAGCAGCGCCCCTGCAATCTTGATGACCATTCTCATAGCAACCCTGCCGTTTCCGGATACCTGTGCATCCCGTTGAAATTTTGCACCGCTTGTCCCGCCGCGCCCTTGCCCAGATTATCGAGACACGCAACGATCACCAGCCGCTCGCCCGAAGAATCGAGCGCGAACCCGATATCGCAGAAATTCGTGTGCGCCACCTGCTGTAGCTCCGGCAAAGTTCCCGCCGGCAGAATCCGGACCATTGGATGGCCCGTGTAAAATTTGCGATAGAGGCCTTCGACTTCCTCCGCCTTGCGCGCGCCATCGAGCCATACGTAAATCGTCGAAAGTATCCCGCGCTCCACCGGCAGTAGGTGCGTCGTGAAAACAAAATCGCCCGACGCAAGTTCGAGATGCTCGCTCACCTCCGGCGTGTGCCGGTGCGTAAACAGACTGTAGGCGCGAAAATTTTCGTTCACCTCCACGAAGTGCGTTTCCCGCTTCGGCTCCTTGCCCGCGCCGCTCACACCCGATTTGCAGTCGCACACGATCCCTCGCGTGCGGTTGATCCAGCCGGCTTCGGTGAGCGGCCGCAATCCCAAAATCACCGATGTTGGATAGCATCCCGGATTGGCCACCAGGCACGCCTGGGGAAGCGCATCGGCATACAGCTCCGGAAGTCCATACACGGCCATCGCCAGAACCCCGGTATCCGGCGGCGGCAGCTTGTACCACTGCGCGAACGTCTCCGGCTGGCGAAAGCGAAACGCGCCGCTCAAATCCACGATCCGCAATCCGGGATTCGCCGCGAGCAATTCGGGCGCGAGCTCAAGCGAAGCCTCATGCGGCGTCGAAAGAAACACGGTCCCGGCCCCGCTCTTCGCCACGGCCTCCACGGATAGCGGTTTGCACGGCGCTTCGCCCCAGCCGCGCAATTGCGGAAAAAGCTCCGTCAGGCAGCGGACGTTCGCATGCCCCTCGCGGAGAAAAAATGTCGTTGTTTCCACGTGCGGGTGCCGTAGAAGGAGCCGGGCCAGCTCGAATCCTGCGTAGCCCGTTGCTCCGACGACGGCGACCCTGGCCGGGTCGTTCATCGGAGCATTTCCTCCACGCGCTTTTGAATGGCGCTCGACGCGCTGCGCGAAGGCGAAACGATTAGCACCGTGTCGTCCCCCGCGAGCGTGCCGGCAACTTCCTTCCAATGCTCGGCGTCCACGGCCGCGGCCAGCGGCTGCGCGCCGCCGGGAGGCGTCTTCAACACGAGCATGTTCTGCGCCGGGCGCATATCCAGCAGGAATTCCTTGAGCGCGTGCGCCAGCGTCGGCTGCGAAGCCGCCTCCTCGCCGCCCGCCGCGGCGAGCGGACGGTATCCTTCCGCCGTTTTCACCAGCCGCAGCTCGCGCAGGTCGCGCGAGAGCGTCGCCTGCGTCACCCGCATGCCCAGATGCCCCAGCCGGCGGCGCAGCTCGTCCTGGCTCGCCACCGGCTGGCCCGTGAGAAGCTTCAGAATCTGTCCTTGCCGGAATCGCTTGTGTGCAGCCATCTTATCTCGATGCGTGAATATGCATCCTATTGTATAATCATACAGAAGGGGACACACGTGTCAAGCATTCTTTTGGGAAAAATGCCGGGAATTGCCACGCCGCTACTGCCCGCTCTCAAGGCCCCGAATCCCTGTGCTAAAATGAGTGGCCTCACGGTAGGCCCGTAGCTCAGTTGGCTAGAGCGCGTCCTTGACACGGACGAGGTCTGCGGTTCGAGCCCGCACGGGCCTACCATTTTTCAATGGCGATTACTTTGTGCTCCGGGTGCAATGAAAGACGCATGACCTAAATTCAGACGCGCGCGCTGACGGCCTTACGTCCAGCCACTTGGATCGCACGCTGAATCGAGATCACCGGTAAGGAGCGCGGATGGTCCGTCACAACTCCGTCATCCGGCACGCGGGCATACCGCTCGGTCTGCTTTTTGCGCTCTTCATGGGAATCGGCGTGGCTTCCGCCTCGCCGCCAGATCCTCAACAAGGGCCGTGCGCGCAGATCATCGCTGCCTGCCAGTCCGCAGGATTCGTACAAGGCGGCGCAAAGTCCGGCACGGGGCTCCAGGTGGATTGCATCGAGCCCATCATGCAGGGGAACGCCGCTGAGAATAAAGCCAGCAGGCCTCTGCCCGTAGTCGATCCCCAAGTCGTGGCCGCTTGCAAAGCGCGAAATCCCAAATTCGGCCAACCGGCCGCGTTGCCAGCGAACCAGCCAAACCAGACGAACGGTCAGCAGCAGGCCGTTCCACCACCGCCTCCCGGCGCCGTCCCCGTCATGCCCGCGCAAGCGCGATCCGGCTCATCGACCCGCCCGAACATCGTCTTTGTCCTCACCGACGATCTTTCCATGAACCTGGTGCAGTTCATGCCTCACGTCGTCAAGATGCAGCAGCGCGGCGTCACCTTTGCCAATTACTTCGTCACCGACTCGCTCTGCTGCCCCTCGCGATCCTCGATTTTCACCGGACGCTACCCGCACGATACCGGCGTCTTCAAAAACGTCGGACCCGACGGCGGCTACCGCGTCTTTACCACGCGCGGCAACGACCAATCCACGTTCGCGACCGCCCTCGCCGCCGCAGGCTATCGTACCGCGTTCATGGGCAAGTACCTGAACGGCTACCAGCCCGAGCAGCATGATCCCATCCCTCCTGGCTGGTCTCACTGGGTGGTGGCCGGCAATGGTTACCCCGAGTTTCATTACGTTTTCAACCAGGACAATCAGCTTGTTCCGCACGGCAGGAACCCCGAGGATTACCTCACCGACGTGGTGGCCGATCTCGGCGTGCGCTTCATCAAGCAGAAAAGCAGCGCGCCCTTCTTCATCGAAATCGCCACCTTTGCGCCGCACATGCCTTATACGCCCGCCCCCCGCGACGCCAACGCTTTACCGGATTTGCGCGCCCCCCGCACGCTGGCTTATAACGCTCCGCATGGCGCCGACACGCCAAGCTGGCTCGCCAACCATCCCGCGCTCACCGACGACGACATGGCCAGCATTGACCGCGATTTCCGCAAGCGCGCCCAATCCGTTCTCGCCGTGGATAAAATGATTGGCGAACTCGAAGATGCCGTCACCGCCATTGGCCAGGAGAACAACACCTACTTCGTCTTCAGCTCGGACAATGGGTATCACATGGGTGAGTACCGTCTGATGCCCGGGAAAATGACGGCCTACGACACGGACATACAAGTTCCGCTCGTCGTGACAGGTCCTGGCGTTCCCGCCAGGCGCACGGTTGAAGAAATCGCCGAGAATGTCGATTTGTGTCCCACGTTCACGGAGCTAGGCGGTGCTGCACCTTCTGCGAATGTTGATGGCTTAAGCCTGGTGCCCTTGTTGGACGGGGAAAATGTCGCGGCTTGGCGCTCCGTTGTGCTGGTCGAGCACCATGGACCGGTACGCGATCTGGAGGACCCCGATCTACCTGGTGTCCGCAGCGGCAACCCTACCACGTATGAAGCCATACGTTCCCGCGCGGCGCTCTACGTCGAGTATGCCAACGGCGAAAAGGAGTACCACGACCTGGCCACCGACCCGGATGAACTGCACAATACGTATGCATCGCTTTCGGAGGACCAGAAGGCAGACTTGCACGCCGCTCTCATCGCTACCGCGAATTGCCACGATGCCAAGTCCTGCTGGGCCGCCCAGCGCGCCGCGCTCATCACCCCCAGCAAATGATACCGGGCATTTTTCGACGTTACTGCTCCCAGCCGCCTCCGAGCGCCTGATAGAGCTGCACCAACGCCTGCAATTCATTGAACTGAGCCTGTGCGAGCGCCAGTTCATCATTGAACGCGTTGGTTTCGTTCGTGAGCACTTCCAGGTAATCGGTCACGCCGGCGCGGAAGCGCGTTTCCGAAAGGTGCGCGGCGTCCTGCGCCGATGCCGTCAGCTGTTCCTCCTGAATCCGGAATTCACGGTCCTTGCGATAGGCGATGAGCGCGTTCGAAACGTCGCGGAACGCTCCCTGGATCGTCTTCTGGTAGGTCAAAATCATTTCCTGCCGCTGCGCCTCCGCCAGGCGCACGCCGGACTTCAGTCTTCCCCCTTCAAAAATCGGCTGCGTCACCGATCCGGCGAGGGTCCACAGCCCGGCCGGTCCGGTGAACAAATTCTCGAGCGCCGAACTTTGATATCCGCCCTCTCCGGTCAGTGAGATTTGAGGGAAGTACGCCGCCCTTGCCACGCCGATCTGCGCGTTCGCCACAATCAGATTTTCTTCGGCTTCGCGGATGTCCGGCCTGCGCTCCAGCAGCGAAGCGGGAAGCCCCGCCGGAACCTCCGGCGGATGCGGTTGGTCCGTCAATGGCAACCCCCGTGGGATCGCCCCTGGGTTATTCCCCAGAAGGATGCTCAGGGAATTTTCCTGCTGCTCGATCTGGCGTTCGAGATCGGGAACTTGCGCGCCGGCCGTGTAAACCAATTCTTCCGCCTGGCGCTGGTCGAGCATCGTATCAATCCCGTGTTCGGTGAGTTGCCGCGTCAATTCCAGGGACTGCTTTCGAGAATCAAGCGTGTGCTGTGAAATTTTCAGCTCGAGGTCGAGCTCCCGCAGCTGAAAATATTCGGCGGCAACATTCGCCACGAGCGTCGCAATCACCTCCTGGCGCGCCCACTCGCTCGACAGCAAATTCGCTCTTGCTTCCTCGGTGGCTCGCCGATACTGTCCCCAGAAATCGATATTCCAGGCCGCGGACGCTGTCACCTGCCCTTGGGTAACTTCGAATGCCGGGATGGGGCCGTTTGCCGCGTCGCGCACATTTGTGATGTTGCCGCCGCCGCTGAGGGAGGGGAATTGATTGGCGCGCGTAATCCCGAGCTGCGCCTGCGCCTCCAGAACACGCGCTGCCGCGATGCGCGCATCGTAATTCTTCTGGAGCGCCGTGCGGATCAACTCCTGCAACTCCTTGTCCTGAAAGACCTCCCACCATTTCTGATCGGCCAGGGAAGCGGAATCCGTCTTGGCCGCTTCCTCCGGTGTCAACCCGCGATAGGAGGCCGGCGCGTCCGTGCTGGGCCTTCGATAGTTCGGGCCCACCGCGCATCCGGCCAGCCACGCGGCGCCCACGCACGCGAGAACCATGGGACGCAGCGCGGCGCGGCCTCTGTCTCTATCCCGGGTCATCGGCGTCAGTCTCCCGCTCCGCTCTCTCCCGCGACGCTCGTCGAAGGCGATGGCGAATGTCCCGCGCGCAGAAAAGCGACGCGGTCCAGCACCTTCTCCTGAAATTCCTCGAGGGAGAGATAAATGGCCGGAGTGATGTACAGCGTAATGAATTGCGAGACGATCAATCCGCCGATCACCACCAGCCCCAGCGGCCGCCGGGACGCCCCGTCTGCCCCAAATCCCAGCGCGATCGGCAACGCGCCCATCAGCGCCGCCATCGTCGTCATCATAATGGGGCGAAAGCGTTCCATGCTCGCTTCGTGAATCGCCTCATCGTCCGCCAATCCCTGTTCCACGCGCTGCTGCGCGAAGTCCACGATCAAGATTCCGTTCTTCTTCACGATTCCCATCAGCATGAACATGCCGATATAGGCGTAGAGCGATGCCTCCGCGCCAAAGAGCCACAGCGTCAGCAACCCGCCCACCAGCGCCACCGGCAGCGAGGAAAGCACCGTGATCGGGTGCACGTAACTCTCGTAGAGAATCGCCAGGACCACGTACATCACGAAGACGGCCAGGCCCATCAGGATGGTGAGGCTCGATACCGTATCGCGGAACGTGAGCGCCTCTCCCTGCAGCCCGCCGCGAATAGAAGGCGGCAGAATCTCTTTCGCGGCACTCTCCACGAACTGCGTGGCCTGGCCGATGGCGTACCCGGGCTTCAAGCTGAAGAATACCGTCACGCTTGTGAACTGGTTGATGTGATTCACCGACTGCGGCCCGATCACCGAATGCCATGTCGCGAGCGCGCTCAAGGGCACCATGCGCGCGCCGTCGTCGCTCTTGATATAGAGCAGGCCCAAATTCTCGGGGTCCGAACGCCCGTTGTCCGCGACTTCCAGAATCACCTGATACTGATTGGTGGGCTTCTTTATCAGGTAGATGTAGTTCTGCGAGTAGGCTTCGTGGAGCAGGTTCAAAATCCGCGTTTCCGACACGCCATAGAGCTTGGCCTGATCGCGCAAAATCTCGACCTCGAGGTTCGGCGTATGGTTGTAGAGATCCGAATTCATGAACAAGAACCCCGGATATTCGCGCATCTTCTGCATGAATTTCCCGGCCACGGCGTACACCTCGTCCGGATCAATGCCCGATAGCGCATACGCGAACTGCCCCTGCGTATTCGCCGTGGCGCCCGTGCTGATTTGCAGCACCGGATTGGGCTGCAGGAAGGTGACCGTGCCGGGAATTTTGGCGTCGAGCGCGCCCATCAATTGCCCCGCGATCGCCTGGATGGGCGGCCGCTTGGAGGGATCGCTTAGAAATTCGATCACGAATTCCTGATTCGCCGGCAGGAATTGGGAATTCCCGCTCATCGTGAACGTGGTCATCACGGCGGGATTGGCGTGAATCACGTCCTCAGCTTTAACTTGATAGGCGTGCATCTGATCGGGCGACGATCCTTCCTGCGCCACCAGCACTCCGCGAATAAACGAGCTGTCGCCCACCGGCAGAAACGACTTGGGTATCGTGTAGAAGAGCAGCGCGGTCCCCGCCAGGCACGCGACCCAGGTCAGCAGCGACACCCAGCGGTTGCGAAGAAAGAACCAGAGCGAGCGCCCGTACAGATCCAGCACGCGCCTTTCGACCTCCCCGCTCTTTCGCTCCATCCATGTTTTCTCGGCTCCCGCACCGCGCCGTGCCAGCAGCCTCGAACACATCAGCGGCGTAAGCGTCAGCGAGACGATACCGCTCGCGAAAATGGATACGATGATCGTGATCGAAAATTCCCGGAAGATGCGTCCCACCAGCCCGCTCATGAACACCAGTGGAATGAACACGGCGGCCAGCGAAATGGTCATGGCCAGAATCGTAAAGCTGATTTCCTTCGCGGAATTGAAGGATGCTTCGATCGCGCCCTGACCTTGCTCCATCAGCCGCACCGTGTTCTCGAGGAATACGATGGCGTCATCCACCAGGAAGCCGATGGCCAGCGTCAGCGCCATCAGCGACAGATTGTCGAGGCTATAGCCCAGCACACTCATCACCACGAACGTCAGCAGCAGCGAAAGCGGCAGCGCCACCGTGGGAATCAGTGTGTCCCGCGCCCGCCCCAGAAACAGGAAAATCACCATCACCACCAGCGCAAACGCGATGCACAGCGTTGTCTGCACGTCCTGCGCGCTGTGCACAATCGTCACCGACCGGTCGTAAATCGGCACGATGTCAATCGACCCGGGAAGCTGCGCGCGGATCACAGGCACCTGATCGCGCACCTCCTTCGATACTTGCACCGCGTTCGATCCCGCCTGCCGGAACACGGCTACGACGGCCGTTGCGGATGGCACGTGATGCCCCCGCACCCAGAATCGCATGTCAATCCGCTCGTCCTGCACGCTGTCCGTTGCCGTCGCGATGTCTCTCAAATAGACCGGAGCGCCGTTGTTCTGTCCCACGATCAGATTGTTATATTGTTCCGCATCGCTCAGTTGCCCCTGCGGCTGGAGCAGGAAAGTCTTGTGTTCCCCATCGAACTGCCCTGCGCCCGTGTAGCTGGTGCCATTCTTGATGGCGTTGGCAAGGTCATCGATCGTCATGCCCCGCGCGGCCATGGCCGATGGATCGGCCTTGATCCGCACCGCCGATTGCGTGCCGTACACCGCCACCTGGCTCACACCCGGCAAAATGCTGATGCGTTCGCCCACTTCCGTGTTGGCATAGTCGTAGAGCTGCCCGGCGGTGGACGTATCGCTCGTCAGCGCGATGTACATGATGGGCTGATCGTTGGGGTTGGTCTTAGTGAAGGTAGGAGGGCTGGGCAAATCCACGGGGAGCTGTCCTTGCGCCCGCGTGATGGCGGCCTGCACGTCCGTTGCTGCGGCATCCAGGCTCTTCGAGAGCGCAAATTGCAGCACGAATCCGGTGTGCCCCTGCCCGCTATTGGAGGTCACCAGCTCCAGCCCCGGAATTTGCATGAACTGCCGCTCGAGCGGCGTGGCCACGTTGTTGGCCATCGTCGCCGGCGTCGCCCCTGGATAGCTCACTTGCACCTGAATCACGGGATAGTCCACTGCCGGCAGGTCATTCACAGGCAGGCTGAGATACGCCAACACTCCGAATAATATGACCGAAGCCGTCAGCACCACGGTCATCACCGGACGGCGTATGAATGGTTCGGAGATGTTCAAGAGTTCGTGCCTTCCGTCGCAATCGCACTCGTGCCGGTGGTTGAATTGCCCGCCAGTCCGGACGCGCCGGGCGCGCCTTGATCGATCCGCACCTTGGCGCCGGGGCTTAGCGTCATTTGTCCCGTCACCACCACGCGTTCGCCCGCAGCCACTCCATCGGACACCACCACGTCATCGCCCTGCCGCTGTCCCAGCGTCACCAACCGCAGCTCCACCGTGTCGTCCGCCTTCACCACGTAAACGAACGGCCCCTTCTGGCTGATTTGCGTGGCCTGATTGGGGATCAGGACCGCTTGCTTCTCCATCGCCAGCACGAGCCTCACGTCCACAAACTGCCCCGGCCAGAAATGGCGGTCCGGATTCGCAACGGTGGCGCGCAAGTTGACCGTGCCCGTGCCGTTTTGCACGGCATTGTCAAGAAATGTCACTCTTCCCGCGCGCCCTTGGTTTTCCCCGTCCGAAGGGATGCGCACGATGGCCTTCAAAGTTCCCCGACCCATCTGCTTCTGGACCTTCGGAAGATCGTCCTCGGTGATCGTGAAATCCGCGTAGATTGGGTCAATTCGCTGGATGAGCAGCAGCGACGTGCTGTTCGCCTGCACCACGTTGCCAATGTCCACCAGCCGCGCCCCGGCGCGCCCTTCAATCGGTGAATGGATGTAGCAATATTCCAGATTGAGCTTTGCCGTCTCGAGTGCTGCCTGGGCCGCTTCGATCTGCGCCTCGTCCAAATCCACCGCGTTTTTCTTTGTGTCGTAGTCCTGCTTCGAGATGGCCTTCGTCTCCACAAGTTCCGAGTAGCGCTCAAATTGACTCTTGGCCAGATCCATGGCCGCGTTTGCCTGAGCCAGGCTGGCCTGCGCCGAGTCCAGTTGCGCCTGGAACGGCCGCGGGTCAATCACAAATAGAAGCTGCCCCTTTTTCAATTCCGCGCCGTCCTCGAAATGGCGCTCGGTGATGCGTCCGCCCACCTGCGGCGTTACGGTCACCGATTCAAACGCGCCGCTCTTCCCGATCTCGTCCAGATACACCGGCACATCCTGCGCCGTCGCGCGCACCACGGTCACAAGTGGCGCCGGCATCTGCGGCCCGGCCGCCCCGGCGCTCCCCTTATTGCAACCGGCCGCGGCCAGCACGGCGGCCAATGCCGGGATGTAGAAAAGTGCGCGCTTCCGTCTCATCGGTTTCTCCGCGAACCTGCGTATGAATTTACTAGCGAACCTTTGCCATGGTGATTTTCCCGGCTCTTTGCCGTCAGGGGATCGCGGCTTTTGTCATTGCCGGTCACTTCTCCGCCAGGCGCTTGATGATTTCGCCGGCCGCGAACAGCGTTGTCTGCTCCTGCTTGCTGAGTTTGGCGACGGCCTGCGCCAGCCACGTCCGTTTTGCATCGCAGGTGATCTTCCACGCGGCGGCGCCTTTGGCGGTCAGCTCAATATTCACTTGGCGACCGTCGGTCGGATGCGGCCTGCGCCCGACCATGCCCATTTTCTCAAGCGCCGCGATCGTGGTCCCCATCGACTGTGGCTTCATGCCTTCCGCGCGCGCCAGCTCGGCCGTCGTTGCGGATCCATCTGTAGCCAGGCGCCACATCACGCCGGTCTCACTCCATGAAAGCTCATGCGAGGCGGCCGCTGCGCGCATGCGGCGCACCAATATCCCTAGGGCCTGACTAAACTCGTTCACGGCGGTTTCAAGGCTCTTTCGCGGCATGGCCATCTTATCCTACACAAGAACAGGTAAACTTGCAAGTCTTCCTTGTAAATGTGCTTGTTAATCTCCCCGTTGATCTGAAGGATCAGCTCGTGGCTGTGCGCCCGGGATGCTCCCCGTGGCAGCTCGCTGTCTCATCGCCTGCCCGGTCCATTACCCCGCCGTGGAATTAGATGTGAGATTCGCGCCCTTCGATGCAGCCACCTGGCCAATCAAGGGTTGCTGTTGCCGGAGAGGAACATCCGTAATCGAAATCCGCGGCCCTCCAAAAATCTCCTAAGGAACAAAGCGGTATCCCACGCTGCGGACCGTCAATAAATAGCGTGGTTTGGAGGGGTTCTCCTCGATGTACCGCCGCAGGCGCACGATGAAATTATCAATGGCGCGCGTATCGGTGTCCTCATGCAGTCTCCACACGTCTTCGAGAATGGATTTCCGCGATACCGTGCGTCCCTTGCTGCGGATTAAATGCCGCAGCAGCTTGGCTTCCATCAGAGTCAGTTGGATCGTGTTGTTCTTCGTGCGCAGTTCGAGCGTGCCGAAATCAATCGTCCTCCCGGCGAACGAATATACTTCCTCGTCCTCGGCTTCCGCCTTCGCTCCCGCCCGGCCCGCCGCGGCCCCTCCCTTTGCGGGACGCTCTCCCCCGGTCAGCCACGCGCTTCGCCGCAATAGTCCCTGGAGTCGCGCCAGAAAAATGGGCAGTTCGAAAGGCTTTGAAAGATAATCATCCGCGCCGGCCGCGAATCCATCGAGCACGTCTTCCGGCCGGCTTCGCGCCGTCAGGATGAGCACCGACACATAGTTCCGCGCTTTGCGCAGCGCGGACACCACCTCGAATCCATCCACTCCCGGCAGCATCACGTCGAGGACGACCGCGTCGAATTTCTCCTTCGCCACCACAAGCCGCTGGATCGCCGACTCGCCGTCCCCCACAACCTCCGCCGCGTGCCCCTCCGCTTCCAGATTGAACCGCAACCCCTCGGCCAGGTGCGCTTCATCCTCGACAACCAGCACGCGGCTCATGCGCGGCTCCGGGGCAATTCCAATGTAACCGTCGTTCCGCGCGCGTCCCCTCCGCTTTCGGCAAACACTTTCCCGCCATGCGAGCGCGCGATCGCTCGCACGATGAATAGCCCCAGCCCCGTGCCCTTCACCTTGGCCGCGGACCTTCCTCTCACTCGATGGAACCTCTTGAATATGCGTTTCAGCTCCTCCGCCGGAATTCCAATCCCTCGGTCCCGCACGCGCAGCACCACGCGCTTTTCATCCGGCGTCTCGATCTGCACGCGCACATCCACGTTGCCCCCGGAATACTTGATCGCGTTATCGAGGATGTTCGATAACGCCGTCCGAAGCTCCGCGGCGTCCCCCTGCACCTTGACGGCGGTCCCGTTCCCCGGCCCCTCCATCGATAGCGCGCCCTCCCTCAGACGATGCCGCGTGCGCGCCAGCTCCACGCACTCCCCGGCCAGGCTGCCGAAATCAATCTCCGCTCGGTTCGCCGAGCTCCGCCTGTGATCCGCCTCGCCGGCTTTCAACACCTGATCCACCGTCCCCAGCAGGCGGTCCACGTCTTCCAGCATCAGCCCGTAGAACTTCTGCCGCCGCGCCTCGTCAATTTCCCTTCGCTGCAGCGTTTCCAAATAGAGGCGAATGGAGGCGATCGGCGTCTTCAATTCGTGCGTCACCGCGTTGATAAAACTGTTGTGCTGTTCGTTCAATCGAATCTCCCGCACCAGGTACGTCGTGTTGAGGATCAGCCCCAGGATGATCGCCGCGAAGAGGATTACACCGAAGAAAAGCACCACACCATGCCGCCAGTGGAGGATAATCCAGCTGACATTCAGCGTCACCGCCACGACGATCAGGGATATCCCCAGCACCAGGAAGAAGACGATCTTCTTGCGTCGGCTCGGAATGCGCATGGCTCTCTTCTTTGGATTGTACAGCGGAGCGAGGCGGGCGGGCGCTGATTGTTACGCGGAGACCAATTCCTTGGCCGGTTCGGCTGCCGCAGCCTCGATTGCAGCGGTGCGTTCCTGTTCCCTCGGAGCGAACTTATACCGGTGGATGTCTGTTGCGAGGCCCAGCTTCTTGAGCGTCCAGATTCCGTACCAGTTGATGTCAATCTCGTACCATGCCAGGCCGTGCTGCGCCGCGCGTGGATGGGCGTGGTGATTGTTGTGCCAGCCCTCTCCCCACGTCAGCAGCGCCACCCACCAGCTATTCGTCGAAAGGTCTTTCGTCGGGAACCGCCGCGTACCCCATGAATGTGTCGCCGAATTCACCAGCCACGTCGAGTGCAGCCCGAAAACCGTCCGGAAGAAGATTCCCCAGAAGAGGAAGGGCCATCCCCCTATCGCCAGCAACACCCCGCCCAGCACGATCATCGGCACATAGTGGAATTTCGTTATCCACACGTGAAATTTGTCCTTGGCCAGATCGGGGACGTAGCGCACCAGCGTCGAAGTATCGTGGTGCATGGATTTGCCCATCAGGATCCAGCCCATGTGCGCCCACCACTTCCCGTCAATCGGGGAGTGCGGGTCGCCTTCCTTGTCGGAATATTGATGGTGTATCCGGTGCGTCGCCACCCAGAAAATCGGCCCGCCTTCGAGCGCCAGCGTCGCGCAAACCGTCAGAAAATACTCCACCCACTTCGGAGTCTTATAGCCCCGATGCGTCAGCAGCCGGTGATACCCCATCCCGACTCCCAGACTCCCCGACACCCAAATCAAAAAGATCGTGAGAAACAGCGCATTCCAGGTGAAGAAAAATAGCGCCGCCACCGCTCCGATGTGAAACATCGTCATAAAACTGGCGGTTACCCAGTTAATCTCACCTTTATCTTTAGGCGTCTTTCCTAGGTCGTCGAGTCGCATGGTTATTACGGTCCTTGGCCGTTCTCTGAGGTTTCGATTTTCTTGGCTATTTCGAGGTCAGAATAGCAGTCTCTGGCGGGACGTTCTGTAATAGTTCTGTAATACCATTTCCGGGTAGCACTATCAGTTACTTCAGTGATTTGTTCAGAAATGCGATCGTGCGCGCCCACGCATCCGCGGCGGCATCCGGACGGTAGCCCGTCGTATTGCTCGGATTCTCGAAGGCGTGCCCGGCGCCGTCGTAAATCTTGATGTCTACTCTTCTCCTCAGGGTCGTCAAAATCTTTTCAAAGGAATGGACGTCGTCGGGAGTCGTGCCGCGATCGTCCGCGCCGAAGTTCCCAAGGATCGGAGCATAGATCATCGCAATGTCATTGGGATCCGTCGGAAGCGGCCCGTAATTCACCACGCAAGCCGCCAGCCGCGGTTGATGCATGGCGAGGTCAAGCGCATACCCGCCCCCCATGGACCATCCGATCGCGCCGATGTGGTCGTGGTCGACGTCTGTGCGCCCGGCCAGATAATCGAACGCCCCGGTCAGGTCGCCGATGGCCTGGTCTGTCGGCACGGCGCGATCCAACTCCTTCGCGTCGTCCGGATTCGTGGCCACCGCCCCGTGATAAAGGTCCACCGCGAGCGCCACGTAACCCTGCGCCGCCAGCTTTTCCGTCTGCTCCTTCACCCAATCGTTCAGCCCCCACCATTCGTGGATCACCACAAGCCCCGGATAACGCCCCGGCTTTTCGGGCGTGGCCAGAAAACCGCCCACACTATCTTTCCCGGCGGAAAATTTCACCGTCTCCGTCTTCGGGCCGTCCGCGCGCACGCCCAGCGTGGCCGCGATGAACATAATCAGAAAAAGAGTTGGAAATATTTTCAACGTCATCCGCATGCGATATGGCCCCCCCCAAGTTTCTACCCTTCATGTTAGTCCCGGCGGCCCGTTTGCGCCATCCGGAAAAATGAAACAAACCGCGCCCGTTCCACCCCGCGGAGTCGCCCACGCCCGCTCTGAAATTTTTCCTCCCGAGGCGCCTGCTGTGCTATCAATACGCTGAAACAATTCGCGGGCGGCCCTCTCTATGATCGCAGACCAATGTTGAAGCGGCTCCAAGCGGCGCTCGAGTGGCTCCTCGGTCCTGAAATCCTGACCGCCGCGCGCCCCGGCCATCTCTGGCCTCGCTGGATTTTTCTGCGCGCCCTGGGACTGATCTACTTCTCCGCATTCTATTCCCTGCTCTTTCAAATCAAGGGACTCATCGGCCCCAGCGGCATTCTTCCGGCCAGCGATTACCTCCAAGCCGTCGCCGCCGCCATGCACGCGCAGCGATTCGCGTTCGCGCCCACGCTCCTGTGGTTCGGCTCGAGCGACCGCGCGCTCATGCTCGTCTGCTGGGTCGGGGCCATCGCGTCGCTCCTCCTGGTTCTGAACATCTGGCCGCGCGCCACGCTCGCCATCTGTTTCGTCTGTTTTCTCTCCTTCATCGCCGCGGCGCAGGATTTCGCCAGCTACCAATCGGATGGCATGCTCCTCGAAGCGGGTTTCCTGTGCTTATTTTTTGCACCCGATGGATTCCGCCCCGGCCTCGGCCGCGCATCCCCTTCCTCCCGCGCCAGCCTCTTCCTTCTGCGTTGGGAATGGTTCTGCATCTATTTCGGATCGGGCTACGCCAAGATGGCCAGCGGCGATCTCTCCTGGCGGAATTTCACCGCCATGGACGACTACTACCAGAATTGCCCGCTCCCCTCGTGGATTGGCTGGTACGTGGGCCATCTCCCGCACTGGTTCCATGCCTCGGCCGTCTTCTACACGCTGGCCATCGAACTTGCGCTGGCTTGGATGGTTTTTCTCCCCCGGCGATTTCGCATCGCGCTTTTCTTTATCGTGGCGCCTTTCGAAATCAGCATCATGCTCACCGCCAACTACGCTTTCCTGAACTGGATCGTCTTTTCGCTCGGCTTCCTTCTGCTCGACGACCGCTTCATCGAATGGATCGTGCCCCAAAAAATCCGCAATCTCATCGAGAAACCGCCCGCGCCCTCCGCGCCCGTCGACCTGTCCGCCGACCTGTCCGCCGAAGCGCGGAGCGCGAAGGCGGAAGCGCAGGGCGCGAAGGCGGAAACATCGCTGGAAGGCTGGCGCGCGCGCTGGCGCACGCATCTCGCGCCCGTGCGCATGACGATTGCAGCCGCCGGCCTCGGCTTGATCTTCTACTGCACGGCTGTGGAATTCGGCCTCAGGTTCCTTCCCAACTTGCCGTTTCCCGAAGCCCCGCTTCGCTGGACCGAGCCATTCCGCATCGCGGATAGCTATGGACTGTTCGCCGTGATGACCCACGCCCGGTATGAAATCGAATTTCAGGGCTCGCCGGACGGAGGCAACACATGGATTCCCTATCCCTTCCGCTACAAGCCGCAGGACCCGCGCAAGGCGCCGGGGATCTACGCGCCCTATCAGCCGCGCTTCGAATGGAATTTGTGGTTTGCGTCGCTGGGCGCGTGGCCTCAATACCGCTTCGTCGTGTGGACTGAGGAGCGCCTCCTGAGGAACAACGCGGACGTCCTCGCACTCTTCGGCCCAAATCCCTTCGCCGCCGCGCCGCCCACGCAGGTTCGCGCCGTCATCTATCAATATTGGTTCACGGACATGAAAACCAAGCGCGCGCAAGGAATCTGGTGGCAGCGCGAACTGCTCGGCGAGTATGCCCCGGCGCTCGCGCGCCAGCCGGACGGCAAGATCATCGTTCTCGATGCTCCCGTCGCCGAACCGCCCCAGCCTTGACCCCGAACCAATCTCGGAAGCCCTGCCTTTGCCGTTGCCTTTCCCGGGAGCGCCAATCTCCCGATTGGCGTCCTTGCGGGCTCTCTTCCCACGTCTTGCCTATGTAGCGGCCACCTTTTAGGTGGGCCGCCTTGCCTGCCTTTAAGGTTTAAATGTAGCGCTGCGGCCTTCTAGCGCGGCATCTTGCCTTTGCATGCGCCGCTCCAAAATACCCTTGACGTATAACGTATCGCGTAGTATGCTCGGGGTGTGATTCGGAGCTTTCGCTCGAAGGAGACGGAGGACCTTTTCCATTATCATCACGGCAGGCGCTTCCGCGCCATCGAACGCGTCACCCTGCGGAAACTCCTCCAACTTCATGCCGCGACGGAATTGCGCGTCCTGGCCTCGCCTCCGGGAAATCAATTGGAGGCGCTGCGAGGAGACCGCAAAGGGCAGCACTCCATCCGAATCAATGCTCAGTGGCGCATCTGCTTTGTCTGGCGCGATGGCCACTGCTATGACGTGGAAATTGCCGACTATCACTAGCAGCTGTCTCATAAAAGGCTCTTTAGGGGGTCGGAGCTTTAGCTCCGACATAAACCGCCGCAAAAAGCGGGGCTTTAGCCCCTGAGGATAATCTGTAATGCCGCCACTCCGTTTTATGAGATGGCTTCTAGCAAGGAGCGAGATAGACATGACCAAGACCGAAACGCTTTTGCCCCCTGTGCATCCCGGTGAAATCCTCCGCGAGGATTTTCATGAAACCGCTGGGCCTCACGGTCAACAAGCTCGCCCTCGAACTGCACGTGCCTGCCACGCGCATCGGCGAAATTGTGCATGAGCGCCGCCGCGTCACTCCGGAGACTGCGCTGCGCCTGGCGCGTTACTTTCACACCAACGCTGAATTTTGGCTCAATTTGCAGAACTTCTACGATCTGGAAGTGTCCAGGCGTTCCGGCAAGGTCTCCGAAATCGAGCGCCAAGTGCACCCCGCACCATCGCTGGCGTCCTAACCCCCGCCTTGCCGTTGCCCACGTAGCGGCCACCTGATGGACGCGACCCGTGTCAGGCCACGGCTTAGCCGTGCCGTAAAAGGGCGCGCGCAGCGCCTACCACTTGTCGGGCTTTTTTGTTTTGCGGCGGCTCGGCCGCCGTCCGGCAATCCTTCATTCCGCGATAGTGACGAAGAAGTAAGGCGCAGTTATATCATGCCTATTGCGAGACAGCTGCGGACTCAATCGTGAATACGTGCATGTCCCGAAGATACAGCGCCCAAACAATCGGCGGCGAATCCGGCGAAGCAGCCCCGTTTACGTCGCCGACCTCTCTCATCAACTCAACTTTATCCACGTTCTTGAGACCAGTAGCTTTACATTCGAGTGGGCAATCTTCTATTACGCTCAAGAAGCAGCACAAGAACCTGTTCCATTCGTCATCCTGAAAACACCGCAAGCCGACGCCAGACAGAACACCCTCCAACTCATCCCGGAATGCGCTCATGGAGTAGAATTCGCGCAGCGAGCGCTTGTCACCCTCTGTGAGCTGGTCGCCTACAATCCGGGGGGTATAAAGCGTCAACGTGCCTCACGATCGTTCTCGCTTCTCTTCCCGACAGGCGGATATGGACAGCCCAGTCACAGCAAAGGCGCAGCGTGGGACAGTTCAGCTTCCTGTCCTTGCGGTCCAGCAGTTTGCGTACTTCGACGAGAAGATAGACGACAAGAGGCTCGGTCGTTATTGGGCGTTCAAGCTCTCGGCGTAACTTTGCGACGATTTGGTCTTCCATTCGTGCACTCCGCTACGCGCCAGAGACAGTTTTGGTCCAGCAAGCATGCTCACTACTGCACACTGGAAGTGACTTTGTTAAGGGCGATACTGGTTGTAAATTTGCTTCGCTCGCGAACGCACTCTTCGTAATAAGAACTCAAATCCAAGTAGCGATCAAACCCGAATAAGTCATCCGGGTCGGCCTCCTTCGTCACAACGTGGTTGTGGTAGAACCAGACGCTCGCCTTTGTGATATCGAGCATGGGGACGTCCATCATTCGCTCTGAATCCAAGTGCGCAACAAATTTGTCTCTAAAATGAAGCACCTTCTTCAAATACGTCTCAAAGCCATCCTGGCCGAGCTCAATATGTCGAAATAGGTCCGATTGAAAGCTCGCCGAGTTAGAAACGATGTTGCTCCAATGGTGCTGCTCCTTCGTGCTTCCGAACAATTTACACCACTCCAGAACGCAAACGTCAATGCAGTTCCCGTTTGCCGTAGCCCAAAATGGGATTTTCCCGTTGACCAAACTCTTCTCGTGCCACGCCGCACGGTAATACGCGAGATTTCGCGTGCAATGCAGGCAGAGGACAAGGACTCGGCGTAGCCGCTCAGTTCTAGGCAACTCAGGTCGCATGGTCGTCAGGTTCATTACTAACCGTCACTCCATTCGCGGTCGCCTGCGGTTTTTCGTGGCCTCTTCATTTCACCCTTAATCAGCTTGAACCAAAAGAACCACCGTTGCTTTTCTGAAAGGGGGTGATGCTGCTTGTGCCCCGCGTGTGCCTGCGCCCGCGTAATCCAAGAATGGTGTTCCTCGCAAAGGCCAAAAACCTTTGGGCCGCCCTCGTGGTAGCGGTACAGAACGTGGTGGCCTTCGGTCGCCAGCGCTCTGCAATCCTTAACTGGACAAAGCTTAGGCTTCTTATTGGGAGCGGGCAGGATGCGTTTCTTCTCCGCGTAGTTGGCTTAGGTTCCCGACTAGACACTATCCATCAACTCAGCGAACTCGAATACCCCCCTAAGCTCCTCCTCAGTCCTGATTCCAAGGTTACGAAACAGGTTGACTAGATAATCTCGCATCTCCATTGAAGCAAACCCAACGTAAGGAGGTTTCGCAATGCATTGGTTTCCCTTGCAAGAACGGTCGGTCTAACGGTTCCGCCTTCTCTCTCTTTTGTGTCATCCCACATAATCCAAGCCATACCGTAGTCACTGATAATGTCGCCACACGATTCGCACGCAAGCACTGGACAGGCCTGTTAAAGTTCACTTGCCGGAGGACAAATCCTTTGTCGCCTTTCATCATCGCTCACCTCAGAACACGAATTTTACCACCGCGCTAACGATGCGTGTCAAGGCTCCGGCCCTTTCTATTTCCGGGCGGGCGGCCCAAGCCTTGCGAGGGGACTGGATTTTGCGGGTGCCCCCCATCCCCGCGCGCGGGGGTGGGGTATTTATCCGACGGGGTTGTGCCTTACCCCTGCATTTACCGCCTCTTACAAAGTTCTCCTATTTACCCTCTTGACAACGTAAGGATTTATGCTATCTTGGCTTGCTTTTGTTGCGCTAGCCCCGCTGGACCAGCGCAACTTATTGAAATACCATGCAGCGAGAAGAGGGGGTTTTTGTGCCCATGACGACGCACTTGGAAACCAGAACGACCGGGCTAGCCGCCTTGCGCGTGCCATCCAGCGTCCAGCTTCAAGCCTCAAGTTTCGGGAATTCTAGTCGAAACAAGCTGGGAAGTAGAAATCGCCATAACTCCCCCTATATCAACGACATAAATTTTTCTACCCGAAACAAAACAGGGGGGTCTCCGACCAAGAATCAACCCTATTTATCGAATGCAAAGCGAAACCTGGAGATTCAATAGGGAACGGAACGGACGCCCAAGAGGGTTTCAGAAGTCACGAATCACGAGACGCTAGTCACGAGTCACTGAATTTTCGCCCTCCAGGCGAGGGCTTGCATTGCTCTTCGACAACCGAATATACCTGAGTGACGCGGCGAACGCCGCGGCGAACGCATCCCTCGCCCTCGAACCATCTTTGCCATGCGCGCGAATTTCCGCTAGCCTATGGCAGCCGGAACCACCGGCCCGCCCATGAGCCGCAAGCACAAAAAACCGCCGAAGGAGCCGCATCCAGGCGAGGTGGCTCCGGGAGAGGTTACCGCTTATCTCGCCACGCTTTCGCGTCCCGCGTCCATCCGCGAAATCGCGCACGGCATGGAACTGAAACATCACGGCCGGCGCTTTTTGCCCCGGATCATTCAGCAGCTCAAGCGGCGCGGCGAAATCGAGGAGATTCACGGCGGGCGCTATCGCCTGCCGGGGCAGAAGGCCCCCCCAATGTCGAAGTCCCAATCCAAGCCTCAATCCAAGGAACGCGGCGCTCCCGCGCGGCCTGCGACCGCTCCCTCACCCCTCGCCCCTGTACCCTCTTCCTCGCAGCGCGCGCGCGATCCGAATTTAATCTCGGGGCGAATCGTGGCCCACCGCGATGGCTACGGCTTCGTGGTTCCGGACGCGCCCATCCCGGGAATCGCGGGAGACCTCTTCATTCCTCGCGACCATATCGGCGACGCGATGCACGGCGACCGCGTCCTCGCGCGCATCGAGCGCCGCCGCCCCGATGGCCGCGCCGAAGGCCGCGTGGTCCAAATTGCCGGCCGCGAACATCCCACGGTCGTCGGCCTTTTCCGCTACGGCCCACACGGCAATTTTGTTCTGCCTTACGACACGCGCATCCTCCACGAAATTCACATACCGCCCGGCGATGAACTCACTCCTCCGCTGCGCGAAAAACTCGGCGCCGCCACGCCAAGTGAATCGCCGGCCGGCCGCCGCGCGCGCCTGCCGGAGCTTGATGGCGCGGTTGTGGACGTGGAAATCACGCGCTATCCCAAGGGCGGCCTCGCGCCCGCCGGACGCGTCACCGAAATTCTCGGCCGTCCCGGCGAAATCGGCGTGGATGTCGAGATCATGATCCGCAAGCATCACATCCCCCACATTTTTCCCGAAGATGTGCTGGCCGCCGCGCGTGCCACGCCCCAGCAAGCGACCGAGCAGGACCTCGCCGGCCGCCGTGATTTCCGCGATTTACCCATCGTCACGATTGACGGCGAAACCGCGCGCGATTTTGACGACGCCGTTTTCGTCCGCTCGCTCCCCGATGGTCATTTCGAGCTGCAAGTTCATATCGCCGACGTCGCCCACTATGTTCGCCGCGCTTCGCCGCTCGATACCGAAGCGCGCTTGCGCGGCACTTCCGTCTATTTCCCAAACCGCGCCGTCCCCATGCTCCCCGAAGAATTATCCAATGGCATCTGCTCGCTCAATCCCCAGGTGGACCGCCTGGTGATGAGCGCCCTCATGGAAATGGACGCCGCCGGAAAAACCGTCGGCGCGGAATTCACCCCCGGCGTGATTCGCTCCGCCGAGCGCATGACCTACACGAGCGTCCACAAAGTGCTCGAAGGCGATCCCGAGATGAGCCGCCGGTACGCTCACCTCGCCGGCGAATTTCGCCGCATGAAGGAGCTGGCGCTTCTGCTCAACAAGCGCCGCGGCGCGCGCGGCTCGATTGATTTCGACCTCCCCGAGCCGGTGATCGAATTCGATGACGACGGGCGCATGTTGAGCATCGTGCGCAGCGTGCGCAACATCGCCCATCGCATCATCGAGGAATTCATGCTCGCGGCCAATGAAGCCGTGGCCACCTATCTCGAAAATCGCGGCATCGCTTCCCTGCATCGCGTCCATGAAAAGCCCGATCCCCGCAAGGTGCTCGAATTCGAGGAGCTGGCCCAGGCATTCGGCTATTCGCTCGGCGTGGAAGACTTGGCCGACCGGCGCGTGGCCGTGCGCCACGGTCGCGTGCAGGCGCCCCTCCGCGATGGCCGCAGCGGCCGCTCAAGCCGCGGTCGCACACGCCCCATGACCGTATCGGTGCCCGCCGCCGAGGACGTGGATATTCGCCCGCAGCATTACCAGCGCCTCACGGAAAAAATCGCGGGCAAGCCCGAAGAGCGCATCCTTTCCTACCTGATGCTGCGCTCACTCAAGCAGGCGCGCTATGCCGCCGTGCCGCTCGGCCATTTCGCCCTCGCCTCCCGGGAGTACACGCACTTCACCTCGCCCATCCGCCGCTATCCCGACCTGATCGTTCATCGTGCTCTCAAATGGGCGCTCGAAAATCCTTCGGCGGCGCCTGCGCACGCGCTCCCCGGCAAGCAGCCATACGCCGCGTCGCTCGGGCCTTACCGCCTCTCCGATCTCGAGCAAATCGCGTCCGAAAGCTCGGAAGCGGAGCGCCGCGCCGACGCCGCCGAGCGCGACCTGATGGATTGGAAGACGGCGCAGTTCATGGAAAGCCATCTCGGCGAGGAGTACAACGCGCTGATTATTTCCGTGCAGAAATTCGGCTTCTTCATCGAGCTGGTGGAGATCTTCGTCGAAGGCCTGGTGGGCATCGACAGCCTCGAGGAATATACCGGCCAGCGCTGCGTCTATCGCGACCGCGACCACGCCATTGTCACCGAGCCTCATCGCGGCTCGCGCTCCGGCGACGGCCAGCGCGTCTTCCGGCTCGGAGACCGCGTCCGCGCGCGCGCCGATCGCATCGACCCGCTCCGCCACCGCGTCGAATTTTCCCTCGTTTAGCTTGGGCCACCAAGAAAATGGCCCTTGAGCTTTTGGGGGAAAGCCCAAGGGCCGGGGGCGTCTTGCGATCGGGGAGGGGATTAGTTAGCGCACTCCGGGCAGAAGTTGGTGTCGTTGGCGAAGAGGCTGAACGACGCCCCGTTCGTACCGCCCGCGAGCGAGATGTTGTCGGAGACCTTGATGATCTCGATCGGCGTGAACGTCAACTGGTCCGTGGTCTGGATGCTGCACACTTCATTGCACTTGTCATATACCAGGAGATCGCCCACGTTGGTGTTTTCCGCAACCGTCACGCTACCGATGATGCCGTTCACGCGCGACGGGCCCAGGTCCAGCGTGAGCTGGCCGCTGTTGCCGGGCGATCCGGCCGGCGGATAGGGCACCACGCTGTAGTTGATAATCGATTGCTGCGATCCGCCCGGGCCAACCTCCCAATTGGCGGAGAAGTTCAAGCCCACGAAGGTTACGGCGCTTGTCGGAGCGGGAACCGGAGTGACGATGATTTCTTCCGGTGTAGGCGCATTCGAAACCGCCACTTCGTAGGTGAAATTATGGTAGAGCGCGTTATCGAAAAAGCATCCGTTCGAGCCGAGCGCGATATAGCTCGCGAGCGTGCCCTTAACGCATGGTGGGAATTCCTGAGCAAACGAAGGAACGGACAGCAACAGCACGAACAACGCCGCAAATACGATTTTGGACTTCATGTGGCACCCTCCTGTAAGGTATGGGCTGTGGCGACAACATAGTAAATTGCGAATGATAATGTCAAGTTAAAATTAGGTAAATAAACTGGCTCGCCCGGAGCTTGCGTCCCGACGGTCTTTGTCGGGAAGCCACTGAAGCTCCGATTTTGCAGTTCTCACAGAGGCTCAAACTACACAGGCCCCGGCGATCGCTGATCGCCGGGGCCTGTCTCGTGCTTCCGCGCATCTACTTCAGGGGTGGGTAGTTAAAGACAGGTTTTCGGATACGCCGCCGACCGTCGTGCCGATCACTTCGCCGGAGACGATCAGTTCCACCCGGCGATTCTGCTGCCGGCCTTCCGGCGTGTCATTCGTCGCGATGGGCTGCGTCTTCCCGAATCCCTGCGACGTCATGGACGTCGTCGGGACGTTTTCCTGCGCGAGGTAATCGCGGACGGAATTGGCGCGTTGTTCGGAAAGTGTCTGGTTCATGTCATCCGCGCCCACGCTGTCCGTGTGGCCTTCCACGGCGATTCGGAGGTCCGGGTAGGCCAGAAGGATCCCGGATATTTGTGCCAGCTTCTCGCGGGCATCCGAATGAAGCGTGGACTTGCCGGTGTCAAACAGCACGTCCGGCATGTTCACGATCAGACCGCGGGCCGTGTCGCGCGTCGCAAAAATCGCGTTGAATTGCGCCAGCAACTTGGCGCGCAGTGCTTCGCGATCCTGCACGGCCACGCTGAGTTGCTGATCCGAGCTTGCGGCAGCGGCCCGGTCGCGCGCGGATTGATCTTCCGCGTTTCTTTGCCCTTGTTGAGCGTCCGCCGCGGCTTGATTCGCGTTGGCGGCGTCGGCGCGATTGCGGTCCGAATCCGCTTCGGCGTTACGCTGCCCGGCTTGCGCGTCGGCTGTGGCCTGCGCGGAGTCGGCAGCGCGGCGGTTTGCATCGCTGGTTGCTGCCGCGTCCCGGTCCCTATCGGCATTGATGCGGTCCGCGTCAATGCGCTTCACGGCGATTTCTCGAGCGTCGTCCGCCGTCTCCACCACTTCGCGCGACACGGCGATCAGCGCTTTCCTGTCGTAGCCGTTGCTCGCGACCATGTCATCCGCCTGCTTCATCAGGCCTTCGGCCTTGTCGAAGCTCGCGGCGGCATAGCTCTCGGCTCCCACCGACTTGGCGATATGAATGGAATTGCGCGCTTCGAAAAATTCAAGCGGCAGTTTGGAATCGAGCGTCACGGCGTCAAAGTGATAGCCGGTGGGGATGTAGCCCCCACGATCGATGAGTTCATACTTGGCATCCACGGCGACCGTGGTTCCGGCCGTGTTGGGCCGAACCGCGTTTTCCAGGATGACCACGTTGCTCGGACGGTGCACCGCATAATAAGGTTCCGCGGTCACGATCAGCGCGAACGCCTGCAGGTCGGTCGTCACTTCCAGCTTGCTGCGATGGTCGTCTCCCACCAGCACTTCGCCTAAATTGATGGAGCGGCCTTCGGGGGAAATCGCCCAGATTACGTACGTCAAATACTCGGGGCCGAACGACTGTGGCTGCTCGAGCCCGCCGAATTCTGCTTTCACTTCGATGGCGCCGCGATGGCTATCCACTTTTGCTTCGCCGTTCGCGCCCGGCATTAATTCGGTGCCGCGGAAATCAATGTGTGTCGACCCGCTGCGGTGCCTATATTCCACGGCTGGCGTGGTGCGGCTCACTACGCTCACGCGGTATACCACCGTGGTCTGATTGTTATCGCGGACTTCGGTTGTTTGGGATTGCGCGATCGAGGATGCGCCCAAGCACGCGAGCATTGCTAAAAACAGTGCTGAAATTTTCACGTTGAGTCTCCTTGGAAAAACGGTGAGGGCGTAGTATCCGCCGTAGCAAACGCGAATACTGTGTGTTATTGCACGCTTTCAAGAAGATCACCGAGAAAAATGGCAAATATTCACCGCTGAGAATCCGCGCGCAGACTGCACTGATGTGAAACAGTAGGCGCAAGCTCCGTACCGTACCGGTTCATTTTAATCACGCCGCCTTCTGCGGCTGTTATTTCGATTTCGTTTGCAAATCGCGCATCACTGCCTATAGTATTCCCCTGTCGCTCAGGCCTGATTCTCATCCGTCATCATGAAGACCCCGCGCGAACCCGGTAAGACTCCCAATCAACGCCGCCGCGATTTTCTCAAAGTCGGCGGTGCGTCCATTGCCGCGAATGTGGTTCAAGCGGCGCTGCCATCGAGCGTCCGCGGGCAATCTTTCGGTTCCGAACAAACGTCCCATGCGGCGGCCCAGGCAGTGCAGGAAATGATGCCCACGCGAAACCTTGGCAAGACCGGCTTTCGTGTGGGGATTTTCGGCCTCGGCGGGCAGGGTGCGCTCGAGAAAGGAAACAACGAGGCGGTCGCGGTCCCGATCATCGAACGCGCCCTCGCGCTGGGAGTAAATTATTTTGACACCTCGGCGATCTACGGCGGGCCGGACCGCTGGAGCGAACAGTATCTCGGCAAGGGATTGGGCGGGTATCGCGGCCAGGTCTTCATCGCCAGCAAGACGAAGGAGCGCACACGCGATGCCGCGCTCAAAAATATCGAAGTCTCATTGAAACTCTTGAATACCGATCATCTCGACTCCTGGCAGCTCCATGATGTCGGCACGCTCGACGAAGTGGATCAAATTTGCGGAAAGGGCGGCGCCCTGGAGGCGCTGGTTCAGGCCCGCGACCAGAAGATGGTCCGCTTTCTCGGCGTCACCGGGCGCTTTCGTCCCGATGCGCTTATGGAAAGTATCCACCGCTTCCCATTCGACACGGTGCTGATGGGATTGAACGCCGCCGATCAGTATTACTACAGCTTCGCGAAGGATTTGCTCCCCCTGGCGGTGGAAAAGCAGATGGGCATCATCGGCATGAAAGTGATGGCTCGCGGAAGGATTCTTTCCAGTTGGACGCCGCCTCCCGTCGAAGTCCAGAAAAAATCGTGGGAGGGAAGCGGCGCCATCGCCACCACGCCGGGCACGCTCAGCAAGCATGAAACGATGTTTTACACGCTTTCCTTGCCCATCAGCACGGCCATCATTGGCTGCGACTCCGTCGCGCAGGTCGAGGAATGTGTCCAATTGGCCCGCGATTTCACGCCGCTGAATGATGCGCAGATGACGGAATTGGCCGCCAAGACGGAGCCGATCGCAAAACAGGCCCTCTTTTTCCGCCTCATGAAACGCTAGGGCGTCAGGCTTCGCACTCGCAAACCCTGATGGAATTCTCCGGGGGAAGTATGGCCGATGGCGAACTTGCATTTGTGTCCTCGGCGGAACAAAATTGAATCATGCTTTCCGCGGTTTTCATCGCCGCCCTCTTGTTATCCGGACCGCACGCCGGGAAAAATCCCTCGCCGCAAGCCAAAATTTCTTCGCAGGCCTCAATCTCGATTCCCGCGGGAACCGTCCTTCCCCTCCGCCTGCCGTCACTTTCATCACAGAAAAGCAGAAAAGGCGCGCTCATCAAGGCCCGCGTTATGCAGGACGTTCCTCTCCCCAACGGCGAAAAAATCCGCGCGGGCGCAATCGTTCTCGGCCGTGTGCTCGACGCTATTCCTGCCACTCCCGGCAACCAAGCCGCGCTCATTCTCACATTCGACACCTTCATTCAGCGCGGCGAGTCCATTCCCATCACGACCAGCCTTAGGGCGCTTGCATCCACACTCGAAATCGATTCGGCGCAGATTCCCGACATGGGAGCCGGTGAGAGCGATGTGTACGACTGGCTGCCCACTACGCAGGTCGGGGGTGAAACCGTCTATGGCCTGGAAGGCCCGGTCGCCAGGGGCGACACCATCGTGGGACGTTCCGTAGCCGGCGGTGTTCTCGTCAACGTAAGCGCCCGACCGGGCACAAAGTGCCGCGGTTCCGTCGAAGGCAATCGTGCTCCACAGGCCTTGTGGGTATTCTCTTCCGACGCCTGCGGCGTCTACGGCTTCCCCCATCTCACCATCCGTCATGCCGGCCGCACTGACCCGCTCGGCCAAATCATGCTCGCCTCGGACGAGGGCTCCGTCGAGATCAGAAGCGGCAGCGGCATCCTCCTCCGCGTCCTCCCCTCCACGCCCGAAAAATAGTTCCACGCCTCGTCCCGCCCGCTACACCCCCGCGATATCGCTGCGCCGCTCCATCAGAACTACGTCTCGCCACCGCTCGTCCATCGCGCCAAGTTTTTCCCGCCTGCCAACAATCCGGAACCCGGCTCGCTTCTGCAGCGCGATGCTCGCCACGTTCTCAGGAAAAACTCCCGCTTGCAGCGTCCATATCCCTTCGCGCTCGGACGCTTCCACCAACGCTACAAGCAATTTCGACCCGATTCTCCGGCCTCGCGCCCGCTCGGCAACATACACACTTACTTCCGCCACGCCCGCGTAGACACATCGGCCCGAGACCGGGCTCAGCGCCGCCCAGCCCACGACCTCGCCGCCCGCCCGGGCCACCAGCCGGCACGATTGTAGGTGCTCTGCGTCCCACTTCTCCCACTCCGGAGCAGTTTTTTCGAATGTGGCGTTACCCGTCTCGATTCCTTCCACGTAGATCGCCCGGACTTCGTCCCAGTCCTTCTCCGCGAGGATGTCAATCGCCACGCTCTCCCCTTCGCGCCAATTCATCCCGCGAGTATAGTGCAGCGTTCAAATAAAAAAAACCGGGCGGGATTTGGTGCACCAGCAATCTGAAAAAGAAAGCGGCCGGCAGTCTGAGCTGCCGGCCGCGCCAATCTTTCAGCTAGGGACGCAAATTACCTGTGTCCGCCGCCGTGGGAGCCGCCTCCACCGTGGAAGCTGCCTCCACCTCCACCGTGAGAGCCGCCACCGTTGCCGCCGCGGAAGTTGCCTCCACCGCGAGACCCGCCTCCATTGCTGCCACGGAAGTTGCCTCCACCGCGAGACCCGCCTCCATTGCTGCCACGGAAGTTGCCTCCGCCTCCACCTTGGAAGTTGCTTCCACCGCGAGAGCCGCCGCCGTTGCCGCCACGAAAGTTGCCTCCGCCGTTGAAGTTGCCTCCACCGCGAGAGCCGCCGCCGTTAAACCCACGGCCACCGTGGAAGTCGCCTCCGCCGCGAAAGTCGCGGTCGTGGTCACGGAAAGCCCTAAAGCCGGGGCGCCCATAAAATTCTCCGTGATACCACGGGCCAGCGCCGATAAAGATGCCGTCGGAGAACCACGCCGGACCATAATACCCGTAGGGCGCGCACTCGTACGGGGCATATGGATAATAGCCGTAAGCGCATACCGGCCCGTAGTAATCCGGCCCGTAGTAACCGTAAGCCGGGCCGACTCCGATCCCTACGCTAAATCTCTGTGCGCTTGCGAACGATGCTGTAATCAAGATCGCGCCAAGTATTGCGAGAACCCTTATGTATTTCATTTTAAGACTCCTTCCGAAATCCTCGATTCACGTCCTACACATATTTGACGTCTACCAGCATGGCTAGTTGCACAAATATTGCCAAAGGGCATCCGACTGCGAGAAACCCAGAAAGCCTTTTGTTATCAGTTGATTGCTAGCTGGCTCCTGGCTGGATCGCTTTCGCGGGAACACGGCCTGGTGGTGCTTTTTGAGCGCCCTTGGCTCTTTTCAACCGCCCCATTTATAGAGAACAAAAAGGAACCGCCGGCTTCAGCCTGCGGGCTTCACTTCCCCTTTTGAGTCGGCCTGCTACACCGGTAAGAGGCCCAGACTGAGCTTCAGCGCCCTATCCACTTTTTGCATCGTCTCGAGCTTGAGCGATCCCAGCCGCTTCACGAGCCGTTGCTTGTCGACCGAGCGTATCTGATTCGCAAGCACGACCGAGTCGGTTTTGATACCGCCTTCGAAAGCCGTGATCAGGACTTCCGTGGGATAGAGTTCTTCATCATGTTGCGAGGTGGTCGCGCAGACAACAGTGAGAGGGCTATAGCGGTTCGCGATGTCGTTCTGGATCACGAGCGCCAGCCGCATCTTCCTGATTTCGGCTCCCACGGTCGGGTCGAAATTGACGAGATAAATCTCGCCCCGCTTCGGCGTGAACGCCGCCCGTTTGTGCGCCATGGTTACGCGTCCAGGAGAAACCACTCCTCGGCGAGCGAGCGATCCCGCTCGGCCCGGTGGAGCGCCCCCTCCTTGAGTTTCTTCCTCAGATTCGCCCGGCCGACCTCGGTGATGTAACTCCTGACGGCAAGATCAATCAGGCGGCTGCGATCACCCTTCGGGGAGACGCGCTCCATCAGGCGCACGGTTGCTTCGGGAAGCGTCACGTTGATGCGGCGATGCATATATTCACCTCGTTCTTTATTCCCAGTATACACACTCTCGATGTGTATGTCCAATGCGGACCGGGCAATGATATTCTCTGCCCTCGCTTAGAACAAGGAGGAGGCAGATGGAAATCAAACGCGCTGGTTCTCAACCGTCCGGCAAGGGGCCGGCCGAGTGGTTCACTGGCAGCGTTCGCATCGATCCGCTTATTCAGGCGCCCGACCCGGCGCTTGTTCAAGGCGCGAGCGTGACGTTCGAACCGGGTGCGCGGACTGCATGGCACACGCATCCGCTCGGCCAGACTCTCATAGTCACGGCTGGCTGCGGCTGGGCTCAGCGTGAAGGCGGCCCGGTCGAAGAGATTCGGCCCGGGGATGTGGTCTGGTTCTCGCCGGGCGAGAAGCACTGGCATGGCGCTACGCCGAGGACGGCCATGACCCACATCGCCATTCAGGAACGCAAGGACGGCAAAGTAGTCGATTGGATGGAACGCGTGACGGACGAGCAATACCGAAAGTAAATTCGGTGACGACCGCTGAGCCACTCGGAACTAGGCGGGCGGCCGAACCCGTAGATGCATTTGACGCGCTTCGGTATGACGGAGAAAGCAAAAGCCCCATTCTCATACGCCGAGGGTAGGGCACCCGCAACAGCATAATCTCAAATGAGGTCGCGCGATGCGACCATGCGTCATGACGTCAAGCGATGCCATGGACGTCTCGCGGCGCGAAAGCGAGGGCCACCGGCCACAGCGAATTACGCCTACGACGTCCTAAACCGCCTCGCCACAGCCCGGACCGGAGGGACACATGCCACCAACCCGGCGCATTGCTGGGGCGAGCAATAGACCTACTACGCCTGTGCCAAGCTGCTCAGAGCGCTTCAGGAGGTAGTGGTTGGTAATGGAAATTCACCATGCCTCTTTCGGCTAGGGGGCCGACAGCCGTTGCCGGATCGATAGTCGCCGCTGGACAAATAAAGCAGTCGCCACCCTGAGGAGAGAATACTATCTCGGAATTCGGTGACAGAGCGGTCGCCACACCCATCACTACCGCGATCGCGGGAACCTCGCCAGCACCTACAAGAAACGAGCGCTGCACATTCAACACGCCCTGAATCGACGGGGCGCCAAGACTTGCCACGAGAGGATACCCATCGTTATTCACCATCATATCGATATCATCCGGGCCTGTGTAACTGGTTGTCTCGCCCAGTGATACGAACGACAAGAACGTGCCGGAACCTCTACCGCTCCACAGAGTGACCTGCACGCCCACTCCGAAACTGTAAGTGAAGACGGATTTCACGACGGGAGCCGGGAAGGCAATCAAGTATTTCCAGGTGTGCAGCCATATGGCGGCGTTGCCTGAAGTCATAAGATCGCCGGTAAACAAGACGCTGCCATTGGGGAGGAGACCATCCGGAAGGGTGCTGATCGACCCTGAGACTCCGGGCGGGATCTGGATTTCCCCCACCTGAGCCGGTCCCATCTGCACCGAGCCCGAATACCCAAACCATGGGCCGAGCCCGCCAGGCCCAGTTAACCGTAACGGCGCAATGGGAAGGGACGACACCGCACCGCCAGGCAATGCCGGGAAGGGTACAGGGGAAGGGGTCGGGGCGAGCTTCTTCCACTTGGCCCACAACTGGTCTCGCTCGGATTGTATCTCGAGGTACTTCGCATTGGCGTCCTGGCCCGAAGCCACGAGACGATCCCTCAGCGGGGTAAAGTTCCGGAGTTGCGCATCGTGATCCATCAGCGCCACACGGACGAGCATCCTCTCCTTGAGCCCTGTTGCGTTCACAGGGAGCCGCGCGGACCCGGTGGCAGATTCCATCATAAGACCTCCTTACTGGTACCGAACAGGAGCCTCGGCACCGAAGCATATATCAATATGCAATGTAATTGCTATAAGTAAATCCCCAAAGACCGAACATGTCAAATCTCACTTCACCGGCAATACGGCGGCGGGCAACGTCTACGACGTCGGGTGGCCTAGGCCCTGGCGTTTGGTTTTTGGGGCGCGACGGGGAAACCAAAAGCCCCACTCTCCAGGGCTTGGGTTTTTCACCGATTCTCGTCAAATTGTCTTCACTCATGCCACGGCTTCAAGACCATTCTTCGCAACCAGAGTCAGGAGTTTCAGGGAAGCCCCGCCCGGGTGCTTTTCACCGCGCTCCCATTGGCCAATCAGACCCGTTGTGACGTTTAGATATCGGGCAAAAACCGCCTGGCTGGCTTTCTGGAGCCGGCGGAGATTGCGAATCTGCCTGGGAGTCATGGGTTGGACTGGCGTCAAGCACATAACATCGAATTTACGCATGCTCCGTCTGTTCATCACCCCGGCGTCGTGAAGGCCTTTCGCCGTCTCATGGACTGAGGCCAGCAGGGAGCTACGATACTTTTTGATTTTTGGCGTCCTGGTCTTTTTCATCGCACGTTACCTCAATCAGTGTTCCGAATGCGGCCGCTTTAGCGGAGGAGCACCTCGAATCCGGCTTGAGCAAAGTGCTTGTCGTGCGTTAGCGCGGCATGAATTCCCTCCGCCGCCATGATCGAGATGCTCGCGCAATCCGTGAAACTCCAACTCTTGTCGGACATATTCTTGTATAGCTCCAAAGCCTTCCCGAATTGCTCGGTGGTCTGGGAACAATCAGTACGCTTCGACTTGCGCGCATCGCTTCCACTGCTTTTGCGGCGGCTTGACCCAGGCGCGCGCCCCGCGCGCTGCAACTATTCAAGACCTCTGTGAGAACCATTTCGCTGGTTACAAGCTGTTCCGGGGAGCCGGACTGGGAGCCTGCGACCGCTTTTTGGTGAAGTTCATCATGCGGGTTGAGCAAGGCAATCCAATAGCTCGTGTCGGCGAAAACCCGCCTCATTAGGATGTCTTTTCGGTTCCGTAAAGGTAGTGATCGACATTCTTGGACAAATCAGCAGGAACTTGCGCCCACTCGCTGTCGGGCACTTCGCTTGCGATCCTTGCAAAAATATCGGCCAGCGGCTCGGAATTCACCGCGACAGTGTGCGTTTCGGCGTCTTTTGCCTGAAGCAACTTAAGACCTTGACGGACCACTTCGTCGGCGGACCGGTAGCGGCCGCTGCGAACCTTCTCAGCGATAAGCTGTTCGAGCTCCGGACCCAGTGAAATATTCATGGCAACCTTCCCGCCACAGCCTATGGAATTCAGCTTTTTTCGTTTATGTAGATAAGATTGTAACCGCGGAAGCACGTAACTTCAATAAGATTCAACGTACTTCAAAAAGGCAGGACGCAACCAATTCAACACCCGGCACTTAAAATCAGCGAGAAGATAGAGCTTAGCAGCTTCGAGACTTCAGCGGCGGCGCGGGCTCGGCGGCGCCCACGCTCGTCCCTTAGCGTGCTTCGACGAGAATCTGCGGGTGCAAGCCCAGCGCCTCGGCATACGTGATGAGCGTTTCCAAGCTGAACTTTGAGATCTTTCCCGTCATTAAATCGCTAATTCTTGGCTGCGACTCATCCAAACGCTTTTGTAAGTCCGCTTGCGTGTAACCCCGCTTCTTGATTGCCTTGATTATCTGCGAAAGCAGCTCCGACTTCATTTTGAGTGCGGCTGCCTCTTCCCGGGAGAAACCGATTTGTTCGAACACGTTACTTTTCATGCTTGGCCTCTTTCTTCCGTCTCGCGATCTCCTGTCTTACAAGTTGGAGACGCTTTCCCGCGGTTTCAATCTCTTTTTGCGGCGTTTGGTTGGTCTTCTTCGTGAAGCAGTGCAGCACGTAAATCAAGCCCTCTAGCGGGATGTAGAGGACTCTGTACCAGTGCTCCGAATCACGGTCACGCAGCTCAAAGATCCCCGGCAAAACGGCACCCATCGGGGCGAAATCTAAAGGCTCCTCACCATCGTCGAGACGCTGCAAGTCGTTCCCAAGGTTCTGGCGTGCCTCATGTGAGAATCCGCGAATGACTTTTTGCGTGTCTCCTAGCCAACGAATCCGGGTTTGCGACCCTAGGCTAGTCATGGCCCATCTTATATAAGAACTTATATGGCCGTCAAGAGTCTTACTGGGGAGAGTGCGCTTCGACACCTTCAGTGGCGGCGCGGGCGCTTTGCTGGCTTTGCTTTGGCGCGGCGTGGCTTCGCGCGGCGCGATTTCGGCTTTTTGCGCGCGGGCTTGCTGGCGCGGGCGATTTCGCGCCGGCGCGCGGCGGCCCAGCCGGGCTTATTGGCCTGGCGGCCGCGTGCGATGGCGAGTGCATCGGCCGGAACGTTGTCCGTGATCACGGAGCCGGCGGCAATGTACGCGCCGTCGCCCACGCGCACAGGCGCAACGAACGCCGTATCGCTGCCGACAAACACATTCTTCCCGATCGTGGTCTGGTGCTTGGCGATGCCGTCGTAGTTGCACGTGATCGTGCCCGCGCCCACGTTTGTGCCGGGTCCAATCGAGGCGTCTCCCAGGTAGCTCAGATGGGGAGCCTTGGCCCCTTCGCGCAGAATCACGTTCTTCATTTCGACGAAACTTCCCACGTGCGCCCCCGCGCGAACGTCCACTCCGGGACGCAGCCGCGAGAACGGCCCCACCTCGGCCTTCGGGCCGATGCGGCTCGAATCCAACACGGAATGCGGCCGGATGATGGCGCCATCCTCCACGCGCATATCCCGCAAGACGCTTCCGGCCCCGATGCGGCAGTGCGCGCCGATGCGCGTCTTGCCCAGCAGCTGCACATTTGGCTCGACCACGGTATCCGGCCCGCAGGTCACTTCCGGATCAATCACCACCGTTTCCGGCAGGTAAATCGTCGCGCCCCCGTCCATTAGCTCCGCGGCCTTGCGCGCGCGCAAGATGCGATCGGCATCCGCAAGCTCCTTGCGCGTATTGCAGCCCAGAATCTCCTCCGGGCTCTCCGCCACCACGGCAAGCACGCGCTCGTTGCGCTGCCGGAGCAGGGTGATCGCATCGGTGAGGTAAAACTCGCGATGCGCGTTATCGGGGCGCAGCGCGCTCAAGCACGGCCAGAGCTTTTCGAGCGTGAAGCAATAAATTCCGGAATTGACTTCGCGGATGGCGCGCTCGTCCGGAGTCGCGCTCTCTTCCTCGACAATGGCCTGCACGCGGCCTTCGGAATCGCGCACGATGCGGCCGTAGCTGGCCGGGTTCGAGAGTTCCGCGGCGAGAATCGTCGCGGCAGCTTGGCCGCGGCGGTGTGTATCGAGCAGAGCGGCGAGCGTTTGGGGTCGCAGCAGGGGAGCGTCGCCGGGCACCACGATCGCAAGCTTCGCGCTCCTGCGCATGGCGCGCCGCGCCACTTGCAGGGCGTGTCCCGTGCCGCGCTGCTGCTTCTGTAAAATAGTCTGCGCGCCGAACTGCATCGCGACTGCGCTAACCTCCTCGGCCTGGTGGCCGATGACGAGCAAAAGTTGCGCTGGCTTGAGCGGCTGGCACGCGCGGACAACATGTTCGACGAGCGGCCGCCCGCCCGCGCGATGAAGCACTTTCGCAAGGTCGGAACGCATGCGCGTCCCTTTTCCCGCGGCCAAAATGATTATGCTGGTGTCGTTCGCGGCCATGCCGGGAGTATTGTCGCTTTCCTAAGTGCCTTTGGCAAATTGAAACCCGGGGTAGTGTCCTAATTGGATCAGGAAGCAAGGCGTGACCGGCATCGCGCCTTCGGCTTGCGAAGCCATTTCGAGGACGGATTGCACGGGTTTATAAACTAGATACGCCCCGAGTAGCTCGGGGCGCATTGGGCAATGCGTTCAGCGCCGGATGCACCGGTGGGTGCTCAGCAGGGTGTGGAAAATCTCGCGTTCAGCTTTGAGCCAGGCCATTCGCCACGAACTTCTTGCGCCCTATAACCGCGAGTGCCAGAAGCCCCGCGCCCAACAGCAAAAGACTGGACGGCTCCGGAGTGGCAACGGGATCAGGCGTCCCGTCTACCTCAAACGCGGGGACGGATCCATCGTAGTAGGGAGTCCAGGAAGGCGGCGTTGGGGAGGGTGTGCTACTAAGATAAATAGACCCGATTACCGGGGGGTTCGTGTTATCCCATCGAATAAGATTCCCGCCTGCGGTCTGTTGTACCACGATATCGTAGGTCGTCCCCGAAAGGAGTTCTGAACAGACCGCGCAGGTGAACGTAAGGTTCTGGGCTGTGGGCGTGATTGTGCCGCCGGTCGTCAGCGTGTCAAGTATGGTGCCGGAGGGCACTCCACCGACGGACGACTCGATAAAGACCGTCGCCACATTAGCGGGGGGTGGGTCAATAACAAATATCTGCAATGGGAGTATGGCATCCGTGAGCGTCGCGGTCTCCGTGGCGACAAAGGACTCTGCGAGCGCGGATGCACCGTCGGCAGTTAGGAGTCCCGAACCAGAGTTGAACGTAGGTGGTGTCCCACCAGTGGTGTAGATTGTGTCCGCTTTGACTGGCGATGCCAACGCCAGTAGCACCAGCACCGCACATGTCAACGCCAGGTATGCCGCTCGATTCAGCATTAATTTTCGCATTTCCCAAGTCC
Organism: uncultured Acidobacteriota bacterium; assembly: GCA_963797345.1. Taxonomy (GTDB): domain Bacteria; phylum Acidobacteriota; class Terriglobia; order Acidiferrales; family UBA7541; genus Palsa-295. The sequence goes on along the minus strand of CAWCPO010000019.1, from coordinate 142,884 downwards.
CTCCTATGCAGTGGCGGAGTCAAAGGCCGACTCACCACCCACCTGTCGTTATACTGGCAGGTCCGTTGCCAGTCTCCCATGTTGGCAACACACGACTTACGGTTGCGCATGCCCCAAATGATTGCAGTATGTGAGCACAATGTTTCAGTTTGGTCACAGCTCCTGTACCGCAGACTCCGGGGTCTTCCCTCGGCCAATGTTGCCTTGGAGGGGGATCGGCCTCCCTCCCACAAACCGGGGAATTGCTTGACATTCCGCCGCGGAAGCGATAACCAAGCAGCGAATTCCATTGACCAGATAATGGGAGGTGCGCGATGTTCTGCCCGAGTTGCGGACGGGAAAATCCGGACCAAGCACGATTCTGCGTTCAATGCGGTAGGACGCTCGAGGGGCAGGCGGTCGTCTCGCCGGCGCAGCCTAGCTCCAGCGTGCAGGAAACGAGCGGCAAAGCGATTGGCAGCCTGATTTGCGGGCTTCTGTTCTTCATCTTTCCGGCGTCGGTTGCCGCCATTATTATGGGCCACCTCGCGCTTTCGGATATCCGAAAGTCAGCCGGGCGGCTGAAAGGTCACGGCATGGCTGTCGCAGGCCTTGCGCTGGGGTACGCCGGGGCGGCATTTATCCCATTCGTCCTCATCATCGCGGCAATAGCCATTCCTAATCTGCTGCGGGCACGCATGGCGGCGAATGAGGCGTCTGCGGCCGACAATCTTCGCACCATTGATGCCGCTGCCATCACGTATCAGTCCACGTACGCCAATGGATATCCAATCAGTTTGCAAGTTCTCAGCGGACCCGGGCAAGATCCCGGAACCTGCGATCAGGCGGGACTGATCGACAATACATTGGCGGGAGGCCGAAGGACCGGCTACATTTTTATCTATACGCCCGAACCGCCTGCAAGCGGAACGCAGCCTGCCCTTTCATCTGAGGCCTCTGCCCAGGGCTGCACAAGTCCGGGTGCGACCGCGTACACCGTAAATGCCGATCCCATCACGACTGGCACGACGGGACAGCGAAGCTTCTTCACCGACCAGACAGGCGTGATCCGATACTCCTCGGACGGGGAAGCGACGGCCGATAGCCCACCGCTTGAATGAAAAGCGAGAATCGTTAGCGGGATTCAGGACGCGGCGGGGATGGAGAGGGAGAAGCCGGCGGGTGCTGCGGCCGGGACATCACCGATGGTCGTCTCGATCCAGAGCGTGCGGTCGGCCAGGAGGCGCGTGACGAGCTGCGTGTGGAGGGCGTGGCCCGCCTTGTGCGCCACGATGCGGGCCTGAAGAGGGCGCCCCACGAGGGCGAGATCGCCAATCAGGTCGAGCGCCTTGTGGCGACCGAATTCGTCGCGGAAACGCAGGGGGGGATTTAGGACAATTCTGTCGTCGAGCACGATGGCGTTTTCAAGCGAGCCGCCGCGAATCAGGCCCATGGCCTTCAGGCCGGCGAAGTCCTTGACGAAGCCGAACGTCCTTGCGGAGGCCAGCTCGCGGCTGAACGACTGGCGGTCCACAACAAGCTCCACTTCCTGCGGGCCGACGGCCGGGTGGTCGTAATTCACAAAGCAGTGGACGCGAAATTCTTCGGCGGGGTAGATGCCGATGCGGCGGTCGCCATCGGAAAATTCGAGCGGCTTTACGACGCGAATGTAGCGCCGCAGGCGCCGCAGGCGGCGTGTTCCAGCACGCGCGAGAAGCTCGATGAAGGGCTTCGCCGAGCCATCGAGAATGGGCAGCTCGAGGGCGTCGAGTTCCACGTAGACGTTATCGACGCCGCAGGAATAGAGCGCCGCGAGGATGTGCTCGGTGGTCGAGAGCAGCACGCCTTGCTTCATCAGGCTGGTGGCGTAGCTGACGCGGGCGACGTTGCCTACATGCGCCTCAATTTCGAAATCGTCAAGATCCACGCGGCGGAAAACGATCCCAGTGTCCGCCGGCGCTGGTGCGAGACGCACATGGCAGGGCACGGCTGTGTGCAGTCCGAAGCCTTCGATTTCCACGGGGTGTTGAATCGTGAGTTGGTAGGGCATGGGCAACAAGCAATCTATAATGGAGCACTCTCGTCACCGCAAACAAGCCATTTTTGCTCTTTGTTTGCAGCGGGTTACGAAGGCGTAAAGGAAAATTCCCGAAGAGGTGTTGTAATAATACAACACTTCACCCTGTTCCAGTGTGGCTCTGATTGTACAGTGAGACAATTCAAGCGTAGTGGGTCAGTTTGAAATTTTTGGGCGCTTGAACTCGCTTCAATTTTAGGCGCAAGGTCGTGGTTTCATTTCCGGTCGTGCGCCTCGGGCGCAGAGAAAATCCCCGCCCAAAAACCTTTGCCTTCGGGTAGTGCACATGTTGTTTGGTGAACCAGACGAAATCCACGTCCTGCGACCGATTCGCGCAGCCATGCGGGATCGATCAGGGAAAAGTGAGACTTCAGGTTCTGAATCGAGGAAAACTGGCTTGCGCCAATTGTTTGTCCGCTTTCCGCCGGCAACTGGAGCACAACGGACAAATTTCCGCCTGGGACAATCATTGACATGGCGTTCTCCAAGCAATAATCGACTCCCGCGTGCTCGAAAACTAAAGCCGCGTGAGCGAGTTGAACCGGTTCCAATTCGACATGCTGTCGAGACAAATCCACGCAGTGGAGCTCAAGACCGGGCAGATGCGCATAGCGCCGTCTGACCGCTTCGAGGTACAGCGGGTTTATGTCCAGCCCAACGACGCGTGCCGTGATGCTGCTGTCGATGTGGTCAAGTCCGTTTCCGCCAGCGATTCCCAGGACCGCGACTGACAACGGGCGGCAGCGTCCTATCGCTTCCGCGAATAGATCGGAGAGAGCGCCCAACTGCTGGACTTCCACCGAGCTCATGTGCTGTTCGTACTCGGTGAGAGGCACAGTCAGCCAGGGGTTCGACATGCCGCTATGCTAACTCGCCAGGGTGGCAAGCCACAATTCAAGGGCCAGTTCGTGACGCCTGAAATTTCAAACTTACGCACTACGGGCAGAGGCACATCATTGTTTCGTCCGGGCGGTGCGAGTAAAATGAAGTTTCACGACGATGGCATCGGAATTCACGATATTTCCTAACGCAGCCGCACCGCCTCCCGAGGCGCATCCGCGGCCTTCCTGGTTGCGCGTGCGGTTTTTCGGCGGGCCGAACTACCAGGACCTGAAGCGCACCATGCGCACGCTCGGATTGCACACCGTGTGCGAAAGCGCGCGGTGCCCGAACATGGGCGAGTGCTGGGAGCATCGCACGGCCACGTTTATGATCCTCGGCAATATCTGCACGCGCGCGTGCGGATTCTGCGCCGTGCCGAGCGGCAAGCCGCTCGGTCCTCCCGATGAAGATGAGCCCGGGCGCGTGGCCGAGGCAGCCGCGCGGATGGGCTTGCGCTACGCCGTGGTGACGTCGGTGAACCGGGACGATCAGGCGGACGGCGGTGCAGCGATCTTCGCGCGAACGATCGCGGAAATTCGCCGGCGCGTGGCGGGCTGCAAGGTCGAGGTGCTGATTCCGGATTTTCGCGGCGATTGGAGGGCGCTCGAGACGGTGATGGCCGCGCGGCCCGACGTGCTGAATCACAACATGGAAACGGTGCCGCGGCTCTACCGGCGCGCGCGCAAGGGGGCCGTGTACGAGCGGTCGCTCGAGCTGCTGCGCCGCGCGCGGAAAATGGCGCCGGACACGCCGACAAAAACCGGGATGATGCTGGGACTGGGCGAGACGCGCGAGGAAGTTTTGCAGGCCATGCAGGAAATCGCCGCGCAGGGAACGCATATACTGACGCTCGGACAATACCTCCAGCCGACGCCGGAGCATCTGCCCATCGACCGGTACGTCCACCCGGACGAATTCGCGGAATTCAAGCGCCTGGGCGAGCAGATGGGCTTCAAACACGTCGAAGCGGGGCCGCTGGTGCGGTCGTCCTATCACGCCTTCGAGCAAGAAGAGGCCGCGCGAGGATAGACATGGCGGAGCGCGACTTACGGTACCCAATCGGCAAATTCCAGCGGGAAGATGCGCGCCCTGACAGGCGCCCGCGTCACATTGAGCAAATCGAAACGGCGCCAGCAGAGCTTCGCGCAGCCGTAGCGGGCTTGACGGCCGACCGGCTGGATACTCCCTACCGCCCGGGCGGCTGGACCGTTCGCCAAGTGGTCCATCATTTGCCGGACAGCCACATGAACGCGTACGTGCGCATGAAGCTGGCGCTGACAGAAGAAGTACCCACGATTAAAACTTACGATGAGGCTCTATGGGCCGAACTGGGCGACACGCGGACGACCCCGATTGAGACTTCACTTGCGCTGTTCGAATCGCTGCAACAGCGCTGGGCTCATTTGCTGCGCTCCCTTGCGCCAGCGGATTTCTCGCGGCGCTTGCGCCATCCGGAACTCGGCACTCTCTCCCTGGATGAAGTCCTCGCACTGTATGCATGGCACGGACGCCATCACGTTGCGCACGTTGCTTCGCTGCGTGAGCGTAACGGGTGGTAAGTCTGGCCAACGGCAGGGCACACCGAAACGACACATCGAGCGACTTCCATTGCGTCCGTGTTTTTCACTCCGTGCTATGCTGCGAGACGGTTGAGGAGGGAAAAACGGATGAAGAAAAAACTGGGGGGATCCGCCTCGTGCGGCTGGTGGGTCTATTTTACCGCAGCCATTCTGATTTTCGCTCTCCCCGCCGGGGCCTGGGCGGGGCAGAAGAAAAAGAAACCGGCGAAGTCGGCTACTTCCACGGACGCGGTGCCCATGCCGCCGGTTCCCGCCGTCCAGGAAATCGACCACGACATCGGCGAGATGCTGGGCGCGTTTCAGGTGGGCGATATCGAGGCGATGCACAAGTATTACTCGGACGATGTGACGTTCGTCAGCAGCGTGTATGCACCGCCTCTGGTAGGCTGGCAGAATTACGCGGCGCTCTACAAGCAGGAGCGCGCGGCCTTTCAGGGGATACAGCTCATCCGCAGGAACACAACCATCTTCACGCATGGAGACATGGCCTGGGCGTCGTATCAGTGGGAATTCCAATCCTCGCTGAACGGAAAGCCCTATGAGACTCGCGGCCAGACGACGCTCGTGCTCATGAAGGTGGAAAACAACTGGCTGATCGTACACAACCACACGTCCGAAATTTGTCCCGGAGCCGAGCCACAGCAGCCGCCGCAGCAAGCGCCGGGGGAAAACGCCCCCGCACCCGAGCCTGAAGCGCCAAAGCAATAGCGTCCGCCATGAGCGGGCACATTTCGGAGCGCAAGCGGCGCAAAGCAATGGACACCGTGGAAGAATTCGCTGCTGGGGAGTGAAATCAGCGCTTCTGCAGCTCCGCGATGTGATCGGCCACGTCGCGGTAGTCAATATTGATGGCGTAAACCTGGCGGAAATTATCGAGCGCCTCGGAGGATGCTCCGGCGGACTCGAGCGAGACGCCCAGGTCGTAGCGCAAGGCCAGGATGGTTTCCTGATCCAGCCCCGGCAGATCGAGCGCTCGGCGGTACCACAGCGAGGCAATCTTGGGTTCGCCCTTGTCCATAAAGGATAGCGCCAGCAGCGTGGAACAGTTCATCGTATAGGGGAAGGGTTTCCCTCCCTCGACCGACGTGGCCACTTTCTGGAATTCTCCGATGGCCTCGTCGAGCAAGCCCATCTCGCGATAGGCAATCCCCAAGTTATAGTGCGTTTCGAGGTCTTCGTCTTTGTCGCCATATTCGCCAAGCTCATTGCGAAATTCCTGAAATACCTCCGCCAATTGGTCCAAGTTTGCAGGGGATAGTTCGGGGACGGGCGGAGATGAGCCGTTCGATCCCGGCGGCGCAGCGGCCGCGACAGGAGCGGGCACGTCCGCCTCCGCGTTTTCGGCTGCGGGGGCTTGCATGTCCTCGATTTCGTGGATGAGTTCGCCAATCAAGTCGTCGATGGAGGCCATCGCCGCGGGGTTCTGAACGGCGGCGGGCCGGGGCGTGAGTTCGAGCTTTATTTCTTCCTTTCCCGCAGGGACACTCGCCGGCACTGCTTCTTGGGCTTCGGGCTCCAGGGGAAGCTCTGCGGCCTCTTCGACAATTTCAAACGCCTCACCCGACTCCTCGGGCGCCGATTCCGCGGCTTGCGGAATTTCCACCGCTTCGGGTGGCGGAGGCACTTCGGCCGGAGCCTGCGCAGGCTCGGCGACTTCTTGCACCATGGCCTCCCATTCGTCCGAGAGGTCCACCTCCGCGGCGGCCGGCTGCGGCTCGGGCTCGGCGTGCTCGCTCGGGGGCGCGAGAGGAATTTGGAATTCTGGATGCGCAACAGGCGCCGGGGGCGCCGGCGCAACAGCCTCTTCCTTCGCCACAGCGGCCTGTGCCTCCGGCGGCGCGGCGGGGGCAACAGGCGGAGCGACGGGCGCGGCGGCAGGCAAATCCTGCTCCGTGAGCCCCGCGGCTTTCTGGTATCTCTGGCGGATATCGGCGAACCGATCCGCGTTGACCGTATCATCCAGCTCGCGGTGGATTTGCTCGAGGCGAGCAGCCATGTCGGCGGTGCGCTGGTGGTCGCCCATGCCAAGATAGCAATCGAGCAAGCGCTCGAGCGTGGGCGTGTGGCGCGGCACGCGAGCGAAAATATTTTCGAGAAGGTGCGTGGCCTTCTGGGTCAGGCCGTAACTGGAGAAGAGGTCCACGTCCGTGAGCGCCTGCGCGATGTAGGCCTGCGTCTCCTCATCGAACTGCTCCTCGGCAGGAGGGGCGGGGTGCGGTTGCGCGTGCGCGGGCGTCAGCGGCCAGGCAGCCATGGGTTCCGGGGGCGGGGGCGCGGTTGTTTCCTCCGGTGGCTGCCCGGAGGCGGCGCGGTCGCGGCGGTCGCGGAACGCGTTCAGCCGCTCGACCAATCGCTCGTCGTCCTTATTGCGGTCAACCAATTCTTCGAGCAGATCTTCGGCGCGGGCGTTATTTCCCTGGGCGGTGTACGCATCGGCAAGCTCGCTGAGGGCCGTGTTCAATCGGAAAGGGTCGCTCGTATGCCGGCAGAAATCCACGAGCATTTCGAGCGCTTCGATGTTGCCGGGGAGGCGCTCGGCGGTGCTGGAGAGGGATTTCAGGAATTTTTCCTGCTCGGCCATTTCGATCATGGGGTCGCGCAATTCGCGGAGCAGCAGGAGCGCATCGGCGGCCTGGCCGCTTTCGATCAGCGTATCGGCCACGTGGTGGAGAAGCACGAAATGCGAGCTGCCGCGGAGCAACTGGTTGCGGGAGCGGTCCGAGGCTTCCTCGATTTGCCCCGCTTTCAGGGCGTAATCCACGAGCAGGCGGGTGACTTCGCCGCCGGCATCGGCCTCCGGATGGCGCTGGAGAAGCAGGACGGCCTTCTCGCTGTGATGGGCTCCGAGAATTTTTGCAAATAGGAGCAATCCATTCGCGTTGCTCGAGTCCGTTTCCAGCGCGCGCTGGACGAGTTTCTTAGCTTCATCGGTTTCACCTTGATCGAACAGGCGCTGCGCATACGTGGAATAGGCCTGGCTGGCCTCTTTTTTCTGGCCCATTGCGGCGTAGAGTTCGGCGAGACGCATCTGCACGCGCGGGTTATCCGGGTCGATGTCGAGCAGGCGATGAAGCACATCCAGGGCTTTCACAGGGCGATTGGCCTTCAGATGCGCTTCGGCGATTTGCAGGAACAGCGGCCGGGCTTCGCTCAGCACTCCCTGCTGCACATAAAGGTCCGCGAGGCGTTCGAGGGGCGCGAGCTCGGCGGGAGCCAGCTTGGCGATCTTTTTATAGATGGCGATGGCTTTGCTGTTGAAACCGTCGTTCAGATACACCTGCGCGAGGCGCTCGAAATATTCGATGGCCTGCGTCATGTCTCCCTGGCGGGCGAAGAGGTCGCCCACGGTCATGAGCGTGGCTTGATCCTTCGCGTCGTGGCGGAGGATTTGCTGATATTCGGCGACGGCCTGTGCGACCTTGCCTTGGTTGAGGAATTTCAGCGCGCTTTCGAGCGCTTTGCTTTTATTGAATGCCATCGAAGTTTCCGCGTGCTCCGGCCCCGTTCGTCCGGAAGGTGAACTCGGGCGAACATAGAACAGCGTCCCTCAGCGGATCAAGGTTAACACGCGCGAAAAACCGCGGTCTATCAAGCGGCGCAAGCATGGTGACGAAGGGGATAACAGTACTTCAAGGGCGGAACGACTCGAGGGAAAGTTCAGGCCAGCGGAAGCGCGTCCTGCCGTGCGCCCGCGGCCCAGCAACGCGCCTCGCGCACCGGAGCGTAGGAAAAACGGTGGAGCGGCGTCGGCCCGTGCCTGCGCAGCGCTTCGAGATGGTCCGGCGTGCCGTAGCCCTTGTTCTGCGCCAGACCGTACTGCGGATAGAGTTGATCGAACTCCTCCATGCGGCGGTCGCGCTCGACTTTCGCCAGGATCGAGGCCGCGGCAATCGAAATGGACCGCGCATCGCCGTGAATCAGCGATTTCTGCTCGATGGGGAGATCGAGTTCGATGGCATCCAGCAATAAAAAGTCGGGAAGGGGATCGAGGCGGGAAAGCGCGGCCACCATCGCCTGGCGGCTGGCCTGGTAGATGTTCCAGGCGTCGATGCGGCTCGCGTCAATTTCGGCCACGGCCCACGCGAGGGCGTGCTCGCAAATACGTTCGGCCAGCTCGCCGCGGCGTTCGGGGAGCAATTTTTTCGAGTCATCGAGTCCCACGATGCGCCGCCTGGGATTCAGCACCACGGCCGCCGCCATCACGGGACCGAAAAGGGAACCGCGGCCGGCTTCGTCGAGTCCGGCGATGCGAAGCCATCCGCGCTGTCGCGCCTCGCGCTCGTACCGTGCGCAGCAGAGCCGTCCCATCAGCGACGGATTTTAGCACAGCCGTTGCAGGGAAGGGGCCGAAGTAGAAATGTTCTATTGTCCTAGATTCGAGGATCCACTCTTAATCAACGATCCGTGTTCAACCAGCGATACTCAGCCCCGTAGGGACGAAAGAAGTTAGCCCAGGGTGGCAACCCTGGGTAGGCAAAATAAATCCGCGCGAGCGCCGTAGGTGCGACACAACCCGCGAACATATCGCCCTCGAAGTTAGGACACTGCCGGAATGGGGATGCCGCCCGCTTATTCCGCAGCACTCGGCGCAGCAACTGCCTCGAATGTTTCGACGCGCTTGATGCGCGCGGCCTTGCCCTTGCGCGCGCGCAGATAATTCAGCTTCGCGCGGCGGACGCGCCCCTGCCGCACGACGTCAATCGAACTGATCGTCGGCGAATGCACCGGGAAAATCCGCTCGACGCCGATGCCGAAGCTCACGCGCCGCACCGTGAACGATTCGCCCAGCAATTCGCCGCGGCGGCTCATCACCACGCCCTCAAACGGCTGGATGCGTTCCTTATCGCCTTCTTTCAGGCGGACGTGCACGCGAATGGTGTCACCGGGACGGAATACGGGGTGGTCCTTGCGAAGCTGCGACTCCTGCACCTTGGCGATTATCGGTTTCATGGCTCTTATTCCGGGCAGACCCGCTCAAAGGTGGGGCCAGCACTCACCGCATAATCGACCATTATATCCAATCTGCCGCCGACCGTCCAACCATTTGTCAAAGAACAATGCGGCCCTCGCCAAGAGGGCCTAATTCCCAGCTTTCAAGACCCGGACTCGGTTGCGATTAGGTCCGTGCCGTCTCTTTTTCGAAATGGCGAACAAATAGCGAATCTGGTATAGTTGTCCACCGGGGATGCGGGAGCCGCGATCTGCACGCGGAGCTTCTATACGGGAGCCAGCCTGATGGAAACCGGTGAACTCGCTCTTGTTCTTTCCTGGTAGCGGAGTGTATAAGGTAGGTTCAGAATGTCCACAGCACTTCGGTTCTTTCCCCCAACTGCAAAACCGACCGCAGAGGTGGGGAAGCCCTCCCACTATGTTCCTTTATCATCCATCTGGTATGGCGAGGATGCCGAATTGCTGGAGCGGATGCTCGATTTCTATCCGCGGCGGAAGCCGCGCAGGATACTCGATGCCACCGTGAATGGCGGTCGTTTCTGGCGCGGCAGCAGCAGGCCTGTTATCGGCATTGACATCGAACCAAGCCATAGGCCGACTATCGTGGCCGACAACGCGGCGATGCCGTTCCGTAGCGGTGCTTTCGAGGTTGTAGTCTACGATCCACCACACATTCCGAATCAAGGCAAAGATAGGCAAAAAGATTTTAACAGGCGGTTCGGGCTTGTACTCCGTTCGTCGAAGCAAAACGACTACACCTTCACTCATACCTTTCCCCCATTTGTGAAGGAGGCCTATCGCATTCTGAGGCCAGAAGGACTTCTCTTCGCCAAGATCACTGATTACGTTCACCATCACCGCTATCAGTGGGCGCACATCGAACTCATTAACGCGGCTAGCGCCGCAGGCTTCTTCCCGTGCGATTGCATTGTCAAGGTTCGCAAGGGACCGATAATCGATCCGAAGTGGAAGATAGCTCACCATACGCGACGGCAGCACTGCTACTGGCTCGTGTTCCGCAAATCGAAGAAGTGCGAGTGATCTGCCAGCGTGACGACCAAAGCGAAAAAAGGCATCCCCGAGGCAAGCATCGCACTGAATCCGCCCGGTGCCGCCCGACAGGTCCGCTTTTATCAGCTGCTTGTCGCTGCCCGAAAGCAGTGGTTTATTGATGCCCTTTCAGACGCTTTAAGTCAGCTTGACCAAGACCTCGTCCAAAAGGAGCTGGGTGACCACGTCCCACGTGACGTTCGCAAGATCCTTGCAGCTGCCGGTTTACGGGACGAGTACGTGTTCCCCGTTCCTTCGGTCATCGAGAAAAAGCCCTCACTGGTTGGTTACTATCGTTTGCTTCTCGGCGCGCCGCAGAAGAGCTTTTATAAAGGCTCCACAGGGATGGGCCGTTTCAAAAGCATGGAGGAACTCGGGACTCTCACGAAAAAGCAACACGGATATGTTACGGACTTCTGCCGAGCAATGACTGCGCCACTTGCAGAGACTCGTTCGCCAAATACCGAAGATCAGCGAGCGTGACCTGCGTGAGTTACCTCTCCTGACTTACGGTGCTCAGCTACAGGGCGCCAACAACACTCAAATCGGCAAGAGGGCGATGAAGGAAGTGTTCGTCGCCATGAATGAGATCGTCAAAAAACACCTTGTACACGCTACGGAAAACAGGGTAACCCTGAGGAACTCCGCAGGGCGCAGCGTCTTTATAACCATATCTCACGATCCCGATGTCTGCGTGCAAGAACAAGTCGGAGACCGTATGCACCACCGTGTTGCCATCGAGGTAAAGGGAGGTACTGACATGAGCAATGCTCACAACCGTGCCGGTGAGGCTGAGAAGTCGCATCAGAAAGCGAAGAAGCTTGGCTTCCCCGAGTTTTGGACGATCATCTCAAAGCAGGGTCTCGAATTGTCCAAATTGCGAGCTGAATCGCCCACGACGAACCATTGGTTCGATGTCGCCGAAGTTTTGGCCCGCAAGGGCCAAGATTGGGACGATTTCCGGCAACGGCTGGCCGGGGCCTGCGGCATCCCTTTACGCAGCGGGGAGTAACCCCAGAAAAAATCGCGTATCCGGCCTCAGACGTCCGCCTACGCTGAATCAACGGCGGTGCACCCGGCCTACTCCGTACTACAACCATGTAATCTTTTCCCTTGCAATTTGGTTGAAAATATAATATAAGGTAATATATTCACAAAATTAATAGGACCGCTCACCCCCACCGAAACTCCCGCTCTCGACCGCCACGAGCCTAAGTGCCTCATTTGCAATCACCCGGACCGCGACTCCATCGAATTTCTAATCGGTAGTGCTTTCCGATTAGAAACGCGCGTAACTCCTTTCGCATCAATTAAAACCTCGATTTCTAATCGACAGTCGATTAGACGCAAATGAAAGAATACAGGACACTTAGAAAATCTAGCTTTTTTAGCGCGGCGGACGGCGTATAATCCCGGCCATTAGGGGGGTGAAAAATGGAAAATTCGACTCGTCCTGAAACTCCGAAAGCGATGCTTTCGTACTGAGTGCATGTACTGAATATCATTGAACGGTAAGGACGTTCCCTGCTATTGTCGCGCCCAAAGGGGGGTCATCATGAGGATCGGTTTCAGCGTCGTGGAGCGCAATACCATTGCAGTCGTCTGTGCATTGTCACTCCTGCTCTTCTTCTTCCCGCTCATTGCAATTCACGTGCCAATTGCTGGCGACCAAGAGGTAACTGGGTACGACGTGTTTTCGAGACTGGACGGCGTCCGGGATAGCATGAAATCATCCGAAGTTCCATCTCAGGGTCAGACACCCGCCTCTTCGCCAGACACAGCGAATGCTCCAGCTCAACCCGCACCAAATCTTCCCTTCAGCATTGAGATTTCGTGGCTGATACCTCTTGCGATAACAATCGCCTTTCTGTGTGCAGGTATGACACTCGTGGGTGCGTTCTCGAATTTCAGGCTTGCGAGGGCGGCGTCCATTGTCGGGGCTTGTTGTGCGGCCCTCGCTATCCTCCATATTACGGTGATGAACTCGGACATGCACTCTTGGTTTGCTGCCTCGATGCAAGCAAATGATGGAGATCTACAGGACAATCAATTCGCTGGACTCGCGCAGGGCATGGTAAACCTCGTCGCGAACGCATTCCAGATGAAGCCCGGCTGGGGTCTGTACTCACTGTTTGTGCTCCTCGCAGCGGTGGCGGCGCTCGCATTCTCTGGCGTACTGTCTCGGCGTCAAATGGAAAGCGAAAGAACTCCGGCGGCAACTCCCGCGCCGGCACCAGCGGCGCAGCCAGCGAACCGCGGGCTCTACATCACGATTGGCGCGGTCTTCGTTTTGGCTGTTCTGGTCATGGCCGGGATATACGTTCCGAAGTATGCCAAGACGCATGCGCTGGGAGGCAACACGGCAGCCACTGCGCCGGCCGCACCGGCAACTGCGGCCCCGACGCCCGCGCCGGCAGCTCCCGCCGTAGCGGCACCGCCAGCGGCTCCTGCGCCTGCAGCGGCCACCCCGGCGAAGCCGCAGGCTGCGAGCGCAGCCGCGCCGCCGCCGGGGCCCGATCCGAAGCAATTGCAAGCGCTGCGCGACCAGATTGACCAGCTGACCAGCCGCGCCGCCGCCGTCAATGCGGGCCTGGACTCGCTCGAAAAGCAGCAAGAGGCGCAGGGATATGGGCTGCGCGGCGATATGGTCGCGTCGCAGCAGCGCATGCAGACCGATATAGCCCGCGCAGAGTCCGCGCTCCAGGCGAAGGATGTGGACAGCGCGCAGCAATATCTGGGCATGGGCGAGACGGAAGCCGAAAAGCTGGAAAAATTCCTGGGGCGGTGACGCGCTACGATTTTTTTGGCGAGGGATTGCTCGCGGCGTCGAGGAGGTCGGGGCGGTTGCGCGCGGTTTTTTCGAGCGCTTGCTTGCGGCGCCAGCGATGGATTTCCTCGTGGTTGCCGCTCACGAGGATTTCGGGAACGTCCCAACTGCGAAAAGATTGCGGGCGCGTGTAATGGGGATAATCCAGGATTCCGTGATTCGTGATTCGTGACTCGTGACTTGTGATTCGTGATTCGTGGCTCGCGGCTCCCGATGCGGGACCGCGCGAGTCCTGCGCATTCGGTTCGCGCTCGCTGAAGGATTCGTTCACGGTGGAATCCTCGTTGCCGAGCGCGCCGGGAATCAGGCGCGTGACGGCGTCGAGAATCATGGCGGCGGGGAGTTCGCCCCCGGAGAGAACGAAATCTCCGATGGAAATTTCGTCCGTGGCGAGATATTGCGCGACGCGCTCGTCCACGCCTTCATAGCGGCCGCACAGCAGCACGATCCGCGTGAGCGCCGCGAACCGCCGCGCGGTTTCCTGCTCGAAACGCTTCCCCGCGGCGGAGAGCAGCACGATGGCAGTGGACGCCGCGCCTGCTGCGCCTCCCGAACCCAACACCGATTCGACAGCTTCAAAAAACGGCTCGGACTTCATCACCATTCCCTCGCCACCGCCGAAGGGGCGGTCGTCCACGGTGCGATGGCGGTCGTGGGCGAAATCGCGCAGGTCGTGGACGTGCGTTTCGATCAGGCGTGCTTCGCGCGCGCGCCGCACGATGCCGTAGTCGAGCGGCCCCGTGAAAAATTCCGGAAAAATGGTGATGATGTCGAAGCGCATGGAACTTGAATAGTAGCGCAAACGGGCGCTACGGCTGCGGCCATCACGCCCTAGGGATTCAAATCGCGGAGGCCTTCGGGCAGGACGACTTCGATGCGGCGCGCGGCGGTGTCCACATGCACGCAGATTTCCTGCGCGAGGGGAATGAGCAATTCGCCGCCCGGGGAATCAAGGACGAGCAGGGGCGTGCCGGCCACGTCTTCGCCCGTGAATTGCACGTCGCGGACGCGCCCGATCACGGGCGCTCCGTGCTTCCTCGCGCGCATTCTCCCGCGCTTTTTCGCGGACTTTTTCACGCACTTCGCAGCCGATCAGGTCCGCGATGTAGTAGCTCCCGGCGGGAAGCGGCATGCGATCGGAAAGGGGAATTTGCACTTCGAGGCCTACGAGCTTTTCGGCGTCGGAAATCGAATCCGAACCTTCGAAATGAAAAATGGCCTGGCCGCCGCGGCTTGTGGTGAGGCGGCAGGAGCGAATCCGCGGTCTGGCGGGGCGCGGTTTTGCCGTCCCACAGGCCAGCGAAGGACATGCGGGTGAGACGCTCGGGAAAATCGGTGAGAATCTCGGCGGCTACTTCGCCGCGCCGTCCGTGTGGGCGCAGGATGCGCGCCACGGTGATGCCCGCGGATTGCTGCGCGGCCACTACTCGAGGATTTCCAGCGTGAAGCGCTTCTTCAATTTCATCCCGGCGGCGCCCAGCAGCGTGCGAATGGATTTCGCCGTGCGGCCCTGCCGTCCAATCACCTTGCCCAAGTCTTCGGGATGGACGCGCAGTTCAAGAACGGTTACCTGCTCGCCATCCACCGAATTCACCTGAACTTTTTCCGGATGATCCACGAGCGCTTTGGCTATCTCTTCGACGAGTTCTTTCATGGCGCTTCCTCCACAGTCTGCCGTGCGCAGAGGAGAACTCGCTCGAGCTGACGAGAGCTATGCACATGGACTTGCCTACAAAAGTAGGACGCTTTAGGCAGGCTTAAGGTTGCGCAGAAAGCTGCGTACGGTGTCGCTCGGCTGGGCGCCTTTGGAGAGCCAGTACTCCACGCGCGCGCGATCAAGCTCGATGGCCGCGGGCTTCTTCAGCGGGTCGTAGGTGCCGACGATTTCGACAAAACGGCCGTTGCGCGGGCGGGTCTTTTCCGTGACCACCACGCGATAAAAGGGATGCTTTTTCTTGCCAATCCGGGCAAGGCGAATCATTAACACTCGAATTTCCTCCTTATTTCAATCCCTTGAGTATAGCGGAGGCGGCGGAATTCACCAATCGGTATCTCGGGCGGAGTGATCCTGCTCCGATGCCGCTAACGCAGGAGCCAGAGCGGGAGGGCCGCCTCGGCGCACTGCTCGATCATCTGCTGGTCGCGCGCCGAAAACGCGTTGGCCTGGTCGCTTTCCACATCCACGGTGCCGATCACACGCTCGCCGCCCGGAGAGAGCACCGGCACGATGATCTCCGAGAGCGTGCTGCCGGATGCGGTGAGGTATCGCGGGTCGGTGCTTACGTCGCCCACGATCACTGCTTTCTTCTGCTGTATCGCCGCGCCGGTCAGGCCCTTGCTCGCGGGAAACGACGGATATTCGGGCGCACCCGAGCCGCTCCAGGCGATGATGGAAACGAGTTCCGCGCCCACGTCGTAAACGCCGACCCAGCGATACTCGCCGAGCTTCTGCATCAATTCGGCAAGGCGCTTCGCCTTTTCGGCGCGGTCGCCGCCGCCCATGGCTGTGGAGCGAATCTGATTGAGCGTGTTATTGACGATAATCGGCACGGCGGTTTCCTATTTCAGTCCGGCGAGCTTGCCGATGCCGCGCATCTTCATCTTTGGCCATGCTGCCATACTGCTTCATCATGCGGCGCATGTCGGCGTACTGCTTGAGCACCTGGTTGACTTCCTGGACGGAGGTGCCGCTGCCGCGGGCGATGCGCTTGCGGCGCTTGCCGTCAATCAGATTGTGGTCGGAGCGTTCGGCGGCGGTCATGGAATTGATGATGGCCTCGATGGATTTCAGCTGCGCCTTCATCCACGTGCGCGTCCTTGGGAATTTTGGCGAAGGGGCCGATCTTGGGCAGCATGCCCATCAACTGTTCGATCGAGCCCATCTTGCGAATCTGGCGCAACTGGTCGCGGAAATCCTCGAGCGTGAAATCGTCCTCGCGGAGCTTGCGTTCGAGTTCGCGCGCCTTCTTCGCGTCCATGGTTTTCTCGGCCTTTTCGATCAGGCCGAGAACGTCGCCCATGCCCAGGATGCGCGACACGATGCGGTCGGGGAGGAAGGGCTCGAGCGCGTCGTATTTCTCGCCGACGCCGACGAACTTGACCGGCGCGCCGGTGACCTTGCGGATCGAAAGCGCCGCGCCGCCGCGGGCGTCGCCATCGAGCTTGGTGAGGATGATGCCGGTGACGCCGAGGCGCTTGTGAAACTCGCCGGCGGAGCGCACGGCGTCCTGCCCGATCATGGCGTCGGCGACGAAAAGGATTTCGGCGGGATTGAGCTCGCGCTTGAGGTCGGAGAGTTCGTTCATCAGTTCGTCGTCAATGTGCAGGCGGCCGGCGGTATCCACCAGGATCACGTCGCAGGCCGAAAGCTTGGCCTCGCGCACGGCGCCGCGCACGATTTCGAGCGGCTTATCCGTGCCCGTGCCGGGCCAGCAGGGAGTGCCGGTGGCTTTGGCCACTTGCGCGAGCTGTTCGCGGGCCGCGGGGCGGTATACGTCGGTCGAGACGACGATGGGACGATGGCCGTGCTCGGCGAGCCATTTGCCGAGTTTGCCGGTGGAGGTGGTCTTGCCGGAGCCTTGCAAACCGACGATGAGCCACACGGAGGGCGGACGGGAGGAGAATTGCGGGCGCGCTTCGCGTCCGAGAAGATCCGCCAGCTCGTCGCGGACGATTTTGACGACTTGCTGCTCGGGAGAAAGCTGGAGCAGGACCTCCGCGCCGAGCGCCTTTTCGCGGACGTGCGCGATGAAATCGTCGGCGACGCCGAGATTGACGTCGCCATCGAGCAGCGACTCGCGGATTTCGGCGAGCGCGGTGTCGAGGTGCTCTTCGGTGAGCTTGCCCTGACCGCGCAGATTCTTGAAGGCGCGCTGAAGTTTTTCGGTTAGGGTTTCAAACATTTTGGCGACCGGCGACTCACGATTGCGGCCGGCGACTCCTGGCACGCCGCCTCGGAAAGCCATTTCGACCTGAGGAGCGTCACACAACCAATTCTAGGGGACATGAGGAGTGCGGTCAACGCAAGCGGCCAAGGGGAGGATGCCGGGCTGTGTTGCCCGGAGCAACACACAGGAATTGACATGAGCGGCGCGCCCGGAAAAAAATAATAATGGCTACCATGAGTAATCCGGCAATCGAAATTCTAGGGCTGACCAAGGATTATCCCACCGGCTTCTGGCGCAAGCGGATGCGCCGGTCGCTCGACAATCTGACCCTGCAGGTGGAAGAGGGAGAGATTTTCGGGTTCCTCGGGCCGAACGGCGCGGGAAAAACGACCACGCTGAAGCTGCTGATAGGGCTGATCTTTCCGACCTCCGGGACCGCGCGCGTGCGCGGCTGGGCGATGGACGATATCCGCATGCACCGCGAGATCGGCTATCTGCCCGAGCAGCCCTATTTCTACGATTACCTGACGGCGCGGGAGTTGCTCGATTACTACGCGCGATTTTTCGGCTACGGGGCGGTGGAACGGCGCGAGCGGGTGACGCGATTTCTCGCGCTCGTGGGACTGGCGGATGCGGCCGACGTGCAACTGCGGAAGTTTTCAAAGGGCATGCTCCAGCGCGCTGGGATCGCGCAGGCCATCCTGCACGATCCGCAGGTGGTGTTTCTGGACGAGCCGATGTCGGGACTCGATCCCATCGGGCGGCGCGAGGTGCGCGACATTATTCTCGACCTGAGGCAGCGTGGCCGCACGGTCTTTTTCTCGACGCACATCCTTTCGGACGCGGAAATGCTGTGCGACCGCGTGGCAGTGCTGGTGGAAGGGAAGTTGCACGGAGTGGGATCGCCGGAAGAAATCGTTGCCGTCGAGGTGCAGGGGATGGAAATCCTGTTCGAGGCGCGCAAGGGGCGCGCGCTGCCCGCGGACCTTGCCGAGCGCGCCGCGGGAAGCGGCGCGCGGTACCGCATCGAAGTGCCGGAAGCGGGGCTTTATTCCGCGCTCGAGAAGTTGCACGGCTGCGATGCCCGGATTCTTTCCGTTTCGCCGGTGCGTCCGACGCTGGAAGACTATTTCCTGCGCGTAGCGGGCGATGGGCAGGCCAAACCGCACGCGGAGGAGAAGGTGGAGGCACGATGAGCGCGGCGCCGGCAGTGGTGGCGGTGAACACGTTCCGCGAAGCGGTGCGGGACCGCGTGCTCTACAACCTGGTTTTCTTCGCGCTCGTCATGATGGGCGCGGCGATTCTGGTGGGGCAGATTTCGATCGGGATCGAGCGGCTGGTGATCGTCAACCTGGGCCTTTCGGCGATTTCCATCTTCGGGCTGGTGATGGCCGTGTTCATCGGGGTGGGCCTCGTTTCCAAGGAGATGGAAAAGCGCACCCTCTACAGCCTGCTGTCCAAACCCATCCGCCGGTGGGAATTCCTGGCGGGGAAATACGCGGGGCTGCTGCTGACGCTTGGCGTGAACACATGCGTTCATGACGCTGGGCCTGGCCGCAGCGCTCTTCTACGTGGGGCGGCCGTTCGTGCGCTCGGACGCCTCGATTCTGATCGCCGTGTATTTCATTCTGTTGGAGCTGGCCTTGGTGACCGCGCTCGCGCTGTTTTTTTCCTGCTTCACGAGCCCGCTGCTCTCGACGCTGTTCACGCTGGGTATATATGTCACCGGCGTGTTTGCACTCGAGATCCAGGGCGTCGGAGACTTGACGCACAGTCCCTTGCTGAGAGAGGTGGCGAAGATTCTCTACTATATGGTCCCGAATTTTCACAACTTCAACGCCATTGCCGCGGCGGCGCACGGCGAGCAGATCCCGTTCCTGCTCATCCGGCAAAACACGCTCTACGCCATGCTCTACGTCGCGCTGCTTTTGCTGGCCGCATCGGCTGTATTTTCGAGACGCAATTTGAAATGAACGTATCCCATCGAAATCGGCCTCTGTGGGCCGCCCTCGCCGGCGTGCCGCTGCTTTTTTTGGCCATCGCCTGGATGCAGGTGCGGATCGACGCGCAGACGCGCACGGCCGCGCAGGAACAAGACGAACTCCTGCTTCGCTCCGGCGCGGTGGTGAAAAAGCTGAGCCTCGGGTACGACTCGCTGCTCGCGGATATCTACTGGACGCGCGCCGTGCAGTATTACGGCGAGAGGCTCGGAAAGCCCGGGGCGAATTTTGAATTGCTGTGGCCGCTGCTCGATATCACCACGACGCTCGATCCAAAGCTCATCGTGGCCTATCGCTTCGGCTCGATCTTTCTTTCCGAGCCGGGCGCGGGCGGGGCAGGACGGACGGACCTGGCGATTGAGCTGGTGAAGCGCGGCATCGCGGCAAATCCGGACGCGTGGCGTCTGGGCACCGATCTGGGCTTCCTCTACTATTGGCGGCTGAAGGATTACCAGGATTCCGCAGCGGCCTACCTGGCAGCAAGCAAGAACCCCCAGGCGCTGGAGTGGGTGAAGATAATGGCCGCGCGCATTGCGGACAAGGGCGGCTCGCTCGAAACCTCGCAAATGATCTGGACCGAGCTGTACCAATCCACGAAGGACCCGGCGACCCGGAAGAGGGCGGCGGAACAGTTGCAAGAGCTGCGGGCGCAGGAAGACGAAGCGCGGCTGGACGACATCGCGGAACAGTACCGCAAACGCTTCGGGCGCTACCCGGCGTCGTCGTGGGAGATGCGCGATGCCGGGATGCTTCCTGGCATCCCCGTAGATCCGGCGGGATACCCCTACGTTTTTGGACCGGACGGGAAATCGCGCCTCGACCCGGAGAGCACGGTTATGATCGAGCCGCTGCCCAAGACTCCGCCCTCGCAACCGAAATAACCGGCAAGGATCGCGCGTTTGCGCCAGCGGGTTTTCGCACGGAGGGAAACTGTCCGGCGGTCCAGCAGCCGGCTGCGGGAATCCCGGTCATCCGGTTATAATAATCGCTTGCAACGCGCTCCCAGCCCAGAGAATCCTATGAGCGGATATCGGAATATGTCCCAACATGTTGCCAATTGGATGCGGGTTTTGCTGCCCGGGCTGGCGGTATTGGCACTGGGGTGCGCGGCGCTCGTGTTCGCAGGATCCCCGGCGGCGAATTTGCAAGCGGCGGCTCAGGCGAGTCCGCCCGGGAATCCCCAGGCGCCCACGGATGCCGAAATGCGCGCCCGCACCCAGAGGCTGATCGCCAACCAGCACAAGGACGACAACACACTCGACGAATACGAGCGCATCGAGCGCGTGGTGGACCGCACGGGCGGCACGAATCCGCGCACGCTTGAGGACAAAACCTATCGCGTGGTCCCCGATGGAGGAGGCCCTTTCAAAATCCTGCTGAAGGACAACGGCAAGACCATAGATCCCGCGGCGTACCGCAAGGAACTGCAGACGTGGAAAGACATTCTCGTTGTGATGCTCACACCCGGCGATGCAAGGGCCCAGACTGCCAAAGAAAAATACGCGAAGCGGGAACACGAGCGCACGGACCTGGTGGACGCGATGCAGGATGCCTTCACGGCGAAATGGCTGAGGCAGGAAACGAGGGACGGCCGCGTGTGCGACGTCTTCGAGCTTGATCCGGATCCGAATTTCCATCCGCGCTCCATTTTTCAAGAGGCGCTCGGGCACGCGACGGTCACGATCTGGGTCGACCACGGCGCCGATCAACTGGTGTACGGCGAAGCCCACATCACGCGGGATCTTGCCGTGGGCGGCGGAATACTGGGAAAGCTGTATCGCGGCAGCGTCTTCTCGATGGAGCAGGCCGAGGTGGCGCCGGGTATCTGGCAGCCGACGCGCTACCAGTACGATTTCTCGGGGCGCAAATTCCTGTTTCCCTTCGAGGAACACCAGGTCGTCGAAACCAGCCGCTACCGCCTGATCGGGTCGCCACAACAGGCGCTTGCCGTCGTGCAGGATGAGCTGGCGAGCGGGAAATCGAGCGCCGGAGATCCATAACTTTTGGGCGCGCAAACAGGCGCGCACAAGGCTGAGCCGAACAGACGGCAGCATACCGCTGGTGCGTTGCCTCCAAACGCCGCTCCTATAAAACTTCCGCGAAAGCATGAAGGGCGGCGCGCGCGTTGCGGCCGCCCGTTCCGATGCAAGGCCTGAACGTTCGGGTCTGCGTTATCAGCAAGAGTATCTACCTACGGCGTGGCGGCTGCAGCTTCCTTCTCAATGGGAGCGCCCACCAAATTGCCCCATTCGGTCCACGACCCGTCATAGTTCTTCACGTTGTTATATCCGAGCAGATACTTGAGGACAAACCAAGTGTGAGAACTGCGCTCGCCGATGCGGCAATAGGCGATCACTTCGTCCGAGCCCGTGACACCCTTGCCCTGATAGAGCTGCTTGAGCGCGTCGGCGGACTTGAAGGTGCCGTCCTCGTTGGCGGCCTGCACCCAGGGAACGCTGACGGCGCCGGGGATATGGCCGGCGCGCTGGGCGGTTTCCGTCATTCCGGGGGGGGCGATAATTTTACCGGTGAATTCATCCACCGAGCGCACGTCCACGAGCCCTCCGGGCTTCTTCCTCTCGATGACCGCGAAAACATGCTCCTTGCGCGCGCGGATGGATTCGTCCGGGCCCGTGGCGCGATACGTGGCGGGGGCTACCTTGGGCGGATCTGTGGTCAGCGGGCGCTTTTCTTCCAGCCACTTCTTGCGGCCGCCGTTCATCAGGCGGGCATCCTTGTGCCCATAGTATTTCAATTGCCAGAGGGCGTAAGAGGCAAACCAATTGTTGTTGTCGCCGTAAAGGATCACCGAGGTGTCGCCCGAAATCCCGGACTGCCCGAGCAGCTTCTCGAAGACCGCCTTGTCTATGAGGTCGCGGCGGAGATTATCTTGAAGTTGCGACTGCCAATTCCATCCCACGGCGCCCGGGATGTGGCCCTGGCCGTAGGCTGTGGTGTCCACATCCACTTCCACAAGCCGAATTTTCGGGTCGTTCAAATGGTCGGCTACCCACTGGGTGGAAACCAATACTTCTGGATGCGCATATTCAGACATGTGACTTCCTCCTTCGTAAGGATAAGAATCGAACTTCACAAGCCCCCTAAAAACAAAAACCCACCGGCCAGCTTGTCTCTGGCGGTGGGTTCGACAAATCCCGGCTCGAATCGGTTTTCTAGGTACCGAGCCTGCCCGCACCAGAGGACACGCAAGTACAACAGCAACACTCCGGCCTCTGATGGAAGATCATCATACCGCAAAAGAATACACTGGAATTCCGGGCACGACAATGGTTGATCCCAGGGGACTTTTCCCGAGGCCGATCGTCATTCGCGCGAGCCGGATGCGAATTTGCGCCCGGTTCTCGCCTGCTTAAATAGGTTGCAGGGAGCCACCGCCGACGGATTCGAATTCAAGGCGCAGCAACCAATCGAAATGAAACTTTTCGGCGGCGAGCCACTTCTCGAGCTCCTCGCGCCCCGGAGCATCGAATTCCACGAGCATCTTCCCTTCCTGCATGTTGACGAGAACGCGCCGCGCGGTGACGGGCGTGGCGGCGTGCAGCCGCTCGGCGAGTTGTTCGGCGCCCTGGCGCGTCAAACATGCCAGCGTGTGTTGCGAGATATAGCGGGGCATTCCGTCTCCTGTTCGATGCGAGCTATCGGTGAAAACAGCAAGTAGAGGGAATACATCGCTCGGCGCAAAAAAGCAAATGCGCCGCGCGACGCCTCACGAACTCCGCCCATGGTGCCCGCAATTGCACTGCGGTCTGCGCCCGATTTCTACCTGTCCGGGTGAACAGGTTCCGTTCAAAAACAACCGGGGCGCGTGCGCTAGACAGACACCGTCCGAGGGATAAGATTGTCTCCAGATCCACCGGGAGTGTGCAATGAAACGATTCATCTTCATATTGCTGCTGGCCGCGATCACGGCGGTCCCTGGAATCGCAGGCGGGAGGGGAAAGGGAACGCTTGCCGGAACCGTGCTGGGGCCGAGCGGAGCGCCGGTGGTCGGCGCGCGCGTGACGTCACAAAACGCCGACGGCCGGCATCCCCAGGCGACCTTGACCAACGTCCAAGGGCGTTACTTCTTCCCTCAACTCGTCCACGGCCTCTATGACGTACGCGCATACCACAACGGCGTGTGGAGCGAGTGGAAGCACAACATCACCGTGTACACCGGTAAACAAACCGAAGTGACCCTGTGCCTGGCTCCTAAGACTGCCAAAGCCCGGTAAGGCGCGCGCCCGCTCGGGTCCCGCGGCGGAATTCAATCCGCAAGATCAAAAGGAAGTGGTGGCGAGGAAGATGTCCTCGAGGCCGTTGGAGTCGTGCGTGACAAGATTGTCCGCAAAGGAAATGAAGCTGACCGTATGGCCATCGCCGCTGATCGACGGCGCGGCGCTCGAGCCATCGGCCGCGGGAGGAGAAACGCCGCCGGCCTGGCTCGTGAGGACGGTGCTGGGGGTGCAGACGGCCGGGGCGACGACGCCGTCGCAGGTATTGCGCACAAAAATATTCTCGACTCCATTCAGGGTCGGGGCGAGATTCGAAGCCACGGATGCAAAGGCGATGAACTGACCGGTGATGCAGGCGCTAGTTGTGGTCGAGCCGCACGAGTTGAGGCTCGGATATTCGCTCAATCCCTTCGCGGGTGTCTTGGGGTTCGCCGAAACGTCGGGCGTGGATACAAGCTTCGTCGAAGCGGTGCAGCTCGCCCCTGTGAAGGCGATGCAGGTGTCGCGCACGTAGATTTGCTGGAAGCCTCCGGGAGCGATTCCCAGGTTGTCGGCGGTGGAGGCGAAAGCGATAAAGCGACCGTCGGACGAAATCGCAGGCTGCAAGCTGGCCGCATCGGCCGGGGTCACGCCGTCGGGGGTAGAGATGAGGGACGCGGCGGGAGTGCAGCCCGTGGAGGTGAGCTGGCACTCGAACTGTTCGAAAATTTCCCGTAAGCCGCTTGGATTGGGCGCGCTCGCGCCAAGGTTTGTAGCCAGGGATGAGAAGGCGACGTAGGTGCCGTTATTTGCAATGGCCGGATTCGAACTCGCAGCATTGCCGGGCGTGATCCCATTGGGTGACGAAACCAGGTACGTGATGGGGACACAGCCGCCCGCCGTTTGCGTTAGAGGCGTGACGTTGCCGCAGGTGAAGCGGAGATACACCTGTGGCGTGACGCCATCCACGGTGACGCCGGAGACGAGATTGGTGGCGAGCGAGACGAACGCAACGTACTGACCGTCGGGGCTGATCACGGGATTGTAACTATCGCCGTTGCCGGCGCTGAGGCCGTCCGCCGAAATGGAAACCAGCACCGCTCCATTTATGGATGGAGAGAAGGTGCAAGGCGTGGTGCTGTTTACGATAGGGCAAGGAGGCTGGGTATAGACTTGGCGCCTGCCCGGCGGCGCATTCTGGAAACTCACGTAATTCACGAGATTCGTGGCCTGCGAGGTGAAAGCGACGCGGTCGCCGCCGTTGTCCACAGTCGGCTCGGAGCTCGCCCCGTTGGTGGGCCCACCATCGACTGCCAGGCTCACCGGAGAGACGGTGAGACAGTTTGAGGAAACCGTGGAAGTGAGGCACGTGCTGGCAAGAAAAATAGCGCTCGAGGAATTCGTCTGGCTCGGGACGAGATTGCCGGAAACGGAGGCAAACGCGATGAAACTGCCGTCCGCGCTCTCCGAAGGGCCCGAAGTGGCAAGCGTGAGACCCAGTGTTCCATTCTGGCAGTTGGCGGCTCCGCCGCAAATCCCCTCGTCCGCTTGCGAGCCATCCGGCGCGATATCCACGAGCATGGGCAGCCCCGCTGAAATCGTGGGGGTCACGGCAAAAGTCAGCGTGTTGGAAGTGCCGCCGTCGAAGGGTGGACTGAGGACGGAAGGCGGATTTTCGACTTGCACCAGTTTGATTCCAGCGCTGGCAAGGTCCGCGGCAGTCAGCGCAGCCGAGACCTGCGTCGTACTCGTAAAAACTGTTGTGCGCGGCGCGCCGTTGATCAGAATCACGGAGTTGGGCACAAAATCCGGTCCAGGGATCGCCCCGGTCACCGTAATCGTGGCGCTGGTGCCGGCTTGCGCAGTGGCAGGATTGAGCGAACTGATGACCGGCAAAGGATTGGTGATGTTGAACGCCACGGTGTTGGAGCTCCCCCCGCCCGCCGGTGGTAAAACTTCAATCCCGCTGACGAGAGGGGAGCCTGCGACGGGCGTCAATTGGATCACGTATTGGCCGCTGGCGTTCGTAGGTTCAATAAACTGCGCCACATATGCCGCGTTCCGGCCAACGGCCGCGAAAATGTCGAAATTCGTCAAGACCTGTACACCATTGATGCTCACATTGAATACCCGCTGCCCCGTCGTCACCGACGACGATATCTCCGCGAAGTGCAGACGCACGGTATTGAGAGACCCAAAGGGAGGGGAGCCTGAAATCGTGTAGGTGAAATTGCCGACCCGCGCCGTCTGATATACGCCCATCGGCGCCGGATTGGTCGCCTCGACCGTATTTATCGTGGTAGTGGTAGTTAGAATGGAGCCGCCTGTGAAATCCGTGTCGGCCACGAAGGGACTCACCGCCGGGCCGCCACTGTCAATCTGCGTGTCAGATTGCGAATTCACGGCGGGATTCACGACGGCAATCTGCAGGGCGCCGGCGCTGGTCACATCGGCCGCCGTGAGCTGGACGGCTAGAGATACCTGGCTTAGGAATGTCGTCACCCGATTCTGGCCGTTTACGGTGACGATCGACAGGGTATTGAAATTCTTTCCATTGACGAACAAATTGAACACCCCGCTGCCGGCCAGGACGCCCGAAGGGGCAAGCGACGTGATTTGCGGCGTAAGAGTGAGTGGCTGAAGGATTGCAAACGAAAACGGCTTAGAGGTTCCGCCGCCCGGCTGGGGCGTGAAGATGGTAATCGGCACCATGCCAGGGGCTCTGGATTAGGTTCGCGGTGACGACGGCCTGCATTTCACTGGTGCCCACAAAGGTGTATTGCGGAAGCGCCGCGCCGTTCCATTCCACGAACGATGCAGGCGTGAAATTGGAGCCCGTGACGGTAAGAGTGAACTGCGGCTGGCCCGCCACAATGTTGATGGGGGAAATGATCGTTATAGTCGGCGACGGATAACTGATCTGTTGCTGGCACGCGGGCAGCGACACCATCGCCAGAACCGTAATCCAAAAAGACAGGCCAAGTTTTCCCCGCAAGTTCCTCACCCCTGAGTCCGCAGACCGGAGCCAACGCGGCAAGCGGAACGATAGAGACTACTAAAGATGGCCCCGGCGGGCAATCGGATGCCTCGGGGAAATTCAAGTATGCGGAAAATCCTCCGCCGCGAACATCGCATTCCGCATGGATGGCCGGCGCGCCGGGCTGCCCGGTCTATTTCAGAAAGGCGCGGACAATCTCGATCACATCGTCCGCAGCCTCTTCGGAAGATTTTGAATTCCGGGGCATGTGATTGCGGATGTGGTCTTCCAAAAGCTCCCGCATCAGGCTGCTGATCGCTCCGCGCGCGGCGGCCAGACGCTGCAGCACGTCCGCGCACTCCGCATCCTCCTCGAGCGCCCGCTGGGCGGACTCGACTTGCCCCACGACCTTCTTCGTGCGGTTCAAAAGGTCCAGTTTTTCTCTGGAAAGATGCGACATTTTGCTTGACTACCCTATGGGGGTATGGTATCAGAGTTTCGGGGCCTGATGCCATGCCCCTTGGAAGGATAACAGAACTTATGGATATTCCAGGTATAGAGCCGGAACCCCCGGGTAGATCGAGTTTTCCGGCATTTCGCAAGAGCCATCGTAGCGCAGGCCGCTTCTGACCTCACTCCCGCTCGCTCTCGCGGAATAAACCAACCCGAGCGAGTGGGAATCTCCGCAGCCGTTCGAAAGATCCCCACCTGAAAAATGAATTTCAGATGCGCGAGAGCTGTCTGGCCTTGAAAATGGCAGGCGCGTCTCGCGGAAGGAGGGGAACATGCGCAATTTTGCAAACAATTTTGAGGAACTCATCATTCATAGTGGGCTGTACCGCGTCTGGGTGCCGCTCCACAACGACGGAAAGGCCCCGCTCATTTCCATCTGGGTGGATCCGTCCATGGGCGCCTTCGAGCCTCGCGGCGAAAAGAAGACGTGCGATCGCGCTCCAAAGCAGGCGCTTCTTTCGGGTCTCACCGGGCAGCCCGGGGAGGAGGCCGAGGGGCAAGAGGCTGGAATTCGGTGGATTGTTTCATCATTGAATGGGGGGAGCTAAAAACTCTCCCCCCTTTCGCTTTTAATAATGTTTTTAACGCAGCTGAGGGGCGCGCTGTGATGTACTACGCGCCTCTCCAAAGGCGCTTCCTTGGGGCTGCCCGGTGCGCGGCGCGGAGGGGGGGGAATGGGACGTCTTTTCATGGTTGACGCGCGTAGAGGTTAAGCATAGTTTATACGCGAAGTTCATCGCAGTTAACTAATGACTCGCTTCCTGACAAAAGTCGCACTGCCCATTTTTTGCCTGCTGCTCGTGTGCCTTCTCGCGCCAAATTTCGCGCTCGGTCAAAATCCCCTCCCCAAAAAACCCGAGCCGCAAACCTCCGCGCCGCCGCCCCCTGCCGATGGTTCCACGGCCTCCGATGATCTGCTGACGCTTTTCCCCCATTCGGAAACCAGCCGCTACTGGATTTCCGGACAGGCAAACATCATCTTCCAATGGCATCCTTCCTTCCCGGCAAAATACAGCGGGCCAAACAGCCTGCGGCCACAGGGGGAAAGCGCGACGTCGAAGTTATATACCCTGTTTCTCGGGTACGAGCTTACGCCTACAACCGAAGTCTTCCTGGACGTCGAGAGCGCGGGCGGCACCGGTCTCAGCTCCGCGTTGGGCCTGGCCGGGTTCACCAATCTTGATGTGGTGCGCAACCCGCAGCTCAGCGCGAATCCATATCTCGCCAGAGCCATGATCCGGCAGATCATCCCGCTCTCGACCGACCGCGTAGACGCCGATCGCGACGAGCTTCATCTCGCCACATCTCTACCAGCGCGGCGGATCGAGATCCGCATCGGAAAATTCGACTTGGTCGATTTCTTCGATGCGAATAGCTATGGTTCGGACAGCTACCTGCAATTCCTGAACTGGACCATGGACAACAACGGCGCCTACGACTATGCCGCGAACACCCGCGGGTATACCGATGGCGTGCTCCTTGAATACGACGACCACTGGTGGACGGTGCGGTTCGCGGAAGCGCTGATGCCCAAAGTGGCCAATGGGATCAACCTCGATGCGGACCTTGCTCGCGCGCGGTCGGAAAATCTCGAATTCGAGGCGCGCGGAAATCGGATCGCAAACCGCGCCGGAGTCGTGCGCCTGCTTGCCTACCTCAACCACGCCAACATGGGGAATTACGAGCAGTCCATCCACGACTACCTCGACCACGAAACCCCCACGCCGGACATCACCTTTACCCGCCGCCAGGGGCGCCACAAATACGGCTTCGGGCTGAACTTCGAGCAGGAAATTACGCCGCAAGTGAGCGTCTTCGGGCGTCTGGGCTGGAGCGACGGGCGCAACGAATCGTTCGCTTACACGGAGGACGACCGCACGCTCGAGCTCGGCGGCTTCACGAAGGGCGATCGGTGGCGCCGGCCAAACGATCGCGCGGGCATCGCTTTTGTCGCCAACGGGATCGTGGCCGCTCATCAGGAGTATCTGGCGCTCGGCGGGCTCGGTTTTCTACTGGGCGATGGCGGACTAAATTATGGCCCCGAGAAAATCTTCGAGGGCTTCTACACCGCGCATCTGTGGCGCGGCTTCTTCGCTTCCTTCGACCTTCAGCACGTCAACAATCCCGGGTACAACAAGGACCGCGGGCCTGTGATCGTTCCCGGTCTGCGCTTCCACGCCGATTTCTAGCGCGCGCGGCGGTCCCTGCGACGCCGCGGCTTATTTCGGCTTGGCAGCGCCGGTTGCCTTCTGCACGGGCAAAATCACCGGCGCAGGTTTCAGCGCCTCGAGCGCTTCGGGCGGGAGTTTGTCGGCGCGGCTCAGGAGCGCGGTCACTTGCCACATCTGGTCGTCCGTGAGCGCGGCGTGGAAGCTGGGCATGCCGCTGAGCCGGATTCCATTATCCACCTTCCAGTAGGTCACGCCGGCCGGATCATCCGTTACCATTCCGCGAGGCGTGAAGAGCTGCGGGGCGTGGGGGAACATGCCCCTTCCCTCCGGAGAAGGGGGTTGTTGCGGCAAGCCGTGGCAGAAGGCGCAATCCTTATTATAAATTTCGGCCCCGGCCACAAGATCGGCTGTTGTGGGGCCGGAAACGTCGCGGTCCGGCGCTTCGCGGTGAATCCGCGCGTTGCGCGCGATGCTTACAATCCTTCTTTCGAACGGCAAGGAGTGGTCCGTGGCAGCCACGGGCAACCGGCCGGTCATAACGTAAAACGCTCCCACGAGCGGAAGAATGAGCAATCCTACAAGCAGGCCGGGCACAAAATATTTCATATCGAGTCCTCCATTTCAACAGGACAGCGGTGATTGGCAAGCCGATGGTGACGAGCAATCCGATGCACGGGAGCCAGCCTCAAGTTGGCTCGTTATCAGGAGCAAGCCATGGGGCAGCCGGGCCAGCGGAGAGGCTCACAAGGCTACTTCTCCGCTGGGACAGAGGCGGCGGAGCAGAAGCGTTCAAAGGCCCGCGTGAGATCCGCTGTGATGGAGAGAGGGTCGCGGCTCTCGATATCGCGCCTTTCCAGCATGAAGGCCACCTTGCCGTCGCGCATCAAGACAATCGAAGGCGAAGACGGGGCGTAACCTGTGAAGTAGGTTCGCGCCCGGTCCGTCGCTTCGCGGTCCTGTCCCGCGAAAACGGTCAGCAAAACTTCCGGATGCGCGCGATGGGAGAGAGCCTTGGCGATCGCCGGACGGGCTTTGCCCGCGGCGCATCCGCAGACGGAGTTCACCACCACGAGCGTCGTTCTCTTCTCCTGTTTCAGAGCAGCATCCACTTCCTCCGGTGTCCGCATTTCGCGGAAGCCGATTTCCGTCAGTTCCTCCCGCATGGTTCGAACCATCTCTTCTGGGAACATCGCAACTCCTTTGCCGATTAGCGGCTTAAGCAAGGATTATAGCACGCGCGATTTTTGCCCATGCAACGCATCTCCGCGGCTTCACGCATGCGCCATCCTTACAGCAACAACCGGATGAAATCGCGCGAGGATCGTGCTACGGTAATTGCCGCCGGATTCGGCTCAAAAAACGACACATGGGGAACATTCAAATCACGCTGCCGGATGGCGCCACGCGCGAAGTGCCGAGCGGCACCACCGCCGCCGAGATCGCCAGCCAGATTTCGCCCCGGCTCGCGAAGGAAGCTCTTGTCGCGCGCGCCGGCGACGAGCTGGTCGATCTCTCGCGGCCGCTCGACCACAACGTAAAACTCTCGATTCTGACGGCCAAGGATCCCGACGCGGTCCAGGTCTTCCGCCACTCGGCGGCGCATCTGCTCGCCGCCGCCGTGCTCGAACTCTATCCCGACGTGAAGCTCGGCATCGGTCCGCCCATCGAAAACGGCTTTTTCTACGAATTCCTGCGCGAAGAGCCCTTCACGCCCGAAGACCTCGAAAAAATCGAGGCCAAAATGCGCGAGCTGGCCGCGAAGGATATTCCCAACGAGCGCAAGATGATCCCCAAGCCCGAGGCGATCGACCTCTATCGCAAAAGCAATCAGGAATTCAAATGCGAGCTGGTGGAGGAAAAAGCCACCGAGCCGATGGTGTCGTTCTACACCACGGGAAAATTCATCGACTTCTGCCGCGGGCCGCACATTCCCTCCACCGGCCGCATCCAGGCGTTCAAGCTGATGAACGTCTCAGGCGCATACTGGAAGGGCCAGGAAGGCAATCCGCAGATGCAGCGGATTTACGGCGCCTGCTTCGTGGACCAGAAAGAACTCGACGAATATCTGCACAAGCTCGAAGAAGCCAAGCGCCGCGACCACCGCAGGCTCGGCCAGGAGCTCGATCTCTTCAGCATCCAGGAAGAGGCCGGTCCCGGGCTGATTTTCTGGCATCCCAAGGGCGGCATCATCCGCCGGCAGATGGAGGACTGGCTGCGCGCCGAACTCCTTCGGCGGGGCTACGATCTCGTCTATACGCCGCACATCATGCTGCTCGACCTGTGGAAGACCAGCGGCCACGCGAATTTCTACCGCGAAAATATGTTCGGGCCCATCGAAGTGGAAAAAGCCGAATACCAGCTCAAGCCCATGAACTGCCCGGGCCACATCCTGATTTTCAAATCGCGGCTACGGAGCTATCGCGAGCTGCCCATCCGCCTCGCGGAGCTTGGCACGGTCTACCGCTACGAGCGCTCGGGCGTGCTCCACGGACTTCTGCGCGTGCGCGGCTTCACGCAGGACGATGCCCACATTTTCTGCATGCCGGAACAGATCGAAAAGGAAATCGAGGATTGCGTCGAGTTCGCCTGGGAAGTCCTGCGCGTTTTCGGCTTCGACCGCTACGAAGTGGAATTTTCGGCGCGCGATCCTTCGCGGCCGGACGATTATGCCGGCACCGTCGAGGAATGGGAACGCGCGGAAGGCGCCCTGGTGCACACGCTCGAGCGCATGAAGGTGCCGTACAAGTTCATTCCTGGCGAGGCCGTGTTCTATGGCCCGAAAATTGACGTGAAGCTGGTGGACGCTATCGGACGCCCCTGGCAGCTTTCCACCGTGCAGTTCGATTTCAATCTGCCGCGGCGTTTCCAGCTCGAATACGTGGGCGAAGATGGCTCGCGCCACCAGCCGCTGATGGTTCACCGCGCGCTGTGGGGCTCGGTCGAGCGGTTTTTCGGCGTTCTGATCGAGCACTATGCGGGCGCATTCCCGGCGTGGCTCGCGCCCGTGCAGGCGTCCGTGCTGCCGCTGAGCGAGAAATTCGATGGATTACGCCCACAAGATCACGAAGCAGCTCAAGGATGCCGGCTTTCGCGTCCATCTCGACGACCGCAACGAAAAGCTGCAAGCCAAAATCCGCGACGCCCAGCTCGAAAAGATTCCCTACATGCTGATCCTCGGCGGCAAGGAAGCCGAGGCCGGAACCGTCTCCGTGCGGCACCGCGCCAAGGGCGATCTCGGCCCGCGCCCCGTCGAGCAATTCATCGCGGACCTGCGCGCGGAAATTGATTCGCGCACCATTCTCTAGCGGAAATTTCAGGCTCGCTACGGGCAATAATCCGCCAAACTACGGCCAAGGGCAGTACGTCAGTTTGAATTTACTGGTCTAGATTTGTGATACGATTCGTACTCTGAATTGCTAACCTTTCGGGAGGCTGAGATGTGGGATATAAGTGCTGAAAAACTTAACGATGGAAAGTACCAAGTGTTCTTTCCAGGTCACTCAAAAATTGTCGAGAACCTTAAAGAACTAAAAAGATACGTCAAGACCAACGGCATGCACGAAGGTAGGTACCCTGCATTTGAATCCGAATTGCTGAGTAAGGGAAATGCGAGCGCTACCTTTTATTCCAGAAGCTACGGTGGCCAGATATAGCCAGACCGCTTGACTGGCCGAACTTTGACCTATTTATTTCCTTTCCTATAGGCTCCGCCACAAAAGGCATGCCGAACGGCGAGCCCCATCTTGTGGGCGGGTGGTAAAGCCGTGCTATACTTTTCGCCCTGTCCCCCCGGCGGGCCTTTCCGTGGCCAGGAGGACGAAAAAGCTGGCGGCGAAAGCGAATTTCGCCGGCCTGGGAGGTGGGTTTATCGCAGAACGAGGTGGTCCTGGGGTCTTCGGGTCAACGAGCGCATTCGCGCTCGGGAAGTCCGCGTGATTGACGATGCGGGGAATCAGCTGGGCGTGATGACCCTGTTCGACGCGATGAAGACGGCGCGGGAATCCGGCCTGGATGTGGTGGAAATTTCGCCCACCGCCGTGCCTCCCGTGTGCAAGCTCGTGGATTACGGCAAGTTTCTCTACGAGCAGAACAAGAAAGCCCACGAGCAGAAAAAACATCAGAAAAGTTCGCACATCAAGGAAGTGAAGTTCCGGCCTTCCACCGCCGAGCACGATTACCAGGTGCGGAAGAACCAGATCATCCGCTTCCTGGGCGAGGGCTACAAAGTGAAGGCCATGATTTTCCATCGCGGCCGCGAGATGGCGCACCAGGACGTGGGCCGCGGCAAGATGGACCGGCTGCTCAAGGACATCACCGAGCACGCGCAGGTGGAATTCGGGCCGCGCATGGAAGCCAACATCCTGCTCGCGCTGCTCGCGCCGAAAAAAGGCGCCAGCGGCTCGCGGCGCCGGCGCGTCCCGCGCAGCCTGCCGCCGGCGGCCAAGCCTGAGAATTTTTCGCCGAAGAGGAAATTGTGAAGAAGAATAAGAAAATGAAGTTGAAGACGCATCGCGGCGCGGCCAAGCGCTTCAAGATCACTTCCACCGGAAAAATCATGCGCTGGCATTCCGGCAAGCGCCACCTGCTGGGCACGAAAAAGCCCCGGCGGCATGCGCAAGCTTGCCAACAAGGTCGAGGTGAATCCCGCGGACGTGCCCAACATGCGCCTCGCGCTTCCCTACGGCATTTAGTTTTTTCGTGCCTGGCAGTGCGTCACCCACCGCGGCGGGCCTGCCGGCTTGCCCTGAGTCCGATTTTGGGACGAAGGGCTTGCCCTGAGCCTGTATTTGGGCCCAGGACCCGCAAGCCGGAATCTGCGGCTTGCATTGCTCGCGCCTCCGGGTAACATCGGAAGCGCCGGGCGCCACATCAACACGCCGCGGAGAAAAGCGCAGTCCGGGCTGTGCCGGGTTCCGATTTCGGGAAGGCCGGGGCGGCTGCGCGCCTTCTCCGCGCAAATAAAACTTTTCTCGAAATCAAAACAGGAGAATTGGGAACATGGCTCGAGTGAAACGCGGCACCAAGCGGCGCGCACGCCGCAAAAAGCTGCTGAAGCACGCCAAGGGTTTTTTCCTCACCAAGGGAAAGCTCTTCCGCTCGGCGAAAGAGGCGGTGAACCGCTCGCTGCGCTACACCTATCGCGACCGCCGCACCCGCAAGCGCGATTACCGCACGCTCTGGATTCAGCGCATCGGCGCCGCGGCGCGCAATAACGGCATCACCTACAGCCAGTTGATTCATGGGCTGAAGGTAGGCGGCGTCGAACTCGACCGGAAGATTCTGGCGGACATGGCCGTGCGCGACGCCGAAGGCTTTTCGTCGCTGGTCGCAATCGGCGAAGCAGCATCTCGCGAAGGCGCCCGCCGCGCCGCCGCAGCCCGCGGCGTAGTGCGTGTAATATGGGCGCCGGTATTGGCGCCGGTTATGTAGCTCACCCCGGTTCGGCGGGGTGAGGCTTCTCCGCCGCCCAAACCATCTCACCATGACGACGATCGATCCCACAACGCAAACGCTCGCGCAGCTCGGCGTCGATTCCCCGGAAAAGTTGCGACTCTGTTCGATGACCTGCGTGCCGCATTCGATCGCGATGCAGCCCAGGACATCGACTCGATTGATGCTGAAGGCCGTGCGCGTCAATGGCTTGGCCGGCAAGTCCGGCATTCTCTCGCAAGATTACGCGACAATTGGCTGAAGCCGGCGCCGCCAGAGACTGAAGCCCGCCGTCGGACAGGAACTGAACGAGCTGAAGGCGCACGTCGAAGCGACAATTCGAAGACGCTCACGTCGGCAAATGGAAGCCGCCGCCGAACAATCGGCGCAGGCGCGCGAACAAATCGACCTCTCGCTTCCCGGCATCGAGCGCGCCGATCGGCACGCGCCACCTGATCCGCCAGACGTACGAAGAGCTCGAGCGCATTTTTCTCTCGATCGGGTTCAGCGTCGTCGAAGGGCCGGAAATCGAGACGCCCTACTACAATTTCGAGGCGCTCAACATTCCCGAGCACCATCCCGCGCGCGACAACATGGACACTTTCTACATCGAAGGCGCGCGCGGCGGGCATCTGCTGCGCACGCACACTTCGCCGATGCAGATTCGCACCATGGAAAAGCAACCGCCGCCGGTGCGCATCGTCGTGCCGGGAAAAGTCTATCGCCGCGACAATCCCGATTCGACGCACGGCTACATGTTCCACCAGATCGAAGGCCTGGCCGTCGATACGGACATCACCTTCTGCGATTTCAAGGGCACGGTCGAATATTTCGTGCGCGAATTTCTGGGGCCGAAGGCGAAGACGCGCCTGCGCCCCAGCTATTTTCCGTTCACCGAGCCTTCGGCGGAAGTGGACGCCACCTGCCACGTCTGCGGCGGCAGCGGCTGCCGCGTCTGCAAATTTTCCGGCTGGATCGAATTGTTCGGCGCGGGCATGGTGAACCCGGCGGTCTACGGCTTCGTGAAATACGACGCTGAAAAACTTTCGGGCTTCGCCTTCGGCATGGGCGTGGACCGCCTGGCGATGATGAAGTACGGCATCAGCGAGCTGCCGCTGCTTTATCAGAACGACGTGCGCTTCCTGCGGCAGTTTCCTTGAGCGCTACCGGAATTCGATGAAAGTTCTCTACAACTGGCTGAAGGAATTCGTGGACGTGACGGCGCCGGCGGCCGACCTGCGCACGCGCCTTTCGCTTGCGGGCGATCGCCGTCGATTCGATCGAAGAATCCGCGGCGGGGCCGGTGCTCGACGCGGAAATCACCGCGAACCGTCCCGATTGCCTCGGTCACTACGGCATCGCGCGCGAAATTGCCGCCATCTACCGCCTGCCGCGTCAAGCCCGTTCAACCGAAGCTGAAGGAATCCGCCGAAAAAGCCGCGAGACGCGACGCGCGTTGAAATCGAATCGCCCGGACCTTTGCGGCCGCTATACGGCGCGGATTCTGCGCGGCGTGAAAGTGCAGCCGTCGCCCGACTGGCTGCGCGCAGCGCCTCGAAGCCATCGGCCAGAAATCCGATCAACAACGTGGTGGACGTGACGAACTACGTGATGTTCGAGCTGGGCCAGCCGCTGCACGCGTTCGATCTCGACAAGCTCGCCGAACGCCGCATCGTCGTGCGGCGCGCGCGGCCGGGCGAAAAAATGCGCACGCTCGACGGCGCCGAACGCACGCTCGCAAAAGACATGTGCGTGATCGCGGACGCGGCGCGCGCGGTGGCCATCGCCGGCGTGATGGGCGGCGCGGAAAGCGAAATCGGCTTCGAGCAGCCGCAATATTCTGCTCGAATCCGCGTGGTTCGATCCCGTCTCCATTCGCCGCACGTCGAAGGCGCTCGGCCTGCGCACGGAAGCGTCCTACCGCTTCGAGCGCGGCGCCGATCCGGAAATGGCGGAGCTGGCTTCGCGCCGCGCCGCGGAACTGATCCAGCAGTTGGGCGGCGGAGAAATTCTCGCGGGCGTCGTGGACGTGTATCCGCGCCGCGAGACGCCCGCGAAAATCAGCTTCACGCGCAAGGAGTTCCTGCGCGTGATGGGCGCGGACGTTCCCGATCGCGACATCGAAGAAATTCTGACCGCGCTCGGATTCCATCCCGTGCGCCTGGACGCCAATCGCGGCAGCGCAGGCTCGCCGGACGCAGTCGTGGCAGTGCGAGCAGCCTTCCTGGCGGCGCGACGTGGCGCGCGAAATCGATTTGATCGAAGAAGTCGCGCGGCACTACGGCTACGACAAATTTCCGCCGCGGCTGCCGCCCGCGAAGCAGCCCGCGCATCGCCTGCCGCACGCCGAAGCGCAAGACCGCCTGCGCGAGCGCGTCGATCGCGCTCGGCTATCAGGAAATTGTCGACGATTCCGCTGGTGGATGCGCGGCGCGACGAAATTTTCCGCGCCGAGGGCGTGGCCCCCGCAGTGATCGGCAATCCGCTCGCGGAAGACGCCTCCGTGATGCGCTCGACGGGAATCGTCGGCATGATCGGCGCGCTCGAATGGAATCTGAATCACGGCCAGCGCAATCTGCGCCTGTTCGAAATCGGCAAGGCGTACGAGCTGCGCGATGGCGAGCCGGTCGAAACGCCCGTGCTGACGCTCGGCGCCACCGGCCTCGCGCGCGAGAAAACAATTCACGAACCGGCGCGCGAATTTGCATTCGCGGATTTGAAAGGCGATCTCGACCGCATCGGCGAACTCGCCGGCGGATTCGCCTGGCAAGCAGGCGGACCCGGCTGGCTCGTCGTCGGACATGCCGCGCGGATTTCGCTCGCGCGCAAATGCCGGCGTGGGCCATGCCCTGGGCCTCGCGGGCCAGCTCGCCCGGCGCATCGCCGATCAACTCAAGCTGCGCCAGGATATTTTTCTCGCCGAGCTGCGGCTCGAACCCCTGGTCACAGGCATGGAAGCGGCGCGCGCGGCGCTGCGTTTTGCGCCGCTCCGCGCGTTTCCCAGCCGTCGAACGCGATTTCTCGCTGGTGCTTGCCGATGGAATCACGTTCGCGCAAGTGGCGGAGACGATTCGCGCGCTCGGCATCGCCGAAGCTGCGCGGCATCGAAGCCGCCGATCTGTTCCGCGGCGGGCAAATCCCGGCCGGAAAATTTTCGCTGATGATCCGCGTGACGTTCCAGAGCGCGCAGGCAACGCTCACCGACGCGCAGATCGCCGATTTTTCCTCGCGCATCGTCACCGCGCTCGAGGAGCGCCTCGGCGCGGTCCCTTCGCGCCTGCTTGAATTTTCCGCTCTCGATGACCATACCGCTTGCAGCAGCGGCTCCAATGGCCGACAATGTCCGCAGCCGAGCCGGGGGAGCAACAACGTGAAAATCGAAATTTACGACCAGAGCTACAATTTCAGCGCGGAACAAGATGAGGAGTACGTGAAGGAGCTTGCCGCGTTCGTGGATGGAAAGATGCGCGCGGTCGCGGAGGCCACGCGCACCGTGGACTCGCTCAAGGTGGCCGTGCTCGCGGCGGTGAACATCGCGGACGAGTCTTCACCCTGCGCGGGCGCCAGCAGGAAATCGAAGGCCCGCTGCGAAAGCGCGTCGAAAAATGCGTAGCCCTGGTCGAGAAGGCCCTGGAACATTCCAATTGAAAATCGCCGGGCAAATGCATCTGCTCCCGCTTTCGCCCGTTCCACCTTTCGATGGCGCGGCCCGATTCCAAGCGATGTACGCCAGCCCATGATTCCACTCGGTGAGCTCACAGAGTTACCCAGAAGCGGGCCCGGTCCCGTTGCCCTGGGTCTCAGCGCCTGCGCGATGCTTTCAACGATTTTCGGCGGCATGATCGCTGTCCATGGCCAGAAGCGCGCTCACCTGCTCTTGGGGACGGGAGCCGGAATGCTTCTCGGCGCCACATTCTTCGATCTCTTGCCTGAGTCGGTGGACGTGGGGCGCTCGCTAGGTTGGGACGTCCGCGTGATCTTTCTCATCCTCGTGGCCGGCTTTCTTGGCTTCTATGTTTTGGAACGAACTCTCATTCTGCATTCCTGCGTCGAAGGGGACTGTTCCAACGAAGCGCATCGCCGCTTCGGCCGGATGGGCGCCCTGGGCCTCATCGCGCACAGCACTCTCGATGGCGCCGCGATCGGCGCCGCGACCCTTGTGAGTTGGCGCGTGGGTCTGATAGTGGCTCTTGCCATCGTGGCTCACGACATGAGCGACGGACTGAACACCATGATGCTGGTGACTCGTGGCGAAAAGGCGCGGCGAACTGACTACATATTTCTCGGAATGGACGCCATCGCGCCGGTAATGGGCGCGGCTCTTGCCCTCGTATTCCTGCCATCGCCGAAGTGGCTGGCGGCTTTTCTTGCCGTGGCATCCGGCTTTTTCCTCTATACCGCCACTTCCGATCTGCTGCCGGAGGCGCATCGGCGTTCCCCGAGCCCTTCGGTCACGATTGTGACGATTGCCGGAGTGGCTTTCATGGCCGTGGCTGTCGGATTGACCCGCCTGGACTATGCTTCCCTCCATCAACTGTTACGGTCCATTTTCTAGGCCCTCAGTCCCCGCCGCAAGCGGCTATACGGTGGCAAATACATGTAAAAAAATGGAATCTTTATGCCCCCGGAGGCATCCAAGTTATACTTAATGCCGGGGTAGCGTTGAGTTGAGCATGTCCAAGCGAGTCCTGATGCGTGTGCTGTCGGTGGCCCTGATCTTCACCGTGGGCGCCCTGGCCGTTCACGCCGCCAGCCATTGGCATGCCGACGCTTGCGGCGAGCAGCATTGCCAGATTTGCCAAGTCGGACACGTCGCCATCCCGCAGTCCGCCCCTCACGTGGTAATGCAGCCGTCCGTGCCGGTGGCAAAATTCACGCCGGCTGAAGAACCCGCTCTTGTTTTTGAACCCGACCGCGATTCCAGCGTTCCTCGCGCCCCTCCCGCATAGCGCCATTTTTCATAGTGATCTTCTCCAAGCGCCCGCCGCCGAAAGGACGGCGCGTGCCCATTTTCACATTTTTCGCCGCCGGCCAAAGATGCGCTGGGGCCACAATTCTTGGGGAGAAAATCCAATGAGATATGCAGCCGCACGATTCGGGATTCCGCTTTTCGTTGCCGCCATCCTGGCAGCCATCGTCGCGCCCGCGGCCTGGGCGCAGACGGCGGGATCGGCCTCGGTTAAAGGAACGGTAAAAGACCCCACGGGAGCAGTCGTGGCCAATGCCGGTGTCACCATCGAGAATCCGGTGAGTGAATATGAGCGCAGCACCACGACGGACACTACAGGCAGTTTCACCTTCACGAACGTGCCCTTCAATCCCTATCACATGACGGTGACCGCGGCAGGATTCGCTCCTTTTGCCGAGGATATTGACGTACGCTCCGCCGTTCCCATGAACATCAGCGTCGCCCTCACGCTAGCAGGGGCTGCCACCACGGTAACGGTCACAGCGGAGTCGAACAACCTGCTCGAAAACGAGCCGACCGCTCACACCGACATCGACCGCGCCTTATTCGACAAGGTTCCGCTCGAAAGCGCGTCGTCGTCGCTGAGCTCGCTGGTCACCCTGGCATCGCCGGGCATCGCCGCCGATTCGAACGGCCTCTTCCACGGATTGGGCGACCATGCCGAAAATTCATTCTCCGTGGACGGCCAGCCCATCACGGATCAGCAGAGCAAGGTGTTCTCCAACCAAGTCCCCGTGGATGCCATTCAATCCCTGACGGTCATCGCCGGCGCCCCGCCGGCCGAATATGGGGATAAGACGAGCGTCGTGATTGACGTCACCACGCGCTCAGGCCAGGGGGAAACCACGCCGCACGGCAGCGTGTCGGCGGACTATGGGTCGTTTGGCACTGTCAATGGAGGGTTCGACCTGTCTTACGGCGGCCAGAAGTGGGGAAACTTCATCTCCGCGAACGGTTTGAACGGCGACCGGTTCCTCGATCCTCCCGAATTTGCGGTGATTCACGACAAGGGAAATGAAGAAAATATATTCGACCGCGTGGACTATCAGCTAACGACCGCGGACTCGGTCCATCTGAACTTGCAGTTTACGCGCTCCTGGTTCCAGACGCCCAACTCGTTCGACGCCCAAAATTCCGTGATGTGGTTCGGAGAGGGCGTGCCGGGGATGGGAGGAGTAGGCGTCAGCAATGGCGGGTTTGCCCCCTCCGCCGCGCAGGGCTGCACTTCCTCCGTGTGGTGCGGCAAGCCCGTCGGCCCCGCCGATCAGCACTCGCAGATTCGGACCTATAATATCGCGCCCACATGGACGCACCTGCTCGGTTCGAATGCCCTGTTTACTCTGGGCGCCTACGTGCGGCACGACGAGTATAACTACGATCCCAGCGCCGATCCCTTCTCCGATCTTGGGCCGCCGAGTCTTCAGCGGGAGAGTGTCGCCCAGTACCGCACGCTTACAAATGCGGGGGGCCATGCGGAGTTTTCGTATGTGAAGGGTATTCACAACGTGAAGGCGGGAATCGTATACGAACAGACATTCCTCGATGAGAAGGACAGTTTCGGCATCGTCGATCCCACATTCAACGCGCCCTGCCTCAGCACGGGGGCGAACGAAACGCCCGTGATCGGTCCTGCCGGCGTCACCGATCCATCGGAATGCACGTTGCATGGATTCGCCCCGAATGATCTGACCAATCTCAACGCGCCCGGCAACCCTTCGAACCCCAACTTTAATCCTGGCTTTGCCAGCCAGTACCCTCTTTTCAATCCGGTCCTTTTTCCATTTGACCTGACGCGCGGAGGAACGCTGTTCCGCACCGCTTCCATGTTCCCCCTTCACACGGATGTGAAAGAGTTGGCGCTCTACTTGGAAGACACGATCACCAAGGGAAACTGGAACTTCAATCTCGGCATGCGCGGTGATCTCTACAACGGCATCACGGCTGCCAGCCAGGCGGAGCCGCGCGTCGGCATTGCCTATAACGTCAAGCCAAGCAACACGGTCCTTCGCGTCTCCTACGCGCGCACTCTCGAAACTCCGTTTAACGAGAATCTGGTGCTTTCCAGCATCGGATGCGGTTCCCCTGTCTTGAATCCTCTGCTGTCCTGCTCATCAACCTCCCTCACGGCAGTCCAACCCGGCTTTCGCAACGAATTTCACGCCGGCTTCCAGCAGGCCTTCGGACGGTACATGGTCGTGGACGCCGAATATATTTGGAAATATACGCACAACGCCTACGACTTCAGCGTGCTCGGCAATACGCCCATCACGTTTCCGATCCAGTGGCACAGCTCCAAAATTCCCGGCTTTGCCATCCGCGCGAGCGTGCCCAATTTTCATGGCGTTACGGCGTTTGTCGTGATGTCCAGTGTCGCGGCTCGCTTTTTCACCCCCCAGGTCGCGGGAGCAGGGGCAAATCCCTCCGCGCCTAGCGGTGTTTTCCGGATTGACCACGACGAACGTTACAACGAGACGACACACCTGCAATACCAGCCGTGGAAGGCAGGGCCATGGATCGGCTTCAACTGGCGGTACGACAGCGGTCTCGTCGCCGGCGCTACGCCATGCTACGGAGTCTTGGCAAACAACACCTGCCCCGGCTCGATCTTGATTGGCGGCGTTCCGAACGTCAGCATGGTGGCCAGCAACGTGGGGAGCGTGCCCCTAAGCGCCGATCAGGAGTTTGAGGCCGGGTTCACGTGCAATGGCGTCCATGCCACGCCGACAACACCCCTGCCTTTCAATTGCCCCGCGTCGCAATTCAGCTCCACGCTCATAAAGGTGCCGCTGCCAAATACCGAAGATGACGACCACAACCCCCCGCGCATCCAGCAGCGCAACCTGTTCGATCTGGCCGTCGGCGACGACAATCTCTTCCGCGGCGACCGCTATAGGTGGAGCGCCCGCGTCACCGTAATCAACCTCACGAACAACTACGCGCTTTACAACTTCCTCTCGACGTTCAGCGGCACGCATTACGTGACGCCCCGCACCGTGACCGGCGAGGTGGGCTTTCACTTTTAGCGGCTTGTCGAAAAAGATACAGGAATGCCGGTCGCGGCGTAGGTGTTTTCCATTATGGTGGCCCATTCCTGAATTTTCTACAATTCCGGGAAGAGGGAAAACTATGAGCACGGCGAAGAAACATGGACGGGGTGATCTAAAAGGCTCACGCTCCACTTCTCACACGCTCATTCCCCCGGCAGTGTAATTTCTCTTTGGAGGTAAAAAATGAAAAAGCAAATGATTCGTCTAGTTATCGGTTCTGCTTTGGCGATCGCGTTCACGCTGTCAATGGGCCGCGCTACCTTTGGCGATCCGGACGATCATTGCCACAGACGGCTTGAGGACGATCGCGCACGGATTGACCATGATTCCGCCCGGTACGGCCCAGATAGCTGGAAAGTCAGGCACGACGTTGACCGGATGGAAGACGATCGGCAGTGGTGCCGCGATCACCATGCGGATTGGGATCACGACCGATTTGATATCGGCGTATACCTCAGGCACTAACCATCGTCGGACTAAATCCGTACCGGTGCTGCCTTACGTGGACCTGACGTAAGGTAGCGTCCAACGTCCTACAGCGCGCGGCGGCGGGCGATAAGGAATCACCTCGCAGAACGCCCGCCGCCGTGCCATCTCAGGCGCTTGCCGACCTCGGCGGCAGGGCTGTGTCGGGAAGGTTTTCCCCGTTACAAAAACCTTACAAATCTCTAGTTGACGCATATTCCCAACTAAAATAGCCTTCTAGTTGCAACTCGTTTTCAACTAGAGGAGTGCTCTAATTCCGATTCTTGGCGCGCTCGCGCGCCTTTCGATGTTTCGCCCTTCTGCGGATTTCGCCCTTCGCCCGCTGATGCTTATCGCTGGCTTCCTGTGCCTGGCAGGCGCGGCCCTATGGGCGCCCTCTCCCGCCGCGGCGCAGGAGACGCCCTACTTTGTCGCCTACTCGCATCATCTGGAGGAGCCGGGCAATCTCGATATCGAGTTCAATCCCCTTTTTGCCACCCAGCGCGGCGGGAACGACTACCTCGCCGGCACGATGGAATTCGAATACGGAGTCAAAGCCTGGTGGACTTCGGAGCTCTATCTCGATGGCCAGTCCACGTTCAGCGACAGCACGATTTTCACCGGCTTCCGCTGGGAGAACCGTTTCCGCCCGCTGATGCGCGAGCACTGGATCAATCCCTTGCTCTACCTGGAATACGAGAACGTGAATGAAGCGGACAAGACCATGATCGAAGTCGTCGGGTTCGATAGCCAGGCCGACTACCTCCCTCGAAATGCGGTCCTCCGCCGGAAGACGGACCACGAGGCGGAGCTGAAATTGATTCTCTCGAGCGATTTCAAGGGCTGGAATGTCTCGGAAAATTTCATCACCGAGAAAAACCTGGGCCACGATCCGTGGGAATTCGGCTACGCCGTGGGCGCGAGCAGGCCGCTGCGGCTGGCCGATACGCCGCAGCCCTGCAATTTCTGCCGCGAAAATTTTCTGGCCGGCGCCGAATTCTACGGCGGCCTGGGAACATCGTGGAACCTCACCACGTCGGGCACGTCGCACTACGCCGCGCCGATTGTCGGCTGGCAGCTTCCGAGCGGCGTCACGCTGCGCCTCTCGCCAGGTTTCGGCCTCGATAGCAATAGCCATCGCTTTATCCTGCGCTGGGGCGTCTCCTACGAATGGGAGGGCTTCGGCTGGCGGGTGCGGAAATTATTCCAATGAGCGCCCGGTTCATTCCCGCCGTGTTTCTCCTCGCATCGCTGGTTGCGGCGGTCGCCGGCAGCGCGCGCGATTGGAAGACTGACGATCGCGGCGTGCTTACGGCCATCGCGCGGGCGCCCGTGAAGGTCCGCGCCTGGGAAAATCCATACGCAGGCAAGCCGGATGCCATCCTCGCCGGCGAAAAAATCTTTCGCCGGCACTGCGCCGGATGCCACGGCGAAGACGCCCGGGGACGCGGGCGCTCCGCCAATCTGCGTTCTCCCGCAGTGCAGAACGCGGCGCCCGGCGAACTCGTCTGGCTGCTTCGCAACGGCAATCTTCGCGCGGGGATGCCGTCGTGGTCGGGGATGCCCGACGAGCGCTTGTGGCAAATCGCCGCATACCTCAAAATGTTGCGCTGAGAATTCCTGCTACAATCGTCTCCGGAGATGGCCTGCGATGCAGGTGAACGCTGCGAAAGCCTTTTGAACCAACACTGGATCCCAGGGTGCCCGAGTCGTCCTGTCCTTGCGCATGCCCCGGTACTTTCGGGGAAGCCTTAAAGCAGGCGCGGGGCGCCCACCTATTTGTGGGGTTCAGGGCCTGGCAGCGCACGGCAAAGTGGGCCGCTCCGTTTTTTTGACGCCAGAGGCTGGAAGAAAAAAAACTCCCCATGAGAATTCTTTTCATCGGCGATATCGTC
Source organism: uncultured Acidobacteriota bacterium (assembly GCA_963797345.1). Taxonomy (GTDB): domain Bacteria; phylum Acidobacteriota; class Terriglobia; order Acidiferrales; family UBA7541; genus Palsa-295. Next base: position 97,971 of record CAWCPO010000019.1, on the reverse strand, counting down.
GGCTCGCCGGGCCGCAAGATCGTTCACGACCGGCTCGCGGACATCCTCGTGCAGCGCGAGATCGGCCTGTGCATCGCCAACGGCGAAAACGCCGCCTCCGGCTTCGGCATCACGCCGCGCATCGCCGAAGACTTGCTCGCTTCGGGGATCGAAGTGATCAGCGGCGGCAATCACATCTGGGACCGCAAGGAGATCCTCGAATTCTTTCCGCACGAGCCGCGCCTGCTGCGCCCCGCCAATTTTCCCGCGGGCTCGCCCGGCAGCGGGCTTTATATCGGCCGCGCACGCAGCGGCGCCGGCTACGCCGTCCTGAATCTACAAGGCCGCACGTTCATGACGCCCCTCGACGATCCCTTCCGCACGGCCCTCGCCGAGCTCGCGCGAATCCCGCCGGACGTAAAAGTGATCCTCGTGGACATGCACGCCGAGGCCACATCGGAAAAGCAGGCCATGGGCTGGTATCTCGACGGAAAAGTTTCCGCCGTCATCGGGACGCACACGCACGTTGCCACGGCCGATTTTCGCGTCCTCCCCGGCGGCACGGCCTTCATCACCGACGTGGGCATGACCGGCCCGCACGATTCCGTCATCGGCATGGAGAAGCAGGGCGTGCTGCAGCGCTTCCTCGACGCCATGCCCGCGCGCTTTGCCGTCGCCGATGGCGACGTGCAGATGAACACCGTCCTCATCGACGTGGACGAATCCACCGGCCGCGCCCGCTCCATTGACCGCCTCAATTTCCGCCTCGATTGAGCTGTTCCCACCGCAGCGGCCCTCCGGGCGCGCTACTCTTCTCCGGGCCTTTCCAGTGGCGACGCCACCCCACATACGGCTTCGGCCAGGGTTGACGGGGGACCACAATTAGCGTATATACAATAAGTGTTCTCTTGGGATGCGCAGAAAGCGATCGCCAATTATGAAAAGCACGGCGTCTCATTCGAGGAGGCAGCAACCGTGTTCAGCGATCCTGAGGCGCTGGACTGGGAAGATAGGGAACATTCTTCATCCGAACATCGCTCGAAACGGCTGGGAATCTCCGCCGCAGGGCGCGTGCTTCTGGTCGTCTACGTGGTACGGAGGGTAAGACATGGCCAAGAAACCATTCGCATCATCAGCGCGCGGCAAGCGAGCCGCAAGGAACGAAAGGCTTACGCCCGATAGCCGTATCGATTTTTCGGATATCCCGGAATCAACCAACGCCGAGTTGAAGCGCGCGCGCCGTGTCGGCCGGCCCAAAACAGGGAAGGCCAAGCGGCTCATCGCCATTCGCATCGCTCCGCGTCTGCTGGCGCAAATTCGCCGCCTTGCCGCCAAGCAATCGAAGCCCTATCAGACCCTCATCCACGAACTACTGGAGCGCGCCGCCGGGAAGGTTGCGTGAAAAGCTGAGAAGCGGGGTCTCTTCCCCGCCCATTTGGTGATTTGGCTCAGCGAAAGCCACGTTCGGCAACTTCCCATAAACCAGCCCCAGAAATTCGCGGAACTTTTCCGCCCCTTCGCCGGAATTAGCATTGAAAGCAGAACGATTCACACTACGGGAGAACAGACATATGAAAATTCATTCGAAAGCAGCAATCGCAATTCTGGCGCTGATCATCAGCGCGCCCATGGTTCTGGCGCAGGATCCCTCGCAGGACCCGGCGCAAGGGCAGCAGGGTCCGCCGTCGGATGCTCAAGGAGCGGGCCGTCCTATGTGGCAGGGACGAGTACCCATGGGTCAGGACGGGCAAGGTGGTCAGGATGGCCAGTGGGGACGTGGGAATGGCCGCTGGGGACAAGGGAACGGTAATTGGGGTCGTGGCGGCGGGATGGGAATGCGCGGGCACGGCCAGGGACGGCCGGGATTCATGCTTGCGCGGCTTGTGAACAATCCGGACATCCGTGAGCAGTTGGGCATCACGCCGGAGCAAGCAGCCAAAATTCGCCAGCAGTTTTCGGCCTTCCGGATATCCGAAATCCGCGGCCGCGCCGACCTGCAAGTGAAGCGCATCGAATTGGGCGACCTGATGGCGGCAGACACTCCGGATCGGGCCGCGATTGACGCCAAGCTCGAGGAAATCAGCTCCACGCGCCTGAATTCGTCAAAAGCGCGCGTTGATTTCGTGCTCTCGATGAAGGATGCGCTCACTCCCGAGCAGCGCCAGAAGCTCAAGGACATGATGACGAGCCGTTTCGGGCAACGCGGCCGCGGCGGCTTCGGACCCAACCGCCCGCATCCGATGGAGCAGCCTGGACAGCCGGAAGTCACTCCAGCACCCAATGGTCAAGCGCCGGCAGGCCCGCCCAGTGGCTCGGGCAACGAGTAGGCTGGGTCGCATCCTTTAATAACGCGCCGCCGCCGCGCCCTTCGACTTCGCTCCCTTCCTTTGTTAGGGCAAGCAGGGCAGGGCGGCGTGTTTAATGGGGCGCTAGCAGCTATAATTCGCGAGACGATGCTCCGCCGCGCGCAGCTCGGTCTATCACTCGTTCTTCTTGCGTTCGCGGCAGCCTCCTGGAATCTGGGGGCTGCCGCGGGCCAGATTGAGAGTGCCTCCCAGGAAATCCTGGCGCGCTCCCGCGTGTTCCCCGAAATCAGCCCGGGCATGATCGCGCTGAAGCGCGATCCTTCGGGGCGGTATTACATTTTGGCCGTGCCTGCGAATAAGATTGCGGTCTATAGCGCGAGCGGCAAGCGTATCGGGCAAATTCCCAACGCAAATTCGGGCAGCGCGAAAATCGCCTATGCCGAAGACATGGACCTGGACGCCGACGGTGAGCTCTATGTGGCCGACCGCGGCGCGAATGCCGTGAAAGTGTTCAGCCCGGATGGTGCGCTGGTTGCGTCCATTCCGGTGACGGCCCCCACGTCGATCGCCGCGCTTTCAGGCCACGAGTTTGCCGTCGCCACGGTGCGCTCGGCGCGGCTCATCAGCATCTTCGACATCCGCGGAAATCTCGTGCGCGGCTTCGGCGAATTCGCCCACGCCAGCGAGCGCGCGGATTTGAATCAATCCTTGAATCGCGGGCGGCTCTTCTCCGATCCCGCCGGGCACATCTATTTCGCGTTCACCTACCTTCCCGAACCGACGTTCCGCAAATACGACCGCTACGGCTACGCCGCGTATGAAGTTTCTCTTTCCTCGCCCGAGTTCGCGTCCCAGGCGCAGGCCGAGCGCAACGAATTTGTCACCCTCGCGAAGCGCAACGATATCCCCGCGATGAAATCGGTGGTCAGCGCGCTCGGCGTGGACCCGGCCACCGAGCAGGTCTGGGCCGCCGTAGGCGACGTGCTTCTGCACTTCGATAAAGACGGCACCCGCATCGCTTCCTATCGCACGGCCACCAGCGATGGTGCGCCGCTCGAGCCCATTGCCATCGTCATTGAGCCGGACCGCATTCTGCTTGCATCCGACACGCTCGGAATTTTCGATTTCTCCCGCCCGGATAAACTCTCCGTCCCGCCACAGCACTAAGTTCGAGGCAGCTTGTTGAAATTGCTCCTGTGAAAATTTCGTTTCATGCTCCGGTGCTCACTCGCTTCGCCGCGCGCGTTTTACGCCCTGCGCGCATTTTTTCTCTATGGAAATTGCTCTCCATCGCGCTGTGGAAAAACTGTGAATCTTTTGTGGAGAGCGAGCCCTCGGTTCCCTCAATTTTCTCTTGCTCATCGCGTCGCATTTAGGCAGAATCCCACCTCGCGTGTTCGCTTCCATTGCGATGGAGATGCGCGCGCTCATGGGATGCCGCTGGTTGAGAGCGTACTCAGCCGGCGCCTAACCCGGAAAACCGGTTCACAAAATGCCCGCCCGGTGGGGAGCGGGGATATCCACAGTATTTCCACATCAGTGGAAATTGCACCGAGGCTGATTCTTTTGATGAACCTTTGGGACAAAGTCCTTCAACACACAGAGCGCCGCGTTAATCCGCACAGTTTTGCCACGTGGTTTCGTCCCACGCGGCAGGAACGCGCTGCGGACGACCGCCTGGTGATCCGCGTTCCCACGCGCCTGTTCTCCAAGCGCCTCACGGAAACCTATGGGGAGCTGCTCAAGGCTGTGCTGACGGAAATCGGCCGCCCCGGCCTTGCGCTCGAATTCGTCTGCCCGGAGCCGGAGCCCGCGCCCACGGCTGCGGCGCCAGCCTCGCAGGCCAAGCTCGATTTCGATTCCTCGAATCACCAACTGAACCCGCGCTATACCTTCGACACGTTCGTGGTGGGCGCGTCGAACCAATTTGCGCACGCCGCCGCCGGCGCCGTGGCTGAGCAGCCGTCGAAATCTTACAACCCGCTTTTTCTCTATGGCGGAGTGGGGCTGGGAAAAACGCATCTGATGCAGGCCATCGGCCATACGCTCAAGCGGCGCAACCCGGCCCTGCGCCTCACCTACATCAGCGCCGAGAAATTCACAAACGAGGTGATCGCTTCCATCCGCTTCGAGCGCATGTCCGCCTTCCGCGACCGCTTCCGCAATATGGACGTCCTGATGGTGGACGATATCCAGTTCATTGCCACGCGCGAGCGCACGCAGGAGGAGTTTTTTCACACCTTCAACGCGCTCTACGATCAGCAGAAGCAGATCGTGATCTCCTCCGACTGCCCTCCCAAGGAAATCTCGTCCATTGAGGAGCGTCTGCGGTCGCGCTTCGAGTGGGGCCTGATTGCCGATATTCAGCCGCCGGACCTCGAGACGAAGATCGCCATCCTCCAGAAAAAAGCCGAAAGCGAACACGTGTACGTGCCGGATGACGTCGCCGAATATATCGCGCGAGCCATCAAGTCCAACATCCGCGAACTCGAGGGTGCGCTCATCCGTTTGATGGCTTACGCCTCGCTTACCGGCGCGGAGATGAATCTGCCGACCGCGCAGCAGGTGCTCAAGAACATCATTGAGACGGCGGAGAAAAAAGTCACCATCGAGCAGGTCCAGAAGCGCGTGGGCGAGCACTTTGGCCTCCGCGCCCAGGATTTGAAGATACGCAGCAATTCCCGCGTGATTGCCTTCCCGCGCCAGGTAGCCATGTTTCTCGTGAAACAGCTCACGTCCGCCTCGCTCCCGGAAATCGGCAAGCAGTTTGGCGGCAAGCATCACACCACGGTTCTGCACTCCATCAATAAAATTGGAGCGTTGCGGCAGGTGGATAAGGATTTGAACAAAACGATCAACAGGTTACTCGACTCATTCGGGTAGGTTTAGTAGTGAGATGCGACCGAAACCCCTTTTTAGGCTGTGGATATCGTGTGGTAGATAAGTAGGGTATGAATCGTCGGTTGGGTTTTCCGCTAAGCGTGCATAGATTTGCACACGAGAGTTCTTCTCGTAATTGATGTGAATGGCGTGGCATAGGGCGATTCGCACAAGATTCACACTTGCGGCGGCGACGGCGGTTTTCTTATATACATTTATTAAGGAAGGGAAAAGCAGTACAGTACCCGGTACAACCTAAATGACTCCAGAAACCAGCGCGAGGACCGCACAAGAAATGGAATTCACCGTAAAAAAATTCGACCTAGTTGGGGAACTGGAAATGACGCAGGGTGTTGTCGAGCGCAAAACGACAATCCCCATCCTCTCAAATATTCTTTGCGAGGCGAGGGGGAACCGTCTGGCGATTACGGCTACGGATCTTGAGCTGAGCATCCACGCGTCGTGCGAGGCGAAGGTCAAGAAAGAGGGCGCAGGGACGATCCCGGCGAAAAAACTACTGGACCTTGTGCGCCTACTGCCGGAGGAAGAAATCCGATTTAAATTGCAAGAGAACCATTGGGTGCACATCACCTGCGACCGGCGGAATTACAAGCTCGTAGGCATGTCCAAGGAGAATTTCCCGGCGCTTCCGGCCTTCCCGCAGCCGCTCGTCCAAATTCCAGCGGCACTGCTGGCGGACGCCATTGCCAAGACCACATTCGCCATTTCACTCGAAGAGTCGCGCTACACACTGAATGGCGCGCTTCTTGTAATTAAGCCCGGGTCGCTCACCATGGTCGCAACCGATGGCCACCGCCTGGCCATGATCGAGACCAATCATAAGTTTGAAGGCTTCTCGGGCGAAGCGCGTCTCCTGGTCCCCAAGAAGGCGATGACGGAAGTACAGCGCCTGGCTGCCCAGGCCGAACCCGATGCCCTGGTCGAATTTGCCCAGGACGAAAGCCACCTCTTCTTCAAATTCGACGGCCGCCTTCTCACCTCACGCAAACTGACCGGCCAATTCCCCAATTACGAAGCCGTCCTGCCGCGCGACGCAAACAAGACCATCGTTCTCGAACGCGGCGAGCTGCAAGACGCGCTCCGCCGCGTTTCGCAGCTTGCCGATCAGCGCTCGCATGCCGTGAAGTTCATGCTGGCGAAGGAGGGCTTGGAAATTTCATCCTCCAGCCCCGAATATGGCGAAGCGAAAGAGGCCATTGAAAAGGAGTTCAAAGGCGAGCCTATCGCCATCGGTTTCAACGCGCAATATCTCCTCGATTTTCTCGCCGCCGCTCCCGACGGCCCCGTCAGCTTCGAACTGAAAGACGAGCAGTCCGCTGGCCAGCTCCGCCCGCTCGCCGACGAGTCCAGCCGCTACCGCTACGTCGTCATGCCCATGCGCATTTGATTTTTCGCGCCACAAATGCTTAAAACGGAGCCGGCCTTTTCGAGCGTGGCGGGTTTCCTTGGAACTGCAGCACCACTCGGGATTGGCTATTGGGGTGGAGAGAGAAAATGGCCCGGCTGGAACTAATTCTTCAAGCAGCAACCAGCGAGACTCACGCTAGGTCAATTCGCGCACTTCTAAATCGGCTCAATCCTAAAGCGGTGCTAATCAGTGTCGCGTTCGTTCGCGAGGCAGGCGTTGAGGCTGTTGAGGCAGCACTCAAGGCGGTAGCGAGTAAAACGAGACTGTTCATAGGTATTCGGAACGGGATAACAACCGTCCAGGCGGCCAAACGTCTTCTCAAGCTAAAGGCGCAGCTATTTGCCGTTGACACAGGTTCCCGGGACACGATTTTTCATCCCAAGCTTTACATGATCCGGAACGACAAAGCAGCTGGTCTGATCGTGGGGAGTGCCAACCTAACGTTCCAAGGCCTACACAACAACATAGAGGTAAGCACCTTGGTGACGCTTGACCTCAAAGTTCAGGATGACAGGAACTTTGTCGAGTCGACCCTCGCCGCATTCGACCAACTGTTGAAAAATCATCCTCAGCACGTTTTCCCCATCAAGGACGACAAGCACGCAGAGGAACTTTTCCAGGCAGGACGCTTGGCGGATGAAACTGTAATACCTGCACCCACATCCACCAGCGGAGTACGAAAAGGCACGCGAGATACCCTACCTCGCATGAAGCTGAACCGGGTGTGGAGACCGCGAATCAGAGTCGCAGTAAAACGAGCAGCCACTAAGAAGGTTACCGTGGCGGCCGCCATTCCGATTCCTGCCGTGCGGGCGACCGAATATTACCTAGTATGGGAGAGCAAAGGACTTACCGAGCGCGACCTAAATGTACCCGCTGGCGTTACGACACATCGGACTGGGTCAATGCTCTGGAAAAAAGGTGCGATGGAGAACATCGACCAGCGGCATTTCTTCCGCGATGAGATATTCGATTCTCTCGTTTGGAGAAGTGATCCAAAGAAACCGCACTTGGAGAGAGCGGAGGCCAAATTTGAGCTTGTTATAAAGAACCTGAACTACGGGCAGTTCAAACTTCGGCTGGCACACAATACTAGAACGAATACCAGGAGTTATCGGCAGCGAAACGCAATGACCCAACTCCATTGGGGTGACGCGCTTCCCTTGGTCGCGCGGCGAGATCTACTAGGCAGAACCATGTACCTCTACCGCAAGGACGCTAATCCACCCGAGTTTCTCATCGAAATTGATTAAGCCGCGTTTTCCGTGTCCTCGACATTCTCAACGATTCGTTGCCGACGATTTTTTAGTCGAAGCCATGCGGCCAACAGCTGTTCCTGTCCCGCGCGGCTGACTCCCAGTTCGCCCAGGACACGCTCGCTTTGCTGCTCTAGTATGGTGATGGCACGCTCTTTTCTAACCAGCCGGTCTAACTGATGTATGTGTGGGCGCAAGGTCCTTGGGAGCGGAACGAGCAGCTTCTCAATCTCTGAGGGGACGAGTTCTATAACACCGCCTCCGTAGTGACGTCCCTCCAGTTCCACACTTAGAGCCGTAAGGGCGTTTAGGAAGCAATACACAAGCTTTTCGGGAGCCACCTTGCCACTGCTAATCCGGTAGGCGGTATCTGTTGTATAAGCTGAAAGCTTGTTTAAGATTAGCCTGGGAGTATCGCTCGCACGCTTCAGCATACAGACCTGCGACGCATACACCGAAGGAACCGTGTACCACGGCTCACGCACCCGGCATTTGTATCGAGTGTGTAGCTCTTCCTTCTCCCCGAGCTCGATGTATTCCAGAACCTTCTTGGAGAGTGAGGACTTCGGTTTGGTTATCCAGACGAAGTTGGTGGGATTGCCAACTCGGGCATTTTGCGCGTGCTGTTGCTTATCGTAGATCACGCCGGGGCAGTGTTCACTTCGCCCGAACATCGGATGCGCAAATCGGTCCAAGCCATAGCGCGAGATCATTTCGTCGCGAACAAGAAAGAATTTATTCGCACCTGTGACGATACCGACGTCAACCTCTGCAATATCGTTGAATCGGTGCACTTGCCCGTGCTCAGCCAGCGTGTCCAAGAGGCTTCTCTCTTCCGACGTCAAGAGAGCTCGGGTCCACTTTCCTTCGACCGTCTTGCCGTTAATTCGCGCCGCATCGTTGAACAACCTTGTCGGATCCTCGGAAACAAAGGATCGTCCGCTTACCTTGACGATTCCCACCCCATTGGAATAGTCGGTCGGATGAACCTTTTTCTCCGCGAAAAGAATGACTGCGCCTTGTAGGGTTCCATCAAACCAGATTTCCTCTGGATCAATAACAAGCAATCGGCTACATACTTCTCCGAGGTACGTCCGCAATGGCTGTGAGTGCATCACATGGATGATTTCAGATGGAAGAATCATTCCGAGTCGCGCGCCCGGCTTTAGCATCGCCACAGAAGCAAGAACAAAAGGCACCCACGCATTCGTATGCTTCGTAAACGGAAGGCGCAGCAGTTTGAATATCGCCTCGGCTTTGTGCTGTGAATTCTCTGGCAAATATTGGTAGCGAATGAAGGGGGGGTTGCCGACCACGGCATCAAAACTGGCCCTTCCTGACGACATCGTTGATATCGCGAAATCCAGAAAATCTTGATTGTGAACCACGGTGTCAAAATGGGAGACGGCGCGGCAGCGCCGCCGAGCTTTGACCGCCTCCTCTTCAAACAACTCAAATCCCGTAAAAGACAGCCGTGCGTGTGGACTCGCCTTCGCGAGCGCCTCAACGAAAACGCCGTCGCCGCAGCTTGGTTCAAGAACAGACTTCGGCTGCTTCTCGGTTGCCCAACGGGATATGTAAATGGCCAAGTCTAGGGGTGTGTAGTAACTCCCGCGAAGTTTCTTGACCGTCTCGTTTGCTATAAAATTCATATTTCCTGTATCGCAGCTGCAGGCCCGAAACTTAAACTTCTTCAATTGGCAATCTGTAGTGCCATTTCATTTTGGTTCTCCGCTATTCCAATTGGGGAATTGGGAGTCTAATCATGTTCCTCTTCCCGCTCGAGGCTCACACGATTTAAAGCCTATTTGGACTTCATTTCACTGCATCTGCGTCCGGCTGGCCGCAACAGCAAGAAGTGCAGGCAACTCAGTTGCCAGCGGATCACGCTATGACCTCCGCTTCCCTGCAATTCGAATCCCCAGTTCTTGTAGCTCGCGCCGACTCGCCAAAATCCATGTCCGCAGCACGAAGCTACCCACTTCGGCTTCGTTCTTCCCATATAGACCCACGGCTGCCATCTCCGTCAGAATTCGGTATGTGTGCGGATCTAAAGACAGTTGCAGCCGCTCAGTGGATACTTCGTTTCGCTTTCGCATGCTAGAGTTACACTCTAACTACACTCTAAAAAGAGATAGCTTCACACTATATTTCGCTCAAGCGACTGTCAAGCTTTTTCAGGAACAATGCCGGTGCGCCGCCGGCCAGCTCCGCCCGCTCGCGGACGAGTCCAGCCGCTATCGGTACGTCGTCATGCCCATGCGCATTTGAGCGGCAGGCGCAGCAAAAAACGCGCGCGGTTTCGCGCTGCATTCGAGCGCCCTCACGTTGCTTTGAGCGCATTTTTCAAGCGTGGAATAAACCGCGCCATGCAGCGCGGGGCTAACATCTTCAACACACCGTAACCCACTGAATTTACAGGTGATAGATTGGCTCCATGCAGCCAAAATCGCCTTGTGAAATCGCGCGGATTTCGGTAAAATCTGCTGTTACATATTCCTCCAGCACGGCAAGCAGTTCGCACCAAACTTGCGCCGCGCCAAGCCCGCTTGCACCAGAACAAGCGAGCCGCAAATGGCGGTGGCGGCAAGCGAGAAATGCTCCCCTTCCGCAGGGGAAAATAGCAGCTTCGCCGCGTCCCCCCGAAAAATTTCGGATCGGGACGGGATGGAGCTCTCTAGCAACCCTTCGAGTCCCGGCTCGATCCCGCAAGGCGGGAAAGCGCGGGGCCAATGGGCAGGCAAGTGTCGGCCACTCCGCGCGACCGCCTTCCCGAGCACGACCTAGCATCCGAGCAGCGCGCAATCTCTGAGGAGACGCACGACCCATGGGTGAAAAAGAGACTCCGGCCTCGAAGGGCCTCGGCCACAAGTACGACGCCACTTCGATCAAAGTCCTCGGCGGCATCGAAGCCGTCCGCAAGCGCCCCGCGATGTACATCGGCTCGACGGGCGAGATGGGCCTCCACCATCTCGTCTGGGAAGTCGTGGATAACTCGGTGGACGAAGCCATGGCCGGCTACTGCGACGAGATCAACGTTCTCGTCCACGACGATAACAGCGTCACCGTGATTGACAATGGCCGCGGCATTCCCGTGGACATGCACGCAACCGAGAAAAAGCCCGCCGCCGAAGTCGTCATGACCGTCCTGCACGCGGGCGGAAAATTCGATAGCGACACTTACAAAGTTTCGGGCGGCCTGCACGGCGTGGGCGTCTCGGTCGTCAACGCGCTCTCGGACTGGCTCGACCTCGAAATCTGGCGCGAAGGCGAAGTCTGGGAGCAATCGTACGAGAAGGGCGTCCCCACCACGAAGCTCAAATCTTCGGGCAAAACGAAAAAGACCGGGACGAAAATCACCTTCCACGCCGACGAGTCCATCTTCACCACCATCAACTACGGCTTCGACACGCTTTCCCAGCGCCTCCGCGAGCTGGCGTTCCTCAACAAGGGCCTCAAGATCACCCTCGAAGACGAGCGCTCCAGCAAGAAGGCGGAATTCCGCTTCACCGGAGGCATTTCCGAATTCGTCAAGCACCTCAACCGCGGCAAGGGCGTCCTCCACGATTCGCCCATCTACATGGAAGGAAAGCGTGAGCAGGTGGACATCGAAATCGCGCTCCAGTATAACGACAGCTACGCCGAAAATATTTTCGCCTTCGCCAACACCATCAATACCGTGGACGGCGGCACGCACCTTGCCGGCTTCCGCTCCGCGCTCACGCGCACCATCAACTACTACGCCAGCTCCGCCGGCATGCTCAAGGAGCAGAAGGACGAAGTCTCCATCACCGGCGACGACGTGCGCGAGGGCCTCGTTGCCGTCGTTTCCGTGAAGTTGCCGCAGCCCCAGTTCGAGGGCCAGACCAAGGGCAAACTCAATAGCGATATCAAGGGCCTCGTCGAATCGCTCGTTAACGAAAGGCTCGGCGAATATTTCGACAAGCACTCCTCGATCGCGCGCAAAATCATCGGCAAGACCATTGACGCCGCCCGCGCCCGCGAAGCCGCCCGCAAGGCGCGCGAACTCACGCGCCGCAAATCCGCGCTCGATTCCAGCGGCCTCCCCGGCAAACTCGCCGATTGCCAGGAACGCGATCCCGCCCGCTGCGAGCTCTTCATCGTCGAGGGGGAATCGGCCGGCGGCTCGGCCAAGGGCGGACGCGACCGCCGCTACCAGGCCATCCTGCCGCTCAAGGGCAAAATCCTCAACGTCGAAAAGGCCCGCTACGATAAGATGCTCGGCCACGAGGAAATCCGCTGCATCATCACCGCGCTCGGTACCGGCATCGGCAAGGACGATTTCGACCCCGCCAAGCTTCGCTATCACAAAGTCATCCTCATGACCGACGCCGACGTGGACGGCAGCCACATCCGCACGCTCCTGCTCACCTTTTTCTTCCGCCACATGCGCGCGCTCATCGAAAAGGAGCACATCTATATCGCCCAGCCCCCGCTCTATCGCGTGAAGCGCGGCAAGATGGACCGCTACATCCGCGACGAACGCGAATTTTCCCGCGAACTGATGAAGCGCGCCACCGAAGAGCACGTCGTAAAGGGCAAGGACGGCAAATCCCTCGAGGGTGGCGCCCTCACCCAATTCCTGCTGAACATTCAGGAGTACGACCAGGTGGCCGCGAAGCTCGCCCGGCGCCTGCGCGAACCCGCGCTCGTCGAGCTGCTCGCCGAAAGCGATCTCGAAAAGAAAGCCGATTTCGCGGACAAGAAAAAATTGCAGGAGCTCGCCAAGGCCATCGAGAAGGCCAGGCTCAATCTCGAAGCCAAGCTCGAATTCGACGAGGAGCACAGCCTGCACGAGTTGCTCCTGAAAAATAGCGGAGAGCGCCGCGTCAATTGGGCGCTGGCGGCTTCGCCGGATTACAAGCGCCTCCGCGCGCTGCATCAGGCCATCGAAGAAAATAATAAGCCGCCCTTCACCATCATTCACAATGGCGACAAGACCACCAAGGAGAGCGCCGTTTTGCTGCTCAATTATGTCCTCGAAGACGCCAAAAAGGAGTTCACCATCACGCGCTTCAAGGGCCTCGGCGAAATGAATCCCGAGCAGCTCTGGGCGACAACGATGAACGCCGAAACGCGCACGCTCTTGAAAGTCCGCCTCGAGGACGCCGTCGCCGCCGAGGACATCTTTTCAACGCTCATGGGCGAAAACGTCGAGCAGCGCCGCAAATTCATCGAGGACAACGCCCTCGACGTCGTCAACCTGGATATTTAGTTTGTAGGGTCTCGGAGATACGGGCTTCTGAATATGTGGAATCAGGCTGCTACAACTGCTGTCCTCGCGTTGGTAGGCGTGTTGGTAGGCGGGGGTCTGCAATATGCGTCTAGCCGTGCACTGGAGGGGCGGAAACAATTAATACTTCAAAAGAGTTTGGCTTACGTGGATTTCTTCAAAGCGGTCGCGCTCATTGCCCAGCATGGACCCTCAAAAGACAACCAGGCAATGGCCGCTGACGCGAAAGTGAGAGTCTGCATTTATGGTTCTCCAAAAGTCATAAGAATCCTGCGGGATTTTGAAGCTAGCGGTGCAGTTCTCAATTCTTCGGAGAGCTACAGGCTAATCGCCCAACTGCTGAAGGAGATGCGGAAGGACGCCGGTATGAATTGTAAGGGGATTACCGAAGAGGATTTGCAGAGAGTTATATTCCGACACGATCTTCGTCAGGGCACGGCTTCAGCCGTGCCGAAAGCGTCGGCAAAGGAGGGCGGCTTTAGCCGCTGAGGGAATGAGTGTACCGAAGCGCCACGAAAGCTCGCCGGGAACATATTTCGTGACATCTCGCACGTGGGAAGGCCGGCCGATCTTCAAGGCCGAGCAACCGTGCGAGGTATTCGTCGAATCGCTTTTGCACTACCGCGATGCGGGAGCATATCGCCTGCACGGCTTTGTCCTGATGCCCGAGCATTTTCATCTGATGCTAACGCCGGGCGAAGACACCACCCTTGAGCGCGCCATGCAGTTTGTGAAGGGCGGCTCAGCGAGAATGATTCGCGAGAGGCTTATATTTCGGTTTCCGGTGTGGCAGCGTGGGTTCAGCGATCATCGGATTCGGGACGCGGCGGATTTCGATGTGCACATGAGGTATCTGGAGCAGAATCCCGTGAAAAGGCGTCTCGCATTCAAGGCGGAGGAGTATCGGTGGTCGTCGGCGTCCGGCGCGTTTCGGATGGACGAAGTCCCTCAGGGGTTAAAACCCCTAAAGGCGGCGTTACGGCACGGCTGAAGCCGTGCCCTGACGAAGAACTTCAGGGGCTGAAGCCCCGGAAAGAGCGATGCTTTGATGTCGCCCCTGAAGGGGCGACCCACAAAGCGAAGCAAAAGGAACGCCATGCCCAGCCAACTCTCACACTTCGCCATTCACGCCGACGATCTTGAACGCGCGCGGAAATTCTACGCCGCGCTCTTCGGCTGGACGTTCCAAGGCTTCGGCGGCGGCCCGATCAAGGACTTCTGCCAGATCAAAGACCCGGCGGGCAATTTGCTCTTGCCGCTCGGCGCGATGCAATCGCGCAAATTCAATCCGGCGCCGCGGCCGGTGTACGGCTTCGAATGCTCGATTGCGGTGGACGATGTGGACGCGATCACGCGGGCCGTCGAAGCGAATGGCGGGAAAATCGTAATGCAGAAGGCCGCGATTCCAGGCGTCGGCTGGGTGGCGAGGTTTCTCGATACCGAGGGCAATCTTGTGTGCGCCGTCCAATTACGACCCGTCAGCGCGATAGGGTACGGCGCGTAATGGCGCCCCACGAATCACAAGTCACGAAAGGTTCTAAATGGCTGACGAGCAAAACCAATCGATAATGACGCCGGTTGATATCGAATCGGAAATGAAGAAGTCGTACCTCGATTACGCCATGAGCGTAATCATCGGCCGCGCGCTTCCCGACGTGCGCGACGGCTTGAAGCCCGTGCACCGCCGCATCCTCTTCGGCATGTATGAGCTGGGCCTCACCTCCACAAAGCCCTACCGCAAGTGCGCGAAAATCGTCGGCGAAGTCCTCGGCAAATTCCATCCGCACGGCGATTCGCCCGTCTACGACGCGCTCGTCCGCATCGCCCAGGATTTCAACATGCGCTATCCGCTCGTGGACGGCCAGGGCAACTTCGGCTCGGTGGATGGCGACCCGCCCGCAGCCATGCGCTACACCGAAGCGCGCCTTTCGAAGATCGCCGAAGAGACGCTCGCCGACATCGAAAAGGAAACCGTTGATTTCGTCCCCAACTTCGATGAAAGCGAAAAAGAGCCGGTCGTCCTCCCCTCGCGTATTCCGAACCTTCTCGTCAACGGCTCCTCCGGCATCGCCGTCGGCATGGCCACGAATATCCCGCCGCACAACCTGCGCGAAACCATCGAAGCCGCCATCCTGCTGATCGAAGAGCCGGACGCCAACCTCAAAAAAATCATGAAGCTCGTTCCCGGTCCGGATTTCCCCACCGGCGGCTATATCTACGGCCGCGAGGGAATCGAGCAAGCCTACAAGACCGGCCGCGGCTCGTTCCAGGTGCGCGCCAAGGCCGCCATCGAGCAGCGCGCCAAGGACCGCCAGGACATCGTCATCACCGAGCTGCCCTATCAGGTCAATAAAGCGCGCCTCATCGAGCACATCGCCGAGCTGATCCAGAACAAGAAGATCGAAGGTATCGCCGACATTCGCGACGAATCCGACCGCGACGGCATGCGCATCGTCATCGAATGCAAGCGCGACGAAGAGCCTCAGCTCATCCTCAATCACCTCTTCAAGCATACGCAGATGCAGGAATCCTTCGGGATGATCCTGCTCGCCATCGTTGCCGGGCAGCCGCGCGAGCTGGGCCTGCTCGCGCTTTTGAACCTGTTCATCGAGCACCGCATCGACGTCGTCCGCCGCCGCACGCAGTACGACCTGCGCAAGGCCCGCGAGCGCGAGCACATCCTGCTCGGCTATCGCATCGCGCTCGACAATATCGACGACGTCATCAAAATCATTCGCGGCTCCTCCAGCCGCGCCAACGCCCGCGAAAATTTGCACGAGTTTTTCGAAAGCAAGTCCGTGCGCGTGCTCGTCGGCGGCAAGGAAACCGCCATTCGCGGCGTCCGGCTCGACGCCAAGAAATATGGCATCACCGTCGCCGGCTCGGGCGAAGGCCTCGGCCTCAGCTACATTCAAATTGACGCCATTCTCGAACTGCAACTCCATCGCCTCACGCAGCTTTCCGTGGACGAAATCCTCAAGGAACTCGCGCAAATCCGCGACCGCATCGCCGAGCTCGAGGAGATCCTCTCGAGCGAGAAAAAGCTCAAGGCCGTGATCGTCGCCGAACTCCGCGATGTCGTGAAATCCTACGGCGACGACCGCCGCACGCAAATCGTCGACCGCGTCGAGGAAATCAAACTCGAAGACCTCATCAAGGACGAGGAGATGGCCATCACCGTCAGCCACGCGGGCTACATCAAGCGCACCTCCGTGGACGTCTATCGCCATCAATCGCGCGGCGGCAAGGGCCGCATCGGCGCGAAGACGCGCGAAGAGGACTTCGTCGAGCACTTCTTCGTGGCCTCGGCGCACAGCTACATTCTGCTGTTCACCTCCAAGGGCCGCATCTACTGGCTCAAGGCCTACGAAATTCCCGAAGCGGCCGCGGCCACGCGCGGAAAGGCCATCAATAATATCGTCCGCTTCCAGGAGGGAGAGAAGCTCACCGCCGTCGTCGTCGCGCGCAATCTCGAGGAGGAAAACAAATTCGTTTTCCTCGCCACGCGCAGCGGCACCGTGAAAAAGACCGCCATCGCGGAATTCTCGAACCCCCGCCCTTCGGGAATCATCGCCATCAATCTGGAACCGGGCGACGAGCTCATCGGCGCGAAGCTCACCGACGGCAAGCAGATGGTCTTTCTCGCCAGCCACCACGGCCAGGCCATCCTCTTCCGCGAGACGGAAGTGCGCCCCATGGGCCGCAATGCCGGCGGCGTCAACGGCATGGACCTCGCCAAGGACGATTACGTCGTCTCCATGGACGCCGCCCAGCCCGATTTCGGAATCATCGAAAAGGAGTACAACAAGACGACGCAGGACCTCGACGAACTCGAAAGCGACCACATTCGCGAATCGCTCACTTCGCTGATGCTCACCGTCGCGGAAAAAGGCTACGGCAAGCGCACGCCGCTCGCCGAATATCGCGTCACCTCGCGCGGCGGCAAGGGCGTCATCAACCTGAAGTCCACCGACCGCAACGGCCCCGTCGTGGCGGCCTTGCAAGTCCGCGAGGATTCCGACGTGATGATTATCACCGGCCATGGCAAGGTGATTCGCGTCCACGCCGCCGAAATCCGCGAGGCCGGCCGCTCCACGCAGGGCGTCCGCCTGCTGCGCCTCGACGAAGGCGACCGCATCGCCGCTGCCGCCGCCATCCTCGAAGAGGAACCCGGCGCCCCCGAGCCGGAAAAGAAATAGGACTCGGCATGAATTGGCAGGCAGTTGAAAGAGAGAGCCTTTTAGGGGGTCGGAGCTTTAGCTCCGACATCAGCGATACAGAATCAATGGGTTTTAGCCCCTGAGGAAAATCGTTTTTCGCCCCATAGGAAAGGAACGCGATTATGCTTTCGATTCGCCCGGCAACCGCAAACGATGTCCCGCTACTCGCGTCTCTGATCCGCGAGCTTGCGGAATACGACCGCTTGAGCCAAGAAACCAGCGTCATCGAAGACGATCTCATCCGCGACGGCTTCGGCCTCGCGCCAAAATTCCGCGCCGTCATCGCCGAATGGAACGGCCGGCCCGCCGGATACGCCGTCTTCTTCGAGTTCTATTCCACCTTTCAGGGCCGCGCCGGATTGTTTCTCGACGACCTCTACGTCCGCCCTCCGCTCCGCAAGCAGGGCATCGGCAAGGCGCTGCTCGCGCATGTGGCTGGCATCGCCTGGAAAGAGGGTTACTTCTGCGTCCGCTGGGAGGTGCTCAACTGGAACGCCCCGGCGATCGAGTTCTACCGCCAGTTGGGCGCCGTCTTCTTCGACGAATGGAAGGCCGCCTGCCTCATCGGCGAGGCCCTCGAAACCGTCGCCGCCGAGGCCAAGTGACGATTCAAGAATGTTTGTAGGTCGTGGCTTTAGCCACGACGAAAAGGCTCCGAATAAGAGGGCTTTAGCCCCTGAAGTACGCCGCGGCATCCTGTGCCCGGCTCTTCTCTCATACGTTATCCCGAGCGAGTCCGCCGTTCTCCGGCGCACAACGAGGGATCTGCTTTGCCTTTTAGGGGGTCGGAGCTTTAGCTCCGACAATAGCGGCGAAAATTAAGGGGCTTTTAGCCCCTGAGGACAAATGCTCTTGGCATTTATTCCCGGGACACTATGCTAGGGGAATTTGATACTGTAGGACTTTGATGCCGGGAACCTCAATGAACCATCGCGAACGCCTAGCCAACCTGCTCCGCGCGAAATCTCTCGTCCGCGGCGAAATCACGCTCTCCTCGGGCAAGAAGAGCGACTACTACCTCGATTGCAAGCTCACCACGCTTCATCCCGAAGGCGCGCTCCTCACCGGCTATTGCATCCTCGAACTGCTCGACGAAATGGGCATCCAGCCCGACGCCATCGGCGGCCTCAGCATGGGCGCCGACCCGCTTGTCTCGGCGGCAATCGTCGTGAGCGAAATCGAAAAAAAGCCCGTGCCCGGATTCCTCGTCCGCAAGGAAGCAAAGAAGCACGGCCGCCAGAAGCAGATCGAAGGCCTGGAAAACCCGCGCGGCAAGAAAGTCGTGATCGTGGACGAGGTCTGCACCACCGGCGCCTCGACGCTCGAAGCCATAGACGCCGCCGAGCGCGAAGGCTGCCAAATCGTCGCCGTCATCAGCCTGGTGGACCGCGAAGAGGGCGGCTCCGATATTCTCCGCGCCAAATACAACTACCGCTTCATCTTCACCGCCCGCGAACTCCTCGCCTCAACGCAGTCCAAGGTTTAAATGTAGCGCCGCCCTGCCCTGACCAAGGAAGGGGGCCTTTTAGCGCGGCATCTTTCCCTTCGACCCGCCGAACGAGTGGTGTGTCCGGCCCTATTCCTCACTGTCCCGCCCTGGTATCGAAGAATTGCCTACAGGTTAGCTTGCGGCCTTAATTCGCACGCGGAGCTCGAAACCCGAGACACGGCTGATCAGCCGCGTCTCGATCTGATCCGGACGTATTTGATCAATCGCGTCAAAAGGGAAATCGGACTGCTTCGGTCGAGGTTGCTCTTTTGTACGGCGTCCAAAGGCCTCTTTCGTGAACGTAAAACCCTTTACGGTAAGCGAGATATCCCAAAGCTCACACGCCCTTCTTAAAACTTTGCCTCCCGGCATCGATTTCTCATTTAGATAAAGCCACAGCGTCTGCCGTTCGATTCCCAACTCCTCCGCAGCTTTTGACCGAGTTAAACCATATTTCCTCAGAGCCATCCTCAGGCACTTGGCCACCTCGCGAAGCATCTCTGGATCGGCACGCCGTTTTGACATCTTTGAAATCTAGGGCGTAAAATGTTCGGTGTCAATTAAATTTGACAGTCAATTAAACTTGACAGTAAACAAAAAAAGACACACACTGCCGTCCGACAGTGGTAGCCTCAGCCCTTCGGGAGGGACGCCCATGCACGAAAGCTCGGAGGCTCGTTCCAGGTACCTGGCACTTGCACTGGCCTCAAGAGAGGTCCTTCGTTCGCTGGATGGGTATGTGAAGACCGGCGAGAGCAATGGCCAACTTGAAGTAACCGTAGGGAAAGTCATCAACTCACTCAATGCAACCCGCCCGGAAATGAACCTTTTCGGGCCCATACCTGACGAATCCGCGTTCACGAGCTACGAGCAGCTTATGACGCTGGATGAAGTCATGACTGACGTAGGCCAGGACATAGTCAACGATTTGACAAATCTCTTCTCGGGTCCAAGGGACGAAACCGCTCGCAAGCAGAGCGCGGCCAAAGCGCTAGCGTTCTTTTACACACTGGAGAACCGGGCGTTGCACCACTACAGCCGCCAGGTTGGCTCTCGCGAGCCATAGCAGATGGCCGACGAAGCCGGAGTAATCCACGACGCCGCCTCGTTACTCCGGTTCGTCGAATCCATTCGCCTGTTTTGTGAGATACGCAAGGACTACCCAGCCTACCTACCCGCATCCCGGGATTTTCTGGATTTCATCGACCGGCTCGCTCAAGACACAAACCGATATTTGTCCAGCTTTCCTTCGAGGTTGCCCGCCGACCCCACCGACTACCCGGCCTATAGGCAGGAGCTATGGACGCTGCGCGAAGGCTGGTCTGAAATTCACCGGCGTATCAAGCCCATCGCTGATGCCGACACATTGCGAATCCCATCCGCGCTAATAAACAGCATGGTCAGAAGGTTACAAAGAAACCCTAAATTCGAGGGCACACGGCTGGTTGTTCTGCACACGCAGATCCTAAACTATCTACAGGTCGTCGCCAGCAAAATCCGCGGCATTGTCAGCAGCATCTCCACGTTAGTCGGTGCAAAGGAGTTCCCCCCAAATTTTGGACTGATAGGCATACCTTATTCTCAATCCGAATCAGTTTTTCTCAATTGCCTCATCGCCCATGAAATTGGGCATTTTGTCTTTGGGGAACTTCAGCTTAGTAACAATCTGAACGCAAAAATCCGCCCCATTCTGGACTCCGTGTTTGCTCCGGTCGCAAGCTCACTGGGGCACGGCCAAAAGGGATCACATATTTCAACAATAATTGCAGATTGGGCCGAGGAACTTTTCTGCGACCTCTTTGCTATTCGCCTGATAGGGCCATGCTATAGCTACGCCTACATCGAGATATTCGACGTTGCAAACATCCTGTATCGGGACGGGACCCTCAACCGAGCCGCTGCGGCCCTATCTTTCGTATTTTCTGAGTCGCATCCCGCGGACCTATACCGAATAAACAAGCAAGCCAAATTCCTCCAGACTCTGGGTTGGTGGAATGAAATCAAAGATTCGAATTCCAACTCAAAACGAGTGCTTGAACATGCTGAGCGTCTCGACCTCGCAGCATTCTCGGCCTCGATTTCTTCCCTCGGGTCCTTCCAGCAGCAGATGCTGAGCACCCTTGACCAAGCAATACCAAGCATAATCGATCATGTCGAGAATGCCCTGAAGGGTGTCGATACTGGCGTCCAGGACTACTCCAAATTCAAGGTTACCGTTGCTGCATACTTCCGACACGGCGTGGTACCGTCGATGATTGTCGGATCGGGGTCGCAGGCCACCAAGTCTCCCGATCCCGTTACGATATTGAATGTTGCCTACCAGCTGTACTTGGACGATCTCCCTACCCTGATCGACAAGATCGAAAGCCAGCACGCGGATTCCGTCGAAGACCGTACGCGCTGGACTCAGCGCCTAGAGGCTTGGACGTTAAAAGCACTCGACGATTTGGAACTCATCTCGATGTCATCCGTACACCCATAAGCCTATGGCGATTCTCTCCCGTAAAGAGATTGACGACAGGCGCCGGATCGAAATTGAAAATCCGAAAAGTCTCGTAATAACCCCGCTCCTGACGCCGGACGACGCCTTTGATGTAGACTCACTCGACTTAAGGCTTGGAAGCTACTTCTTATTACCTCAGGTGCCGCCACAGCCCTTCACCACACTTGACGCTAAAGGATCGAAGGCTGCTCATCTGCGAGTTCAC
The DNA here is from genome assembly GCA_963797345.1 of uncultured Acidobacteriota bacterium. Classification (GTDB taxonomy): domain Bacteria; phylum Acidobacteriota; class Terriglobia; order Acidiferrales; family UBA7541; genus Palsa-295. The sequence continues at coordinate 76,450 of CAWCPO010000019.1, read as the reverse complement.
ATTCCCTGGGGGAAATATCTCGTTGTCCCTGCGCACCAAACCGTCCTCGGCGCCACGCTTGAATTTATTAAAATTCCTGCTGACGTGTCGGGGCAGATCCTCACAAAATCCACCATTGCTCGCACCTTTGTCGTAATCGAAACTGCTCCCTGGATTCACCCGTCGTATCGCGGGTGCTTGACACTCGAAATTGCCAACGTTTCAAACACCCCATTGCTGCTCCATCCTGGAATGCCGATCGCCCAGTTAATCCTTCAGACTGTCTCAGGCGTAGTTGTCCCTAAAGAAGACAGGAAACTCAAAGATAGCTACATGGGACCAGTGCATCCCGAACCGCCTCGATTCAAGTCCCTGAAAGACGAGATGAAGAAGATCGGTATACTCGATGTGGAGCTGCCAACTTTCGAGGGTTGACGCTATCCGCCGTAATTTACCAAGGGCGGCTTTTTTTGCTGCCACCGCGACTCTCAGCCTAAATATTTTCATTCTTTTTCGTGCCGCCCCTGCCCGTATCCCCTTTACTTCCGTAATCGGTGCCAGCCAAAAAACCAGAAAAATCGCATCCACGCCGCGCCTGTGTAAAGGCTCCAACCGGCAGTTCCCAAAGGACTTGCGGAACCTCTCTGCCGCAGCCGATTTGACACGCATTTTATAGTGCGTCATGGTACTTAAAAGGCAACCTAGCCTCACCACTGACAGACCCTGTTCCGTTTCACCGGAGACTCGCATTCCTAATCGACATTGGTTTGGGCTTCTGAATTGAGTTATTGGCCCCCCGGGCAAGGGCTCGATCGCTCTTTGACAACTGAATACCAGGCAGCCTAGTCGGCAATCACTTGATCCTGTGAGGATTAAGCGCGGGTCCAGCCTCGCGACCGGAGGCACGCTCTCCAGTTCAGCGGTTCTGCCATCTTATAATTTCTAATCGGTAGTCCTGCCGATTAGAAATCGCCGTAAGTAATTGAAAACAAAAAGGATGAGAAATTCCTAATCGACAGTCGATTAGGCGCAAGTGATTGATTCGAGGCCACTTATAAATTCTATGATTTTTTGGCGTCAAACCCTGCCATTCGGCAGTCAGGCGCCGGCCCAAGCCCGCCGAACGAACCAGCCGTTACACGATTGCACTCTCGCCCGCGAACTCCGCATATCCCCCGGCGAAGACCGGGATAGAATGTCCCCGCTGCCTTATCGAGGGGGAATCATGAAGCGTTCCGGCCATCTGCCGCAGGCCAGTCTGGCCTATTACGATCCCGCATTCATGGAAAGCGGAGGGGCGCGGCCGCTGCGCATCCTCGCCGAATATCTCGATCCGCTGGGCCGGCTCCGCCGCGCGGGCGTGGGCGACACCATCGTGATGTTCGGCTCGGCGCGCATTCAATCGCGCGAACACTCACTCGTCCACCTCAAGAAATTGCGGCGCGAGTCGCGCGGCCGGCGCACCCGCGAATGGCGCGCCAAGATCGGCGCGGCCAGATCCATCGTCCAGATGTCGCGCTATTACGAGGACGCGCGCGAGCTTTCCCACCGCATCACGTCCTGGGGCATGACCCTCGGCTCGGCCCCCAAGCGGTTCGTCATCTGTTCAGGCGGCGGCCCCGGCATCATGGAAGCGGCCAACCGCGGCGCCGCCGAAGCGGGCGGCTCCTCGGTGGGACTGAGCATCCAGCTTCCCCACGAGCAGCGGCCCAATCCCTACATCAGCCCGGACCTCAATTTCTGCTTCCACTATTTCTTCATGCGCAAGCTCTGGTTCGCGCAGATCGCCAAGGCCCTGATCGTTTTTCCCGGCGGCTTCGGCACCATGGACGAACTTTGGGAAATGCTCACCCTGCTCCAAACGCAAAAGCTTCCCAAGAATCTTTTGATCCTCATCTACGGCCGGAAATATTGGGATAAGGTGCTCGACTGGCGCCACATGGTCCGCACCGGCACGATCAACGAGTCCGAATACAAGCTGCTGCAATTCGCCGATACCGTGGACGAAGCCTTCGAGCGCGTCCGCACGGAGATGGAAACCCATCACCTGAATCTGGAATCGGATCTGGTTCAGACACTCATATCGCGCTAAATCCCGGCGGGAAGCGGAAGATTTAAAAGCGGAAATTATCCCAGGTGGGTGCGGCCCATCAGGTATTGGTCCATCGCTCGCGCGGCGCTGCGCCCTTCGGAAATGGCCCACACCACCAGCGACTGCCCGCGGCGCGCATCGCCGGCCGCGAAGATGCCCGGCTCCGAACTCATGTAGCTCCCGTTCGTGGCCACATTGCCGCGCGCATCCAGATTTACGCCCAACTGCTCGATCATGCCCTTTTTCACGGGGCCAGTGAAACCGAGCGCCAGCAGGACCAAATCCGCGTCCATGGGGAATTCCGTTCCCGGCATGGGCTCAAACTTGGGCGCCGGACCCACGCGAATGGCGTGCAACTGATTCACGTGGCCATTTTCGTCGCCGGTAAACCTCGTTGTCGCTATGGCCCAATCGCGCCGGCCGCCTTCTTCGTGGGCACTCTCCGTGCGCAATTGGAGCGGCCACATTGGCCACGGAGTGCTGGGGGCGCGCTCCTGGGGCGGCATGGGCATAATCTCGAATTGGTGTATGTCGCGCGCCTTTTGCCTGTGGCAGGTGCCCAGGCAATCCGCGCCCGTGTCGCCGCCGCCGATGATGATCACGCGCTTGTCCGTGGCCAGGATTTGGTCCCGCACCTCGTCGCCGGCGTTGCGCTTGTTCTGTTGAGGCAGAAAGTCCATGGCGAAGTGGATGCCTCTGAGTTCGCGTCCCGGCACATTCAAATCGCGCGGATTTTCCGCTCCTCCCGCCAGCAAAATCGCGTCGAATTCCTTGCGAAGATCCTGGACGGGCACGTTGCCCCCCACATGGGCGCAGGTTTCAAAGCAAACGCCCTCCGCGGCCATCTGTTCCAGCCGGCGGTCGAGGACGTGCTTCTCCATTTTGAAATCGGGAATGCCGTAGCGCAAAAGCCCGCCGATGCGGTCGGCCTTCTCGAAGAGCACCACCGAATGCCCGGCGCGATTCAATTGCTGCGCGGCCGCAAGCCCTGCCGGACCGGACCCCACCACCGCAACTCGCTTGCCCGTGCGCGTTTCGGGGATTTCCGGCTTGATCCAGCCTTCTTTCCAGGCGTGTTCGACGATCGTCTTTTCGATCACCTTGATCGTCACCGGCGGCTCATTGATGCCCAGCACGCAAGCCGCCTCGCAGGGCGCCGGGCAGATGCGTCCGGTAAACTCCGGGAAATTATTCGTGGAGTGCAGCACGCGAATCGCTTCCTTCCACTCATCGCGATACGCCAGGTCGTTCCAGTCGGGAATAATGTTGTTCACCGGGCAGCCCGTGTGGCAGAAGGGAATGCCGCAATCCATGCAGCGCGCCGCTTGCACGCGCACCTTCTCTTCCGGGAACGGCTGATAGACCTCGAAATAGTCGTTGACGCGCTCCTCGACGGGACGCCGCGTCGGCACCTCTCGCGCGTAATCCTTAAATCCGGTGACCTTACCCACGGATCACCTTCTCCTGCCCGCCCGGCGGCTTTCCGGTCTGGCCGAGGAGCATTCCCGGAGGAACGCGCGGTATTCCCAGCACGCGCTTGTATTCGTGCGGAAACACCTTGATGAATTTCGGCAGCATCACATTCCAGTTTTCAAGAATCCATTTGGCCTGCGGGCTATCGGTGAATTCGCCGTGGCGCGCGATCAGCTCGTAGAGCTTGTCAATGTCGCACTGCTCTACCACCGGCTCGAGATCCACCTCCGTTCGATTGCAGCGCAGCGTCGGGAAATCCCCCAACTGATCCAGCACGTAGGCGATTCCCCCGGTCATGCCCGCGGCGAAATTCCGGCCCGTCTGGCCCAGCACGACCACCAGTCCCTTGGTCATATATTCGCAGCCGTGGTCGCCCACGCCTTCGACGACGGCCGTGGCGCCGGAATTGCGCACCGCAAAGCGTTCCCCCGCCATGCCGCCGAAGAAGGCCTCGCCGCTCGTGGCGCCATAGAGGCACACGTTGCCGATCAGGATGTTCTCTTCCAGCACGAACTCCGACTTGCGCGGGTGGTAGATAATCAGCCTGCCGCCGGAAAGCCCCTTGCCCACGTAATCGTTGCCGTCTCCTTCGAGCGTGAGCGTTACTCCCTTCGCCAGGAACGCGCCGAAGCTCTGTCCGGCGCAGCCGGTGAACTGCACGCGAATTGTGTCCTCGGGCAGGCCCGCGGCGCCATAGCGGCGGGCAATCTCGCCGCTCAACATCGTGCCCACGGTGCGGTGAATGTTCCGTATGGGCATGCTGAGCGAAACCGGCGTGCGATTCTCGATCGCCTCATGCGTCATTTCGATCAGCTTGCGATCCAGCGCGTTTGCGAGGCCATGATCCTGCGCGATCTGGCAGCGGCGCCCCACGTGGCTCGGCACCGGAGGATTGTAGAGAATCGCGGAAAGATCAATCCCGCTCGCTTTCCAGTGGTCGATATCCTGGCGCTGCACCAGGCAATCCACGCGGCCGACCATTTCGTCCACAGTTCGGAAACCGAGCTCGGCCATCACCCTCCGCAAATCCTCGGCGACGAAGAAAAAGAAATTGATCACGTTCTCGGGCTGGCCCTGGAATTTCTTGCGCAGCTCCGGATCCTGCGTCGCCACGCCCACCGGGCAGGTGTTCAGGTGGCATTTGCGCATCATGATGCAGCCCATCGAAATCAGGGGCGCGGTCGAGAACCCGAACTCCTCCGCCCCCAGCAGGGCCGCAATCGCCACATCGCGGCCGGTTTGCAGTTTGCCGTCCACCTGCAGCCGCACGCGGCTGCGCAGATCGTTCAGCACCAGCACCTGCTGCGTCTCCGAAAGTCCCAGCTCCCAGGGAACGCCGGCGTGCCGGATGGAGCTGATGGGCGAAGCGCCCGTGCCGCCATCGTAGCCGCTGATGAGGATCACGTCGGCGTGGGCCTTCGCCACGCCCGCCGCCACCGTGCCCACGCCCGATTCGGCCACAAGTTTCACGGAGATGCGCGCGCGCGGATTGGCGTTCTTGAGGTCGTGGATGAGCTGCGCCAGATCCTCGATGGAATAGATATCGTGATGCGGAGGCGGTGAAACCAGCCCCACTCCGGGAATCGAGTGGCGCACGCGCGCAATGACTTCGTCCACTTTGTGGCCCGGCAACTGGCCGCCTTCGCCGGGCTTCGCGCCCTGCGCGATCTTGATCTGCAAATCGTCCGCGTTCACCAGATATTCAGCGGTGACGCCAAAACGCGCCGAAGCCACCTGCTTGATGGCGCTGCGGCGCAGATCTCCGTTCGCGTCGGGGTGATAGCGCGCCTCATCCTCGCCGCCTTCGCCGGTGTTCGATTTTCCGCCGATGCGGTTCATGGCGATGGCCAGCGTCTCGTGCGCTTCCTTGCTGATCGAGCCGAACGACATCGCGCCCGTCGCAAATCGCTTCACAATCGCAGCCGCGGGCTCCACATCGCCCAGGGGAACCGGCGGTCCGGCCGGCTTGAAATCGAACATGCCTCGCAGCATCTGCAACTCGCGGTTCTCCTGGTTCACGATGGCCGCGAACTCCTCGAACGTCTCGAATTTCGATTGCCGCACGGCGTGCTGCAGCTTGCTCACCGTCAGCGGATTCAGCAGGTGGCGCTCGCCGCCCAGCCGGAACTGATATTCTCCGCCCACGCGAAGTTCCGTCGCCGATTCGCTCGGCGGCTGCATGGCAAACTCGTGCTTCATCAGCGCTTCGCGCGCCAGCACCTCGATGCTCACGCCTTCGATACGCGAGGACGTGCCGGTAAAGTAGCGTTCGACGAGCTGCCGGTTCAGCCCAATGGCCTCGAAGATCTGCGCGCCCTGGTAACTCTGCAGCGTGGAGATCCCCATTTTCGAGAATGTCTTGAGCAGACCTTTATCCACCGCCTTCATGTAGCTCTTAAAAGCCTTGTCCCAGGTGTAATCGGCGGGGAACCGGCCGTCCTCGTAAAGGTTCTCCAAAGTTTCGATCGCAAGGTATGGGTTCACGGCGCTCGCGCCGTACCCCAGCAGCAGCGCGAAATGCATCACCTCGCGGGGTTCTCCGGATTCGACGATCAGCGCCACCTGATTGCGCGTTTTTTCGCGGATCAAATGGTTGTGCACCGCCGAAAGCGCCAGCAGGCTGGGGATGGGCGCGTTGGACTCATCCACGCCGCGGTCGGAGATAATCAGCAGTGTGTAGCCGGACCGGATCGCCTCCGAAGCCTGGCGGCAAAGTGTCTCCAAAGCCCACTCGAGTTCGTTCTCGCCGCCATCCACGCGGAAGAGCGCGGAGAGTGTAGTGGCCAGGAAATCGCCCCACTTCACGCGCCGCAGCTTTTCGAGCCTCCAATTCGAGATGATCGGGTGCCGCAGCTTCAGCGTGTGGCAGTTCTTGGGCGTCTCTTCGAGGATGTTTCCCTCGCGTCCGATGTAGCTATTGAGCGACATCACCAGGTCTTCGCGAATCGAATCAATCGCCGGGTTGGTCACCTGCGCGAACGCCTGCTTGAAGTAGCTGAAGAGCGATTGGGGCTTGTCCGATAGGCAAGCCAGCGGCGTGTCTATCCCCATGGACCCCACCGGCTCCTCGCTCTTCAAGGCCGAGGGCAGCAGGATGGTTCTCAGGTCTTCGTCCGTGTAGCCGAAGGCGCGCTGCCGCATCAGTATGGTTTCATGATCCGTAGGCTGCACGTGCGCCGGATCGGGCGTGGGAAGATAGTCCAGCGTGATCTGGTTTTCCTTGAGCCACCGGGCGTAAGGCTGCCGCGCCGCCAGTTGCTTTTTCACTTCTTCATCGGAGATCAAGCGCTTCCGCTCGGTATCCACCAGCAGGATGCGGCCCGGCGCCAGGCGCCCCTTCATGCGGATATCCTCCGGCTTGATCGGCAGCACACCCGCTTCCGAAGCCATGATGACCAGCCCATCGGAGGTCACCACGTACCGCCCGGGGCGCAGACCATTGCGATCGAGCTTCGCGCCGATCACGCGTCCGTCGGTGAACGCCACGGCAGCAGGACCGTCCCAGGGCTCCATCAGCGAGGCATGATATTCGTAGAATGCCTTGACGTCCTCGGGCATGGCCGTATCGCGGTCCCACGCTTCCGGGATCAGCATGGACATCACGTGCGGAATGCTGCGGCCGCCCATCGTGAGCAGCTCCACGGCATTATCGAGCATGGCGGAGTCGCTGCCGCCCGGCGTGATGATGGGGAGCAGCTTTTCCATGTCTTTGCCGAACAGCGGGGAAGCCAGCGTGGATTGCCGCGCGTACATCCAGTTGATATTCCCGCGCAGCGTGTTGATTTCGCCGTTGTGACAAATGTACCGGTAGGGATGCGCCAGTTGCCAGCTCGGGAACGTGTTCGTCGAGAAGCGCTGATGCACCAGGCACAGCGCGCTCATCACCGCGGTATCGGAGAGCTCCTTATAGAAGTGCTTGATCTGCGGAGCCAGCAGCAGCCCCTTGTACACAATCGTTCGCGCGGAAAGGGAAGGGACGTAGAAGAAGTCCTTCTCCTTCAAATCGGACTGCGCCACGGCGGCTTCCACTTGCTTGCGCACCACGTAGAGCTTGCGCTCCAGCGCGTCCGTGTCCATGCCCGGGGCGCGGCGGATGAAAATCTGCTCGATGTAGGGTTGCGTGCTGCGCGCCAGCCGCCCGATGGTGTTGCTGTCAATCGGAGTGTCGCGCCATCCGAGCACGGTCAGCCCGTGCTCGCGCGCGATCCTCTCGAGTATGCCTTCGCAGAGGATGCGCTCCTGGCGGTCCACTGGAAGAAATATCATTCCCACCCCATACTCGCCGGGCGCGGGCAGCGTGAACCCGAGGCGCGCGCATTCGCGCTCGAAGAAGGTATGGGGGATCTGGATCAGTATCCCCGCGCCATCGCCCGTCTCCGGATCGCAGCCGCAGGCGCCGCGATGCGTCAGGTTGATCAGGATCTGTATGCCCTTCGAGACGATGTCGTGGCTCTTCTTGCCCTCAATATTGGCCACAAACCCGATACCACACCCATCATGCTCATTCTGCGGGCTATACAGCCCTTGAGCCGCAGGCAGGCCCCGAATTGGATCGTTTGCGTTCATCCTCAAATGTCCCGGCATCATCAGGGGGCCGTCAAGAGTCAGCTGTAGCCATGCCCCCTGCGGACGGTAAACACATAATATACACCCAACCGCCACAGTCTAAGAAGTGCATCTTCACCTCAAACCGGATTTTTTTGGGGGCGCCTTTGAGCGGCGACCCATCCTCATTTGCCTCGGAAAAACCGCCCGCGGGTGTATAATCCGGGACCAATTCCACGGGCGCGTCCGCCCTTTGTGATGCGTGTTCCGTGAGCCGGAGGAAAACGCCATGGGCGGTTTGATTCCCCTTACCGACGCATCTCGACGGCCCACGCGTTTTCCCGTCGTCACGGCCGCGATCATCCTCGTGAACGTGATCGTCTTCCTGTTCGAACTGAGGGGTGGGGATGCATTCGTGCTCAAGTGGTCGGCGGTCCCAGCCGATATATTCGCAGGCCATCATTGGATCACCATCCTGACGGCCATGTTCATGCACGCCAGTTGGTCCCACATCATCGGCAACATGATCTTCCTGTGGGCTTTTGGCCCCGAGATTGAAGACGCCATGGGCCCATTCCGCTATTTTGCGTTCTATATTCTCGGTGGGCTGGTGGCTATGCTGGCCCAGATCGTGGCCAGCCCCCACTCCACGGTTCCCAACCTGGGAGCGAGCGGCGCCATTGCCGCAGTCATGGGCGCATTTCTGGTCACATACCCTCGCGATCAGATTCGCTCGATCCTGGTAATCTTCGTGTTCGTGCGCATCACCATGATCCCGGCCGCGCTTCTAATCGGCTTCTGGTTTCTCACCCAGCTCTTCAGCGCCGGGACGGTGGCCACAGCCCAGACGGGCGGAGTGGCGTACCTGGCACACATCGGAGGCGTTATCTTCGGCGCCGCCACCGCACGCCTATTTGAAGACCCCAGCCGCCTCGACGCGTAGCCGGCTGCCCTGTAAGTTCGATGCATTTCTCTATAGGAGGCCGGGGCTTTCAGCCCCGGCGTACCGTACGCATTATCAATTGGGCTTCAGCCCTGTGAAGTTCCCCTGTTTTGTGTCAGGGCATGGCTCTGGCGTCCTCTTGTAGGGGCACAGCACGCTGTGCCCGCCTTCAGCCGTGCCGAAAACCTCCCGCCATTTAGGGGGTCGGAGCTTCAGCTCCGACATAAAGACTGCCTCAGTATCGCTACAACTTGCCGGGCCTTTTACGTTCCGGCGGCTTCCGCGTTTTCTGCGTCCCGATGCCTTGCATCGGGATGCCGCCGACCGGCAACCCTTCGCCCCGCCACCTTCGGCTTTTTACAACTGGGGCTCAGGGATATGGCATACTGTATTCATGCCAAAGCATCCTCACGACCCGAGCCAAATGGCCAAGCGGATTCGCGATACTGCCATTGGCGAGATAGAGGGTGCGGCCAGCCAGCAAAAATGCAGGCCCTCACCCCGTAAGGGGCAATCAGGTAGTCTAAAGGGCGGAAAGGCTAGGGCTGTCGCCTTGACCCCTGAGAAGCGGCGGCAGATAGCAACAAGAGCTGCTCTGGCTCGCTGGAACTCGCCGAAGGGCGCGTGAGCTGCTCCTCTTTAATCAGTCCATCAGCTAACCCGCGCAGTATCACGTATGGTTCCATCAGCGGCTTTCGAAAACGATATTTGCGCCCAGTCTGCTCCAGAATTGGCCCGCGCTTCTCTGAAAAATCTTTCAGATGTCTTGCGAAAGCCGGAATGCTGTAATCCTTCCCGGTGATCGCTCGCAGCGGTTGGGTTACATTGGTTGCATAAAAAAAACCTTTCTCATCTTTCTCCGCCAAAGCGCATGCCAATAATACTGGCTTGAAGTTGATTCCGCGTGGAGCAGACACTGCGTCCATGTATGCCGTTAGATGTGTCCCGAGTTGACTATCGACCGCTTCTTTGACGGCGCATGTAAGGTCCTGCAGCGTGATGCGCACACGATCATCCTTTACGGCAGAAAGGGCGGCCTCCCTGGCTAGCAAATGAGTGTATGAGGGCAATCCTTGTGAGTAATCGGCGAGTCTCCCCCTTACATCCGGTTCAACCTTCAATTCACATTTTTCAAGCCCCTTGTCAACGATCTCCAGAAGCTCATTTTTCGACATCCGCCGCATGCGAACTTGGATGATAGCGCGATCTATCGAGGCATGATCCTCGATAAGTTGGTCTAAGGAATCGGCGACCCCTACCATGATTAAGGTCGTTTGTATTGAGTTGTCGGAAAGTGTCTTGACCGTATCCGCCAGAGCTTTCTGGGTTTCCCGGTCAGTGATTTGGTCGATCTCGTCAATCACTATGATTGAAGGATTCGATAGGATGGAGATCGTTTCGCGGACATTCTCGGCGTGCGGATTTGCTTCGAGCCACGCATCAAGAGTCATTTCCTTTTCTTCGTATTCGATTGCTAAGGAACGAAATATGGTCTTCCAAATTGCCTCAAAATTCATACGCTGTGAGCACGTTACTCGTGCCATCGAGTAGTCGGCTCTTGCCGATAGCCGCCACCAGAAAATCATAAATCGTGTTTGTGAGGGATGTTTTGCCGACTCCCCGCTCGCCGAAAAGCACGACATGTGCGCCCCGCTGGAAGATGGCATTGACCACCTTGTCCCGCTCCTTCACCCTTCCTGCGAAAAGGTCTCTGCTGTCTATCGGTGCCTCGGGTGTGAAGGCGGAGTTTATTTTCGCAAAATACGTATACTTCTGATCGTCGTCCATCCGCATCTCCCAAGTGCTAATTATAGGCAGATAGCAGCTAATATTCAAGCGGACGCCCATACTATCCTTACGGACGCATGACGCCCGCATAGCGAACGCCTCGTCAACAAAGGTTGCAGTGTGCTCGACGTGCTTCTCATCCACCCAAAATCGCATCCTCACCGCACCCGTCTAAGGGTTCTAACAACCAGTTTCAAAAGGACTTGCGGAACGTCACCGCCGGGGCCGACTTGACAGCCATGTTATAATGTGGCATGATACTTAAAAGCCAATCCAACCCCTTTCCTAGGGGCTCCTCCTTTACCTCCTTTACCTCCTTCACCCCCTTCAATTCCCCTATTTCTACTCGCAACACGCGAGGAAACAGAACTCCCCGTAACACCCCTGATATCAATAACTTAATTTTTTCTACCCACAACAAAACAGGGAGGGGGGTCGACGGGGGAGAAGGCGAAGAATTTGCGAATCTCCTCAAGACTGCTCTTGCGGGCCTGCCGGCCTCGGACGGACCCTCCAACATCCAACTTCTGACCTCGGACCTCTGCAGTATTCTAATCGCAACTCGCGCGAATAGAAATCATCCTAACTGATTGAAAATAAACGATGGCGACCCATTCTAATCGCAACAAAATTCGGGGGGTCTTGGCGCTGATCCTGCTAACCGCCGCCGCGCTGACCGGCTCTTCTCAGTCGAATCCTGACTTGGTAACATACTTCCACCAGTACGTCGGCCTGAGCGCCGACCAGATCGCCGCCATTCGAAGCGGACAGCCCTTCGCGAAGAACCTGCCATCCCGCACCCCGGCCGAGGTCTTCCTGTGGGGGGCGGTCTACATCCACGCTGCTCCCGAGAGCTACCTTAAATTTGCGCACGATTTCGACCGCCTTCGCAAGCTTCCCAATTATCTTGCGCTCGGCGTGTTCAGCGATCTACCACGGCCTTCTGATTTGAATGGTTTTGCGTTCACGAGCGATGAGGTCCAGGCCTTGAAGAATTGCAAGCCGGGCGACTGCCAGATTCAGTTGCCCGGGAGCGCCATCCAACAGTTTCAGCAATCCATCGATTGGTCCGTCCCCGACGTGGACGATCAAGTGAATCAACTCGTGCACAAAAGGGCGCTCGAGCGTCTGCTCGCCTACCAGCGCCAGGGCAACGACGCCCTGGGGGTTTATAACGATAAGCACGACCCGACCGAGGTCGCCGACCAGTTCGCCTACATGCTCAGCTACGACAAGGCCCTGCCCGTCTACCTGCCGGATTTCTACCACTATCTTCTCGCCTATCCCCAGGCGAGGCCCGCGAACGTCGAGGACACGTTCTATTGGGCGCGGGTGAAATTCGGACTGAAGCCCACGCTGCGTGTCGTGCAGATGGTGACCCTGCGCGGGAAGCCTGGCGACCAGCTCGCCTACGCCGTCGCCGAAAAGCAGCTCTATTCGAGCCACTACTTCGAGACCGCGCTCGATATGTCGTTCTGTGTCCGCGGGGATGACGACCCGAAGCAGCCCGGCTTCTATCTGATTATGGCCATGGGTTCGGAGCAGACGGGTCTGACGGGAATAAAAGGGTCCGTCGTTCGGCATGTCGCGGTGGGCCGCTCGGTCTCAAATCTTCAAAACGCACTTGCGAGCATCAAAGCCACGCTCGAAGCCAGCCCATAGTTCTTTTTACGAGGGCAAAAATTTGGCTCCCCGGGCTAGACTCGAACTAGCAATTCGCCGCGGCGAATTAACAGCCGGGCAAAAGCATGCGCCGGATCCATTCCCGCCCTTTGCCCGACTTGAGTTCTTTTTCTCGTTGCATCGCAGCTGAGCGGGAGGGAAGTTCTTCGAAGTGTAGCAGGCGCCAAGGCCCACTGTGGCGCTTGGTGTGGAGGGTCAATCGGCAACTGGGATCGTTGTGCTGTGCGAGGCGCCGCTGCAGATCGGCAGTCTGGCCGACATAGCACTTACCTTGAGGATTCGCGAGCACGTAGACAAAGAATGCCATGTGAGAGATGGCTCCCCGGGCTAGACTCGAACTAGCAACCCTTCGGTTAACAGCCGAATGCTCTGCCATTGAGCTACCGGGGAGCGGCACACGCGGGCTGGGAAGAGCGATCGAAAAAAGTGTAGACAAGCCACCACGCGGAGTCAACGCAAGGGAGTGCCACCCGATCAGGAAAAATCGGAACTATTGAAGCCGCTGCGTGGCGGCGTCGTGGCAGATCAGTTTCTCAAAAATTCCCAGAACGTGCTGGCGATAGCGCAGCATGCGTTCGAGGCGCGAGCGCAATTCCGGCTCGCGTTCCGTCTCGCGGTCCCATTTGGCCAGCACGGCCACGGGAACCTCGATATCCCGGCGCAGTTCTTCGGCGGAATGCCCGCGCAAGAATAGGCCGTAGAAAAAGGCCGCTTCGCGCTGCGGGAACTCCAAATCCTGCAGCGCCTCCTCCATCGGGTTGGCCATTGTCGCCATTGTGGAAAACCGCAGTTTACACATTTCAACGGTTGCGTCAAGAGGCCACGCGGCGTAAAGGGAAATAGCCCCCTCGCTGGGTTAGAGAGGTGTGTGTTCGGCCTTTGGGTTTTGCAGGCTCCGCTACTGGCTCGCAGCGGCTGATACGCGCGCCATAGGGTGGGGTTGCCGTATTGTGCGAGGGGCAAGGCCCGGCCACAGCAGCGCTCCCGCTATGCTAGCCCGGAGACGGTGCCAGCAAGGAATCAGAGGAACAACAGGAGCAATGCGGCGCGCACGGTTCGTTAAACCGCCTGCAACTTTTTCCGCCGCGATGGGTTGGATGGAGCGTGGCCGAAGGCGTGGTGCGCTATGGGACACGCGCCGCGCCGGAGGCCGTAGTTGGTTCCCCTGCTTCACCCCCAGGAGGCTTGGCCCACCCCCGAGCCTCCTTTATCTTCATTCCGGGGGGCGCAGCTTATTTCTTCGCCTGGGAGTAATTCTCGGCCACTTGCTCCCAGTTGACGACGTTCCACCAAGCCTCGATGTATTCGGGCCGGCGGTTCTGGTATTTCAAGTAGTAGGCGTGCTCCCACACATCCAGTCCGAAGAACGCACGGCCGCCGTCCATGATGGGATTATCCTGGTTGGCAGAGGATTCGATAGCCAGCTTGCCGTCGCGCATGAGCAGCCAGGCCCAGCCGGAGCCGAACCGCGTGGTGCGCCGCCTGATTGAACTTCGTCTTGAAGTCGGCGAAGCTGCCGAAAGCCGATTGAATGGCCTTCGCAAGGTCCCCGCCCGGCTCGCCACCGCCGCCCTTCTTCATGATCTTCCAAAACATCGAGTGGTTCATGTGTCCGCCGCCATTGTTGCGCACGGCGGTACGAACGTTTTCCGGGACTTTGCCGATTTGCGCGAGCAGTTGCTCTACCGGGAGGTTCTGAAGATCGGTAAGGCCTTCGAGGGCCTTGTTCAGGTTTGTGACGTAGGCCGCATGATGCTTGTCATGGTGGATTTCCATGGTCTTCGCGTCAATATACGGTTCGAGCGCATCGAAAGAATAGGGGAGAGGCGGCAAGCTATAAGTCATTTGCGGAGCGGCTCCTTGTGCGGAAGTCTGGGTCATAAATGTACATCCTTTTTTGGATTTCCTCCCATAATTATACGCGCCTGGGGAGGAAAGGCGGTAGAGCGGCATAACCATAGCTTAGATGCTCCGGAGGACCGAAAGTGCCATCTTTCGAGCGCACGGAACTGCACGTATGTTCCCCCAAGTCACTCCCGCCGCGGTTTTATCATCTATAATAAAGAAGGTGGCCGGGCGCTTTCAGAGAAGCACTTGAGCGCGGTAAACGAATCGCGGCGGCCCGCGTCTAACACATTCATACTCCGGGGCCGCCACGGCAGGATCCCGGGCAGACAAAGGAGAAAGCAATGAAAAGCAGTGAATGGCATATACCCCGCTGGGTGGCCACGGTCGTGGTCCTGGCGGCGCTGGCCGTCGGGGGAGTGCTGGCATTGGGATTGAGGAATTGGACCGGCCATCCGGTCTTCGGCGCGCCGAAGCTCGACATCACCGTTGCACGCGATGCGGGGCCCGTGTCTCTAGGGAGCTTCTCCAACGGTTTCGCATCGGTTCTGAAGCCGGTGCTCCCGGCGGTGGTGAATATCACCACATCCAAGATCGTGAAGCAGGGGGCGGGTCCCCAGATGCCGTTCTTCAACGACCCCTTCTTTCGCCAGTTTTTCGGCGACCAGTTCGGGCAAGCGCAACCGCAGCCGCAAAGAGAAGAGAGCCTCGGCTCGGGCGTGATCGTCACATCGGACGGGACGATCCTGACGAACAATCACGTAATTGACGGCGCGTCCGATATCAAGGTGCATCTGAGCGACAAGCGGGAGTTTCAGGCCAAGGTCGTGGGCACCGACCCGAAGACGGACGTCGCCGTGCTGAAAATCGATGCCACGGATTTGCCCACGCTGGCATTTGGCGATTCTTCGAAGCTCCAGGTCGGCGACGTCGTCCTGGCCATCGGCGATCCCTTCGGAGTCGGCGAGACGGCCACGATGGGCATCGTGAGCGCTACGGGCCGCAGCTTGAACGGAGAAATCGAGAATTATGAAGATTTCATTCAGACCGATGCGGCGATCAATCCCGGAAACTCCGGCGGAGCCATGATTGATCTCCACGGCAATCTGGTCGGCATCAACACCGCTATCGTAACGGGCGGGGAAAGCGGCGGGAACGAAGGCGTTGGCCTTGCGATCCCCGTCAATATGGTCCGTTCCGTGATGGATCAGCTTGTAGCTCACGGGAAGGTCGTGCGCGGCTATCTCGGCATCTACATTCAAAACGTCACTCCGGATATCGCGAAGCAGTTCGGATTGAATCAAATTGGAGGCGTGCTGGTCGGAGACGTTACGGCGGACATGCCGGCATCACGCGCCGGATTGAAGCGCGGCGACATCATTCTGCAATTGAACGGTGAACCCCTCAATGATCGCGAGCAGCTTTCTTTGCGCGTTTCGGAGACCGCCCCGGGTTCCACCGTCCATCTTCAGATCTGGCGTGACGGCAAGACCCAGGACGTCAGCGTCACTCTCGGGGAACTCCCTGACAAGGAAGCGAAGGGCGGCGCAGAAGAAAACAGCGCTGGCGCACTCGAAGGCGTCGAGGTGCAAGACCTGACCCCCGACATCGCGCAGCAGTTGAATTTACCGCCCGGGACGCACGGCGTTGTCGTTTCTTCAGTAGATCCCTCGAGCGACGCGGCGGCGGCCGGCCTCGGCCAGGGCGACGTAATCCAGGAAGTCAACCATAAAGCGGTGAACAACATCGAAGAGTACAGGCAGGCGCTGGCCGGATCCGGCAAAGAGGCTGTGCTCCTGCTTGTGAACCATGGTGGCGTAACGAATTATATTGTCATTGGCTCGCACTAAAGAGTCTCGCAAGCAAGCATCCTGTCGCAGGACGCGGTGTACCGGAGGCCGCGCCCTGCGGCTGCTTCTCGGGGCGGCTCTCAGGCCGAAAGATTCGGTTTCTAGGTTGAGATTGGCAATGCCGTTTCACCGAGCGGACAGAAGAAGCGAGTCAAGGGCAGAAATTTTGGAACCGATAGCCGGTTGGCACGTTGGTTGCAGTAAGGAAGCAGCCGGCTGATTTTCTGTTCCAATCCGGAACGCGGCCCGCCGACTATGGCAGCAGCCCCCATTCGTTGCGTTATCGCTTTCGGCACTTTTGGGGGTAGAATGGTACTGGAGTTCTATTTATCCCAGCCCTTTGGTTTAGTACTGATGAGGGGGCGTATTTTTGTCTTAACGCGCACCAAAATGGGGTGATACCTATGGCACGGGCAGCCAATGGGACGGTCCTAAGCGACGCGATACTTCCTAACGGCGAGAACCGCTGGGGCTCCTTCGGGGTAGGATTTGGGCTGGAATTCATTGCGGTGGCGGTAATCGTGGTGTTGCCGATGCTGATGCCGCAGAAGCTCGACGCTGTGAAGCGATATTTGATCACTCCCCTTGAGGCTCCGCATATCGAGGCTTGGAAGCCGCAGCCGCCGCAGCCAACGCCGGTGAAGCGGGAGGTAGTCAAGGAAATTCCCAAACCGGTAGAGGTCGTCCCTCCGAAGCCAAAAATCTATAACCCTGTCATCACAACTCCCATCGTCAAGTCCGTGGCGGTTCACAAGAATGTGCAGGCGCCGGACATGGCGCAAGTCGCAAAAGTATTCCCCGAGCCGGCTCCGATGGGCAGTTCGGCGATTCCCACATTGAAGAAGCCGCGTGAGGCGGTCCAGACGGGCGGGTTTGGTGATCCGAATAGTGTGCCGGACAATGGCAAGAGGGATCGAGCTATCAATATGAATCAGCTTGGAAGCTACGATCTCCCCGCCGGACCGGGCTATGGGAATGGCACAGGCGGCGCAAAGGGAGCGCGTGGAGTGGTGGCCAGCACCGGGTTTGGCAACGGTATCGCAACCGGCGGCAACGGCTCGGGAGGCCGCGGGGGTGTCCAGCAAGGTGTGTTTGGCGACCAGCAAGCACCGGCCCCCCAAGTGAAGCGAGTAGCGGCCGCGGCTCCGACAACGACACCGGTTGAAATCCTGTTCAAACCGAAACCGCAATATACGAATGAGGCTCTCGCCAAAAGGATCGAAGGCGAAGTTCTTTTACAGGTTGTTTTCACTGCCGCTGGCCAGGTGGAAGTGCAGCGTGTTGTGCAGGGGTTGAGCTATGGTTTGAATGACGCCGCCGAAGCCGCAGCCCGCCAGATCCGCTTCCGCCCTGCCCAGCAACAGGGCCAACCGGTGGATTCAACAGCCGTCGTCCACATCGTATTCGAATTGGCGTACTGAAGTGCGGAAGGGAGAAATTGCAATGGGCACGGGGAAGCGCCTCTTTTTGTCAGTAATTGCCTTGGGTGCCCTGTCGAGCGCGGCATCGGCGCAAACGCAAACAACGGACCAGACTCAACCGCAGGCCGAAACCGCGGCGGCCGCGGCTCCGGTCACCACGGCAAACCAGGCGGTTGATCGCATCATCGCGCGCGAGCACCAGGAAGTAGCCAGCATCCGGCACTTCACTCCGATTGTCGAAACCTATATTCAAGAAATGAAGCCGGACAAGGATTTGGGCGCCGTGCCGTCGGTCGACCATTATTTCCTGGGCCAGGCAAACCTGATGCAGGGAATTGTTGACACCTCGATGCTCACGAAGAAAAAGGGCCGAATGGATTCGCTCAATCCACTCGCGCATCTGGGCGACTACTTCCGGTCCGAGTTTGTTCCGGCGGGTTTTCTGCAGATGATTTACCTGGACGCCTATGGATTCGACCGCGGGCACTATCAATTCGAGTATGTGGGCAAGGAATTCCTGGGCGGAGTGAAATGTCTCGTGTTCGATGTCAAGCCGCTTCCGAAATCAGGAAAAGGGCGCTTCGACGGGCGCATCTGGGCCGAAGAACAAAACTTCACGATTGTGCGGTTCAATGGCGTCTACCTGCCTCTTGCGTCCATACACGGCTATAACCTCCATTTCGATAGCTGGCGCTCCAACGTGCAGCCGGGTCTCTGGCTCCCTTCGTTTATCTATAGCCAGGAGTCGACCGATACCGACACCATGGCCGAACATCTGCGCTTCAAATCGCAGACGCGCTTGTGGGGCTACGATTTGCAGAATGTGAGCCGCGAATCGGAGTTCAGCGACCTGATCATCGAATCACCTACGGCCATTCAGGACCAAGCCGCCACGCAGCAGGACCGTTCCCCCCTCGAAGCGGAGCGCGAATGGCAGCATGAGGCCGAGGTGAACGTGATCGACCGTCTGCAACGCGTGGGCTTGCTCGCGCCCCCCGGCGAAGTGGATAAAGTGATGGAAACCGTCGTCAACAACCTCGAAGTGACGAACAACCTGGATGTGGAGCCGGAGGTCCACTGCCGCGTCCTGCTCACCACCACCCTCGAGTCCTTTACCATCGGCCACACGATTGTGCTAAGCCGCGGCTTGCTGGACGTCCTTCCGGACGAGGCCAGCCTGGCTACCATGCTGGCCGAGGAACTGGCCGACATCATCGTCACCAAGCCCGCCACAGACGAATGGGGCTTCAACGACGTGACCAATGTGTCGACCGTGGACGCCCTCAGCCACTTCTCGTTCCGCGACAACCCGGATCAGGTGCAACTGGCCAGCCAGAAGGCGCTTGAGCTGCTTAAGAATTCGCCGTACAAGGACAAGCTTGCGAGCGCCGGCCTTTTCCTAAAGGAACTCAACACCGAATCGACTGCGCTGCAGGCCCTGATCAATCCCCACATCGGCAACCGCGTCTTCCTGTATACGCAGTTGATCAGTTCAGCGCCTTCGCTCGAGCCTACCAAGCTCGATCAAATCTCGGCGCTGCCGATCGGCGCGCGCATCAAGCTCGATTCATGGACTGACCAGGTCACGTTGCTCAAGGCAAAGCCCCTCCCGCTGATTTCGGCCCGGGACAAAATGCCCTTTGAGGTCACACCGTTCATGCCCTATTTGACCTACTATCAAAAGCCTGGATCAGACGATACGGGAGATGCTGCGAAGGCCGACCTCGCGGGGAAAGTACAGCAGGAGCAACTGCCGCAACAGCCGCCGCAACAACCGCAGTAGCCGCTTTCGCACGATTCCGAATCGCCCGGCGGGGAAGCCGCACTCCCGCCGGGCTTTTTCTTTGCCGGATGGCTCTTCGCATTTCGGCTATTCCCAATTCATGCGTGAATGAGGGAAACTCAGGGAGTGATGCCGCGCCAATCCCTGCTCGAATACTTCCAGCCCGCTTCGCGCCCGGCCCAGGACATTGCCATCATCGGGCGGCGTGGCTACCGCAACGTCCGCTGCACCTACGGCGCGCTGATGCGCGCAGCCGCGCATTTCGCTTCCGAACTCGAGGCGCGCGGAATCGGCAAGGGTGACCGCGTTCTCCTCTGGGGTGAAAATTCGAGCGCGTGGGTCGCCGCATTTCTCGGATGTCTCCTTCGCGGCGCGGTCGCCGTTCCAATGGACGCCATCGCCGAAAAATCTTTCGCGCAGCGTGTCGCACGCCAGGCAGGCGTGCGGCTGGCCGTCACGGGACGCGGTCTGCCCTCTTCCGGCCTGGCCGAGTCCACGATTTGCCTCGACGACATCGCTCGGGCAGACGACGGCCGGCACCCGGAGGATTTGCCGCCGTCCCAAATCAGCTCTCCGGCCATCGGGCGCGATGACCTGGTTGAAATCGTGTTCACCTCGGGGACTACGGCGGAGCCTCGTGGCGTGGCCCTTACGCACGGGAACCTCCTTGCGAATCTCGAGCCCATCGAACGCGAAATCAGGCGCTACGGCCGCGCCAAACGCATCCTGCATCCCCTCCGCTTGCTCGATCTTCTGCCGCTGAGCCACGTCTTCGGCCAGTTGATGGGTATTTTCCTGCCGCAGATTCTCGGAGCCACGGCGATTTTTTTGGACACGCTGAATCCCAGCGAAGTGATCCGTGCGATTCACGACGAGCGCGTGTCCGTGCTCTCCACCGTGCCGCGACTCGTCGAATCGCTGCGGGATCAGATCGAGCGCGACCTCGAGGCGCGCGGGCGCCTCGGGAAGTTTCAGCGGGATTTTCAAGCGGCCGAGGGCGAGCATTTCCTGAAGCGCTGGTGGCGCTTTCGCGCCATCCGCCGCCGGTTCGGCTGGAAATTTCTGGCCGTGATTTCGGGCGGAGCGGCCCTCCCCGCCGCTGCGGAGAAATTCTGGAGCCGCCTTGGATACGCCGTCATTCAAGGCTACGGCCTCACCGAGACCGCTTCCCTCATCAGCCTGAACCATCCCTTCCGCCTCGAGCGCGGTTCCATCGGCAAGGCCCTGCCGGGCTTGGAAATGAAGCTGGCGGAAGATGGCGAAATTCTGGTGCGCGGAGAGAGCGTAGCGGCGGGGTACTGGAGAGATGCGGGAGTTGTGACCGTGCTCGATGCCAATGGATGGTTCCACACGGGAGACCTTGGCAACCGTGACGCAAACGGGAACTTGTATTTCAAGGGGCGCCGGAAGAGTGTGATTGTAACGCCCGAGGGCATGAACGTTCACCCGGAAGACCTGGAAGCGGAGCTGCGGAAAGAACCGAGCGTGCGCGATTGCGCCGTCGTGGGCCTGGATCGCGACGGCAACGCCGAGCCCTGCGCCGTGCTCCTGCTGCGCGATCCGCCGGCAGGCGGCGGAGACGCCGCCACCATCGTCGAACGCGCGAATCAGCGGCTTGCGCCGTTCCAGCGGATGCGGCACTGGATGGTATGGCCCGGGAAGGATTTCCCGCGCACGCCCTCGCAAAAGCCGGCGCTCGCGCGCATCCGCGAAGCCGTCGAGGCGCAACTGGGCGCAAGGACGCGCGTGGCGAATTCCAGTGCGCCCGCATCGAGCGTGCTCGGCGATATTCTCAGGCGCATCTCCCAGGGCCGCGCGGTGCCGGATGAGGCATCGAAGCTCGAGCTTACTTCCATTGAGCGCGTCGAGCTGCTCAGCGCCCTCGAAGACCGCTACCAGGTGGACCTGAGCGAGGCGGAATTCAGCCGCGCGGAAACCACGCAGGAAATCGAGCGTTTGATTGGCCAGCCGCCGGCGCGGGCGCCCGCCTTTCACTATCCGCGATGGCCGCAGAGCTGGCCTCTGCGCGTGATTCGCGCGGCGGTATGGCACCTGTTGGCACGACCGGCGATGCTTCTTCTCGGATGGCCGCGCATCGAGGGCCGCGAAAATTTGCGCGGGCTGCGCGGGCCGGCGCTCGTGATCGCAAACCACGTCACATATTTTGATCCCGCATACGTTCTCGAAGCTCTGCCGGCGCGCTTCCGCCGGAGACTCGCCGTGGCCATGGACGGAGAGCTGCTCGAATCCATGCGCCATCCCCCGCTCGGGACCGCATTCTTCGCGGGACTGGCGAATCGCGCCGCCTATTGGCTGATCGTATCTCTGTTCAACGTTTTCCCATTGCCGCAGCACTCCGGGTATCGCGGAAGTTTTGCTTTTGCGGGTGATCTGGTGGATCGCGGCTGGAGCGTGCTGGTTTTCCCCGAAGGGCGGCGTACGCGCGATGGACGCATGGGCCCGTTCCGGGCCGGCATCGGATTGCTCGCCGCGCGCTTGCAGGCGCCGGTCGTACCGCTGCGGCTTGGCGGCATATTTGAACGCAAAGCGGCAGGAAAAAGGTGGGCGCGCGCGGGACAGATCAAGGTGGCCATCGGCGCACCCATCGCGTTCAAGGAATCTGACTCAGCCGAAGAGATCGCCCGCATTCTCGAGCAGCGCGTTTCCGCGCTGGCATGATGCGTAGTCGCGGGGCAAGCGAAGTCTGCCGCCATCCATTCGACGCGCCGCGTTTCGAGCGAGCGCGTCCCCCTGTCAGGTGGGCGTGATCAGTTGCATTCTCCCGCCGGGGCGCCCTCGGTGATGCGGCTCGTTGAAAAGATGGATCGTCCGGTCGGCGATGCTGGCGTAGCGCGGGTCGTGCGTGACCATGCAGATGGTCGCGCCTTCGCGGTGCAACTCGCGCAGCAACTCCATCACCGCCTCGCTGTTCTTCGAGTCCAAATTCCCCGTGGGTTCGTCCGCGAGCAAAATAGACGGCTGGCCCACGAGCGCGCGCGCCACCGCCACACGCTGCTGCTGGCCGCCCGAAAGCTGCGAGGGGAAATGCTTCATCCGGTGCGCCATCTCCACGCGCTCGAGCGCCTTCTCCACCCGCTTTTTTCGCTCCTCGGACGATATGCTGCGATAGGTCAGCGGCAGCTCCACGTTCTCGTAGACCGTAAGATCGCCGATCAGGTTGAACGCCTGAAAGATAAAGCCGATTTCGCGATTGCGAATGCGCGTGCGGTCGGAAAGCGAAAGATTCTCGACCGCCTCCGTATGGATCCAGTAATTGCCCTGCGTCGGGGAATCGAGCAGGCCCAGGATCGAGAGCAGCGTGGATTTGCCGCAGCCCGAAGGCCCGGCAATCGAAAGGAACTCCCCCTCCCTGATCTCGAGGTGCACGCCGCTCAGGGCGTGCGTCTCGACCTCATCGGTGTGAAAAATCTTGCTGACGTCTTCGAGGCGAATCAACGGCTGGCCGTCGGCATTCATGCTGTGCTCCTCCTCATCTAAAATATGCCTCCACAGTCCGGCGAAGTTTCAATCTATTTCAATTGCACCCGGTCGAAATTGTCCTCGGCCGACATGTCCGACAGGATCACCTGGTCGCCCACTTCCAGCCCGTTCAGGATCTCGATCGTATTCACCGACGCTCGTCCCAATTGCACTTGCACGCGATCAGCCTCTTTTCCATCGTCCACCAGCTTGAACAGGCCGGCCGTGCTCTCGGGATCGCCGTGCACCGGACGCCCCACATAAATGACGTCCGCCAGGTTCTCGATTTGGATTGTGCCTTCGACACTCAGTTGCGGCACGGCGCCTTCCGGCAGCGGACCATCGAGATGCACATCCACCGTGCGCGTTCCATTGACCACGGTTGGATCAATACGCATCACGTGGCCGGGTATCACGCCATTGTGCGTATCAATCGAGGCCTTTTGGTCCATCAGGATGTCTTTCGCCTGCGTCTCGGCGATATTGAGCGCGGCTTTCAGTTGCGTTTGATTCGCCACTTTAGCGATCACGGTACCCTGCGTCACCTGCTGTCCGACCTCGGCGTCCACTTCCTGCAGCACGCCGTCGATTCCAGCACGGACTTTCATCTGGTCCATTTGGCCTTTGTACAATTCATCGAGCGCCCGATCCTCGTCCACGGTGGCTTGCTGGACGGCCAGTTGCGCGGGAATCGAGTCCGAGAACGTCTGCACTTCCTTCTGGGCAAGATCGTCCTGCTTGGCCAATTGTTCCGCCTGCACCTCGGACTGCTTCAAAACCAGATCGGACACGAGCCCATTGGCGGCCAGCTTTTCGTTGGATTCCGACTTGCAGCTTGGCCACCTGATACTGCGATGCAATATTCGCTGCCTGCGTGCGCTTGTCCATCAGCTGATTTTGCAGCGTGGCCTTGGTTTGCTCGTAAGATGCCTGGGCGCCCTTCAGCGCGTATTCCGCGTTGAGCGCCGTCTGCTCCAATTGCGGATTGCTCAATTCCATCACGATGGTGTCTTTCTTCACCGTGATTCCGGCCAGAAGATGCTTCTCCACGCGCCCGTCCACCGGCGCGGGCAGCCAGACGATTGTTTCCGGCACAAGTGTTCCCAGCCCGCGAACCTCGATAAGCATCGGCCCGCGCCTCACCGTATCGGTCCAGATTGTGGACCGGTCCACGCTGGGCGCGGCTGGTTTCAGCCGCGAAAGCGCCCCCGTAATCAGGATGGCCGCGAGCAGCCCCCCGCCGGCATAGATGTAGCGGCGCATCTTTTTCTTCCGCGCGATTTCGGGACGCGCTATGTCCACGGGAACAGCCTCATCTGTGTGTACGTATCCATACGCCCCATTGCGTTCTCGTCCAGCCCAACTCTTTGGATATGTTTCCTCATTCTAGTGTTGCATCGTATAAATCCGTAGCGATTTTTTACGATGCTGCCGCACTCGCCAGCCACCCGCGCAGCCGCCTCATGTGTGCTCCTCACCCGGCGACATGAACCGTGCGAGGATGGCGGTCGCCTGCTCCCATTCGCGCGCTTCGCGCCCGAGCTGCTTCCGTCCCGCGCGCGTGAGCTTGTAATATTTGGCCTTGCGATTGTTGTCCGAGACGCCCCACTCGGAGGCGATGTAGCCCTCCTGCTCCAGCTTCAGCAGCGCCGGGTACAGCGTCCCGTAGTTGACCGACAATTGGCCGCCGCTGGTCTGCTCGATGCGCCGCGCAATCCCGTACCCGTGCAGCGGCCCCAGCGCTTCGAGAGTTTTCAGCGCCATCAACGCCAGCGTTCCCTGCCAGACGTCCGCTTTGCCGGTTGTGGGTTTCACGTCCGCTCCTATGGAATAGCCATACGGAAGATGCCACAGTTCCTATGGGGACGCAATAGAAAAATGCGCCCGGCCGGCGCACCGCATCATTTGGGCAGCGGCGCGCCAATCGCGTATATTGAGCTTTTGCACAGGAGGCATGCATGAAACCTACAATCGGATTCATTGGGCTGGGACTGATGGGCAAGCCGATGGCGCGGAATCTGCTGAAGGCGGGATTCCCACTCGTCGTGTGGAATCGCACCGCCGCAAAAGCGGACGACCTGGTTCGCGAGGGCGCAAAACTCGCAGCCAATCCTCGCGAAGCCGCTGCGCAAGCGGACGTGCTGCTCACGATTGTGAGCGATCCGCCGGCCCTCGAAGACGTACTCTGGGGCACGAATGGCGCGCTCGATGGTTTGCGCCGCGGCAGCGTGCTGGTGGATTCGAGCACCGTGACGCCCGATCTCGAGCGCCGCGCGGCCGCGGCGTGCGCCGAGCGCGGCCTGGATTTTCTCGACGCACCGGTGACGGGCGGCACATGGGGCGCCGAGAAGGGCGAATTGGTCTTCATGATCGGCGGCAAAGCCGAAGTCTTTGAGCGCGTCAAGCCCGTGCTCTCCGCCATGGGCCAAAAGTTTTTCGTTCTCGGGCCGAATGGCGCGGGCCAGACCGTCAAGCTCGCCATGAACCTCCTCATGGCCGTCGAAGTGGATGCGCTGGCCGAATCGCTCGCGCTCGTCGCGGCGGCGGGAATCCCGGGCGAACGCTTCGTGGAAGTGATGCAATCGGGCATGGGGCGCGCGCCGGTTCTCGACGTGAAGGCGCCGCTGATGTTGAAGGGCGAATTTCCGGCCAGCTTTCCCCTGCGCTTGATGCACAAGGATGTGCGGCTCGCGCTCGAACTGGCGCGGCAGCGCGGCGTGACGCTTCCCGTAGGGTCAGCCGCCTACGCCACCTATTCCGCCGTCAAGGACGCGTCCCAGGACGATCCCGACTTCGCCGCCGTCGCCCGCTTCTGGAAAAGGTCCGCCCGCGCGTAGCACGCGCCCCCCGTCAAGCACATCAAGGAAGATTGCCGGGAGGGAAAACGCGAGCGAGAGATCGCGAATGGTGCGGAGGCCGGCTTGAGCGGCGAGAATGGTGGGAATGGCGTTGACGACGACGGCGGCCGTGGCGATATCTCCATGCGCGCCGCCTGGAATCGTGAGCGAAATATCCGGCTCGCCCTTGAGTTCCACGGTGTCCGCGGGACGCTTCGCTCCGGCGTACATCCTCAGCTCCAGCAGGATTTTTTCCTTGCCGCCCGCGATTCCGCGCGCGATCTGGCGAACTCCCGCCACCTGTCCCGCCGCGACTTCCAGAAATTCGGTCTTCACAGCCTCTTCGGCGATCACCGGCTCGATCGTCTCCGAGATATCGTCGAGCTTGAAACCCAGTCCGTCCGCAATCAGCGCCACCGATTCCGGCAGGCCGTGGTGCTTGATGGCCCCGGCGGCGGCTTGCTTGCGAAATTCTTCGGGTGCGATTCCCGCGCCGATTTTCCGCAGCAGCGGAAGGCGGCGTTTCGCGGCGTCCACCACGCGCACAGCCCTGGCCGCATCCACACGCTGCGAAAGGGCTGAAAGCGTCAGCACGAGCTTATCCATCACGAAGCCTGGGTTGACGCCCGCGCCGACAATGGCCACTCCCTCCTCCTTCGCGGCGGCATCGAGCTTCGCGGCGAGTCCCGGATGCTTGCGAAACGGATAGGCCAGCTCCTCGCATGTGGAGACGACGCAGCAGCCTGCCGCAGTGCACGCGAGAAGCTCGTCCATCACGCCTTCGAGATCCGAGGACGTCGCGTGCAGCACCACGTCCACCGGTTGATCGAGCGCGGCGGGCGCGCGGCCTGAAATGACGACGCCCCACGGCGCGTCCGGCGCGCCGGCCACTTCTCCCAGGTCGCGTCCCGCCTTGGCGGGGTCGCGGTCAATCGCGCCCACGATTTCGATGGAAGCCTTCTCCCGCGTGAGGCGGGCGATCGAAGCTCCAATCGGGCCAACTCCGAATTGCACCACGCGGATTTTTTTGTTCACTTTATTTCCTCGATTCCAGGTTGTCCTAAAGTAAAGCCTTCTCGGGCGGCCTGCAACCGGATTTGATTTGCATTGGCACAGGCGGTACGGCCGGCAGGGCGCGGATTAAGAAGTCTCGGTGCTGGCGCGGATTTCCTGCCAGCGCTTGGGGCGCTTTTTCGCATCCAGCACTTTCTTGCGCAGGCGGATGGATTTGGGCGTGATTTCGACGAATTCGTCGTCGGCGATGAACTCGATGGCTTTTTCGAGCGCCATATCGCGCGGAGGAATCAGGCGGATGGCTTCGTCGGCGGAAGAAGAGCGCATGTTCGTCTGTTTCTTTTCCTTGGTAATGTTCACGTTCATGTCGTCTTCGCGCGCATTTTCGCCCACGATCATTCCCTCGTAGACCTCTATGCCGGGACCGATAAACATTTCCCCGCGTTCCTGGATGCCCCAGATGGCGTAGGCCACCGAAACGCCCCCGCGGTCGGCCACCAGCGCGCCGGTCAGCCGCATGGCCATGTCCCCGGCGTAGTCGGTCCAGCCCTCGAGCAGGGAATAGATCAGCGCCGTGCCGCGCGTGTCCATCAGCATCTGGCTGCGCAGTCCGATCAGGCCTCGCGAAGGAATGCTGAACTCCATGCGCACGCGGCCCGAGTGGTGATTCACCATTTTCTTCATTTCCCCGCGGCGGCCGCCCAGCGATTCCATCACGATCCCAATGAATTCTTCCGGGCAATCTATGATCAGAAGTTCGAGCGGCTCGATTCGCCGGCCGTTCTCGGTGCGCACCACGATTTCAGGCTTGCCGACCATCAGCTCATATCCTTCGCGCCGCATGGTCTCGATCAGGATGGCGAGCTGCAGTTCGCCCCGGCCCAAGACGCGAAAGGCGTCCGTCGACCCGGTTTCTTCCATGCGCAGGGAAACGTTGGTGAGCAGCTCCTTATCGAGCCGTGCGCGGAGATCCCGGGAAGTCACATACTGCCCTTCGCGGCCGGCGAAGGGCGAAGTATTGATCGTAAACACCATCGCCAGCGTGGGTTCGTCAATCGTGAGCGGCTCGAGCGGAGCGGGATGTTCGAGGTCGGTGATGCTTTCGCCGATCTGGATGCCTTCCACGCCCGCGATGGCCACGATATCGCCTGCGGCCACAACCTCGGCTTCATCGCGCTCCAGACCGCGAAACGTGAAAAGCTTGGTGATCTTCGTGGGTTGAATCGCTCCACTCAATTTCGAGATGGCCACTTCCGTGCCGCGCTGCAAAGTTCCCTGGAAGACGCGTGCAATCGCCATGCGCCCCAGAAAGTCGCTGTAGTCGAGATTGGTGACCTGAATTTGAAGCACGCCCGACGGATCGCCCGAGGGCGCGGGAATCGAAGCGACGATGGCCTCGAAGAGCGGTTCGAGAGTCGTCGAGCCGTCGTCCAGTTTGCGGTGCGCCACTCCCGTCTTCGCGTTCGTGTAGATTACCGGGAAATCCAGCTGGTCTTCGGCGGCGTCGAGATCAATGAAGAGATCATAGATTTCGTCCAGCACGGCGGCGGGCCGCGCATCGGCGCGGTCAATCTTGTTGAGGACCACGATGGGAGGCAGCTTCGCCGCCAGCGCCTTCTGCAGCACGTAGCGCGTCTGCGGCAGCGGCCCTTCGCTCGCGTCCACCAGCAGCAGCACGCCATCCACCATCCGCAGCGCGCGCTCCACTTCGCCGCCGAAATCGCTGTGCCCGGGCGTATCCACGATATTGATCTTCGTTCCGCGATAGGTGAGCGCCGTATTTTTGGAAAGAATCGTGATCCCGCGCTCGCGCTCCAGCTCGTTCGAGTCCATCACGCGCCGCGGCACATCCTGATTTTCGCGGAAAATTCCGCTTTGGTGCAGCATGGCGTCCACGAGCGTCGTCTTCCCATGGTCCACGTGTGCGACGATGGCGATATTGCGAATCGGTGTCGTCATTGGTTTCGAGCCCAACGAAAAAAGCTGCACGGGCGCACTTGCAGCCGCGAGCGATACTCAGGAAGGATCATTCCGGAGCGCTAAGCGAAATCCCATTTTAGCACGTCTCCCGCGCGGGCAGAGAAGGTTTGTGAGGCCGATTCCGCCGTGGCGGGCTGTACCCTGTCTTTAGATTTGGCTTTTTCTTTTCCGTCTTTCGGAAGGGCGGGGATTCTGAGGCTCGAAGGCGTGCGGGAAGCGAGCAATCGCGCGTCGCAGAGCAGGAAACGCCGGGCGGAACAAATTCGCCACATCTTGCACAGGAGCGTCAGTGGCCGTAATAACAACAAGCCCCCCGTCTTGATGACGGGGGGCTTGTCGTATTGCCTGTTCTTTGTTGCCGTAGCTAGAGCTAGCGGCTTACCAGCCGATAGTCACCAGCAACGTTTGTGGGTTTGAGCAGCCTATGTCGCTCGAGTAGCCGCCCGCATCGTTGTACGGGAAGGCATACTGCTGCATGTTGAATGCCTGGGCGTCAATCCACTGCGCGTAGTGGTCGTAGGGCTCCAGCTGGTAGAACGTGGCTGGATTTCCCCACATCCCATTGTTGGTCAAGGACCCGGCCGCGTTGAATTCGGCCGCGCCCGTGGGCGATGTCGCCGCCGAGATCGGAGCGGTATGCCGGAAGATGGAAGCGGAAAGGCTCGGGCAGCAACCTAACCCGGAGCCATTGGATCCCGCCTTCGCAATGGTAATCCCGTTGAACGACCAGATGTTATTGATGTACGTCGTGTAGTAATTCTGGTTGTCTCCGCCAGAATTGAAGCCAGCCGAGCCCGGCTCAACGATCCGATACGGCTGGAATTTCAGGTCTTCCTGGAAGTTGCCCCCGGGCGTCGAGGGAACCCCGTTGGCGTAGCGCTGGAATGTAACAGACCGGTCTTCCTTGAAGGTCTGTAAATTTTCTCCCAGCGCCACGTTGGTTCCGTCGCTGCACGTCAGATTGAATGCGATCTTCACGCCAAACGCATCCACGCGGGTTGTGTCCATGTTGATGGAGGTGGGACCGACCGTGAACTCGATAAAGTCCCAGTAGTTGGTGTCGTTCTGGGCCAATGTCGGGTCATTCAAATAGAAGTACATACGCCCCGACGAGTTGGCCGGCATATCGTAGAACGGTTGCTGTGCAATCGTAAACTGGTTTGCGACTCCGTTGATGGTTGCGGTCCAGATGATCTGGCTGTCGGTGTATTGCCCGTTCGTCCGGTTCAGGAACTTCATCATCACCACGTTCTTTTTGGTCGGAAGACCGCTGCCATCGAAGAACGGCGCCCCACCCCAGAGGTTCGGGTTAAGGGCCGGCGTTGTCGCCGTCACCGTTGTGCTCGAAGGCGAAGCTCCCAACGAGTTACTGGCTAGCACCTGGTAGTAATACTGCGTTGACGCCGTGGTGAGAGCGTCCTGGAACCAGTTGCTCTTTGTGGTGCCAATCTTGTTGCTGGCTCCCGGCGTGAAGGGCGTCGTGGTACTCCGGTATATCGTATACGTTGTCACGATCGTCCCCACTCCCGAGTTCGTCGAGTTCCAGAGCAGATCGACCTCATTGGCGTCCTCCGCCATCGCGGTCAGTCCGGTTAGAGCAGCGGGAGCGGCGCCTGACGGTGCCGCCGGAAGCGATGTGGCGGAAGCCGAGGCGTACGTCGAAGTTCCCGACGGAGTGGAAGCCGCGACCTGATAGTAATACGTCGTCGCGGGCTGAACTCCCGGACCCGCCGGAGGAGTAAGCGTGGCGGGATAGTTGCTATCCAGGTAGTTCGTGATCCCGATCGTCGTACCCATCAGATTGGAAGCCGACGGCGTGAAGGGTGTCGTGGTGCTCCGGTATATCAGATAGTTTACCGGGGCTGTGTTGGGGGCAGGCGTCGTGCTCGCAACCCAGCGGAGATCGATCTGGTTGTAAGCGGAGCCCACTGCCGTGAGCGAGGTCGGAGGAGCTACTGACCCTCCTCCCGTGAGCGTCGTGGCGCTGGCCTGTGTGGATGCTGGCGAGCTTCCGGCCGCGTCCGTAGCTTCCACCACATAGTAATACGTTGTGGAAGCTGTCAGTCCAGTGTCCGAAAACGTGGTGCCGGTGGTGGTAGTAAGCAAGTTACTCGAAGAGGGAGTGAACCCGCTCACCGTGCTCCCGAAGAGGCTGTAAGAGCTGATGGTGCAGTTCGTCGGAGGCGTAACCGTATTCCAGCTCAGGTTGATCTCGCTCGACGATGCCGCCGTCGCTGTCAATCCAGTCGGCGCCGAGGGAACCGCAGTGCAACTGGAAGCTTGCGTCGTAGCGCCGGGTTCGGTCGGGTCAAAGGTGGAACCGAACTGATCCACGGCTGCGACCGCGTAATAATACGTGGTGGACGCCGCGAGGCCCGTACTCGAGTACGTCGTCGCGCTAATGCCAGAGGCGATCAGGTTGCTGCTCGACGGTGTGAACGCAGCCGTCGTGCTGCGGTACACGCTGTAGGTGATGGTGCAGCCTGCCGGGGCCGTGCTGGCCGTCCAGCTCAGATTGATCTGGCTGCTCGATACTACCGTTAAGGTCAGCCCGGTTGGCGCCGTAGGCGCTGCGCTGCAGGCACTACTCGTCGAGTCCACTTCGATCCCGCTGATCAGGGACTGGTTGACGACCGACGTGAATACGATCACGTACTGGCCGCTGGAATTCGCATTCTCCGTGAACTGCTGGATATTGGCGATGTTCTGCCCGCCCGCCGTCTTGAAGATGTCGAACGCGCTCAACACCGGCGTGCCGTTGATGCTCACGTTGAACGTGCGCTTTCCCGCGGCCGTGAAATAGGTCTCGCAGAAGTGCAGCCGAACGGTGTTGCTCGATCCGGCGGTGAAACCCGGAATCGTGTAGGTGAAGTTGCCGACGCGCGCTGTCTGATAGACTGCGGCTGGCGCCGGGTTGGTCACATTGCTGGTGTTAATCGTGTTGGCATGGTGAATCGTGGTGCCGCCGGTGAAGTCCTCATCGGCCACGAACGGACTGACCGTGGTGGTCGAGCCGGAATCGATCGCGATCAGCTGTGTTTGTGCTGCCGCTGGTTTTGCTGTTCCAAAGAAAGCAAGCGCAACCAGGCACAAAACGACCACGACGAATTGCTTCAAGCTACTGGAGAGTTTCATATAGATCCTTTCAGAGGGACGTATACCCAACCTAGCTGAGTGACGGCACACTAAACTGATGATTCAGCGCTGTCAAGTATTATTTTATTAATTTGCGGTATGCCTCGGCGAGCGCCCCCATCATCCGGGCAACATTCAGCAGATAACTGCAACGCACAGCGGATAGAGCACACTTCGCGTCCCAATTTGGGAACGGCGCGCTACTCGTTCGGGTAAGCGCCTGGCAGAGACCGCAGATACGCGATGATGGCTTGCGCATCGGCATGATTCATGTGGTAGATGTGCATGGGCGGTTGGATTGGCAGCCCATTGGGATCCAGGCCCTTTTCGAGCACCATTTCACCCTGTTCATCCGTGAAACCTTGAAATCCCGCCAGGCCGGGCGCGCGCATGGCCCAGTTCGAGGTTGCATGGACAGGCATAATCCAGATCGGCGCGCCTTCGAGCCATCGGGAGTGGTCCAGTTCGCCTTTCGAGTCCCGCGGCGTATGGCATTCCTGGCACATGGCCACATCTTCGACCAGATATTTTCCTCGCTCGACCGGGCTCTGCGCGGCGGCCGCAGCCGGGCTTTTCTGCGGTGGCGCGGCCGAGCTTTCGCGGGAGAGCAGATTCGAAGCTGTCACGCCGGCAGCAAGTAAGATCAGCAAATAGAAGCTCAATCGGTGAATTTTTTTCATAGAGTGTCCGTCCCGGATTTTATTTGCGTTGCGGCCCTCCCGCTGGAGGAGCCGCCCCCACCTCGTCGAACGCAAAAGTATCGCAAAAAGCGCGCGGAGGTGTCCATCCGGTTTTTCCCTTCTCGCGGGGGAACTAGCTCCTGGTTCGGGCCGCTGAGCCGGCGGCCGAAAAGCCCATGCGCAGCCGATTGCCGTCGGGCGTCGGTTCGTACTCGAGCGTGTCCGCGAATCGGCGCATGAGCCGAATGCCCTGGCCCCCGACTCGCATTTCCTCACGCGGATTCAGCGCGGGCAACTCGGGCGCATCGAGAGGATTGAACCGCGGCGCTTCATCGTCCACGACGCAGACGAAGTTCCCCTCCCGGGGCACCGTGAACCGCACCGTCACGGGGCGATCCTTTTCCCGGCCATACCCGTGGCGAATGATGTTGGAGACCGCTTCCTCCAAACAAAGATTCATGGCGAACTGCACGTCCCCCGGAATGGCGTGCCGCGACGCCAGGCCTTCGATCCACGCGGGAAGCCGCGTCATGTCGGAAAGCCGGCTCCGTAGAGTCAGCCGGTCCTGTGTCTGGTCCGTGCCGTTCCCGGTCATCGTGCGCGCGGGTCCTTCCGGCGAGCCGCCTGGGCGGGTCTACGCGAGCGCGGCGAGCGCGCTTTGAAGTTCATGGTGCACGGGAATCAGTGTATCGATGCCACTCGTCTGGAGCACCTTCGCGACCATTTCATTGGGGCCAAAGAGAACGACCTTCCCCCCACGGCTTTTGATCGCGCGCGCCGGCGCCAGCAGGGCCCGCAGGCCCATGGACCCGAGGAACGAAACTCTTTGCAGGTCCACCAGGACCGCCTTTTTGCTCCCGGCAATTACGTTCATCTGCAAATCAATGGCGGCGGCGCCCTCGATGTCGAGCCTGCCGTCGAGGATCACCCTGGTGATGCCCCCGGTCAGTTCTTCGGTCGCGATGGCCATGTCATTTCCCCCCTGCCTCGTTGTGTTTTTGCAACGTCCCCAATAAATTATTGTTCCGATGGCGGAACGGCCCGAGCGTCGTGTTCGAGGACCATACCCCGCGCAGGTTACAGCTATGTTACAGACCGAGGCAGCCCTGCCGTCTCACTTCAGCGTCACCACGATCTCCGTATCCGGATATAGGCCCTCTGGCATACCCGATCCCGGCGGCATTCCCTTGCTTCGCGCCTCGATCCTCAGCGTATTTCGCTTCTTTGCCAGGAACTCCGTGCTCACCGTGTTCGACGTCTTCTCCACGGCGCCGCTCTTTGCCGTCACCCGAAACTCCTGCACGCCGGGCGGAACGTAAAATTCCTGGTCTTCGAGATTGCCTTGAGCGCCTGTCTTTTGGAGATAGACCTTCCCGTTCATCAGCACGGTAAAATCCACGCTTGCCGGCATTTTCTCCGCATCAATCGTCAGCTTGGCGTTTTGCTTCTTGTCGAGCTTCTTCGGATCGAAGCCCACGGTGGCAGGGGCTAGCACCGCGACTATGTCCTTCGGAGGAGAGACCGCCTCCGCTTTGGCCTCCGCCATGGCATCCGGCTTCTCCGCGGCGACGGCCGCACCTGCAGGTGCCGCTTTAGCCGGCGTCTTCTTGGGTGGTGTCTTGGGCGCCACATCAGAGGCCCGCGCAACTTCCTTGGGCACGTTGGTCGCCGCCGTTTCAGGAGCAGCGTTCGTCGCGGCGGAAGGCGGTGCCACCGCTGGGACCCCTGGTTGAACTGCGGATTTCTCGCGGCTCCGCATGGCGTACCAGCCCGCCGCGGCTGCCACCGCCACCGCCACTATAATCACCGCCGCCAAAATCAGCCGGGCGTCGCGCTTGCCCTCGCGTGCCACCGCGGTTTGACCTGGCTGTTGCGTTGCAGCAACCGCTCCGGCCGTTGCCTTAGGCGCCGACCCGATCAACGTTGCATCGGGATCGCTTTCCGCAGCCGCTCCAGCGGGTGCGGCGCTTTGCAGCTTGCCCTTGTCTCCCGTCCGCAACGCGTCGAGGCTCGCGTGCCAGTTCTTCTCCGCTCTGGTATCGCTCCGCGGGGCTTTTCTCCAGGCATTTCAGAATGACGCTCTCGAGTTTCGCCGGCACCGACGGATTCAGCTTTCGCGGCGGCACCGGGTCCGTGTGCACCACTTTGTACGACACCGCCGTCATGCTCTCCCCGGGAAACGGCTGCTCGCCCGTCGCCATCCAGTAGAGGACCACGCCCAGCGAAAAAATGTCCGCTCGGCCGGTCGATCGGCGCGCCCGTGAACTGCTCCGGCGGCATGAATGCCGGCGTGCCCACCATCTGTCCGGTCAGCGTCGTCTGCCCCTCCGCGAGCTTGGCCACGCCAAAGTCGGTGATCTTCGGCCGCTCGATGCCGTAGGTCTCGCGCGAGGTCAGCAGGATATTGGCGGGCTTGATGTCGCGGTGCACCACTCCATGCTGATGCGCGTACCCCAGCGCCTCGGCGATCTTCTGCCCGATCTCGCACACGCGATCCAGGCTCAGACGCTCGCCCTGTTTCGCCGTGTCCGCCAGTGTCCGCCCGGTCACAAACTCCATTACCAGAAAAGGCATGCCCTCGTGCTCGCCCACGTCGAACACCGGGACGATCCCCGGATGCGCCAGAGCTCCGGCCGCGCGCGCCTCACGATAGAACCGCTCGCGAAACTCGGTCCCCTGCTCGCTTGCCAGCACCACCGATATGATTGTCTTCAGCGCCACCACGCGATCCATGGCGGGATCCTTTGCGCGGTACACGGTTCCCATCGCGCCCCGTCCCAATTCCGCGAGGATTTCGTAGCGTCCGATTTTCGTCGGTATTTCCATCGGCGGGTTCTCTGGTGCCGTCATCGTCCTCTTTTGCCCTCCCCTAGGTCGCGGAACTGGCCTTGTGTCCGGCGGCGCGGTAGCGCACCAGAAACAGCGTGATATCGTCGGCCTGACTCGCCCCGCCGCTGAATTGCTCTACGGACTCGAGAATCCTTTGCTGCAGCTGCTCGAGAGGCGCGTCATGCTGCCCCGCGAGTACAGCCTCAAGGCGCTCGACGCCGAAGAGCTGCTCGTTCGTGTCCTCCGCTTCGGTGACCCCATCGCTGAAAAGAACAAGCGTGTCGTCCGGCTTGAGCTTCGCTCGCGCGGCGGGGTACGTAGCCTCCGGAACGAGTCCCACGGGAACCGAGCCTTCGGTGAATAGCGGTGTCACCCCTCCGCGGCGCAGCAGAAGCGGGGAGGGATGTCCGGCATTAAAATATTCCAGATTTCCTTTGCGGTCGAGTATGCCAAAAAACAGCGTGGCGTACCGCCCCGCGTCGGCATGCTCGCACATGAATCCATTGATGTGCTGGAAGACGTGCGCCGGCTCCGCCCCCAGGGTCATGCCCGAAAGAGCACCCTGGAGCATGGTGGTCAGCAGCGCCGCGCCCAAACCCTTGCCCGACACATCCGCGATCAGAAATGCCGTGCGCTCCTCATCCATCGGGAACACATCGAAATAATCGCCGCCCACCGCATGGCACGGTGTGTTCATCCCGCTGACGGCCAGATGCGGGAAGTTCCGAAATTCCCGCGGCAGCAGCGCCTGCTGGATGTTCCGGGCGATGCCCAGCTCCTGCTCGATGCGCTGCTGTTCGCGCTCGCGTTCCACCAACCGCGCGTTGTCGAGTATGCTGGCGCTTTCGATCGCGATGGCGTCCAGGATTTGGCGATCCAGTTTGGAAAATGCGGCCGGTCGCCGCGAATCGAGATATAAAACTCCCAGAAACTGCCCGCGCGCGACGCGCACCATGGACTCCGCCGTGTTGGCGCGTGGCATCGAATAGAGCGGAATCGCCACCACGCTGCGCAGGCGCTGTGCCATGATGCTCTGCGCTCCTTGCAGAGCTCCTTCTGCCTGGCGCATGTCGTCCGTGATCACGCCGGTTTGCCGTTCGAGCGCCAGACCCACGGCCGTCTGGCTGGGAGCAAACGCTTCCGCCGCCAGACTCGCCGCTCCGCTGCGCCGCGCCAGCCGCTGCCGCAGCGCACCCGACGCATCCGCTTCGAGCAGCAGCCCACGGTCCGCGTCCGTCACGGCGATGGCGCGGTCCAGCATGGCCTCCAGCACCGCGTCGAGCGGTAGCTGCGAGTGCAGCAGCCGCGTCGCCTCCAGCAATAGATTCAGCTTCCCCAGCCCCCCGGAAGTTACATCCGTCTCTGCGACGCTCTCCATGCGCGTGAGCAGGGTTTGTATCGTGGCGTCGTCCTGCGAAAAGCGGAAAACCAGTTTGTGAGAGTCGTCCAGGCCGAAGCTGACCACATCCCCATCTTTCAAAATTTCCTTGGCGACTGTTTTGCCGTTGACGAAGACGCCCGCGTGGTGCCCACGGTCCTCGAGATGGTAGCGGCCGCCTTCCGAAATGATTGTCGCGCACCGCCGCGATATACGCTTGTCTGGAATCGGCAGGTGATTCCCCGTTTCGCCGCGGCCGATGAAAAACGGCGATTCGGCCACACGCACGCGTTGGCGCGAACCATCTGGGGAGATGACTTCGAGAATCGCTTCACCGACGGCTGGGGCGTCCGGCATAAGTGTCACTTAGTCCGGCGATTCTATCACACCCCTCCGGCGAGGCGCTTACGCTCGCGGAGGCCCGAGCGAGCACCATAATTATGGCCATCGAAATTTGCAGGTTACACCGAGCACTGGCAGCCACAGTGCAATTCTTTGATTTTTATGGCGCCCAATAGAGGTCTCGCCTGCCCTGAGTTCGCTGCAGCGAACGAAGGGAACCCCCCCTCCCTTGCGGGAACTAGCTCCTGAAGCTACCCGCGCCTTTTCAAATACCCCTATTTGCTTGGATTTTCAGGGAGTTAGAAAACGCTAACTTGCACTGGTTTGCGCTATTTTGCGGTGTTTTTGGGTACGTTAGGCGCAAAATTAGGGCCAAAATATGGGCCAAAGTCCCGGGCTTCCTCAATTTTGTATCAATCGGGCCGGGATTCCAGCGAGCCAGCGCCGGGCGCTTCGGGTGGCGCTGTTTTGGAAGATTGTTTCCTTTTGTCGTCCATCCGCGATTGCCATCTACCTGCTGCGTCGCCAAACGACTCCAGGTCATGATTCTCGGTGCACACGAGTGCACTTTCGATATTGCTTTTCGGAACAAATAAATCCCAGCCAGTTGCCCGTCCGAATAGCCAATCAATTAGGGTAATCCGAATGCCGCGTCCGTCTATGGACTGAATCTGGCCAACATAGCTGTGAAGCGGCGCGGTACCAGGTTTAAGCGTAAGTGCCACCCACCAGCCAACCTTCAGCGTGGCCGCACTTGTAGGCTTTTCCTTCCGGGTGTTCATAGAATTCTCCTTATGTGGTAAGCCACGCGGCGCGTTACTTGATTTCTTTTACGCTCTGACCCGGTGCCAAACGGATTGTGGCTACTATTTTTCGGTTGGTGCCGGTTCCGGTTACTATCTCAACGTATTCTGCGCTGGCGTTCACGCCATGGTTCATCTTATCGCCTTCGTATTCCTGAGATGGCCGCGCGTTCGCGCCCTCGAACAATCCAAACTTCGCCATCGTAATGACCTCCTGCTGGCAAAGATTCTACCACGCCCGGCCCGATACCCTTACCCGGCACATCACCCACCTATCATTCCGCGATAGAATCGCGCCACGCATGGACCAGCACACTATCCGCCTCGGTACGTCAGCCTTCACCGCTGCGGGCTGGCCCGGAAGGTTTTGCTCTGATTTTGCTATTGTGCAGGTTTTGGCATCATCGCCTTCACCCAACGTTCAAATCTCGAGTGGATTTCCGCAACATTTCCTGCGCCCAGCCGAACGGCAACAGGAAGGAGTGACAAATAGACCGCGATATTGGCTGAATGCAATACTTGTTCCGCCTCCTCATAAGTATAATCCCTCCGAAAGGTCGTTACTTCGCCTTCTTGAATCATCTGCTGCGCTAACGCTCTAGCCGTGCCGTGCGTATAAGTGCTGGCATGACGCCACACTGCATTGACCAACAACCTCCATTCTGTGTTTACCTCCGGCTGGCACAGCGTGTGATCTAATCGTCCGGCACGTTTGTACAGCGCATCATCGGCACACCATTTGTCTCCGCGCTTGCCGTCGAACTTCGCACGAACGGCTTCGTAACGCAGTCTCAGTTGCTCTTCTTGCTCGGCAGGAACCTTGACGCTCATCAAATCCGGGTCATGGGCCTTCAGATCGAGAAATTGTGTATAGGCCAGATAGTCTGCATAATCCGCGAAGGCGTCCGCAGTCTGCGCGTCAGCAATAGCCAACATGTAGACCGCATTGACGGCGTGCTCGACCAACGCGCGCACTAAAACCAACCCATCGTCTACGAGAGAATGCCTAATTACAATTTCCGTTGCTTCATGTGTCTGCAAGCACCGGCAAAACATGCCTAGGGCTATGTTATCTTTCCGTTCGAAGTGGTCGTCATGCTTTCCTGTGACGATGGAGTAGGCAAATGCCCGAAGCTCTCCGGCTTCCTTCAGTTGGAAGTCAAATGCGGCTTGATGCGGGTCATTCGCCACTGGATTGTCCCTCACTTCCATGACATAAGTGGTCCTCCTCGAAACTTTTGCACCGCCCACAGTTCGTTGTCAAACTTTAAGCAATGGTTGTGGAGGCCATTGAGCTTCCGGCCCTTATTGCATTGACAAGGGGTTTACGCCCGCGAACACGGAAGGTTACAGCGAACATTCGCAGTCGCAGGGTAATTCTTCTGATTGATATGGTGCCCAAGAGAGGACTCGAACCTCCACTCCCTTGCGGGAACTAGCTCCTGAAGCTAGCGCGTCTGCCAATTCCGCCACTTGGGCTTTGTGCGGTGCAAAACGAGGCAAATCCATATTGACGCTCGACCCCTCGTTTGTCAACGAAGCACAGCCGCGCGAAGAATCGTTGACCCGAAGTCGCCCCCGCGCCTACAGTGGCGTTCAGGGGTCGCGGGAGGAAGAGGTCACCTATGGCAACAGCCCGCGCAATGATCGAGCGCCGCCGTTTCACCCGCGTTCTGATTCGCATCCCCGTGCGCGTTTTCGGCGACGGCGCGCGCGGCGAACCGCTCGGCGCCCACGCCGAGGCCATCGCCGTCAGCCACAATGGCGCGTTGCTCCGCGCGGGATTTTCACCCCCTCTCGGCTCCCGCATCCGGGTTCTGAACACTCATTCGCAGGAGACTCGGGAATTCCGCGTGATTCGCGTCAGCAACTCCGCCGTGGACGGCTCCTTCGAACTCGGCGTCGAGATCCTGCATCCCGCCCGCAATTTCTGGGGTGTCCTTCTGCCGGACGATCCCCATACGGATTGACGCCAAGGCTTTCCCGTGGTGCTATAATCCGCCTTAGATAGACCGAGTGGGCCCGCGCCGGGCCGATCATCATTCGGCTGCGTCCTCACGGCTGCGGGCAGGGAGGTGTCTATGGAGGAAACCCTGGGCGCCGGATTGTACTGGCTGTTGATAGTGTGGGGAGCAGTGACCGTAGTCCTGATTTGCATGCTGATTTATCGCGGCACGCTTTCAACTCGCGAAGAAGATCAAATATTCCTCTGCTCCGGGCAGGAATTCTTGGCCGCCGAGCAGCGGGCGATTGTCGCGCGAATCGAGCGGTTGACCCCGCCGATCCACGTCCTGATGGTCGCTTCCGGGGCGCTCCTTGCCGTGATTGCGGGAATGGAGATCTGGCAAGTATTCAAGATGTTTTGACCGGTCAAGCCACCGCGGCAATTCCCGCGGAGGCCCTTAGCCGTGCGGCGCGTGCCAGGGGGCACGCGGGCGGAGGAGCGTGAACGGTTGCCACTTCGGAGATCCTCTCGCATAATCGTAGTGCAATGACCACCACCCTTCCGCTCTGGATGCGCCGCGTCGCGCGCATCTTCATCCTGATCTTCTGGATCGAGTTCGGACTGTTGCTGGTCCTCGTGCCGTGGTCGGACGTCTGGGAAGCCAACTATTTTCTCTATAAGTATCCGGCCTGGGGCTTCTTCCTGAACAACACGTTTCTCCGCGGCGCCATTTCCGGACTGGGACTTCTGAACGTTTTCCTGGCGCTGGGAGCATTTCGCCGCCGGACTTCCGCCATTGCCATCCGCCCCTGAAAAAGCGCTCCTCTGCTACGTCACCGGCCGGAAATCGCTCGGCGCCGCTGATCCGGTGGGAAGCCTGCTCGCGAACATTCGCGCCGCCATCGATGCAGGCGTGGATTGGGTCCAGATCCGCGAAAAGGATTTGAACGCGCGGGAACTTCTGGCCCTGGCGCGCCCGGTTGTGGCCATGAGGAGCGACAAAAGCCGCCCCGAGGAGCCGCGCATTCTAATAAATGACCGGCTCGACGTGGCGCTGGCCGCCGGAGCCGCCGGCGTGCATCTCGGCCGCGAATCGCTCCCCGCGCGCGAAGTTGTGCGCTGGTGCCGCGGCGGAAACGCCCCCGCTAAGTTTTTAATCGGCGTTTCCTGCCACAATATCGAAGAGGCGCGCGAAGCCGAAAGCGCGGGCGCCAGTTATATTTTCTTCGGGCCCGTTTTCGCCACGCCTTCGAAGACGTCCTTCGGGCCGCCGCAGGGAGCGGCAAAGCTCGGCGAGGTCTGCGGCGCCGTGCGCCTGCCGGTGATCGCCATCGGCGGCGTTGACGGGGAAAACGCCGCGGAATGCCTGCGCGCGGGAGCGGCGGGAATTGCAGCGATTCGAATGTTTCAGGAGGGCTTCGATCCCACCGCGCTCGAGCGAGTGCTCGCGCGGCTCCACAATCCTCCGCGGTGATCCGCTACGCGCTCAGCCAGCGCCCTACGGGCTGCCAGCCTTCCACGTGGTCGCACACCACCTTGATCACCGCCGTGATGGGGATGGCCAGCA
Source organism: uncultured Acidobacteriota bacterium (assembly GCA_963797345.1). GTDB lineage: Bacteria > Acidobacteriota > Terriglobia > Acidiferrales > UBA7541 > Palsa-295. Next base: position 35,058 of record CAWCPO010000019.1, on the reverse strand, counting down.
CAAGTCCCATCGCGCCCCACAGCCATCCCCAAAATAGCAGCGACATGGTCAGCGCCAGCGCGTTCAGCCGTATGCGCCAACCAATCAGCGCCGGAACCAGCAGGTTGGCCGCCACGATGTGGAAAAAAGTCAGCATGGCGCAGATGCCCAGGAAGGGCGCCAGGCTGTGAAATTGCGTGAGCCCGATCAGCAAGGGCGGCAGCCAGGATAGCACCGCGCCAAGATAGGGAACCAGATTGAACAGGCCGGATACCAGCGCCGTCAGAAAAGGGAAGTCGAGTCCCAGCGACCAGAAAAATAGCCAGCTCACTACCACCAGAATCAGACCCACGAGCGCCGTCCCTACCACATACCCCCGCAGAACCTGTGTGACGTCGGCGAGAGTCTCCTTTACCTGGGTTCGCTCCGTGGCGGGAAATAGTTGCATCGTGGCATGCCACACCTGGCGTTTTGCCGCCAACATGAAAAATAGAAGAAAGGGTATGAAGCTTGCCGCGAGCAGGAACGTATACAGCGAACTCAGTTTCCCGATCAGCGCGTCGCGCACCGGATGCGATTCGGTCACGGTCACAATCCGCTCGCCGGGACGTTCCGGCGGCTCAATCTCCGAAACGTGCGCTTCGAAGTTTTCCATCCTCCTTTCGGCTTCGACCACCGTGGCGCGCAGCGGCGCGCGATATTTCGGCCAGTCGGCGCCGAATTGATCCACGCGCTCGACAAGCGTCCACCCCAGCAGCGCCACGAGCGCCAGCGTCACCAGCACCACCACCAGCGAACCCAGCGCCCGCGAGACACGCGCGCGCTCCAGCGCCGTCACCACGGGGTCCAGCAAGTAGGCCATCAGCACCGCTACCAGCAGCGTCGCCAGCACCGAGGAGGCCCAGTAGCAGAACGCCACTACGATTCCCACCGCGATGATTTTCGCGCTGATCGTGCTGCCTGACGTTGTCGCGATTTTGGCTTCCTCGATAGGCATCGCTGTACGATAGCACATGCACTGGCCCGCGGCTGCGTGCGTGCCCCCGCGTGCACTACCGCCTCCGTGTGTGCCCTCGCCCCGGGGTAATCCTTCCGCCATGCGCCGGCCCGCCGCGCCGCTCGCCTGCATCGCCGCAATGGTAGAATCGCCTGCCTGTTTCTTATCCGGCACGGGATACGCCTCACATGGCAAAAAAGCTTTTCGGAACCGATGGCATCCGCGGGATACCCGGCGAATTCCCGCTCGACGACCGCACGCTCGAACGCACCGGCGTGGCGCTGGGCAAGCACGTTTTCTCGGAGTGCCACCCGGCCCGGTCCGCGAGTGTCCGCCCACGCGTCCTCATCGGCCGCGATACACGCGAATCCGGCCCGCACATTGCCGAGTGCATGGCGCGAGGAATTGCTTTCGCGGACGCGGAACCCGTTTCCGCCGGCGTGCTGACCACTCCCGGAGTGGCCTGGCTCGTCGACCGCGAACGGTTTGCCGCCGGCGTGGTCATCTCCGCTTCGCACAACCCCTATCACGATAATGGCGTGAAGTTGATTTCCTCGGCGGGAATGAAATTTCCGGATGCGGTCGAAGCAGCTCTTGAGCTTTTCATCCTTTCGTCCAACTCTGCCGCGCCTGCCGCCGGCCTCGCGCCCGCCATAGACCTTCGCGGCGATGAAAAACTCCACGAGGATTATCTCCAGGGGCTTGCGGCTGCGGCCTTCCCCGGCGCGAGCCTCGCTGGAATGAAGATTGTTTTGGACTGCGCGAACGGCGCAGCCAGCAAACTCGCGCCGCAGCTCTTTCGCTCGCTCGGTTTCACCGTCATCGCCATGAACGACGCGCCGGACGGCCGCAATATTAATACCGGCGGCGGCTCGCTCCATCCAGAGGGAATGCAGAAGCGCACGGCCGATTCAGGCGCGGCCCTCGGCGTGGCGTTCGACGGCGATGCCGACCGCGCGATTTTCTCGACCGCCGCGGGAAAACTCGTGGATGGCGATGGCGTGCTGCTCGTCGTGGGCCGCTACCTGAAATCGCTTGGCAGGCTGAATGGAAATGTGATCGTGGGTACCACGATGGCGAACCTGGGCCTCGAGCGCGCCCTCGCCGATGCCGGAATCAAGCTTCTGCGCACCTCCGTGGGCGACCGCTACGTCCTCGAAGAGATGCAGCGCATCGGCGCAAACCTCGGTGGCGAGCAGTCCGGCCACATCCTCTTTCTAGACGACGCCACCACCGGCGACGGCATGCTCACGGCCGTGAAAATCGCCTCCCTGATCTCCATCGCCGGGCCGCTCGACGCGCTCCTCGCCGGCCTCAGGATTTTTCCCCAGAGCATCGTGAACGTGCGCGTGAAATCCAAGCCGCCTCTCGAATCGCTCCCCGAAGTCGCCCGCCTGCTCGAAAAAGCGGAAAGGGACCTGCGCGATTCCGGGCGCGTGATCCTGCGCTATTCCGGCACCGAGCCGCTCGCCCGCGTGATGGTCGAGGCCGAGCGGGAAGAGGACGTCCGCCGCTGGACCGAATCGCTCGCCACCGCTCTTCGCGCCGCCGTCGGCGCTTGATCCACGCCCCCGCCTCAACCCTCGTCAGAGCAGTTAAAGGCAAAAGCAGGTCCCTGCCTGCCAGCGGGTAGCCAGCGACCGCGAAAAAAGCTAGATTTTCTAAGTGGCCTGTATTCTTTCATTTGGGTCTAATCGACTGTCGATTAGAAATGACGCTTTTTGTTGATGCGAAAGGAGTTAGGCCCGTTTTCTAATCGGCAAGCACTACCGATTAGAAATGCAGGGGCGAGGGATGACGGCGAGGGGTCAGAGCAAGCCGACCATCCCGGCGCATCCTCATACCTAAACCTTAACGGCTCAATTAGTTGTCGGCTGGTTGGTGGCTATTCAATTGTCAAAGAGCGATCGAGCCCTCGCCAGAAGGGCGGAAAACCAAATTCAGAGAGGCAAATCACTGTCGATTAGAGATGCGGCGCCCTATTCGCTCCGTCCGCCACATCTCGCACCCACAATTCTCCCTCTCGTTTCCGCTGATGGTATTTCGCAAGGTCGCCGGCACCCAGCAGAATTGGCGCTGGCGATAAAATCGGCCCACGGTAGCACAAAGTCCATAAACAGTCAAGTAATATTATGGTTAGATACTGGGTCAGTTTCAGGTAAGAGCGTTTATCAGGCAGGTGGATTACTTCCGAGTACGCCGTCAACCGCCCAGAGCTCCGAAAACCAGGGACGATTGGTAGCCCGCGATGTTAGAGTGCGTTGGCGATTTATCACTCGTCGCCCAAGGTTGAGGGGAACCTTTGGCGTGAGGCCCGTATGCGGAGATATACCGCGGACGAGATCACGCGAGTAGGGATCAGTGGTGGGGGTGCGGAAGCGAGGATCACTGGTCCTCCGCTGCCTCCTCAACAATTATATTGGAGTCAGTGCACAATCCGCGGAGCCGGTGTCCCATCGGACCATTTGCCGACCCAGACCATGAAAATAGTCACCCGTTCTTCAGGGTCATCCGCCGCCATAACCGGCGAGCCCGGCAGATCGGCTCCCCAGCTTTTCGCCGCGTCGCCCGGAACAAAAAACATCAGATGTGGATGCCAGCTCATGCCGCGGTCGTTTAAGTACTGCTGCTTCGACATCATGTAGCACATCGCTCCAGGCTCCAGCGCGGGCAGTTCCTTCTTATCCAGTGCCGATGCGGTCGCCTGAACGATCTCCGTCTTCGATTTTCCCGCCAGCACCAGTTTGGTCTTCATCAGGAAGATGGGCACAAAGGTCCTTGCGGCTGGCGGATTGAAGCAAATGGGGGCGCGCACTTTGGGATTCCAGAACTCCGGTTCATCGGTGGCGGCGCCCCACGATCGTTCCACGATACAGAGAAAGCCATTCGCTGCCCTTCACTGCGGTTGTGTATCCCTTCGGTCCCAGCACCATCACTTCGGCTCCGTCCGAAATGGATGCTGGAGCAGCACTGCGAGCCAGCGCGATTTCGGAATTCTCGTCCGGCATCAGATACTGATCGAGAGGAGCCATGACCGGATAGGAAGCCTTCTCCGACTGCGCCCCTGCCTGACAGGTTGCGCCGGGTAAGACAACCTGCACGATAAATGCAAACGCAAGGAAATTGAGCGCCTGTTTCTTCATTGAACTCTCCGCTTCAGGCCTGGGAACACTGGTCCGAGATCGCCAGGCAATTTTGCCGTCGATACTACATCAAAAGGCCCGTCAAACTGTAGTCTCGCCAATCGAAGATGCAATAGACGTGATTGGCCAAGTCCGCGCTGCTAGGGAACATCAACATTGCGAACAGCCTGAGCCACTCATCCAGATGGACGGAGGGTCAACTCGCGGGTTCGGGTCGGATCGTCGGCTAATCGGAAACTGACCCAATACCTATGGTTATAGTAGGTTCTGGAGGGTATGCCTCGATGGAGCAACGACGTAACCCGACCGTTTTGTTTAGGTATCCCTGTGCCGGAGCGTTATTCCAAAGAACATATATATGAGCCCCGGGAGGTTTCAGAAACTGGATTTATCTTCCACAGCACGGACTTCCAGGATCAGGTATCTCCAGCTAAGTCCAATGGAATTAGTATGATATATATTCCATACAAAATATTTATGCGTGGCATCGAGCGTGCACTTCTTCCTGTCCGGCTGTCTCTTATCCCGGGGTGGGCCGGCCTCGCCGCGCCGAGACCGGAACTTGGGGTAGAGCAAAAAAAAGGGGCCCGATTATCGGGCCCCTCTTTTTTTGCCTGCACACGCTGTCTCATGCAGATTGAATCGTGTGGGCCTTTGTACCGCCGCCTAGCTGCAACCCGAAGTCGAGCCGCAGTTCGAGCACTTGTAGCAACTGCCATTCGGCGTCATCAGCATGCCGCACTCCGAGCAGTAAGGCGCGTCTTCGAATGCGGCGCGTGCCTGGGCGGATGTGTCCGGCGCGACGGACGCAGGCGCCGCAGCCACAGCCGCAACCGGCGCGAGCGATACCTGAGCCGCTTCTTGCTGCACTTGCGTGGTTTCGCGATCCAGATAATCCGCCGAGATGAACTTCCCGCCGAGCCACCGTCCGATGTAATCCACCACGGACTTCGCATAATGGATCTTCGGATTGCCCGTAAAGCCCGAAGGCTCGAATCGCGAGTTCACGAATTTATCCACCAGCGCGCGCAGCGGAACTCCGTACTGCAGTGCGATCGATACCGACAGCGCGAAGGCGTCCATGATGCCGGAAAGCGTGGAGCCTTCCTTGGCCATCTTGATGAAGATTTCGCCCGGCGTGCCGTCTTCGTACTTTCCGACGGTGAGATAACCCTCGTGGCCGCCGATCGAGAATTTATGCGTGATGGACGTGCGCTCGCTCGGCAGCTTGTGGCGCCGCGTGCGGTCGAAAAGCTCCTGCTGCGCGGGTGGCGCTTCCGCCTTGCCGGCCGCCGCTTCGGGCGCGGCGGTTTTTTCATCTTCTTTCTTGCCCGCCGCGGAGAGCGGCTGCGAGCCTTTGGAATTGTCGCGGTAAATGGCCACGGCCTTAAGCCCGAATTTCCAGGACTCCGTATAAGCCTCCATGATGTCTTCGGCCGTGGATTCTTCCGGCATGTTGATCGTCTTGCTGATCGCTCCGGAAAGGAACGGCTGCGCCGCGGCCATCATGCGCAGGTGGCCGCGCCACGCAATCGAGCGCCCTCCGCCCATCGGCGCGAGCGAGCAATCGAACACGGGCAGGTGCTCCGGCTTCAGCCCCGGCGCGCCCTCGATCTTGGCCTGCGCGTCAATATAGTCCACGATTTGCGCCACCTGCTCCGGCGGATATCCCAGTCCCATCAGCGCCTGCGGGACCGTGTTGTTCACGATCTTCATCACGCCCCCGCCCACCAACCGCTTCTGTTTCACCAGCGCCAGGTCCGGCTCGATTCCTGTCGTGTCGCAATCCATCATGAAGCCGATCGTGCCGGTGGGCGCGAGAACGGATACCTGCGAATTCTTATAGCCGAACTTCTCGCCGAGTTCGAGCGCCGTGTCCCAGGAATCCTGCGCCGCGTCGAGAAGCGAGGGCTGGACGTTTTCCCGCCTGATGGGCCGCAGCGAATCGCGGTGCATGCGGATCACGCCGAGCATCGCCTCGCGGTTGCGCGCGTAGCCGCCGAATGCCCCCATGCGCTCGGCAATGCGCGCCGATTGCGCGTAGGACTCGCCGGTCATCAGGGCCGTGATCGCCCCGCAGAAATCGCGCCCGCCCTCGGAGTCGTAGGGAAGCGCGAGCGACATCAGCAGCGCGCCCAGGTTCGCATAGCCAATGCCCAGCGGACGGTACTCGTGCGAATTGCGCCCGATTTTTTCCGTCGGATAGCTCGCGTTGTCCACCAGGATTTCCTGCGCCGTGATCGTCACATCCACCGCGTGCCGGAATCCCTCCGTATCGAACTGTCCGCTCGACCCCAGAAACTTCAGCAGATTGAGCGAGGCCAGGTTGCAGGCCGTGTCGTCGAGGAACATGTATTCCGAGCACGGATTCGAGGCGTTGATGGGGCCGGTGGCCTTGCACGTATGCCAGCGGTTCACCGTCGTGTCGTACTGCATGCCGGGATCGCCGCACTGCCAGGCGGATTCGGCCATTTGCTTCATCAGGTCGCGCGCCCGGAATTTGCCGGCCGGCTCGCCGTCGTTGACGTTGTGGGTCCACCAGTCGCGGTCCTCCTCCACGGCGCGCATGAAATCGTCGGTCACGCGCACGGAGTGGTTCGCATTCTGGAAAAACACGGAGGCGTAGGCTTCGCCGTCGATCGAGGAATCGTAGCCCTGCTCGATCAGCGTGTGCGCCTTGCGCTCCTCCTTCACTTTGCTCTTGATGAACTCCTCGATGTCCGGATGGTCCACATTCAGGATCACCATCTTCGCCGCGCGCCGCGTCTTGCCCCCGCTCTTGATCACTCCCGCGAAGGCGTCGAATCCCTTCATGAAGCTCACCGGCCCGGAGGCGATGCCGCCGCCCGAAAGCGATTCGTGGCTCCCGCGCAGCGACGAAAAGTTCGTGCCCGTTCCGGAGCCCCACTTGAACAGCATCCCTTCCGTCTTCGCCAGATTCATGATCGAATCCATGTTGTCCTGGACGGAATTGATGAAGCACGCCGAGCACTGCGGCTTGGCCTGCACGCCCACGTTGAACCACACCGGCGAATTGAAGGCCATCTTCTGCTCCACCAGCAGGTGCGTCAGCTCGTCGCGGAACGCGTTCTTCGATTCGGCGTCCGCGAAATAGCCGCCCTGCTCGCCCCAGCGCACGATTGTCTCCGCCACGCGGCTGATCAACTGCCGCACCGAAGTCTCGCGTTCCGGCGTGTTCGGCTTCCCATGAAAATATTTCGATACCACGATATTCGTCGCCGTCTGCGACCACGTCTTGGGCGTCTCGACGTTTTCCTGGCGGAAAATCACCTGCCCCTTATCATTGCCGATTAATGCCGTGCGCCGCTCCCATTCCACCTTGTCGAAGGGAGACACCTTGCCGTCCGTGAACCGCCGCTCGAATCGCACTCCCGTCGTGCTCTGGACGGTTTCTTCCGTTCCGATTTTTCCGTTCAATACCATTCTTGTTTCCGCCATGATCTGCCTCCCTGCCGGCACGTGTACGGCCGAATGGTTGGCCGGAGCGCCACGCGGGAGAGAACTTCTGAACCCATTCTACTCCCAACCGGCTGCACCCGGGATGTTATTGCCTGTACCGAAAGTCGCACGCGACTGAAGGGGGGTGAATCGAAAAGAGGGGGCGGCGCGAAAAACATCCCCACCCTGCCGCCCCGCTGCAAAAAAGGGAAAAGCCCAACCAAGCCGCCCAAAAACTACTCGAGCGCGGCGCGAAGTGGGACGCATCCCTAAAAATTTCGATTGAACCCGGCCCGGTTATTCCGCCGTATGGCAACTTGTCCAATGCAGCGGCCGGTGCACATCCCCCCGAGTCTGGATGTGGAGTATCGTGCGTTGCGAAAATGTTGTCAAGAAAAATTCGTACTTCGGCCACAAAATGTTTGGTGCAGAGTGTCGTATGCGTCTACCCATAGTGGTACAGTCGCAGTAAGGGCGCGCGCCCTTTTCTTTCGGCGGCAGGCGGAAGCTGCGCCATCTGCCTGTTTTTAATGCTTTTCTTTTTTCTCGCGAGCGACACCTAGGGCAATCTCAGCAGGTGGAATTGCCATGGCAACGCATCGCCTTTCGCAAAATAAGGCAACCGCATGCTATGGCGCGCGTATCGCGCAGCTTGACGCCAGTAGCGGAGCCGGCAAAACCAAAAACAGAATCCCTTCCTGTTCAGGGACCCATCCGGCACCGCTTTCTTGACCCTTCCGCGGTGCTCGACTACACTAACCGTTCCCTTTGGGTGCGCCATTCGCGCCTCTCGGGCGAACCCAAATCACAGAGGAGCGAGTTCATTGCCGAAACGTACGTTTCAGCCTCATGTGCGCGCGCGCCACAAGAAGCACGGCTTCCGCGCACGCATGAAAAGCCCGGGTGGACGGAAAGTCCTTGCGCAACGCCGCAGGAAAGGGCGCCACAGCCTCACGCGTGTCTGATCCGCCGCGGCTCGATTTTCCCCGCGCCTGCCGTCTCGTGCGCCGCGTCGAATACGACGCCGTGTATCGCGACGCCCGCCGCCGGACGAGCCGCGAGTTCACGGTTTTTCTTCGCCCCAATGGCCTCGCTCTCAGCCGCTTTGGCTGGAGCATCAAAAAGGCGCTGGGCAGCGCGGTCCGGCGCAACCGCATCCGCCGCCGGCTCCGCGAGATTCTCAGGCTGCACCGACAGGAGATTGCCACAGGATGGGACATCGTAATTCATCCGCGCACCTCGGCCGCCACCGCGGAATTTTCTCCGCTCGCCGCGGAGCTGCTCAAGTTGCTCCCGCGCGCCTGCCCTCCGGAATAAAGGGCAGCCCTTCGCCTCCGCTCGCTTTATCGGTCGGGTCGTGGCTCTTGCTCGCGCTCGTCCGGCTGTATCAGGTTCTTCTTTCCCCGTTCCTCGGAGGCGCGTGCAAGTTTTATCCCTCCTGCTCGAATTACGCGGCGGAAGCCATCGCGCGCCACGGCGCTCGCCGCGGCAGCCTGCTGGCCCTCCGGCGCCTCGCTCGCTGCCGCCCATTCACCCAGGGCGGCTTCGATCCCGTGCCGGATAGAGATGATGCGCATGCGCCTTGCGCCGGCCTGCGCGCGCAGGAGCGAGCGCAGTGAAGGAAATGTCCGACCAGGAACGCACAATTCTTTTCGTCGTCCTGGCCATAGTCATCTTTTTCACCTGGTCGCACTTCTTCATGCCTGCTGTCCCGCCGCCGCAAGGGCCAGGGCAGACGGCAGCGCCCGTCGCGCCCGCGCAGAGTTCCACGGCGCCCCCCGCGAGCGCGCCGGCAAACACTGCCGCAGGCACGGCCAAAATTCCGGTCATCCAGGCCTCGCAGGAAAGAATCATCGTCGTCGAAAGCGCGCTCTACCGCGTCGAGCTTTCCAGCCGCAGCGGCGTGGTCCGTAGCTGGAAGCTCAAGAACTATCTGGACGACGAGACGCCGCCGCATCCGCTCGACCTCGTCAATCCCGATGCCGCGCAGCAATTGGGCTGGCCTTTTTCGCTGATGCTCTCCGACCCGCAAATCGAAGCCCGGGCAAATTCCGGCCTGTACGATGTCGCACCGGCCGCGGACCATTTCGATGCCCCCGCCGAAATCACGTTCCACTGGAGCGACGGTCATCTCGACATCACCAAAATCCTGCGCTTCACCCAGGATTACCAGCTCTCCGTCGAAATCTCCGCCTCTCTCGACGGCAACCTGCTGCCCGCCGCCATTGCCTGGCGCGGTGGATTCGGCGACAAGGCCGTTTACAAGGCTTCGCAGCTCGTGGGCGTCTTCTACCAGCAGAATGGCAAGCTGAACGTCCTGCAATACAAAAAACTCGGCCAGCCCGCTAGCCAGAGCCAGCCACTCCTCCAGACCGGCCCCATGGAGTTTCTCGGCGTCGAGGACCAGTTCTTCACCGCTGCATTTATTCCCGACGGCACCGATCTTTCCCTCTGGGATTGGACCCAGTATCAGGGCGGCAACCCCGAAGCCGAAATGGCTGCCGGGACGCCCACGGCGGTCCCCCTGCATATGCGGGTTTATATCGGACCCAAGGACTTCGCGCTTCTGAGCAAGCAGAAGCCGTCGCTCGAGGGGCTGATCAACTTCGGCTGGTTCGGCGTTATCGGCAAACCCATGCTGTTCGTTCTGCAGTGGTTGCACCGCTACATCCGGAATTGGGGCTGGGCCATCGTTGTTTTCACTCTGGCGATTTCCACGCTGCTGCTCCCCATTCGCATTTGGACCTTCCGCTCGGCAAGAAAAATGCAATCCGTGGCGCCGGAAATCCGCTCCATTCAGGACCGCTACAAAAAATATTCCATGACCGATCCGCGCAAGCGAAAAATGAACGAAGAGGTCATGGCCGTCTACCAGCGCGAAGGCATTAATCCCATGGGAGCCTGCCTGCCCATGCTCGTGCAGCTTCCCATTCTTTATGCGTTTTACCGCGTGCTGACCGGCGCCATCGAATTGCGCCATGCGCCGTGGATCGGCTGGATTCACGATCTTTCGGCCAAGGACCCGTATTACATCCTGCCGATTGCCATGGCCCTTACCAGCTATCTGATGACCAAGATGACGCCCACGCCCGCCGCCGTGGACCCCTCGCAGCAAAAAATGATGGCCCTCATGCCGCTGATGCTCGTCGTCATTTTCATCCGGCTTTCGAGCGGCCTGAATCTTTACTATTTCACGAGCAACGCCGTCGGCATGGCCCAGCAGTGGTATCTCAATCGCACCCATCCGCTCCCTTCCCGGAGCAAATTCAAGAAGAAAAACGAATGAGCGAACGCCGACCCGCCCCGGACAATCGCCCGCCCGCTGTCATGGGCCAGCACGCGGCCCAGGATCTCGGCCGTTTTCTTTCCCTCGCCATCCCGGCGCTCGGCCTCGCCGTCGAATACGACATATCCTCTCCCGCCGGGCCCGACGCGCCTCCCGGCCAGACCGAAATCGCCGTCGCATTCCATGGCCCCGACCAGGACCTTCTCCTCCAGCGCAACGCCGAACTCCTCCTCGCGCTCGAACACATCGCCCATCGCTGGCTCCGCCTCGATCCCCGCTTGCACGACCGCGTGCGCTTCGATTGTGCCGGCTATCGCGACGCGCGCCTCGAGGAATTGAAACTTTCCGCCCGCGTGGCCGCTCAGCGCGTCCGCGAAACCGGCCAGCCCTTCCGCTTCAGTCCCATGCCGCCCCGCGAACGCCGCATCGTTCATCTCGAACTCAATGGCGCCGCCGGCGTCCGCACGGTCAGCGAAGGCGCGGGCGACCACCGCCTCCTCGTCATCTATCCCGCCGAAAAGCGCTGATTTGTGGCTGGGGCGAGCTACATTCGAAGGCGGGACATTCGGGCATTGTAATGTAGCTCAGGTCTCCCGGCGCCGTATGCCGGGAGACCTGAGGCCTTTTCCGTGCCGGAGAGATGAATTGAAAATCCATACTGCGTGGCGCAGCCTGCAAAAAGCCTCGCCCCGCCAAACCGGGGCGAGCTACATTCACCGCCAAATCAGTTTTTCAGCAAGCAGCTAAATTTCCAGCATGTATCCCTGCTTGCCCACGTTCCTGCACTCCGTCGTGCCCAGCCGATCGGTGACTCCCGCCGTTTCGTGGATGTGCCCGCAGAAAAGATATTCCGGCTGCTCGCGCTCCACCCACGCGCGCAGCGCCGGGCTGCCCGCATGTTTTCCCGCCGCGAATTCGTCCAGCTTCGTGCCCTGCGGCGGGAAATGGACGACCAGATAGAGCGGGCGGATTCCATCGAATGCCGCGAGCGCCCGGGCAATTTCCTCTTCGGAATACTCTCCCGGCGTATTGAATGGCGTCACGTTGCTGTACCCCAGCCCCGCGAAATAAATCGCGCCGCGCGCCGATTTCACCTGCCGGACCTGCCTGTGAAAATCCACGAACCCGAACCTCTCGCAAAGAGCTCGCGTCCGCTCGTGCGTCTCGTGATTTCCCGGCAGCAGCCATACCCGGTTGCCCAGCGGACCCAGCACTTCGGCCGGCCGCTCAAGGTCCCGGCTGAACGTCCCCAAGTCGCCCGCGGCAATGTACACGTCCGCCGCCTGCGCCGCGATGCGCTCCACCGCGCCGATGTCGCCGTGAATATCGCTGAAAATCAAAAATTTCACGGCGCGCCCTCGCGCATCACCGCACCCAAACTCTTACCGCCACGCCAGCGTCGTCAGCGAATTTTCGCGCAGCGGAATTTGAGCCGCCATATTCCCCTGCCGCAATTCCACCGTCCTGGCCGCCCCTGCATTCGTCACCACCAGCACGCGCTGGCCGTCCGGATTTTCCACGCCCACATGCTGCAAATCCGCAGCCGCGCTTTCGGACGCGATCCGCCGCGCCCCTCGCCGCATCAGCTTCGAGTAATGCGCAAAGGCCCAATATTGCCCGCTGCGCGTCACCTCTTTGGCCTGCGAATTGATTGTCACCGTCCCGGAGCAAGCCATCGGCCCGATATTCGGCAGCCCCTTCTCATCAAGCGCCAGGTTCCACGCCGTAATGGACCGGCACCAGTTCCGCAGGATGTCGCTGAATGTTCCGCCCCACTTGCACCAGTCCGTCCCCAGATTCGGGTCCGGGAAGTGCGGCCCTCCCTCGGTCCAGTACATCTCGACCTCCGGATAGGCGTCTTGCACCCTGCTCATCATGTCGGCCGTGCCGGCGTAGCCGTGCCATGCCACGGAATTGCAGTATTTACGAAGCCCGTCATCCTCCAGCTCGTCCACCACGCGTCCCCACAAATTGTAGTTGTGGTCCAAAATCCAGATTTTCGTCGCCATCCCGCTGCTTTCGAGCAGCGGACCCAGATGGTCGCGCACGAATGCGATTTCGTCTTCCTGCGCCCAGACGCAGGCCGGCATTCTGCCGTCCTGACTGGTATCCACTTCGTTCTGCGGAGTCAACGCCTGCACCGGCACGCCTTCGGCTGCGTAGGCCTGCAAGAATTTCAAAAGATATTGCGCATAGGTCGCCAGATAATGCTTGTATATCGTGCCGCCCAGCATCGACCCGTTGAACTTCATCCAGCCCGGCGGGCTCCACGGAGACGAAAAGAGAAACAGATCGGGATTCACCGCGCGCGCCTCGCGCAGCATCGGCAAAATATATTCGCGGTCGTGGGCGATCGAGAAGTTTTTCAGGTCCGGATCGGCCTCGCCGTCATCGAAGCTGTAAAGGCTCGTTGCATAGTCGCTCGACCCGATGCACGTCCGGCACACGCTCAGCCCCATCTCCGACGGATGGAACAGCTCGTGGAACAATTTCTCTCGCGCGTCGGGCGCAAGCTGATTGAACATGTAGCAACTCGCGTCCGTAAGCGCCGCCCCGAATCCCAGAATCTCCTGAAACCTCCTGTTGGGATCGAGTTCGATTCGCGCGCCCGTGCCCGTTGGTGACGCCGCTGGCGAAGGCGTCCCGGTAGCGCTCACCGGCTGCCACTCAGCCCCCGGCGCGGCCGCAAACCGGTCGTCGCCCGCCGTAACCCACACCGCAATTTCCCCGCTCGCATTCGCCGCGCCGTTCGCCTGGCCTGGCCCCGCCGAAGGCGCCGCCTCCGACGCTGCCCGCGTCCCTTCCACCAGAGGACCTATCGCCGCCAGCCCCAGCGCCGAAATTCCCAGAAAATCCCTCCGCGATGTTTTTCCCCTCATTGTCGTTTGCCCTCTATTCTGATCTGAAATGTCCTGCCCACCCGCGCTCCGTGCTTATTTCTGCCCTTTCAGCGCCCGAAAATCAAGTCCAAACCGAAGGCAGCCGCCGCGCGCATGCCCGCATTATAATGTAGCCTCAGGTCTGCCGACGCAGTATGTCGGAAGACCTGAGGCCTTTTCGGATCTGGTTGCAGCCGGACGCACTGCCGCAATTCGAGCGCTTGCAACCCAACTGTACAGTTGCTATACTCGAACTGATGAGTTCACTTTAATGCCGAGAACAGGAAAAGTCCCGGGCAATGTCGTCTCCGCCCTGCGCGCGCGCACCCATTTTGGCAGCCTCTTGCAACGCGTCGAAGACGAACGCCGTTCCCTGGTCATCGAAAAGCGAGGAACTCCGCGGGCCGTGCTCATGAGCATCCGTGACTATGTGCGGCTGGCCGCCCCGGAGCCCGAAGTGCTCCGCGTCATCGGCGAAGAATCCCGCGCGAAGGGAACGGATCGCCTCGGTTCACCGGAGATTGACCGAGTGATCCGAGCAGCGCGTGCCAGGAAATCCAAGCGCGGATGATTCCGCTTCGCCTCGTCCTGGATACGAACATTGTCGTCTCCGCGGCTCTCAAACCAGACGGCCTCGAGCGCACCGTGTTCCTCCTTGCCATCACCCGCCCGGCAAGGGTGTATGTTTCATCCCCCATTCTCGCGGAGTATCGCGATGTGCTTTCGCGCCCGGAGTTCCAGATTCGTAAAGGATTGCGCCAGCAATTCTTGCAACTCATAAAAAATCGCGCGCATCGCGTTCATCCCGGCCCGCGTCTTCAAATTACCGCCGACCCGGACGACAACATGTTCCTTGAATGTGCCGACGCAGCCCGCGCCGATTACCTCATTACCGGAAACGCCCGCCACTTCCCCCGGTTTTGGATGAATACGAAAATCATCACTTCCCGCGACTTCCTCAACCTCGTCTCCCCTCACCTCCTCGTCTGATTTGCCCTTGCCGTTAAGATTTAAATGTAGCGCCGGGGCCTTCAGCCCGGCATCTTGCCCTTGCCTTCGCCGTTGACTATGTAGCGCTGGCGTCTCGCCGGCTTTTCTCTTCGCCTTTGTAGCGGCCACCTTTCAGGTGGGCTCCTCGCTTTTGCTTCGTCGTTCCCTGGGAACGCCAATCTCCCGATTGGCGTCCTCGCCGGCCCTTTTTCGCCTCCGCCGCTGTAGCTCGGGTCGTATGGCCCGCGGCTTTCGCTCCGGCCCACCTAGTCCGCCCACTGTGCAGCAAGTATATGAGAGCGCATGTTCGTTTCGTGCGGCACAAGACCAGGTGTTTTTGGTGGACGTCTCTGCCCCAATATATTATGGGTGTGAGAGCGCCATGAATCCAAAGGCTGGAGTGAATTCTCCTGATCAAAGAAGGGCAGAGTGTCCCTATTGCCAGAAACCCCTGAGAAAGATCCCAGCTGCAAAGACCAAATGTCCCCACTGTGGCGAATTTATGCTTGTTAGGACTCGGCCTCACGACGGAGCGCGAGTCGTTGTCACTGCTGGCGAAGCATGCCGCATTGAGGAAGATTGGATCACTTGGAATGAAATAGGCTGGTGGATCATCCATAACGAGGAGGTGCGAAATACCTATCCCTCATTTCAGCCACACGTCCCCGATGAAGAGTGGTTCATTCCGAGCTTCCCTATGCCCAAGGGCACCTCATGCGTTAGCGTTGGAGTGAGCATAGGTGGTCCTAATCGGGAAGCTGCGTATTGGGCTCGGAGACGCGCTGCAGAGCTTGTCGGAATGGTACGCAGCACTGAGGGCATACTCCTGCCTAATCCAGACTCTCGATTAAGAATCTCAGATGTAACTCGGAACGCGATCAGAGAGACTGTCGCCAATGGCTTCGAAGGGGAGCTCCAGCCCCTAGATGGGAAGAAACGGCCCGCGTATTTACAGCCTGGTGAGAACCGCGTAAGTGACGTAATCGATCACATTCAAGCAGCGCTCAATAATGAATATGGGTTCTCATCCGAGCGAGGTCGATTCATGCGAGCCCGACTCATCGCGAGCACAGAGATCGGTAGGACACAGATGGGCAGCTCGCTGAATCTCTGGCGAAAAAGCGGAGTCGTCACGAAACTAGAATGGCTCTGCACGGGAAACAACCCGTGCTCAGTTTGCCTTTTGAACGAAGGGCAGCAGGTGGACTTCGGGCAGCCTTTCCACTCAGGCGCCTTCAGCACTTTGGACTCACATCCGTTGTGTACATGTTTAGTTCGCGCCGTGGCTTAATGGAGAGGACGCCAGTGGTCCTTCAGCCCGTTATTGATGATAGCGGCAAGGGCGAAAAGCCTGTCTTTGTCCTAGCCGGCTTCGTTCTAAGCCTGTACATGTGGACCGTTTTTGCGGACCAATGGAAAACCATTCTTGATGCACACCCGCAGATTGAGTATTTCAAAATGAAGGAAGCCGCTAATTTTAATGGACAGTTTGCCAACTTTAGCACCAATCAGAGAGACATGAAGGTTGAAAAGCTGGTCTCGTTGATTATGGACCACAAACCGCTGGCCCTAAGACACGTAACCCAGCAAGAGGCATACGAGCGAACTTTTAAGGAGAAATTTGCAAAAAAAGTAGATTATCCATATTTTCTGTCCTACTACGGTCTGATCGGAACGTTGCTGAAATATCAGATCGAGAATGAATGGCATCGCAACGATATATCCGATTTCATTTTTGATGAACAAGGTTCAGAAAGTGATTGGGTTCAAAAGGCCTGGAGCTTCGCTGTGAAAGCACTTCCAGAAGGTTTCGGGTCGCTAATTGGGGAAAAACCCCGCCATCGCAATGACCGAACATTCCTCCCCCTTCAGGCTGCTGATCTGTTTGCTTGGCATGTCAGACGCTGCTATGCAGAACAATCTCGCGGAAAGGAATTCAGCGATCCAAATTGGAAGCGCCTATGCTCCCTTAAATGTGCAAAAGACGAGTGGGACAAAGAGCGGCTAGAGAAATTGGCCCACCGGCTTCGGGCCTCTGGCTTAGTATTCGAATATGACTTGAAAAATCCGAAGCAACGGAAAATCTACAGGAATATACTCCGGAACAAAGCGGATGATGCGAGTTAAGCTTTTGATGCCCTCGTTCACCCGCGGCCCTGCGTTCCTGCAGAGCGTATCGCAATAGGAATAGGCTTGGCCGCCTCAGTGGCAGCCAGCATGTGGCAGTTCCCGTCGAACACGCCGCCCGGCTCGATTACCAGGCACGGCGTGTGAATCTCTCCCGTCACGATGGCATTCGGCTGAATGTGAACCTTGCCGCGCGCTCGCACAACCCCGTCAAATCGCCCCGCGATGACCACCTGATTCCCGATAATTTGCCCCTCGATCAGTGCGTGCTCGCCGACGATCAGCGTCTCGTCCGAAACCAGCGTTCCCTTCATCGCTGAGTCAATTCGAAAGGTTCCGCTTGCTTCGAGCTTGCCTTCGAGCTTCACACCCCGCTCGAGGAAGCCGGTCCACTCACCGGATTCGTGCCGCTTTCGATCGAACCATCCCCGCGCCATGTCTGGCTCCTAGACAGTCTGTTAAAAAAGACCGGCAGTTTCTTGGGTCGCGTCCCGCAGCAACCGCGGGATGCGACGTACTATTCTCTCATCAACAGACCATAGATGCGGGCCAACTCTCCAGCATTGCAGTATTCAAACACTAAATGCCCCGGCCTCCCGCGCCGGATCGGGTGCAGGAGGACTCGCGTGCCGAATTTCCGCTGTAATTCTTCCAGCGCCGCGCGCGTATTCGCATCATGTTGCAGGACTTCCGGCTCCCTCGTCGGCTTCATGCTGCGTGCCGCGAGCTTTTCGGTTTGGCGGACGGTTAGGCCGCCGCGCGCGATTTTCCGCGCCAACTCCAGCCGAACATTTGCGTCCTCAACACCCAGCAGCGCGCGCGCATGCCCGCCCGATATGCGCCCGTCCTCGACTAGATTCTGGATCGCGGATTCCAGGTTCAGCAGCCGGACCGCATTCGCAATCGTCGTGCGTTCTTTTCCAGTGCGCTCCGCCACCTGCTCCTGCGTGAGCATGAATTCATCCATAAGTCTCTGAAAAGCCCGCGCTTGCTCGATGGGATTCAGGTCTTCGCGCTGGATATTTTCCACCAGCGTCATCTCCAGCGCCTTTTCCTCGGGCACATTCCGGACCACCACCGGCACGCGGCTGAGCGCCGCCTTCTGTGCCGCCCGCCAGCGCCTCTCGCCGGCAATCAATTGGTAGCGCGCTCCAACCCTCCGCACCACAAGGGGTTGCACGATACCGCTCATGCGAATCGAGCGCGCCAATTCTTCGAGAGTATCCTCGCGGAAATGTGTCCTGGTTTGATACGGACTGGGGTCAATCAGGTCAATATCGGCCTGCAGCCATCCTTCAGTCGGAAGTGCTGCCGGTACTGCCGCCAGCGCTGCCGGAGCTTCCGGCTGTGGCGGCGGAGGCGGTTGCTCCGGCTCTCTGATCAGTGCGCTCAGGCCCCTGCCCAACGCGTTTCTCTGCATTTGCAATAACCTCCTTCGCGAGCGAAATATAGCTCTCGGCCCCTTTACTATGAACGTCGTAGATGATTACGGGCTTTCCATGGCTTGGAGCTTCGGCCAGACGCACATTCCTCGGGATCACGGTCTCAAACACTTGCGCCCCAAAGAAGCTGCGTAGATCGGAAGCTACCTGCTTCGATAGCGTTGTCCGGTCGTCGTACATCGTTAGAAGAATTCCTTCGATGGCAAGCGATGGATTGACTGTCCGGCGCAGCCTCATGAGCGTGTCGAGGAGCTCAGACACGCCCTCGAGAGCAAGATACTCGCATTGGATCGGGATGAGGACCGAATCGCTGGCGGCCAGCGCATTGATGGCCAGAAGGTCGAGCGCCGGCGGACAGTCAATCAGAACGTACGAATACTTGCCAAAAACGCTCTGAATTGCGGTTTTAAGGCGGTATTCACGAGCGTCAATTGATACTAATTCCACCGCAGCTCCAACCAAGTTTCTGTCGCTTGGAACCAGATCGAGCCCCTCGACGCCCGCGCTCAGCGTGATCTTCTCGATGGGTTCGCCTAGAATTAATGTCTGGTAAAGTGTTCTGCGCGCAGGATCTTTTGGAAATCCGAGTGCGCTGGTCGCATTTCCCTGTGGATCGCAGTCAATTATTAGTATTCGCTCGCCGGAGGAAGCCAGGCAGGCACCCAGGTTTACTGCCGTGGTGGTCTTGCCTACCCCACCTTTTTGGTTCGCAATCGCGATAATTCGCGTCAATCTGCCTCCATTTGTGCCGGAAATGTAGCAGAAAGGGCGTGACCGATGCAAGATGTTTCACGTGAAACAATTTTTCGACTAAAAATGTTCCACGTGAAACATTTTCCATATCAAAATTGTTTCACGTGAAACAATTTTGTGTGGATTACCTCGAAGGACTTCCAACCAGCAGGTATCTCCTCCCCGAATCCGGAATCCGAACCGCAGTAGCCCATTGCCAGCCAGGTTCCTTCGAAATTCTCGCGGAATCAGCTTCACCAAGCCACATGACAACTTTTCCCAGGTCGGATAGCCGCCCGGCCGACCATTTCAGTAGTTTTTCATGGTGGCCGAGGGCCCGAGCCGCAATAAAGTCGAAACCAGAAGGATCACTAGGCAGCTCCTCCATTCTGCCGCGAATGACATGGACATTCGTTAAATCTAATTCGCGAACGACTTCCGACAGGAATGTAGCCTTCTTAGTATCTGATTCTATTAGAGTTACATGCAAATCTGAGTTTGCCATCGCCAATGGTAATCCTGGAAAACCAGCCCCGGAGCCAACGTCGGCGAGCCGACCATCGCCTATTGGCACCGCAGATAGGGCAAGAAGGCTCTCACCGAAGTGAAATTTGATTATTTCGACGGGATCCGTGACTGTCGTGAGAGAGATGCGTTGATTCCAGCGCAGAAGCAGAGATATGTACGTTCGCATCCCATCTCTAAAGCTGTCAGATGGCACAAAGCCATACGGAGAAAGGAGTTCCGTGATCAGCTTGTCCGATATAGTCATATATTACTACAACAATAGTATAGCGGAGATTGTGAACACACAGCCACTTCCGAACCACATCGAGGCCGAGAAATGCAAGAATCAGCGCGTAGCTCCATTGTCGCAGGTGAGATCAAATCATTTTTGCCCCCGGGAGACAAGTGTTAGTCGCTCGCCCAAAACACCGCAAAATTCGCATCTCTTCTGATCTTCCCAAGAGGCCCTAACCAACAGTGCCCACAGGGCTTGCGGAACGTCCCCGCCTCGCCCAATTTGACAGCCATGGTATAATATGGCATGATACTTAAAAGGCAATCTAACCCCCGACCTAGGGAGCTCCCGTTTGCCTCCTCCATCTCCTCGAATCCACGAATTTCTACTCGCAACACGCCGGGAAGTAGAAATCGCCCTATCTCCCCTGATACCAATGACTTAATTTTTTCTACTCGCAACAAAACAGGGGGGATCGACAAGAACAGAAGCGAAGAATTTGCGAATGTCTACTCGCATAAGCCGGCACCTCTTCATAGCGATGCTTGACCACGCAGGGAATACCGCTGTAAATTCCAACGGTATAGACCCTCTCATAGGGCGGGCCCAACTCCCTTCAGGTAGACGCGACTCCTCGGACGGCCCGAGAGGAAATAGCGAGCCCGATATGGCGTATATGCGGATAAATATTTGCGTGTTGTGTCTCGTAGCGGCGGCGGGGATTTCGTCGTGCGGCGGAGGCTTGGGAGTGACGGGCGACTTTACCGTGGCCGCGACTCCGGGGACGCAAACATCGGGCGGCGGAGGAAGCACGACGTTTACGGTGACGGTCACCGGCACGGGAGGATTCTCAGGGAACGTGACATTGAGCGCGAGCGGCCTGCCGGCGGGCGCGACGGCCAGTTTTTCTCCCAGCGTGGTTATGGGGACTGGTCCTTCCACGATGACCGTTTTGACCTCGAGCAGCACGCCGGCGGCGAGCTCCACGGTGACGATTATCAGGAATGAGCGGAAATCTGAATCACTCGGCGCCGCCGGTAACGCTGGTTACGATCAATGCGGGGACAATCATCGGGCAGATGACGCTCGCCGACGACATTATGGAGCTGCACGGAATTTCGGATGCGAATGATTATCGCGTGGTGCCGGGGATAGCGGCTCTGGGCATCCCGCTGCTGAACATCACCAACGGGCCCGCGGGAGCGACGAACGGCGGCCCCGGCCATCAGGGATCGGCGACGGCGCTGCCGGCTCCCATAGCGCTCGCGGCAACGTGGGACCCGAACCTGGCGAATCTGTACGGGACGGTGGTTGGGTCGGAGGCCTTTGACTTGGCCAACGGGTTCATGGAAGGCCCGGACATCAATATCGCGCGAACATTGCAGAACGGGCGGACGTTCGAGGCTTACGGGGAGGATCCGTATCTTGACCGGGCAGATGGCGGCGGCGGATATCGAGGGCATACAGTCGCAGGGAATCATCGGCGAAGCCAAACATTTCGCCGCCAACAATCAGGAGACGAACCGCGCGACCGTGAACGAAATCATAGACGAGCGCACGCTGCGGGAAATTTATCTGCCGGGATTCGAGGACCAGCGTGGAACAGGGCGGGGCGGGCGCGGTGATGTGCGCATATAACCAGGTGAACGGCACGTACATGTGCGAGAACAACCTTTTGCTGAACGAAATTCTAAAGACGCAATGGGGATTCAATGGATTCGTGACTTCGGATTTTGGCGCCACGCATTCGACGGTGGCGTCGGCGAACTGGCGGGCTGGACCTGGAGATGCCGACGGGAGTTTGTTTCACGCAGTCACTTCTGGAAGCGGCGGTAACGGCGAATCAGATAACGCAGGCGACCATCAACGGCATGCTTACGCGGCGGTTCCTGACCATGATGCGGTTCAATATTTTTCCGAACGCGCCGGTGTTCACGGGGATCAGCGCGGCCGCGGAGACAGCCGACGGGCTGACAGCGCGGCAGATTGCCGAGGAGGGGATGGTGCTGCTCAAGAACAGCGGGGGAATCCTGCCGCTCAATGCCGGCACGCCGCACAACATCGCGGTGATTGGACCATATGCAGGCGCGGCGAAGACCGGCGGGGGAGGAAGTTCGAAGGTGGTGCCGCTCTACACCGTCGCGCCCGTGGCGGGAATACAGAATCGAGTGGGCGCGGGTGTGACGGTGACCTACGCGGATGGGAGCAACATTCCCGCGGCGGTCGCGCTGGCGGCAGCCGCGAATGTGGCCATCGTGATGGTGGGCGATAGCGAGACGGAGGGCGTGGACGATTCCATTGCGCTCGGCGGGACTCAGAATTCGCTGGTGACGTCCATCGTGGCGGCGAACGCGAATACGATCGTGGTGATGAAGAGCGGGACGGGCATCCTGATGCCGTGGGCTGCAAGCGTGCCGGCTATTTTGCAAGCGTGGTATCCGGGGGAGGAAGACGGCAATGCCGTGGCGGCGGTGCTGTTTGGCGATGTGAACCCCTCAGGCAAATTGCCCCTCACGATTCCGGTGAGCGCGTCGGACCCCGATCCTCCCGCCGATGGCAGCGCACCCGCGCAATATCCGGGAGTGCTCGTGGCCGGCGTCCCCACGGCGACATATTCGGAGGGAATTTTTGTGGGCTACCGCCATTACGACGAAAACAACATCACGCCGCTCTTTCCCTTCGGGTTCGGACTTTCGTACACGACGTTTTCATTCTCGAATCTGTCCATCAATCCCACGGGCTTCACCTTCACCGGCAATCCGAATCAGACCGTGATGGTGAGCTTCAACGTGAAGAACACCGGGAGCGTGGCGGGCGCGGAAGTGGCGCAGGTTTACGTGGGCATCCCTTCGACGGCCGTGCCGGAGCCGCCCAAGTGGCTGAAGGGCTTCCAAAAAATATCGCTCACGCCGGGGCAAACGGGTCAGGTGCAAGTCACATTGAATATGCGGTCGTTTGCCTACTGGGATGTGACGAGTGAAAGCTGGAAGGTGGCGCCGGGAACGTATCAGATCATGGTGGGTGATTCCTCGCGTAACATCGAGCTGCAAAGTCCGGTTACAATCAATTAGTTGGAACGGCACTGGCGGAGCCGCCGAATGAGGAAGCCCGGCCCGGATTTGAGCGCCCGCATCCCGGAACTCGACGGCCTGCGCGGCCTCGCCATTCTTCTGGTAATTCTTTGCCACTACGTTGGCAATCCCAACCATGCCCCGTTGGGTTTCTGGCCGAATCGTTTTCTGATGGCGTTCACCGCCGGATGGAGCGGGGTGGACCTCTTCTTCGTCCTCTCGGGTTTCCTGATCGGCGGCATACTTCTCGACGCCCGCGGCGCTCCCAACTATTTCCGCGCGTTTTACATGCGCCGCGTCTTCCGCATCCTGCCCATCTATTACCTGTGGACGCTTCTTTTCGGGGCGAGCGTCATCGCCGTGCTGGTCTTCTTTCCGGGCCGCCTGGGCGTTACGCCCGGCGATCTGCTCCGCATTCCCGTCCAACTTCTCTTCCTCCAGAACATCTTCATCGGGATGCCGCACTTTATGTGGATATGGTTCGTTGTCACCTGGTCCCTGGCCATCGAAGAACAGTTTTACCTGCTCGCGCCGCCCCTGATTCGCTTTCTGACGCTTCGCCGCTTCGTGTTTGCGCTCGCCGCGACCGTGGTTTTGGCTCCCGTGCTGCGCTTCATGCTCTTCCGTTATTGGGCTCCGGGGACTTATCTGTGCGTCTTTCTCATGCCCTGCCGCGCCGACTCGCTTTCCTGCGGGATGCTTCTGGCGGTGGGGTGGCGCAATGCGCGCTTTCGCGAATGTATTCGGAGTCACGCCGCGCTTCTGGGGCGCGTGCTGCTGGTCCTCTTCCTGGGAGTGGGCGGGCTGCTGTGGTGGCTGGTGCACCCCATCAATGCAGTCACCGTGACGATCGGTTTCACATGGCTCGCGCTTTTTTACAGCGCGCTCTTGCTGGCAGTGGTCTCGAATACCGGCGGATGGCTGGCAGGCGCGATGCGGCTGCGGCTGCTGGGTTGGCTCGGCGGCATTTCCTACTGCGTCTATCTGCTGCACGACGCCTTCAACTTTTTTGCGCACGGCATCCTTCTGCATGCCGAGCCGAAGCTCTACAATCTCAGGCAACTTGGCGTAAGCGTCCTCGCCCTGCTCGCGACTCTGGGCGTTGCGTCGCTTTCCTGGCGGTTCCTGGAAAAGCCGCTTATCCGCCGGGGCCACGGCTATTCTTACGGGGAAAGCGCCGTGGAATCCATGCCGCAGGTTTCGTGAGACACAGAAAGCATGGTTCAATCCACGAAAATGGGGAGGCAGAGCGGTGGCTTGATGTGGAAATCGAGGCGGGCGATTTCCTCGAGTGCGCGGTTGAGGATGGAGCTGTTGCAGGCTTCGAGGGTCATGACGAAGGGAAGGCTCGAGGGGGGGTAATCGGGCTTCTGCAGCACGGCGTCAATGCCGATGTCGTAGCGCGCCAGGACGGCGGCGAGCGCGGCGAGAACGCCGGGGCGGTCTTTGACGACGAAGCGCAGGTAGTGAGGGACGGTGAAATCGCCGCTGACCGATGCGGGCACTTCGGCGGCAGTTTCGAGAGCAGGCTCGGGCGCTCCAGCGCTGCGCGCGATGGAGTGCAGATCAGAGACAACGGCCACGGCCGTGGGATCACCGCCCGCACCGTAGCCGGAGAAGACCATCTGGCCGGAAAATTCGCCCGTGGCGGTGACGAGATTCTTGCTCCCCTGCACGTTGGCGGTGAGCGAGGCGAGGGGAACGAGAGCGGGCTGGACGGCGGCGAAAAGGCGCAGTGAGCCGCTGTCGCTCTCCTTTTGCACGGAGGAGATCTGGCGGATAGTGCAGTAGAGTTCGCGCGCGTAGACGAAGTCCACGGCTTCGATGGTGGAAATGGTGCGGCACAAAATCTGGTTGCTGCGCGCCTGAACGCGCAAACCGGCCTGCGCGAGGATGACGAGCTTCGAGCGAGCGTCGTATCCTTCGACGTCGCTCGTGGGATCGGCTTCGGCGTAGCCCAGCTTCTGGGCTTCGGCAAGGGCGGTATTGAAACTCGAGCCGCTCGATTCCATGCGGGTGAGGATGTAATTGCAGGTGCCGTTCAAGATGCCCGCGATTTTGTAGAGGCGGTCACCGGCAAGGCCCTCCTGGATTCCGATGATGGCGGGAATGCCGCCGGCGACGGAGGCGCCAAAGACGAGGCGCCGGCCCGTCTCACGTGCGAGATCAAGCAATTCGGGGCCGTGCTCGGCGATGAGCAGCTTATTTGCAGTGACGACGGATTTGCCGGCGAAGAGTGATTTTCGAATCCAGTCACCGGCAGGCTCGAGGCCTCCGATCAGTTCCACGACGACGTCAACATCGGAGGAGAGGAGTTCGTCGAAATTTTCCGTCCAGCGGACGTGGCGCGGCACCCAATCCACTTTCTTTTTTTCGACGTTGCGGGCGCAGATGACAGCGAGAAGCAGGGGGCCATTCTGATCGGCGCACAACAGCTTGGCTACAGAGCGCCCCACGGTGCCGAAACCCACGAGGCCAATTCTCAATTTCTTTCCGGCAGAGGCGCGTTCCTCGGTCCCCGGGCGGCTGCCGGCGCGGGGCTTCGAAGATTTGGAAGTTAAGGTTCGGGACACAGAATTGTCACCTCAACGGCGATTCATCGCCCTTCACTCCGCGGTCTTCAATTTGAGCTTGGACTTATTCTCCTCGAGAAAGGCGCGAAGTTCTTCGGCAGCGCCGAGGAGGCGAACCCACTGTTCGTAATACAGCGTGACGGGAAAGCGGCCCAGCCCGTAGACGCTGACGCCGCCCTTTTCGCCCACGCGGAACTCGAGGCTGCCTTTTCTTCGCGGACCCGCCTGCTTTTCAAGCTCGGCGATGCGAGCGAGCAATTCTTCCTTGCTTGGTTCCGGCATTTTATTCCGCTCCTGGCAATGCGAGATTCAGGATGAGCCATCATCTCACGATTGGACGGGTTTTGCGATTGCGGGCGCGGGAGGCGGGGCGGCGCTACATTTAAACCTTAAAGGCAGGATGCCGGCCTACGCGATGAGCCCGCTCCGCAGAATCATTCGGAGTCCAAAAGGCGCGGGAAGGCGGGATGAGCGAGCAGGACGTGCGCGCATTTGTGGCAGCGCACACGAAGGGGCGCCAGCTCGGGTTTCTCGGCGAGCCGCGCGTCAATGTACTGGAGCTGAATATCGCGCTCGACGAGGCGCATCCACTTCGGTAAGCTGGCTGGGGCGATGAGAAGAGTCGAAACGATTATCGGAACGGCCAAGCTCGATTCGGTGAAAGACGCGCTGCATGAAGCCGGCGTGGAGGGCATGACGGTGCTCGAAGCGCGCGGCCATGGGCGGCAGAAGGGCCACACGGAGTTCTACCGCGGCCGGGAATACACCGTGGACCTGATCCCCAAGATCAAGATCGAAATGGTGCTGCCCGAAGAGATGGTGGACAAGGCCGTGGAGGCCATTCTCAAAGCGGCGCGCACGGGAAAAATCGGCGACGGGAAAATTTTCATTTCGAAGGTCGGCGACGCCATCCGCATTCGCAACGAAGACCGGGGCCAGACCGCCATTTAGGCCGCCTCCATCCCAGCCTGACCCTCCCTGATCCCTGAATTGTAAATTATGACACTGCCGCGGATGGCCGGCTTG
The DNA here is from genome assembly GCA_963797345.1 of uncultured Acidobacteriota bacterium. Classification (GTDB taxonomy): domain Bacteria; phylum Acidobacteriota; class Terriglobia; order Acidiferrales; family UBA7541; genus Palsa-295. The sequence continues at coordinate 8,612 of CAWCPO010000019.1, read as the reverse complement.
CCGCCCGTCCGGGCTCGTAGTAGATTATGGCCATAGAGACTGGCGCGGCACGCCCCCTGTGGCAGTATGCCGGCCGCGAATTCGCGAGAAACGATGGAGACTTTCCTCAATCTTCTGTGGGTGCTGATCGCCCTGACGGCGGTTGGGTTCTGGCGGCTATCCTGGAGGCGCGAGGCGCGCCGGGCGGCTCACAGCCCGATCGCGGAATGGGCGGCGTTCACATGCGTGCTGGTTTTTCTGTTCTACGCCGTTTCCATGTCGGACGATTTGCACGCCGATCTGCTAATTTTCGATGAATGTTCGAGCGGCCGGCGGCAATTGGCGGCCTTGATTTGCGCGCATCCATCGCACGATGGCGCCAAGGTTGTGGCGGCGCCGAGTGCTGTGCTCAGTGCGCGCGTCTTTTCGTTCGACCCGCTAGGCATTATGGGCGCGATCGCCAAGCAGGAACCACGCTCGGTTTCCCTGATCGCGAGCCACCCTGCATCCGGACGAGCTCCTCCCATTTCCTACCTGTAAATCGGTTCGAGAGCCGGTTCACGTGGAGCCGGTTATCGACCGCCCACAACCACACATTCGGCCGGATGGCTATGTCTCGTCCGGCGAGCGTTTGTTTTCATGATGAGGGAGCCTCCTTTATGAAGCGAGCAATTCTCCTTTTCGGCTTGGCGGTGGCACTTCTATCCGCAGGGTGCGGCGGCAATGGAAATCCCGCATCGGAAGCGCCGCCACCCGCGCAAGTGGTGCACGAACAGGACGTGAGCATCGTCCAGGTGGACCATCCAGAGCAATTTCCCGTGGCCGTCGCGGTGGAGCACGACGCCGCTCCGCAACTGGTGGTGACGGGGACGGTGAACCCGGATATCACGCGAACGGTGCCGGTGATTTCGCTGGTGTCCGGGCGCGTGGTGGAAATTCGCGCGCGCTTGGGAGACACGGTGAAAAAAGGGCAGCTCCTGATGCGGGTTCAGAGCGCGGATGTCTCCGGGGCTTTTTCCGATTACCGGAAGGCCGAGGCTGACGAACTTCTCGCGGGCGAGCAACAAGACCGGGCGAAGGATCTATACGCCCACGGGGCTATCGCGCAAGCGGATTTGGAAGCCGCGGAGGACGCGGAAACCAGGGCCAAAGTGGACATGGAAACCGCGGCGGAGCATCTGCGGCTGCTGGGCAATGATCCGGAGCATCCGAGCGGAATCGTGAATATTTACGCTCCGGTTTCGGGCGTAATCACCGACCAGCAAGTGACGGCCGCGGCGGGCGTGCAGGGCCTATCGTCTCCCAATCCGTTCACGATCTCGGATCTATCGTATGTGTGGGTGGTGTGCGATGTTTACGAAAACGATCTGCCGAGCGTGCGCCTGGGTGAAATCGCCGACATCCAGCTGAATGCTTATCCGAACCAAGTGCTGAAGGGCACGATCAGCAACATCGGCGCGATTCTGGATCCAAATATTCGCACGGCGAAAGTGCGCATGGAGGTCCGCAATCCGGGATTTATGCGCCCGGGGATGTTTGCGACGGCGACATTCCATGGTTTGAAGAAGGAAGCACACGCAGCAATCCCGGCAACAGCCATTTTGCGTCTGCACGACCGCGACTGGGTGTACGTGCCGGCGGGAGACAACAAGTTTCGCCGGCTGGAAGTGGTGAGTGGAGAGACACTCCCGGATCAGACGCAGGAGATTCTATCGGGGCTCGCACCGGGCCAAAAAGTGGTGACGAACGCGCTCGAGCTGCAGAACACGGCCGACAATGAGTGAAACGCGAAGGACGAGACTCCCGGCGAGGGACGGCAAATGATTCGAAGGCTGGTGGATTTTGCGCTGGAGAACCGCTTTCTTGTGCTGGCAGGAGCCTTCCTGCTGTTTTGCTGGGGCGCGATTTCGTTCCATCAACTTCCCGTGGAAGCATATCCCGACGTGGCGGACAACTACGTGGAGATCATCACGCAGTGGCCCGGAATCTCCGCGGAACAAATCGAGCAGCAGGTGACGATTCCGCTGGAGATCGTGATGAACGGCATTCCTCACGTCACGCATTTGCGGTCGTTTTCGCTTTTCGGGCTCTCCGACCTGAAACTGATCTTCGACGATGAAGAGGCGAACGCATGGGACCGCGAGCGGGTGCTCGAGCGGCTTTCGCAGGTCAGCCTGCCGCCGGGCGTCACCCCGGTGATGGGGACGGACTGGAGTCCCGTGGGCCAGATTTACTGGTACACGCTGCGCAGCACGAACCCAGAGTACGACGTGATGGATTTGAAGTCGGTCGAGGACTGGGTGGTGGAAAAAAATCTGAAATCCGTCCCCGACGTCGTGGACGTTTCGAGCTTTGGCGGGCCGACGCGCGAGTATCAGGTACGGGTGGATCCAAACAGACTGATTGATTACGGTCTGAGCCTGGCGCAAGTGGAGCAGCAGCTTACGAACAACAATACGAACGCGGGTGGAAGCTTCATCGAATCCGGCCAGCAAGAGGTGAATATTCGCGAGGTCGGCCTCTACCGCGACGTGCAGGATATCCAGAAGACGGTGATTGTCACCAAGAACGGAACGCCGGTGCGCATATCGGAAATTGGCGTCGTCGCTCAGGGCGCGAAAATCCGGCTGGGACAGACGGCCCGCAGCATGCATCTGGCGGACGGCACGATTCTGGATAACGATGACGCGGTTTCCGGCATCGTTCTCTTGCGCAAAGGCGCGAATGCGGAGGATGCGCTCGCGGGAATACACGAGAAGGTGAAGGAGCTGAACGACCGCCTGCTGCCCTCCGGCGTGAAACTGGTTCCCTTCCTCGACCGCAGCGACCTGGTGCGCTACACGACGCATACCGTGCTCCGCAACCTCACCGATGGGATGATTCTGGTGGTGGTGATTTTATTTCTGTTTTTTGGGAACGTTCGCGGAGCAATCATCGTGGCGCTGACGATCCCCTTTGCGCTGCTGTTTGCCGCCACCTGCCTCAACCTAAATCATATTCCCGCGAATCTGCTGTCGCTGGGGGCGCTGGATTTCGGAATGGTGGTGGATGGCGCGGTGGTGATGGTTGAAAACATTATCCGTCATATGGGCCGGCAGCAAAACGGGAACGATTCGAAAACCAATCTGGAGGTGATCCACGATGCTGCACATGAGGTGCAGCGCCCGGTGTTTTATGCCATCGCCATCATCATCACGGCCTACCTGCCGATCTTCACGCTCCAGCGTGTGGAGGGGCGCCTGTTCAAGCCCATGGCCTGGACCGTGGCGTTTGCGCTGCTGGGGGCCTTGCTGTTTTCGATGCTGATTGCGCCGGTGCTCTCAAGCCTTCTGCTTTCGAGAGATCAGAGGGAATGGCACAACCCCGTGATGACCTTTCTCACGGATGGCTATCGCAAGAGAGTTCGGTGGGCCATCGAGCATCGCCGGGTGACGCTCGGGGCCGCGACGGTGGGCCTGTGTCTCGCTTTGTTTCTTGCGTTTGGCGGAGTGATCGGTTCCGAGTTTCTTCCGCACCTGGATGAGGGCGCGCTCTGGGTGCGCGGTTCGCTTGCTCCCAGCACGGGACCCAGCGAAGGAATACGGGTGGTGAACCAAGCCCGCATCATCCTGTGTTCTTTCCCCGAGGTTACGCAATGCTGGACCCAGGTCGGACGCCCCGATGACGGAACGGACACGGCGGGATTTTTCAACACCGAATACTTCGTGGATTTGAAACCGAAGGAACAGTGGCGGCCCGTTTTTCACCAGAACAAGGATGAACTGATCGCGGCCATGAATCGAGAACTCGAAAAGATTCCCGGCGTCGTCTGGGGATTCTCCCAGCCCATCGAAGACAACATGGAGGAGGCGGTCAGCGGGGTGAAGGGCGAGCTGGCCACGAAGGTGTATGGCGACGACTTGAAAGTTCTCGAGGAGAAGGCCGGCCAGATCGTTGACGTCATGCGCCAGGTGGATGGGATCACGGACCTGGGCGTTTTTCGCGCACTCGGCCAGCCGAATATCAATTTCGAGGTGGACCGCGAGCAGGCCGCGCGTTATCAAATCAACGTCGCGGATGTCCAGGATGCCATCCAAACCGCCGTGGGAGGCAATGCTCTTACGCAGGTGCTGCAAGGCGAGGCGCGATACGACGTGGTGCTGCGCTACCTGCCGGAGTACCGCACAACGAAGGAGGCTATCGAGAATATTCGCCTGCTCTCTCCGTCCGGCCAGCGAGTCTCGCTCGCGCAACTTTGCAAAATCCAAGAACAGGATGGCGGCTCGGAAATCTACCGCGAGGGAAACCAGCGGTATGTGGCGATCAAGTACAGCGTGCGCGGCCGCGATCTTGGCGGCGCGGTGGAGGAAGCGATCAAGAAGGTAGACGCGCAGGTTCCACTGCCGCGCGGGTACCACATTGAGTGGGAAGGCGAATACGAAAGCGAGAAGCGCGCCCAGGCGCGGCTGCTCGTGATTGTGCCGCTGACAATCCTGGGAATCTTCCTGATCCTCTACACGATGTTTCGCTCGCCCAAGTGGGCGGCGCTCATTCTGGCCACCGTGGCGATGGGGAGCGTCGGCGGCCTGCTGGCCCTTTTGATTACCGGCACGCATTTCAGCGTTTCTTCGGGCGTGGGCTTCCTGGCGCTATTCGGCGTCTCGGTTCAAACGGGCGTCATCATGCTGGAATACATCAACCAGCTCCGCGCGCGGGGAGGCTCGATAGAGGAATCCGCGATTGAAGGAGCGGTGCTGAGGCTGCGCCCGATCATGATGACAATGCTGGTGGCGACACTGGGATTACTGCCGGCGGCGCTCTCGCACGCCATTGGCTCCGATTCGCAGCGGCCCTTCGCCATCGTCATCGTGGGAGGCCTGATGGTGAATTTGGCAATGAGCATCTTCATTTTGCCCACTCTATACGTCTGGTTTGCGCGGGCGAGCGACAAGCTGCCCGAGCCGGAGGGAGCATTTGAAAGCTTATCTTAGAATTCAGCGCACCCGGAATTTCCGCGGGGAGTGGATCGCATCGGCAGCGTTCGCCCTGGTTCTGCTGGCAAGCCCGGCATTCGGCCAGGGACCGGTGAAGATCACTCTCGACGACGCCATTCAGATGGCGCTTGAGCACAACCATAACCTGCTGGCCGCTCGCACGACGATTGAAGAAAGCCAAGCCGAAGAAATCACGGCGAACCTGCGTCCGAATCCCGTGTTCTTCACCGACTGGGATTACCTGCCACTCTGGTCGCCTTCGGATCAAGACTCGAAGCTGTATCCGCCAGGTTATACGACAGGCCAATATCTGCACGACAACACGGAGGCGGACATGGGCCTCAGCTACCTCTTCGAGCGCGGCCAGAAGCGGCAGCACCGCTTGCAGGCGGCGGAGGACGCGACGGCTGTAACGCGTTCGCAGGTGGCGGACAACGAGCGCACGCTTACGCTTCAAGTCGCCACGCAATTTGTTACCGTGCAGCTCGCGGAATCCACGCTCGACCTCGCACAGCAAGACCTGAAAAGCTTCCAGGACACAGTGGACCTCGGCCAGGAGCGGTATAAGGCGGGCGCCATCAGCGAGGACGACTACCTGAAGATCAAGCTCCAGTTGCTGCAGTTTGAGACGGATGTTCAGCAGGCGGAGCTCGCCAAGGTTCAGGGATTATCCGATCTGCGGCAGTTGCTCGGTTACGAATCCGTCTCCGCCGATTACGACGTGGCCGGCGCGTTCGATTACCAGCCTGTGCAGGGCAACCTCGAGGATTTTCAAGCCAAGGCCCTGCAAAATCGGCCGGACCTGCGCGCGGCGCAGCAGGGCGTAACGGCCGCAACAAGCCAGTGGGAACTGCAAAAGGCCAACGGTAAGCAGGATGTGACCGGACAGGCCAACTATACTCACGTGAACGGCATTAATGGCTTCAGCATCTACGCCAGCGTCCCGCTCCCGATTTTCAACCACAATCAGGGCGAAATCGCGCGCGCGCGGTATGCCATCACGCAGGCCGAAGAGCAGAACAAGGCCACAAACGGGCAGGTGCTGACGGACGTCGAGGACGCCTATAAAGGGCTCGAGGAAAACGACCACGTGGTCCAGCTCTACCGCTCGGGATATCTCGGCGTGGCGGAGCAGGATCGCGACATCAGCGAATACGCGTACAAGCGCGGGGCCGTGAGCCTGCTCGATTTTCTGGACGCCGAACGCAGTTACCGGGCCACACAGCTTGCTTATCGCCAGGCGCTGGCCGGCTACTTGCTCGCGCTCGAGCAACTTCGCGAGGCGGTGGGAACGAGGAGCTTGCCGTGACTTCTCGCGCGCTCACCGCCTGAGCGTGGGTGTTACCCATAAAAGTTTTTCCTCTTTTACGCGCAGGATGTTCTTTTGGGTTTTGCAGGCTCCGCTTCTGGCGCGAACCAGCCGCGCCTCGCGCCATAGCATGGTGTTGCCGAATTTTGCGACAAGCACAACGGCGCCATAGCAGATCGCCGGCCAGGCTAGCTCACCCATGTCGCTAGCAGAATCAAGAACGCACACTATACCCGGGCGGGTAGTGGGTCACTTTGCCGAGGCATGTTGGTTTTGGTGGCGCAGGCATTCTTGCCTGCGCGCGCAAATCGGGGCATCCGGCAGCCCGCACAGCCAGGAGTGGCTGTGCCACCGCAAAGTAACCCACTACCCCCGGTGCGTGGGGCAGTCTCTGCCGCTTTTATGGGATAGAATGGTGGACGGTGCCGGGAGGGTTGGATGATCCACCGTTTCATCTCTCATAATGGCCGCCTGTTGCCCGTCGAGGAATCGCGGCTTTCGCCGGGCCAGTCGGGACTGCTGAACGGCTGGGGACTGTTCACGACGGTTCGTATTGTCGAGGGAATTCCCTTCGCGTTTGGCCGCCATTGGAAGCGCCTGGAGCGCGATGCGCAGCGAACGCGCTGCCCTTTCCCCTACGAAGAAGCGGTTGTCCGGGGACAAATGGGCGAAGTTCTGCGCGCCAACGGGGTGCGGGAAGGCTGCGCGCGAATCTACGTGGTCACGAATCAGACCGGGCTGTGGCGCAGCGATGAAAATATGCCGGCGGTGGATTTGCTGATTTGCTCGGCGGATCTTCCCGCGTATCGCGATCCCGTGCGCCTGGCGCTGCGCGAGCAGGGACGCCATGCGGCCTCGCCGCTGGCGGGCGCGAAGGTGACGTCGTGGCTGATGAACGTGTGGTGCCTCCAGGAGGCGCAGCGCGCGGGTTTTGACGAAGTGGTGCTGCTCAACGAGCGCGGGGAAGTCGCCGAATGCACGTCCGCGAATATTTTCTGCGTGCGCGGAGGACGCGTGGCGACCCCTCCGCTCGATTCGGGATGCCTCGAAGGCGTGACGCGCGACATCCTGCTCGAAATCGGCGCGGGTGCGGGAGCGCCCATGGAGGAGCGCACGCTCTTTCCCGAAGACCTCTACGCGGCGGACGAGGTTTTCATTTCCTCGACCAATCGCGGAGTGCTTGCGGTGGCCGAGATCGCCGGGCAAAAGATCGCCGCCGTGCCGGGGCACGTGACGCAACAATTGGAGAAGGCCTTCGCGGCTTACGTTCGCGAATATATTGACGCGCGCGCCGTCGCCCAGGCCAAGCGCTGAAACGCGCCGCTTGCTCTTGGCGCGACTGATCGAGGAGGGTACATCCCATGACCGACCTTGCCAGCAAGAACTGCACGCCGTGCCGCGGGGGAGTGCCGCCGCTCGCGGGCCAGGAACTCGAAGCGCTCGCGAAACAGGTGCCGCAGTGGAAGGTCGTGAATGGGCACCACATCACGCGCGCGTTCACATTCCCCGATTTCCGCCAGGCGCTGGCGTTTGTGAATAAGGCCGGTGCCATCGCCGAAGAGCAGGGCCACCACCCGGACATTTTGCTTTCCTGGGGCAAAGCGGAAGTTCGCCGACGAGTTTCGGTTGGCCTGGGCACTTTCGGCCAGAATTGCGCGCGATAATTTTTGACGAACTGCGGCATCGTCCTGGGCGTGGACGGCCAGAACTGAAAACATTCCGCAGAGCAGGGTGAAAAGAAATTTCACAGTTCGATTCATTTTCAAAAAAGGGCGGAGGTTTTGGCCCCCGCTCCACTGGCATCAATGCTGGTTGTTCTCGGCTGAATGGACGCAGCCGTATGGCCAGCACTGACAATCATTTGCCGGCGCCAGCTTCGCGTCGAGATCCTTCAACAGGAACGGTTCGCCATAGACTTGGGGAAAGGTTTTGAGAATCTTGAACTGCCCGTTGGCCTTGGTTTCGCCGATATAAACGTTCTTGGTGGTATGATGGTTCTTTCTGCATGGTGGTTTTGCCGCCGGGACCGTCAAAGCCGATGTCGCCGGATTCAGCGCGGCGCGCACCTTGTCCACGTCAAAGGTGCCGGCTTTTTCCACCGCCGCTTTCCAGAGATAAACGCCGTCGTAGGAAAGCACCATCGGGCTGTCCATCGCGCGTTTTTCCTTCACGACGCCGGGATGAGTCCTCGGTTTTGAGCCAAGCATTCCAGCTCTTCAAGAAAGCCTTGTTTTCCGGGGGTTTGATGGACATGAAATAGGTCCAGCAACCCAGTTCGCCGACGAGGTCCTTGGTTGGCAGGGCGCGCAGTTCATCCTCGGCCAGGCTGAAGGAAACCACCGGACAATCGG
>CAWCPO010000018.1:0-140409 GCA_963797345.1 uncultured Acidobacteriota bacterium | reverse complement strand
TCGCGAGACTCACATCGTCCGACGATCTCTTCGTCGGCTGGCAGCTGAATGATCCGCAGTCACTCAACCTCTACGCCTACGTCCAGGACAATCCCATCAACGATGTCGACCGACCGGCGACACGACCGCAAAACGCTTCACAGCTGGTTCCAAGCAGCTCTCAAACACCATAGGCATCTGCCCCGGATGTGCTTTCACAACAAACCTTATGGAACCGGGGGACGCGGCGGTTTGGTGCGGAACCGCCCGGATTACTGAGGCCGATAGGGGTGACCCAATAGGGTTTGCGGGGTGAACAACATCGAAGCCGACGAGCAGCAGCATCTCGGCAATGTCGCGGCAACCATCGGGTTGATGGCAGTCCAAAAGGCGCAAGAGCAGAAGCCAGCATACGATCCATCGAAGACTGGCCCGCCGACCCCACGAATCCATCACAGCCACTGTTCAAAAACAAGGACGTGCAAAAGCATTCCGACGATGCGTTTGCGAGAACGACCAACGGCAAGGCACGTGACGGTCTGGCTGAAGCGGGCTTCGCCATCGACTACAAGAACGGCAAGATATCGTCGCCCCCAGGCTGGACTCAGTAACCAGCGACAAGCCGGTCAACGAGTCTCCAGATCCCCGTAGACCCATACACGATAGCTGTCCTCCACACGCACGGGGACAGCGCCATCCTACACCCTCGGGCGGGGACGAGAACTCCCCGGTTCCGAACTTCGCAAGATCGCAAATTGCGCTGTACGTGACGGTTCCCCATACAAACACATATATACAGTTAGAGCCTGCTCCTGAGGAGTCTCCTATGATCTGCCGAAAAGCCATAGTATCAGTACTGTTCTCTTGCATGCTTTCCGCAACAACCGCGACGGCCCAAACCGGAGACCGCTACATGGATATGAGGGCCGGTGTGCTCGATCTCGTCTTTCCATTGGATTTTGCGTCAGAGCCATACCTTCAGAAACTGATACTGCGCTTTGGGATTCTGACACCCAGCTCGTCGTACTCGTTTACCCCGTTTACCCAGTTCACCCTGGCGGACGATCTGAGATAATCCGTTATTCCCTTGCGGGTATGGGTGACGGCGACCTTTCGCAACTAATCTCCAAAATGGTCGCGGAGAGTCCCGACCTGAACCCCAAGAAATTGCGGCCAGTTGAAGGTGAACATTACGCGTTCGCCCATCGAGAACAGAGCTTTGGACGATGCTCTAAGGATCTGAAGGCCATTCGGATCTCCCCTATTTTGAAGACCCGTATAGCTGTCGACGAATATTCAGAATACGAATATTGGTACGACGATGGGCAGGAATCCGTTCACTACACGATCACAGGTCCATCCAAAGATGCCCCTCAGAAGACCGACTGGCACAGTGGATGATCAAATTTCGAGCGGCCCTCCCCGACTTGGTGAAGCCGGATTCCGCACCGAAACCTTCGAAACTGCAGTGAGCGCTAATCACAGGCTCGGAGCTAAAATGCGTGGGGATCGGAGAAGGGAAATGATAAAACTCATCGGGTCCGGCGCGGCCCTCGCGGTTCTTTTCTTGTCGGCTCTCACCTTCGCCCAATCGCAGGCCGACGAGACTATACAGGGACCGGTCTTCCGCGCCCCCTTTGTTCTGAAACTGCGCATCGACGATGAACGTTACTACGAGCAGCACTTCGACAGAATCCCGTATGTAATGGGGGATGATGTGTACCTGTTCGTTGGCGAGAACTTCGGGATCAACGTGATGATAACCGGCAGTCAGATATTCCGAATAATCTATCAACCCGACGCAGCCAAGGCCGATGTGGAGTTCGCGTTCACACAGGAGAAATCGCTGCACGGCCCAATGATGATGTTGGTGACTCAAAATAGACTAAAGCGCAGGCTGTTCTTCGACGCACTCATGACCATTCCGGACAAAAAGGAGATCTACAAAACGAGTATCCTTCCGGTGGAACCTGGCCTCAGCAGCTATGAGTCATGGCCTCATCCCATCGTCCAGCTGGTGCTTAGGAATTTTCGGTTTTCCGAAAAAAATTGAGGTTCTTTCCCTGTCCTTCGCCAGAACCCCACCCGCGCCCACGCAGGCCGGCAATCTGGTCGATTTGAGTCACAATTTCAACTACGGCGCAGGCGACAACGGCAACGCAGCGAGCATCACGAACAACATTGACGGTACGCGGTCGCAGACGTTCCAGTACGATGCGCTAAACCGGCTGCAGAAGGCGCAGACCACCTCGACCTACGCCACCAGCTCGACGCACTGCTGGGAGGAGGCCTACCTCTACGATAATCAACCCACACCCGGCGCAGGAGCTTGGAGCAACCTGACGAGCATCAACGTGCCAGACGCGGCGTACAATAACTGCCTCTACTCGGAGGGGTTCAGCCAAACAGTGGATTCGAACAATCGGATCATTGGGTTCGGCTACGACGCGGCCGGTAACCAAACGGGGATTCCGGGCGGGAACAGCTACACCTACGATGCCGAAAATCACCTCGTCTCGGTCTCTTCGGCGAGCGGGAACTACACCTACACCTACGACGGTGATGGCGATCGCGTCGAAAAATCGAATGGCGAGATATACTGGTACACTTCCGGCGGCGAAGTCCTGGACGAGACGGACCTGAGCGGCAACCTTACGAGCGAATATATCTTTTTCGGCGGCGCGCGCATCGCCCGCCGCGACGCCTCCGGCAACGTGTTCTACTACCTCGCCGACCACCTTGGCTCCTCGCGCGTAATGGCCGAAATCCCATCGGGACAAACGACGGCAACGCTGTGTTATGACGCCGACTTCTACCCCTTCGGCGGCGAGCGCGCCTACAGCAACTCCTGCCAGCAGAACTACAAATTCACCGGCAAGGAGCGCGATCCGGAGAGCGGGCTGGACGATTTTGAAGCGCGGTTCTATGGCTCAAGCATCGCGAGATTCACGTCGCCGGACGATCCCTTCGTCGGCTGGAATCTCGCCGACCCGCAAAGCCTCAACCTCTACGCCTACGTCCAGGATAATCCCATCAACGACGTCGACCCCACCGGCCACATGACCAGCGTATGCTTCACGGCTGGAGGCAGTCCGGCCACCACCGCCTTCGCCTCCAGCGACCCATGTGGTTTTGCAGCGAATCCGATGGACCCGGCGAGTGATCAAGAAGACCCTCAGACCACCTACATGACGAATGCCGATATGGGCGACCCGACAGGCTTCGGCCGGGCCAACAACATCGAAGCCGGCGAGCAGCAGTATGTGCACAACACTGTTGAAGGAGGCGGCTGGACCACCTCCACCTCTTCCTCCTATAGCACCGTTCACGTGGGCGACAACGGCAACCTCGTCGGCGAGGACTACACACACATGACAATCACCGCCCACGATCCCCCCGCCTGGGCCGACGCCAGTAACGCGGGAGGCTCATGGTTAGGCACGTTCCCACTGCGAGCATATGTTTTCGCCCATTCCATGGGCCGATTTTTTGTCGATGAATTCAAACAAGGGGGCTGCGCAAACACCTTCTTCGAAGGAGTGGAGCAAGCCGATATTCTCGGACCTGTGCTGGGCGGCTCCCCCGGCTTCGGCGAGACGGCTATTAAGGGGCAGGCAGCAACTGTTGCCGCCCGCTATGCTGCTGGTCGGGCCTTAACTGTTCCCCTGCGCTCATCAGTGGTGCGTGGCATACTGGAAACGGGCGAAGAGGCTGCGGGGGCCTTCGGCCCTGGGTATCTAGTGGGTCAAGAACTATGGGGGTTAGGCAGAGAGGGACAGGCAATGTACGAGGGCACCTGCCATTAAACAGCACACGCGAGACTTAATTATATATGCCGCAATTGGAGTGAGTCTTGCGGCGGCGGCCATGCTCTGGCCGATCCTTGTCCCGGAACGCTTCTGGATCAGCCACACATGGTTTTCCTTCGTTTTCTTCACCGTGTTACTGGCGATTGTTTTGATAAAGCTGTATTGGTCGGCAAGAAAATCAGCAAAGCTTTGGCTTCTGCTTGCATTCGCATTTTTGGTTCACATTGTGGCATACGCTGCTTTCCTGAGCCACGTCCAAGAATGGCCTGCGCTATGGTACCTATTAACGATGCCCGTCGAAGTCATGGTCTTCGCAGCGATCATTTATAAATGCTTGAAGGTGCTGCCCGCAAAGGTCAAGCTGTAGCTGGGATAACAGGCTGATTAGATGACGTTGTCGGCTCCTTCCGGGCGAGTAGACTTGGCAGCGGAAGACGGCCAAGGTCCGGTTTCGGGATCCCGGTGGGTCCACCGGACCCGAGAAACCGGGGCCCGGAAGGAAGGACTCGAAAAAATGTTTCACGTGTCGTGTCAGGGCACGAGTTCACTCGTGCCGCAAAACGACGCGCAACGCGCCCACCGCTTGCCGGGCCTTTTCTTTTTCCGGCGGCTTGGCCGCCGTCCGGCAACCCCTCACTGCGCTCTCGCGAACGTATACTGACGCACGAAACCAAGCATATGGTATAAGACACCCCAAGCGCCGATGCGACACCAGTACACTTCCGGCGGTGAAGTGCTCGACGAGACGGACCTGAGCGGCAACCTCACGAGCGAGTATGTCTTCTTCGGTGGCGCGCGCATCGCCCGCCGCGACGCCTCGGGCAACGTGTTCTACTACCTCGCCGACCACCTCGGCTCCTCGCGCGTGATGGCCGAAATCCCATCGGGACAAACCACGGCAACTCTGTGCTACGACGCCGATTTCTACCCCTTTGGCGGCGAGCGCGCCTACACCAACTCCTGCCAGCAAAACTACAAATTCACGGGCAAGGAGCGCGACCCGGAGAGCGGGCTGGACAATTTTGAAGCGCGGTTCTATGGCTCAAGCATCGCGAGATTCACGTCGCCCGACGATCCCTTCGTCGGCTGGAATCTCGCCGACCCGCAAAGCCTCAACCTCTACGCCTACGTCCAGGATAATCCCATCAACGACGTCGACCCCACGGGGCATTGCCATATCGGGAACGGCGAGTACACGCCATGCACGTTCGACACCATTGACTCAGCTCTGAGCGGGGACGTGCCCATCGTGGGTTTGAGCAATTGGTATCCGGGCGGCGTCAGCGGCCCCGACACTGTTGGCAACGCGCGGGCCAACAACCTCGAAGCCGGCGAGCAGCAGTATGTGCACAACACTGTTGAAGGAGGCGGCTGGACCACCTCCACCTCTTCCTCCTATAGCACCGTTCACGTGGGCGACAACGGCAACCTCGTCGGCGAGGACTACACACACATGACAATCACCGCCCACGATCCCCCCGCCTGGGCCGATGCCAGCATTGGGGGAGCTATCCCGTGGGCCTTGTCGGGGGCGGCTGACGACGTGCTCCCTTATCTCCTTCGCCTGGCTAAGTTTGGCACCGCAGCTGCAGCAGTGCTTGACCTGACGCTTCTTGCCCCCTCAACCGCTCGCGACGAAGATATGTTGCCTCCGGTTCAGTTCTCAAAAGGCGGTAGTAACCAAAAAGAAAACGAGGAATTCAGAGAAGCAGTTAAGCGAATTGAAAGAGATTTTGGAAGAAAACTCACGCGGGACGAAATCAGAAGGCTGCACGACGAGATTAGCGGAAAAGGATTTGGCCTCGACGAGATAGTAGAAACCGGTAAAGCGCTTATCAGTCCCTAGAGAGGATCATCAATCATGCCTAATTTGAGCGTAACGGAGATGGTAGCACCTCTTCTGGATAAAGAGCCTTGGGGCGTTCAATTGGGACATGGCTCCTTTATCACAATGGAGTTTGGGAATCCTAAAGAAAAAAAACCATCAGATGCTATTGCGCACGGGGAATGGCATTTGTGGTTATATATGTGCAACTGGCGAATCGAGGTTCCAAACAAGGTACTCGTGGGATCGAACGACAGCCGTGAAAAAATACAAAAGGCACTTGAGACTGCGGCATTCGATAGAATTAAAGAAATACAGGTGGCCTCGCCTTCGCTTGATTTGACGATTCAATTCAATTCGGGTACTAAAATCTTCACGTTCTCGTCTTCCAGTAGCGAAGCAGATCAGTGGTGGCTCTTCACCCCTGACGGCAATTGCTTAGCCGTACATGGCGGCGGCGAGTACAGCTATGGTAGCAGCAGCCAGCCGGGAATAGTGGCATGATGGCTGATTAGATGGCGTTGTCGGCTCCTTTCGGGCGAGTAGACCTGGCAGCGGTAGACGACCAAGGTCCGCTTTCGGGTCCGATGAAGTGCATCGGACCGCCGCTTTACCCTGAGAAACCCACGGTGCGGGTCTCGAAGGGCCCACGCCCAAGCCACCTCCCCGGCGCGTGGAGCTTCCAATCCATTTAAGCCCGGTTTACGGCGCAAAAGGCGCCAAAATCGTGCAAAATTCGCCGCTTAAGAGGCTAAATATAGTTAAAGTATCTAACGATTTTACCGCGGATTTTCACACCCTAATTCGAAGAAATTCTACCCTCGCACTTCCCACGTGTCCCCCGCGCGGAGGAGCTTTTCGAGGTCGCCCCTCCCCCGCCGCGACTGCACCTCCGCGATCTGCCCCGCGATAAGGTCCTCATAACGCGGCACATCCCCCCACGCGCGCAGCACCCCGATGGGCGTCGGGAACCCCGGCTTCTGCTCCATGTGCGCCAGCATAAACGCATACGCGGGCCGCGGATGATGCTCGTCGTGTACCAGCAAATCCTTTTCCGTCACCCCGTTCCCAAGCTGCACCACTTCCAGCTCCAGGCCGCTAAGTCGAATCCCCTTATCACGATTCTTCCCGAAGACCAGCGGCTGCCCGTGCTCCAGTTGGACCACATGCTCGCTCCGCGCGTCCCTTTCGGTCAGCGACTCCCACGCATGATCGTTGAAAATATTGCAGTTCTGCAGAATCTCGACGTACGCCGACCCCTTGTGCCCCGCAGCTCGTTTAAGTGTTTCACGCAGATGCTGCTGAAAAACATCCACAGAGCGTGCGACAAACGTGGCTTCCGCTCCAACCGCGAGAGAGATGGGATTGAACGGCCGGTCCGCAGTGCCGAAGGGAGTGGATTTTGTTTTTTTGCCAAGCTCGGAAGTAGGCGAATACTGTCCCTTCGTGAGTCCGTAAATCCGGTTGTTGAAGAGAAGAACTTTCAGGCCGACGTTGCGGCGCAGCATGTGGATCGTATGATTGCCGCCAATCGAAAGCGAATCGCCGTCGCCGGTGGCGACCCAAACATCCAGGTCCGGCCGGACGATTTTCAAGCCCGTGGCGACGGCGGGCGCGCGGCCGTGAATCGTGTGGAATCCGTACGTGTTCATGTAATACGGAAAGCGGCTGGAGCATCCAATGCCGGAAATGATGACAAATTTTTCGCGCGGAATTCCGAGGTCGGCGAACACGGACTGCGCGGCGGAAAGAATCGCGTAATCGCCGCAGCCCGGGCACCAGCGAATTTCCTGGTCGGTCTGAAAATCTTTTTTTGTATAAACCGGCAACGTGGCCGTCGTCATTCAAATTCTCCCTGAGAGCGCTTCCAAACAAAAATCGTATTCTCGCTGTATGCGCGCATTAGTCGAGCAGCTCTTCGATCTTTCGTTCGATTTCGGCTTGCTGGAAAGGCTTTCCTTGAATTTTGTTGTAGCCCTGCGCGTCCACCAGATATTTCGCGCGCAGCAGCATCACAAGCTGTCCCATATTCATTTCCGGAACAAGGACCTTGTCGTAGCGATTCAAGACCTCGCCCAGATTTTTCGGCAGCGGGTTCAGGTGGCGCAGGTGAACGTGCCCGATGCGGTGTCCCTTGGCGCGCTGGGTTTTCAGCGCCCCAGTGATCGGGCCGTGCGTCGAGCCCCAGGCCACGATCAGCAGCTCGCCGGAAGGATCGCCCGCCGGAACGGCGTCGGGGACATCCTGAACGATCGCCGCCACTTTCTCGGCGCGCAGCCGCACCATGCGCTCGTGGTTCAGCGGCTCGTAGTTTACGTTGCCGGTGACGTCCTGCTTTTCCAGTCCGCCGATGCGGTGTTCGAGGCCCGGCGTGCCGGGGATGGCCCAGGGCCGCGCGAGTGTCGTCGGATCGCGGCGGTAGGGCTCGAAATTTTCGGGATTCGTCTCGAAATGCACGGGAATTTCCGGCAGGTCCGCCACCGTAGGGATGCGCCAAGGCTCCGCGCCGTTGGCCAGAAAGCCGTCTGAAAGAATGATGACGGGCACCATATATTTGATGGCGATGCGCGTGGCTTCGAGAGCAATCCAAAAGCAATCGCCCGGCGTGGCGGGCGCGAGCACCGGAACAGGCGCCTCCGAGTTTCTGCCGAAAAGAGCCTGCAGCAGATCGGCTTGCTCGGTTTTCGTCGGAAGTCCCGTGGACGGGCCTCCGCGCTGAATGTCGCAAATGACGAGTGGCAATTCAACGGCTACGGCCAGACCCAGAGCTTCCGTCTTCAGCGACATTCCCGGGCCGGAAGTGGTCGTGATGCCGATGGCGCCCGCGTAAGCCGCGCCGATGGCCGAAGTGATGGCCGCGATTTCGTCCTCGGCCTGAAACGTGATGACGCCGAAATCCTTGTAGGTGGATAGTTCGTGCAGGATGTCCGAAGCGGGCGTAATCGGATACGATCCAAGAAAAAGAGGAATCCCCGCTTTTTGCGACGCGGCCACAAAGCCCATCGCCAGCGCCACATTTCCGCTGATATTGCGATACACGCCGGGAGCCAGCTTCGCCGGCGGAATTTCATAGCTGACCTGGAAAGCTTCGGTGGCTTCGCAATAGCTGTAGCCCGCACGCATGGCCAGTCGATTGGCTTCGACCAACTGCGGCTTGCTCTTGAATTTGTCCTCGATCCAGCGGACCGTTGTTTCCAGCGAACGGTTGTAGAGCCAGTAGCACATTCCCAGCGCGAAGAAATTCTTGCAGCGATCCACGGTTTTCGCGTCGAGTCCCAAATCTTTCAGCGCCGCGCGCGTCAGCCGCGTGAGCGCGGTGGGGAAAAGGCGGTAGGCGTCGAGCGAATGATCCTCCAGGGGATTCGAGGTCATCTGCGCCTTGCGGAGATCCAGCTCGCCGAAGTCGTCGAGGTTCACGATCAGAATTCCGTTGGGCTTCAGGTCCGCGACGTTCATTTTCAGGGCCGCGGGATTCATGGCGATGAGCGCGTCCACGCTGTCGCCGGGGGTATAAACGTCGCTCGAAGAAAAATGGACCTGGAATCCGCTGACGCCGGGGAGCGTGCCGGCAGGGGCGCGAATTTCAGCCGGGAAGTCGGGCAGCGTGGCGAGGTCGTTGCCGTAGAGCGCTACGGTGTTGGTGAACTGGCTCCCGGTGATCTGCATGCCGTCGCCGGAATCGCCGCAGAAGCGGATGACGGCCTTTTCGATTACCTCGCGCTTGCGATGAGGAACGTTGACTGTGGTTGTGGACATAATTTCGGGCATCCCCCTAGCTTAGATGCGGGGATGCAAATACGAGGATACCCCGTCTTTCGCTCAGATGTTTTCTGACAAACAGAAACACCACCCACTCATAGCGTAGCACAGCCGGGAGGGCGGAAAGATGCGATTCGTGATGGCGTTGCGTTTCGGTCACGGAGAAGCGCGAAACCGCGGGAAGCCGGCCCCGCGTGAATCCATCCGGCGGCAAGGGGCCGCGCGGATGGTATAATCCCGCTCCGCACATCCTATGACTCTTTCGATCGCACAGTGGATGGACATTGCCGAGCGCGCGCTGCGAGTGTTCGTAATCCTCGTGATCGCCATGATTCTTGCGCGCGCGCTGAAGGCCCTCACTAACCGCCTGGTTGAAATCTCCAAGACCCACACACGCGCCTCCCAGATGCGCGAACAGCAAACCCGCACGATGGCTGCCGTGCTCTACAGCGGCGGCCTGGCGGTAATCTTCATCGTCGCCGCAATGGCGGCGCTGCCCGAATTCGGTTTTCACGTGGGGTCGCTCCTGGCGGCCGCTGGAATCGCCGGCGCCGTGGTCGGGTTCGGGGCGCAAAACATCATCAAGGACGTGACCAACGGCTTCTTCATCGCCTTCGAGGATCAGTACGTGATCGGCGACCTGATCCAGTTGAATGGCGAAATCGGCCGCGTCGAATACCTCACCCTTCGCCGCACCGTCATTCGCAATCTCAGCGGCGCGATGGTCACCATCCCCAACTCGCTCGTCGGCCAGGTGGCCAACCTGAGCCGCGACTGGTCGCAGGCCTTCGTGGACGTGACCGTGCCGGCCGACGAAATGGTGGGGCGCGCGCTCGACTTGCTCGAAAAAATTTCAGGCGAATTCCGCAGCGACGCCGATTGGTCTCCCGCGCTCGTGGATGGCCCGCGCGTCCTCGGCGTGGAATCCCTCTCTCTCGATGGCACGGTCCTGCGGCTTCAGGTCCGCACGGTGCTCAATCGCAAGGACGATGTGGCGCGCGAGCTGCGCCGCCGCATCAAGATAGGCTTCGAGCAATCCGGCATCCCGCTCCACACCACGCATAAAATCGACTTGCACGCCGAAATCCCCCCGCCCACGCACTGATGCGAGATTTTTCCGTGTGGAGGAAACGGCCGCATTGGGCTCGAAACCTGGCTGGCGTTGCACACGTAGGTAGTAAGGTGTACATTACCGGTCGAGAAGCCAAAACCGAAATTCCGGGGTGATGCATGAAAAGGACGATCGTTATTCTAGCGATGGTCGTGTTGTTCGCGACTATTGTTTGGGCTTCTTGCCCGGTTCGCCGTTGTGCCCGAAACATCACGTCGAGATGGACCAAGAAAGCTCAAACTGCGACGACGCCGGTAATTGTACGGTGGTCTATCACTGTCCCGCCGGCGGGGAGGAGTACACGTTTCATTGTCGAGGCGGGGAATGAAAAGAGGTTTGTGGACGGCCAGCATCTTTGCTCTCTTGCTGTGTTTGGCATGTGCGCTGACGACTGGCGCTCAAGTCAGCTGCTCCGCTCTCGTACCAGCGCGCACTTGCAAACTTGTTTCAGAGTTAGCGAACGAACCTCTCAAAAATCTACTAAAATTTCCCGTATCAATGGAAGTGCTAACGCCGGATGAGTACAACCGGCGGAAAGCAGCAATAAGAAGCGAAGATGACAGCACAGGAAGGGCTTTGTGTGACCCAAGGGCATCCAGCCCCCCATGTCCTCTTACACAGAAGCTCCAAGAATTTAACATGACGTGGACGGACGACATGATGTTTACCAGGGACCGCGACGGCCAAGGTTCTTTCCCAAGCAAGATAATCGCTTCAACAAATCAGTTCGAGAACATGCTTTTTGACGAACGAGACTGTCCTTGTCTCGATGCCAAGGGAAAGAACGGCAAGGATACAGTAACAAACAAGTATGGGGTCGTTGTTATAAAGGACGGGGTCCCTGTTTTGGATGGCAAAACATCCATTGATAAAATCAACGAAGCCATTATCTTCATCCAAGGTTATTTTAGCGGGCTGGTTTCGATGGATCTGTCAAACGACGAAGTATGGATTAAGACGCACTAGG
The DNA here is from genome assembly GCA_963797345.1 of uncultured Acidobacteriota bacterium. Taxonomy (GTDB): domain Bacteria; phylum Acidobacteriota; class Terriglobia; order Acidiferrales; family UBA7541; genus Palsa-295. The sequence goes on along the minus strand of CAWCPO010000018.1, from coordinate 128,959 downwards.
GCGCGCCATACTTAATTCCTTCAGAATGGCCGTTCGTATCCGCCAGAAAAACAAAGGTGGATTCCCGCGCTTCGGCCATCCCGCGTTGCGTCTTTCCTTATCTCTGAATTCACTCACGAAGGGAGTTGTTATGAAATCCATCGTTTGAAGAGTGTCAGCCCGGATTAACTTCTCTCTCCCGAACCTCAAGTGAGGCTTCTCGCGGGGACAAATCTTTCCTACAACGCGGGCATACCATGTGCGCTTTCAATAATCCCCTAGCAGGCGGAGGTCCGTCAGGCTCGACGCAATCCACGATAAAAATCGCGCCGTCACACTTCGGCACGGGACAGACGATAAACCAAGATTTGATTTTCACGATTTCACCCCACAAGAAATTGCAGCTTCTTGCCCGCCCCAAAATGCATCGCGGGCGAAAGCACGCCCTCAATTCAATTGCAAGATTTGTTGCCTGTCAAGATTTGCGATTCGAACGTTGGAGGCGCGGGTGGGAATCGAACCCACGTATAAAGGTTTTGCAGACCTCTCCCTTACCACTTGGGTACCGCGCCTCGATAACTAAAGTATAGCGAAATCGGGCGGCTGTTTCAGCCCGGAATCGGAGGCGTGTCCGGGCCATCCGCAACGCCCCATCATCGCCCTATCAATGCCGCACTAATGAATGTGCAGCTCGAAGGGAATGCGCGCCTCGACCGGCTCCATCACCCCGGTCAGGCGGCGCACGATGCCGGCGAGTGAATGCGATTCATCCGTGCCGTCCGTATCGCGCTCGAAAAGCTGTTGGAGAAGATTCTTCTCCTCGGGAAAGCTTACGATGCGCACATGCTGGCCCGCCGGAATGGCGGCAAGCTGCTTGGCCACTTCGATGGCGCGGTCGAGTCCGCCCAGTTCGTCCACCAGGCCCAGCTTCTTGGCCTGCGCACCGGTCCACACACGGCCCTGGCCGATGGCGTCCACAGCCGCGGGGGTCATGCCGCGTCCCTCGGCCACGTTGCGCGTGAATTCCCCGTACATTTCCTGGATCGAATTTTGGATGAACGTGCGCTGCTCGGGCGTGAAATTCTGCTGGTCGGAAAAGAGCGTGGCATTGTCGCTGGTGGTCACCGAATCGGTGCTGACGCCCAGAAGATTGTAAAGCCCGGAAAGATTCAGTTTGCCGATCACCACGCCGATGGAGCCTGTGATGGTATTCGGCTCGGCGACGATTTTATTGGCCTGCGCCGAAATCCAGTAGCCGCCCGAAGCGGCCACGTCCGACATGGACACCACCACCGGCTTCGTTCCCTTCGCGAGAATCACCTCGCGCCGGATCGCCTCGCTTCCCACCACCGATCCCCCGCCTGAGTCCACCCGCAGGATAATGGCCTTGATGTCCGGGTCCTGCCGCGCCGTGCGGATGTCGGAAGCCACCGAATCGCCGCCCATCACGAATCCGCCTTGCGGCGAGTTTTCCGATGTACCGGACACGATCAGCCCGGTGGCATGGACCACGGCAATTTTTTCGCCGCCGAAGCCATCGTCACTCATGGACGTAAGGTAACGCGGGAGCGAAACGGTATTCCAGACGCCGTCGCGTCCCTTGAAATAATCCTGCACCTGGTCCCAGTAACCGAGCCGGTCCGCGATCCCGCTCTGGACGGCGTCGCTCGGAAGCAGTGGGCCGCGCTCGACCAGGGCTTCGAATTGGGCGCGGTCCATGTGGCGGGATTCGGCGGCGTCGCCGATGTACTGGTCGTAAATGCTGTGGAGAAGCGACTCGACTTCCTCGCGGTGCGCGGGAGTGAATTTCTTTTCCGTGAACGTGTTGCCGTAGGTCTTGTATTGCCCGGTGTGATAGAACTCCGGAACGATTTTCAGCTTGTCGAGCGTGCCGCGGTAGAAGATGGCCTCGGCCATCATCCCCGTGATGTCCACGGGCGCCGTGGGCATCAGCCAAATCTGCTGGCAGGCGCTGGCGAGGTAATATTCGCGGTTGGCGATGCCGTCGTAGCCCAGGTAGCAGATGCTCGGCTTGCCGCTCTTCTGGAAGTCGGCGAGGTGCGCGCGGATTTCCTCGAGTTTGGCCCAGCCGGTATCGAGCGGGGCGATTCGTACCACAATGCCGGTGATCCGCGGGTCGGTGCGCGCGGAATCAATCGCGCGGAGATAATCGTCGAGCACAGGAGTCGTCTGGCCTGTGAGTGAGCCTACAAGATCAAAGGGCTGCTGCTCATCGATCTCGCCTTGCGCGTCAATCATCAGGACGGATTTCGATTCCAGCCGCGCCGGCTTCCGCGCCACCCAGAGGAAAACCACGAAAAACAGAATCAACAAGCCGATGACGATCGCCCGCCTTTTTCCCCAGCTCATCTTCGTTCACCTCGATGCGCGCCTGGCCCGAAAATTGCCGCGAGAAACACGGTAGCACTCCCGGACGAAAATGGAAAATCGAACCTGTGAAATGGGCGAGACAGTTTCCGGAACGGCCGTTACGCGGATAAGCGCGGCAGAAGGAATCCGGTGCGGCGGCGATGCTCGTCGAACGCGGGACCGAATTCGCCCGCAAGGAGTGCTTCTTCCCATCTGGCCTTCACCACGACGGCGATCAGGGCAACCCCCAGCAGCAGGAGAGCGCCGCATCTCCCAACCCAAAGCACCGTCCCAGCAGCCGCGAGCAGCATGCCCGAATAGATGGGGTGGCGAATGCGTGCATAGGGTCCGCTGCGAATCAGTTGATGCCCCTCGCGCAGGGAGACGCTCGCGCTCCAGTACTTGCCGATGTGATTCCGCGCCCAAATCGCGAATGCGATCCCCGCGGCCGTGAGCGCAACTCCCAGCCATTCGATCCACGGCTGCAACGGCACGAACCGGTAATTCAGGATCCCGAAGCGCGCGGCCGAGTGCATTAGGAGATCACAGCTCGCCGCGAAGATGAGGAGGAACACAAGGCGCTGGCTCCAAGGCTCTCTCTCCCGCATTTTGTTGACGTTTATGCTGGCCACGAGCCAGTAGAGCCCGAAAAAAATCCACAAATCTCGAATGATAATTCCTTGCATGAGCTCCATGCCGGCTGCTCCTCGCCCGCGATAGTGGCACAACTCGTTATGTCCTGAAAAGCGCCGCCTCCCGACGGCCGATCCTGCCGGGTGTGGCATATGCGACACGACGGCTCGCATTTGAATCCCTTACGCAAGTACTCCTTTAAAGGTCCATGGAGCCGTTTCTCCTGGAAAGGCAGCAGCGCGTAATGTACTGTTTCGGTCAACAATAGTCATGGTACGTCCATTGACCTGAGGCGTAAGCGCCTCGTAAGATTCTGGTTGCGTTCGGATGGAGGCGGTGGCCGATGGGATCACCTTCGGGCTGCCCTTGTGAATAATGATGATGAGGCGAACGGCGATATGGGTCCTTCTGGCGGCAGGCGCGCTGGCGCTGCCCGGTTGTGAGGAGACTGCAAAAAAAGAGGTCCATGTGCAGCCCCCGGCGGCGGCGCCGCAGCCAGTGCCTGCCGAAGTGAAACAGCCCCTCCCCTTGACGGAGCCTCCAGCCAAGCAGACAGTGCTTGCGCAAGACACCCGGCCGGCCATGGACATCCTGGTGGAGCGCGTTCAGGCGGCCTACGATGCGGGACAGAAGGCATATCAGGCGGGGGACCGCGATAAGGCGCGCGCGGATTTCGACGGTGCCGTAAATCTGGTTCTCTCGAGCGGTTTCCAAGCAGACTCCGACCCGCGGCTTTCGAAGCTGTTCGATCAGATCGGCGATGCGGTCGAGTCGTACGGGCTGGACTCCGACCATGGCAGCGGGAACGAGGAATCAGGAACAGGAACAGTATCGGAATCAGAAACGCCCTCCGAACCCGCGCCGATCGAGGAAATCGCGGATATGACGTTGCCCTCGGGCGACCCGCGTCTGGCGCTCAAAGCCCAAAGCGAATTGATCAGCGTTCCCCACGACCTGCCGCTCGCGGTGAATGATTCCGTCCTGCAGTACCTGAGCTTTTTCTCGACGGAGCACGGCCGCGCGATCGCCGGGCGCGGGCTGGAACGCGCCGGGCGCTATAACGACATGATCCGGCGCGTGCTGAAAGAAGAGGGAGTCCCGCAGGATTTGATCTATCTCGCGCAGGCGGAAAGTGCGTTTCTGCCGGATTCGGTTTCTCGCGCGGGGGCCCGCGGAATCTGGCAATTCATGCCGTACCGGGGCGAAGAGTACGACCTAGAGCGCAGCTACTGGGTGGACGAGCGCAGCGATCCGGAAATGGCCACGCGCGCGGCGGCCCGGCACCTCCGCGACCTGTATGGAATGTTCGGCGACTGGTATCTTGTGATGGCGGCGTATAACTCCGGCCCGCTGACCGTGGCCCGGGCCATCGAGCGCACCGGCTATGCCGATTTTTGGGAGCTGCAGAAGCTCCACGCCTTGCCGAAGCAGACCCAGAATTATGTCCCCATCATCATTGCCCTGGCGCTGGTGGCCAAGGACCCGGTGCTCTATGGCGTGCAGTTCGACCCGGAAAAGCCGCCGCAGGTGGAAACAGTCAAGCTCGAGCATCCCGTCAGTCTGAGTCTTGCGGCGGACGCGACGGGCGCGGACCCCGATGATCTGCGGCTGCTCAACCCAGAACTTCTGCGGGGCGTCACGCCGGACCAAGCCGGCTTCGAATTGAAACTGCCGGCGGGCGCGGCGAAGAATTTTGAGGAGAATATCCAGCAGGTCCCCGAAGACAAGTGGTCCACGTGGCGGCTGCACACCGTGGCGGAGGGAGAAGAACTTCCGGATATCGCGCGGCGATACCGTGTGACTCTTCCGGCGCTCGAGGCGGCCAATCATCTGGAGGCGCACGCTTCCGTGCCGGCAGGCTTCGTGCTGGACGTGCCTACGGCGCCGCCCGTGATTCACCTCGTGCACTATCGCGTCGGGCGCGACGACACGCTCGAGGGAATTGCGGACCGCTTCGACGTAACCGTGGCGGAACTCAAGCGCTGGAACCGCATCGCGGGCAACCATGTGACGCGCGGCATGCGTCTGCGGATTTACGCGGGCAGCGGTGACGCCCCCGCCGTTGCGGCATCGCACGCTCCCTCGAAGCCGGCGCCGAGCTCCGGTTCGGAGGTGCGCGACGTGTCCGCGCACAATTCCGAAAAATCGGAAGCGCTCGAGCATCGCGTGAAGCCGGGCGAAACGCTCTATTCGATTGCACACGAATACGGCATCACGGTTTCGGCCCTGCGCGAATCGAACCCATTCCTTTCCGGCAGGGCGCTCGAGGCAGGCGATCTCCTCACCGTGCAGCGCTAAGCTGGGCCCGCGGTCTCCCTCCCCAGAAATACAATAACCCATTCATTATCTGCATGATACATGGATGGCGTGCCTCCGTGCTCCGGGGCGCACCGGCATCCATCGGAAATGGTTCTTGAACGCAGCACATTTTTCGATTCATTGCGGCTTGACAAAGCTCCGATACTCCGTTTATAAGCGCCCGAGGAGTTCCAGGCCGTCCGGCTAGCCCGAGACCCCACGGAGGATCGAATGTTTTACGCCAAAATGCACGACGAGGAAGACGACGAATTGCCGCGTTACGAAGAGGAAGAAGAGGGGCAGGAACAGCCGCAGGAGATCGTGGAAGAAGTGGAAGAGATTGTGATCGAGGAAGAGCCGCGAGGAGCGAAAGTCCCCGCGGCTCCTGCTCCTCGCAAGCGCGCGCCCGCCCGCAAAGCGAAAAAGTCGAAGAAGGCCCGTCCGAAGAAAAAGGCCAAGGCCAAGGCCAAAGCAAAAAAGGCGAAGGCCAAGAAGGGCGGCAAGCGCAAGAAGCGCTGACCTTTCTCGAACCCTGACTCTTCTCGAAACGGCGCAACGCGGCGGTGCGCCGCGGCCCGCCGGTCTTCCGGCGGGCACTGTTGCGGGCATTTTCCCTTCGCGCGACCCTGGATGTAAGGGCCGGGTAGCGCGCCTTGTTTATTTCCCATTTTGAAATCTTTCCCTTGCGGTAATCCACCCTGGATAGCTAGCATACGCGTTCGATGCCGCTGGCGGTCGAACAGATACGGAGAATGCGCGGGGGAGCGCAGGCGCAACTGATGCGCTGCGCGGACGAAGGGTATTACGTCGTGAAATTCCAGAATAACCCGCAGGGCGTGCGGATTCTGGCGAACGAATTGCTCGGAACACGTCTAGCCGCGCGCCTGGGGCTGCCCGCGGCGGGAGCTGCCGTGGTCGAGGTGCGCGAGGAACTGATCGAGCAGACCGATGAGCTGGAAATCCAGCTCGGGCGCGGGCGCGCGCGGTGCAAGGCCGGTCTGCAATTCGGCTCGAGGTATCCCGGGCCGCCGGCGGAGACCGTGGTCTACGATTTCTTGCCCGATGAGCAGCTCCGCGCCTCGCCGAACCTCGGGGATTTTTGCGGCATGCTCGTGTTCGACAAATGGACCTGTAATACGAACGGCCGCCAGGCGGTCTTCTTCCGCCCGCGGGACCAGGCCCCCTACCGAGCGCAGATGATCGACCAGGGCTTTTGCTTCAACGCCGGAGAGTGGAATTTTCCCGATGCGCCGTTGCGCGGCCTGTATGCGCGGCACGGCGTCTATGCATCGGTGCGCGGGATCGAGTCCTTCGAGCCCTGGCTCGCGCGCATCGAAACGAAAATCACGGAAGCCGCGCTCGAGGAAGCCTCGAGCGAGATTCCCCCGGAGTGGTACAATTTCGATCCGGACGCCCTAGAGCAGCTGCTGGAAAATCTCCTGCGGCGGCGCAAACGGGTGCGCGAATTGATCGTCTCGGCCTGGAAGTCGTCGGCCGAGCCATTTCCCAACTGGAAGTGAACCATGTCCGAAGAACAGAAAAATTATTTCCGCTACCGCGTCCTGCGCTACACGCCGGACCCCATTCGCGATGAGTGGGTGAATATCGGAGTCGTGCTGGAACACACGGAAGGCATGCGGCTGGCCGTGCGCCTCATCGAAGAGCCCTCCGAGCTCGCACGCGTCCGCCGGCTGCACCCCCAGGCCGATGAAGCCTTGCTCCGCGCCCTGCCGGCGGAATTCGAGGCGCGGCTCGGCGCCCCGGCGGCCGAGGCCACGGCACACCTCGCCAAGCTCGACGACACATTATCAAATGCCTTGCAGTTCAGCCCGCAAAGGGCGCTCTACGCCGAGGACTTCGACGCCGAGCTGGACCGCCTCTTCCGCGACCACGTCGCGCCCCCGCCCCGCGCGCGCGGCGGCATTGCCGAAAGCACGCGCGCCTGGATCAAGGCGCGCATCAACGATGTTTTTCTCCGGCGCCGCGTTCCCCGGCTCGAGCGCAGCATCCGCGTGGACGAATTCACGCAGCCCGGCGATCCACTGCGGCTCGATTACGCCTACCGCAATGGCGTACGCGGCTATCTGCACGCCGTGGCGCTCGGCCGCGATCCCTCGCAGGCCAAGGTGTTGGCATACACCGCCGAGCGCATCCGCGCCCGCCTGCCTCAATCGGAATTCACCGCCATCACCGAGTCCGGCCCCGCGCCCGGCAATCCCCGGCATCAATTCATCGAGGGGCTGTTTAAGGAACAGAACATCGCCCTCGTCCCGCTCAACAACATCGAGCGCTTCGCCGAAGATCTCCGTCGCCGTCTTTCGTAGCGTGTGGATGCGCGCGGATGGCAGGAGCCGTTTGTGAGGGCGATTGTTCGGCTGTGGGAATGGGTTTGTCTCTTCGTAATTTTGGCAATGTGAATCTTCTGCCGCAGGGGCGGACAAGCCGCCCCTGCAAACACTCGTGATTCTCCGCCTACGCCAATAAATGAATTGCGGCTCCGCGTTGGAAGGAGCGGCCTCGGAAATGTGCCGACGAGCGAGCCGGATAATCGGCAGGCCTTGAGGGGCAGGCACCAAACCAAGTAATTGACTTAATGAATACACTTGTAACGCATTCGCCGATCGTTTCGCTTAACCCATGAACAGTAGGCGTAAGGGCTCACCCCGGGGTCAATTCGGTCGCGGCTTAATGCCCGTTCAACGAACGTCTTTTGTAGAGTGTTGCCCCGAGACTTGCTGTCGAAGCAATTAAGTAATAATAAGCCCACAAAATTAACCATCCAGACTTGGCAAACAAAACCGAGTCGAAGTTCCTGAATGATCCCACGAATATGCCTTGCATCAGAAGGACTGGCCAAGACAACAGATACGCGACAGCAATTCCGGAGGGCGAATAGGCCGAACAAGTTCGTCCCTCGAAACAGGTGCTGAAAAGATACAGGTACAACCCGCCTCCGCCAAAGATTATCGAGCCGCCGAAGGAGCCAAGAACTTTTAGGAGCGTTGGTTTTAGCGCTGACAACAACATCACATCTCCATTCCTTCCGAGAGCGGGTCGTTTCGACACACTGATGTGATTCTAGAGCAAAGTGAGTCTCGCGCCGACGGTTGAATTCCGGCAATATCCTCCATAGATAAACAATAAGGCCGCGATGGGCTTCGTGAATACACGCGAGAACACCCGATGCTTCAAAAACAGAATAACCTGCCAATCCTTACTGCGAAATCGCGCCCCACACCGGCAAACCCCGCCGGCCGAGAAGAACCTCCGCGGCCCATGCTCCTAGATAGACCGAAAGCGCCACGCCATGCCCGGCGTAGGCGCCGAGGACAATCCCATTGCGGTGCTCCGGGTGCCAATCGAACACCGGCCGCCAGCCCTCACGGAAAAGAATCGGCCCGCCCCAGCGGTGCGTGAATTCGGCCGAAGCGAGCGCCGGATGCAATCCGCGCACGCGTTTCTCAAGCTTCGCGAACATTCGCGCCGGCTCCTCCGACCCGATGTCCACGTCCCGCAGATCGCCTGAAGCCGGCTCTCTCACCAAGCCCGCGCCCCACACAATCGAGTTGTCCCGCCGCGCGCGCCCCCAGAGATACGGAAAATCCACGGTGTAGAAAGGTTTTCCCTGTGAAAGTCCGGCAGCCTCGATCTGCTCCCCGCGAAGCGGAGCCGTCGCAGCCGCCAGTGTCAGCCTGGGATGCGTCGCGCCGCCGAGCCCTGAAAGAGGCAGCGAAAGCGCGTTCGTCGAAAACAAATTTTTTCCAGCGCGGATTTTCGACGAGTGCGCGCCGGCGGGCTCGATTTCGATTTCCGCAGGCTCGTTCGCGTGGACACGCACAACAGGTGAATCCTCGACGATGACCGCGCCCAGGCGGTGCGCCGCCCGCGCCAGCCCGCTCACAAGTCTTCCCGGGTCAAGCGTGCCGCCCGGAACTTCGTTCACCACGCGCAGCGTCCCCGAATCCAGCCATGCGATGGGCGAATTTTCCATTCCGCCGCCGCTGCGCCCAATTTCCCACGCGCCCGGAAGCTCCAGATCGCATTCGACGCCAAGCTTCCCCAAAATATCCGCAAGGCCGGCGAGAACGTCGCCCAAGTCCGGGAAATCGCCCGCGGCCGTTTCCGCCAGCACCATGCCGCCTGTCCGTCCGCTCGCGCCCGAGCCGATGCGCCCGGCCTCGAACACCGCAACGGATTTTTCAGGTGCTAAAAGACGCAGCCACGCCGCGGCAGCCAGGCCCGTAAATCCGCCACCGATGACGGCAAAATCCACGTCTCGCGGTATAGGATTTCCAGGGGGTTGAAAATCAACCTGCCAGGGCGGAACGCCCCAAGCGTCGCGTGCGGCGGGAGAAGTCATGGAAGAAAAGAAGAAAAATGTCAGGCGCGCCGGCAAGCGCGCCCTCGGATTCTTTACCAGCTTGCTGAAAAAGGGGAGAAGTCTTGTAGGTCGCGGCTTTAGCCGCGACGTAAAGTCCGCAAAATTCGCCGGGCTTTAGCCCCTGAAATTCCCCTAAATCAGCTCTTCAAAAAAATGTTACAAAATGCTTTCCGTCCAGTGCTCGAGCGTCTTTTTCACTTTGCCCATGAACTGATGGGCAATGGCGCCGTCCACCACTCGATGATCGTAGGAAAGCGTCAAATAGACCATCGAGCGTATGGCAATGGCATCCTCCACCACCACGGGCCGCTTCTCAATCGCGCCCAGCCCCAGAATGGCCACGTTCGGCTGGTTGATCACCGGCAGGCCAAACAGGCCGCCAAAGACCCCGGGGTTCGTGATCGAAAACGTGCTCTCGGCCACTTCCTCGGGCTTGAGCTTCTTCGACCGCGCCCGCTCGGCAAGGTCGTTCACCGCCCGCGCGAGCCCCAGAAAATTCTTCTCCTCGGCCTCCTTGATCACCGGCACGATCAGGCCCCAGTCGAGCGCCACGGCGATGCCGATGTTGCACTCCTTGTGCAGCACGATATTCGTGCCGTCCACCGATGCGTTCACCGTGGGGTAGGCGCGCAGCGCCTCCACCGCCGCCCGGATGAAGAAGGGCATGAACGAGAGCTTCGTGCCCGTCGTCTGCTCGAATTTGTCCTTCGTCTTGGCGCGCAGCGCGGCCACGCCGGTGACGTCCACTTCCTCGACGGAATAGACGTGCGGCGAAACGCGCTTCGAGAGCACCATGTGCTCGGCGATTCGCTGCCGCATCACGGACATCGGCTGCACTTCGTAGTGGCCGAAGTAGATTTTCTCGCGCGGCACGGCCGTCTCGAGCACCGCATGCGCGGCCGCCGCGCCCATGGGCGGGCATGGAGATGACGCCCCGCCGCCCTCGACCGCGGCCAGGATGTCGCGCTTGCTCACGCGGCCTCCCGCGCCGGTTCCGGGCACTTGCGTCAAATCGATTTTGTGTTCGCGCGCGATGCGTCGCACGAGCGGAGAGCTGCGCACCTTTTGTCCGTTGCCTCCGGGCGCTGCCGCCGCAGGCTTCGCAGTGGGGGGCGGCGCGGAGCCTGCTGGTTTCGCGGCTTCCGGCTTGGCCGTGACGGGTGCCGGTTTCGGCGCTTCGCCTTTTGCGGGCGAGGGCGCGGGCGCGGCAGACGGAGCCGCGGCAGCGCCGCTCGCGCCGGTGGCTTCAATCACCGCCACCACTGTCTGCACCGGCACGGTCTGCCCTTCGCTGACCTTGATCTCCCTCAGCACGCCGGCGGTGGGTGCGGGGATTTCCGCGTCCACCTTGTCGGTTGAAATCTCGAAGAGCGGTTCATCCCGCTCGATTTTGTCGCCCGGCTTCTTGAGCCATTTGGTGATCGTGCCTTCGAAAATGCTCTCGCCCATCTGGGGCATGATTACATCCACAGCCATTATTTTCTCCTCATGGACTCGACACTCAAACGGCGCTCAGACACTCCTCGTGCCACACGCCCGGAATTCCCTCGAGCGTGTAGATTTCGTCGCCGCCGTGAAAGAAGATGACCGCGGTCACACGCGCCGCGCGGCCCGCGTACTCGAGCTGTTCCGATTCAAGCTCATTGTGGTACTGTCCAGCCTCAAGAAAAGTTTCCAGGAAGGCGCGGTCCGCAACGCGAACCTCCGATCCTATTTCGAACTCCGCCTGGTTCAGACCCTTTGTTTTTCCCAAAGTTGCTCCGCTCCCTTTCTTCCTCGCTTAGTATTGTGCCAATTCTCGCGCGGCGGCGACAACCTTTTCCTTGCCGGGGAGTGACCTTTCGATTCCTTCGACTCTCCCGCGAGGCACCTGTTCCATCTCTTGCTCGAAGACATCCGCGAAATGCGCGGCCAGGCGCTCGCGGACTCGCTCGCACGCGACGCCGCGGCCGAGCAGCAGCTCGAGCGACGTGGCGCGCTTGCCGGAAATTCCGCAGGGAACAATCAGGTCGAAATAGCGCAGGTCCACTGAGACGTTGAAGGCGAAGCCGTGCGACGTCACCCACCGGCTCAGATGCACGCCCAGCGCCCCCAGCTTTTCTTCGCCCGCCGGCGTCTCCACCCACGCGCCATGGTGGCCTTCGACTCGCTTTGCCGCCACGCCGAAATCCGCCGCCGCGCGAATCATCACCTCTTCGAGCTGCTCCACGTACCAGCGCACGTCGCGGCGATGCTCGGCCAGGTCCACAATCGGATAGCCCACGATTTGTCCCGGGCCGTGATAGGTGATGTCGCCCCCGCGGTCGGTGAGATGGAATTCGACGTTCCTCTCTGCGAGCAAGCGGTTGTCGGCGCGCAGATGCTCGCTCTTTCCATTGCGCCCGAGCGTTATCGCGTGCGGATGCTCGCACAGCAGCAGCACGTCGGGAATCGCGCCGGCCTTGCGCGCTTCCACAAGCCGCCGCTGCAAGGCGCAGCATGGCCCATAGGCGATGACGCCCAGCTCCGCCACCCAGCAGATTTTCCGGTCTTCCATCACAATCCGTCTTTGCTCCTGCGCGCTTTAAAAAGCTGCCCGAAAACGCCGCCGTTTAGGGGGTCGGAGCTTTAGCTCCGACATAAGGCTCGCGCTTTCATCAGGGGTTTTAACCCCTGAGGCTCCGATTTTGACTTTTCCCGCAAGCTCTTAATAGTTGATCGAAAGGCCGCGCACTGCATTGAATGCGTCGCCCATCGCTTCCCAAACCGTCGGGTGCGCATGAATCACATTTGCCATGTCGTCGAGCGTGGCTTCCAGGCTGAGCGCCGCGGTCGGCTCGGCGATAATCTCCGTCGCCAGCGGCCCGATGGCATGCACGCCGAGAATTTCTCCATACTTCGCTTCCGCCACCACCTTGATGAAGCCGTCGTGCATGCCGAGAATCGTGGCCTTGCTGTTGGCCAGGAACGGGAATTTTCCGGTCTTCACATCGTGGTCGGCCTCGCGGGCCTGTTTTTCCGTCAGGCCGATGGACCCGATTTGCGGCTCGCAGTACGTGGCGTTCGGGCACCGTTTGCGGTCAAACGGCTGCACGTCCTTCCCCGCCATGCGGCCCACGGCAATGATTCCTTCCATCGAGGCGGCGTGGGCAAGCTGGGGCAATCCCGCCACGATGTCCCCGATGGCATAGAGGCGCGGCTCATCGGTTTCCAGATACGCGCTCGTGTGCACGAAGCCGCGCTCCAGCTTCGCTTTTGTTTTCTCGAGGCCCGTATTTTCGGTGAGCGGGCGCCGGCCCACTGCGATCAGAACCTTCTCGGCGGAGACGGATTGCGATTTCCCGGCCTTATCCGTGAACGTGACCGTCGCGCCCTGCGCGTCCTTTTTCACCGCGGCCACCTTCGCCTCGGTCTCGATGCGGATGCCCTTCTTCTGAAATGCCTTGGCGAGCTCGGGAGAAATCTCTTCGTCCTCCAGTGGCACAATGCGCGGCAGCGCTTCGAGGATCGTCACCTCCGCTCCGAACGTCCGGAAGATGGACGCGAATTCCACGCCCACGGCGCCCGCGCCGACGATCACCAGCGATTTCGGAATGCTCGGGAGCGCGAGGATTTCGCGGTTTGTCAGGATCACCTTGCCATCTATCTCGACTCCCGGCAGCGTACGTGCGTCCGAGCCGCTGGCGAGCATCGTAAAGTTCGTTTCGATCTCCGCCGTTTTCCCGTCCTTCTCGACGGACACTCGCCCCGGGCCCGCGATGCGCCCCCAGCCCGTAATGGATTCGACCTTGTTTTTCTTGAAGAGCGCCGCGATCCCCAGCGCGTGCTTCTTGACGATCCTCTCCTTGCGCGCGAGCATGGCCGGCCAATTCACCTTCACATCCTTCACTTCGAATCCGAATTCCTCGGCGCGCTGGAAATAGTCGTAGATGTCGGCGTGGTGCAGAAAGACCTTCGTGGGAATGCAGCCGATGTGCAGGCAGGTGCCGCCGAGAAAAGGGTCCTTTTCAACCACGGCTGTTTTCAATCCCCATTGCGAGGCGCGAATGGCGGCCACGTAACCGCCCGGTCCGCTTCCGATGATCACCAGATCATATTTGGCCAAACCAGTTCTCCCTTGCGGAGCTTTTTTCCGCCCAGCTGATTCGATGCATGGAAGGTTTTTTCGATTGCGGCTCTTCCAGGCGCGCAGAAGATTGATTTTAGCAGCCGCACTCCCCCGCCGCAACCACGGTTGCGCTGCGGCGGCCAGATGGAATCCTTTCGTGCTCTCGCTGCATCTATTATCACTCGGTTGGAGCGCCACGAACGGCGCCGTCCCCCGGAATCACCGCATGCCGTGTACCGGCCAACGTCACTGATTTGACAAGACACGGAGGGGCCTGTAAAATCGTGCGATTTGAGCGAGGCATTTGGCTTACTGTGGAATCTGAATATGGATAAGAAACGGCTCGAATATTATAAGAAGAAGCTGGCCACGCGGCGCGAGGAGCTGTTGCGCGGCATTGCGCGCACGGAACAAGAGGGCCGCGAAGCCGACGAGGATCCCACCGTGGATCTCGCCGACAAGGCCGCCAACTCCTACACGAAGGAATTTCTCTTCGGCCAAACGCACAACGAACGCTCCCTGCTGCAACTGGTGGACGATGCTCTCGCGCGCATCCGCGACAGCTCCTTCGGCGAATGCATCTCCTGCCATGTGGAGCTCCAGCAGAAGCGCCTCGAAGCCGTCCCCTGGACCCGCTACTGCATTACCTGCCAAGAAAAGAAGGAGCAGGGCCTGCTGTAGCAGCTCGCTTAAAAATGCATGGAGCTTTGTGGGTCGCGCCTGCGCGACCAATAGGGCTTTCGCGGTTTGTGTGCGTCTTGTGCATCCCGATGGGTTGTATCGGGACGTCCCGGTGCTTTGTATCGGGTAACCCCTAAGGTCCGAGCATCCCTCATCCCTCACCCCTCACCCCTCACCCCTCACGCCTCTTCCCCCTTCCCTTGCCGCCCGATTTGGAGTAGCGTCTCCCCGTACCCTCTCGGTTAACAACGCATCCGTGATCTTAAAGAACGCCTTCGGCGCGCTGGCATCCGTCCTCCTTCCGGCGCCGTGCCGGATTTGCAGCCACACGCTCACGAACGCGGGCCGCATTCCGATCTGCGAGCTGTGCCTGGGATCCTTCGAGCGCATTGGCGAGCCGATGTGCCGGTGCTGCGGCCGCCCCTTCGTCTCCGCCGTGGCGGCGCAGGCGATCGAGCCGCTCTGCCGTCTCTGCCGCGGGAATTTCTATGCCTTCGAGCAAACACGCACCTTCGCGATCTATGGCGACGCCCTCTCCCAAGCCATCACCCTGCTGAAATACGAGGAGGTGACGCGCCTGGGCGACTGGTTTGCGGCGCGCCTCGCCGAAGTCCTCGCGGGCGTCGCCGCTGAATGGCGTCCCAGCGTGATCGTTCCCGTGCCGCTCTATCCCGCGCGCCAGCGCGAGCGCGGTTACAACCAGGCGGATTTGATTGCCCGGCCGCTCGCCAAGCGTCTCGGCCTCAGACTTGAATCTCGCCTTCTCATGCGAATCAAGCCCCGCCCGCCCCAACTCCTGCTCTCGCGCAGCGAGCGCTGGAAGTCCGTCCGCGGTGCCTACGCCTCGCGCGAGGGCCCGCGGGTTGACAACCTCCGCGTCCTGCTGGTAGATGATGTATTGACGACCGGCGCGACACTCGATTCCTGCGCGCGCACGCTCAAGAAAGCGGGCGTGGCTGCCGTTTTCGGCCTGACGGTCGCGCGAATCGTTCCCGGCTGGGTCTCTCGCGGGCCAGTCGCAGCGGCGCCGAGCCAAGCAGTTTCAGGAAACCAGACGCCTTCGAAAAGCATCTCAAGCACATCTTGATGTAGACTATCAGCTGGCGCAGCGCACATGGACAATCGGCTCAAGATCGGCCTACGCCCCCGGCCCAATATCGGGCTCGGCGGAATGGCGCCCGACCATGCCGGTGCAAGGCCCCTCGCGGCCTCTCCCAGCCGGCCCTCCGTGATGCAGGCTCCCGTGCTCGTGCTCAACGCCACATTCGAGCCTATCAACGTCACCGCCGTGCGCCGCGCCCTGGTCTTGATGCTCAAGGGAGTGGCGCAGGCGGAGGAAACCAACCACGCCGAGGTCCACTCCGCATCGAGGGCCATTCAGGTGCCCTCCGTGATTCGCCTGGTGAGCTACCGCCACATTCCCCAGCAGAGCCGTGCGCTCTCGCGGAAGAATATTTTGCTGCGCGACCGCAATACATGTCAGTTTTGCGGCGATGCGCTGCCCGCTTCCGAGCTGACCCTCGACCATGTGGTGCCCCGGTCGCGGGGCGGGCGCTCCTCGTGGGAAAACCTGGTGGCCTGCTGCTACGGTTGCAACAATCGCAAGGGCGACCGCACGCCGGAAGAGGCGGGGCTGAAGCTGCAAAGGCGTCCCCGGCCGTTCACCCTGCACACCTCGCGGCAATTGATGCGCCTGATCGGCCACCGGGACGAAAAGTGGCGCAAATATCTTTTTTATTGAGCCCGCAATTTAGAGGAAACCTTTTCCGAATCTGAGCGTCTAATCTACCAAACGCTTCTAGACACACCCCGGGAAGCGACACCGGCTCCACCCGGTTCGCTTCCTTCCTTTTTTCCCTCACCCAATTTAGTATCTCCCGTTGTCATCCCGACAGAGTCCGCCGTTTTACGACGCACGACGCGCGCTGTCTGCGTCCCGGACGGTTCTGCGGGAAGGGATCTGTTTTTGCTGTCGCACTTGTAGCGCCGGCGTCTCGCCGGCTCTTAATCTTCGCCTTTGCCGGAGTTTATCCGCCGGTAGTCTTGGCGGGTAGCGGCCGCCTCGAACTGTAGGCGGGCAGCCTTTCTCTTGCTTTTCCCACACCATGCTATTGGCGCAGTTTCTTGGGGCCGCTGACGTGTGCATTACCGCGTTCGTAAAAACGCAACAGCCGATCTACGTTGCGGGTGATGCCGATGCGCGCGCTTTTGCCGATCGCGCCGGTGCTTTGCGCGGTTGCCGCCAACCAAAGCGGGCCGGCAGCGCACAAGTCCAATCCGTCTTGCCGGAGATCAATCTGCAATGCCTTGGTCAATCGCCCCGGACCTCTGCCGAGGTCGGCCAGGCATGTCGTGCCGCGAGAGCCGGCCATCCATTCGATCCCTTCCAGCGGCTCGACGGCACGCAACAGAACTCCGCCACCAACCCCGGGCGCCTCGCTCGTCACATTCATCAGGAACGATGACCCATAAGTGAAATACACATAAGCGTGTCCTCGTTTTAGAAAGAGAGAGCGATTGCGCCGCGTCTTTCCATGGAATGCATGTCCGGCTGCGTCACCGACTGGATAGGCTTCCGTTTCGACGATGCGCCCGCTTAACCTGCCGGAGTCAATGTCATGGACCACGACTTTGCCGATCAAATAGCGCGCCAACTCCACGGTGTCCACAGGAAGCTCCGCCCGGCGTAGACGCCGCAGCCGACGAACGAAACTGGTTTGAGCTGAGAGACTCAATTTCGACATTCACAGTCTAATGCCGCTTGCACTTGCCCCCCCGTAGCGCCCGCCTCGAATTGTAGGCCGGCACCTTGCTTGCTTTTAAGGTTTAAATGTAGCGCCGGCCTGCCCCGAGGTACAAAGGGGGCCTTCCGCGATTTATGCGTCCCGGTGGTTTTGACCGGGAAGCCCGGCATCTTTCTCTTGCATTCGCCGTTGCCTTTTCCGTGTAGGGGCACAGCACGCTGTGCCCGGCCTTTGCCCTTGCCCCTGTAGCGGCCACCTTTCAGGTGGGCATCTTGCTTTGCCGTTGCCCCTGCAGCGGACGTGATTCTTTCCCCCCATCATATGCACCCACAGAAAGGGAAATATACGGTTCATCGGACCAACGCATCTGCCGTCGTTTATGTAGCTCACCTCGCCAGAGGTGAGGTCTTTCGCCCGCTCCGGAACTCTCGCCAATTTAGGGGGTCGGAGCTTCAGCTCCGACATAAAGACTGCTCCAGTATCGCTACCGCTTGCCGGACTTTTTGTTTTGCGGCGGCTCAGCCGCCGACCGGCAACCCCCCGAACTTCCCCCCAAATCAGTTCCTCAACAACCCGCTAGGTTACTTCCGAGTGCGCCTTGATCCTCTCGCCAAGGATTTGCGATCTCAAGCGTGCCTCAAAACGAACGGCAAATGTCGAGACGAGTGTGACTGGTGGACAATCCTAGCTCCGGAAGTCTAGAGTATGAGCATGAGATTCCGTTGTCCTGACTGCGGCCGGAATGAAGAAATTCTCAGAGACCTCAAGCCGCGCTGCCTCTTTTGTCGCACCGAGATGACTGTCGCGTCGGATTATTCTGAACTCCTGATAAGCCCATACATCGCAATTGTGCGCATGAAGACGATTAGCGAAACTTACGGCATCGAACGGGCACGCACGGATGGACGATTCAAGAAAGAGCGGGAAGCTTGGGCGACCGGAGTGTTGGCTCTAGCGCTGCAAAAATTGAACGGCGAAGATTGGTGGGTGGAGATCGAAACTGTCGACAGCACTCCCGACACTAGGTTACAGCGGATTGACCAGAGTTCCGGGCACAACGTCATCCAGATGCGCAGTATCGAAATTGTTGATTGGGAAGAAAATGTCCCCGACATTATGGAAGTAATCGGCAACAAGTGCGAGCGCGCCTATCCCGGTCACTATCTTCTTCTAGTTCACGCTCGGCATCGCGGGAAAGTGCTCGATTTCGACCGGGTCATTGGAGAGATGAGGAGAATGCGCTCCCCATTCCTCGAAGTGTGGGTGATTGCGTCTATTGGCCTCGACCACATAAAAGTGGTGCGCGTTGCGCCGGGTGGCCCTGCGACCGATTTGAAGCTCCGAACTGAGTTGGAAAAGGCCCGCAAACAACCGCCATTCCTGAAGCGAGGAATTCGAGGCGCAAAGCCCGGGTTCCGAGAGCTCGGGCCAGTTTTTCTACCCATCCCCGAGGGGCACTAACAGCACAGAGTATCGCTGGCGGAAAGTCGGCCACTCGGAAGTTATCGTGCAGACGCACACTCTGCCATCGAGTCTCGCTCACTACTACAATCGTCGCTGCGCTGTCTTCAAGCCCCACCCCCGCCCCGCCGCTGGCAACGACCTCGCCCCCGCCCTCCCGCTGGCGTTAACCAATTTTACGGCGCAAAAAGTGCCAAAAACGTGCAAAAAACGACATTTAAGAGCCTTTTAAGTCCTTAAATTACTTGAGCTTTCAAGCAAATATTCGAGTATTTTTCGCGCTCGAATTCTTTCAAATTTCGAGCAAATATTGGAGGAGTTTGAGCACTAAAATTGCTTGAACTTCCATGCAATTTTTCGAGGAATTCGAGCAGGTAAATTGCTTGAACCTTTCGAGCAAGCTAAGGGCGAAAAGTGCTCGAATCTATTAAGGACTTTCCCGACCTAAATTACTTGAAGCTATCGAGGAATTTTCCGGGGCGACTGCTTCTAGTCCCAACCATCAGGAAGGCTGCTGGCGGAAGATAATTTTCAGGCCGCGGCGCCAGTTCTCGTTGAGGCCGATGCGCGTGAAATGAATTTCAGGCGAGAAATATTTCAGCAGGGTTTCCGTCGCGGAATGGAAACGCAGCGCCGGCGCAACGAGCCACAGGAGCGGCGGCTGGGGATCGAGGTCCACTCCCGCGAAATATCCGAACCGCAAAAAATCGCCTTCGCGCTGATGCCGCCGGACGCGCAGCCAGTAATCCACCGCTTGCACGGACATCTGAATATCCTCGGAGGCTTTCAGCTCGATCACGACGAGCCTTCCGCGCCGCGTGACGCCGAGCAGGTCGAGCACGCCGCGATCGCCCGCGGCCAGCGCCGGAACTTGCGAATGGAGATAGCGCGGGTCGAGCTGTGCATCAAGACTGGCAGGGTCTTCGAGGACGAGCGTCTCGATCCATCGTTCCGGCGCGGTGCGATAGAGCGGGTGATTCGTCTCGCTCGCGAGCGAATTGCGGTGCAGGTCGAGCCGGCGGATCAGTTGATCGAGCGCAGGCTCGGTCTCTTGTGTAAGTCTTTCCCTGGAATCGCCGAGGCCGAAAAATATGCCGTCGCGCGACCACCGGCCAAATTCGAGACCTCGAAAGCAGAGTGCTACTTCGTGGCTTTCCGGCACCAGCCGGACGCCAATCTCGCCGCCCGCCGGCGGCCGGTGCAGAGCCAGGGGATGGATTTTCGCAATAGCCTCGCGCGCCTCGGCTAGCAGGGATTCCACGTCGCGGCGCGGCAGTAGCCAGCTTTCGAGATTCGCCGCGTCCGCGGATTCCTGCTTCTCAAAATGTCCATCCGCTTCGCGGAACTCGAAAATTTCCGTGCGCGCGGCGGAGGAAAGCGCCAGCACGCGCCCGCGCAGAAACCGGCTCGCGCCCTCGGGAACGAAAATCCGCAAGCCCTCGACGGCGCGGCTCGCTTGCCTGCCGTGCTGTGCATGGTTGCGCGTCCAATCGAGCCACAAAATCCCGAAAGCCAGAATCCCCTCGATGGCCGCGGAGTTTTCGCCCGGCGCGGCGGCGATGAGCGCCCACGAGCGCGCCCCTTCGTGCATGCGCCCGCGGACGTAGAGGCCGGAAAAGGAGTGCTCGAGATCGGGCGCGGCGGTGAGCGATTCGACCGTGGCATCGGGAAAATTTTCCGCGAGCGCGCGGCGGAGGCGCGCGCGAAATTGCTCGCGCGTGATGCGTCCGGCGGAGCGCCGCGAATCGCTGCGCAGGAATTCCAGCCGTCCGGGCTTGGCGCGCCCGAATCGCTGGACCTTGAGCACAATGCGTTCCGGCAAATTTTCCCGCACGCCGAGGACGCGCCGCGTCAAATTGCGCTCGCCGGACCACAGATGCACGACCGAGCCTTTTCCCTTTCCTTCGCGGCGCAGCTCGCAATGCAGCGCGGCGAGTTCGGCGAGCCATTCGCCGTCCTCGCGGACTTCCGCGCTGCCCGAGGCCGCCATGGCGTCCAGCGCCCGCCCGATTTCCGCCCAATCATCCAACGTGTGCCGCCCTCCGTCGCTTGAATGTTTCAATCAATTGTGCCGCTCTTGTTTGCACAATATTAACATATCCTTTGCTGCCATTTGCAGCATGCACTTTGCTCATATCTGCGGCATGGACTTTGCCTCCAATTTGCGGCTTTTACCTGCTGCAATATCAGCACGGACTTCACTCGTTTTTTGCAGCATGGACTTTGCTGCAATTTGCAGCATTCACTTTGCTCTTATAAGCTGGTTAAAACGCCCTTAAATGACACAAAAACGCCATTTTTGGCGCCTTTTGCGCCGTTAACTCCACAACCGGCACGGAGAGAGAAGGCTGCCAGCTTTTGCACGGTAACTCACTCCGGGCGAGGCTGCATATCCGTACTATTACGGATTTCCGGGGCCGTTAGCGAGCGAAGGGCAAGTTAGCTACTCTTCATATGGGCCGAGGAAACGCTCGCCATTGAAGTGAATTAGATGAGTTGGTGCGTCCGCCACCCATACTTCAGTTTCCCAAGAGATATCGCCTAGGTATTTCGTCATCGTGTGGCGGTCTAGGAATGCAGTGACAAAAACCAAACCGGCCTTCGAGCTTTTGAACAAGGCTTTGAGTTCATTTCGCCTTTTCGGGTTGACAGGTCCGTGGTTCGTTACTGCTTCAATCAAGACAAGCCAGTTCTTCTTCTTAATGAACACCACAACATCCGGCATCTTGCCGTGCACTTCGATATTGACACCGATCGACTTGAGCAGCCTCTCATCGAAATAGGCAAACTTCTCATCGGTGTCGCCAACATAAACGAGGGTCGCGCGCGCGGTGAACAATTCGCAGAAGTCCTTGATGATTCGCTCGACAAGGATGTTTTGCCCACCAGGAGACAGCGTAATTGTCTTGCCCGGGGCTATTTTGACCGGTATCCTTTTCAACTTTCGCTCTTGGGCGTACCTCGACTTCAGCGTCTCGACGGAAGCAAGGTACGTCTTTAGTCCCTTTTCCCAGTCAGCCGTGCGGTAAGTTCGGAGCAGTCTCAGAAGCCCCACTTCGATGCGGTAAACAGCGTTCGGACTATTGGTTGGGCGCGAGGGCTCGTCGGGATTGATAACAACAATGCCCGCTTCGAGGAACTGATGGACTGTCTGGCGTCTCACCGTTTCGCGCGTGTTGGGGGCATACTCCTTGCCGTAGTGCGCCTTGAAGAAATTCATCATAATAGGAGTGATACCCATGAGCGGATCGGTCGCTTCTGACCACGGGACATTTGGCTTGAGTCCGACGAGGGATAAGAGGGTCAGCGCGGAGCGCTCATTTTGTTGCTCACGTGGCACGCCCAAATCGCTCAGTATTGCTAGCGCCTCTTCAATTCTTCGTCTCGCCTTTACAGGGTCAGCTTTCGTATGTGCCAAGTGGAACACCTCCTGCGCGAGCCATTCATCAACAGTCTTCTGGTCTGGAAACTTCTCCCCGATTCTTGAACCCAACTTCTCAAGTTCTGCTGCGGTCGGATACTTCAAATTCCTTAGATCTGTAGCGTTCACTTGGGTGTGCCCATTGAACTGACGGAAGTGGAGATCAACGAGCGTGGAGTTGAGGTAGACCGCAAGCCCCTTCGCGAACGTCATGGGGAGGCCGCAACCTTCCCGATGGAAGTAGTTGATGTGGTTCTCGAAACCAACCTGTTCCCCTGTAATGCGCTCTGCGTCGTACACGGCGGCAACTACCCGGCGATTTTCTTCCTTGGATGAGAATCTTTTCACAAGCACATATGTTCCGCTTGGGACGAGTAGCTCTTCGACGTCGGGCAAGACAGCTATCGCCTGAGGTTTTTTGCTACCCGGCTTCGGCCATCGAATGTACCCTCCCTCGAAGTTACGGGGGTAGATGAGAGGCACGGTGTCGGCACCAGGGTGCACGCGCAGGAACTTGGTCGCTCGAAAGTCCACTACCCGGCCCGTTGAAACCTGGATTCTTAGCTCGTTTAGAGTTGAAGGCAACGAGCGCACTTGCTCAGCCACAGATGCGCCGAGTTCGTCAGGAACGATGTGAATGAAATGTTCGAGGTCGCTCGGGCGCACGACTTTCTCGTATGGTAATTCCCGAACCGTGATGAACTCGTCTTCCGGGCCGGTGCTTGCGGTGATGGTCACGCTCGAATCGGTGACCTCCCCCTTGACTCCATGGATGATAATGTTCTCTTGCAGCACATCGTCCTCTTTGAAGGCGACTTGCCGGGACTCGAAGACATGGATGCGGCGAAGCGCGAGTGTGCCGAGGAGCATTTCTCGGAAGGGCTTAAAATAGGGACCGTTGCAAAAGCTACGGGGGGTGATAGCAACCAGCTCACCGCCCGAGGCGAGCATCATGAGAACGACAGACAAGAACCCCGTGTACAGGTTCGATGTTTCTACGCCGATTTCTCGTAGCATCAGACGTGTTTCGGACTCGCTGTTTATTTTTTTATAGGGTGGGTTTAAGATTGCGCAGTTGAAACGGCTGGAGGGCGTGAACATTTGCTGACGCAGCATCCGTACTCCATCGTCTATGAAGTCACGCCTTACTAGTTCGGACTCGAACTCGATACCCGCGTCTTCACAGGCCTGTTTGCACTGGCTGAGCGTGTCGTCGAGGTAATCGGCAAGGTCGCCGTCTATCTCGTATGCGGTGGCATGCACCTTCTTTGGCTTGTTGGAACGCGTGCAGATTTCGCTGACGAAGGCTGCCGTGAGGGAGCCTACGCCCGCGCCGGGGTCTAGGAGTGTGACGCTTTCGTGCCTGGCCTCGAACATGGACGCCATCAGCCTGGCCGTCGCGGGCGGCGTCATGAACTGGCCCAGATCCGCACGGCGTTCCGGGTCAAGCTTCCGATTCGCATCAAGACGGAAGAAATCGACAGCTTCCACTAGCACGGGATGATTCCTATTCCTTTGCCTTACTTTCGGTTGCAGTATGCCACTCATCTTGAGTGTGCTCAACACAACAATTCGGAAACCCGGCGAGCGACCCGCCGCCTATGCCATCTCGCCCGCTGCGTGCAGTTGCAGGGCGAGTTCAGGGTTGTGTGAAGGGGGGATTCAGGGTTCCGGCCAGTCGCCGAGGAGCTTGCGGACGAGGACGATTTGGCCCAGGTGATAGGAATTGTGATCGGCGAGGAGGAGGGCTTCGCGGAGGATGGTCTGGCCGGAGCCGTGGGGGATGGGAGCGAAGAGATCAATTTTCGGATCGGCCACGAGTTTGGCCATGGCATCGAGGTCGCTATGAAAGGTTTTCGCGGTTTTGTTCCAGGCGGCAGCGCTCGGCGGGGCGGAGTGCTTGGGCCAGTATCCCGAGGGCCATTCCGGCGAGACGTGTTTTGGGTTGCGGCAGAAATCGAGAATGTCGCGCTGTGCCAGGCGCATGTGCTCGAAGAGCTCCCACACCGAATGGGGCGAGCCCGCCGGCCTGACGCCGCGATTTTTGGTCGAAAGGCCGGCAAGCGCGGCCTTCCAGTCCGCGTGGGCGTCGTGCCAGCGGAGGATTTTTTTCAAGTGGTCGCGGAGGGATTTGTGGTTCATGGGAGTCGAGGCCTCGAAACAACGGGTCCATATTAGCAGGGTGATGAAAAACGCACTATTTGTCTTCAGGGGTTAAAACCCCTTATGAAAACGTGAATTTTATGTCGGAGCTTAAGCTCCGACCCCCTAAACGGCGGAGTTGTCGAGCCGCGTGTTAAAGGAGATGGTGAAGGTTGCGTTGGTCGAGCCAGGGGACGATTTTGGCGACGTCCTGGGAGCGGCCGCGGGAGCAGACGAGGATGGCGTCGTCGGTTTCGACCAGGACGAGGTCGTGGACGCCGATGGCCGCGACGAATTTTTTCGCGCTCCAGAAATAATTTCCGTGCGCATCGAGCGTGAACGATGGACCGGCGGAAACATTCGCGCCGGGCTTGCCAGCCACCAGATCATAGACGGCGGCCCACGAGCCGATGTCGCTCCAGCCGACTTGGGCGGGAATCACGGAAACGCGCGGCGCGCCGGGCGATGCAAGGCGGCGCGTGGCGGGTTCCATGATGGCGTAGTCCACGGAGATATTTTCGAGACGCGGATAGATTCGGCGCAGGGTGCGCCGGTAGCGCGCCGTGCCGATGGCTTCGCCGATTTCGGCGAGGGCGCGGTGCGTCGCGGGAAGAAAGCGGCGCAGGCATTCCAAAAAGGACGAGGCGCGCCAGAAGAACATCCCCGCATTCCAGAAATATTTTCGCGAGGCAGCGTATTTTTTGGCAAGCGCAAGCGACGGCTTTTCCGTGAATCGCAGGACGGAATATGCGGCGACGCCGCGGGGGCGAGCGAATGTGCCGCCGCGTTCGATATAGCCGAAGCCGGTCTCGGGACGCGACGGGGGAATGCCGAGGACAACCAGATTGCCCGGCTCGCGAGCCAGGTCGAGCGCCGCGTGGATTATCTTGCGATAGGGCGCGGGCCGCGCGATGTAGTGATCGGAAGGCAGCACGGCCATGAGCGCGTCGCCATATTCGCGCGCCAGATGGATGGCGGCGAGGCCGATGGCGGCGGCGGTGTTGCGTCCCCGAGGTTCGGCGAGAACTTGGGAAGCGGAGACGCCGGGCAGCTCGCGGCGCACGCCCGCGGCCTGCTCGACATTGGTGACGGCCCAGATGCGGCGCGGCGGAATGAGCGGGCGGAGGCGCGCAGCCGTGGCGGCGAGCATGGTTCCGGGGCCGGTGATGTCCAAGAGCTGCTTGGGGGTGCGCGCGCGGCTGCGCGGCCAGAAGCGGGTGCCGCGGCCTCCCGCGAGGAGGACGGCACAAGCGGGGAGCGAATTGGTTTTCGATTTATAAACGCGCTTCGATTTATGAGGCGGCGGCTTCAAGAAATGTCCCTCATGGAGTATGCCCGACTAAATGCACGACACGGGATAATTCGGCGCCGGTGAAACCCTGACTCTCGAGCCGGCGGACAAATTCTCCGAGGTTTCGAGGCACATGCGCGCGCAGCAGGGAAGTGTGCGCGGCGGGAAAGAACTGATATTCGCCGAGCGCGGCGGGAACCATCCAAACCTGCGCGGGGGCGTATGCGGCGCGGCCCGAGGGCCACTCGATGCGGCCGCTGCCTTCGAGAAAAATCAGGAGATCGAAATGCTCGCGGGAAGAGGCGGCGGAGATTTTTCCATGGAAATCCCATTTCTCGGCAGCGAAATAGGGGCACGCGGCGAGATAGGTTTCGCTGATGCTGCCGCGGACTGCGTGCACCGGCTCGATGCGTCCGCCGGATTGTTTGCCGAAGCGGATCACTTCGAGCGCCTTTTCGATGTGCAGCGGGCGGGACTGGCCCTGAGCGTCGCGGCGGTTGTAATCAAAGACGCGGTAGGTGAGATCGGAATACTGCTGAATTTCGCAGAGCACGAGGCCCGGGCCGATGGTGTGAACGGTGCCGGCGGGGATGAAGATGGTGTCGCCCGCGCGCACGGGAACGCGTTCGAGACATTCTTCCACGGTGGCGTCGATGATGGCGCGCTCGAATTTCTCGCGCGTGACCCAGGGCTTGAGTCCGGCGAGGACTTCCGCGCCGGGCTGCGCGGCGATGACGTACCACATTTCCGTCTTGCCGCGTCCGCCGGCGGCCTGCTCGTGCGCGGACGCGTAGGCGTCATCGGGATGAACCTGCACGGAAAGCTTGTCTTCCGCGAAAATGAATTTCACGAGCAACTGGAACTGGCCACGAGAAGCGGTGGGAATTCCGGTCCATTCTGGCGGCATTTCGAGCCATGCCTGGCCGAGGTTTTTGCCGGCGAAGGGACCATCGGCGAAGCGGGAATCGGTCGACGTCATCCAAGCCTCGCCGATGGGTTCGGCGAGCTGCGATTTCTCGGGAAAGAGCGGGGCGAGCGAAAGCGCGCCCCAGGGCCGCGGATAGAAGACCGGTTCGAGGCGCGCGGGAGAGAGAATCACTTGGCTCGGCTGAAAAAGCGATGGAGCCGCCGAAGCCCCTCGTCAATGCGCTCGACCGACGTGGCGTAGGAAATACGGATGTGCCCCGGCGCGCCGAAGGCCTGGCCGGGAACGACGGCGACGAGTTCGCGTTCGAGGAGCAGCTTCGAGGCCGCGGTGTCGTCGGGCATTTCAGGGTTGAAGTGCGCGGAAATATCCGGGAAGACGTAGAAGGCGCCCTGGGGCGCCGTGCAGGTGACTCCGGGAATGGCGCGCAGGCCGGCGAGGATGCGGTCGCGACGGAGCGCATATTCGGCGAGCATGGCGGCGACGGAGTCCATCGGGCCGCGCAGGGCCTCGAGCGCGGCGTACTGCGCGATCGAGGTGGGATTCGACGTGGACTGGCTCTGGAGCTTGGTGATGGCGGCCACGAGGCGCTGCGGGGCAAGGACGTAGCCGACGCGCCATCCGGTCATGGCAAAAGTTTTCGAGAATGAGCCGGCGACGATCAAGCGGCCCTTGGAATCCGGCAGGCTCGCGATGGAGAATGGCTTCGCGGCGCCGTAGGTGAAATGCGAATAGCATTCGTCGGAGAGCAGCCAGACACCGCGCCGCTGGCAGACGGCGAGGATTTTGGCGAACTCGTCGGGCGGGATGACGGCGCCCGTGGGGTTGCTGGGGGAATTGGCGATGACGATGCGGGCACGCTGAGTGAGAGCTTTTTCGACTTCCGCGGCGCGCAGAATGAAATCGTCGGCGGCGCGCGTCTCGACGATCACGGGCGTGCCGCCCGCGTACTTTACGATGTCGGGATAGCTGACCCAATAGGGCGCGGCGATTACGACTTCGTCGCCCGCGCTCACGAGCGCGCATACGGACTCGAAGATGGCATGCTTGCCGCCCACGGTGACGATGCACTCCGCGGGCTCGTACGACGAGCCGAGCTGAGCGGCATGCCAATCGCAGATGGCCTGGCGCAGCGGAGCGATACCTGGCGTGGGCGTGTATTTCGTCAAATTTTCATCGAGGGCGCGGATGGCGGCGCGCTTGATGTGATCGGGTGTGGGGAAATCGGGCTCGCCGGCGCCGAAGTCGGCCACGTCCTTGCCCTGGGCCTTGAGGCGCTCGGCGGCCTGCAGGACGACCATCGTGGGCGAGACGCTGATGCGGTTCACGCGCTCGGCGAGATGAAATGATTCTTCGGTCTTAACGGTTGCGGCAGGTTCCATGCGCTTTCCCCCTGGGTTCTTTCGAGCGAGCGTTCACGTCCCGCGCGAATCAATACGAGCCAAATACGGCCCGTAATTTTTCTTCCACGACGGGCGGCACGAGGTCTTTCACAGGGCCGCCGAGCCGCGCCAATTCCTTCACCAGCCGCGAGCTCAAGTAGCTGTAGGCCTCGGCCGGCAACATGAAGACGGTTTCGATATCGGGTTCGATTTTGCGGTTCATCATGGCCATCTGGAGCTCGTATTCGTAGTCGGAGATGGCGCGGATGCCGCGCAGGACGACGCGCGCATTCTTGGCGCGGGCGTAGTCCATCAGCAGGCCGTCGAACACCTGCACCTCGACGTTGTCCATATCGTAGGTGACGGTTTCGAGCATGGCGACGCGCTCTTTTACGGGGAACAGAGCGTCCTTTTCGTGGTTGTGGGTCACGGCGATGATCAGGCGGTCGAAGAGAGATGCGCCGCGGCGGATCAGGTCCAGGTGGCCGTTCGTGACGGGGTCGAACGACCCCGGATAAATGGCGATCACCGGCTTGTTTTTTTCGAAGGCCATCCGCCGAGCAATTCTATCCATTGTGTGCGAAAATTGCCATGAAGTTCGCTTTCGACGCGTTCGCGAAGGGCCGTAAGGTCTTCGCGGACGGCGAGGAATGCGCATGGCCGTGAAGCTTCCCATCTACATGGACAATCACGCGACGACGCCGGTGGATCCGCGCGTCCTGGACGCGATGCTGCCCTATTTCACCGAAAAATTCGGCAACGCCGCCAGCCGCAATCACGAATTCGGCTGGAAGGCCGAAGAAGCGGTGGAAAATGCGCGCGGCCAGATTGCCCGGCTGATCCATGTGATCCCCCGGGAGATCGTCTTCACGAGCGGAGCGACGGAATCGAACAATCTGGCCATCAAGGGCGTCGCGGAAATGTACGGCGGCAAGGGCCGTCATATTGTGACGCAAGCGACCGAGCACAGGGCCGTGCTCGACGTGTGCCGGCATTTCGAGAAATCCGGTTGGGAGGTGACCTATCTGCCCGTGGATAGCGGCGGGCGCATAGACCCCGGCGGCCTGCGGCGCGCGATCACGCCGAAGACCGTGCTCGCGACGATTATGTACGCGAATAATGAAATAGGAGTGGTGCAGCCGATCGAGGAAATCGGAAAAATTACCAGGGAGATGGGCGTGCTGCTTCACGTGGACGCAGCGCAGGCCGTGGGCAAAATCCCCGTGGACGTGGAGAAGGACGGCATCGATCTGCTCTCGATTTCGGCGCACAAGATGTACGGCCCGAAGGGCGTGGGGCTCTCTACGTGCGGCGGAAGAACCCGCGCGTCGAGCTTGCCGCGATGATGGATGGGGGCGGCCACGAGCGCGGCATGCGCTCCGGGACGCTGAACGTGCCGGGAATCGCCGGATTCGGGAAGGCCTGCGAGATTTGCGAGAAGGAGATGGCGGGGGAGAGCGAGCGGCTCGGGCGTCTGCGGGACAGGCTGATGGAGGCCATCGCCGGCGGCCTCGAAGGCACAACGATCAATGGCTCGATGGCGCATCGCCTGCCGCACAACATCAATATCAGCTTCGCGCAGGTGGATGGCGAATCGCTGCTGATGGGGATCACGGACGTGGCCGTATCGAGCGGGTCGGCGTGCACATCGGCCTCGCTCGAGCCGAGCTACGTGCTGAAGGCGCTGGGAGTGCCCGATGAGCTGGCGCACTCGTCGATCCGCTTCGGCCTGGGGCGGTTCAACACCGAGGAGGAAGTGGACTACGTCGCCGCGCGCGTGATCGAGACGGTGAAGCGGCTGCGCGAGCTTTCGCCTCTGTACGAAGCCGCTAAGCCGCGCGCCATTCGGGGATGATGGCACGGCGCGAGACCTTGCGGGTAAAGTCAAAATCGCAGCCTCAGGGGTTTCCCGATAAAAAGCATCGGGACGCAAAAAGCGCGAAAACCCCTGATGAAAACGCGAGCCTTATGTCGGAGCCCTTCACTATAGTTCAGGATAAACTGAAGCTCCGACCCCCTAAACAGCGGAGGTTTTCAGCAGCCTATCGAGGCGGCGCGGCGCTCAATTGCCTCGCCTGGCCCCGCACGTTTTCCGCGATTGACACCCGTGCAGGGCACCGTATAATCATCTGCTCGGCAGAATAGCGCGTTAGCCGATTCCCAGCCCTCGGTTCAAAGGCAGGCGTATCGTGGCGTTTCCTTACAATGGGGCGATGTGTATCGTACTTGGCGGCAATCCGCTCACCGGGTATTGGAATAGGCTGACGGACCCCACCTTCCGCGGACTCTACCAGGTGAACGCCTTCGATCTGGCCATCATGCTGCCGTATTTCCTGGTAATGGCGATACTGGCGATGTACGGCATACATCGCTACGCGCTGGTCTACAATTATTTCAAGCATCGCAAGAACGTCCCCGGGCCGCCGCCGGAAGTGAAACAGTGGCCGAAGGTGACCGTCCAGCTCCCCATCTACAACGAGCGGTATGTGCTCGAACGGCTGATCGAAGCCGTGGCGCAATTCGACTATCCCCGCGATCTATTCGAAATTCAGGTGCTCGACGATTCGACCGACGAGTCGCAGGAGGTGGCGCGAAACTGCGTCGAGAAGCACCGGTGCCTGGGAGTGCCGATCACGCTCGTACACCGCGACAACCGCGCCGGATTCAAGGCGGGGGCGCTGCAGGAAGGGCTGCAATCGGCGACGGGGGAGCTCATCGCCATTTTCGACGCGGATTTCGTTCCGCCCGCGGATTTTCTGCGGCGCACGGTGCCCTATTTCGCGGACGCGAAGCTGGCCATGGTGCAGACGCGCTGGAGCTACGTCAATCGCGGCTATTCGGCGCTGACCGAAGTGGAAGCCATCCTGCTCGACGGGCATTTTGCGATCGAGCATTCGTCGCGCTACCGCAGCGGGATGTTTTTCAACTTCAACGGCACGGCGGGCGTGTGGCGCCGCGAAGCGATCGAAGACGCCGGCGGATGGCAGCACGACACGCTCACCGAGGACACCGACCTTTCCTACCGCGCGCAAATACGCGGCTGGCGCTTCCTCTATCTGCCGGAAATAGACTGCCCCTCCGAATTGCCGGTGGAAATGAACGCCTTCAAGGCGCAGCAGGCGCGCTGGGCCAAGGGGCTGATGCAAACGGCCAAGAAAATCCTTCCGCGCGTGATGCGCGCCGACGTGCCGGCATCGGTGAAGGCCGAGGCGTTCTTTCATCTGACGGCGAACATCAGCTATCCGCTGATGGTTTTTCTTTCCATCATCCTGCTTCCCGCCATGATCGTGCGCTTCTATCAGGGATGGTTCCAGGTGCTTTTGATCGACCTGCCGCTGTTCCTGGCGTCCACGTGTTCGATTTCGTCGTTCTATCTCGCCGCGGAGCGGGCTTTCTATCCGAAGACGTGGAAGCGCACGTTCCGCTATCTGCCGTTCGTGATGGCAGTGGGCATCGGCCTTTCCGTGCGCAATGCGCTGGCGGTGGTGGAGGCGATTGTGGGCGTGAAGTCGGATTTCGTGCGCACGCCGAAATACCGCGTGGAAACCGGCGCCAAAGGACAGCGCACGTGGACGGGGAAGGCCTACCACAAGCGCGCCGGGGTCATGCCTTACCTGGAGGTTCTGCTGGGGCTTTACTTTGCCGCTTCCGTACTCTACGCCATCGAGAACAGCAATTACGTCACGGTTCCCTTTCTGCTGCTTTTCGTTTGGGGCTATCTCTACACCGGCCTGATGTCGCTTGGGCAAACCTACATTGGCCGCATGCGATTCGGCGCCGCGGCGCCGGAAGCGGTAACTGCCGCGGCAGGCGCGCCCGCGGCGTCCAGTAGCCCGGCGAGCGCCATCCAAATATCGTAGTGCGCGTCAGCGGCGGATGAAGAAGTAGAAAGACATGGCGAAGCCGATGGCGATCACCAGCCACCGGATGCGCTGTGGATCTATTTTCTGCGCGAAATAAGCCCCGCCGTAACCTCCCAGCATCGCGCCCACCAGCATCAGCAGGGCCTGCGGCCACACGATCACGCGCGCCCATATAAAGGTCACCGTGGCCACGCCATTCACGACGCTTATCAGCAGCGTCTTCAGGGCGTTCATGGCGTGGATATCCTCCATCCCCAAGAAGGCCAGCAGCGCAAGAATGAGAATGCCCACGCCCGCGCCGAAATAGCCGACGTACATGGCGACGAGGAGTTCGAGTAACAATCCGATGGCCATCAGCAGGCCCGAGGGCTTGTTTTCACCGTCACTCTGGCGCGCGCCGTGAGGGGAGCGGCCGCGAGCCCAGGCATGCAGCGCATTCACGTGGGCCGTGATCGGGCCGCTCGCTACGAAGAGGAGCGTGGCTCCCAGGAGAAGCCAGGGAACGATGCGCAGGAAAGTGGCTGGGGGCGTGCGCAGCAAAATGCATGCGCCCAACACGCCGCCGATCACGCCCGTGACGAGCAACGGCGGCAGCAGGCGCCGCGCCGCCGGCGTGATTCTGTTTCGGTAGGCCACGGCGCTGGCCACCGAGCCCGGCCACACGGCTGCCGTGTTGGTGGCATTGGCCGCGATGGGCGCCATGCCGGTGAAGAGCAGCGCCGGGAAGGAAATGAAGCTGCCGCCTCCCGCGACGGAATTGAGCGCTCCGGCAACGAGCGCGGCGAAGAATAAAAATACCGGATGGCTGAAGGGCACGCGAAAGAATAACCCGTGCGGGAATCGAAGTCACCCGGATTGCGGCGGTCCGGTGGGGAGATCAAAAGCGTGGAGGCGGCTGCCGCGATGGGGCGCCTTCCGGTATGATGGGAGGCGCGAAATGAGATTCGGAAATCATCGTCTTGCTCCGCGGCTCGCGTGGCTGATTCTGTTGCTGGCGTGCGCCGGCTCGATTTCGCAGGCGCGCTTCCGGCAGCCCAGCGAGGAATATCAGGCGCGGCGCGCGAAGCTGCGAGCGTCGGTGGATGGGCCCATCGTGATCTTCGGCTACACAGGACACGAAGACGCCTCCGAAGTGGCCATCTTTTTTCAGGAGCCGAGTTTTTACTATCTGACGGGGCATGACGAGCCGGGCGCGGCCGTACTGCTGATTCCCGATCCGCCGGAGGGGAAGACGGTGGAAGGTCCGCGCGAAATTCTCTATTTGCCGCCGCGCGATCCTGCCCAGGAGATATGGGAAGGTCCGAAGATGGGTCCGGACGATCCGGGTGTTGCGGAGAAGACCGGATTTCAGGCTGTGGAATCGCTCACGAAACTGCGCGGCGACCTGCGGAATCTCGCGCGCACGTATTCGAGCTTCTACACGCTGCTGCCGCCCAAGCCGGAGGATGGCTACCCGCACTTCGCGAATTCCGTTGCGGCGCTTCGCGAGGATTTGCCGCACGCGAAGCTGAAGGATATCGCTCCGGCAATCTACGCGATGCGCCAGGTGAAATCCGCGGGCGAGCTGGCGCTGATGCAAAAGGCCATTGAGGCGTCCATGGACGCGCACTTCGACGCCATGAGACAAATGCGTCCGGGACTCTTCGAATATCAGATTGCGGCGCGGATGAAGGAAATCCACGAATGGGCCGGCTGCTCGCGGGAGGCGTACGCGCCAATCGTCGGCGCGGGTTTCGATTCGACGGTGCTGCACTACAGCGCGCTCGACGGCGAAATCCAGGATGGCGACGTGGTGGTGATTGACGTGGGAGGGGAATACGGGGGCTACGCCGCGGATATCACGCGCACGCTGCCAGCCAACGGGAAATTTACGCCGCGCCAGCGCGAAATCTACGACATTGTTCTCGGGGCGCAGAATGCGGCCATCGCCGCGGTGAAGCCCGGCGCGGTATTGTACGGCGGACCGGGAAGCCTGCAGGATATCGCCATGGAGTACATCAACACGCATGGCCGCGATAAAGAAGGGCGCAGGCTGGGGCAGTACTACCCGCACGGCGTGAGCCATCATTTAGGTCTGGACGTGCATGATCCGGGGGATCGCACGCGTCCGCTCGAGCCGGGGATGGTGGTGACGGTCGAGCCGGGGATTTACATTCCTGAGGAGAACCTCGGCGTGCGGATCGAGGACGATATCCTGGTGACAAAAGACGGTCACCAGATTCTTACCGCGCGCCTTCCGCGCACGGCCGACGAAATCGAGAAGATTATGGCGGAAGGCCACGCGCAATAATTCCAGCCGCTGAGCCATGGCGCCAACAGGGGCAGGAACTCAGGATTTTTGGCTGGCGACAACCTGTGAAGGCTGGCCCCAGCGGCCCGTGAAGACGAACGCATCGAGCGGCTTGCGTTCGCGCGGGGCGAGTTCGCGCTCGCGCATTTGGTCCGGCAGCGAAGCCGGATCGCCTGGATAGCCGAGAGCGATGCCGGCCACGGCTTCGTAGCCTTCGGGGATTCCAAAGATTTGGCGCGCCTTTTCGGGGTCGATGCCCGCCATCTGGTGGATCTCGAGTCCCAGGGCCGTGGCCTGCAAGGCGAGATTGGCCACGGCCTGGCCGACATCGTGAAAAGCGTGGCGGTTAGGCTTGCCGTTGTCGAGTTGCAGCTTGGCGACGCTGAGCGCGACGACGGGCGCGTTTTTCGCCCAGGACTGATTTCGCTCGACGAAGCAATCGAGAACGCGCTGGAAATTTTCCGGGTCGTCCTTCGTGGCCACGATGAAATACCACGGCTGCGCGTTGAAGGACGATGACGCCCAGCGCGCCGCCTCGAATAGGCTGAGCAATTTATCGGGCTCGACAGGCCGGCTATCGAACGCGCGCGGACTCCATCGGTGGGCGAGCAGGTCGTGAATCGGCGACGCGGTTTTCGCTGGTTTTCGCAGGGCAGGCATCGTCCCTCCTGGGAACGGAAGATCCTTACATGAAAAAAATTGATGCGGACGGCCCGACAGCGGACTCATTGCCATCCGCTGCCGCGCACTGCTTCGTTACGTCTGGAGCAGGACCTTCACGCCGGCCGAGGCGCGCATTTGGAGTCCACGGAACAGCCGCCCGCGCCAAAGGAAGCGAGCAGCAGAAGTCCTCCCATAATCGCCAGGTTCTTCATGAAGTGGATTTGGTTATCGATGCGCTCCATCCCCTGCATCGCCCAAAAATTGTGGAAGAGGAGCGTTACGGGAATCATGTAGACGAACAGCAGCCAGGCGGCGATCTTCGTTTGGGTCCCGAAGAGAACAGCCAAGCCGCCGAGAATTTCGACCACGGCGGCGCAGGCCAGAAAAAAGCCGGGCGCCGGCACGTGTTTTGCCGCCATGTAGCCAGCCATCATTGAAAACTGCGCGAATTTGTTAATTCCGGCGAGAATGAAAACCTGACTGATCAGGATCCGGCCGATCAAAGCTGTGGCGCCGCAAGGTGAGTTGGCCATTCGATTCCTCCTGTTTTGAAAGGTGGTGTTGCCCCGGGTGAAAAGACCATTCTTCGATCGAAGCGCGGAAAAGGCCTCATGCCAGATCGAATAGCAAAATTTCCGAAGGTCCGATGGCCTTGGCGCGAATCGCGGTTTCGCTGGAGATGGCCGCGCCGTCGCCGGCATTGAGCGCGGCGGCGTTCGAGCCGCCATTCAAATGAATGGCTCCGCGCGCAACCTGCAGCCAGGCATGGCGTCCAGCGGCCAAAGAGTGATTCGCTTCGCCGCCTTTGTCAAGGCGCGCGATGTAGAGGTCGGCATCCTGATGGATCGTCACAGGCGCTTCGGGTCCCGCCACGTGATGAAACCTGCCGCGCAAATCGGCATCCGGAAATGCGAGCTGTTCGTATTCCGGCTTGCGCCCTTTGCTGTCGGGCAGAATCCAGATTTGCAGCAGGTGGACAGGGTCCTTCGTGGATGGATTGAACTCGCTGTGCGTCACTCCCGTGCCGGCCGTCATGTGCTGCAATTCGCCCGGACGCAGCACGCCCCTTCCTCCCGTGCTATCGCGATGTTCGAGAGAGCCTTCGAGAACCCATGTGAGGATTTCCATGTCGCGGTGGGGATGCATGGGGAAACCCTGGCCGGGCGCGACGACGTCTTCATTGAGAACACGCAAGGAGCGGAACTGGATGTGCTCGGGGTCGTAATACTGGTCAAACGAAAATGTGAAGCGCGTATCAAGCCACGAAAGCTTGTTTTGTCCGCGCTCGTCACTGGGGCGAACCTCTACCATGATCTTTTTCCCTCCGGGGCCGGGCTTTGGGGCGCTCGATGAATCCACGATCCCACCCTCGACACCAACCATTTAAGAATTGGATGCCTTTTGCGCGAAAAAGATTCGGCGGGCGAATCAGGGTTTCTGCGTGGGGCGAAGCAGGATTTCGCTCATGAAACTCCCCGGGGATTGCGTCACGATCGCCTCGACCGCGTGGGCCACATCCTCGGGTTGGAGCATTTTGGCGGGGTCCTTCGCGGCGTGCGGGGAAAAATCGGTGGCCACGCTGCCGGGGCAGATCGCGCTCACGCGGATTCCGTATGCTCGAAGGTCCTCCGCCATCGACTGCGTGAAGCCCAGCAAGCCCCACTTCGATGCGCAATAGACGCCCCCGCCGGCGAAGGCATTCTTCCCGGCAAGCGAGGCGATATTGATGATGTGGCCGGCGCGACGGTGGATCATTCCGGGAGCCACCGCTTTGCTCAGCAGGAACACGGCCTTCAAATTCGTGTCGAGCACCGTGTCCCAGATTTCTTCGGACGCTTCGTGCGCCGGGCCGAACCATCCAATACCGGCGTTGTTGACGAGGATCTCGATGGGACCGAGCGAGCGCTCCGTTTCTTCGACGAGGGAGGCAATGTCGCCCGGGCGGGTCAGGTCCGCGGGAACGGCGTGGACGCGGATTTCCTCGCGTTGAAGTTCGCTCGCGGCATTCTCGAGCGTCTTTGAGTCTCGGGCGGAGAAGCCCACGCGGGCTCCCAAGCGCCCCAGAGTGCGGGCGATGGCGAGACCGATGCCGCGGCTCGCGCCCGTAACCAGCGCAACCTTGCCTTCGAGCGGTTTCCCGGTGGTCATCGGTTGGCTCCTGTCATGTCGCCTGCCAGCCCAGCTAGTTCACCATCTTAACATGTGGGCACGGACGGCAATGGATGGCCCCCGTGGGTGCGCAAACGGAAAGCGGGAAGGATTCGACTTGCGCGTGTAATGGGCATTCCCTATAATTCATTGGATTTCCTTTCCACGCGGTGCTTGGGGTCGTGGCTTTGAATTCCACAGATTGCCGGAAGCGACGCTACGCAGGAGGCAGAAAAAAGATGACGCGAAAGTGTTTCAACCGCATAGCGACGCTTATGAGCGCTGTCGTATTCTCGATGGTCTTTCCCGTGGGACCGGCCATCGCGCGGGGCGCGGAACCGAGGCAGCAGCCGACGTATACCATCCCGGAGTACAACGCCTTCCAGGAGTGCCAGACAGAAAAGGACCTGCCGGGGAAATTGAGGTGCCTCGACAGTTTTGCTGCGCAATTCCCGAACTCGACGCTGATGCAGTATGTGTATCAGCTCTATTTCAAGGCGTATCTCCAATCGAAGAATTATCCGCAGGCGATCGCCTACGCGGATAAATTCGCCGCCTTGGGCAGCAAGGTTGACCCGAGCGCGCTTCTTGACGCGCTCCAGACGCGCGTCCAGGCTTTCACGTTATCGTTTGACCCCAAGGCAGCCGATGCCAGCGACCAGCTGATGAAGGAACGGGACGCGGCGATACAAGGGGCCAAGGTCCTCGAGCAATTCCCCAAGCCGGCAAATTCGGCCGTATCGGATCAGGATTTCGCGGCACAGAAGAAACCGGGCCTCGCGTTCTTTTATTCCGCCGCCGGCTTCGCGGATTTCGAACTGAAGGACTATCCGGCCGCCGTGCAAGCCCTTGAATCCGCGTTGACCAATAACCCGACGGATGCGGTTTCGGAATACCGCCTGGGTCTTTCCTATCTCACGATGGATCCTCCCCAGTCGCTGGATGGTTTTTGGGCCTGGCGCGCGCCATTGATTTGAAGGTGCCCCAAGCGGACGACGTCCAGAAATATCTGCGGGCAAAAATTCTCGCTTACGAACAGCCCAACTGCGAAAGCCTGGCGGACGCGCAGTTGAGCGAACTCCTCCAGCTTGCCGCGAACGCGCAGGACCGCCCCGCGACCTACTCGATCCCGAGCGCGGCGGATCTCTCCAAGATTGCGCAGGCCAGCACCATACTCACGGTGATCAGCGACCTCCAGGCCGGCGGCGACAAGGCGAAAATGACCTGGCTCGCGATCTGCGGCGCGGAATTCCCCGAAGTGGTGGGCAAGATCATTGACGAGCAAAAGGGCGATGCGAGCGTGGATTTCCTGGTGTTCTTCGGCGCGACGCAGGAAGAGGTGCAGGCCGCCACGACGGCAAACATGGATGTGAAGGTATGGACCGCCGCTCCCCCTGCCGGCAGCACGGCCGGGCAGGTGATGCCGCAGCCCGACGTCCTGCGCCTGCAGAAGGACGACGCGATTCGCTTTTCAGGAACGCTGGTCAGCTATGATCCCTCGCCCTTCCTTCTCCACTGGGACCAGGTGAAGGTGGATCCGACGATCATTCCGGCGGAGGAACCGGGCAAACACCACGTGGCTCACAAGCCTGCCGCCACGCAATAACGAGCGGACACAGGATTTCTTCCCTTTGATATGGCCGGCCCGGCAATGGGCCGGCCATTTTTTTTCATGGTCAGCGGTGGCGGCCCACGCGATCGAGATGGTATTCGACGATCTTGCGGCTAAGCGTATTGCGGTGGATTCCGAGGACCTTGGCGGCGCGGCACTGGTTTCCGTTCGAGTGTTCGAGCACGCGGCGGATGAATTTCTTCTCGAATTCCATGAGTGCTTCTTCGAGCAGGATGCCGCGCTCCACCATCATTCCAACCAGTGATTCCAATTGCTCTTTCACGTCTGCACGCTCCGCGGCAGCGCCGGCATATTTCCATATTTTCCGGCAAGGGCTCCATGACCCGGTTCCGGCGCCGCTCGAAAAGCGTGGAACCAGGGGGTTACGTTTCGTCGAGTGCGTGGCCGGTGATGCGCTGATACGACTCTCTATATTTATCCCGCGTCGCGTTCACCACATCGGGCGGAAGCGGCGGAGCCGGGGGCTGCTTGTTCCAGCCGGTTTGTTCGAGATAGTCGCGAACGTATTGCTTGTCAAAAGAAGGCTGGGCGCTGCCTGGCGAATACTGCGCCCGGGGCCAGAAGCGCGAGGAATCAGGGGTGAGCGCTTCGTCAATCCAGATCAGGTCGTTTCCGAGGAGCCCGAATTCGAATTTCGTGTCGGCGATGATGATTCCGCGCGCGGCGGCGTGTTCGGCGGCGCGGCGATAGAGCGCGAGGCTCGTGGTCCGCAGGCGTTCCGCGAGGGGAGGGCCAATCCGAGTGACGGTCTCCTCGAAGGAAATATTTTCGTCGTGCCCGGTGGTGGCCTTGGTGGATGGCGTGAAGATCGGCTCCGGAAGGGCATCCGACTCGCGCAGTCCCGCGGGGAGGGGAATCCCGCAAATGCCGCCCGTCTGCCGATAATCCTTCCAGCCTGAGCCGGCAATGTATCCGCGCACCACGCATTCGATGGGCACCGGATCGGTGCGGCGCACCACCATGGCGCGCCCTGCGAGAGCGGCGGCATAGGGCGCCAGCGGGCCCGTGAAATTCGAGGTGGAAACCACGTGGTGCTCGACCACGTCGGCCAGCTTTTCGAACCAGAAAAGCGAAAGCTGCGTCAGGACGCGCCCCTTATCGGAAATGGGAGTGGGAAGCACCACGTCGAAGGCCGATAGCCGGTCCGTGGCCACGATCAGCAACTGATCCCCCAGGTCGTAGATGTCGCGTACCTTCCCGCGCCCGCGCAGGCGCAGGCCGGGGAAATCCGTTTGTGAAATGACGGCACTCATATGGGGAGAAGCCACGGAATCATTGTCCTCGATGTTGGAAGGCCGGTATTCTAGCGCAGCGCGGGGAGTTGTCAACCGCTAAGACGCAATCCAGGCAATAGAAATTTTGCATCGCCTCCTCGGGAATTTGTCCCGGATCGTCACGCGGCGTTGCTTGCTGCGCCCGCGGCCTTCTCGTCCGACGCCGATTCGGCGTCTTCCCAACGGACAGAAACGAGTTTGGACACGCCCGGCTCCTGCATCGTGACGCCGTAGAGCACCGAACCCATTTCCATGGTCTTGCGGTTGTGCGTGACGACGATGAACTGCGTTTGCGCGCACATGTCCGCGAGCAATTTATTGAAGCGGCCCACGTTGGCTTCGTCGAGCGGCGCATCCACTTCGTCGAGGATGCAGAACGGGCTGGGCTGATAGCGGAAGACCGCGATCAGCAGCGCGAGCGCCGTGAGCGCCTTTTCGCCGCCCGAAAGCAGCAGAATATTTTGCAGGCGCTTGCCGGGCGGCTGCGCCACGACGTCAATGCCCGATTCGCCGGAGCTATCCGGCTCGCCCAGCCGCATCTCGCCCGTCCCGCCGCCGAAGAGCGATTGGAAGGCGACGGCGAACTGCGCGTTGATGAAGCGGAACGCTTCCTCGAACTTCTGCTGCGACACCTGGTCGAGCTCATGGATGGTGAGCTGCGTATTTTCGATGGAGGCGACCAGATCGTCGCGCTCGCGCCGGAGGAAGCCCTCGCGCTGCTCGCACTCCTGAAATTCCTCGAGAGCCATCAGATTCACGGGCCCCATGGCCTCGACGCGGGCCTTCATCTCGTTGTAGTTCGTTTCGGCCGCCGCGAGTTCTTCGCCGATCAAAAGCCGCGCTTCCTGCGCCATCAGCTCCTCGGGTTGCGCATTCAACTCGGATACGCAGGTCTGGCGCAGGTATTCGCGGTCGGCGTCGTTGCGCGCCTTTTCGATTTGGCGCTGGCTGCGCTCGGCGCGAAGTTCGTCGAGCGATTGGCGGCTGCCGCGCAGCGTTTCCTCGATCTTCCCCGCGAGCGAGCGCGCCTCGTTCCACTCCTTTTCGTGCGCGGCCTTGTTTTCCTCGAGGCGCGCTTTATCCGTGCGCAGCTCTTCCGCCTGCTGCCCGAGCTGCTCGCACGACGATTCGAGGTCCGCCTTCTCGCCCGATAGCGCCGCGTGCTGCTGGCGCAATGCGCCCACGCGCGCGCTTCCCTGCGCGATTTCCTCCGTCAGGCGCCGTTCGATGGCCTCGGCGCCCGCAAGACGTTCCGACATGGCCGCCAGCTCTTCGCGGCGCGCCACGGCGTGCTCTTGCAGGGCCTGAAAATCGCGGCGCAATTCCCCGAGCCGGGCAGCCGATTGGGCGGCCTCCGCCTCGGTGGCTGCGCGGGAGCGCAGGGCTTCGGCATGTTCGAGCCGGGCTTGTTCGGCGCGCGCGCGGGCGGCCTCGGCTTCGGCGTGGAGCCGCGAGATTTCCTCGCGCTCCGCTGCCCGTTGCTGTTCGGCGCGCAGGAATTCGCTGCGCCCTTGCTCCCGCTGATGGGCTGCGGCCACGAGCGACTTTTCGGCTTCCACGTGCGCGGCCATCGCGGACGTAAGCTGCTCCTCGCTCGCGGCGATTTCATCTCCCAGCCGGGCGAGTTCCGCCTGCTCGTCCTGCGCGATGCGCTCGAGCCGCGCCACTTCGGTTTCGCGCTGGCGGAGTTCGCGCTTGAGCGCGAGCGGCCCCGCTTCGTCCTTTCGCCCGCCGGAGACCGTCCGGCCGTGGTAGCACGTGCCGTCCGGCACGAGGAAGTAGCTGTGCGGATTGTCGTGCGCCATCCGCTCGGCGATGGCGGAGGTTTCCACAAGATAAGCGGTGCGCAGCTTTTTCAGGAAATTCTTCGTGCCCGGGCCCAGCGGCTCGCGGAATTCCACCAGCCGGTCCAGCCGCGCAATAAAATCTCCCGGCATCGAGGCGCCGCCCTCGATTGCGTCTTTGTCCAGGCTTGGGGCGGAATCGACGAAAAATGTGGCGCGCCCGCCCACTTCCTCGCGCAGCAAAGCGACGCCGGCGCGCGCTTGATCGAACGATTCGACGACCACGTACTCGAGCTCCTCGCGCAAGAACTGCTCGACAGCGGCTTCGTATTCTTCCTGGACTTCGGCGTAGTCGGCCAGCAAGCCAATGGGGTGAAAGCCGCGCGCCGGACCTTCGCTACTGGCATGGAAAAGTTTCTGCACGGCATCGGCTGTATAGGCGCGCTCGTTCAGGATTTGTTCGATGGAGGCGCGGCGCGCTCGCTCGCCGGAAAGCCCTTCGCGCGTCCGCTCGAGCCGCTGGCCGATTTCCTGCTGCGCGCGGCGAGAATCCGCCAGGCGCGTGTGCGCTTCGCGAACCGCCGCGCCGGAATTGAGCGCGCGCCGCTCCGCATCCGCGAACGCGGTTTCGGCGGCGTCCTGGCGCTGCCCGAGCGCTTGACACTCCGCTTCGATGGCGCGCATGGCCTGCGCGCGCGATTCTTCCGCTGTTGCGTGCCGCGTGGCCGCTTCCTCCGCCTGAAGCGATTCAGCGTGTTCGCGCGCGGATTCTTCCGCCAGGCGGCCGGCAAGCCGCCGCAATTCCTCCATGCGGGCTTCGAGCTGTTCCTGCCCGGCAGCGCTCGCGGACGCTTGCTCCGTCGTCTCGCGCAAAACGGCTTCCAGCGCCGCGGCCTGCTCGCGGAGCGATGCCACTGCTTCGCGCTGTCCGACCATGCGCGCGGCGAGTGCCGCGGCCTGCCGCTCGGCTTCGGCGGTCTCGGCGGCCAGGCCCGTGGCGCGCGATTCGAGTTGGGCCATCTGCTCGCGGTTGAATGTGATGCGGTTCTCCGCGCGATCGAGGTCGAGCGCGGTTTGCCCCAGCAGGTTCTGCGTCTGGCGAAGCTCGGCATCGAGTTCGTAGGTGCGCGCGCTCAGGCGCTCCTGCTGCGCTTCGAGATCGTGCACGGAGCGCGATTCGCGCTCCTCCGCCGCGTCCATTTCGCGCAGCAGGTTTTCCAGGCGAGCCGCCTCGATATCGAGGTGTTCCGCCTTGCTCGCGAGGACGGCGCCCAATAGGCCGCGCATCTGCTCGCGCAGCTCCGCGTAGCGCCGCGCCTTCGATGCCTGCCGCTTCAGCGAAGCAAGCTGCTTTTCCACCTCGACGAAAATGTCGTTGACGCGCGAGAGATTGATCTTTGAAGCTTCGAGTTTTGTCTCTGCAAGCCGCCGCTTGGTCTTGTACATCGTGACTCCCGCGGCTTCTTCGATGATTGCCCGGCGGTCCGTGGGCCTGGAATTCAGAATTTGGCCGATGCGGCCCTGCTCGATGATGGCGTAGCTATCCGGGCCGAGGCCCATGCCCATGAAAATTTCCTGGATATCGCGCAAACGCGACACGCGGCCATTGATCAGGTATTCGCTTTGGCCCGAGCGGTAGAGGCGCCGCGCCACCACCACTTCGCCCGGCTTCAGATTGATGGCCGGCTTATGCGCCGCGCGCTTTCGCGAGAACTTGGGGTTCCCGCCGGTGTCCGCGGCTGCGCCTTCCCGCGCGAAATCATCCGGCGAGGCGCTGGCGCCTTCGGAAGCAGGCACGAGGCCCGCCGCGTCCGCGGCATCGGCGGCCGGCTCTTCCTGCGCATCGAGCACCTTGGCAACGGCATCGGAGAGCTCGGGGTCCACGAGCGTCAGCGCCACTTCCGCAAGTCCCGTGGGCAGGCGCTTGGCCGTGCCGTTGAAGATGCAGTCCGACATGCGCTCGGCGCGAAGCATTTTGTGGCTCTGCTCGCCCAGCACCCAGGAGATGGCGTCCACCACGTTGGATTTGCCGCAGCCGTTCGGCCCCACGATGCACGTGATGCCGCTGCCGCTGAATGTGATCGGCGTCTTCTCGCAGAACGACTTAAAGCCCAGCAACTCGACTTTACGGAGTTTTAGCACGCGGCTCCTCGCACGGTTCGCCCCTCCCTGGCGTCAAAGATTCGTCCTGAATCTTTGCGGCGGAAGAAGCTTCGGTATAGCTTTTCGCTGGAGTTCGTCCGGGACGAAAACGTTGGCAAGCCGATAATGGTAGGCCCTGCCGCCTGGCGCTGTCGGATCGGCGGTTACGGGAATAGAAACTAGCATGGTCAAGAGAGCGTGTAAAGCGCGCTTTTGACCCCGTGTGTGAAATGTTCAGATCGTCGGTGCTGCGGGGCGGGGGCGGCTCCTTGGAGGGCCTGCACTCGAAACCGGCCTGGAGCATTGCAAGCGAAGGCGGTCAGGTGTAAATTACTGGCCCGTTAGGAAATCAAAGCGGAAATGCCGGCTAGACGATTTTTCTCGATCGTATACGGGGCGCTGGTGCTGCGGTCCTAAATATTGGGGCCGCCAGTATGATTGAGCAAAGGGGGACAAAACTTAATGAGAAGAGTAACCGCGATAACCATGGCTCTCTTGCTGTTCGCCGGTCCCGCTCTAGCTGACGTTCCGAAAGACGGGGCGCAAGTGATTTCCAGCACGGAAAATCAGCAGCTCGAAAAATCCGTGGGAACATTAACCTTCCCGGATGGCAAGTCCATTCATTTCCGTTCCGACGATGGAACGCTTACCATCGCATGCTCGGCAGTCACTTCCCTCACCTATA
Organism: uncultured Acidobacteriota bacterium; assembly: GCA_963797345.1. GTDB lineage: Bacteria > Acidobacteriota > Terriglobia > Acidiferrales > UBA7541 > Palsa-295. Next base: position 84,682 of record CAWCPO010000018.1, on the reverse strand, counting down.
CGAAGAAGTCCAAGATGCTCAAGAAGGCGCTCGGCATTGCTCTCGCCGGGGCGATCTTCACCTTTGGACTATCGTTTCTGACGCTTTTGTGGCGCGGGAAAGGGCACTTCCTGGTCATCGGCTATGGCCAGGGGCAAGAGGTCGCTTTTAATCTCGGCAAAGGGGTCTACGATATAGATCTTGGTCAGGCTGCATCCTGCACAGGCAAACCCGTTACCACGCTCCAATAAATCAGGCCGCGCGCGCTCAGGCCTCGATGTACCAGGGAACATTGATGAGCACGATGCGGGTGCAGCCGTTCAGGAGGATCAGTGCCTTCAGCAACTCCGCGCGCTGGTTGTGCAGCGGATAGTGGTACCAGTGCTTCTCGACCAGCTCCGGCACGATGATGGCGATCTGGCTATCGGGGTTTTCTCGCTCGATCTGCTGAACGTAATCCAGGATGGGCCTGAGAATCAGCCGGTAGGGCGAAGGCAGTGTGATGAGCTTCGGCGGCACGCCTCCCGCGCGTTCCACCGGCTCCTCGACCATGCTGTGCCATTCAGCTTGGAGCGCGTTCGTCTCATCTTCCGTCGCGACGTGCAGCACCCGGACATCCTTCGAAAGTGTCAAAGCGAATTGCAAACCCCTCTGCGCCACTTTTCCCCATTGATTGATGGGCACCAGCACCAGGGGAGAGCCCAGGCCGGAAAGCTGCAAGGGCGACGTAGTGGCCACCTCCTGCGCCACCTGATCGTAGTGATGCCGTACCCAGAGCATCAAAGACATAAGCCCCGCGATCAGCAGAGCGCTCACCCAGGCTCCCGAGGTAAATTTCGCCACTAGGACAATCAGCAGGGTTATGCCCGTGGCCACGGCGCCCAGGCCATTGACGATGATGCTGTGTACTGCTCCCCGGCCTCCCAACCTTTTCCAGTGGGCTACCATGCCGGCCTGTGAGAGCGTGAAGGCCAGGAACGCGCCGATTGCAAAAAGCGGGATCAGATTGTCCGTGACGCCGCGGAACAGTATCAGCAGAATCCCCGAGAGAATCGCGAGAACGACGATCCCCTCGGTATAGACAAGGCGCCGCCCGCGGAACCCGAATGCGTGCGGCAGAAAATTATTCTGAGCCACGGCGCGGCAAAGCCGGGGAAAATCCGCGAAGGCCGTATTGGCCGATAGGGACAAAATCACCAGGATGGATCCGATGGTTACGTAGTAGAACCACCCGCGCCCCGCCACCGCCGCCACGAGCATGGAGAGCACACTCTGATAGCCGGATTTTCCCGGATCGGTGGCCGCGATGCCATAGGCGCGGACGAGATAAGCGATACCCGCGAGCAGCACGATCAGCAAGCCGATAATTACACTCAAGGTGCGCTGCGCATTGCGCACCGTCGGCTCCCGAAACGCGCGCACGCCGTTGCTCACGGCCTCAACGCCTGTCATGGCCGTGCAGCCGTTGGCGAACGCCTGCAGCAGCACCCACATGCTTGCCACGGTGGCTAAGGGAACAACGAGCGGGGGCGGAGGCGCAGCGACGGGCATGGGATGCCCTCCCGCCAATACCGTCTTCACCGTCCCGACCAAGATGACGCCAAGCAATGTGCCCAGAAACAGACACGTCGGCGCCATGAAAACAATCCCCGCCTCGCGCACACCGCGCAGATTCACGAGCGTAATGGCAACCAGAATGGCGAGGCACAGCGACAGCGTGTGCGGTTGGAGGCTCGGCACGGCGGAAACCAGCGCGCCCACTCCGGCGGAAATCCCGACAGCCACAACCAGGATGTAATCAATCATCAGAGCCGCGGCCGCGAGCAGTCCGGGGAATTTGCCCAGATTCGCGCTCGCCACTGTGTAGGACCCGCCGCCGCCGGGATAGGCCGCGATCGTCTGCCGGTAGGAAAAGTGAACGATGGTGAGAAGCACGATGATGCAGGCGCTGACCGGCACGATATAGCGGATTCCCACCACGCCCAGCGGAATCAGCAGCGTCAGCGCGGCTTCCGGCCCGTACGCCGCCGAGCTGAGCGCGTCGAGACCGAAGATCGGTATTCCCGCCGCCGTCCCGATTTCTTCGGCTCGCTCATCCGCGGTGGCCAGCGGCTTCCCGAGCAATATATCCAGAAAGGACATGATCCCTCACGCTCCCGTTTCGGGCCGCCTTCAGATTCCTGCTACCGCAGCACCCGGCCGGCTGAATCGCAGCGGCGAGAAAGCTTCCCCATGGCCGGTCGCCTGCCCGCGCGTAATCCATTCCCTGACGAGCCTCGCCGTCGCCGGAGCCAGAAGAATGCCGTTGCGATAGTGGCCCGTGGCCAAGACGAGCCCTTCGATGTCCGTTGGGCCGATGATGGGAAGATCGTCGGGCGTCCCAGGGCGCAACCCGGCCCATGTTTCGACGATTTCCGCGTCCTCGAGCGCGGGCATCAGGTCCAGCACGCCGCTTAGAATCTTCCTCACTCCCGCGGCGGTCACGTGCTTTTGAAAGCCAGCCTCTTCGAGAGTGCTTCCCGCCAGGATTCGGCCATCGTGCTGCGGCACCAGATACCCTCGCGTCGAACGCAAAACCCGGCGCAGAGAAACGCCTTCGGGACTCTCAAACGCCACCATCTGCCCGCGCACGGGCCGCGTGGGAGCGTAGCGCTTGATAAAACCTTCCGCAAGATTCCGCGTCTCTCCCGCCATATCGTGTCCCGTTACCCCGATTGAGCCGCTGTAGCACCCCGCCGCAATCACGACATGCCCCGCCGCGATCTTTTCCCCGCCGGCCACAACTCCCATGCACCTCTCCTGCTCGCACAGCAAGGAAGTCACGCGGCAATGCGCGCGTATCTCTACGCCGCGCCGCCGCGCCCCCTCGAGCAGCGCGCCCATCAGCATCCGAGGCTCGACCGTGCACTCCTCGGGAAGCCATGCGGCTGCGCGCGCGGCTGGACTGAAAGAGCTTTCCAATTTTCGAGCGCCTTCGAGAGATACAGGCTCGGCGGCCAGCCCCAGATGGCGATGCTCGGCCACCGTCTTGTCCCGTTCGAGTTCACCCTGCGGCGCGAAAAAAATCTCCAGCGTCCCCGCGCGTGCGAAGCCGGCCGATTTTCCCGACGCCTCTTCCACGGCGCTCACAAACTTCGGATAGAGCCTCAGGCTTTCCTTCCCGAGAGGGACAAGCGGAATATCCTGCGGAAAATGCGGGGCCGGCGAGAGCATCCCTCCGGCGGCCCAGGAAGCCTCCTGACCAGGTTGCTGCCGGTCCACGATGGCGATGCGCAGTTTTCGGCCGCCAGCTCGAAGGCTACCGACGCGCCAATCACTCCTCCGCCCACGATCACCACGTCCCACGTTTTCACGACGGCATTCTAGCAGCAAAGTGCATTTTACGGCGCGCCGTGGGATGGCATTTCCCGCCGCGCTCGCCGCTCGCAAAGGGGTTCGCACAGGAGACGAATGTCTGGAGAGGGCGATGCCAGAGCGACGACATCAAAACGACGAGCTTAGCGTGAATTGATCAGTTCCACGGAGAGCAGCCGCGCCTTCTGCGCCAGTGTCTGCGCGCGTGCCCAATCGCCATCCTTGCTGGCCTGGCGCGACTCCGCGAGGAAGCTGCGAATTTTGTCCACCAGGTCCTGCTGGGAGGCGTTCTGCTGAGTGCCACCGGCATCCGAGAGGTTCTTTTCGGCCACGGCAATGTCGTCGCTGGTGCGGCGTTCGTAACTTGCCTGGTCGCCCGGAGAAATCTGGGGAGAAATCTGCGGCGGGGGCGAATGCGCTGGCGGCTCCGTGGGCCCCTTCCGTCACGGGCTGTTCCGCAACCGGCTTGCGTGGCCCGGCAGGCTTCTTCGAAGGGATGGGAACCGGAGGGGGAGGCGCCACGGCGGGGGCAAGCGCCGGAGGAGGAATCACGGCTTCCACCGGAGGCTCCGCGGTCGTATCCGGCGCGGCATTCATGGGACGCTCGGCTTCCGCCGAGCTCGGCGCCGCGGACACCGGAACCTTGGCCTGCGCGTTCTTCCGCGCGCAGCCCGCCGCCGCGAGCGCCAGAACGCAGGCCGCGAGCAGACTCACGATTCGAGGCGACTTTGTGCCGCTCGCCATTTACCGCCTCTCCTCCGCCAAAGGCTGTGCAAAGTCGCGAGCCTTCTTTGCCGGTACTTCGGCCAGACGCCCGAGCGGCAGCTCCACGCGGAACGTGGTGCCGCGCCCGGCCTCCGATTCGAATTCGATCCGGCCATTGTGCAACTGCACGAACCGGAATGTGTTCGCCAGGCCGATCCCGGTGCCCCCCGGCCGCGTGGTGAAGAAGAGCTGGAAGATTTTCTTCTGATCTTCCACAGGGATGCCTTTTCCGGAATCGGCTACGCCGATCACCGCGAATTCCCCCTCGCGCCGCAGCCCGAGCGTGATGCGCCCCCCGGATTCGGTAAAGTCGCAGGCGTTGAGAAGCAGATTGAGCACCGCCTGATGAATCAGTTGGCGGTCCAGCAGCACGGACGGAAATTTCCCGGGCAGATCGGCGCGCAGCTCGAGCCCGGCCCTCGCAATCGAAGGGCGCGCCGCTTCCAGAATATCGTCGAGCAGCGCCCTCAGGTCTGTTTCCTCCAGATTCAGTTCCAGCGGCCTCGTGAAATTCAGAAAAGTCTTCACCGCGTGGTCGAGCCGGTCAATCTCTGTATCCAGCATTTTCACAGCCTGCTGCCGTTCGGGGTCCACCGGCATATTGGACTTGAGGACTTCGAGCCACAGCCGCATGGAATTGAGCGGGTTTTTCACTTCATGTGCCACGCCGGCCGTCACCCGCCCCAGCGCGGCCAGCCGCTCGGAGACCTCGAGCTGGCTGCCGATGCGTTCGCGGGATTCCAGGTCGTGCAGCGTCACGAGCGTGCCCATGCGCGCGCCGTGCTCGCGGATCACCTGCGCGCTCACGCCCGCGCGCTGTGACCCGCCCGCGGTTTCGAGCGTCACTTCTCTCCCTTCGGCCGGCTCGATTTCGTCTCCGGTGAATTCGAGCACGCCGCGAACGGGGTGGTCCGCGGGGAAAATTTCGCTCGCGCGCCGCCCGTGCAGGTCCTCCGCCCGGCCGCCTAGAAATTTCTCGACCGAGGGGCTTACCAGCACGGCGCGGCCCTCGGCGTTGAAGAGCAGGAGGCCGTTTTCGAGCCCGCTCATCACCTGGTTCAGGTTCTCCCGCAGCGTGCTGAAGACTTCGCGCACGTCCCGCAACTGTTTCCCGATGCCCGTGATTTTCGTGCTCACCGCGCCGAGTTCGTCGCCGCGCTCGACCGCCGGCTCGGCGTCGAACTGGCCGGCGGAGATGCGGTCGAGCTGCGCGGAGATGCGCTCGATGGGCGCAAGCGATGCGCGGCTCACGGCGAACGCCAGCAGCGTCGAGAGCAGCACGGCGCACGCCGCCCAGATTCCCGCCGACTCGAGCCCCGGCGAAACTTCGTCGCGGATCAGCACCGAGGAAAGCCCGATGCGCACCTCGCCGAAGGGACTCGTCCCCAGATTGAAGGGTAGCGAAAACTCATACGTCTGGGGCGGGCCGTAGAGCGCGCGAAGCTGCCCGAGAAATCCCGCTTTCACGAGCGACGTCACGCTCGGCCGCGGCGGAACAATCTTCCCGCGCTGCGATGGGTCGCTCGACACCAGAACGGTGCCGTCGCTCGCGCTGATCGTGATTTCGTAAATCGTCGGCGAGTATCCCAGATCCGATTCGATCAGGGAATTGAGCGTGCTGCTGTTGTCGAGCGCCCGGTGCACGTACTCGCGCACATCCGCCGGATCGGCCGAAACCGGGGCGTCGCCCCGTTCGGCCGCTTCGTCCAGCGCGTTTCGGCAGCCCTCGTACACCTGTTGGGCCACGAACCGGGCGCGGTCGTTCGCCTGGCGTAGCGTCTGGCTTGTGAGCCGCACGAGGTACAGGCTCGACACCACCGTCACCACCGCGAGCACCAGCAGCGAAAACGCCAGCGTGAATCTAGTTTTCAGGCTGAGACGCATCGCTCCGCCCCGCCTCGTATTCTTTGAGTTTCTCGTATTCCTTGAGTTTGTTGTGCAGAGTTTTCAGGCTGATGCCCAGGAGTTCGGCCGCGCGCGTCTTGTTCTGGCTGGTGGCCGCGAGCGTTTGCAGAATCAACTCGCGCTCCATGTCGTCCACGGTGGCCCCGACGGGGAAGCGCATTCCGCCCATCGCCGCGCCCAGCGTGGCTGGCGCGCGCCCGAAATCCGGGGGAAGATGCTGGCGCGTGATCGTCTCTCGATTGCTGGCGATTGCGCCGCGTTCCAGCGCGTTGCGCAGCTCGCGGATGTTTCCCGGCCAGGGATACGATTGAAACAGTTCCATCACGTCCGCTCCCACCCCGGAAATTTTCTTGCCGTTTTTTTCGGAAATCTCGTCGAGCAGCCTTTCCACCAGCAAGGGCAAATCCTCCTTGTGCTCGCGGAGCGGCGGCAGATGAATGTGAAACACGTTCAACCGGAAATACAGGTCCTGGCGCAGGCGCCCTTCCGCCACGGCCTGCTCGGGATTCTTGTTGGTCGCCGCGAGCACCCGCACATCCACCGCCGTTTCCACCTTGCTGCCCAGCCGCCGCACCTTGTGGTCCTCGAGCACCCGCAGCAATTTGGCCTGCGTAGGCGCCGGCATTTCGCCAATTTCATCGAGCAGCAGCGTCCCGCCATGGGCCAACTCGAAGCAGCCGATGCGCCGCTCCGCCGCCCCCGTGAAGGCGCCTCTCTCGTGCCCGAATATCTCGCTTTCCATCAAGGATTCAGGGATGGCGGAGCAATTGATGGCCACGAACGCCCGCTCGGCGCGCGGCGAAAGCCTGTGGATCGTGCGCGCCACTACCTCCTTGCCCGACCCTGTCTCGCCCGTGATCAAAACCGGAGCCGTCGAAGGCGCGGCCATTTCCACCTGGCGCATCACGTCCTGCATGGGGCGCGATGCTCCCACCAGCTCCCCCAGCTTTCCCGCCTCGCGCAATTGCCGCGTCAGTGCCGCCACGGCTTGGCGGTCCCGCGTGCGCCCCAGCGCGCGGTCCAGCAGCGCCCGCAGGATGGGCGGCTTCAGCGGCTTTTCGATGTACCAGAAGGCCCCGGCCTCGATGGCTTGCGCCACGCGCTCGTCGCTGCCGCGCCCGGTGATGATGATCACGGGGATGCGCTGGATTTCGTCTCCCAGACGGCCCACCAAATCGAGCCCGTTCATGCCGGGAAGTTCCACATCCACCAGAATCACATGGGGGGAGAATTCCGAAAACTTTCCGAGCGCCTCTTCGCCGCTGCCTACACTCAAAACCTCGCAATCCCACTTCCGCAGCAGGGCTTCGTAGCCCTTGCGCGCGTTTTCCTCATCTTCCACGATGAGGATTCTTTGCGAGGAATGGTTGCCGGAGGCCATCCGCAGTCAAATCTACCAGCAGTCCCGCATGAATGCCAATGGAACCCCCGCCGGGGTAGTGGCACAGTTTGGGTTTAGGCGCGCTTCCGTTTTGCCGCATCAATATGATGCTTGAGGCCGGCGCCGTTGTAGATACTGGCATATAATTAGTTGACTGCCAGCAGTGGACGTGTATACTGGCAGACATTGGAGGGAATATGCAAAATGAATTGGAACTCGGCACCAATGGGAGAAGGCGTTCCGGCAAGGCGAGGATGTCGAAAATGACCACCGAACAACGAAGCGAGCTTGGCAAGCGCGGCGCCGCGAAACGTTGGGCTATCCAGAAAAATAGAACCGACGAGATCCATGAGCCCGAAGCATGGGGGGACCTTCCCATCATCGGGCACGCCGTACCGTGCGCTGTGATTGTGGTCGAGGGGGAAATAATTCGCCTTGTATCGGAACGTGAACTGGTGAAGTCTTTGGGAGGCAAGCGAGGCGGGTCTCATTGGCTTCGCGCAAGAGAGGACGCAAGCGCCGCAAATCTCCCTCCTATTCTCTCCGCTAGCAATCTCCGACCATATATCAGTGAGGACTTACGGGTGGGGCTGGCCACTCGTTACCCTTACAAGGTTCCCGGAAGAACAGGGTTTGTTGCCAACGGCTTGCGTGGTGAACTTTATCCGATGATTTGTGACGTGTTTCTCAAGGCTAGAGATGCCGATGAACTCTTGGATAGCCAAAAAGATTTCGCCGTTTCTGCAGACATCCTCATGCGTGCTTTGGCCCACACCGGGATTATCGCCCTTATTGATGAGGCGACGGGGTATCAGAAGAAGAGGGCGATTGACGGGCTAGCGCGAATCTTAGAAGCATTCATCGCAAAAGAGCTTCAACCTTATATCCAAACCTTCCCGGCGGATTTCTATGAGCATTTGTTCCGACTCCGCGGGTTGGACTATAAGACTGATTCCGTGAAGCGCCCGCAGTATTTTGGGTATCTGACGAACGATATTGTGTACAAGCGCCTAGCACCAGGGGTGTTGGACGAGCTAAGAAAACTGGTGCAACGCAATGATTCCGGGAGACCAACTCACAAATATTTCCAGCGATTGACAGCAAATATCGGCTACCCAAAATTGAGAGAGCACCTAGGAGCAGTCGTGGCGATTATGAAGCTGAGTCTGAGCTACTCTGATTTCATCGGAAAACTAGATACGGTTGCACCACGATACGGCCAGAATTGGCTGCTGCCATTCAACGACCAGCAATCTGATACCGGATTAGGCCTATGAACGATGGCGCCATCTCGCCTTGGCCGCTTTCTCAGCAACGGCCCTTCGCTCTGCCGCCGACAGCCTTGCAGATCTCGCTTTCCCGCCCTGTTATTGGCGGACTGTCCTGCAATACAGCCTTTCCTGTTTGCTTTTATTGCGAGCGACACCCAGTGCGATCTTAGCGGGTGAATTGCTATGGCAAGCCGCCGCCTTTCGCGCAACAGGACAACCCCACGCTATGGCGCGAGGATCGGCGGCTCGACGCCAGAAGCGGAGCCTGCAAAACCCAAAAACCAAAAAACAAAGCCCGTGCCTGCTGCTAATCTTGGCGCGTGTTTTGCCCCAGATCAGGTCGCCTCATTCACTGTCGGCCAAAATAAAGCGGCCGCTCGAGCACCAACTCCAGCTTCGTATCCTTCAAAAGCGTCAAATCCTGTCCCAGCCCGGAAGCGACCATGAATGCCGTGGCCGCCCCAGTCGCGGCGCCCAGGGCCGCGTCTTTTCCGTTTTTGGCTTCCACGCCCGGCGCGGCTCCCACAAGCGCCCCCGCGGCAGATGCTTCGGCTTCTTCCTGCTTCTTGCTCGTTCGCGCCTCGATCTTGCCTTCCCTACTGTAGTCCACGCGCACGGAATGCACGCCCGGGATGTCCGTGACCACGGCGACAAGCGGCAGCGCTCCATCCGGCGTTCGTATGTCGTCGAACGTCAGCCATATTCTGGCCCTGCCGGCCGCGTGAGCCTCGTCAACCTTATCCACATGTCCGCGGATTAGCGCGCCGCGCGGCAGAACCGTCCCGTCGTCCGCGATGAGGGGCTCGAGGGTTCGAGCCAGGAAACGGTCCCCAGCCTTGGCCTCCTTGGTGCTCAGCGTTTCGTCCAGCCCGGCGAGAAAATGCGTCCCGGCCGGGACTTGGATCGGCGCGTTCGCTGGGGCTGCTTCCGCCTGGTCTTGCGCGTGCGTCGGCAAGACTGCGGCGGCCAAAAGCGCCAGCGGAGCAGCAAGAGCCAGAAATATATTTTTCTGGAATACGCTGATTCGTCGCATCTGTCTCTCTCCCATCGTCAAAGTGTCTTTCCGCCTTCCGCCGGGTTGAAAGCAGGAAAGCAATGGCCCGAAAAATCCTGGCCATTCAGATGGCGCGAATGGCTGCGGGGTGGCCCCGGCGCGGCGCGTCGTCAGTGCTCGATGCGATGTGCAATGCCAAATCGGGATCCATACCATTCCCATAATTGCATTCCGTTGATGTAAAACGACTTAGCAAACTAAGTAATTATACGGACTTGCCAACTATCCCATTTTGGAACTAGACTCCCTCCTGCGCCTGACCATTCAATTCTCGTAACGCGCTTATTCCTAATAGTTTCTAATGGGAAGTGAACTGTCCCCATTTGGTGCCAGCCTTGCACAAGAAGCACCAGAATTCGAAGGCGCTTCGAGAGGGGGGATACGAATCATGGCCAGTGGAACGGGAGCAGCTGTAGCAGTGGAACGACCCATGGCCGTTACCGCCCTGATCGTGGATGATGAAGACGCCACGCGAAATCTGTGCCGTGACGTGGCCGCCGATTCGGGATTGCAGGCGCGCACGGCGTCCACCACCGAACAAGCCATCGAAATCCTCGAACAGTATCCCGTGGACATCGTCATCACCGATCTGCGCGTCCCGGAGATGGGCGGAATTAAACTCCTGAAACATATCCGGGAGACGTATCCGCGGACGGCTGTGATTGTCCTGACGCAGTACGGCACGATCGAGAGCGCCGTGGAGGCCACGCGCATGGGCGCCGCGGATTACGTCACGAAGCCTTTCCATGTTCCCGAGCTTCGCGGGAAGCTCGACCGCGTGGCCCGCTCCCTCGAAATAGACCAGGAAAATCGCATTCTGCGCGAGCAGCTTCGAACCCGCCCGGGATTCGGCGGGCTGATCGGCACTTCCCCCCGGATGCAGAAGGTGTACCGGCTGATTGAAAAGGTGTGTCAGCACAACTATCCCGTCCTGATTCTCGGGGAAAGCGGCACGGGCAAGGAGCTCGTGGCGCGTTCCATTCATTTCTCCGGGCCACGCCGCAACAAGCCGTTTGCTCCCGTGGATTGCTCCGCCTTGGTTCCCACGCTGATCGAATCCGAGCTGTTCGGTTACGTGAAAGGGGCCTTCACCGGCGCGCAACATACCAAGCAGGGATTGATGGAATCCGCCGGCGGAGGCACGCTCTTTCTCGACGAGATCGGCGACCTCTCCGTGGACTTGCAGGCGAAATTATTGCGCGCCTTGCAGGAGAAGGAAATCCGGCCGGTGGGCTCCACCGAGCGCATTCCCATCTCCACGCGCGTGATTGCGGCCACCAACCGGGACCTCGACGCCGCCGTGCGCCAGGGCCATTTTCGCCAGGACCTCTTTTTCCGGCTCAACGTCGTGCAGATCAAGCTCCCGCCCTTGCGCGACCGCAAAGGCGATATTCCCCTCCTGGTGCACTCCTGCCTCGAGAAATTCAGCGATCCCAATCGCGAGGTGCGCACCATCTCCGAGGATGCCATGGCCCGCATGATCGTCTACGACTGGCCGGGCAACGTCCGGGAACTCGAAAATGCCGTCGAACGCGCCGTGGCGCTGGGCTCCGGGCCCATCCTGCATGTGGGCGATCTTCCCTCGAGCCTCCAGTACGGCGCCGGGGAGCGCATCGCGCAAAGCGATGAGCTTCTGCCCCTCGAGGAGCTCGAGCGCCGCGCCATCCTGCGCGCCCTGCGGGAAGCGAGCGGAGACAAGCTCGCTGCCGCGCGCCTGCTGGGCATCGGAAAGACCACGCTCTATCGCAAGCTGAAGCAATACGAGGGGCAATCACAGGCCGAACCGCACCCATCGGGCCCGCGTCCCAATTGAAGTTCCGAAACGCCTGTATCCGACGCGCCCCCATCCAAGACGCCACTCACCAATCGCGATCACAGGTACGCCCATTGCATCGGACGAGTTGTAGGCCCATCCACGCACGCCATTCCTAGAGAGGAACACATCCGTTTCGAACCGGGACGCTTTGGCGCTGCTTTCGCGGCCTTACCATCTGCCAACGCATTGAAAAGCCACAACTTCGATGACTCGCGCGCTTGGTCAGCGTTATGCATGCGAATTATGCATGTACATGACAGCAGCAAGGGCAAGACGCTTGCGCGCGTTGCGGCTATTGCGCCGCTCGGTTGAATACGCCATCACGACGGGGCTCGGACTTTTGTCCGCCTACTGGATTCTTCAAGTGCGCTGGTAACCTGATGGGATATGAAGACACGTTAGACCGCCACGCCGCTTCGGATACGCCCCGCGCTTCGCATCGGCCAGTGTCTGGTCACCTGTGGGACGTGCCGGCCACGAGCGCCGCCTTCGCCGCCGTATTTGACTCGAGCGGTGAGGCCCTTGTCGTGGTGGACTCCACCGGCGTGATTCACAGAGCCAACCGGAAAGCCCTGGAATTGCTGCGGCTCAACGCCGAAATCAGCCGGCGCACGAGCCTGGGCGATTGCCTGCCGCATATGTCCACCGGCCAATTGGCGGCGCTATCGGCCGCCGCGACGGCGTTTCCCAGCTTTGATTCCACGCTCGCGAGCGGCTTCCGGGTGCGGATCACATTGCGTGCGGTCCTGCCCGGTCCGCACAATCTGCTGTTGTGCCTGGAAGAGGACTTGAGAAGCCAGGGCGCGGAGGGCGCATGGCGCGAGCCGGAAGCGGACCTTCACAGCATCCTCGAGCGGCCCATCCCCTCGAAGATGCTGCAAACCGAAAAGATGGCGGCGCTCGGCCAGCTTGTTTCCGGGATTGCGCACGAACTGAACAATCCGCTCACGGCCATTATGGGTTACACGCAACTGCTGCTCGGCCGGGGGCTGGGGCCCGGTCCGCTCTCGGAAGCCCGCAAGGTTTACCACGAGGCGGAGCGCGCGCGGCGCATCGTCAAGAATCTGCTCTACTTCGCGCGGGAGAACAGGCCGGAGCGAACGCGCGTGGACCTCAACGAAATTATCGAGCGCACGCTCGCCCTGCGCTCCTACGAAATGAAAGTCGAGAACATCGTGGTGGAATGCGAACTCGCGCCGGACCTGCCCCGGACCATGGCCGATCCCTATCAGCTCCAGCAGGTCGTGCTGAATCTGGTGATCAACGCCGAGCAGGCCCTGCTCGAGGGGCGCGGACAAGGCCGCGTCCGGATTTGTACGCGGCACTTGCCGCGCGCGCGGGGAGACCGCATCTCGCTCGAAGTCTCCGACGATGGCCCGGGCATTCCGCACGACATTGCCTCGCGCATCTTCGATCCCTTCTTCACCACGAAGCCCGCGGGCGTCGGAACAGGGCTGGGGCTTTCCATCGTCTACGGAATCGTTCATCAGCATGGCGGCGAAGTGACGTTCGAAAGCCAGCCCGGCAGCGGGGCCAAATTCACCGTCGAGCTGCCCGTGGTCTCCGCCGCGGGTGAAGAGCGGGAGGATACGTCGCCCGAAGATGTCGGCGCGGCCCAGGCCGTTGTGACGGGCCGGATACTCGTGGTCGAAGACGAGCCCACGGTGGCGCAATTGATCGCCGACGTGCTTCGCGAAGAGGGTCATCAGGTGGAAGCCGTTCTGGATAGCCAGGAGGGGCTGACGCGGCTTTCGCGCGCCCAGTACGATCTGGTGATTTGCGATCTGCGCATGCCCCGGCTCGACGGTCCGGCATTTTATGAAGCGCTGGTCCGGGGAGGGACCCGATGCAGCGCCGCATCTTTTTCGTCACGGGCGATACGGCGGCTCCGCGCACGCCGGAATTTCTGTCGCGCTACGATTTGCCCTACCTCGCGAAGCCGTTTCTGGTCGAGGAATTGAAGCTCGCCGTGCAGCGCGCGCTCGAGCGAGCGCGGAGGCCCGAGAAAGCGGACGACGAGGCGGGTGATGCTCCGCTCCGGTCCATGAGCCGAAGCGCGGAGGGAGCCGCTTGAGGATCATGGACACCGGCGCGAAGAACGCTGCGATTTCCGTGGCGCGGAGTCCGCTCGTGGGAATCGCGGACCCGCAGGTCGCGCGGCTATTGGTCCAGCAGATTCAGCAGTTCGCGGGAGCGGGGCCGCCGGCGATTGCTTTGAGCCTCGACCGGCTCCGCGAGCTTTCGAACCGTATCTGGCCCTCCGTGATTTTCGTGGACGATGAACTTTTGGGCGGCATGCGGCTCGCGGAGTCGCTGCGCTATTTCACGGCCATCGCTCCCGTGATTTTGCTGGCGCCGCTCGAACGGCAAACGGAAGTCGCGCGCCTCGTGGCCGAAGGAGAGCTGGAATTCGTGGCGCGCGCCGGGGACTTCATTCCCCTGGCCGCCGGCATGATCGAGCGCAGAATGCGGTGGGCCGCGATACCGGAATCGCTTCTCGGGCAGCCCTGGGCGGAATGGGGCGACGACGTCGGCGCGATTTTCCGCCATGAAATCAATAACCCGCTGACGGGAATTTTGGGCAACGCGGAGATGCTTCTGGCCCACCGGGAGCGGCTCTCAAGCGTGGACACGCAGAGGCTGCAAACCGTCGTGGACCTTGCCGTCCGCCTGCGCGAGACCGTCCGCCGCCTGTCGAACGACTGGGAATCCCAGCCCAATTCGCTGAAATCCGCTTAGCTTTGCGGCCCCTTCGCCCTGGGAACCCCAATCTCCCGATTGGCGCCTTTTGTGCGTCTTCTTCGTCCCGATGGGTTGCGTCGGGACGTCCCGGCGCTATGCAAATTTTTTGGGAACTGTGTGAACAAATCCCTCAAATATGGGAAGTCGGCGCGACTCCGATGGCTTCATCCATCTTGTCATTCCAAGCAACTCGGATTTCGGCAGGCATTCCTTGGGCACCGAGCAGGTCAATCATCTTGGCTTGAAACAATGAACGGCATGCTGGCCCGATCGTAGAGAGGTTGTGAACGAGCCACTCTGCCAAGGGGACGAAATTCATCTCATGGCCCACGCTGGTATATCGTCGTGCGGCTCTAAGAGCGTCGTCCTCGGGCCTTGCAGTCGTGATGAACAAATAATCGGCCAGACCGCGCGGCGACACCTTTTCATTGAATGTCAACGTCACTCGGGCTTGGTCAACCGAGCGCTCAGTCACTTCCACGCCAAGGACAAGCGCGCCTTCCTTGCGGACCGTGATATCTCCAACAGCCCCAGAAGCTTTGTCGGCGACATTAATCCCCTGATATTCGACAGCCCATCCTAGATTGTGACATTCGCCTATAGTCTGGAACATCGCCGTGGCGAGAAGCGTGGGGATCCGGCCGCCGCTCTTGACGGTCAACATGCCTTCAATTAGACGGGTTAGTTGTTCCAGATTCGGTTTCGAAATGCGCTTGAGCGTGATGTTATGGGATTCTCTGAGCACAACGAAGCAGCGTAAGAGATAGCGCAAATAATCCTTCACCGCTTCTGCGTCTTGTTCACGCAGGTAACCGACAATCTCGACCAGCGCAGCGAAGCCGTCCTTATCACGTTGGATTCGTGGTTCGCCACCTTTCATGAACTTCGCCCCGCCCCTAATGGCCGAGAGAAATGGCGACGCGGATGTCGGCACGGATCGATCATGCAGGAACGGGGTTACTACCCTTTCCGCTAAACTCCGACCGCTAAAGGCGTTCTTTCCGTATGCGGTTGCTGGCAGCCGAATATCGATTACGGGGTCGATAATGCGGGCTATGGCGCAACTGGGAAGTGCGTCACGGTATGCCTGAGTCTCGGATGAAAACAATCTTTCGGTAGCCTCAATAATCGTCCGTGGAAGACTGACTGGTGTGTTATTTCGGTGATCGGATTCAGCAAGTTCGAATGTCTCGGCCAACAACGCCTTGGCGGCGTTTAAATCAACAGGACGGCCCCTTTTTCTGCTCGGAGGCATTGGATGGATCTGTCAGTAATTCGTCCAGAGACATTCTTGCCGGATCTTTTTGATCGAGTGACATTGCTTCGACGCAGCATCGAAGCGCCGCCAATCCTTAAAGAGCTTGTCCATTAGCTGGTTCCGATAACCGGAGATCGCCACCTTTCCCCTGCAACGGTGTAGAACCCCTGCAAGCTCGATGTGCTCGCTTTCTTCCATTTCGAAGCCGTACGCACTGCTGTCCCCGCGCGTGTCGTGGAGATAGGGCGGGTCGCAATAAATCAGAGTGTCCTTGTCGTCGTAGAGTCGGATTACATCGGTCGCCGGGCGATTTTCTATCTGTACCCGTAACAATCGCTCCGCAATGTGAGGCAACGATTCCACGCTACCCAGCCAACGGGAAACAACTCCTGACATTCCCGCGCGCGTCGTATTCCTACAATTCGCCCACCTGCCTATGCTTGCTGTTTGAGCAAGTCCCGTCCGCACCTGGCGTGCTCTAATGAAGAATCGGCGCGCCCGCTCGATATCAGAAATCTTCTCGCCGTTCGTGAGGCAAGCGATTAGGAACTCCTCGCGAGAAAAAGGAGTAAAGGCGATTGCCTTAATCAGTCGGCTGCTCTGATTTCGCAGTACCCGAAAGAAATTGGCGACCTCGCCATCTATATCGTTATAGGTTTCTATCGGAGATGCATCTCGATTAAGAAGTACCGCCGCCGAACCCGCATACGGTTCGCAATAGTGGTGGCAATTTGGTAGCAGCGGGAGCAGCCAATCCAAATGGCTGTACTTGCCCCCATACCAGCCAAATGCGATTACTCTCTTCCCGTCAGTTCTTCGTGTCCTGAACTCCAACCCGTTGCGTTTCTTGTTTACTTTAAATAGGTCAATTTGAGGCTCGTCCAAATAGATCGGCGAAGCACCTCCGCGCATTACGCTCCCCCCCGGACTTTCCCGCTCATTGGCGGATGTTACACGAAATACCGCCGCACTCCAACATCCAAACTCCGGGCGATATGGCTATCGCCTATCGGGTCTTAGATCCATGGCCCACTTCCGAACTCACTCGCCTGCAAAACGACTCCGTCCTTTTCCATTTTGGGAGTATAGTTTATTCGCTTTTGATTCGCTATGCTGCGCTTGGGACGGCAAAGGACTGAATCCCTTACCATTACCATGTAATCTTTTCCCTTGCTTTTTGGCTCGAAGTATGCTATACAAGGACGTGTTCACAAAATTAATAGGATCGCCCAGCACCACCGAAAGCCCCGCCCCCGACCGCCACGAGCGTAAGTGCCTCATTTGCAATCACCCGGACCGCGACGCCATTGAAGAAGAGTTCCTCCACTGGAATAGCACCTCCGAAATCGCCTCCCGCTACGACGTTTCGCGAGATGCCATCTATCGCCATGCCCATGCTGGAAACCTCTTCGCTGAGCGCACTGGGAAAATGCGCTCCGTGTTGGATCTCATCATTGAACAGGCGGATAGCGCAAGGGTTACGGGCGACACCATCATCCGCGCCGTCCGCGCCTACTCCTGCCTCACCGACGACGGCCGCTGGGTCGAACCCGCTCGTAGGGTCATCATCACCCACGAGGGAAAGCCGCCTGCCGTGCCGGGCGAAGCTGCGAGCCTATCCAGCGTCGAGCCTCAAGCTTCCAGCCCCCAGAATCTAATCGCAACTCTGCCGATTAGAAATCACCTTAACCCCCCTGTTCTCAGCAAAACATACCGTTCTAATCGCAACAAAACGAGGGGGTCTTTAAAACCTGATCTAACACTTTAACTTCCGGCATAATTTTACTTTTTGCGGAAAGAAGGTGGACAGACTTTTAGTAGCACAGGTTTACCCTGACGAAGGAAGGGGACTCTTCCCTGTGTGCAGTTGCCCTTTGCAGTAGCAGCGGGCGCCCTCCGAAAAAGGGGGCCTTGTAGGTCGTAGCTTAAATAAGGAGGCCAATCGGGAGATTCATCCCGCTCACCCCGCGTGACGAAGCAGAGGCGGCCCTCCCGGGGGAGGCAAGATGCCCTATATTGCTCAAGGCAAGCCCGCGTCGCGGACTGATCCATTGGGCACAGGGTTTGCATCTGTTTGCGATCCTCGCGCCTGCTCTTGCTATCATTTTTCTTTCAAGCGAAAATTGCATTTGAACGGGCATACGTAGGGGGGACTTCAATGCGCATTTGGAATCGCTTCTTTCTCTCAATGATTTTGGCGGGCACGCTTTGGTGCGCCGCGGGGGCGCGGGCGCAGACGGCCGCGCCGGTCACGACGGTGAATCAGGCCATCGACAACATTATCGCGCGC
Source organism: uncultured Acidobacteriota bacterium (assembly GCA_963797345.1). GTDB lineage: Bacteria > Acidobacteriota > Terriglobia > Acidiferrales > UBA7541 > Palsa-295. The sequence goes on along the minus strand of CAWCPO010000018.1, from coordinate 66,867 downwards.
GAGAGCCAGGAGAATGCCGTCATCCAGCGCTATAGTCCGATCATCGAGACCTACGTGCAGGATATGAAGGACGATCCGCAGTTGGGCACCGTCCCCGTGGACGATCACTATTATCTGGGCCAGGCAAACCTGTCGAACGGCGTCGCCGAGAGTTCGATGCTCGATTCGAATAATAAGAAGAAGAAAGGGAAAAAGGAGGACGCCAACCGCTCTGCGTTCACGGGCGGGTCTTCTATTCCCGAGGATTTCCTGCGGATGATCTACGTCGACACGAGTGGCTTCGACCGGATGCATTATATGTTCGATTACGACGGCCGGGAATTCTTGGGCGACGTCCGCTGCCTGGTGTTCGACGTGACGCCCCTGCCGAAGGCGGGCAAGGGCCGCTTCTACGGCCGCATTTGGGTGGAGGACCAGGGCTTCGCCATCGTCCGGTTCAACGGAATGTTCACTTCCGGCGGAGAGCCTAGCGGGTCCAGCCTGCACTTCGATAGCTGGCGGATGAATCTTCAGCCGGATCTCTGGCTGCCTGCGTTTGTCTACAGCCAGGAATCAACCTCGAAGGATGCTTCCACGGAGATCGTGACCTTCAAGGCGCAAACGCGCCTGTGGGGCTACTCCTGAAGCCCTCGGGCGCCGAAGCGTTGCTGAACGATCGGCCGCTTTCGCCGGCATCGGCCACGCTGTCTGGGGGCGCCGAAACCGCTCCGACGGATAGCTCTCCCATCGAAGTGGAGCGCGAATGGCAGCACCAGGCGGAGATAAACGTGGTTGACCGGCTGCAGCGCATCGGTCTGCTCGCGCCTCCGGGGGAAGTGGATAAGCTCCTCGAAACGGTGGTGAACAATCTCGAGGTGACGAACAATCTCGATATCGAACCCGACATTCAATGCCGCGTGTTGCTCACGGGCACGCTCGAATCCTTCTCCATCGGGCACACAATCGTGATCAGCCGCGGCCTCCTCGACGTCCTTCCCGACGAGGCCAGCCTGGCCACCATGCTGGCGCAAGAGCTTGCGGAGATCGTGGTGACGAAGCCCTCCACCGATCAGTGGGGATTCAACGACATGACGACCGTCACGGCCACCGAGGCGCTTTCGCGCTTCTCGTTCAAAGCCACGCCGGCGGAAGAGGAAGCGGCGAACGCGAAGGCGGTCGATTTGCTGAAGCATTCCCCCTATCAGGACAAGCTCGGAAACGCGGCGCTTTTCCTGAAGCAGCTCCAGGCCGATTCGGCTGCGCTCCCTTCGCTGATCAACGCCCGTCTCGGAAACAGCGTGGCGTTCAGCACGGCGCTATTGAGTATCGGGCCGCCGCTGCAGGCCGATAACGTGGATCAGATCGCGGCGCTGCCGCTCGGCGCGCGAGTGAAGGTCGATCCCTGGAGCGACCGTGTGGAGCTGGTGAAATCCAAGGCCGTTTCGCTGCATTCGGCCCGCGAAAAAATGCCGTTTGAGGTCACGCCCTTCATGCCTTTCCTGACGCGCTACCATGACCCGAAGGCGTCGGGAGAGCAGGAGGGTTCTACCTCGACGGGCAAAGAGTCTGCAAGCCAATAGGCCGCTCTTCCGACATTAACGCGGTAACCGGGCAGGTGGAATCACCCTGGCGTCCGAACCGCGTCCTTCCACAATCGATTCCAGAAAATCCGCAACCGAGTACCTCGACGGTCATCTAACTATGGACGCCTTTCAGGCCTCGAACGAAGCGGCAGAGACGCCGCGAAAAGGGGCCGGGCGGAAATTTTTGCGGGCACAGGGAGACCGACAATGAAGAGACTCGAAGGAAAAGTGGCGGTGGTGACCGGCGGAAACAGCGGTATCGGGCTGGCGACGGCCAAGCGTCTGCAGGAAGAGGGGGCGAAGGTAGCTATCTCGGGCCGAAACAAGAAAACGCTGGACGAAGCGGTGAAGACGATCGGGAACGGAGTGGTGGCGTTGCAAGCGGACGTGAGCAAGATGGCGGACGTGGAAAAAATGTACGCGGAGGTTTCGCGGAAGCTGGGCAAGATTGACGTGCTGTTCGTGAACGCGGGAGTGGCGAAATTCGCGCCGATTGCCGAGACACCGGAAAGCATGTACGACGAGATGTTCGACATCAACATCAAGGGAGCGTACTTCACGATTCAGAAGGCGCTGCCGCTGCTGAACGACGGCGCGTCCATTATTTTGAATACCAGCGTGGTGGACAAGAAAGGAAACCCCGGGACGAGCGCGTACTCGGCGACGAAGGCGGCGCTGCGGTCTCTGGCGAGAACGACGGCGGCGGAATTGGCCGGGCGCGGCATCCGCGTGAATGCGGTTGCGCCGGGACCCATCGAGACGCCGATCTTCGGGAAGACCGGGCTGCCCAAAGAGGCGCTCGACGACTTCGTGAAAGAAGCGATTCCGAAAATTCCGCTGCGGCGGATGGGACAGCCGGAGGAAGTGGCGGGTGCGGTGGCGTTTTTGGCTTCGCAGGATGCGTCGTATATCACGGGCGTGGAAATCAACGTGGACGGCGGGATGGGGCAGGTGTGAATCGCACGCCCTTCGCAGTTGACAATTTCAAAACGGAATTCGAACGGAGAGGATGCCGTTGTGGTTGCTCGTGTGGAAGTGCGTGGTTGCGATCTGGAATCCGCCGCCGAAGGTGAGCGCGAACCGATTGTGGATGGGAAACCTGCCGAGCACGAGACCCGGCGTCATGAAAACCTGGGTCTTCCCATTATTGGCTCCGTCTTGAAAATGGGTGTAATTGACCTCGACTTCCGGCCAAAACTTGCGATACAGACGGTATTGAAAGGCGTTGTTCCAGGGGTAGCTTCTTCCGATCACGTTCTCGTTGCCGGTCGGCAGGGTCGCGCCGAACGTCCCTTGAACGTCGAAATCGCCGAAGCCCTTTCCATAGGCGATGGTGGGAGTGATGATTGAATTCGTCGCGCCATTTTTGTATTGACCGGTGGGGAGGGTGACCTGGAGGAACGCGGTGAGGATGTAGTTTCCGTGTTTTTCGTTGGAAGCCAGGATCCTGTATTTGATCAAAAAGCTCCAGTCGCCGAACCCATCCTTAACTTTGGGGTTGTTGTGCACGATAAAGGCAGGCGGCGCGACCAGAATCACCTCAATGTGCTTCTGCGGGATCAGTTCCAGCCCCTTGGCGGCGCCGTAGCTTTCCGACGTGACGCCCGCGCCGTTTGTCTGCCAGAGAATGTCGTAACGGAATTCCTGCTCGAGACGGGGAGTGGTGGTTGCGAGCGGCGTGATCCAGTGCGGCTGCTCCGCCTGAGTCGCTGAAACCATGCTCAACCAGTCGGCGATGAAGCCGCCATTCCCACTGGGCGGATCCGGCGAAGCGGAAGCGTTCTGGGCGCAAACCGGCCAGACGGACGCGAGGAAAATACAGGCAAAGAGAAGATGGGTGGAACGCCGCCTCATGCGATTCCTCCCATGTGGATTCCAGCTCCCGCGGCTCCCTAATTTCAGGGGCGCGAAATGGAGGACGAATTTATACGATTTAAAAAGATAAGTCAAAACCATATTATACGATTATGGGAATCGCAGGGGAAAAGGCAGGCGCCATCTGCGCCGGCTATACGCGGAGGATCATCACTTCGGTGGATTTGATAAGCGCGGCGACCGTCTGGCCCTTCTGCAATCGCATTTCGCGAGCCGCGTCGGCGGTGATGATGGACGTGATGTGCTGGCCGCCGATGGAAAGGCTCACCTGTGCCATCAAGCCCTCGATTTTGATGGCGGTCACCCGCCCGACCAATTGATTGCGGCCGGAGACACGCCGGAAATTGGTGCGCCGCCCGGCTACGTCACCGGCTTGGGAGGGGCGGTAGAGATATTTGTCGACTCCAATTCCGGGATGCGATGGTGGCCGCCGGTGGTTCGAACGGTCTTCAATTTGCGCTTATAGATCCATTGCTTAAGCGTGGCGTAGCTGATTCCTAGGATTTGCGCCGCCTCGCGGGTTTTGAGAAGCCTTTGTGCGGACATGGGAGCGGCCGGGAAAACAGATATCTAATCCGAACGGCCTTGCGGGTCAATCTATTTCTTGGAGCGCGGGGCTGCTTCTAGTGAAGCGCGCCGGTCTGGTAATTGAGGGCGGAGACGGCGGCCGAGTAATCGTACTTTGCGCTGGCCTGCTCGATCTGGGCTTGGGTCTGATTCAACTGCGCTTGGCTCAGCTCAACAATCGAGCTTAAGCCCAGGTTGTAGCGCTGCTGGGCGAGATCGAGGGCCTGATTCGCTTCGCCTAAGAGCTGGTCGGTGACGGAAAGGCGCTCGAAGGCGGAATTGGCATTGAGCCAGGCAGTGCGAACGTCGCGCGCGATGCGGTCTTCGAGGTCGCGAAGAAACTCATCCTGCGCGCGCGCCTGCTCGGTGGCTTCGGTATGGAGCGCTCCGAACAAGTGGCCGTTGAATAGCGGGACGTTGACGTTGAATCCCACGGCCGCGTAGTGAGAAGAGGGCTCGAGCGGAGCTTGGTTATAGGGCACAAGTCCGGCTGCGCCGACGGCGGAAATCGTTGGAAACCAGAGGTCGCGCTGGGCCGTGGCATAGGTGTGGGCCGAATTGGCGTCGAGGCGCTGGCCGATGAGTTCCGGGCGGTCGCGCAAGGCTTCCTCGATGAGGCCGACGAAGTCCGCGGGGGGAGCGGGCGGAAGAGGCTCATCCGCCAAATGGAAGGTGCGCTCGTCGGAATAGCCCAGCGCGGCGGAGAGTTGGGCGAAGGATGCCTGCAAATCGTTCTGAGCCTGGATCAGCAGGAGCTGGGCCTGCGCAAGGTCTACATTGGCGAAGCTGACGTCCAGCCCCGATTTGATTTTGTTCTGCGCCAGTGTGGAGATCTGGTCGGCCACAAGCTGGCGCTGGTGGACCGTCTGTTGGGCCACGGTGAGCACGGCTTGCGCCTTCAAGACGGCGAAGTAGGCCTGGTCGGCTTCGAGCAAGACGTCGGCGCGCGAGGTGACGATGTTTTCTTGCTGGGCCTGGGCGTGGAGGCTTGAGCTCTTAACGAGTTCGTGGGTGCGGCCAAAATCGGTGATGAGCTGGTTCACGGCGATGCCGTTGGCGTAGCGATCGAAGACGATGGGGTTGTTCAAGCCCCCGGCGGCGATGCGGCTGTTGGTCTGGGCGTCCGCTCCCGTAAGGCTGCCGTAGACGAGCGGATAATACGCGGAGCGGGCTTGGGTGACCTGGGCCTGGGCTGCGGAGGCCAGGTGCACGGCTGCCTGGACTTGAGGATGATTTTGAATGGCGATTTTTTCGGCGTCGAGCAGACTGAGATTTTGGACGGTCTGAGCCGCGGCCGACGCGGGGGCGAACGCGGCGAGAGCCGCGAACGCGATGATGAACAGATGAGAAGGCATTCTCATTGTGCTTCCTCCGGGACCGCGGACGCTGGCAATTCATCGCGGCGCTGATAAATCAAAAGGTAGGCGGCTGGAACAACAAAGATGGTGAGGAGAACCGAGACCGCCAAGCCGCCGATAATCACGCGCGCGAGCGGCGCGTAGGCCTCGCTCCCCGTTTCCAGCTTCAAAGCCATGGGCAGAAGCCCCGCGATGGTCGCGAGTGAAGTCATCAGGATTGGCCGCAGACGGATGCGGCAGGAATGGACGACTGCTTCACGCGCATTGCGCCCCTCGGCGCGCAGGCGATTAGCGAAATCCACGATCAGAATGCTATTGGAAACGACCATTCCGGTCAGCATAACGATGCCCATCAACGATTGGATATTGAGCGTGGTGTCCGTGAACGCCAAGGTGAGCATCACGCCGACAATCCCGGTGGGCACGGCGAGGACAATCAGGAAGGGATCCACGAAGGAAGAAAACTGCGCCACAAGCACGAGGTAAACCAGCAGAATGGCCAGCAGAAGCCCCAACCCAAAACTTCGAAAGGATGATTGCATGGTGGTGACCAGGCCGCGGATGTTGATGCGAATGTTGGGAGGAAGCTGGGCGGAGGCAACAATCTTCGAGATTTCCCTTTGCCGGCTTTCCGAGATCCTCTCCGGAGGGAGCGACGTAGACGTCAATGGTTCGCTGCAATTGGTAGTGGTCCACTTCGGTGGGAGTAAGGATGGGAGTGATATCGGCAACCTGGTTGAGGTACGTGGGAAGCTTCAAATCGGGAGCGCGCAGGGGCATGGCTTTCAAGTCGTCGAGGGAAGCTCACCTGATTTTCGGGATATTGGACGGTGACGAAATAATTGTTTCCGCTTTTCGGGTCCACCCAATAGCTCGGGGCGATCATGGCGTTGGAGGTGAGGGCGGTGATGACGTTATCCACAACTTCCTGGGGGGAGAGGCCGAGTTCACTCGCACGTTCGCGATTGACGTTCATTTCGAGCGCGGGATCATCCATATCCTGGGGAACGTAGACATCCGACACGCCCGGAAGAGACTGGAATTTTCCTGCCAGGTCGAGCGCGACGCGGTCGGCCGCTTGCAAATCGCATGCCGCTGACCTGCACGTCAATGGGGGCGGGCATGCCCTGGTTCAGCACGGAGTCCACCAACCCGCCCGATTGAAAATAGGTGCGCAATTCGGGAAGCTCGGCCGCGATTCGCTTTCGCGTTTCGGCCATGTAGGCGAAGCTGCTGATGTGGTGATCTTCCTTCAATCCTACTTCAACGAATGCGGTGTGCATGGCGGAATTGGGAGTGGATAGGGCGGAAAGGTCGGGCGTCACACCGATATTGGAGACGATGGAATTCAAATCACGGGGCGGAACAACCTGGCGGACGATGGCTTCCACTTTCTTGATGTAGTCTTCGGTGACCTCGAGGCGAGTGCCGGTGGGCGCCTTGACGTTGATGACGAACTGGCCGGCGTCGGTGCGCGGAAAGAAGGAAACACCCACAAGCGGATACGAGCGCAAAGCTGAGCGCAAAAACGGCGAGGAAACCCAGGACGACTTCCTTGGGACGGTCGAGTGCCTTTTGGACCCAATGGTCATAGTAGGCGAGCATCCGCTCGAATCGCGTGTTGAACCGGGCATGGAATCTCGCGGCCCACGACAGGGCGGACAGTCTTCGCCTCTTCCCCATGGTGCTCGATGGCGCGTGAGAAAGCGCGCGCAATACAGAGGCACGACCGACACGGCAACAAAGTACGAGGCGAAGAGCGAAATCACCACGGCCAGGGCGAGAGCGCGTAAACAGATACTTGCTCACGCCGAAAAGAAGCGTGACGGGGAAAAACACGACGACCGTGACCAGCGTAATGGCCAGCACAGCGAGCGCGACTTCATTGGCGCCATGCTCGGAGGCGACCGCGGGAGCTTCGCCCAGTTCGATGTGGCGGAAAATATTTTCGAGAACGACGACGGAGTTATCGATCAGGCGAGAAAATGCCAGGGCCAGGCCGCTGAGGACCATGCTATTGATCGTCCCGTCGCCGATATGCAGAAAGAAAAAGGTGGCCATTACGGAAAGGGGAATGGAAAGAAAAACGGCCGCGGTGGCGCGGGGGCTGCCGAGGAAAATCATGATCAGCAGCGCCGTGAGAAGCAGGCCGATGCCGCCCTCGCGCAGCACGGTGGAGATGGCCTGCTTCACAAACAAGGACTGATCGAATACCACGTGCGTCTTCAATTGCGAGGGAATGTCGCGCAGAGTCTTGATGGCATCCTTGATTCCGTCCACGACCGCGATAGTATTCGTATCTCCGCCCTGCTTCAGGATGGGGACGTAAACCGACCTCTGGCCGTTCACGCGCACGATGTTGTATTGCAGGGCGGAGCCGTCCACGGCCTTACCCACGTCGGAAACGAAGACCGATTTCTCGCCTTCGGTCTTGAGGGGAACGCCGTTCAGGGCGTCCGCGTCGGGCACCTGCGCGTTGGTATAGAGGTTGTAGTCCATCGGGCCGATGCGGACATCTCCGGCCGGCAGAATCAAATTGGACATCGTCGGTGGCGCGCGACCACATCCATGGGGCTCAGTTGATTGGCCTGCAGCTTCAGCGGATCCACGTAAACCATGATCTGGCGGTACCGGCCGCCATAGGGCGGAGGAACGGTGGCGCCGGGAACGCCGGCAATCTGATTTCGAATTTGGAATTGCAGGTAGTCGTGAAGCTGCGTCTCGCTCAACCCCTGGCCTTCCACGGTCAGCAGGCAAACGGGCAGGCTCGAGGCGTCCACCTCATCACCACGGGCGGAAGCGTGCCCTGCGGGAGGCGGCGCAAGTCCGCCATGGCCAGGTTGGAAATCTGGGTGACGTCGGCGTTGGCGTCCGTGCCGGGCTGGAAATAGACCTTGATCAGGCTCACGCCGGACATGGAGCGCGATTCCATGTGGTCGATCCCGCTGCCCAGGGTGAAAAAGCGCTCGAACGTGTCGGTGATGTCCGCTTCGATCTGTTGCGGCGGCATGCCGCTGTAAAACGTGGCCACCAGCACCACGGGAATATTGATGGGCGGAAACATGTCCACCGGCATTTGCACCAGGCTGGTGAGGCCCAGCACGCAAACGAAAAGACAAATAACGACGATGAAGTAGGGATGCCGCAAAGAGAATGAAGGCATGAGAACTCCTATTCCGATTCCGTTGACGCTGCGATCTTGGGCGCGACGAGTTCGCCCGGCCTGTACTGGTCCTGCTCGCCGATCAAGACCATTTCGTTTTCCTCGAGACCGGAGAGGATCTCGGACATCGGTGGCGGTTTGAAGACCGATGGTGACGTCGCGTTTTTCGATCCTGTTGCTTCGATTCACCACCAGCACGGTCCCGCGGCTTTCGCCGGAGGCTTCGACGGCCTGGATGGGCACGGCAAGCGCGTTCTGCGACCGTGTGCAGCGGAATTTGGACCGTGGCATACATCCCCGGAACCAGCAGGTAATTTCGGATTGGGAACGTCCACTTCGGTGTGCATGGTGCGCGTTTCCGTGTCGATTTGGTCCGAGAAGCGCACGATTTTGCCGTCGAACGTCTGATTGGTGGTCGAAACGCGCACAGCGACGGTTCGCCAACATGAACATCCGCCACGGCCCTTTCCGGCACGGGAATCACCAGGCGCAGAAGATCGTTCTGGGAAAGGCGGCAAAGCGCCTGATCGCCTTTGTTGGAAGAAGTTCCCGCGGGAAGCAGCGCGCCGGTATAGGCGTCGATCTCGGTGACCACGCCGTCGAAGGGGGCGGTGATTTGCGCGTACGCGATACATGGCCTTATCCTTTTCCAGCGCGGCTTGCGAGCCACGGCCAGGGCCTGCTGCGGCGGCGGCGAGCGAGTCCTTGGCGGCGGAAACGCCGGCGCTGGCTTCCAGGTCCTTTCCCTGGGAGACGTCCATCTCTTCCTGGGCCACGAGTTCGGGGCGCGTCTTTTGCACGTCGGCAAGGCGCGTGTAGGTGAGGTGCGCGACGTTGTAGGTGGATTCGGCGCGGCTGAGTTCATCGTGGGCGCGCGCCAGGTCGCTTTCGCTGCGACGCACGGATGCCTCATCCAGCTCAACCTGCTGCTGAAGTTCGGGGATTTCGAGCACGGCCAGGAGCTGTCCCTGCCTTACGTGCGTTCCCCAATCCACGTAGAGTTTCTTGATATAGCCGGAAACCTTGGCGTAGACGCTGATTTCCTGGAACGGCTGAAGCTCCGAGGCGATCTCCAACGTGTTCGAAAGATCGAGCCGCGCGACTTTGACCACAGCCACATGCGGGGCGTTGGCCGGATCGTCGGCGCCGGCCTTTTGAGCCCGGCCGCAACCCGATAGAAGAGCCGCAAGAAGGAAAGCCGCAGCGAGCGCTCGGCTCCAAGTTGTGCGTTTGCTGCATTCCGATCTTTGCGTCGTTGTCATGGATTCACCTGAGTGGCATCGAAAATTTCGCCTTTCCGGCCGTGGTTGCTCATGATTTCACGTCCGGTTCCTTGATCGCCCCGCGCAGCCTTTGCACCGAAAAATCGGATGAGCGGCATAGACCGACGATCCGCTCTCTTCTCCGCTTAATGTCGCGCGCGACGGCGGGAACTTTCTCCGCGATTCCCGATGGAATGGTCTGAATTCCATGGAGGTCCCCGTGGATCAGATCGCCGGGCCGGATTTTCAAGCCTCCCACCATGACGTCGCTGCCAAAATCGAAGATGTGAGCATAGGCATGAGAGACGGATACGTTGCCCGCAAACATCTGAAAGGCGGTTCGCCGCACTTCGGGAAGATCGCGCACGGCTCCATTGGTGACGAATGCACCGCATCCGAGAGCGAGAAGAATATTCGCATTGACCTCGCCGATAAATGCCCCGCGTCCAGGAGGGTCGTCCACGTCTTCGATTATGACCACGCGGGGTTCGGGGATGCTGAGAATGTGGTTCCACCAGTCGGTGCGGTCGTAGTAATAGCCGCGACCCTCCATCGGCGGCTGCGCGCTTCGGATGCGCGCCGTCGCCGCATAGCCTGCTATCGGAGGGTGGTCCTCGAAAATACAGCGGATGGTGGAATCCGAGAATCCAGTGTTCGGCAAGCGCACATGGAATGTTTCAATGGCGCTGGCAACCACGCATGTGCTTAACCGGTGGAACTCTCCCAATTGGGCAGATGTCAATCGGTCCGCTTCCATAAAGGCTCCTGTCACGGAAATCGAGTCCGGGCACAACTCAAATGCAAGAGAGCCGAAATAAACCGCTAGGCTGAATTTTGTTTTTGAGAAAACGCGGTATTAGACGAGTAGCAGTGGAGGAGAGCGGTACTGCATGGATACAGCAACGCAGATGCACTGTATCGCAGGGGATGACATCCGCTCCGCGCGGATAGATCGAATGGCCGGCTGTCGCGGGACAAACTTGGCGACTGGTTCGAGCGGCGCCCGGTTGATGACGGGCGCAGTGTTAGCCAAGTTCATTTTGGCAGACAAGGAGATATGCCGGGCGGGATTCGCTCTCGAGAAATACTGGCCATTTTTGGCGAGAGTGGAAAGCCCCGCCAGTGCCAGAAGCAGTATGAGAACGGCGGCCCTTGCGAGACACAACCTTGCAGGGTTAGGCTCCGGCGGACGGCTCACGGATTGGGGTTCGAGGCTCATTTGTGAAAATTGCCAAGCATTAATACTCCAAAAGAATACATCAGTTTCCGGTATGCATCCAGCCGAATAAAACGTCTGTTTCAAAACGAAACTAGGATTCTTAATTCAAAGATGAGGATGCCCTAACTTTTTCTCCGGGCTCGCAAATAGTGGAAGAAGCATTCCCTTCGATGGCATCGTGCGACCATGCCAAAGACCCAACCGCAATCGTATCAGTGAGAATCCATTGGCTCTGCGCATGCTCGTCTGCAAGTAGGTATCTTGCAGGCATCCTATGGGAAGACGCAAATTCGCAGGCAGGAAACGCAAATCACGTCAAACCGGCACACGTTGGCTATACGCCGGGGTGCTCCTTTTTCTAGTGGTCCTAGGCATCTGGTGCGTACGGTCGTCGCTTTCCCACTATGGAAGAGCGACCGTTGAACACGCCGGCAAAACGGGTCCTGCACGTCCAGCAACGGCCGAAAACATTTCCGAATTGCGTGGCGGACAAACTCTTCGGACCGTATATCCCTACTCGGTGATCCCCGGTGGAGTCGAGAGTGTCCAGGAATTGCGGAAAGACATAGCCGAAGACCCTGTCGTCCGAGCGCACTATGGCGGCTTCGACCTTATGCAGGCGCACGTGATTCGATTGCCGCAGGAACGCCTTGCGTACGTGTCATACCGCATCGGCGATCAAGTGTACTGGACCACGCACAAGCTTAGGCTGGCAAAAGATGAAGCCGTAATCACCGACGGGGCGCACACAGCCAGAACCCGTTGCGGCAATCTGGTGAGCGAGTCTCCTCTTCATCCGAATTCGGCGAAAGAGCTGGCCATGGACACCCTGGACACTCCCACGGTGCCGCGAATCCTGTTCCCGGGTGGGTGGACGTCCCCAGTAGGGGGGATAACGCCACCGGTGGTGGCTCTCGATCCCCTACCGCCCGGCAATCCCTTCATTCCGCCATTTTTTTTCCTTCCACCGGGAGGACCTGGAGACCCGCCGGGAGGGGGATATCCTCCTGGCGACCCTCCGACGGCCGTTCCGGAGCCGGCTACGCTACTGCTCCTGCTGATCTCGCTCCCATCGCTGTGGATGCTAAGCAAGCGGACCAAACACTCGCGCCGCTAGCGCCGCTCCAACTTTTTGAGCCGTGCAGCTTTCTGATTCGCGGCTTAACTTTTCTCCTTGACAAAGTCTAGTAAGAAGGTAGACTTAAGAGCATTAGTAGGGATTCGGCGGCTTATTATGAGGATTTCCCAAAAAGGTCTTTACGCCTTACAGGCCCTGACGGTGCTCGCCGAGCGCCATCCCTCGGGTGTCGTCAAAATTCGCGACATCGCCTCCGAGGAGAATCTCCCCGAGAAATTCCTGGAGGCCATTCTCCTGGAGCTTAAGCGCGCCCGCTTCGTGGTCAGCTCCCGCGGGGCGAATGGCGGTTACCAATTGAAACGCTCGCCGGCCAAGATTTCCCTGGGTGACGTGATTCGCAGGATTGACGGCCCGCTTGCCCCCTTCGAAGACGCCGAATCCCTTCGCGAACGCGTGCACAGCGATCGGAAGCACCGCCCCCTATTCCGCATTCTTTTGGATGTCCGGAACGCCACTGCCCGCATCCTCGATCACGCGTCGCTGGCGGACCTTTGTTGTAGCCGCAATTAGGTTCCTGTCGGATTCAATTCATACGCAACACGAAGGGGAATTCCGCTTTTACTGGCGGCCGAGATGGCATCCCGCTTGATGTTTCCGGCTCCGGTAAGAGGACGTGAGGATAGAACGATGAGCACAGTCACCACGCAGGATTGGGAGCGCGACTTGTCCACGAACGAGCGCGAGTTGCTCCGCGAGGTCGCCCTCGCGCTTCGGAGCGTCCGTTTCGGCTCCGTGGTTCTCACGGTTCACGAGGGGGAAATCGTGGAGTCTCAATAAGACCGAGCGCATTCGCAAGAATTCAGCATAGGGAAATGCACGCACCGACCCTGCCATGGGAGGGTTACACGAGGAGATCGGGCGAGCCGACCAGTCCACTGGAGGCTTGAAGTCACAAAAATCTCAGGAGGCTTTGATGCCGACACACAAAAGAGTGAACTCGAAACGCATAGCCGCCGCGCTGGCAATTTTTCTCGGCGTGGCGTGGCCCATGCGAGCCGCACGGGGCGGTGGAGAAGATACCTCCGCGTCGGGAACGAGCGCGGCCCCGTCACAGCCGGCCGGCAGTGCGGCGAAACCCGCCAAGACGGACGCGGCGGCGCCGACCCCGGCGCCGGTCCCGGATGCCGTGCTGGTGGAACTCGAACAATTGAAGGACGCGGTGGAAGTGCAATCGCAGAGAGTGGCCGAGCACACGCAAGAGCTCGAATCGGAGCGCGCAGCCCTGCACGATGAATTGCAGGGCATCGCGCTCCTGGAAGCCAAGCTGGGCATCGCACCGGAGGCCGCGCCGTCGCCGGCTGCTCCCGGGGCGATTGTCGCCGCCGCGGTTCCCGCAGGAGGTTCGTCGTCGATCGCGCCGCCGGAGAGCCAGATCAACATCACAAAGGCGGAAAATCCCGTCTCCTTCAAGATCGGCGGCGCGGAATTTACACCCGGAGGCTTTTTCGACCTCACGGGAATTTTCCGCAGCGCGGATGTGGGTAGCGGGCTGGGCACAAACTTCACGACGCTGCCCTATAACAACACGCTTCCGCTGGGGCAGTTGTCGGAATTCCGCTTCACGAGCCAGGGCACTCGACTGTCGCTGAAGGTGGCGGCGAATCCCACGCCCACGACGGCGGTGACCGGCTATATCGAAAGCGATTTCAACGGCTTTGAGCCGGCCAACTCGAATATCAGCACCAAGAGCGACACATTCCGGCTGCGGCTGGCGTTTGTCCAGTTGTCGCACGACAAATGGGATATTGTCACCGGGCAGACATGGTCGCTCCTGACGCCTACGCGAGCGGGGCTTTCGCCATTTCCAGAAAATATTTTCTCGGCGCTGCGCCTGGATTCGAGCTACCTGGCAGGATTGGTTTTCGGCCGCCAACCCGGCCTTCGCGTGACCTACCATGCGACGGACTGGTGGACCCTGGCCGTGGCGATCGAAAACCCACAACAGTTCGTGCCCAGTTCCGTCTACCTGCCTGGAGGCGCCTCCAGCTTTTTCACGACGCAATTCGACAACGGCAGCAGCAGCACCACCGCCGCGAGCGCGGCCATCAATCCCACCGTTCCCAACCTCCATCCCGACATCATTGCGAAGACGGCCTTCGATTGGAGGCTCGGCGGCAGGCTGCTGCACGTGGAGGCCGGAGGTTTGGCGCGCAGTTTCAAGGTCTATAACAATCTTGTCACGCCCGCTGCCACGAACACGATCACGGGCGGAGGCGGGCAGTTCGACGTGAACTTCGAAGCATTCAAGAAATTTCATGTGATCGAGAACGCGTTCTACGGCGACGGTGTGGGGCGCTATATCGGCGGCCTCGGCCCGGACGTAATCGTCAAGCCCAATGGCTCGCTCTCAGGCGTTCACGCGGGCTCGGTGGTCGGCGGGGTGGAGTGGCAAGCCACGCCCAGACTACTGCTCGACAGCTATTACAGCGGCGCCTACTTCTGGCGGAACTACGCCCTCACAACGAAGGCTTTGGGCGCGCCCTGCGGCGCCAGCTACTGCGTGGGCTTCGGATTCCCAGGCTCCGCGAATACGAACAACCGCGACTATCAGGAAGCGACCATCGGGATCATACCCACGATTTGGTCGAGTCCCAGCTATGGCAAGCTGCAATTCATCTCGCAGTTTTCCTATGTGGTTCGCACACCCTGGTTTGTTGCGCCCGGGAATCCCAAGAACGCGCATCTGGTGATGGCATATGTCGACCTGCGTTACATCATTCCGTAAGCAGAGGAAAGATGCAGACGGGGAAGGGTGGGCTTCCCCGTCTGCAACGTGGCTGCTATGGGAGGTAGTAGCGGAAGGAGGTTAGGGCTATGTTTTCGTCGGAGTGCGGCTGGCCACTCGCACCAGGCCCGCCGCCGGTTTTCGTGCCGGACCAGGTATCGCGATAGACATTTGAGTACTGCATGCCCATCTGAACCCTGCCCTTCGGGCCGCTGTAGAAGCGATACCAGAACCCGACCGTGCCTTCGACAACGTTCCGCGTATCGCCTGTGCAGTTGGCGAGCGCGCCGGGAATGAAGCCGGTGGAACCGCCGAGGCCGGTCGGAACCCCGAGGCTGTTCGACGTGGATGGAGCAACGATCGGCTGAACTTCCGTCCAGCACCCGGTGTTGGGGAACGTGTACGCCGACCCAAACAATGGAAAGCCGCCGTAGCCGTCAGCCTTCCCTGCGGCATTCACGTACGTCGCGCGGCCCTCGTATTCATCACCACCATATAGGTAGATATCCAATTTCTTGTTGGGATGGAACTGCAGAGTGACGAGCGACTGATAGTTGTGGAGAGGGACGATAGAGCCGTTCGGGCGGACGGTCGCATCCGCCAAGCCGACCGAGCCATAGCGCCCGATGCCGGTTCCGCCAAAGAAGTGAATGCCGAAATCCATTTTCTTGGCGAAGAGGCTCCAGCGCGCGTTGGCCCCACCCCCACCTATCCCGGCGGTGGAGTTGGTTGCGCCTGCGGCCGAAGCGGCATTCGCCCCCCCCGCCGCTATGCAAGCTGCCGGAAGCACTGCGGGTGTATTCGGGAAACCACTTCCAGACGGAGCAACCGTACCACCCGCTGCTGCGCACGGGAAGATCCGGTCGCGCTCTTCGCTCGCCAGCCCGAAGATTTCGTAGTGGCCAAAGCCGGGTTCCCAGATGGCCTTGACAATGATATCGGGGGAGGGGTTATAGGAGTAGTTAGCCGCGGGGTTGTAGAGGCCGCCGCCGATTCCGAAGGTCCCGAACAGGAAGTTGTTCGTGGTTGTTGGATTGACGACGGATGCGCTCGTGGCAGAGACCGCGATTGCAGTGCAAGCATTGGTGACGGGGTTGATAGTCGTGCAGGTTGTGGCTGGAACTACAACCCCGCCCGAAGTCACTGTCGGGTTGCCGTGGACAGTGACGGTAGCCTGTGAATTCTCGACCGAGAAGCCCAGCCAAAACTTGTTGCCGAAATTCTTGGTTACGCGGAAACCGTATTGGCGCGCCCAGCTAAAGCCGACGTTGTACTGTGCATCAATGTTCATCGGCAGGGCTTCTGTGCGGTTGTCCATCCCATGGGTGGTTTCCGTGAGCAAGCTCCACTGCTGGCCGCCGGTGAAGGTAAAGCCGTTGGTGAAGGCGGCTTGTGCCCAGAACTGGCGCTGGCGCATGGTGTAGCTGTTGCTCTGGTTGTTGTTCGAAGTGGTGCCGGCGGAGAGGAAGTCCATTTCGTAGTAGCCGCCGATCTTCACATTGTCCAGCTTGCCTTCGACCAGCATGCTGATGCGCGACTGGCGCCCGCTGGCGAAGAATTCGGTGACATGGGAGTTCGAAGCGCCGTCGAAAGGAACGTTGTTGAACGGCGTGTTGATGTCGCTGCCGAGAGCCTTCTGGCGCCACACCGTTTCCGCCGCCATGAACCCGCCCGGCGTGAGGGTGACTCCCTTGTAGTGGATGGACGTTGGTTCGCTCGGATTGTCCATTCCTCCATAGCCGCTGACACCCGGATTCAGGCTTACGGAACGCCTTGAGCCCGTGGGATCCGGCGTCTCCGTAGTTCCGATGCCGATTGCCGGAACTCCAATGGCAGGGGCAGGGGATCCGGCTACCGGCGCGGCAGCAAGATTTTCTGCAGTCGAGGATGAGGATGAAGACTTGATCTGGTCTTCGAGGTCCTGCATTTGCTGCTGCTGTTCCCTCAACTGGTCGTTCTGCTCCTGAAGCTGCTTGGCCTGAGCTTCGATGAGTTCCCGAAGCTGTTGCAGCTCATTTTCCGTGCTCGGAGACGCTGGCGCCGCAGCCGGAGCGGCCTTCGACGAAGCCGCGGGCGCACTCGCGGGCTGCGCTGCCGCCGTCGTGGCCGGGGCCGTGGCTGTGTTGGCCGCCGACGAATTCCCACCCGCCCCTGTGGCACCCGTGCCTGCCATCGCCGGCAATGCGACGAGGCCGAGGGCTGCAATCCAGATGATTGATCTCATTACAATCCTCCTTGAAGTTAATTCCCCCACCCTTCTTTGGAGCCAAAAATCGCGCTGCCGATCCCCTCTATATCAAAGTGAATTCATGATCGAACCGCAGCAAAACCGGAACTGCCGCGAGCCTTTTCTCCGAAGGGGCGTTCGCAGCGAACGAAAATGCAGCCGCGTGAGATCCTAAAGCTCCTGGGAAAACGATTGCCTTGCCGGTAAAAAGTCACCGGACCTTGAACCGTTTCTTTTTGCTTGATTTCCCAAGACGCTCCACACGTCCCACCCCTCTGCGGAAGGCGAACGTTACGCAGTGCGCTTAAATGCTCTGTAACAGTCAGATGAATTGTGCGTTACAAACGCTAAGCCGTCTGTTATCCGTACGATAGAGATGGTTTCGTGCATCCACGGGATGGTGTACGACCGGGCGATGACCTCGCGCCGTGCCAGATGGTGGCCGGGAGGCGCAAAAAATTGCTCATAATCCCGGCGTTTAACGTTATCAGGTCAGTAAGTTACGTCAGGACGGACTGGAGAGAATAAGTCAATCGGCGCGGGTTTTGATGGAGCTCAATCTAGGTGCCTGCGAGTGAGACAAGCAGGCGGCGGAGCTTCGATCGGTCTTCGAGCCCCATGTCAATCGTTTCGAAGCCGGCCTGATGGGAGCGCACGAAGCGGACCACGGCCTTCATGCGGATCGAGCGGAGACCGGCGGGTATCTTCAGAATTGCCTCGGTTCCCACCGGGAATTGAATGTCGCCAAGGAGCAGGCCGCCTTCGAGGCTTAATACGCTGATTGCCGAGGAGTATCTTCCGCGCGTCGAAGTAACCACGGCGGGAACGGCGCGCGGCAGACGAATCCTGGGAGAGCGGCGGTGGCGGACGATGTCGCCGCCGGGAACCGGATCGAGAGGGGCGAGGGCCAGCGCTCCCGCATCCAGGCCCGAGCGAGGCAGGAACTTCCGAATCCACTCCGGGTCTATCTTCACGAGCGCCTGGGCCGCCGCCATGCGAATTTCTTCCGGGTACAACCAGCCGAATCTCTTGCGCGCTTCGACGAAGAGGCGCAGATGTCCTGCGGCAGCGGGGGCGTGCATCCGGCCGAGCGCTTCCATGGCCTTCACGCGCAGATAGTCCGCGGCCTGCGGCAGAATTTCTCCCTGGACGAGGCGCAGGAGTCTCGGAGCTGTATCCAGATCCCCGCACATGCCGATTTCGTCGAGCGCCAGCGGCAGCACCGAGTCCCCAAAGATTTCGAGCCAATCGGCGAGCAGGCGGCCACGCTCGGGCGCTCCCGCAATGGAAAGCTGCCGGACGACTGCATCCTGGAATGCGCGCCCGCCGTTCGCGAGGCGCGGCGGGAGCAGGTGTTCGAGCGCGAACGCATCGAGACGGCTGAGCAAACCAACAACGGAAACGGCACGGACGGGCGGCGCGGATTTCAATATTTCCTTCATATGCTGAACGGATGGGTCACCGACAGCCTTTGCCAGCTCGACGATATGCTCCCTTTCCGTGCGGCGCCCCGAACGCGCCAGCCGCAGCGCCAGTTGCTCGCCAGCGGCCTGCGGGACGCGCATGAGCAAGCCAACCATGCCCTCCGGCATAGCCTCCGCCGCGAGTGCTTCCTCGATGAATTCCGGCATGCGATTTTCAATGCCTGTGCGCGGACGCAGGCTCTGGGCCCAGCGCGGGCTGGACTCTTCCAGCGCGGCAAGCGAATCAAACGACTGCTGCATGGCGCGGTAATAGCGGCGGGAGGTAGCTTCCTGGCTGAGCCGGACGAAGGCCGCGCCCAGCAGGGTTTGCAACTCCACGTCCTTCTCGGCGTTCATCTGCTGGCCGATTTGCAGGAGGGCGTCCTCGAGGCGGCGGCTCGCTGTTTTGCTGTATAGCTCGGCGAGTTGGCCCAATCCAATGGCGGCTTTTTTGCGGGCTTCGGCATCTTTATTGCGCACACACGAGGCGTACCGGAGCAGAATGGTTCCGGCAGCCTCCGATTCACCCCGGCCAAGAAGTTCTTCGACATATTGCTGGATGTTACGCGGGGGGATACACCACGCGTCGGGGGAAGTCAGCACGGCTCGCTTGCCGGAGTCCGGCACGGCGGCCCAGAATTGGCGGTCGAGGACGTCCGCATGAGATTCCACGGAAAGTCCCGCGCCCGCCATCTTTTCTTCACGAGACTTGAGGATTTTGCGCAGCGAGTCAAGCTCGTGACCCATGCGGTCGAGCAGTTGACGGACTGCGTTGACGCGCACTTCGCCGCGCTGAAAGCGATCGAGCGCGAAGCGGATGGCCAGGTCTTCGGCCAGCCGCAGCAGCATGGCTTCATCCAATTTCGCTGAAGGGGTGAGGGCTGCGGCGCTTGCAAGAGCCTGCCGCAAAGTGGTCTGCGCGTTCGAGGGCAACGCGCCCACTTTCTGTTGCCAGATTGCAGGATCGAGTTTCTGCTCGTTTTTCGCATGCGCGGCTTCGCCGAATTGAGCCAACAGGCGGAGCAAGCCTTGCAGATCCGCCTCTTCGAGCGGCGCGGCCGCGGTCGAACCTCCCGGCATCCCGGGGGCGACGCTTTCGCCGGGGCCGGCTCCCCTTCCACCTCCCGGCCCGGAGTGCGCGCCTTCCGCCGCGGCAATGAGCTGAATCATCTTCTCTGGGCTGCGGAACCATTCCTGGATGTTGCCGGCATCAGCGTTGAGGGCTTTGGCCATCAATTGCGTAGCGACGCGAGCATCGCCCAAGGCGGCGTCCTCGGGAACAAATCGAATCTCGTTGACGCGGATTCCCGAGGCGGTATTCTTCCCGAAATACCCCTCCAGGCGCTCGGTCAAATTGCGGGCCCTCGGGCCGGTTTCCATGAACGCATTTACGAGATCGGCCAGTTCTTCGCGTTTCACATTTGGGCTGAAACAAATGCTGGCGATGCCTGAGGCATCGAGCAAATCGGCGAAACTGCGCTCGGCCGGTGTGGAATCGAGGGGCACGCCGTCCAGAAGAAGCTGCGAACCTGAAGCTCCAAGCAAGAGTCCGGTTTCTCCGCCCGCCTGGACTGCCTCTTGGAGCTCGTCCCATGCAGAGGAAAACTGGGCGACTGAGCGCGCGTGCTCCAAACCGTACATCCGAGCGTACCGAAGCAGGACATTGAGGCTGCGCACGAAGGTGCGCGCCTGGAGAGCGGTTGACTCGCTGGGCACTGTCACCTCATTTGTAAGAGGAGACATCCGTTAATCTCTAGTCGAGTGTACTAGAACGATTGGCGGAGGGAATGGTACGAAGGTACTAAGGTCGACAATGGTGAGGCTACCGCGCGAATTACGAGGAATAGCCTCCAGGGTGGGAACGTAATCAGGCGGGGAGGCGGACTTCGACTTCCAGGCCGGCGAGCGCGGGGCGCACTCGGCGAATCACCTCGCTGGCCCAGAGTTTTTCGCTGAGGAGAACGAGCGAGCCTTCTTCGAATTCACAGACAGCGCAGAAAAAATAACGGGGAAAGGCTGCATGGTAGGCGTCCACGCCGCGGCGCGCTAGCTCTCCTTCGAGCGCCGCATCGGGCGCGGCAAGCTCGGCGCCGGCGCGCGCGCCGAACGTCTCATCCTCAAATCGCGCGAGCAGGGATTCCAGGGGCGCCAGCTCCGGCGCGGGTATCACGATGGACTGCCGGCTGGCCTCGCGGAAGGGAATCTCGCGGCGTTGGCAGAAATGGCGGACGCGCGTGATATGGCTGAAAAAATCGAGCGCCCAAGGCTCGGCGGCAGCGGTGGCGCGCAAGATACGGCTCCATATGCGCGCCGCATCGGCGCCTCGGACCGGCTCGCGGTTTTCATCGGCTTCGGCCAACTCGATGCCGATGGCCCGCACATCGGGGCCCAGGTCCAATGGTTCGACGTCGAGCCGGTACACTTATTCCTCGCCGTTCGTCGCCAGCGGGAACTGTTTTTGAAATTCGGGAGATTGCTTGCGCACTTCCAGCCAATCGAAAAACAGATCGGGAGTTTTGAGCCACAGTGCGAACCACCCCGCGATTTCCTGCTTTTCGAGCCGCTTGGGGGTTTCCACCTTGTGGTTGCGGGCGATCATTTCGGCGCGGCGCCTTCCCAGGCGGGCCACTTCACGGACACGTTCCGCGGCTGCGGGCTCCTCTTCCGCCAGAAATTTTCGGAGCAACTCATCGAGCCGCACGAGACACACCTCGGCTTCCTCCAGGTTCGAAAAGTGCAGTAGGTCCGAGAACTCTTCTTCGTAGCGCCCGTCGGTGTCCGAGCGCGTGGACCAGACGACGCGCATTCCCGCTTCTTCGAGCACGCTCACGATCGAGTCCGGCGAGGCCTTTCCGCGTTCGCCGAGTTGCGCGATCAGCTGCCTGCGAATCTGTTCGATCTCCGCGGGTGTGAAGCGCGGCTTGCCCATCTCCCGCGCGAGCGCCAGGATGCGCGCTTTCTTCGTGCCGGATCTGCCGGATGGATTTTTGCCTGGATGGCTTGGAGTCACAAGGGCCTCAGGGCGCCACCTTCTTAGATGCGCGGACGGGGGAGGGGGAATCCACGGCGGCCAGCAGACGGCGAAGCCGCGCCACGTTGCGATTGTGCTCGGCGAGCGTGCGGCTGAAGACATGACCGCCCTGGCCATCAGCCACGAAGTACATGTAATCCGTGACCGCAGGCGCCAGCACGGCCCGGAGCGACGCCTCGCCCGGATTGGCGATCGGCCCGGGCGGCAATCCGCGATGCTGATACGTGTTATAGGGTGAAGCGACGCGCAAATCTGCGGGCCGCACGTCCTTGACCGGGTCGCCCGCCATTTCGTGCGCGTATTGCACCGTCGGATCGCATTGCAGCGGCTCGCCGCGGCGCAGGCGATTGTAGAATACCCCGGCCACGAGCGGGCGCTCGTCCTCGTTGGGCGTCTCCCGCTCGACGAGCGATGCCAGGGTCACGACCTGCTCGAGCGTCAGCCCGCCGGGAAAATTCCCCGACCCCTGCGGATCGACGGTCGCCCAGACGGTGCGGAACTGGCGAACCATCGTCGCCGCCATTTGGCCGCAATCGGTGTGGCGCGTGAACTTATATGTGGAAGGGAAGAGAAATCCCTCGAGGCTCGTGGCATGCGGCGCCAGATCGGATACGAGCGACGTATCATGCGCGGCGGCGAGGAAGTCCTCGCGGCTGCAGATTCCCTGCGCCGCGGTTTCCCTTGCGATGTCGTACATGGTCCAGCCTTCGGGCGTCGTCAAGATATGCACGAAAATCTGGCCATGCGCGATCTTCCAGTAGACCTGGCGGGAGTTCAGCGGGCTATCGAAGAGATACTCGCCGGCCTGGAGCGGCTTCCGAAAATGCCAGGCGCTGAAAAGCGCAAACGCCAGGCGGTTGCGGATCACTTCGTTCCGCGAAAGGATGTCGGCAACGCCCCAGCGCGAAGTGCCGTGCGGAATTTCCACGAACTCCTGTTCCGGCCTGTGGCCGCGGTAGGGCCGGCTCAGTTGCGAATCGAGCCAGCCTGCGGTCGCGCCCATCGCCGCAATCGCGAGCAACATCAGCAAGCCAAGGCGTCGCATGCCTAGATTAATCCCTTTCCGCGGCGGCTGCGCGCGCCGGACTTCGTTTGCTTTCGAGGTAATCGCGCAACAGAATTGCCGCGGCAACGTCATCGAGCCGTTCCCGCTTTCGCCGCGGTGACTCCGTTGCGGCCACGGTCTGCCGCGCTTCCCAAGTCGTCAGCCGCTCATCCGCGAGTTCTACTTCGATGCACATTGTCACGAAGGCCTTGCTGAGCCGCGCCGCGAATCGCGCCGCTTCGCCGGCCATTTCTCCCGCCTCGCCGGTGATGTGCAGCGGATGGCCCACGATAATAAGGCCAATGGAATATTCACGGCAAATATCGCGCAGGCGGCGCATGTCGTTCCGGCGATTCGTGCGCGCCACGATCGCGAGCGGGCGCGCCGCGAGGCCCAACTCGTCCGAAAGCGCCAGGCCGATTCTCTTGCGGCCGTAGTCAATGGCCAGAACCCGCCGCGGCTTGCCGTCCGTGGCCATGGGCACGGGCATCTCCTGGACACCTATCTGAGCACCCACTTTCATTATTCTTTATTATACCTGCACCGAGCCATGAGGAAGAGACAGGTTCCGCAAGGGTGGTTCGAACTCACTGCTGGCGGCCGCGGCTGCCGGATTCCCACATGGGCCAGAGACCCTGGAGTTTCATTTTCTGCTCGAGGCCGGTTTCCTTGAGCAATGGCTCGATTTCAGCGCGCGCGAGCCGCGGCCCCACGCGCTCTTCGGCGTCCGCGAGCGCATAGGCGGTGACGGCGCCGACGGCCACATTGCGCTTGAGATTGCCGATATTCACTTTGTCGGCCGTTTCCGAAGCCGAAGGATCATTTGGCGAGGACTTCGCGGTGTCCACAGTGGCGGTGAGCGTGGGCACGCCTTCGAGGAGGAAATCGAAGCTGTCCGGGGCGATTCTGGCATCGAGGGTGAATTCACTCACGCCCAGCGCGCGGATTGGATCGAGGGTATCGCGCACGGCCGCGAGCACGTCGTTCCGCCCGCCGAGCGAATAACCCGCGACGGGTGCGTCGCCAGCGTCAAAGGCGATGGCAGCGGCCATGTTGTCCAGGTTCGCGCGATGCGCCCGTGCGTAGGCCCACGCGCCGAGCATCCCTTCGCCGCTTCCCGTGAACAGCACGAAGCGAATCGAGCGCCGGGGGATGGAACCCGACGCATGGATCACGCGCGCCGCGTCTATCACCAGGGCAGCATCCGAGGCGTCGTCGAGCGCGCCCGCGCCGCGCCTCGAAGAATCGAGATGCGCGCCGAGCAGCACATAGTCGTCTGGCTCATCGCGCCCGCGGATTTCCGCCACCACGTTTTCCGATCGCACCGTGCGGCCTTTGCTCCGGCCCGCCGGGATCGAGAATTTTTCCGTGTGCACTTCGTCCACGCCTGCGCGGCGAAAAGCTTCCACGGCCCATCGGGTGGCGCGCCGTGCCGCCGCGGAACCCGTGGGGCGCGCGCCGATGGAATCTGTGAGATAGCGCACATTCTCCTCAAGCGGCGAAGGGCCCTGCGCGCTGCGGATCATCCCCGGTGCCAGTTCGGCGCAAGTCTTGCCCACCGAACAGACGTCAGTGCCCGAAGGCGGCTGGAGCGGAGGGGGCTTCAGGGGGGGAATCTGCGCCGGGAGCGCGCACGGAAACAGAAGGAGGCACACAATCCTCGCCGCTTGCGGCAGCCTCGAAGCAGGCAGCGGGCGATTAGGGATGCGTGATTCGCCGTAAACCAATTCTGCGGAGATGCCCATTAGACTTGACTTAGTATACTGGAGGCATGCGCGAGTCTTCCATAGTGCCCCGGCATCCAATGGGAGGAACTCCCAGATTTCGAAAATCCATGGCTTCCGATTCCAAAACCTCCCCGGAGAAACAGGCCGCAAAGTTGAAGCAATCCTGGAAACTCTTGCCGGATGTGTGGGCGCTGCTGAAGCCGCGACGGGGCGTCCTGGCCCTCGGCATGGTCCTGATGGTGATCAATCGCGCCTCGGGATTCGTCCTGCCCAGTTCGACGAGGTATCTGATCGACGACGTCATCATCAAAAAAGAGGCGCGTCTGCTTACGCCGATCGTGCTGGCCGTTGTCGCGGCGACGTTCGTGCAAGGCCTGACGTCCTATGCCCTCACGCAACTCCTCTCGAAATCCTCGCAAAAGATGATCGCGGAGCTGCGCCTGAAGGTGCAGGCGCACATCGGGCGCCTTCCGGTGGCATTTTACGACGCGAACAAGACGGGCGTGCTCATCTCACGGATCATGAGCGATGTGGAGGGCGTGCGCAATCTGCTGGGAACGGGGCTGATTGATTTTGCCGGCGGAATCATGAGCGCCATCATCGCGCTCGTGCTTCTCCTGCGCATCAGCGTGAGCATGACGGCCATGGCTTTTGTCGTTCTGCTGCTTTTTGGCGTGGGACTGCGCAAGGCCTTTCACACCATCCGCCCCATCTATCGCGCGCGGCCGAAGATCAATGCCGAAGTTACCGGGCGCCTTACGGAGTCACTGAGCGGGGTTCGCGTGGTGAAGGGTTACCACGCCGAAGAGCGCGAAGAGAAGGTCTTCGCCGCGGGAGTGCAGAGGCTGCTCGATAACGTGCTGCAGACGCTGACGGCCACGTCGCTGATGTCCTTGGGGGCTACCGCGCTGATGGGCATCTTGAGCGCGGTCGTCATGTTCATGGGCGCCCGGCGTATTCCCGGCGAGATGACCACCGGCACGTTCATCGCCTTCACATTTTATTTGGCCATGCTCATCGCGCCGGTTTCCCAGGTGGTGGTTCTTGGTCCGCAGATTACCGAAGCGCTCGCCGGCCTCGAACGCACCCGCGAGATTCTGAATGAAAAAATGGAGGAGGAAGTGTCCGCGCGGAGCGTGCCGCTCGATCGCATTGTGGGCCGCGTGGTCTTCGAGGATGTGAGCTTCGCCTATGACGCCGGCAAACCGGTGCTGCGCGGCATTAGCTTCGGATCGGAGCCGGGAACCGTGACGGCGCTCGTGGGGCCCTCCGGCGCGGGAAAATCCACGATCATTGGATTGATTGCCGCGTTCTACGAGCCTACCGCAGGGCGCATCCTTGTGGATGGCGTGGATCTCAGCCAGGTGCGCCTCGATTCCTACCGCACGCAACTGGGATTGGTGCTGCAGGAAACGTTTCTCTTCGACGGCACGATTCGCGAAAACGTGGCTTTCGCGCGGCCCAACGCCACGGAGGACGAAATTCTCGCCGCCTGCCGCATCGCCCGCGTGGACGAGTTCGCGGAATCATTCGAGAAAAAATATGACACCGTCGTCGGCGAGCGCGGCGTGAAGCTTTCCGGCGGCCAGAAGCAGCGCGTCTCCATCGCGCGGGCCATCCTGGCCGACCCGCGCATCCTAATCCTCGACGAGGCCACTTCCAGCCTCGATTCCGAATCGGAAGCCCTGATTCAAGAGGGGCTCCGCTACCTGATGCGCGGGCGCACCACATTCGTCATCGCCCACCGGTTGTCCACTGTTCGCCGCGCCGACCAAATCCTGGTGGTCGAGGCTGGACAGATCATCGAACGCGGAACGCACGATTCGCTCTACGCCGCCGTCGGCCGCTATTACGAGCTCTACACCAAGCAGCACGGCGTCGAAACGAACCTCCTGCTCGCTCCCGGAGAAGGCGGCAACGACCCGGAAGAATCCCGGTCGACCGATGCGGAGCCCGGCGCCGGCCCCGCGGGGCAGGGTGATTCACTCCTGCCGGCGGCCATGCGTCTGATTCGCGAACGCGAAGGCTGAGCCTCGCATCTCCGACGCACGCAGTCGTAGGTCATCGGCTTCTGATAAGCGGACTTACGGGCACAACGCCAGCCCGGTTTCTCAAGGCTTGGCCGCAGAGCTATAATGCGAACCATGTTAATCACTAGAATCCGCAAGTATTTGTGTTTTTTAATTCTGCTGAGTGTCACATACTGCACAACGGCTTTCGGACAAAAGCCCTCGGATTTCTCAGGCAACTGGACTCTCAGGCTTGGCAAACGCGCTTTCATCGTAGTGAGTCTGAGGTCAATCCCTGGAAGCGTTGCCCGCTTTCGCGGTTCACTGGTTCGCCCTCAGCACTTTTCAACGAGTGGTATGAGCTTCTCCGGAATTGAGGGTCCAGCGTCCCACTATCCTATCGTCGCCAGTACCCAGAACGAGAATTGCCTCAACTTTATAGCTCAAAACCCAAGGGACATAAGCGACAAAGACAAATTCCAACTCTGTGTTATGAGTGAAGGTCACGGAACGCTGAAAATTGATATACCCGGCTTTGAGGCGTGGCCAGTCACCAAGGAAAAAGGTCCAATCGTGCTTGCGACGGACTGGAACAGCGCACGTGAATATTCCTCGGATGACACGGATGTTTCCAATCTGGAGATGAAAAACATATTCGACGAGGACCAAAGAGTACGTCAGTCTGGCGTCGGAGAGATCGATTGGAAAACAGTGGAAAAAACTGATGCAGCCCGCCGAGACGCCACACGCAAACTTCTATCGGACGGAAAACTTCACACTGGAGAGGATTTCGAGAGAGCGGCATTTGTATTCCAACATGGTGATTCGCCCGACGATTACTTGCTGGCGCATACATTGGCTATCGTCGCGGTTGCGCGAGGACAAAGTGGGGCCGCATGGATCGCTGCTGCCACCCTCGACCGCTACCTGCAATCAATTCACCAACCGCAAATCTACGGGACTCAGTTCGACACTCCAAGCGATGGTCCAGTGACGCAGGAGCCGTATAATCGGGACCTAATCTGCGATACTCTCCGCCGTCAGCTGTACGTCCCATCTCAAGCCGAGCAGGAACAGCAGAAGAAACAGTACGAGGCAGAAAAACCCCACCCTTAGGCAGGCCGCCTTAAACGACGCGGGTTTTGGCAAGGTCCTGATAAACGCGGTAACCGGAAAATAACCCGCTAGCCTGCAGACCGTGCAATTGACGCCACGCCCCCGCGGCTATAGGATGCAAACTGCGACAGCCGGACGAAGAACCGGAGGAACAGATGGCCAAGAAAAGCAGACTCACGAAGGTCGCCGTAAAAATCGGGTCAGCCATGGGCAAGGCCGATCGCACCGCCCACAAAATCGCCCGGGCGGGACGCGTCGCCAGGCGCGAGCTTCAGGACATATCGAAACACGTGGAGGCCCTGAAGCGCCAGTTGCTGAAGACTACGAAGCGCCTCAAACACGAACTGCGCTAGCCGGACGCGCGAACGCCTCGAAGGGTTGAAATGCCTCGCACAGCATGGCGCGGTATTTCAGGCGCTCGATCAGCCGCGAAAAAACTCAGTCGTTGTAAACAGTTGGTGGGCCCGCAAGGATTCGAACCTTGGACCAACGGATTATGAGTCCGCTGCTCTAACCAGCTGAGCTACGGGCCCCACGTGCTCACAACATACTACAAGACAAAACTTATTGGACAAAAGTCGCCTCCCGCCGGGGAGCGTCCTTGGGGAAGGCGCGGCGGAAATCTTCATTTCCATGGCGCGCCATGGTTAAATGGGGCTTCGAAGCTGGAGGTTTCGTGGCCGTCCTGTTAATCCTCGTCCTCTCCTGTCTCATTTTTCGGGCGCTCGGCTTCGCAGGTATTCCCGCATTTGCCGCCTGGCAAGCGTCCGCGCGTGATGCGCTGAGCCTGATGCTCGTTTTCACAGGCGTCTCCCATTTCACATTCATGAAGGAAGATTTCGTTCGCATGATGCCGCCTTCGATTCCATGGCCGCGCGGCATGGTGTATTTTACAGGCGTCTGTGAAATCGCGGGAGCCGTTGGACTTCTCCTCCCCGAATTCCGCCGTGCTGCCGCCTATGCGTTGGTCGCCTTTTTCCTGGCCATCTTGCCCGCTAATATTCACGCCGCGCGCGCGGGCGTAACACTTCGCGGCAAGCCTGCCACCAGCCTGTGGCTCCGCATCCCGATGCAGATACCCTTCATCGCCATAGCCTTCTGGTCCGCCCGCTAGGGTCCATTGCTGTTCCTAACACAGCCGCCGCACTCGAAATTGAGAATCCCGCGTGGAATTGCTAGCTTCTTTCTATGGCGGTCGAACCCACGGAGGACAAGCGGGCGGCATACCGGCGGCGGAGCCGGCGCCTCCGAATCAGAATCCGTGTGGTCGTTCGTTTCCAGGACAAGGTGTCTCCGCCTGAGCAGACACACACGATCACGGTGAACGCGCACGGCGGGCTGATCCTTCTTGCCACGCCGGTATCCGTGAATCATTTCATCGTCGTTGAAAATCCCAAGCTGGCGCGAGAGATGCTCTGCCGCGTTACGACGCTGGGACCGAACTTCATGGGCAAGGCGCAGGTAGCGATTGAATTCATCAAGCCTACCCCTGGATTTTGGGGCCTCGATTCTCCCCCGGAAGACTGGGAAGACGGCCGTTCGGAAAGCGTTCGCCATCAGTCGCCCGATGCCCTTTTCAGATCCTGAGTGGTGCCTCTCGGCGAGGCATCAATCGCGGAGGATTTCAGCGTTCGAAGCGGGGGCCACGATGCGTTCCAGGCGCGGGCCATCGAGGTAGAGGTCGATTTCCAGGTCTTCGGATTTTACGCGCAGCTCACCGAGTTCCTTGCCGTTCACTTCTTGCTTTCCCAATGAGTCCACGGTGACGGTTCCGGGCGTCAGCGCCTGCGGGACGAGCACGGAAAAGGCCTGCGTCCCCTTTTTGTCCCAATCATAGAGCTGCGCGAGCACGGCGTACTGCTCATAGAGATTGTTGTCCAGAATGGCGATTTGCGGGGAATTGAATTTGAACTGCTGCGTGTAAGGCTGCGCGCCTTCCACGTGTAGTTCCGTCGAGGCCGTGGGGCCATCGAATGTAATCACGCCGGAAACCTTCTTGGTGCCCTCGGTGGACCATTCGTACCGCACCGGTGTGCCGTCCGCATGCAGTTCCAGCGTCCCGGTGACCTGCGTCACGCCCTCGCTAGCCTGAATTTCCGCGTGCCCGTGCGCGATCCAATCGCCGCCGCTCGGCGCGATTTCAAATTCTTCCTTGCCTGCCGGCTGCCCGTTCACGAGGATGTGGAAAGTTCCTTTGTCCCGCGTAAAGATGGATGTGGCCCTGGACCCGGCAGACAAGCGTGCGGCAGGAGCGCCATTTCCGTGCGCCCATCCGGCAAACGAAGCCGCCGCCGGCGCCCAAAGGACCCAGGCGCCCGCCGCCAGCCCGGCCAGTAATCCAGCCATCCGTCCGCGCTTCGCTGCGGAGCTCACGCCGGCACCCGGGGGAAGATTCCCAGCGCTAGTATCTGCTCGACCACGCGCGCGGGCTCGGTATTGCTGTCTACGCGATAATCCGCCTGTTCGTAGATCGGCCGCCGTTCCTCGTAAAGCTGTCGGAAGCTGGCCTCATCCCGGAAGAGCGGGCGGTCGGTGGTTTGGGCGCAGCGCTGCAAGAGCTCTTCCATGGGGCAGTCGAGCCAGATGAGCAGCGCGCCGCTTTCGCGCAGCAGAGCCAGATTTTGCGCCTGCACGATTGTGCCCGCGCCCAGCGAAACGATGCGCGGCCGGGGCAGCTCCGCCGATTCGGCCAGAACCCGCGCCAGTTGTTCCTGTTCGATCCGGCGAAATTCCGGCTCACCCAGACGCGCGAAAATCTCCGGAATCGTCAGGCCGGCGGCGTCCGTGATTCGGTTATCGAGGTCAATATGCAGCCAGGCAAGCTGCCGGGCCAATAGGCGCGCAGCCGTGGATTTGCCGCTGCCCATGAATCCAGTGAGGCAGACGAGCGTGCGAGTGCGGGGCGCAGGGGTCATCGAATTCGATCGGAAGCGAGGCGCGCTCAATCGCGCTTCAAGATGTTGATTGTACCATCGAAGGAGGTCAGATCGACCCTCGCGTGGCCCGTGTTGAAGGTGCCGAAAAGGGCATCCCCGAACTTGGGGGAGGAGGAGTGGTGATCGTTGGCGTGCGGCGTCAGATACGCTTCGTTGTTCACTTTGCCTTTCAGGGAAGTGGCGCTCAAATCGAAGGAATCTCCGGGTGAGAAGCGCACCTCGATCACGCCGCTGTAATTGTTCAAGCTGTACATTCCGTTGGGAAGAAACTCGCCGTCGAAAAGGATGTTCCCATTCGATGTTCGTGCGCGCACGTACAGGCTGTGAAGGTCAATCAACTTGAACGTGCCGCTGATGGAAGAAGCCTCGATGCGCCCAGCGCAGCGCTCGCATTGGAACGACCCGCAGACGGTCTTCACGGTCAGGTAGCCCGCGGCATCTTCCAAATCCACGTCCGCCGCCACCGTTTCCACATTCATGTCGCCCAGCACGTTGTTGACGTTCACGCCCCCCGAATCATCGTGAATCTGAAGCTCGGCATCCTCGGGAACCCGGATTTCATAGTCGGCGCGCCATTCGTCGGGCGACGCGCTGTCGGAACGCAGGCGCGTGATGACGTCAATGCGGTTGCCGGTCTGGTCTGCGTCCACTTCGATATTCGTGCTGGCGTGCTCCGCCACCACTTCCACCTCGGATTTGGTCCACGCCTTCACGGTGACCAAACCTGTCGGATTGTGAATCGTGATCACCGGGCGCGCATCCACCTTGAAACGCTTCTCGAAATGATCGGCCAAAGCAGGCGCGACGCCCGCAAGAAGCAGGCCGGGCACGAGCAGGCCGGCCTTCCCAAGAAATCCCCGCGAGGCTCGTCCGTGGAACGCGTTACCAAGAAAGTGATGGGTGCTCATCGGGTGTCATCTCCACGTTCCGCCATCTCCGCGAGCAGGTCCGCCTTCTGTTGGTAGGCCTCGAAGAGATAGTCGCGCGCCACTTCGTTTTCAGGGTCTTCCTGCACGTTCTTTTCACACAGCACGATATAGTTGTTGACGATGGCCAGATTCTGATCGAGGGAGGCGGTGACGGCGGGATTGTAGTTTCCGAGGGAAGCGACGGTTGCCTCTTCCGCGGAATCGAGCTGCGCGTCGAGCGGTATCGTCGAGCGCTCCGTGCTCGTGATCCAGCTATGTTCGTTGAGCCGCGTATGGATGGGTCCACTCAGCGCGAAGGCCACGGCGACGAGCGCGGCCAGATAAAAGCCGGCCAGCGCGGGACGCGGCAGAGCCGCGAGCATCCCGTACCACCATCTCCGCACGCTCTCCTTCGTCGGGCGCCGGCCATCGTGAATCAGCCCTTCGCGCTCGAGCTGCGCCGCGAGCGAGGTCCAGATGCGCTCGGGCGGCTCCTCCGCGAGATTAGCCATGCCGAGGGCGGTCGAGCGGATGGCCTCCATGTCTTCGGCCAAGCCGCGGCAGTGCGGGCAGTCGCGCACATGCGCCCGGGCGTCGGAGCGGCGTTCGCCCTCCATCCACTCATCCAGATGACCCAGAAATTCGTCACATCCCATCATGCCCATTTGTTTTAGGCCTTGCCGGCGGAAGCCCCTTCCGCCGCCTTGCGTTCTTCGCGGGCCGCGCACGCACCGCTTCATGGAGCAGGTCGCGGAGCCGCATGCGCGCCTTGTGCAGTTGCGATTTCGAATTGCCGATCGAACAACCCATAATTTTCGCGATCTCGTTGTGCTCGTATCCCTCGACGTCGTGCAGAACGAACACCGTTTTGTAACCCGGCGGCAATTGCTCCACGGCGCGCTGCAGATTCACGCGGTCCAGCGAGCCGCTCAGCCTCAAATCAGGGCCGCCGAAATCCCGCCGCGGGCCTCCGGATTCTTCATCGGGCTCGGTGATCTGCTCCAGGGACGCCTCCGTCCCTGATTTTCTGCGCAGCTTCATCAGCACGACGTTGACCGCCAGCCGGTGCAGCCATGTGGAAAATGCCGATTCCCCGCGAAAAGTGGCAATCTTTCGGAAGAGCTGGAGGAACGCCTCTTGCGTCAAATCCTCCGCTTCCGTCGTATTTCCCACCATCCGCAGGCATAGGGAATACACACGCCGGCTGTGCAATCGGTACAGCCGCTCAAACGCCAGCCCATCCCCATGCTGCGCACGCCGGATAGCTTCCGCTTCCGGCATTTCCGCAGCTTCGATTCGTCTCGTTCGGGCCACGCTACCCGCCGGGACGCATCCACCAATGCGATGCGTTGTCCGCTCCAAGAGTTGCACTTCCCCTCTCCCCCGCACAATAGCCGCTATTGCCAGCTTGGCAACGGGCTTCCGGGCGGTGGTGTCTATATCAGACGCAGGACGCTTCCCGAAAGTTTATTTTATTTTTGCCGGAATAGCCCGGTATTTCGAGCACCGCCCCAACCCCGCCCACAACCGCAACGCACGAACCCAAGTAATCTTGCGGGCGACGGCGGAACGGATTATGCTCAGGACATCTCGTCTCCTATTGGGGGCATCCGTTTGCAGGAGCAGTTCGAGGGAAATCATGACTAACCGCCGCGTGCCGAGCTTCCATCCCCTGGCAATCCTTCTTCTGGCGTTGGGACTGGCGATTCCCGCCGCGGCACAGGATTCCGGCCCCCTCCCGCCGGCGCCCGCGACCAGCGGCGCGCAGACGGCCCCGGCGCAAAATCCTTCGCCCGACACATCGGCAGCGTCCCCCGCGACGACAACTGCCCCAACTGCGGCAGCTCCCGCATCGTCCGTCGTGCAGAACGCGCCGGCAAAGATCGAAGTCCCGGGCGGCACGCACATCCCGCTGGTGCTGCACAATGGAATTTCCACCCGCAGCTCGCAGCCGGGCGACCCCGTTTATTGCGAGACGCTTTTCCCCGTGATGGTGGACGGCCGCGTGGTGATACCCGCCGGCTCCTACCTGAGCGGCGAGGTGACGGAATCGAAGCGTCCGGGCCGCGTGAAGGGGCGCGGCGAAATCGCCATCAAGTTCACCACCCTGATTCTGCCCAACGCCTATGAAGTGAATCTGAACGCCTCACCGGGAGGAAACCCCGGCACGGGCGGCGGCGAAACCATGGATAGTGAGGGGAAAGTGAAGGGCGACAGCAGCAAGGCGTCGGACATCGGCACCGTGCTGACGACCACGGCAGCGGGCGCGGGCATCGGCGGCGTGGCCACGCAGAGCGCCGGAGGCGCGGGCATCGGCGCGGGAGTGGGAGCCGCGGCAGGCCTCGCGGCGGTCTTGCTTTCGCGCGGGCCGGATGCCGAGCTGCCCCGCGGCAGTACGATCGAGGCGGTCCTTACCCGCTCGCTCTTCCTCGATGCCGATAAAGTACAGTTCACTTCTCCCGGCCAGTCTTCGGACATGCCGGGACCGCCGGACCGCGAGCCACAGCGCAGCAGGATTCCTTTCTAGCATCGAAAAAAGTAGATGGAAATAAAAAAAGCCCGCCAGAAATCTGGCGGGCTTTCGTTTTTGTCCGCGAACTTTTTGACAATCAATGAATCAGGCCAGAACCCGGAAGGCATGAGACAGCCCTTCATCCCGACGAGTCGGGATTCAGGGCAGACCGAACGTCCCGGGTCGTGAGATCCGGGATGGAGAGCCGTGCCTGCCACAGAGGCAGACCGTGCTCCCTTTTCTTTTAGAAAGGAGGTGATCCAGCCGCAGGTTCTCCTACGGCTACCTTGTTACGACTTCACCCCAATCATGAGTCATACCTTGGGCGCCTGCCTCCTTGCGGTTGGCACGGCGACTTCTAGTACAACCCACTTTCGTGATGTGACGGGCGGTGTGTACAAGGCCCGGGAACGTATTCACGGCGCCGTTCTGATGCGCCATTACTAGCGATTCCAGCTTCATGCAGTCGAGTTGCAGACTGCAATCCGAACTGAGCGCGCTTTTTTGCGATTAGCTCCCCCTCGCGGGTTTGCAACGCTTTGTGGCGCGCATTGTAACACGTGTGTAGCCCTGGACATAAAGGCCATGCTGACTTGACCTCATCCCCACCTTCCTCTCCGTTATCCGGAGCAGTCCTCGTAGAGTTCCCCCTTGCGGGTGGCAACTACGAGTAAGGGTTGCGCTCGTTGCGGGACTTAACCCAACACCTCACGGCACGAGCTGACGACAGCCATGCAGCACCTCTACACAGGTCCCTTGCGGGAAGTCTCTGTTTCCAAAGATGGTCCTGTGCGGTTCAAGCCCAGGTAAGGTTCTTCGCGTTGCGTCGAATTGAACCACATGTTCCACCGCTTGTGCGGGCCCCCGTCAATTCCTTTGAGTTTCAGCCTTGCGACCGTACTCCCCAGGCGCAGGACTTAACGCGTTAGCTACGGGACTTGCCCCGTACAGGGCAAACCCCAAGTCCTGATGGTTTAGGGCTAGGACTACCAGGGTATCTAATCCTGTTTGCTCCCCTAGCTTTCGTCCCTCAGCGTCAGTTGTGATCCAGCGAGCCGCCTTCGCCTCGGATGTTCCTACGGATATCTACGCATTTCACCGCTACACCCGTAATTCCACTCGCCTCTCTCACACTCGAGCACGGCAGTTTCGGAAGCAGCCTCTGGGTTAAGCCCAGAGATTTCACTCCCGACTTGCCGCACCGCCTACGGACCCTTTACGCCCAGTAATTCCGAGCAACGCTGGCCCCCTACGTATTACCGCGGCTGCTGGCACGTAGTTAGCCGGGGCTTCTTATACCTGTACCGTCAAACCCTTGCGGGCATTCGTCCAGGTCGAAAGGGGTTTACACTCCGAGAAGCTTCATCCCCCACGCGGCGTTGCTGCATCAGGCTTTCGCCCATTGTGCAAGATTCCCCACTGCTGCCTCCCGTAGGAGTCTGGACCGTGTCTCAGTTCCAGTGTGGCCGGTCAACCTCTCAGTCCGGCTACCGATCAAAGCCTTGGTGAGCCATTACCTCGCCAACAAGCTAATCGGCCGCGGATCCCTCTTCCGGCGCCTTGCGGCTTTGAATACAAGAGCATGTGCCCTCGTAATGTTATGCGGTATTAGCCCCGCTTTCGCGGGGTTATTCCCCACCCGAAGGAAGGTTATCCACGTGTTACGCACCCGTTCGCCACGCGCCCACATCCTGTATTGCTACAGAATGCTGCGCGTACGACTTGCATGTGTTAAGCACGCCGCCAGCGTTCGCTCTGAGCCAGGATCAAACTCTCGTTTGAAACCTGTTGTTACGGCCGTGACAACGTGAAGCTGTCACGACCGGAACGAACTGTAAATCGCTCGGTTTAACCCCGAGTCCGCCGAGGCGGACGAAGGGTTTATCTCAAATGGCTCTCGTTCCAGTACACCCGGAACAAAAGCCGTAAACCAAACGGGTTCTGGCTTGATTCATTCAATTGTCAAAGAGCAGGTACTCCCAGGCCAGCTGGAAGGACAACGGACAATCACCGAGTGTACGCTACCGGCGCCAAATGTCAACAGCATTCTCTCTCGCGCGAAAGATCGAATGTATCTCGGGTCGCATTCCCGACCCGAGGCTTTTACAGCATGGGCGCGCGTGACCGATCCTAGATCTCTAGGGGGGCAAGCGCTGGAGGCGCGGCAGAAGTTAGCCCAGCCCGGAAGGGCTGGGAAAATGTGCGGATTATAACGGCGAGCGCCGTAGGTGCGACACCTGCCATTTCGTGACGCGACTCCTCAATCCCTATGTATCGCCCGGCGTCACGACGACGGAGCACCGCCTGCCTCGAACAGCCGCGACACGCTCTCGCGTCCAAGGACAATGAACGTCAGTACGCCGAGGACGGTGCCATAGGGAAATTCAAGGCAACCTATCGCGGCCACGACCATGCAGAATGTTCGCGAAGTCCGGCGCTTCAGGCAATGGGCGGTTCGCAGCTTGAGTAAGGCGATCGTGCCAAATATCAGGAAGAATACTACCCCAATACCGGCGAATATCCAGCCCACGAACTCAGGGGGTGGCTGCTGCGCGTGTTCAGTCGCGGGCATCCGTGAGAGCATGGCGCCCATCATCGCGCCCATTCCCACATAAAACAGTCCGAATATGCGAAGAGCGCGGCCATGCCCGCCGAGATCATGTAGCCGAGCGATAGCAGCTTCAGATGCTCTTCGTCGATGATCGACTGGCGATTGATCTCGTCGGACATAAGCTCTCCGCGCTAAATCCTCATGCGTGCAGCGGTTCGTGGCGTTTCAGCGTGGGAAGCGCCTTGATGGATTTCCCGGCCTTCTCCTGAGCGATGCGCAGTTCATACAAGCTCTGCAGATTCAGCCAAAACTGCGGGCTGGTGCCAAAGAAGTGAGCCAGTCGCAGCGCCGTATCGCCCGTGATGGCGCGCGTCCCGTTCAAGATTTGCATCACACGATTGGTCGGCACGTGGATCTTTCGCGCCAGTTCGGCCGCGCTCATATCGAGCGCTTTTAGTTCTTCGGCCAGGTGTTCGCCCGGATGGATAGCAGCCACTCCCATAGCGAGTTTCTTAGAAGCCATCAATGGTTTGTGTCAGGGCACGGCTTGAGCCGTGCCGCTAATATCGGAGCGCACAGCATACCATTTGCCGGCTGTTTTAATCCTTCGGCGCGCGAGCGCCGACCGGCAACTCTTGGCGCCGTCCTTTATGAACAGACCATGGAATTGGGTCCGAGCGGCACCGCAACAACCCAACTGGGTCATTACCCTCTCGCACGGTTCGCGCGCGAATGTAGCTCTCGTCGTCCTCTCTGACCCGAGGCCTTTCACGGCCGTGCAAGACCGATCCGAGCGCGTCACGGCACGAAATTCCAATCCATGCTGGGTACCATGCATACTCCGTCCATCATCTTGTCAAACAATGCGGCCGTGGCTGGGTCAGCGTCGTCGTATTCGGCCGATTCACCCATTTCACCTAAGAAGCGCCACATGCCACCTTTTGCGTTTTTCCCGCGAGCATCAACGACGAAGTACCTCTTTCCTTGGTAGGTCCGCTCCGA
Organism: uncultured Acidobacteriota bacterium; assembly: GCA_963797345.1. Taxonomy (GTDB): domain Bacteria; phylum Acidobacteriota; class Terriglobia; order Acidiferrales; family UBA7541; genus Palsa-295. The sequence continues at coordinate 29,471 of CAWCPO010000018.1, read as the reverse complement.
ATATTCCACCGAACTCCAGACGTCCTCATCCATCGGAACGCCAAAGCTCCACATCGGTCCGCTTCCGTGTTGCAAATAGCGCTTCCCGTGAGGACCGTGCGCACTGTACACGAGTGTCGTGTAATCAATGTCTTGTCCGTGCCCCCTCACCTTTACTCCCGGAATTTTGGGAAAGCAGAAATGGCCGCCCGCTTGACTCAGTGAAGAGCACGTAGTGGGATTCGTACAAATGGGCAAGGTGTCCTGCACCGGCTTCAAAATGATGCGCAGAGGCCCGGTCTGCGTCACTTTCACATAAGCGCCCTGGTATCCTAATTGGCGGATGACGAACGCCGGCGCTCGAGTCGTGAAACGAAAACTTCCGTCGGCGGAGGTCTGGTTGTCCTTATTTGGGAGAGCTGCATGGGCAATCCACGCCCCAGCAACCGGCTTGTCATTCTGGTCCACTACAACCCCTGAAACAGTGACGTCGCTTGGAAGCAGGAAGGCCCTTGCCGGACCGGTCACGTTATCTTGGCGGGCCAGGACGGCCGCTGCAAGGGAGAGGAGCACAACCCCCGTCGCGGAGCGCGTCATGGAAAGTTTTGTCACTGGGCGCCATTCTATTTGAGGGGATGGATGATATACAAGACCAGCTAATTCGCTGTGTGCGCGGCGAAGTATGGGCAGAGAAACCTCGCCCCGCGGAACCGGGGCGAGCTACATGAGGACGGCGGAGGGGCAACGCGGGCCGCGCGGAATGTGGGAATCTTGATACACTGCGTCCTGGCGGGTGTGGATACGGGAGGGGGTGGAGTCCATGCGAAAGGTGCGAAAGACGAAGACGCGAAAGATGCGAATCCTGGCAGTACTGGCTCTGAGTCTATTTGCGGCGCGTGGCGCGCTGGGGCAGAACGTGACGGTGCAATTCGATCAGAACGGGCATTTTTCCGACTACAAGACGTTCGCGATCCGCAAGGGCGAGTTGAACAGCAAGAACCCCGCGCTGAATAGCGACCTGGTGAAAAAACAGATCGAGGCGGACATTGAAAAAGACCTGACGGCGAGGGGTTTGACGGAAGTCGCCGGGCCGGCGGATCTGAACGTGATTTACACGTTCGGGGCGGCGCGCGAGTCGAAGGTTGAGGCGTACCCCGCCGGATGGTACGGCTGGGGCACGCGCTACGTGAGGGTGCCGTACGCCGAGGGCACGCTCGTGATTGATCTGCGGGACGCGCAAACGCATTCGCTGGTGTGGCGCGCCATCGCCAGCGAAGAAAAAAGCGACCCCACGAAGATTGCAGGCAAGTTGGACGACATGGTCAAAAAGTCGTTCGAGAAATACCCGCCGAAGATAAAGTAGCGGAAAAGCATGGCGCCGATGCGCGTCATCGGCGCATAGCGTGAGGCTATTGAGCGCCGCCAACCACGCGCGCAACGGTCCGCCATATCTGCGCCGGGCGCCCGGCCTGCGCGTCGCGCCCAAAATGAAAGGTCATGCTGACGCCGTAGGAGTCCACCGAAGGCGGCGCGCCGGGAACGCCTTGCCGCCAAGGACGAAAGTCCTCGAGACCGCCAGCGGCTGAAGGACCCAACTGCACATTCTGAACGTCCAGCGTGCTCGCAAAGCCATCAAATCGCAGACGTCCGCCCCAGATTTGCACCAGGGGCAGGCTCGACTGCTTGAGAAACAGAGTGTCAACCTCGCTCATCTGCGACATGTTTTCGAGACCGTCCAAGCCCTGGTCGGGCTGGTAAGGCTTCGCGAACACGTAACTGAAATGGGCGGCGGAATCCGCTGGTTTCTTGGGCCGAGGGAAGGATGCCAGAGGCAACGGCGCCGGTACGGTTCGAAGCGTGGAAATTTCTGGAATCCCGAGCAGTGGGAGTGACACCGCGAGCAACGGCGTCGGTGCCGCTCGAACTATGGCCATGCTCGGCGCGATCCGGTCCTGCTCCGCGACAATCCGTGGAGCGCGTGTTTGCGCCGCCACCGGCAGGTGGCTTGTCAGGAACACGCCGAGCAGCACGATGAGCTTTCTTTTCATTTACCGCCTCTATTAGCGCGAAAGGTGAAGACTCAATCGCAGCTAACGAAATGATTCTAGCGAGGCGGAATCTCGCGGTCTGTTCCAATAGACACACCAGTTCGGTTGGTACTAGGACTTATTAGACCGGTACAGTGACAGTTCGTACTGATACAGCAACTGTTCAATATTGAACAGATTTAGCTTTCTCCCCAATAATATATTAACCGGATAAAAGGGACCACCCTCCCCAGTCATTCACCCGGATGGCTATGGACGGCTTCTGTGGTCCATTTGGGGGCCGCGATACCGAACCTAGCTCATCGCGATGTGCAGTCCAATCTGGCGAACTTCCCGAAGGTGGGCGCGACTTCGCATAGACGCCGCCCGATCCGCGTTCTTTTCATCCAGAGCGATGCTACGATCGTTCGTGACTGCCTGGACGAGTTGAAGAAAGCGCAATTCGTTGTCAGGGCGGATGTCGTTTCGACCTTAGAGGAGTGCATGGAACAGCTGCGCTCCGGCTCCTGTGATGTCGTTGTGGCCGAATACCCAAGCCCTAGCTGGAAAGGGTCCCAGGGTTTGCAACTCCTGCATCAGACTGTGCAAGAGATTCCGCTTCTCTTTGTGACCACCACCCCGGGAAATGAATTTGTCACGGAGTTCACCGCGCATGGCGCCTTCGATTACGTGGAACGAGAGCATCTCGCTCAATTGCCCATGGCCGTTCGCCGGGCCTTGAACGAAAGGAAGCTGCGCGCGGAGCTGGAAGAGGCCGGAAAGGCCTTGCGGCATTCGCAATCGCAATATCGCGCGCTGGTGGAGAACCCCGCCTACGGAATATGCCGGTGCGATGGGGAGGGAAGGATTCTCGAGGTCAATCAGGCTCTCTTGGCGATGCTCGGCTATGCAACGAAGGCGGAACTTTTGGAGGCGAACCGTGCGTGTGCAATCATGCCCGGTCTCGCTCAGGGAAAGCCCCTGGCCGGAAGCCCTTCCGCGTTGGTGCAAATCGAGCCGGTGGAAACGGAGTGGAAGCGGAAAAACGGCACGACTTTGAAAGCCAGGCTCAGCGGCAGCGGTGTCTTTGACCAGCGCGGAGATTTTGTCAGCCATGCAATTATTGTCGTGGACGTCACGGAACAGCGCGCGTTCGAGGATCATCTGCGCCGCCTGGCATGGAGCGATTCGCTGACCGGCTTGGCCAATCATGGCCGGCTCTTCGAGGTGCTGCACGCGGAGATCTGCCGGTCGCAGCGCACCGAACGGGATTTCTCGCTTCTATTGCTGGATCTGGATGAATTGAAAGAGATCAACGATCGCTTTGGGCATTTGGTGGGGAATAGGGCGCTGTGCAGGCTGGCGCAGGTCCTGGCTGACTGCTGCCGGTCCGTGGACACCGCGGCGCGGCAAGGCGGGGACGAATTTGCTCTCGTCCTTCCGGAGACAAACGTAGCCGACGCCATGTCGATAGCAAGCCGGATTTGCGATCTTCTTGCGGAAGATGCCGAAGAGCCGTTGCTTTCCGTCAGCGTGGGAGTCGCCAGCTATCCGAAGGATGGCGACAGCATCGGAATCCTGCTGCACGCGGCGGATAAGGCCCTCTATGCGATGAAAGGAAAGCAGCCAAAAGCTGCTCGCGCCAGCCAAGACTCTTCTTCCTAGGCTATCGGTGTTCCCAAGCCTCTGTGAGCACGGCAGGACGGGACGGAGCCTTCGCCGAGTCCCAGGATGCGACCCAGGCCAGGACTCGCTTGCCTCCCCGCCACGCGAGGAAGCCGCTCAAGACTGCCAGTCCCAGCAATGCAACCACAACGCCTGAGAACGCCAGAGAGATCAAAACCTCGCCCGCACTGAAAAGATGAAGGCCGAGTCCCAGGATGATTACTGCCGTTCCCGTCCCACATTGCCTTGCCGCGGGTCCTATTTTCATGGCTTCTTCTCTTAACCTTCGGGCGAGCTTCGCCTCAATAGTTTCCAGAAATCAAAATTAGAAATGGCGAGGCGGAGAAAAGTGCCGGCCCCAGCCCAGGATTCCGGATGCTTTCGTCCAGGCCTCGCCACTCGTGGGGCATCTTAGTAGCAGCGCAGATAGGTAGCTGTTCACTTTTGAACAGTGCGGCAAAAAATCCGGCCGAGGCGCGGCTCGAGCCAGGCGGGTGCCACGATGGGCGTGGCGCGCGGAGGGCGTTCCTCAGTCGTGCAGGACGACGCTCAGAAGCGACGTGTTGATCGTGAGCCCGCCGTTGTATTTGATGAAACCCAGTTTTCTGAATTTGTTCATGAAGAAATTCACGCGGGAGCGCGTTGTGCCGATCATTTCGGCTAGCATCTCCTGCGGAATTTTGGGGAGCACCCTTTGGGGTTTATCCTGCTTGCCGTACCGCGCGAGCAGCAACAACGTGCGAGCCAGCCGCTTCTCGCTGGAGTTGAAGAGCTGATCCACCAGGTTTTCCTCGATCCGGATGTTCCTCGAAAGCATGTAGGAGATGAAACGGTCGGAAAACGCATGTTCAGAGTGGAGGACGCGAATCATCTCCTTCTTTTCAATGGCCAGTGCCGTCGTCGGCGTAACCGCGGTCGCCGTCCCCATTCGAAGCGGCTGACCGGCGAGGCATCCCTCGCCGAAAAAATCGCTCGGCCCCAAAACCGCCACGACAGCCTCTTTGCCGGTTTCATTGACCACCGAAAGCCTCACCGCGCCCTTTTGAATGTATAGGACATTCTGGCCGGGATCGCCCTGCGAGAAGATCATTTCCTTTTTCTTGAACTCCACAACTTTCCGGGCTACACCCGCCGTATCAAGAAAATCCTGCAAATCAAAAGCGAGCTTCTTCAGGAGAATCGGCTTGGTATTTTTGGCGGTCGCTTGCGGCACTTTCATGGTCTCGCCTCACTTTCGATCCTCAGATCCGCTGGGGAATCCGGGTTCGTCTATACGACTCCGCGCTCCTGGCCCTTGGCCCTGGGGTGCTGGGTGCAAACATGCGATGCAAACTCTTTCTCGCGCTGGCGCTCGAAGTTCTGCTTCATCTCCTCGAGATGGGCGCCACGCGGCGGCCCCGAAGGGTTAAACGCCCAGGCGCATTCTGAGCAGGTCCAACTCGCACTGTGCGCGGATTCAACCCAAATCATCTTTCTCATGGCCGCCTTTTGAACGGGAGTACTTTCTTTTCTTCCTTTAGAAATTCCCGTCCAGCTCGGCGGTCCAGCTCCGGGACGAGCGCAGGCGATTTCTCCCGCATGGCCGCCAGCGCTGCAGCCTGCTGGACAATAGTCTCGACCACCTCAATGGGAACCCGCTCGAAATGTGTTTGCCCGTTTCGCATCGCAGCCGCTCCTACAACTGCGTGCACGGTAGCAGTCTCCAAGTCATACGGGGAGAATCTTTTGTATGTCTCCCTGTCAACGGAGCTCCCTCTTAAGGGGAAGTCAGTTGGCGTTAACGCGACCGCAGCCGGTTTCCCTTATTTGGCATCGAGTTAGCGAGGGTACGCTTATGTCTGCATATTTTTGTTGTACGTCATACTATGCCTGTGATACTGATAGCTGGCGTTAGTTATATGTTTGCAGTCTGGGAGGAGCAGAATGAAAACGAGCCCAGCGATATCCCACTTCAGGACGATGGACCTGAAGGAAGTTCCTCGTTCACGAAACGGCAAACACAAGGTGATTGTTTCTCTGATTCTGCGCGATCTCGACCAACTCAAGGGCGGTGCGGCCCTTCGCGTGCCTTTGGACGAACTCGGAGACGCCAAGGAAAATGTCCGTTCGGCGCTGAACCGCGCTACGCGAAACGCCAAACGCAACGTCGCGACAGCCACGGACGAGAAATTTTTGTATGTCTGGAACGTGAGCGAGTCCCGTTAACACGCCAACCGTATCGTGACCCGCTTCGGGGGTGTTCCTGATACTCCGCTAGTCATTTGTCCGTAAGCGTCCGTAAGGCGACTCATGTCCGTAGTTACGAGCACATCTTGACGCGCTATTTGAGCTGCTGCAGCTTACATAGTGGTTCGAAGGTGGTCCCGCCGTCCGCCTCGTATCTCTTAATGATGGTCACAAATCCTCAAGAAGAGTGCGTATGTGTGCACAAAGGAACAGACGCTCGTCTTTTCCTCTTCTAATATGCTGGCCTGTGGGTGAAGCGAAAGGACCGGGGCGAAAACGAGTCCAAGAGCTTCCGCCTGAAAAAGACTGGAAATCGCAGGTTCCTCCCCACTCCATCCGGCACTAGCTGTTCTTGGGTCAACACGGAAATTTGGTGCGGCGCCTTGGGACGAGCCGGAGTGTCTGCCTGCGAAGAAAAGGAGATTAGCAAATGCCATTACTTCAAATACTCGAGGTTCTGCTCGTGGTGGGTATTCTGCTTTGGCTGGTCAACCGCTTCATACCAATGCAGGGAACGATCAAGTCCATCTTGAACGCAGTGGTGGTGATCGCCACGGTTCTGTGGCTTATGAACATTTTTGGACTTTTTCATTCGCTCTCCCGCATGCACGTTGGGGCGTAGGGAAGCCTGAACGAACGGTACGGGAACGAGACGTGTGCTGCCCGACGCAAACAACAACCGCGCCCAGCGCGAAGAGCGATTGGCGCCTGAAATTATCTTAACGGAGGCAACAAACATGAAACCAGCAAGAGCTATCGGCGCGGGACTTCTGCTCCTTCTTTTTGGAGCCGTCGCTCCGATGTATGCACAGCAAGATCAACAAGGACAGGATTCCAAGGCCCCGAAACAAGAGGAGCAGGCTAAGCCTCAACAGCAGCAGCAACAGGCTAAGCCCGCGCAACCCGAACACCAGCAACAGCAAGCCCAGGCTCAGCAACACCAGCAAGACGAGAACAAGGGGCAGCAACAACAGCAAGCCCAGGGTCAGCAAAACCAGCAAAACCAGCAAAACCAGAACAAACAACAGCAACAACAGGCTCAGCAACGCCAGCAAGACCAGAACAAGCAACAGCAACAGGCTCAGCAACACCAGCAGGACCAGAACAGGCAGCAACAACAACAAGCTCAGCAACACCAGCAAGACCAGAACAGGCAGCAACAACAACAGGCTCAGCAACACCAGCAAGACCAGAACAGGCAGCAACAACAACAAGCTCAGCAACACCAGCAAGACCAGAACAGGCAGCAACAACAACAGGCTCAGCAACACCAGCAAGACCAGAACAGGCAGCAGCAACAACAAGCTCAGCAAAACCAGCAAAACCAGCAAAACCAGAACAAGCAACAGCAACAACAGGCTCAGCAACGCCAGCAAGACCAGAACAGGCAGCAGCAACAGGCCCACAATCAACAAAACCAGCAACGGCAGCAGCAGGCCGATCGGTCGTCACAAGAGGGACGCAACGGGCAGCCAGGCGAACAGCAAGCCGTTTGGCAGGACCATCGCGCGCATAACTGGCAATCCGAGCACCGTGATTGGCAGCAACGCGGTGGCTACAGAGGCTATCGCATTCCCGAGGACCGTTACCGCGGCCACTTTGGTCCGGACCATGGGTTCCGCATCTACAGGTACCAACTATTCGTCGTCGGGGGGTATCCGCGCTTCCAGTACGGCGGCCTCTGGTTCAGTGTAGTTGACCCGTTGCCAGAATACTGGTCGGATGATTGGTACGACAACGACGATGTGTATATAGATTACTCCGACAATGGCTATTACCTGTATAACCGTAGCTACCCCGGGGATCGAATTGCAATCAGCGTCCACCTGGACTAACGGCTCATCCAGGGGGACGACCGAATACAACCCGGATCGGGTGTCCCAGCGATCCGGGTCAACCCCTGGAAAAAGGAGGGAACAATGCTTGGAACTATCTTGATCGTATTTTTGCTGCTGGCGCTCTTCGGTGCATTGCCGAGGTGGTCCCACAGCCGCGAATGGGGTTACGCCCCGACGGGGGGCATAGGAGTGATCTTGGTCATCGTGGTCATTTTGCTTCTCCTCGGCCGCATCTAGGCCGCGCGGGGAAGCCCCGCAGGCGCTCAATGGGGCGCTAGAATTGAAATCGCGTCCGGGGGGATGCAACAACATGATGTCCAGTGCGATGAATCAGATTGCGGGCAGGATTCATGAAGTGAAGGGCAAGATCAAGGAAAGGGCGGGGCGGCTGACGAACAATCCCCGCATGGAAGCCGAAGGCGTCGACGAAAATATAATCGGAACTGTCCAAAGGGAATTCTGCCAAGTGGAAAGAGTCGCCGAAGAATAGTGAGGGCAGGCTCATGCGAAGAAGACCATTCAGCGCCTCGCTGATGTTGGCATCGCTCCTCCTCTTGCCCGGACTCGCGCTGGCGCAAACCGCGCAGCAGAAGGAGAACCTGACCCTGATCGTAAGCGGTCATCCCGGACTTGCGACCATTGTTCAGATAAATGGCCGGTCTTTTGTCGAGATCGAAGCGCTTGCGCGCGCCGTGAATGGCACCCTTCGATTTAACGGAAATCAGATCATACTCACGATACCCGCTTCCGCCCCCAGCGCGCCGCCGGCTCAGCCTAAACCTCCCGCATTCTCGAAAGAATTCCTGAGGGCGAGCGTCGAGGAAATGGCGGCGATCCGGGATTGGCAAAGCGGCCTTGCCAGTGATGTCCAGCATGGATACCCGCTGCCAGACGACTGGATGTCGAACAGTCGCGCGCAAGCCACTAAAAATCTCTCGCTGGCATCCGTGGCAGCCACAACCGACTACGATCGAGGCGCCTTGAGATTGCTCTCCGCCGAATTCAACGACATGGAGCAGTTGAGCGACAACATTCTCGCGATTAGCAAATCCAGGGAATATATCCCCACGGACGCGCTGAATAACGATCCGTTAAACAGCAGAGTCCTTGCCTGCGAGCACTCTCTGGCGTCCATCGTGGCGAGTGAGAAGTTCGTGGATGACGGGACGTGCTATTGAAGGCGATCTTGCAGCGGTAGTAAGCCCACCGCGCAGTCGAGCCTTTCTGGCTTCTAAATTGGGCCATTGGTGGCAATCCGAGGTGGAAAATGGATGAATCCAAACGGCATGCAGCTCAGTTCCTGGAAAAAGAGATCAGGACGTATATCGCACTGGCCCTGTTCTTTGCAAAAGAAGGCATCAATGAACTCGTGCAGGTGGGAGACAAGGAAGTTCTCCTAAGCCCGATGTACTACAAGGAAAGAATGAGAGAGGCCCGGAAGATCGTCAATGAACTCCGAAAGCCAAATTGAATTGCGGTCATTTCCGGGTGCTATTCCAGGCGCTTGGCGTCTCTTGCCTTGGAAACGACGCGTACGTGCCATCGGCACAGTCAGTTGGAACGAAGCTCCACCAACATGGAATTGTGTCCATAAGTGAACAGACTCTTTCTTCGCTGCACACTAACATATGACCTTCAGTCGCCAACCGATTCTTAGACCTTAGGGAGGAAATGAGCATGAAGATCGTAAATACAATTCTGGTTTTAGCCGCACTCTCATTGATCGGGGCCATGTCGCCATCGAGTCTGCCGCCCATCGTGCGCAACGAGGAGAAATGGTGCCAGCTGTTCAGCGAGCCCGGCGCCGGCTCCGACCTCGCGTCGCTGGCCACCAAGGCCGGTCCGCGACGGCGACGAGTGGGTGATCACCGGCCAGAAGGTGTGGACCACCTGGGCCGACGAGGCCGACTTCGCGATCCTGCTGGCGCGCACCGATCCGGACGCGCCCAAACACAGGGGCATCACCTACTTCCTGCTCGATATGCACCAGCCCGGCGTCGACGTGCGACCGCTGCGACAGATCACCGGCGAGGCCGAGTTCAACGAGGTCTTCCTCGACGACGCGCGAATACCCGACGCCCACCGCGTGGGCGAGGTCAACGACGGCTGGCGCGTCAGCGCGTCGACGTTGTCCAGTGAGCGGCAGATGGTCGTCGGGTTCGGGTTCGGGCGGCATGGGCCGGCTCGGCGGCTCCAGCGTCGACCGGCTGATCACCTCTCGCCCAGGAGACCGGCCGGTGGGACGACCCTGTCGTCCGGCAACAAAGTCATGCGGCTGTGGGCGCAGGAGCAGATCCGCGGCTGGACGAACGCCCGCGTCCGCGCGGCACTTTCGGCCGGCCAGTCTCCCGGGCAGCCGCGTCCTCGATCGGCAAGGTGCACCAGGCCACGCTGAACCAGCAGATCCAGGACCTCATGGTCGACCTGCTGGGCACGGACGCGATCGCTTGGCCGGCCACCGACGACCCGGACGCGCTGCCGCGCGAGGTACAGGGCATGATGCGCAGCCTGGCCAACGGCACCGAGGGCGGCACCACCGACATCAACAAGAACATCCTCGGCGAGCGGGTGCTCGGGCTGCCCAAGGAGCCCGACCCGTGGAAGGGCAAGCCCTGGAAGGACATCCCGCGCTCGTGACCAGCTACCAACGGCTGGTGGTGGAAAGTCCGACGGTATCGGCTGGCTGATCCTCAACAGGCCTGACGCGGGCAACGCCTTCGACTCGGTGATGCTCGACGAACTCGAATCCGCCTGGGCCGAACTCGACGCCGATCCCGACGTCCGCGTGATTGTCAACACCGCCAACGGCAAGGCATTCTGCACCGGAATGGACGTCGTGCAGGTGGCACGCGACAAGGAGGCCATGCGCCGGCATTCCCGCCGCACCAGCGATGCCGAACTGAAGATCTCGTCGTGGCACTGCGGGGTGTGGAAGCCGGTGATCGCGGCGGTAAACGGGGTTTGCGCGGGCGGCGGCCTGCATCTCGTGGCCGACGCCGACATCGTGATCGCCGCCGAGGGAGCCTCGTTCGTCGACCCGCACGTATCGGTCGGCCAGGCCGTCGCCTATGAGGCGATCACGCTGCTGCGCAAATCCCCGATGGAGGCGATCACTCGGATGGCGTTGAGCGGCAAGGGCGAACGCATCTCGGCGCAGCGCGCCTACGAGTTGGGAATCTTGTCCGAGGTGGTACCGGCCGACCAGCTCCGAGCGGCGGCGGGGCGGCTCGCCGCCGCGATCGCCATGAATTCGCCGACCGCGGTGCGGGCCACCAAGAAGGCGCTGTGGCGCTCCCTGGAAATCGGGATGACGCAGGCCCGCAACGAGGCCGCCGTCGAGATCTGGCGGCTGCGCAATCACCCCGATCACGGCGAAGGCGCCCGGGCGTGGCAGGAGAAACGCACGCCGCAGTGGCAACCGCTGTCGGACACGGTGGAGGTTTCATGACATACCAGAGGCTGATCGTCGAGCGGCACGGGCCGGTCGGCTGGATCATCAACGACCGGCCGGACCGCCTCAACGCCTACGACGCCGTGATGCGCGAGGAATTCCCCAAAGCCTGGGCGGAATTGAACGGCGACCCCGACGTGCGGGTGATCGTCCATACCGGTAACGGGCGGGCGTTTCAGGTGGGCGCCGACGTCGAGGAGCTCGACGGCGAGGCCGTGCTGCAGTTCCAGGAGACCATGCGCACGCTGGACCTGAAGTTGACGGCGTGGCACTGCAACGTCGAGAAGCCGGTCATTACCGCCGTCAATGGGGTATGCGCCGGCGGCGGGTTGCACTGGGTCGCGGATGCCGACATCGTCATCGCGTCGTCGGACGCGACTTTCGTCGATCCACACGTATCGATTGGTCAGGTCAGTGCGCTGGAGACCATCGCTCTGATGCGCAAGATGCCCGCCGAGGCCGTGCTGCGGATGGCGTTGGTGGGCAGCCACGAACGGCTCAGCGCCCGGCGCGCCTACGAGCTCGGCATGATCAGCCAGGTCGTCGACCCACCCGAAAAGCTGCGCGAAGTCGCCCAGGAACTCGCCGAAAAGATCGCAAAGAATTCGCCCGCGGCGATGCGCGCCACCAAGCGAGCGTTGTGGGGCGCACTCGAATACGGCCTCACGGATGCGTGCCGCGAAGGTGCGAAGCACCTGACGTCGATGTGGGGGCATCCCGATCAAAACGAGGGTCCTCTTGCCTTCGCGGACAAGCGGGCGCCGAATTGGGCTCCGCTGGAGGCTGATTCGTGAGTCTCGCGGAGCTGCTGGACGGATTGCCCGAGGTTGCGGTGCACACGCTGGGCGCCTCAGACAGCCAAGTGTCGCGCGATCAATTGGCAGCCAGCGCCGAACAACTCGGCACGCTGCTCGCCGACATCGGCCTGACACGGGGCAGGTCGTCGCCGCGATGCTGCCCAACGACGCCACCACCATCGCCGCCCTGTTCGGCACGTGGCGCGCTGGTGGCGTGTACACACCGCTGAATCCCAGGGCCGCCGATGCCGAGCTGGTGACCCAGCTGCAGACGCTGCGCCCCGCTGCCATGATCACCACTCCCATCTTTGGCACAGAGGTTCTCATCGTTTGGTCTGCCGGTGATCACCGGCGACGCGCTGGCGTGGGCGACTGCAGAATCGGCGGATCAGCCTAAGGACGTGCGGAACTACGACGACGATGTCGCACTGCTGCAGTTCACTTCCGGCACCACGGGACCGCCGAAGCCGGTACCACTTCGCCACAGCACGGTGCTCGATCTGATCGACCGGCTGCTGGCGAAACTGCGCGGCGCAAATCCTGCCGCCAAATCTACTTCAGACCAACCGAAGCGGTCCCCCATGCCGAACCTCGTGCCGTTGTCGCTGTCGTTGTGGGCCGGCATCTATCAGGTGCTGTTCGCCTTTCGTGCCGGCTCCGGCGTCGTGCTGATGGACCGGTTCTCGCTCGACGGATTTCGCTGCGCTGGTCAAGCGACACCAGTTGCGGTCCACCGTATTGCCGCCCGCCGCGCTGATCATGGTCCTGCACGACGATGCGGTCACCGACCTTTCGCCGCTGAAAATCGTGCGGTCGATCACCGCTCCCCTGTCACCGGTTCAGGCGGGCCGGTTCCGGGACAAATTCGGCGTGATCGTGCTGAACTCCTACGGCCAGACCGAACTCGGCGGTGAAGTGGTGGGCTGGTCGGCCGCCGACGCGCGCGAATGGGGCGAGACCAAGCTCGGATCCGTCGGACGCCCGCTGCCCGGCATCGACGTGACGATCGCCGACGACGAGGTGATGGTGCGCACGCCGACCACTTCCGCCCGCAAGATCGATCCGGCGTTTCTGGACCGGCTCACCGACGACGGCTGGTTTCACACCGGCGATCTCGGATGGTTCGACGATGACGGCTTCCTGTGGCTCGACGGCCGGGTGTCGGACATGATCAACCGCGGCGGGCTCAAGGTGTTTCCAGGCACGGTCGAAGACGTATTGCTCAGCGCCGACGGTGTGCTCGAGGCCGCGGTGGTCGGGCTTCCCGACGAGCGACTTGGGCGAAGTCCCATGGGCCTTCGTCGTGCGTATGCGACAATTCGGCCTCCGAAGACGACTTGGTGGCGTGGTGCCGCGAACACTTGACGCCCTACCGCGTTCCCGTGCGCATGGTGTTCATCGATGCAGCTACCGCGCAACGACGTCGGCAAGGTGGTCAAACGCGAACTGGCCGCGATGGCCGACGCATGACGGTGATCGTGCTTGGTCCGGCCGACGTGCTTTCCGAAGCACTGACCGATGAAGTCGGCGACTCGTCGTCATCGGGCATCGACGCCACCCCGGTGTCACGGCCAATGGCCGGCCTTGCGACACGATGTGGCGAGCGCTGCTCGCGCTCCAGGCCGCGTACTCGTCGATGCAGGACGACGGTGGTCGAATCGTGCTGTCCTGCCGACGATCGGTATGGCCGGCGCGGCAGGGCTGATGGCCTATACGACCGCTACCGAAGGCATCCGGGCCATGGCGAAATCAGCGGCACGTCAATGGCGATCCGAAGGAATCGGGGTCAATATGGTCGCTGCGCCCTTGAGAATATTTGCACCGACGCTGGCAACTTCCGCGCCCATCTGAGCGCGGCGGCGGTCCAGGACGATACCACGCTGTCCGTTCCGTTGTGGATACAGCGAAATTTCTTCTCAGACACGACATCACACATGTCGTCGGCGAAACGATCCTCGTCGACGGAGGCTCGATGATGTTGCCGTGACTCTCGACGGGCACACAGTTTTGGTGACCGGATCGGGCGCCGGTGTCGGACGCGGTATCGCCATGGCTCTGGCGTCCGAGGGGGCCCATGTCCTCGTTGCCTCCCGCTCCGATAACGGCCGGCCGTCGCCGACGAAATCACCGCACGTGGGCACCGTGCGATCTGGGCGGAATGCGACGTGACCGCGCCTGAGCAGGTCGACGACGCCATCGACTCGCGCTGACGACCACCGGGCGACTTGACGCCGTCGTGCACAACGCCACCAGTAACGCCTCCAGCCAGCCTCATCAACTGGCCGACGTCGACCATGCGCTCTGCTGTGACCACTTCTCGGTGTCAGTGGGTGGCGCACAGAACTGCGCCGCTGCGGCATATCGACGCGTTGAAAGAGCACGGCGGCACGTTCCTGGTCATGACCTCGCCCGCAGGTATCGAAGGCAGTCGACATTACCGCTCTATGCCACGATGAAGGGCGCTCTGCGTGGTTTCGCCAAGAGCCTGGCCCGCGAATGGGCACCACATCGAATCACCGTCAATGTGATTTCACCGCTGGCCTATTCGCCCGCAATGACTGCGGCTATAGAGGCGGATCCCGCGATGGAGGAACGCCTGGCGCGACGGATACCGTTGGGGCGAATTGGTGATCCCGAGCGCGACATCGGGTCCGCCGTCGTGTTTTCTGGTCGGCCCGGGTGCCCGGTACATCACCGGGCAGACCCTGGGCGTGGACGGCGGCCACTTTATGAATCTCTGAGCCCAGTCACCGGAGGATACAACCGTTTGCTATCGTGAGAATCACCATTCTCACGCATGTTGGAGGTTCTGGTGAGCGACGAGAAAGCAATGGAAGTGTGGGACGCCGACAACCACATGTACGAGACCATCGATGCCTACACACGTTATCTGCCCGAGAAGTACACCGAAGCGGTGAAGTTCGTCGACGTGAACGGCAGAAGAAACTGCAGATCCTCGGAGTCGTCACCGAGTGCATCCCGAACCCGACCTACGAGGTGATTCCCACCCCGGGCGCGTGGGCCGACTACTACCGCGGGGTCAACCCGGAGGGGAAGTCACTGCGTGAGCTTGCCAAGCCGATTCGTTGCCCCGAGGAGTTCCGGCGCCCCGACCTGCGCCTCGCCTTGATGGACCGGCAGGGGGTCGAAGGTGCGGTCATGTTTCCCACGACGGCAGGCATGCTCGAAGAACGGTTGAAGTCGGACACCGAACTCACGCACGCGGTCACGCACGCCTTCAATCGTTGGCTGCTCGACGACTGGACCTTCAATTACCAGAACCGTATCTTCGCGGTCCCGGCGATCTCGCTCAACGATCCCGCGAAAGGCGTCGAAGAGCTCGAGTGGTGCTTGGACAACGGCGGCGAAGACGGTGCTGATCCGACCTGCGCCGGTACCGCGGGAGGACGGCACCTCGCGCTCAGCCGCGCTGCCCGAATTCGACGACTTTCTGGCGGCTGATCGAGTCGTCGGGCATTTCGGTCCAGATGCACAATTCCGACGCCGGCTACGACCGCTACCTCGTCGATTGGGAGGGCGGCGACGAGTTCCAGGGCTTCCAGCTGACGCAAGTTCCGCGGCTTCATCTACGAGGAGAGCCGCCACATCTTCGACACACTGGCAGCGTTCATCGCTCACGGGGTATTCGAACGGTTCCCCGGCTTGCGCGTCGGTGTCGTCGAGAACGGCGGGTCGTGGGCGAATCGTCTCATGGACGCGTTCGACCGGGTGTACCGCAAGAAGCCCGCGGGACTTCGCTGAGCACCCCTGTGATGTATTCCGCAGGCATGTGTGGGTCAACCCTTTTCATGAAGAGGACATGTCGCACCTCATCGAGGTGCTTGGCGCGGACCGCGTGATGTTCGGGTCGGACTACCCGCATCCGGAGGGCCTGGCCGAGCCCACGGATTTCGTGAAGGAACTCGCGAACCTGTCAGCGGACACCACGGCACGAGTGATGGGCGGAAATCTCAAGGAGCTCATCGGCGTCTGACCAAAGGCGACGGTATGACAATATATCGTTTGGCCTTACACAAAAGGCTCGCCCACGCCAAGTGGGAGGCATACTCGAAGGTCACGGAGACGAACTTCGTCACCTACGGCGACGAGTGGATCTACGCGCCCGACGCCGTCATGATGTGCCCCCTGTTCAACGGCGGCGTTGCGCAGCCGATGGCCGACCTCTTTTCGGACGAGCTGGGAGCAGCCATCACCAAACACGCCCCCGACGGTGACATGCTCACCCCGGAGTTTCGTATGTGGTGGAAGCACATGCCGGACTTCAGAACCGTCACACCGTTCGAATGCGATGCCTTCGACTGGGGCTTCGTGGCCCGCGACACGTACGCGGGAACGCTCGCCGACGGGACGGTGCTGGAACTTCGGGAGTGGGACTACAACATCTGGACCAACGAGGACGGGCACATCACTCGTTGGGACTGGTTCGTGGACTCTCGCCAGTGGTACCCGTTCCTGGCGCTCATCGGCCTAGATCCCGCCGAACTCACCTACCAGGGCTACACGATCAACTTCCTGCGTCAAGGCGGCGTCGGAAGCTGACCAGCGGCAAACAGCCTCCCCTATCGACGTCTGGTCCGCGATTGCCTGCTCACGATTGCAGGACCCGCCAACGGATTGGCGAGCACGCCAAGGGGCGCGCCGACGACTTCGGGTATCGAGTTGACGGCAGCCAGCGCCGTCACCGCCACGCCCGGGTTGACCCGATCTGAGGCCGACTGCTCCATGTACAGCTCCAGACACATACTCGGCCGCCCCTCGACTCGAAACACCATGCCGCCTTGGTCCTCCCTCGACGGTCGGGGCCAGCGTTGCGGCCAAGGTGTCGAACTGACCGTTGCGAAATACTTGACCGCGACCGCCCTCCGCCCATCGACAATGCCCGTGAGCTGCCAACGGTGCGCGCAAATCGTCCCTTCCGGGATCACGCCGAGTGCGGTCTCCAGATCTGTTGGCGCGAGCAGTGTTTCCCAATCCAGTTCTACCCCGTCGAGTTCTAGTCCGAGGATGTCGGCGATATAGCGCACCACGGTTTCCCAATCGCGGTTCACCTTGCCCGAAGCGATTCGGGCGGTACGTGCCCTTCCGGTTTTCCAAAGCCCATCGATTCGTGCAGGACATCCCAGATCGGATAGGACTTGTCCAAGTCGATCGCGTATTCGTCCATCCGATAGGACTCAACGGTGCCTGCACCCGCGAGTAGGGCGGTGGGGATGTTCAGACCGACGAAACCCGGCTCGGCGCCGGTGGCGTAGAACGTCGAATTGCCCTTGGCCGTCGCGGCTTCCACGGCAGCACGCCACTCCGGCGGCGCAGCTGATGGATAGACCATTGGGATCGTCGAGATCGTGACGACGTTGATGCCCGCCTCGAGATAGGTCACGATGTCGGCGATCGCCTCGGCTTCACGCCGAACGGCGGTGGCACAGTACAGAACGCAGTCACGCGCCAGCGCCAGCACCGCGTCGAGGTCGTCGGTTGCCGATATACCGACATCCGAACCACCACACAAGCGACCCGCATCCGTCCCTGCCTTTTCGGGGGTCGACACCTTGACGCCGACGAGTTCCAATGCAGGGTCATCGATGACTGCCCGCAGTGCCTCCTTGCCGGTCAACCCAGTGCCTACGTGCGCAACCCGATGAATCCGACTCCCCATGTCATTCGCTCCTATTCGTGGACGATCATTCGTGCCACAGGCCATCACCGCTCATCTCCGTGCAGCACGGACGGGTACACGTCCCCAGCCGAAAACATTCGGCATCTTGACTCGTTGAAGGCGGCGACGTCCACCTCGAACTCGGGGATGAAGTCCAACAGGACGTCGATGGCGATCCGACCTTCCATGCGTGCCAGTGCCGCTCCGAGACAGCTATGTATCCCGTAACCGAAGCCAAGGTTGTGACCGGAGTGTCGACGATTGATGTCGAAGCGATCCGTAGCGGCGAACGCACGCTCATCTCTCGTGGCCGAACCGTTGATGAGCATGACCGGCTTGTGCTTGGGTATCACCGTGCCGTGAAGCTCGACATCGACGTTGCTCCAACGGATGTCGTACTGAGACGGTCCCTCGTAACGCAGCAGCTCTTCGAACGCGGCGGGAATGAGACTCCGGTCTCCCCTGAGTGACTGCCATTGCTCTTGGTGACGCGCGAACACCACCGCGGCACTTGCGATCAGTTTCGTTACGGTTTCGGCACCCGCACCGCCCAGGAGTAACGCAAAGGCCGATATCTCCACGTCGTCGAGGCGGGTGACGCTGCCATCGTCGCGTTCGACTTCGACTTCGATGAGTTGCGACATCATGTCGTCCTGCGGATTAGCGTGTTTGTCGACGACGAGATCGTAGTAGTACCGCCACATGGTCACCGCCGCATCACGTCCAGCCGGCGTGGTACTGATGTTTCCCGGTTCGCGTTCCAGTAGTGCGTCGAGCCAATGCCGTATCTGTTGACGGCCGTCCGACGGTACGCCCAGCATCGTGGTGATGATCACCACCGGGAAACAGCGCAGAAAAGTCCTCGACCATGTCGAACGATGTCACATCGATCTTCTGAGCCGTTGTTTCGATGACGCTTCGGATCATCGGCTCGAGCTTCGCGATCGCAATGTGGGGTGAACACTTTGTTCACCAGCGACCGCATCCGGGTGTGCTTCGGGGTGTCCATCATGATGATCACCCCCTCGGGAATCATCGCGTCGGGGTCGATGAAGTGATCGAGGGTGACACCCTTCGTCGAGGAATACGTCTCGTGATCGCGCATCGCGCTCGCGACGTCCTCATACCGCGAAAGTGCCCAGAAGTCGTACTGCGTGCTGTGGTAAACCGGTGCACGGTCACGTAGCTGACGGTAGGTCTCGAACGGATCGTTGAAGAACTTGTCCGAAAACGGATCGAAGTGCACGGATTCCGGAGAAACGCCGGATTGATCGTTCATCGCCCTCGTTACCTTTCAATCCGCAGCCGTCTCGCGCTCTCTGTGGCGCCAGTGTAAAGGGTTCATAGCAATGATGAGAACGATTGTTCTTTTTCGTCAGCGTTCAGACTTGCCGCTGGTGCGTCAGCTCCCGACGCCACCCTCCCGTAAGAAGTTGACGGTGTACTCCTGGCCCGTTAGCCCGTTCGGATCGAGCCCGATGAGTCCCATCAACTGGTTCCACTTATCAGAGTCCACGAACCAGTCCCAGCCGCGTGATGTGTCCGTCCTCGTTGGTCCAGATGTAGTCCCACTCGCGCAGTTCCAACACCGTCCCGTCGGCGAGCGTCCCCGCGTAGGTGTCGCAGGAGGTGAAGCCCCAGTCACCGGCGACACACTCGAACGGGCTCACGAGGCGGTAGTCCGGCATGTGTTTCCACCACATGCGCCACTCCGCTGTGAGCATGTCGCCGTCCGGCGCATACTTGGCCATGGCTTCCGCCACCTCGCCCGAGAATATATCGGTTGCCGATCTGCGGGACACCGTTGTTGAACAGCGGACTCATCATCACGAAATCCGGTGCCATGATGTAGTCTTCACCGAAATTGACGTGGCGGCCCCGATCAATGGGTTTCGCATAGCCCTCCCACTTTTCGAAGGCAATCTTCTCGTTTAGTGCGACACGGTCCTGATTCATATCATTGCCTTTCCACTAGTTCAGCTCGGCGAATCTCTTCAGGTACGGCCACGCGATCTCAGGTGGAATCCCGCCGCACAACGGCGAGATGTTGAACATCTCGCCGCCCGCGAGTCGCTTCCTCGCCTCCTCGACCGACAGGATCACGTGGGACGACGACGTGTTGCGCAGTTCGTCGATGGTCTTAGCGGTGTTCATGTTGGCCGACACCGTGTTATCGGGGTTCCACTTCGAGTAAGCCATCGCATCGTGTAGCAGATATTTGCCGATCTCGTCCCACGCGGCGTCGACGTCTTCGGCGACGAAAAAATTTGTGGCGGTATCCCGTTCAGGAAACAGAATGAAACCCGTCTCGTAACCGTTTTCGCGGCACGCCTGCTCGTAGGCTTCCTTCATTCCTGGCACCACGCCGTTGGCGAGCAGGCCGAGGCCGTTTCGCCCGGCGCGTCTGGCGGCGGCCAGGCTCGAGCCCCCCCACATCATCGCAGGCCCTTCCGGTTCCGCGGCGATGGTGTCACCTTCATTCGGCTGCCGTCGTGTTCGACCTCTTCTCCCGCGAGCAGCCGACGCAGGATCTTGAGCTTCTCATCCGCCAGCCGGCCGCGATCCGACAGTGACAGCCCGAAATGGTCGAACTCCTGGGCGCGGTAACCGATCCCAAACACATATCTTGCGCGCCCCGCGCTGATGTGGTCCAGTACGGCGATGTCCTCGGCGAACCGGGCCACGTCGTAGAACGGCAGGATGATCGTCAGGATCAGCTTCATGCGTTCGGTGCGCGCGGCGATCGCCGCACCAAGCAACAGCGGTGACGGCAGATAACCGTCTTCGGCGCCGTGGTGCTCGCATAGCACCGCGGCGACGCAACCGCGGGTTTCCGCCCACGCCGCCATCTCGCCAGCCGCGCCGTATAACTCTGACGGATGCGCACCGATCGAGGGCGCCCGCATGTCGAATCGAAGTGTGAACATCAGGCTGATTCCCCCCCGCCGATCGCTCTCCGTACCCATGACCTCCATGCTCGCCTGGATGATCATCCTAACCGCTTCGTTGCGTGACTGCACTTTGAATACCTCGAGACCATGCGCATCGTCATCCCCCGTGAGCGTCGGTCCGTTGGTGAGATTGTCGAATGCCTCGTCGATGACGCTCTCAGCGGCCATCGCTCCCGCGGGGACCTCGTCAAGAGATGCCAGCTGTCCTCGCTGTACTCAAGTTCCGCAGCGCTGGGTGTGTCGGTCTTTCCGAGTATCAGGCCGAGCACGTCCACACCGTTGTCTTGCAGTTCGGCCCAGAGGCCCTCGGTGAAGACCATGTCGAATGCCTTGGTGCCGCCATAGGTCGACCATGTTCCGCCCGCCGACCAGCGCCGCGCCCGAGCTGAAGTTTACGATTCCGCCGCGTCCGCGCCGACCATTGCATTCGCGAAATGGTGGCATAGCCGCGTGAGGACCAGGCAGTTGCGTCGCAGCAAAGCTTCCGCAGCAGAGACCGGATTAGCAAGGAATGGTTGATAGTTCGGGTCTCCGCCAGCGCAGTACACCAGCATGCCGACCTCCAGGTCGGCGGTAGCGTCGATAATGCGTCTCGACGCATTGTCAGCCGTCAGGTCGACGGCCAGTGTCCGCGTGGCGGCACCTGTGCGCTCGCGGATACCAGTAGCCACCTCGTCCAACAGGTGTTGGCGGCGCGCAACGAGGACGATGTTCACACCGTTGCGCGCAAGTCGCTCGGCGAATAGCGCTCCGCAACCATCCGATGCGCCGATGACGATCGCCCACGGTCCGTACTTGGTCGCGAAGTCGGTGGTCATTGGCCCGCCACGGCGACGAGGCGCACGGACGTGTACTTGCGCCGTGCGATTCGCCATCCAGCGTTGGTGCGCAACAGGTTATCGTCGTAATAGCCAACCGGATTCGCACCCGATCCGTCCTCGGCGAGGATCAGAGCATCGACGTAGGTCCGGACAGTCGCCGTGTCGCCATCGATCGCGATCACCTGATTAGTCATCCGGTGCATCGTGTGCGCCGCACCGACATGCGCCGCCTCCATGAACTGCGCTACTTCCGCAGCCCCCGGTCCACTGTCCGACGATTGCCGTAATCGAGCGCGGCATCGTCAGTGAAAACTGTTGCGAAAAGACGTATTGGCGGCTGTCGATCGCCGTCGCGTAGCGCACTGTCAGGTCCAAAATCTCATCACGGTCACTCTCGGTCAGTCATACGACGTCTCCGTTCGGATGGATCACGACTCGAGGGGGTCCCTCTGATCGGCGTGCTTGGTCGAGTGCGTCAGGCACCTCGTCGAGGCCGATGACCCTTTCCGACGCTCGGCAGCGGGTCGAGCTTTCCTGCTACCACCGCATCGAGGACGCCGTACCAGTCCTGTGGCATCGGACCGCCACCGAACTGGAGAGTCAAACCGTTCCGGGTGGCCTCGGTGATCTCGAGGGTGTCGCCGGTGTACCAACCGCCTGCGCAGTAGATGCGCGAGGAGAACTCTGCGTCTTTGACGATCTTGCCGATGAGACCGGCGGCGCCGACGCACTCGAACACGACCGCCGAACCGCCCAAATTACGTTCGGCGCGCACCTCGCGAAAGACGTCGAACACCGAGCGTTGCGCTGGATCGACCAGGACGTGTGCGCCGAAACCCGACCTCGCAAGTTCGCGACGGTCTGCTTTGTAGTCGGACACAATGATCGGATCCACGCCGCGGGCGGACAGCGCCGCGACCGCCGACAAGCCGATGGCGCCCGCGCCGATTACGATCGGGATCTCGCCAGGCTCCAATCGCGAGGCGCGAACATAGAACTCACCCACGGCGAAGGCATCCACCACTGCGATCGCATCGTTAGATACCGGACCCTCGACGAGTCTTGCCGTCGCTTCCGGCACCACGAGGAGCTCTCCGAAACTGCCTTGCGCTTCGGGATGCTGCCCGATGATGCGCAGTCCGCCTGCCCCGCCGTCGACCAGCCGGATTGGCATCGACGTCACGCGCGCACCGATCGGAAACGCATCGCTGCACCCGGGGCCGTGGCCGATAACCTCTCCTACGAACTCATGGCCCATAACGATGTCGTGGTCGGCGTCGTAGAGAGACCGCCCAGTCTCGTCGTTAATGGCGAGTTCCGGATGGTCCATGAAATGGACGTCGGACGCGCAGATCGCGGTGCTGAGTGTCTTCAGCAATAGATCGCCTCGTCCTGGAACGGGATCGGCAGTCTCGCGAACCGTCAATTTGCCGCCGCGGAAAACTACTGCACGCAAGTTTCAGTCCTGTCTGACTATCCTCTATCAGGGGTCAGGGTCCCGGGTCTCGACCTCCCGAACCGGGCACGTAGTTCGGTCTTCAGCACCTTGCCGGTCAGGTTGCGAGGCAGCGCATCAACGAGTTCGAGTCGTTCTGGCGTCTTGTGCTTGCTCAGCCCTCGAGCCTGACAGTGCTCGAAGACCGACGACAGCGTCAGCGCCGCATCCGGATGCACAACGACGACGGCACAAACCCGTTCTCCGGTCCGGTCATCCGGCACCCCGATTACCGCGACGTCGGCGACCGCGGGATGGGTGGCCAACACACCCTCGATCTCCAGCGCAGAGATATTCTCCGCGTTGCGGATGATCGCGTCCTTGATGCGTCCGGTGACGGTTACGTTGCCGTCGGCGTCGATGCAGCCCACAATCGCCGGTGCGGAACCAGCCCGTCAGCGTCGAACGCGTCGGCGTCCAGCGAGTCGTCGACATAGCCAAGGAAGCATTGCGGCCCCTTCAGGCGCAGCTCCCCCTCCCCACCGACCGCGACCTCGCGCTCCGCCTCGTCGACGACCCGCACCGATACCCCCGGCACCGGCGGTCCCACGGTTCGGTCGAGCATTTCCGGTGCAGCGCCGGGGTCTGCGACGTGGCGACCGGAAACTCGGTCAAGCCCCACGAATTGGCCACGCCATTGACCGGAAATGTCTCCCGCACTTGGCGTCCCAACTCTGCGGTGATCGGCGCACCACCGCCGACGCAGCCGCGCAGATCGGGAAAGAGCGGCTCGGCACCATGCTGCGCCTGCGCCGCCATGAAGGCGACGAAGAACGGGGTTGCGCTGCCAAGCAGAGTGGGGCGGTGCGCAGCGATGGCGATGGGGGTCTCAACGGGATCGAAGGCGTCGAACAGCACTAGCCGCATGCCGGTAAGCAGACCCGCGGCGAGCATGGCGGCGCCTCCGATGTGCGATACCGGAAACGCGATCGGGTTGACGTCGCTACTGGACGCCCCGACGATTCCGACGACGCCTGCCGAGCCGGCGATCACCGAGCGGTCGCAGTGCCGCGCGCCCTTCGGTGCGGCCGTCGTACCCGAGGAATAGTAGACCCAGCGTGGTTCTTCGGCGCCGCTCGGCGGCGGAGGCAACGTCTCCGGATCGCCGGCGGGCAGCCGAAGCCCATCGGTGATGGGCGCGTCGTGGTCGATGACCACGACGGAGATGGCCCGCGCGTTGCCGGGCTCGCGGGCGAGCCGATGCGCAAGCGCGGTGTGATTGAAGTTGCGCCACAAACCCGGAACGATGATGACTTCGGTCGCGAGTTGTGTTGTCACAAAACGTAGTTCGCTCTCCCGCCAGATCGGCAGCATCGGGTTTTGCACCGCCCCAAGACGCGTCAGCGCCACCATGACGACCATCGTCTCCAGTGTGGTCGGCAACTGCCACGACACCACCGTCCCTGCGCCAATCCCCCGCTGCGCCAAGGCCGCCGCGCAAGTCAGCGCGGATTCCCGCAGCTGTGCGCAGGACAGGCTGCGCCCGTAATCGTCGACGAGGACCACTCGGTCGGGGTTAGCGTTGGCTGCCGTCTCGACCAGCGACCAGTAGGTCTGCACGGCGGGAGGTGCGGTCACCGGCTCGGTAAGTGCAGTCGGCGCTTGGCAAGGATGTTGCGCATCATTTCCGAGCTGCCACCCGATATCGTGTAGGCGCGCGACCACAGCCAGCATTCACGCAACCGTTGTTTGGCCTGCCGCACATCATCGTCTGCGACCCCGACGGTACTGTCGCAGATGCAGCCAGCTCCGCGCCATAGGCCGCAACTCGGTGATAGGTCTCGGCAAAGCTCAACTTCGCGATCGAGCCGTCGCCCGGCTGTTCGTCGCCCGATGTCAGCCGCTCGACGTGGTCGTCGATGAACGCTTTGGCCACCTCCACCTCGACGGCCAGCTCGGCGACCTGCTGGCGGATGTCCCCGGACTCCAGGGCGGGCGCACCGTCGATATGCGCGTGGCGGGCCAAGGTCGACCAGATCATCGATCAGCAGTTCCAGCAGGATGACGTTGCCGCCGATGCCGAATCGTTCAAAGTCCAAGCCCGCCATGATGATCGACCAACCTTGGCCCGCCTCGCCGATCAGGCTCTCGGCGCCGAGCCGGCACCCCGTGAGGAAGACCTCGTTGACCTCGATCGCATCGCCGATCGTGCGGATCGGACGAACCTCGACACCGGCCGCCGCAGCGGCACGGTGAAGACCGAGAGGCCGTGGTGGCGCGACGACGTCGGGTCGGTGCGGATCAGCGCAAGGCCCATGTCGGCCCAGTGGCCGTCGGTGATCCACGTCTTCTGGCCGTCGATGCACCCAGCTCCGTCGGCCTGTTGCGCGCCGCGGCTGCGCACGCCGGCAATGTCGCTGCCGGCGTCGGGCTCGCTGAGCAGCTGGCACCAGACATGCTCGCTGCGCCGGATCGGTGGCAGGCAGCGTTCGCTTCTGCTCGTCGGATCCGAAGTGCAACAGCACATGGGCAGCCAGGTTTACCTGGTCGACCGGCCGTGGGGCGCGGGCGCGCAGAATCTCTTCGCTCACGATCCGGTCGTGCAGCGGGTGGTGATCGGCGCGGCCCCCGTGTTCGACCGGCCAGTCGGCACCGACGAACCCGGCATCGAACAATCCGGCGAACCATCTGCGCAGCAGGGCTTCCTGTTCGGCGGTCTCCGGGCGCCCGGTGTCCCTCGCGCGCTTCGATTGGCGGTGCGTGTTCGGCGATGTGTGCCCTGACCCGGTTCCGGAATTCGGTCAAGTTCGGCCTCGTTGGGTCGGGCCGCGAAGCGCTCACCAACCGGCTACCTCCGCCAATAGCGCGCGACTCGACCGCGCCGTGCCGAGCAGATGAGCCGTTGGTGAAGACCCGGCGCAGTTCGTAGTGCAGCGGGTACTCCCAGGTGAATCCGATGCCGCCGGACAGCTGCATGCACTCGTCGACGGCAGCTGTCGCTTTCGCAGCTACGAACGCGTGTGCCACCGCCGACAGTGCGCACCGCCGTCCGCGTCGTCGGCGGCCAGGGCGCGGGCCGCCTTCATGATGACGGCGCGCGCTTTCACTTCGAAGACCAAGAGATCGACGAGCCGGTGCTGCACCGCTTGGAAACTCGCGATCGGCGCACCGAACGCCACGCGCTCCCGCAGGTATGCCATCAGCCGCTCGAGAGTCCTCGAAACAGCACCGATCGAATCGGCACTGACGAGCAACCGGGCCATGGCGATCAGCTGTTCTGCCCGTTCGGGTCCACCGATCAATGCGCTGGTCGTGTCTCCGGAGCGTCGATACGCCATACTGGTCTGGTGACGTCCAGTAGTTCTTCGTCCAGCTGTCGTGGCAGTGCATCGACTACTCGAAGCAAGTGAATTCCGTTGCGTCCCAGCGATAACATATGTCCACCTCATCACCGCGGATGACCCGCACGGTGTCGCCGGACAGGGCGAAGCCAGCCGTGCCGGTGCCCGTCGAGCATGCCGGCAACCACCGTTCTCTGACCTCGTCGGGTGCCGAACTCAACGCCGCGGCGGCCATGACGTAGTTCCGAGCCACGGCGCCGGCTCCGCGCGCGGCCGAATTCCTCGGCCATGACGCATCGTCTCGACCGGACGCCAGCCAGCCGCCCAGATCCTCATCGACGAGCAGCCCGGTCCAGTCCATCGCCGCAAGATCCTTGACGGATCCCTTCTCGCCCCGTCCAGCCAGAAATCCCGCGCCGACGCCTCAGCAGTTCGAGGTCGATGTCCGACCTCGTCAGCCATGGACCGCTGTCAGCTCCGGCAGAGCAGCTGGTCGGCGTTGTCGCGCATGATCCGCCTCTTGGCGGCATCGTCGAGCGGGTCGAGCAGTTTGACGAAGTCGGCCGGCTCGGCCAGCCCTTCGGCGTGCGGATAGTCCGAGCCCATTACCAGGCAGTCGTCGTATCCCAGCCGTTGCGACGATCGCTGGGGATGTCGTCCTCGGGATATGGCACGACACGGACGTGCCGGCGGAAGATCGCCGATGGCCGCTCCGTCAGCTTGCCGCCGATCCACGGACCGTTGCGGCCCATGCCACGGCTCTTGTCCATATGTCTGACGAACATGCGGCACCCATTCGCGCCCCGTGCTCGGCGACCAGGACGTTCAGGCCGGGGAAGCGACCGAAGAGGTTGTCGAAGATGAGCGCGGACAACGTGTCCTCGATCGGCCGCTGGCCGTAGATGTTCATCCACTGCCACGCCGACATGTGCCAAGACGCCGGGTCGGAGTTCGTGTCCCCAGGCGGGCGAGATCGCATCGAAGTACCAGAACGGCATGATGTGGAACACCAGGGTGCACCCGGCCTCCTGCAGGCGGGCCTAGATGGGGTCGAAGTAGGGGTCGCCGGGCGATCGACCGTAAGCCGGCCCCGTTGGCAGCAGCACCACTTGCGCACCCTGCGCGATGATCGCCTCGGTCTCGGCGATCGCACGATTCCAGGTCGCGCAGCGACAGCAGCGCGGTGGCGTAGATCTTGTCCTGGTAGTTGAAACCCCACGTCTCGTCGAACCAGCGGTTGAACGACCGCAGATTGGCATACAGCGCCGTCGGTGTCATCGACGTAGTGCTCGGCGGCCAGGGCCATCCCGCCGGGAAAATGACCGCACGCTCGACGTTCTGGTCCGCCATCACTGCCAGCCGCGTGCTGCACGCTCGATGAACTCCGGCTGCATCGGCTGCGGCTCGTACGTCTCCTCAGGGTTGCCCGATCCCATCTGCTTGAGCATCTCCTTGAGCGAGCCGGGCCGGTAAGCGAGATCGAAGCCCAGCCCCCCTTCGCTGTTGAAGGTGGCGACGCGGTGCCCGGCAAGGATCACCTCCTCGCCGTCCGCCCCGCGCACCGGTGGTGATCGCCCGGTCCCGAAACTCCTTGGGCAGGTAACGGGTGAAGGCGTCGCGCGTCTCGTAGCAGTGGGTGTCGCAGTCGAAGATGCCGTAGTCGAGTTTCGTCGTCACCGCGTCGCCTCCTTAATGCGAGAATGATTATTCTCCTATTTCAGAAAACATACTATCCTGATCCGGCAGTGGCTATCCCGGGGCGGGCCGGTCTGGAGGCCGTGCGTGGCGACGAGTGAAGTCGACGACCTCCGCAGTGTCGTGCGCGACTACCTCGAGGCGAGTCGCCCAGCGAGACGGTGCGCAAGCTGATGGCCACGGACGACGGGTACGACGAGGTCGTCCTGGCGCCAGATGGCCGGCGAGTTGGGCCTGCACGGCATCGCCATGCCCGAGCAGTGGGGTGGGGCAGGCGCAGGCATCTCCGAACTGGCGGTGGTGTTTGAGGAAATGGGGCGCGCGCTGTTGTGCTCCCCGTTTTTCGCCACCGTGGCGCTGGCCACACAGGCCATCCTCGCCAGCGGCGACGAGCGCGGCGGCGGCAGATTCCTCCCTGGGTTCGTCGATGGCTCGTCCACCGCGACGCTGATCCTCAACGGCCGACTCGACGCATGGGACCCCGCCGCGGTGACGTTGAGGGCCCACCGCGACAGCAACGTCTATCGGATCTACGGTGAGGCGCCATCGTGATCGATGGCCACACCGCCGACGTCGTGCTGGCGGCGGCCAACACCGAAGCAGGCATCTCGCTGCTCGCCGTCGCGGCGGATGTCAGGGGATTCGACGCACGCCACTCGCCACCCTCGACCGCACCCGCAAGGTCGCTCGGATGGACTTCGACGGCGCGAGTCAGACTGATCGGAAACGACGGCGGTGCCGCGGACTTCTGGCGCGCACGTCTGACCTCGCGATCATCGCGCTGGCCGCCGAACAGGTCGGCGCGGCGCAACGCTGCCTCGACATGGCCGTCGACTACGCCAAGAAACGAATCCAGTTCGGTCGGCCATCGGCAGCTTCCAAGCGATCAAGCATCGGTGCGCGGACATGCTGGTTCAGGTGGAGGGCGCGCGTTCGGCAGTGGTCCATGCGGCCGACATGGCCGACACCGATGGGCCGACCACCGCGCTCGGTCGCCGAAAATGGTGTGTTCGGAAGCCTTTCTCCACGTCGCTCGACAACATGCGCATCCACGGCGGCATCGGCTTCACCTGGGAACACGATGCCCACCTGTTCGTCCGGCGCGCCAAGTCACCAGCTGATCTTCGGCGACCCCGACTACCACGCCCAACGCCTGGCCATGCTCATCATCATCAAGTGATTAGCCAAGGACCATTGTGACCGTTTCGTTCTCCCTGGAATTGCCCACCCAACGTGTCGAGGCGGCGGAGGAGTTCGTAACCGCAGCAGCCATCGCCGACATCGCACAGGTCGCCGAGTCAAGCGGATTCGCCGCAGTCCACGTCACCGATCATCCCGCGCCCGACGCGAAGTGGCTCGACCACGGCGGCCACCATGCACTTGATCCGTTCGTCGCGTTGTCGTTCGCCGCGGCCGCGACGACCGATATCAAGCTGCTGACCAATGTGTACATCGCCGCTTATCGCAACCCGTTGGGCGCGAAGTCCATCCAGTAGTTTTCAGGTGCTGTCCGGTGAGCGTTTGATCGTCGGGACTGCAGCAATGACTGTTAGCGTTACATAACAACA
>CAWCPO010000017.1:0-125627 GCA_963797345.1 uncultured Acidobacteriota bacterium | reverse complement strand
GCGCCGCACCACCAGGTGTAGGCAAAACCCTTCTCGACCGCCTTCTTGAATTCCGCGTAATCGGCGGGCTCGGCCGTATTCGCCTGGCGGAAGGCGAGGGCGCGATCGTAGAGCGCCTTCTGAATTTCGTCGAGCATTTGCACCGCGGCGGCCGCAATTCCCTGCTGCGGAACGAAGGCCTTCCCCTCTTTTCCCGGACGGTCGCGCCGGGCGAGGACGACGGACGCTTTCGCAACATCCTTCGGACCCAATTCGAGCCGGAGCGGCACGCCGCGCATTTCCCAGTCGTTGAACTTGAAGCCGGGACTCATCCCTTCGCGCTCGTCCATTTTCACGCGGATGCCCGCGCCGGCGAGTTCCTGGCGCAGCTTCCGCGCATTTTCGAGGACGCTGGCCTTCTCCTCATCCGTCTTGTAAATCGGCACGATGATGATCTGGAAGGGGGCGAGGCGCGGCGGTAGGATCAAGCCTTGATCGTCGCCGTGAACCATGATGATCGCGCCGATGAAGCGCGTCGATAGGCCCCACGAAGTGGTCCAGCAGTGCTGCAGGACGCCGCCCTTATCGAGGTAGCGAATCTCGAAGGCCTTCGCGAAGTTCTGTCCGAGGTTGTGCGACGTCCCCGCCTGCAGGGCTTTGCCATCGCCCATCATGGCTTCGATGGAGTACGTCTCTTCGGCGCCGGCGAAGCGCTCGGATTGCGATTTGCGGCCGGGAATGACGGGAACCGCCGCTTCGCGCACGGCGAAATCCGTGTATACGTCGAGCATCTGGCGCGTCTCGAATTCGGCTTCTTCGGCTGTGGCGTGGGCCGTGTGGCCCTCCTGCCAGAAAAATTCCAGGGTGCGGAGAAAGAGCTTCGTCCGCAATTCCCAGCGCACCACGCTATTCCACTGGTTGATCAGCAGCGGCAGGTCGCGGTACGACTGAATCCACTTCGCGTAGGCGTGGCCGATGATGGTTTCCGATGTCGGGCGGATTACCAACGGCTCTTCGAGCTTTTCGCCGCCGCCGTGCGTCACCACGGCCAGCTCGGGCGAAAATCCCGCGACGTGCGATTTTTCCTTTTCGATGAAGCTGCGCGGGATCAGCAGGGGAAAGGCCGCGTTCACGTGGCCGGTGGCTTTGAACCGCTGATCGAGCGCCGCGGTGATGTTTTCCCAGAGCGCCCAGCCGTAGGGCCGCACGATCATGCAGCCGCGGACCGGGGCATAATCGGCCAGCTCCGCGCGCAAGACCAGTTGGTTGTACCACTCGGAGAAATCTTCCGCCCGCGCCGGGAGCTTCATTTCCGCCATTTTTGAGGCAGCCCTATTTATCGCTTCCCTTTTCAGGAGGCAAGCAGACGCCCAAGGTTAGGAGACCTGCCCGGCGATGTCAATTGAGGTTACTGCACGGTAGTGGGTCAGTTTCCGGTAAGGACTTATCGAAATTGCTCGTGCAGCAGAACGGAGAACGAGGCCCGACTGTCTAAATTAGGGGCCATTAGAGAAAGGCTTACTGGGGCTGGAACAAACTTGAGCATCTAGGTGTCTAATCTCTTGCGTTGATCAAGACCGCAAGACCGTATGATTAGAGCAACTATGCCTGCGGTCAGTATCTTTTTGTTGGCCAGTTCCGCCCGAGGACAGTCTGAGTGAAGGAAAGGTCGAAAGACATGTGCTCGACCGTATAGACAGTTTTGTAAGGATGGCGACTGACCGTAGAATTACCTGCAAAAAGCTGACGAAGAAAAAATGATAAATCGCTACATCCTTCTCGCAATAGCCGTTCTCTCTCTCTGCTCGGCATCCTTCGGTCAATCGGGCTGTGACATCAAATCGTTGCAGTCCCGCAAGGATGTGAAGGACGCAGTGATGAAAGTTAACGACGAGACAGCGCGAGACGGGAAAGAGCACGGTTTCATCGTGACAGCTACAGGCGTGCAGGTTCAGTTAAACTCCGATGAGGCGCAAATGATCCTGCACGTACACGCCGATACGATTGCCATCTTCCACACGCACCCAGTTGCGGGCTCGAACCAGCCTTCACACACAGATGTGGTCAATCTTGTGGCACTGCAAGCAGAAGTGCCCGGCGTCTGCTCCTATGTGATAGGACACACGACCACGCAACAACGGACAGTCTATGAGATATTTCCGGATGGCACAGTCAGAATGGCGTCAATGGTCCCATACTTATGACGATTATCGCTCTTTGACAATCGAACCGGCAACGTCACTCCTGTGATAAGCTCCCCGTCCAGCCATGCTCCCAAAGACCGATAACGAGGCGCTTGAGCCTGCCGCTCCACGCCAGTTGACCGGCACGCGGCTCATCCACTACGGCCCTGCGTGGGACGCGGCGCTCGAAGAAACGCACGCGACGATCGAAGGCCCGGTTGCCGTACTGGTCTGCCACGGCATGGGCCAACAGGTGCGCTACGAAACCATCAGCTCGGTTGCGGAGGCCATTCTCACCGAAGCGCAAGCGCAGGGCGGCGCCGTCTCTCCCGTGGAGGTGCACCTGTGCGAGGAAAACAACAGCTTGCTCGCGCGCGCCGAAATCCAATGGACGGACGCCGCGCAGCAAGCGCACAGCGTCCACGTCTACGAAGCCTACTGGGCGCCGCTCACCGAAGGCCGCGTCTCTTACTGGGATACGGTGAAATTTCTTTTGGGCGCGGCCTGGAATGGCTTGCGCTATAGCCGCCCGTTCAGCCCGCGCCGCTTCGAACGCTGGATGTTCGGCGGGCCCAAGCCTCTGCTCATCCGGCGCGCCACGTTCCCGGCGCTGCTGTGCGCCGTGGGCTTTGTACTGATGCAGGTGGCCATCATCGGGTTCGTTCTGTTGCAGCTCGCCGCGCAATATAAGGCCGTGCTGGCCCAGCCCGTGCCCACAGTGCACTTTCATGATCTATCGAGCATCCATGGCTCGTGGGGAGTTTTGCGCGGCTGGCTGCGCTGGCTCGGCCCATTTCTGCCGGGACACGCCATCCTATTTCACCGCCCGCTTTTCGTGCGCCCATGGTGGGGCGCGCTCGCGAAGCTCGGCGTTTGGATCGCGGCCATCGCCGAAGCGCTCATCGCCCGCTACTTCATCGTGGAATACGTCGGAGACGTGACCGCTTACGTTGCTCCTTATAAGGACAGCAAGTTCGACGAGATTCGCCAGAAGATTCAGGCAGTGGGATTGAGTGTCGGGAAGGTCATCTACGGCTTCGGGCCGCGATCCGTGAATGTTCCGGATTACCGCAAGATTCTGGTGGTCGGCCACTCGCTGGGCTCGGTGCTGGCCTATGACACGCTCAATGCGCTGATCAATCAGGACAACGTCTCCGCGCCTGGCGCACGCCGGGGCGTCGTGGCGCGTACGCGGGCGCTCGTGACGTTCGGCTCACCGCTCGACAAGACTGCCTTCATCTTCCGCATGCAGGCGCGCAACCAGCAGGATTGGATTCGCGAGCAGCTCGCCGCATCCGTTCAACCGCTGATCGTAAGCTACGCGCTCTATCGCCCGCCGGGATTCGAATGGGTGAACATCTGGTCGCCCATGGACATCATCAGCGGAGAGTTGAATTATTACGACGATCCCGGATTCCCGCCGAATCATCCCCCGTGCGTTCAGAACCTGCGCGACCCCCAGGCCAACGTCCCGGTCTACGCCCACGTGCAATACTGGAATAATCCGCTGCTGCGCGAGCAGCTCTACCGCTTTATTGTCTGACGCGCCCGGTGAAAGCCGGCGAGACGAGCGTGATCGATCGTTTTTTCTCCCGATGTCCTTCGGCCTTTACGTGCGGCGATGCGTTCGATAGAATCATTTGTTTGTCCCTGAATGTGAGGCGCTGCTGATTATGCTGCGATTTGTCACGGCCGGAGAGTCCCACGGGCAGGCGCTGGTGGCTTGGATTTCCGGGCTGCCCGCCGGCGTTCCGGTGGACCTCGAGTTCATCTCGCGGGAACTCCATCGGCGCCAATTGGGATTCGGGCGCGGCGGGCGGCAGCGCATCGAAAAAGACCAGGCGGACATTCTCGCCGGCGTGCGCCACGGGAAAACGATCGGCGCACCCATCGTGCTGCGTCTCGAGAACCGCGACTGGAAGAATTGGGAGAAGGCGCTGCCGGTGGAGGACTCCGACGGCGCGGACGACGCGCAGCGGCGGCTGACGGCTCCGCGTCCCGGGCATGCGGACCTTGCCGGCGCACAGAAATTCAATTTCCACGACGCGCGCTACGTGCTCGAACGCGCATCAGCCCGTGAGACGGCTGCGCGCGTGGCGGCCGGCGCACTGGCCAAAATCTTCCTGCGGGAGTTCGGCGCCTCCGTCCTGAGCCACACGATTGCCGTGGGCCATGCGCGGCTCGGCCGCGCCGCGACCTGGGAGGAAATCCAGGCCGTGTGCGAAAATCTCGATTCGCCCCTGCGCTGCGTGGATCCCGACACCGAAGCGAAAATGAAAGCCGAAGTGGACCACGTGCTGCGCGCGGGCGATTCCGTCGGCGGGATTTTCGAAGTCGTCGCGCGCGGAATTCCCCCGGGCCTCGGAAGCCATGCGCAATGGGACGAGAAGCTCGACGCGCGGCTGGCGCGCGCCGTGATGTCCATTCAGGCCGTGAAGGCCGTGGAGATCGGCACGGGCGTCACGAACGCCGAAAGCTACGGCTCGGAAGTGCAGGACGAAATCCGCTACGACGCGCCGCGGAAAAGATTCGCGCGCCTTTCCAATCGCGCGGGAGGCCTCGAGGGCGGCATCACCAACGGAGAGGACATACTCGTGCGCGGATATCTGAAGCCTATTTCCACGCTGCGCCGCCCGCTCCTTACCGCCGACATGATTACGAAGGAAGAAGTGAAGGCCGCCTACGAGCGCTCGGACGTGTGCGTGGTGCCCGCCGGGGGCGTCGCGGGCGAAGCCATGGTGGCCTTCGAGCTGGCCGCGGCATTTCTCGAAAAATTCGGCGGCGATTCGCTCGAAGAGACGCGCAGGAATTACGACGGATATCAAAAGCAATTGGACGCCTTTTAGATGGACGCCGCTCGATGATTCATCCCATCGTAAAATACGGCGACCCGGTGCTCGAAACGCCGGCAAAGGCCGTGGAAAAATTCGGCGCTGAGATCGCAACGCTCGTCGCGGACATGTTCGAATCCATGTACGCGGCGCGGGGAGTGGGGCTGGCGGCGCCGCAGATCGGCATCGGGCTGCGCCTCGCCGTGATTGACGTGAGCGACGGCAAAAACCCGGAGGCCAAAATCGTGTGCGCCAACCCGGAAATGATTCACGTCGAAGGAGAGCAGCGCGAAGAGGAAGGGTGCCTTTCGGTGCCGGGATTTCGCGGGCACGTGGCGCGGCCGCTCTACGTCACGGTGCGCGCGCAGGACGCCACGGGAAAAACATTCGAAATGCGCAGCGAAGGATTGCTGGCCCGCGCTTTTTGCCACGAGATGGATCATCTCAACGGAGTCCTCTTCATCACGCATCTCAGCATGCTGAAACGCGACATGATCAAGCGGAAAATCCGCAAACTAAAAAAAGCCGGCGACTGGTAGGCGCGAAGTGCCGCTGCAAATCGTCTTTTGCGGCACGCCTGCTTTCGCCGTACCCTCGCTCCGCCACCTCGCCGCGCAGCGCGATTTCCAAATTGAAGCGGTGGTCACGCAGCCGGATCGCCCGCGCGGCCGCGGCCAGGAGGCTGCGAACTTGCCGGTCAAGGAAGCAGCGCTCGAGGCCGCGATTCCCGTTTTTCAGCCGGAGAAAATCAAATCCGACGCGGCCTTCGAATACTTCCAGCGTCTTGCGCCGGATGCGGTCGTCATCATTGCGTACGGTCAAATCATTCCTCAGCGCCTGATCGAAATCCCGCGACTCGGCTGGATCAATCTGCACGCTTCCCTGCTGCCGAAATATCGCGGCGCCGCGCCGGTCAACTGGGCCGTCGCAAATGGCGGAACGCGCACTGGCCTCACCACGATGCAGATAGACGCGGGACTCGACACGGGGCCGCTTCTGCTGAAATACGAGACGCCCATCGCGCCGGGGGAGACCGCGGCCGCGCTGGCCGCGCGGCTTGCCGAGGCGGGCGCACCGCTCGTCGCGGAAACGCTTCGCCAATTGGACCGTGGAGAGATCACGCCCGCGCCACAAGATAATTCCCAGGCGACGTTCGCCCCGGTTCTCGAGAAAGAGGATGGGCGCGTGGATTGGTCGCTCGCGGCGCAGAAAATCTACAATCGGATTCGAGGATTCGATCCCTGGCCCGGCGCGTTCACCACGTTTCGCGGAAAGAGCTGCCAAATATGGGGAACGCCGGTTAAGCCCGTGGCCGCGGGCGGCGAGAACGGCATTTTACTCCCGACACGCGAAGACGGCCTGCTGGTGATTTGCGCTGGTTCAAGCGTGTTGCGCATCGACTTCGCGCAGCTCGAAGGGCGCAAGCGGGTGACGGGACCTGAATTCGTCCGCGGCGCGAGGATTGCTCCCGGCGAACGCTTTATATAACGCGGCCAACCCCTATGCCTATCAGCGCGGCAAGAAGAATCGCCTTCGATGTGCTGCGGCGCGTGGAGGCGGAGGGCGCCTACGCGAGCGACGTGCTGCACGCCGAGCTGGGCGCGAACGTCAAGCCAGCCGACGCTGCACTGGCGACCGAGCTGACGATGGGCATGCTGCGCTGGCGGCGGCTGCTCGATTTCCTCCTCGAGCGGCAATTGAAAAAAAATGTTGAGCGGCTGGACTTGCCCGTGGCGCTCGCGCTGCGCATGGGAATTTACCAGCTTCGCTTTCTCGAAAGGATTCCGGCGCGGGCGGCCGTGAACGAATCGGTCGAGCTGGTGAAGCGCGCGCGAAAGGCTTCGGCGGCGGCGCTGGTGAATGCCGTCTTGCGCCGCGCGGCAGGCGAGGCTCGAATACCGGCCGAGAAACTCGTGCCGCCGGATCTCCCGCCAGCCGAGCGGCTGGGGATTTTGCACTCGCATCCCTCATGGATGGTCGAGCGCTGGCTTGCGCGGCTGGGCCAGGCGCGGACCATTTCACTGCTCGAAGCCGACAATCGAGCGCCGCGCCTGAGCTGCGCAGTGCACGATGCCGCACACCGCGCGGACGTGATCGGGGCGCTAGAAAGGGCCGGGCTGCGCGTCGATCCGGGACGACTCGTGAACGCGGCATTTGCCGTGAGTGGCGGAAGCCCAGCGCGAACCGAAGCGTTTCGCACGGGCAAGATTTCCATTCAGGACGAAACTTCGCAGGCCATTCCGCTGCTTCTGGGCGTCCGTTCGGGCGACCGCATGCTCGATCTCTGCGCCGCGCCGGGGGGAAAGACGCCCGTGCTCGTTCGCGCCGCTGGCAAACAAGGTCTCATGGTCGCCGCAGACCGCCATGCCCACCGGCTGCGCGCGATGCGCGAGCAGTTCGAGCGTCTCGGGCTCGCCGGCGCGCATCTGGTGGAGGTTGACGCCGCGAGCGCGCTTCCCTTCCGCATCGAGTTCGACCGCATTCTGGTGGACGCGCCGTGCTCCGGCACCGGCACTCTCGCAAGGCATCCGGAGATTCGCTGGCGGTTGCGCCCCGAACGTCTCGCCGAGTTTCACCGGCTGCAAGTCTC
The DNA here is from genome assembly GCA_963797345.1 of uncultured Acidobacteriota bacterium. Taxonomy (GTDB): domain Bacteria; phylum Acidobacteriota; class Terriglobia; order Acidiferrales; family UBA7541; genus Palsa-295. The sequence goes on along the minus strand of CAWCPO010000017.1, from coordinate 118,044 downwards.
CATGCTCGTTGCGGCGCTCGCGCGCCTGGCACCCGGCGGCAGGCTCGTGTATTCCACCTGTTCGCTCGAACCGGAAGAAAATGAAGATGTCGCGGCCGAAGCGCTGCGCGATGCGCCGTCCATTCGGCGCGTCCCGCCGGGCGAATTGGCGCAAACGCTCGCGCCGCATCTCGCGCCGGAAGTAGACGCATCCGAACTATTCGACGACGCCGGGCAATTCCGCACGCTGCCCGGTCAGCGCGAAAGCGACGGCTTCTTCGCCGCAGCGTTCGAGAAGATTTAGCCACAGGACTTCCATCCATGTTCCGTTTGGCCGCATGGTAATCGAAAGTCCACTCGGTGCTAGACCTTGTGCCGCTCTAGAACTTGTCTCATAAATGGTTTGGGGTCACAAAAGTCATTGAAAAGCAGCCACTTATACCGGGCCAAACCATTTATGAGATGGCTTCTAGCCTCGTGCTAACATGATCGAGGAGCGAGGCTGTGACTTTCGGCGAACGATTGCAATGGATTCTGCGCATGGCGCTGATGCTGTTCATATTGGCGTCGGTGGCGTTCCTGAGCGCGCTGATGACCGTGCGCCTCGCTGTGCAGGGCCGCGAAGTGGCCGTGCCGGACGTGGTGGGCAAGAGCTCGGGTGACGCGCAGCAGATACTTCAAGGCCGCGGCATCGGGATGAAGGTCGAAGACCGAATTTACAACGATCTTCCGCAGGACGCCGTGGTGCGGCAAAGCCCGCTGCCCAATATGAGGGTGAAGACGGGCCAAAACGCCCACGTGGTGCTCAGCCTGGGGCCACAAAAGGCCAACATCCCGCGCATCGAGGACATGGACCAGAGCACTGCCCGCATCGCTTTGCTGCGCGGCGGGATGCAAGTGGGCGAAATCTCGGCCGCCTATCTGCCGGGCGAGCCGCCAGACGCTGTCCTCCAGCAGGACCCTGCGCCTGGCACAACGGACGTGAATAGCCCGCATGTGAGCCTGCTCGTTTCGCTCGGGCCGCGTCCAGAGGCGTACGTGATGCCGGAGCTTTCCGGCCTCACGCTCGACGACGCGGAATCGAAATTGAGCACCGTGGGGCTAAAGGTATCGAAGATCACGCCCACGCCGGTTCCGGGAACACCGGTAGGGGCTGTCGTAGGGCAAACGCCCACGCGGGGCGAGCGCGTGGACACGAGCACGTCCATCGAATTACAGGTAGGGCAATAGGCGCACGGTGGCGCCGTGAGCCACATCTCACGAATCGCAAATACCCGCTTCCCCCTGTGCTAGAATTACGGAATCCACTATGACGTACGCTCGAATTGAAATCGCGCCGTCCATTCTTGCTTCGAATTTTGCCCGGCTGCAGGAACAGATCCATGCCGTCGAAGAAGGCGGCGCGGACGTGATCCACGTGGACGTAATGGACGGCCACTTCGTGCCCAACATTTCCATCGGGATTCCCGTGGTCCAGTCGCTGCGCCAGGCAACCCGCCTGCCCCTCGACGTGCATCTGATGATCGAACACCCGGAAGAGTACATCGAGGAGTTTGTGAAGGCCGGGGCGAGCCGCGTGCTGGTTCACCAGGAGGCTACGGCTCATCTGGACCGGGCGCTCGGCATGATCCGCGAGTTCGGAGCGCAGGCCGGAGCGGTGATCAACCCGGCGACGCCCGTCGCGATGCTTACCGAGGTGCTCGATAAGGTGGATACGGTGCTGGTGATGTCCGTGAATCCGGGGTTCGGCGGGCAGAAGTTCATCCCCGGGGCGGTGGAAAAAATTCGGCAACTGAACGAGTGGCGCGCGCGCTATAATGCGGGCTTCCGGATCGCGGTGGATGGGGGCGTAGACATGGAAAATATTGCCGGACTCGCGCTGGCCGGCGCGAATGAGTTCATCGCGGGGACTTCGATTTTTCACACGCCCGATCCCGCGGCGGCCGCCCGCCAAATGCGCAAGCTGGCCACGAAAGCCCTGGACCAAAAAGTCTCATGCTGAAACGAACTGCTGAATTCCTCCGGAAGCGCCAGCGTCTTTTGGCTGCCGTTCTGAGTCTCCTCCTTGCCGGGTCCCTATGCGGCGGCGCCTACGGACAGAAAATATTCAGACACAAAAAGAAAGCGGCACAAGACGACGTGAGCGCTTCGGCGAGCCCGATAAGGTGCTCTACGATCGGGCCGTGAATTATGTCAAGCACCGCCAATACCTCGAGGCCCGACTCAGCTTTCAGACTCTGATGAATACCTACCCGGACAGCGAGTATCTGGCCAAAGCCAAGCTGGGGATCGCGGATTCCTACTACGCCGAGGGCGGCGACGCCAATCTGATCGAAGCGATTTCCGAATACAACGATTTCAGAACTTTTTTCCCGTTTCTCGACGAAGCCGCCTACGCGCAGATGCAAGTGGCCATGGCCCATTACCGCATGATGGAAAAGGCCGACCGGGACACTACCCAGGCCCAGGCGGCGGAAGGCGCGTTCCAGACGTTTCTGCTGCAATATCCGCAAAGCCCGCTGGTGCCACAGGCGGAGCAACATCTGCGCGACGTGCAGGAAGTGTTGGCCGACGGGGAATACAAAATCGCCCATTTTTATTACGTCAAGCGGGATTTTCCGGCCTCGGCAGCGCGCTTGGTGGAATTGACCGAGGAATATCCGCTGTTCAGCCAGAGTGACGAGGCGCTATGGATGCTCGGAGATATTTACATGCGGGCGAAGCAGGTGTCCAAAAATGAAGACGACAAAAACCACTGGGCCGACCTGTCGGGGCTGTGCGACACCCGAATCGTTCAGGATTATCCGCTTTCCGCTCGCGCCGGAGACGCGAGGGCGCGGCTGAAAGCGATGGGAATGACCGTGCCGGCCGCGGATCCCGATGCGCTTGCGCGGATGAAGAAAGAACAGATGTACGAAAAGCAGCACGGTCAGCACGCCGCCTTGCTGAAATCGCCTTTAGGGATATTCAAGAGCGGCCCGGTTGTTTCCACGGCGGCGCACGAGGGCGAACCAAACTTGAATCCCCCGGACGATGCAGTTTCCGCCACCGATGTCCTGAAACAAGGCGCCCCGGGGCCTACGTTCACTGTCGCGGCACCACCGCCGGCTGCCCCGGATGCCAATGTAAGCAATGACCAGGACACTTCCCCGCCAGCAGAGGCTGTGCCCTCGGACTCATCGAGTGGCGCGCCGGTCACGGCGGCCACGGCTGAGATCATCGCCGCGCCAGCGTCCAGCGATGCGTCAGCACCGGCGAACCCTCCTGCGCCAGGCGCTGCCCCCACGGACACAACTCCTTCTGCCGCATCGCCCGACACGCTTTCCGGAAACGGAACACCTGCGGTTACGAGCGCGCCAGGTCAGCCTCCCGCTCCTCAGGTGGCGCAAGGGGCCACCGGCAGCAGCTCCAGTTCAGTGGGTGGCTCGGAAAAGGCCGCCAAGGCAAATTCCAAAACGGAATCAACGAGCAAGAAGAAAAAGGGCGTACACAAGCTGATTCCCTGGTAGAACCCCCTATTTACCCCTACTGACAACTGTAGCACTCCTGTACCTTGAGTTCGTTGACGCTCCCGCCCAGTAATGTTAGCTATAGGTCAGGGGAAAAGGGGGGCTTCGAGCCGTAATGGCGCGCCTCCGCCAAACACACGTGCCCAAAATTCTGGTCGCAGACGACAACACGAACATCCAGAAGATGGTTGCCCTGGCATTCCGGGAGCGGGGAATTGACGTTACTTCCGTGGGCAACGGCGAGGCGGCTGTGCGCCGGATTCCCGATCTGAAACCTGACCTGATTCTAGCCGACATATTCATGCCCGTGCGCAATGGCTATGAAGTGTGCGAATTTGTGAAGAAGAATGACGACTTTTCGCACATTCCGGTGATTCTTATGGTCGGCGCATTTGATCCCCTCGATGAAAAGGAAGCGCGGCGCGTGGGCGCCGACGGCATTCTGAAAAAGCCTTTCGTTCCGCCCGACCCGCTGATCGCCATGGTCACCTCTGCGCTGGAAAGAAATCCCAAGCTCGCGGCGGAACTCGCGAGGGCGAAAGAACCGGTTGTTGAGCTGCCTCCTGCGGTGGAGATTGAACTGCCGGCCAAGATCGAGCCGAAGCCGCTCCCCGAGTTCCCGGAACCAAGCCCCGATGAAGCCGCGCTGGTGTACGGGTTCGGAAGCGGACAGCGCGATTTGAAAGATGAAATCGAGAAGGCTGCGTCAAAGGAGCCCGTGGCCCCTGCCTTTGAAGCGGATGCAGAGAACGATGAGTTTGGTGAGCCGCCATCTTCGGGGGATTGGCGGCGCGCAGCCATGGACTTCGAGGTGCCCGAAGAAGATGCCAAAGGGCCGGCCTATTCGACAGAAATGGACCTGGAATCGGATGCGGCTTCGTTTCCGTCGGAGCGCGATGTCCCGCCGAAGCGTGCCATCGTGCCTGATCCGGCTGAAGAAGAGGAGCCGGCCGTGCTGGACCGAGCGCCGGAGTCAGCGCCACTCGAACCGCTCTCCTCATCATTCGCGGAGGCAGAGGTTCCTGCTTTCGAAAGCGCGCTTCCCGCAGACGCGGAGACATCAGAGATTCCGGCAGCATCATCCGTGCCGCGTCAGGCTGAAGTAGAAGATGCCGTCGCCGACGAACCGAATGCAGGCGACTCCTGGCTTGCCACGATTTCGCCGGTCGAGGAATCGTCACAAGACGCAGCTCCGGAACCGGCCGAACATGTTTCTTCCGGCTTCGACGCTGAGTTTATCGCTTCTTCAGAGGACGAGCCAGCTTCGCGCAAGGATCCAGAGCTTGAGGAGCCACCGACCGTGCTCGCGACGCCTGAACGGCCGGAAGCGAGCGACTCCTGGTTTGCCGCGCCTTCGCCAGCCGAGGAACCATCGCACGACGCAGCTCCGGAACCGGCCGTACATGTTTCCTCCGGCATCGACCCCGAGTTTATCGCTCCTCCGGAGGACGAGCCGGCTTCGCTCAAAGATCCAGATCTCGAGGAACCTCCGGCCGTGCGCGCGGTGCCTGAACCACTGCTCGTGGACGACGAGCCGCAAGCGTCACCGGAGTACGGCACGCGCGTGCAGGAAATTGAACCCCTGTACTCTTTCCTGCCGCCTGTCTTGGCAGATTCGGAGGAAGATCCGGCAGTGCAAGAGACTTCGCCGCATGAGGAAACCGGAATTTCGCTTGGCACTTGGCACGGTGAATCGAGCGAGCGAATATCTACGGCTCCGCCTCTCGATCCGGCTGTCCTCTCCGATATCCCGTTCCTTGCCCCTCCCGCTGCCTCCGATTCGCACGTGGAGGAAACAGGCGCGGCAGAGCAAGAGACAGTGGACGCGCTCGTGCGAAAACTGCTCGAAAGGATTGGGCCGCAATTGCAGGAAATGATCTCGCAAGGCGTGCTGCAACCCCTCGTCGAAGACCTGGTACAAAAGGAACTCGCAAAAAAGGAAAAGTGACGGCGCGATGAGCATCGCGAGCCGCCCTGCCTTCCCCGATTGACGCCCTGCTTGCCTGCCGCTTATATTGATTGTTTCACCTCAGCAGCAAATTCAGAACATAAGGGAATCATGGCCCGGGAAATACCCAAGGCGTACGAACCGCAGGAAATCGAAGAGCGCTGGGCGAAGGCCTGGTTTGAGGAGAAGCTGTTCCGCGCCGAGAACTCGGGCGATGGGCCGATGTTTTCGATCGCGCTGCCGCCGCCGAACATCACCGGCTCGATTCACATCGGCCACATGCTCGAGCACACGCAGATCGACATGCTGGTGCGCTGGCATCGTATGAGAGGCGATCACACGCTGTGGCTTCCGGGGATGGATCACGCCGGAATCGCGACGCAGTTTGTGGTCGAGCGGCAGCTTGCCAAGGAAAAGATCCGCCGGCAGGACATGGGGCGCGAGGAATTCGAGCGGCGCGTGTGGCAGTGGAAGACGGAAAGCGGCGGCGTCATCAAGGAACAGATGATTCGCCTGGGAGCGTCGTGCGATTGGACGCGCGAGCGGTTTACGCTCGAGCCGGCGCTCTATCGCGCGGTGCTGGAAGCTTTTCTGAGGCTGTATCGCGAAGGGCTGATTTATCGCGGGCGGTACATGGTCAACTGGTGCCCACGCTGCCTCACGGCGATTAGCGACCTCGAGGTGGTCCATAACGAGCGTACCGGCGAAATTTGGAATATCCGCTATCCGCTGGCTGGGTCGAAGGAATTTCTGGTGGTGGCTACGACGCGCCCCGAAACGATGCTGGGCGATACGGCCGTCGCGGTTCACCCCGATGACGAGCGCTATCAGCGCTTCATCGGCAAGACCGTAATGCTACCGCTGATGAACCGCGAAATTCCCGTGATCGCCGATACCTACGTGGACCGCGAGTTCGGCACCGGTGTCGTGAAGATCACACCCGCGCACGATCCCAACGACTTCGAAGTCGGCAAACGGCATAACCTTCCCGAAATTGATGTGATGACGCCCGACGGCCACATGAATAATGCCGCGGGCAAATACGCGGGAGTCGAGCGCTTTGCCGCGCGCGCGAGAATTGTCGCGGACCTCCAGGAACTTGGCCTGATCGAAAGCGTGAAGGATCACATGCACGCGGTCGGCATGTGCGACCGCTGTAAGTCGATCGTCGAGCCGCGAATTTCGACGCAGTGGTTCATGAAAATGAAGCCGCTGGCCGAACCAGCAAAGCAGGTGGTGCGCGACGGCGTGATCGAAGTCGTGCCGGATAATCAGCGGACGATTCTATTGCAGTGGCTGGACAATATCCGCGACTGGTGCATCTCACGGCAACTCTGGTGGGGGCACCGCATTCCCGTCTGGCATTGCGCCGATTGCAAGGAGATGGTTCCGGCGCTCGATTCGCGTGTCGAGATCGTGGATGGCCACGCGCGCGCCGCGAGCGTCCCGACGAAATGCCCCAAGTGCGGCGGGTCGAAACTTATTCAAGATACGGACGTGCTCGACACCTGGTTCAGCTCCGCGCTGTGGCCTTTCTCGACGCTGGGCTGGCCGGACGACACCGACGACTTGCGGACATTTTATCCCACGAGCCTGCTCATCAGCGGCTACGACATCCTTTTCTTCTGGGACGCGCGGATGATCATGATGGGCCTGCACCTGACGGCAGGCGCGACGCCCGAACAGCGCGTTCCCTTCCGCCGGCTCTACCTGCATTCGCTGGTGCGCACGGCCGAAGGCGCGAAAATGTCGAAGACCAAGGGCACGGGCGTGGACCCGCTCCAATTGACGCAGCAATACGGCACGGACGCGCTGCGGTACATGCTTGCGAGCATGGCTGCGCCCGGCACGGACATCGCACTGACCGAAGACCGTATCCTGGGCGGGCGCGCATTCGCGAATAAAATCTGGAACGCCGCGCGCTTTTTATTTGTGAATCTCGAGAAAATCGAGGCGCAGGGCGTCACGCTCGAAGAATTGGCCGCGCCGGAAATTCGCGCGCGCGCGCCATACCCTGTGCCAGGGGAGGGCGCACTCGCGCATCGCTGGATTTTCTCGCGGCTATCGGCTGTCGCGGCGCAAGTGAACGGCGCGCTCGAAAACTTTCGTTTTCATGAGGCGGCGCAGACGATCTACCAATTTTTCTGGGGCGATTTCTGCGACTGGTACATCGAGTGGGTGAAGCCGCAGCTCGCCTCGACAGAGCGCGTCGTGGCGCTCGCGGCCTGGCGCAACATCTTTGCCGCGCTCGAGGCGGCGCTGCGATTGCTCCACCCCGTGATGCCGTTCCTCACCGAGGAGCTGTGGCACAGGTTGCCCCAGCCGGCCGGCGCGCGTTCCATCGCCCTCGACAAGTTTCCCGAGCCGCGCCCTCAGTGGGAGTATGCCTCCGCAGCCGGAGAGATGGAATTGCTGCAGGAGATCGTCATTGCCGCGCGCAATATCCGCGCGGAGATGAAGCTCGATCCCAAACGCAAAGTAGCGGCGGATTTTTCCAGCGGCGATCCAGCCATCCGCAAGCTCGCGGAAGAGAACCTGGACGCCTTGCAGCGGCTGGCCACGCTTTCCGAATTGCAGATTGCATCCGGGCATCTTGATTCCACCGGCGCAGCCATGCGCTCAACCGCGCGATTCGATCTGCGCATCACATACGCGGATGCCACCGACAAACAGGCGGAAATCGCACGGTTGAACAAGGAAATCGAGCGGCTGGCGAAAGACGTCGAATCGAAGCAGACCCGGCTCACCGACGAAAGTTTTATCACCAAGGCTCCTGCGCAGGTCGTCGAGAACCTTAGAAAAACCCTCGAAGAACGGCGCATCGAGCATCAGAAGCTTCTCGACCGCCTCCAACAGCTCGGATCGTAACAGCCGAAGGCACCTCCGAGGGCCGCAACTTGTCCGCGGCGAGTGCGTCGAGTATGCTCCATGCTTACCCATGGCGCGAAAACCAACGGAAAGCCTTGCGGGCACCACCGACCGGCGCATTGACGCGCTGCTGGCGCTGCTCGCGGAAAATTCGACGATCGTCGTCAACGGCGCGAAAATCGCCAAGGAAATCGGCGTCACGCGGCAGCAAGTGTGGCGCTGGATCGAAAAGTTGCGGGCGCTCGGCGTGCGGGTGAAGGGCCATCCGCGCACGGGCTATCACATCGAGCGCGTCCCGGACATCCTGGCGCCGCAAATGCTGAGCCATCGCCTCTACGGCACGCCCTTCGCGCGGCACATCCATCATTTCTTCAAAGTGGATTCGACGAACGCGGTCGCGATGCGCCTGGGAGAACAAGGCGAGCCGCACGGCACGGTCGTCGTGGCCGAGGAGCAAACAACGGGACGCGGGCGCGCGGGACGCACGTGGATCTCCGAGAAATCCACGGGCATTCATTGCACGGTCTTATTGCGGCCGCCGATCCCACCGGCGTATGCGCCGCTGCTGACGCTGGTCGCCGGGCTGGCCGTGCGCGATGCCGCGGCGGAGGATTTCGACGCGATCCCCGACATTCGCTGGCCGAACGACATCCTCGCGGGCGGGCGGAAATTCGCGGGCATTTTGACGGAGATGCACGCGGAGCCGGATCGCATCCATTACGCCGTGGTGGGAATCGGCGTGAACGTCAACCAGACGAAGATGCCCGCGGAACTGGCGGAAACCGCCACGTCGCTGCGAATGGAGACCGGGAAGACGCATTCGCGGTTCGAACTGCTGATCCGGTTGCTGCGTCACCTGGACCGCTACTACAATCAATTCCTCAGCGATGGCGCGGCGCCGATTCTGCGGCGTTTCGCCGAGGTTTCGAGCTATTTCGAGGGAAAGCGCGTGCGCATCACGACAGCGGCGGAAAGCTTTACGGGCACGACGGCGGGGCTCGATCCGAGCGGCGTGCTGCGCGTAACGCGCGATGACGGGCGCGGAATCGAGCCCGTGCTTTCAGGCGACGTCGCGGAGGCGGATTGATGCTCTTGACGCTCGACGTGGGAAACACGAACACCGTGCTCGGCGTGTTCCGCGGCAAGGAGCTCGCCGCGCACTGGCGGCTTACGACCGCGCGCGACCAAACCATTGATGAGTACGGCATCCTTACGCGTGAGCTGTTCACTCTCGCGGGCCTCGCGCCGCAGGAGATCAGCGGCATCATCATCAGCTCGGTGGTGCCGCAACTGAACGGCACGCTCGCCGGAATGGCGGAGCGGTATTTCGGGCATCCGGCTATTTTCGTCGAGCCGGGGATCAAGACCGGGATGTCCGTGCAGTACGACAATCCGCAGGAAGTGGGCGCCGACCGCATCGTCAACAGCGTGGCGGCCTTCGACAAATACGGCGGGCCGTGCATCATCGTGGATTTCGGCACGGCTATTAATTTCGACGCCGTTTCAGCGCGCGGCGAATATCTGGGCGGCGCGCTCGCTCCGGGAATCGGAATTTCAGCGGATGCGCTGTTCGCGCGGGCCGCGCGCCTATTTCGCGTGGAAATCAAGGACCCCGGCAAAATTATCGGCACGAATACGGCGGCATCCATGCAGGCCGGTCTTTTTTACGGCTACACGGACATGGTGGATGGCATCCTCGAACGCATGAAAAAAGTGATGGGGGCCAAAACCAAGGTGATCGCCACGGGCGGGCAGGCGGCGCTCATCGGGAGCGCGTCGCGGCACATCGAAACCATTGACGAATTTCTGACGCTCGACGGGCTGCGCATCATCTGGGAACGTGAAACGGGCGCGCAGACGCACAGCGGCGGCCCGAAGAAAGCATCCGCATCGGGCCGGCCCAGAGGATGACGGAGCGTGAAGTCAGGGCGTTTTCCGCGCCGGCCCACCCGGCCGGCGCGGCCGCGTGGCCTTCATGGAAACCTTCAACTACTTCAATTATTTCACCGAGATCGAGGAGCACTTCTGGCGAAAGCGCGGGGCGCATCTGCTGGTGTCGCCGCTCGACTGGGCGATCGTCGAGACGTGGCAGAAGGCGGGCATCCCGCTTGATGCCGTGCTGAAAGGAATTGACCGCGCGTTCGAGAGCTGGAGCCGCTCGCGCCGCGCGGCGGGTGGGCGGCAATTGAAGAGTCTCGCGTATTGCGTGGACGCCGTGCTCGACGCCGCTGCCGAAGCGCAGGAGGCCGCGGCGGGCAGCGGCCCGGAAGTGAAATCGGCGAAGCCGCGCGAAGAGCCATTCTCGCAAGCCGAGCTGCGCAAATATTTCGAGCGCAATGTGACGCGGCTCCGCGAGGCCGCGGGAAAACAGCGCGGCGAGCACGCAGGGCTGGCAGCGCGGCTCGAAGAAACAGCGAGGCGGGTGGAAGAGGCATTGCCAGTGCTCGATTCGCCCGGCGCGCTCGACCTCGAAGACCTCGAGCGGCGGCTTACCATTCTCGAAGATAAACTTGCGGCGGCGCTTTTGGCGGACACCGATGAAGAAGTCATCCTCGCCGTCCGCCGGGAAATGGATCGCTCCCTCGCGCCCTACCGGCGTAAAATGTCGCCGGAACAACTGGCGCAGCTCGAACGGCAATATACGCAGAAGCGATTGTTCGAGCAGTGCGGCGTGCCGCGCCTAAGCCTCTTTTATCTGACCTGATGGCAAACACTATGGACATCACGATCGAAAAGCTGATCTACGGAGGGGACGGCCTGGCGCATCACGACGGCTCGACCGTCTTCGTTCCCTTCGTGCTGCCGGCGGAGCGGATTTCGGCCGCGCCTCTTGAGCAGAAGAAGAAATTCGTTCGCGCGCGCGTGCAGCGGATGATCGAGGCTTCGCCGGAACGCACCGCACCGCGGTGCCCGTATTTTGGCGATTGCGGCGGATGCCACTACCAGCACATTCCAGCGGGGGCGCAGCTCGGATACAAAGTCGAAATCCTGCGCGAGACGCTGCGGCGCATCGGCGGAATAGATTGGCACGAGGAAATCGCGGCGCACGCGTCGCCGCCGTGGGGCTATCGCAATCGCGCGCAGTGGAAGGTTCGCCCGCTCGAGACGGACGCGGCGGAGGAGCGATTGGCAATCGGATATTTCCGCGCGAGCTCGACCGCACTGTGCGAGGTTGAGGACTGCGCGGTTCTCTCACCGCTGCTGCTGAAGACCCTGCTGGCGATGCGCGGGGCGCTGGCGGCGGGCAAACTGCCGCGCGGATTGCGCGAGATCGAGGCTTTCTCGGGCGCGAACGACTCTAAATTGCTTGTCACCGCCACGTTTGCCGGCTTTCCATCGCGCGCCGCGGAAGTGGCGAAGGCGATTCGCGAGATTGTGCCGGAGACGGAGAGCCTGCTCCTGCACGATCCGGGCCGCGAGCGCATGGAATTGGACGGGCCCGGTTTCATCGAATACGAAGCGGCGGGAGCGGCGTATCACGTCGGCCATTTTTCGTTCTTTCAGGTGAACCGCTTCCTCTGCGACGAATTGGCGAGCGAAGTGACGGCGAACGAGGAAGGCGGCCTGGCGCTCGATCTCTTTGCCGGGGTCGGACTGTTTGCGCAGCCGCTTGCGAAGCGCTTCAGCCATGTGGTGGCCGTGGAATCGAATCCAGCGGCATCGCGCGACCTGGAGGCAAACGCCCGCGGCAGCGGCGCACTCGAAATACGCACGACAGACGTGGAAAAGTTTCTCGAAAAATACAAAGGGAAACCCGATCTCGCCGTTCTCGACCCGCCGCGCGCGGGCCTGACGCCCGGCGCTATCGCTGGCCTCGCGAAAACCGCACCCGCGCGGATCACGTACGTTTCCTGCGAGCCGCCCACGCTCGGGCGCGATTTGAAGGCTCTCTGCGCCGCAGGCTATACGATTGCGGAAGTGCGGCTCTTCGATCTTTTTCCCCAAACATTTCACATGGAGGCGGTGGTGAAATTGCACCGGCGCTTATGAGATTACCGGCTCTGTGGATTGTCGCGGCGTTTGCCGCCGGCATTCTGGCCGCGAGCCGATGGCCGGGGCCCCGAGCGGCATGGCTCGCGGCAGCCGTGGCGGCGATTTTGCTAGGCGTGATCCTCCTGTGGCGTGGGCGCATGGCCATGGCGTGGGCCTTTGCGTTGGTCGCCTGGGCCGCGCTTGGCGGTCTGGCGCAGTGCGCCGAGCGAGCAGCGGTGCCGACAAACCACGTTGCGCACCTTATCTCAGCCGGGCGCGTGGACACGAGCGAGCCATTGCGCTGGCGAGGGCGCCTGCGCGAGGACCCGACGCCCATGCCCTGGGGGTGCCGCTACGTGATGGACCTTGAGGAGGTGGAAGCGGCGGGTGAAGCGCTGCCCGTCCGCGGGGGCCTGCGCTTCAATCTCTATGCAGAACACAATCGCGAAGGCGAGGACGAGGACGCGAACACCATGCCGGCCTTGCGCGCGGGCGACCGCGTGGAAGCACTGGTGCGCGCGCGGCCTCCGCGCAATTTCCTCGATCCTGGGGCATTCGATCTGCACGGCTATCTCGCGCGCCAAAAAATCGATCTCGCGGGGTCCTTGCGCAGCGGTGAACTGCTGCAATTGATAGACCGGCCGCCGCCGACTTTCACGCAGCGCCTGGCGCGAATGCATGGGAGCCTGCTGGCGCGCCTCGACAGCCTGTTCCCCGGGCAGCCCGAACGGCTGGCCGTGTTGCGAGCGATGGTGCTCGGTGACCGGAGCTTTGTGGACTCGAGCGTCGTCGAGGCATTTCAAAAGACGGCGGCGTATCACGTTCTGGTGGTTGCGGGATTGCACGTGGGGGCGCTCGTGGTGTTTCTCTTGTGGCTCTGCCGCCGGCTGCGATTCCCCATCGCGCTCACAAGCCTTCTGACTCTCGCGGCTCTCGCGGCGTATGTGGGCGTGGTGCAGGATCGGCCGCCGATCCTGCGAGCCGCGCTGATGGCGGCGCTGTACTTGTGCGCGAGGCCGTTTTTCCGGCGGGTCGAGCTCCTCAACACGGTGGCGCTCGCGGCGCTTGTGATCTTGGCGTGGAGCCCATCCTCGCTTGCGGATTCGAGCTTTCAGCTTTCGTTCCTTGCGGCCGGAGTGATTGCGGGGCTTGCACTGCCGTGGATGGAGCGGACGAGTGAGCCCTATCGCGCGGGGTTAAGGCATCTCGGCGATGTCACGCGTGACGGGGCGCACGCGCCGAAGATCGCCCAATTCCGGATCGAGATGCGCGCGGCCGCGCGGTGGCTGGCATCGCGCCCCATCTTTAGCCGCCGTGGATTCGACCCGAGCCCTTTCGTTCGTTTCCGCCCCGGTTCGCGTGGGACTGCGGCTATGGGAAATCATGCTGCTCTCCGTGGTGATTCAATGGGGCATGATGCCGCTGCTCGCGCAGGATTTTCACCGCGTGAGCCTCGCGGGACCCATCAGCAATATTCCAGCAATGATTTTGACGGGTTTGATCGTCCCGCTCGGATTTCTGACGCTGGCCGCCACATTCGTCTGGGCGCGGCTGGCCGCGGTGCTGGCCAGGGCGCTGGGGTTCTGCGCGGGAGCTCTGCTCGCCACCGTGAATTGGTTCAGCCGGCTGCCGCGAGTGTCGTATCGCATTCCGGGGCCGCCGGCGTGGCTCGTGGCCGTTTTTTTCGCCGCGCTGATTTGCCTCGTGGCGGCAGCTCGCGCGGCCGCGGCGCAGCGGTTCGGACGAACCACGAGGAGACAATTGCCGCCGCGCATGGCCCCCGCGGAGCGTGTCTCGGCGGTCGTTCTCGCCGTGCTTATGGTTCTCGTCGCCTCCTATCCATTTGCGCCTGATATCGAACGCGGACGCCTCGAAGTGAACGTGCTGGACGTGGGGCAAGGCGATTCCATCTTCACGGCGTTTCCCGACGGCCGCACGATGCTCGTTGACGGCGGCGGCCTGGCGGGATCGGAATGGATTGGCGGGTATCGCTCGGGACTGGATGTGGGCGAGGAGGTCGTTTCGCCCTATCTATGGTCGCGCGGATTGAAGCGGCTCGACGTGGTCGCGCTCACACATGGGGATCACGACCACATAGATGGTTTGCACGCCATCCTTGGGAATTTCCATGTCGGCGAACTATGGATCGGGGCCGACGACGAGAGGCCGGAGTTCCAGCGCCTGCTTGCGGAAGCGCGGGAGCGCGGCATTCCCATCATCCACCAGGGCCAGGGCCGCGAGTTCGACTGGCATGGCGCTCGGATGTCCGTGCTCTGGCCGCCCGCAGGCGCGATCCCGGGGAAATCCGCAAATGACGTTTCGCTTGTGTTGCACCTCTCGGACGGCCGCGTGGGCTTCCTGCTGACGGGGGATATCGAACAGGGCGCTGAAAGAAACATCGTCGAAGGCCATGGGCCGCTGCAATCCGATTTCCTGAAGGTGCCGCATCACGGGAGCAAAACATCCTCGACGGAAGAGTTCCTCGCGGCCGTTGCGCCGCGCGTGGCCGCTGTTTCCGTGGGCGAAGGGAACCCGTTCGGACATCCGGCGGAAAGCGTGGTCGAACGGTACGAAAGCGCGGGCATTCGGTTGCTTCGCACCGACCGCGACGGCGCCATCACCGCGTTCACGGACGGCCAGAGCCTCTTCGTGCATACCTTCGGGGAAAATCATCCGCAGTAGATCAGGAGCGGGGCGGGGCGAGCCTTCGCTGCGGATTATTTATCCGATGCTCTGTTCGTGCCCGCATTGCCCTTCACGTACTCGGCAATCACGCGGCGAGCCTCGGCCGCCTGCGATTCGGGAACCAAAATTTCCGTGCCATGCGTTCCCTCGGGCGGTTCGTTCACCGGAAAGGGGTCGGCGGTAACGGATCCGAAGGAACGAATTCCCGCACTTTCGAGCAGGCCGCGGATCACCAGGGCCTCGGAAACCGTGTCGGCCGTGTGGGCAACCACGGTACGTTCGGGAGAATGGTCTTTCATGCGATTGAAAACCTTCCATGGCATGGAATACCCTTATGTAACCGGGAGCTCGAGTACTATTGCGCGCCTCCCATGCCCTACCCATAATAGTTCAAGGACGAGCCACACACCAGCACATGGAAACCATGCTTGAAGGCGTGAAACTTGCGCCCACCCAGGAAGAAATCGACGAAGAAAGTCGGCGCATCCGGCGTCTGCGGATTTTGGTTCACCTCACGCTCGACACGATTGCGGAAGGCAGCCTTTCGCCGGAGGAAGCCGCGGGAATGGTGGCGGCCACGCGCCGCGTGGCGCTCGAAATGTTTCCCGGCAAAGAACGCGCGTTCGACCTGATTTACAGGCCGAAGTTCCAGCGCGTGATGCATGCCGTGTACCGCCTGCAATAGACCAACCCGCTCAGTAACCCAGTCGGTTCCGAAGCTCCATTCGCAGCCACACGATTCCGAGGCCGGCAATCGTTCCGATGAAGGCCTTGTATTCCCGATTGCGGCGGTACTGCGCCCAGGAGAACTTTTTCGCGTTCGCGGACGCCGCCGCTTCCCCGGCCGGGGAGAGTTCGCCCGCGCGCCCGCCTGTGAGGCTCGGGAAAAACAGAGGGACGCGCTTCGCGTATTCGTCAAACACGTCGCCGAAGCGGTCATGAAGATCGCGTTCCTCGGCGCGCATCACCGCGTAATAGAAGACCGCGAAGTAAATCGTCCCGAGCGCGCCCGCCCATAGGGAGCGCCCCGCGATGACGAATCCCGCGGCAAGCAGCGCACTGCCGAAATAGAGCGGGTTGCGCGCGCGGGCGTAAGGCCCGCCGACGGCGAGTTCCCTATCCTTCCGCAGATGGCCCGAGGCGGCGCTTCGAACGATCAGCCCCAGTGCAGCAACCACTGCACCGCAGAGAATGGAACGCGGCGACGGCCTGGCGAGAAGCAAGTAAATTACGGCGACGGGATAGCCGGCACGGACGCGCCAGCGCATCCAGAATTTTCGCGGCTGGGTCACGCCGCGGCCTCCATGCGGCGCTCGACCGCGTGAAAGGCCTGGTCCACTGTGATCGAAAGCATGCCGGGCGAATGCGTCTTGCCGCGGCGGTAGGTCGTCACGCAGAATCGCGGATTTCGCACCGTGATGTCGTTCGGCGAAAACGGACCGTTACGCGATGGGTCGGTAGGTCCAAAGAGGCCGACCGTGCGCGTGCCCAGCGCCGAAGCTAGGTGCAGCGGGCCCGTGTCGGCGGAGACGACGAACTTCGCGCGCCGAAGCAGCGCCAGCAAAGGGCCAAGTTCGAGGGGAATCGCAAGCGGAGGAAAATCTCCCGCTGCTTCCACCATCTGCCGCGCCAGATCCTCCTCGCCGGGGCCGAAGCTGACCACGCCGCGCATTCCATAATGCCGGGCCAGCCTGGTGTGCAATTCGCCGTAGCGTTCCGCGGGCCAGCACTTCGATCGCCATCCCCCGCCGGGATTCAGCACGAAGAAATCGCGCGCTCCCTGCGAGGCCAATTCGCGCTCGACGCGCTCGTCATCTTCCGGGCGAATCGCGAGCGGAAATCGCGGCGCGGATTTTCGCGCGCCGGCGCGCTCGGCAAGAGTCAAATTGTGCTCCACCTTGTGCGCGCCTCGCGGATTCAGACGATCCGTGTAGAGGAGCGCCGCCAGCCCCTCGCGTGCGTAACCGCTTTCGAAACCGATGCGGCGCGGCGCTCCGGATGCGAAGGTGAGCAGCGCCGATTTGTAGAGCGCCTGAAAATCCACCGCACAGGTGTATTTCTGCGCGCGCA
This sequence comes from uncultured Acidobacteriota bacterium, assembly GCA_963797345.1. Classification (GTDB taxonomy): domain Bacteria; phylum Acidobacteriota; class Terriglobia; order Acidiferrales; family UBA7541; genus Palsa-295. The sequence continues at coordinate 101,013 of CAWCPO010000017.1, read as the reverse complement.
ATTTTTGGATCGTGCGCGCCACCCCTCCGGCGCTCGTGCGATCGAGCGGGATGATTTCGTTCAGGTCGGGATTTCCTTCGAGCAATCTGGCCCACTTCCGCTCGACGGCCCAGTCAATGCGCGCCTCAGGAAACGTGTCGCGGAGCGCCGCAGCCGCGGGAAGGGCGTGGATGATGTCGCCCAGCGAGCTGAGACGGACAAGCAGAAATCGCGGGTCAGCCATCGGTCCGTTGGCGCAGGCGCGCCAGGAGGTCGCGCGTTGAGTGCTGCTTGGGATCGCCGACGATCGCGATGCGAACGCCGAGAAGCGCCGCGAGCTCGCGCTCCGGCAGGGTGTCCGGCGCATAATCGGTTCCCTTGGCATGGACATCCGGCTGAAATTCGCGGAGCAGCGACCGGACGTCCAGCTCGCCGAAGATGACCACGTAGTTCACGGCGTCAAGCGCCGCCACCAGCGACGCGCGCGCGCGCTCCGTCAGCACGGGGCGCCCCTCGCCCTTGAGTTTCCGCGCGCTCGCATCGGAATTGACGCCCACAACCAGGACGTCCCCTTCCTCGCGCGCCGCCTCGAGGTAGCGGACGTGGCCGGCGTGGAGAAGGTCGAACACGCCGTTGGCGAACACGATTTTTCGCCCGGCGCGGCGATGCTCCTCGAACACGCCATGGAGCCCTTCGCGGGAAAGAATTTTTTCGCGCGTGTTCATGCGGACTCTAGTGCCGTTCCAACTTTTCTAGTCAAACATCCGAGGTCTTCCATGCATCATTCCCATTGGCTTGCGCCATTTCAAGTTCGTGGTAATAAGTTGGAACGGTACTAGCGCTGCGCCGTCGCTTCGCGGCGCAAGGCGGCTTCCAACTCCGCGCGCGTGACCGTCGCGGTGCGCCGCTTCATCACCACGATCCCGCCGGCGTAGTTGGCAAGGTGCGCGGCTTCGAGATACGACGCGCCGGCCGCGAGAGAAAGCGTGAAGACGGCGATCACCGTATCCCCGGCGCCGGTAACGTCCACCGGCGCATCCGATCCATATATCGGGATGTGCCGCGGAGGGCACGCGCCTTCCCGCGCGCCTTGCGAGCCGCGCTCGAACACAACCATGCCGTCTTTGCCGCGCGTCACGACCAGCGCCTTGAGGCCCATGTCGCCGAGCGCGCGCTCGCCGAGTTCCTCGACCTTGCGTGTGTCCGCGCCCACGCGTGCTTGATAGGCAGCCTCCAGCTCCGGCTCGTTGGGAGTTGCGGCCGTCACTCCTGCGTCGCGATAGGCAAGCAACCGATAGCGCGAATCGAGCGTGACTCGTTTCGCGCCCAGTTTGGACACGAGCGGCGGAGGCGCTGCGCCCAAGCCGTAATCGGAGATGAGCACGGCGCCCGCTCGCCGCGCAACCTGTCGGGCCTTGCGTTCCACCGCCTCCTGGACTCGTGGCGGAAGCTCGCCATCCGGCTCGCGGTCCACGCGCAACACTTGCTGCTCGGTCGTGTGCGTCCATCCGGCAAGGTAGCGCGTCTTCGTCGCTGTCGTCCAGTTCTTGACGCGCAGAATGCCGGAGACATTTACATGCTTGCGCCGGAAATAGCTCAGGAGCGCACGGCCGCCTTCGTCGTCTCCCACCGCGCCGACGGGCAAAACGCGCGCGCCCAGGTCGGCTAGATTGTTCACGGCATTCGCCGCGCCTCCCGGATAGCTCTCGCTGCGCCGATGGCGCAGAATCAGCACCGGGGCTTCGCGGGAGACGCGCGAAATTTCGCCGGAGATGAACTCGTCGAGAACGAAATCGCCCACCACGCAAATCGTCTGGCGGGCGAATGCGCCGACGATATCCAGCAGCCGTGTGAGGTCCACGCTGGCATCCATGCCTGCGCACAGCGGCTGCTTTGCCGCGTGCTTCCCTTTTCTTCGAACGGCGCTCACTGATTCCCCTTCCGAACGTTCCAAATACGAGCCGCGCGTGAAGGTATCACAGCGGCGCCAAACGCGCCAATCACTCGCGGGATCCCATGGCCGCCAGTATGGCGCGCCAGAATTCATCCTCGCGGGCGATCTCGAGCGAGATGCGGCAATACCACGCGCCGCATTCATCCCAGGGCACGCCCGGGAGATTAAAAACGTCCTTCTCCGTGCAAATCGCGCCCTCGGCTCCCGCTTGTCGCGCCCGCGCTTGAATGTCGCGCACATCCTGCGGCGTATAGCGATGATGGTCCGGGAAAAACGCGTGGCCGGCGATTTGAAATCCCCAATCGCGCAGGTCGGCGAGGAACGCGGAGGGATTGCCGATGCCGCAGAAAGCATAGAATTTCCGTTCGCGCGCCGCCGGATCGTCCACGCCGGGGTAGCCGCCGCGGAGGCTTCGAACCGAATCGAGGCGCGGGCGGGCGTAAAAGACCGGGGCGTTCGAATCGCGCCGGATGGCGGCTTCCACGGCGGGAGCATGGCTCGAGCGTGTAATGACGACGATGTCCGCGCGCGCGAGCGCCCGTTGCGGCTCGCGCAGGCGTCCGGCAGGAAGCAGGTGCCCGCCACCGAAGGGATGCGTGGCATCAATCAGGACGATGTCCACGTCGCGCGCAAGCTGCATGTGCTGAAAGCCATCGTCGAGAATGAACCATCGGATGCCTTGCGCAGCAAGTTCGCGCCCGCGTGCCAGGCGGTCGGCGCCCACGCCGAAAGCCGCGCTGTCGCCCAGGCGCGCCTTCAGCATTTGCACCTCATCGCTCGTGGCGCCTTCGGGCGATGCTTGGCCGCGATAGCCCCGCGTCAATATCCCGGGCTTCTTGCCCTCCGCCGCCAGCCACTCCGCGAGCCAAAAGACCATCGGCGTCTTGCCTGTTCCCCCTGCGGTAAGGTTGCCAATGCTGATGACGACTCCCTCCAGGCGGCGTTCGCGAAAAATGCCCATGCGGTATGCCCCCGCTCGAAGACGCACCGCCGCGCCGTATGGCAACGCGAGCGGCCAGAGCAGCGCATCCTTGAACTTCACGCGGAACGTCCTTTGGCGTCGAGCACGGCGGCAATGCAATCGAGCGCCCGCGCCGTGGCACCTCGATTTCTCTCCGATAGCTCGCGCGCGGCGCGGCCCATGCGCTTGCGCAGAGCGTCGTCTTCGATGAGCTGCACCCAGACTTTCCCAAGCTGCTGCGCGCTCTTCACCTGGACTCCCGCCTGGGCCGCAAGAAACTGGTTGGCCATGTCGCGAAAGTTTTCCATGGATGGCCCAAAAACCGGGGGCCGCGAAAACCAGGCCGGCTCGAGTATGTTGTGCCCCCCGCCGGGAACGAGCGAGCTGCCTACAAAAACAGCATCCGCGAGGGAGTAGATTCCTCCCAGCTCACCGATCGAATCGAGCACCACCACATCCGCGTTCTCGTCGAGCGTGCCCGCGAGATTGAGCCGGCTGCGGCGAATCACGTTCCACCCATCCGTGGCGACGACGGCGCAGGCGCCGTCAAATCGGGCCGGCTTGCGCGGCGCGAGCACGAGCAGCGCCCGCCGCCATTGCCGCTGCACAACGTCGTAGGCGGCCAGCACCGCCTCTTCTTCCTCCGCCGCCACGCTTCCGGCAACCACGATCGGCCAGCGCTCCTGCACGCGAGCCTGGTCCGCGAGCCATGCGGCGAACGCGCCGATTTCCGGCAACTCCGCGTCGTATTTCAGGTTGCCGGTGACCTTCACGCGGTCCTCGGGCGCGCCCATGGCATCCAGGCGCGCGGCATCTTCAGATGTCTGCGCCAAAAAGAGTTCGGCGTCTTCGAGAGTGCGCGCAAAAAATCCGCCGACCAGGAATCGAAAGCGCTGGAAGCGCGCAAACGACCGCTCCGAGATGCGCGCATTCGCAAAGATTACGGGAATCTTCCGTCGCCGCGCTTCGCGCAAAAAAAACGGCCAGATTTCCGTCTCCATAATCACCACGCCGGCGGGACGAATCGTTCCGAGAGCGCGGCGAACCGGCACGATTCCATCCCACGGAAAATAAAAAATACCGTCGGCGCATTGCAAACGCTCCTGCGCGAGGCGCTGGCCTGTCTCCGTCGTCGTCGAGACGAGCACCGCGCTCACCGGAAAACACCGCTTCAGCCCTTCCACAAGCGACTTGGCCGCCAGAACCTCGCCCACCGAGACGGCATGGACCCAAATCGCTCCCCGGAGACCTCCCTGGACCGCACCTTCTTCCGAGGCGCAGGCGGCTGCGCGAGCTGCCGTCCGCGGAGATACTCCGCCCAGGCGCTCGCGCACGGCGCGCCATCCTTCCCCGCGGCGCCATCCGCGCAGGGCATAGTACGGCGCAAGTATGAATAGGCCTGCCGCCGTGAGCATGATGTAAAGAAAATACATTCGGAAGGCAAAGCACGCGCGGCCACGATTCTCTTCCGGGCGCGCAAGACCGGTATTATAGTGGCAGCGGTCGAAATCGCGCACAACTTCCCGCGCGCCGGGGGCATCGCAGGAACAAACATGCGAACTTTTTCGCTCTTTCTGGCGATATCGCTCCTCTGTGCGCTCCCTTTTGCGCGCCAGAATTCCGATTCACAGCAGACATCGCCTGAAGCCTCGGCGCCCGTTCCTTCCCTCTCCCAGGATAGCCACGAGGGAATGACCCTTTCCGCCGACCCGTACACGGATGCGGCCCGCGCCAAGGAAAAATTTGGCAAGGCCAATCCGGTCCCGGCGGGAATTTTGCCGGTGGAAGTCTTCCTCCGCAACGATACCGCCCAGCCGATTCACATTGACCTGAGCACGGTTCAGCTCGATGTGCGCCTTACCTCCGGCGAGACTCAGGACATTGATTGGATGACTGTATATGAAGTGGCCCGTGAGATTGCTCATCCCGGCGGCCCGCCGCCCCCGGCCATCCCGCGGTTCCCTATTGGCATACCCAGCCACCCGGACAGCAAAGTTGACAAGCTCGCGGATATCCTGCGCCCCCTGGCGCTCGACGGGGACATTGTGCCGCCCATGGCCACGATTCACGGTTTCCTATTCTTCGATTTGGGCCGAGACATGTCGCTGGCCCGCCGCTGAGCCTGTACGTGCCGGACGCCGCCATTCTCCCCTCGAACAAGCCCCTGATGTTTTTCGAAGTTCCCTTCGCCGATGCGTTGCAACCCTGAAGTATGCGACGGTGCCCACGACGGGAAAAACTCTCTCGTCCATCGAAAGCGGAAATCCTTGCGTGCATCGAGACTCCCTGATGTTGCGTGAAAATGGCGCATCATTTGCTTCGCGCGATTGCCGCGGGTATCATGGTTCTCTCATGTCTTTGGCGCCTCGGAGCCTGTGTCTGGCCATCCTTTCCCTGCTGCTTCTCGCTTTAGGCCCTGTAGTCCGAGCGGGTGATTCTCCCGCGCTATTCCCTCTGAGTGACGTGAAACCCGGAATGAAGGGCATTGCCTACACGATTTTTTCCGGCGACCAAATCGAGCCCGTCGATCTTGTTGTCATCGGTATCCTCCAAAATGCTTTGGGGCCCAAGCAGGATGTGATTCTCGTGCAACTCCTGGGCGATAAGGCCGAATCCACGGGCGTCGCCGCCGGAATGAGCGGCAGCCCCGTCTTTTTTGACGGCAAGCTCGCCGGCGCGCTTTCCCTGAAGCTGGGCACATTCACGAAAGATGCCATCGGGGGCGTCACGCCCATCGAAGAGATGCTCGAGGTGGAAAAGCTCCCGGCATCACCCGAAATGCCGCAGCCGGGAGCGCCCGGGAACATGGAACCCGATATCCCTGCGTCGCATGTTTCTCTGCCGGACGAATTTGCGCAGAGTACGTCTGCGGGGCCCGGCCAATCTTTAGTCCCCATTGAAACACCGCTGATTTCCGCCGGCCTCTATCCCGAAACGCTCGCCCAATTCGGCAAGAATCTTTCCGCCTGGGGCATGACGGCCATGGCGGGAGGCGCCGCACCGGCTTCTCCCGATGACGCCAACATTAAGCCGGGCGACATGGTCGGAATGGATTTGATTCGCGGAGATCTCTCTCTGTCCGTGGGCTGCACGGTGACCGTCGTCGAAGGCGATCGCATTCTGGCTTGCGGGCATACCCTATTCGGTCTCGGCCATATAGCCTTGCCGCTTTCGCGCGCGCACGTTCTACTGACGCTTTCCTCCTCGATGGAGTCGACAAAAATCATGAGTACCGGCGGAGTTATCGGCACGCTCACGGAGGACCGCCGCACGGCCGTGATGGGCACGCTCGGGGCGGGACCTCCGATGATTCCTCTCGATGTAAGTCTCGAGACGCCCGCCGCCAAAAAAGACTTCCATTTTGAAGTGATCGGAAACCCTCAACTCACGCCCCTGCTTGTCGCTCTGGCGGTGTTCAACGGCATCACTGGCAACCCGGCATACGGAGAAGGCGCGACATTGCAAATGGACGCTGCCATTGACGTAAAAGGCCACACGCCCGTGAAGATCGAAAATCTATTCGCTCCCACCGATCAGCCCGTTCCCTCCGGCATGTTCGTGGCTCTCGGCGTCGAGGGCGCATTCGAACGCATCTACTCGAATCCTTATGAAATCCCGCAGGTGCAGGGAATCAGCGTGCGTGTCAAGGAGCTGCCGACCCGCCGCTGGGCGATGATTGACCAAGCCTGGCTCGAAAAGAGCGAAGTCCAACCTGGCGATACGGTGACCATAAAAGTCATGCTGCGTCCTTACCGGGGCGCGCCCTTCCTCCAGGAGATTCCGGCAACGATTCCAGCCCAAGCCGCGCCGGGCAGCTTCGAATTTGTCGTCAGTGACGCCGGATTTCTAAACCGCAATGTGCAATCCCTTGCGGCCGGCTCGGAGGCGCAGCTCCCAGGCTTGGAGGAGTTGATCAACCTGGTGAACCGCGAGCGCCCCAACGACCGTCTCTACGCCACCCTTCTTCAACCCACGCCGACGATTCTCGTGGAAGACAAGGAGATGCCCAACGTGCCCGTCTCTGAAATCAACATCCTCGACCAGCGCCAAAATCCGGGTAGCGCGCGCTTGCTCTGGCAATCCACGGCAGGAGAGTGGTCGGTTGAGATGCATCAGGTGATCGCGGGCGAGCGCGTACTGGCCATTACGGTAAAGTGAAGGCACCTGCCAAAGGAGACGCTGACTGATGGACCGCCGAACTATTCTCGTGTGCCTGCTGGCGACCGCTTTTCTTCCCTCCGCGCCCGCGTACGCCGAACACACGCGCTACTGGCGCCAATCGGACTTCTCCGAATTCGAGAAGGGCATGGCAAAGGGAGTGGCCATCCGCAGCGACGGGGTATTAACGCCCGCACCCCGTTTCGAATCGTTCTCCGATCCCAATCTCGCATACCTTTGGGCCATGCGCCTCGATTCGCATGGGCGTCTTTTTGCGGCGGGCGGTTCGAACGCACAGGTCCTGCGCTTCGATGATACGGGCAAACCGACGACCGTTTTTGAATCCCCCGAACTCGCCGCGCAGGCAATCGCTTTCGACGCGAGCGACAACTTGTATGTAGCCACTTCTCCGGACGGCAAAGTCTACAAGGTCACACCGGACGGACAAAAAACCGTCTTTTTCGATCCCAAAGCAAAATATATCTGGGCTTTGGCGTTCGATTCCCAGGGCACTCTCTTCGTCGCTACTGGCGATAAAGGCGAGGTTTTTGCCGTCACACCGGATGGCAAGGGCGCGCTTTTCTATCAAAGTAATGAGCGCCACGCGCGGTCTCTGGCCTTCGATTCGAAAGGCAACCTGCTGGTGGGCACGGCGCCCAGCGGGCTTATCCTGCGCCTCGAAATCGCTCGGAAAGATCCTCGTGCCATTCCCGAGGCCGGGGCGCCCTTTGTCGTTTATGAGACTGCCAAAAGCGAGGTGATTTCGCTCGTCGAGGATGCCGCCGGAAATCTTTATGCTGCCGCTGTGGGGGAGAAAACCCACACGCAGGGAGCGCCCTTCGCCATTCAGAATGCTGCGCCAGCGCTCCAGACCAGTATCTTGGCCGCCGCCTCGGAGGGTCTGGCCCTATCGCAAACGCAAGCTCAGGCTGTACAAGCCGCGCCTGCCTTTCCGTTCCCCAGCCCGGCGGAAGGTGGCGCGGAAATCGTGAAAATTGCGCCGGACGGTTCGCCGGAAACAGTTTGGACCTCGCGGGAAAAACTCGTCTTCGCCTTGGGCTTTTCCTCCGGAAAACTTCTCCTCGGCACAGGTAATACGGGAGAACTCATCGAGATCGAAGGCAACGAGGTGTACTCGGCCATCGCCAAGACCTCTTCCGCGCAAGTCACAAGTTTCCTGGCCGGCGCCGATGGCAGAATCTTCGCCGCCACGGCAAACCCCGGAAAAATCTTCGTCCTCGGCCCGGGCTACGAGCCGAATGGAACTTTCGAGTCCAGCGCCTTCGACGCGAAAATATTTTCGCGCTGGGGCCGGCTCGCGTGGTGGGGCGAAAACGGCGCGACGCAAGGAAAGGTTGAGTTCTATGTGCGTTCCGGCAACACATCGGATCCGGAGGCCAATTGGAGCTCCTGGGCCGGCCCATACAATCAGGCCGCGGGAGAAACGGCCGGCTGCCCGCCCGCGCGATTCGCGCAATGGAAGGCTGTTTTTACGGCCGCTGATGGCGGAGCCGCGCCCAGCGTTCACTGGGTGAGTCTCGCGTACTTGCCGAAGAATGTCGCGCCCGTGATTGACGATATTGCCGTGCAGGACCCCGGCATTCGCGTTGCTGGATTTGCGCCGCCGCCCACGGGCCAGGGAACCCCGGTGCCGGTGGCACTCCGTAATCCGCGCAGCCCAGGCGGAAATCCCTCCCCGCTCATTTTGAACGCGGAAACATCCCCCAAGGCATCCAGAATGGAGGCGCCGCCGCAGGGATTTGAAGGCAAGGGATACCAAGCGGTCCTCTGGAGCGCGCACGACGACAACGATGACGATCTCGCGTACACGATTTATTATCGCGGCGAGGGAGAACAGAATTGGCGCCTCCTGAAGGACAAACTTACCGAGCGGTATTACTCCTGGGATACCACCACCATGCCCGATGGCGCGTACGAGCTCAAGATCGTGGCCTCGGACTCTCCCTCGAATCCGCCCGATCAGGCGCTTTCCGCGGAGCACGAAAGCGACCGCTTCGAGATTGCGAACACCCCCCCAAGGATTGAAGGTCTGAGCGCGAAACCGGATGGTTCGAACGCGGACGTGTCATTCGATGCGATCAGCGCCTCCACACCCATCGCGCAGGCGCGCTATAGCCTCGATGCGGGAGAATGGAAAATGATCTTTCCGGAAGGACTGCTTTCCGACGCCCCGCGGGAAACCTACCAGATTCGGCTTTCGGGACTTTCAGCCGGAGAGCACACGATCGCCGTGCAGATTGGCGATCGCTTCGATAATACTGCCGCGGACAAAGCGACCTTCGCGATCGGCGCAAGCACGCCGCAGTAACACGCGCGTATGGCTCCGCCGCTGCACCACGCGGCCCGTCTCACAGATCTTCCGCGCGCCAATCGGCAGGCGGAAACGTAATCCTCCAAAAATCGGGAGCGGGCGAATCGAATTCGATGGGGATGTGAAATCCTTCGGGTGATTCCCGGGGGGGGTGCGTGACCCCGCAAGCAATCCGCTCCTTTGTGCCGCAATGCTCGAGGACAAGTCTCGTCTCGCAGGGAAGCTTCTGCTCCATCACGAGGAGAGCGCCGTGGGGGTTCACACTCACCGTATTCACCTCAAAAGATGTCGCCTTCCCATCAAGGGCCACATGAATATTGACGCGAATGCGAAGCAACACGCGCTGCGTGCGCCGCTTCTCGTTCCCCGGACGATCCTGCCTCATGGGAATCGCTCGCGGAGAAGGAGCGGGACTCCGCTGCGGAGATACCGTCTCAGTCACCAACACCGCATTCGCATGCGCCAGAGTCGCAGAAGACTGCGCCTGTAGGACTTTCACGCTATCCATTTTCAAAGAAACCACCCCGTCTTAGAGTTCGACACCCCAAAAATTCAGGTCCGCGGCGACCAGTTGCACTCCCAGATCCCAGCCGTCGGGCCGTTGTGTTCCCTTCCAGACAACCACACCCTCTGCCGCCTGCCGCGTGGAACGATTCGTCAGCAGGAGCCGCTGCTGCACATCGACTTCCTTGGGACTCACGAGCAGGCAGCCGTAGTTATTCACAACGCGCGTAAACCCTTCTTCAAAATGCAACGGCTCGGTGTGCTGGCCATTCCATTCAATGGTCACCGGGACACGCGAGTTCATGCGTGGTCCACGCCGCTTCTGTCTCATCCGAATTTCTCTTGGCAGGCCTTCTCGGAACATCATCCTCTTGAGTCTCCCCCCAATTGGAACAAAACACAGTAGATAAAAGAGCCTTTTAGCAGGCGTAGAGTTTTCGCCCTGGTCAATCCTAGGAGGGTAGCCGGGGGGGCGTCAATGGTACGCGGAGACAGGTACAAGTCGTCCAGTGGGGGCATGTGATGGCTTCATTTTCCCGCTGCCGCTTCGTCCAGGAACCACAAGACACGGCCGCAGGGGCGTATACGCGCGGCGGGATACTGGCTGGAATTCGATTCGGGCTCGCCGCGGAGAGCAGCCATGATTTCGCGCTTGTCCTCGCCCGATACGAGGAAAAAAGTGTTCCGGCCCCAATTGAGCATGGCGGGAGTCAGAGTCAGCCGCCGCGGGGGCGTTGCGGGCGCTTCCACGGCCACCACCCAGCGCTCGGTTTCTTCGAGCGCGGGAGAGCCGGGGAATAGAGATGCGGTGTGGCCTTCGGGCCCTAGACCCATGAGTTGAAGATCGAAAGCCGGGTTTGCCGGGCCGAAGAATCTGCGCAGTTCCGTCTCGTAGGATTCGGCGGCGTTTTCGGGCTGGGGATAATCCGCCAGCATGGGATGGACGTGGGCGGCGGGGATTGGCACATGCTCGATGAGAGTTTCGCGGGCCATGCGGTAATTGCTGAGCGGATCGTCGTGCGGGACGTACCGCTCGTCGCCCCAGAAGAGGTGTACGTGGTCCCAGGGTATCCGAAGGCCGTACCTTTCCGCGTGGGCCCAGAGAACGTGCAGCTTTATGGGCGTATGCCCCCCCGACAGGGCGATGGAGAAGCGGTCGCGCGCGGCGACGGCATCCCGCAAGATGCGCAGCAACTCTTCGAAGACGGCGCGGCTCAGCGCATCGAGATCGGGGAAAATTCTCTCGTCCATCTTCATGTTGTGTGCCCGCACGCCATAAATCCGGGGCAGAAAAGGCCGCTAGACCGTGTACGTTCCCGCCGACACGGTGCCGCCCTTGCCGGTCCAATTCGTGTGGAAGAACTGGCCGCGCGGCCGGTCAATTCGCTCGTAGGTGTGGGCGCCGAAATAATCGCGCTGCGCTTGCAGAAGGTTGGCGGGGAGGCGTTCACTGCGGTAGCCATCGTAGAAAGCGAGCGCCGTGGTGAAGGCCGGAGCGGCGACTCCGGCTTCGACGGCCTTGGCCACCACGCGCCGCCAGGACGCCTGGCAGCGCTCGATCACGCCGCAGAAGTAGGGATCGAGCAGCAGGTTGGTGAGTTTAGGATTGCGGTCGAAGGCTTCCTTGATTTTATCGAGAAAGGCGGAGCGGATGATGCAGCCGGCACGCCACACCAGCGCCATGCCGCCATAGCTCAAGTCCCATTTATATTCCCGCGCGGCCTCGCGCAGCAGCATGAAACCCTGGGCGTAGGAGACGAGCTTGGAGGCCAGGAGGGCCTGGCGAATGTCCTCGATGAAATCTTTTTTATCGCCCGTAAACTTGAATTTCGGCCCTTTCAAGATCTTGGATGCGGCCACGCGCTCGTCCTTCATGGCGCTGAGGCAGCGCGCATAGACGGCCTCGCCGATCAGTGTGAGCGGCATGCCGAGATCGAGAGAGCTGATGCTGGTCCACTTGCCGGTGCCCTTCTGTCCGGCGGTATCGAGAATTTTATCCACCATATAGCCATCGGCGTCTTTGTACGCCAGGATGTCGCGCGTGATTTCGATGAGGAAACTATCAAGCTCGCCCTTGTTCCAATCGGTGAAGACCTGGTGCATTTCGTCGTTCGAGAGGCCGAGACCCTCGCGCATGAGCTGGTAGGCCTCGCAGATCACCTGCATGTCGCCGTATTCGATGCCGTTGTGGACCATTTTGACGTAATGGCCGGCGCCATCCGAGCCCATCCAGTCGCAACAAGGCTCGCCGGACGGCGTCTTGGCAGCGATGGCCTGGAAGATGCCTTTCACAAGAGGCCACGCCTTGGGACTCCCGCCGGGCATCATCGAGGGGCCGAAACGCGCGCCTTCCTCTCCGCCTGAAACGCCAGTGCCGACGAACAGTAGGCCCTTACTCTCGAGGGACTTGGTGCGGCGAATGGTATCGGGAAAATGAGAATTGCCGCCGTCAATGATCAGGTCGCCCGGCTGGAGGTGAGGCAGGATGCTATCTATGAAGTCGTCCACAGCCTTCCCGGCCTTGACCATGAGCATGATTTTGCGGGGGCGCTTGAGCAGACCGATCATTTCTTCCAGGGAATGAGCGGGAATAACGTTTTTGTGGCCTTTGGCGGCGTCGTTCATGAACTCGTCTACTTTGGAAACGGTGCGATTGAACGCCACGACCTTGTAGCCGTGGTCGCTCATGTTCAGGATGAGGTTTTGGCCCATAACTGCCAGGCCAATCAATGCGATATCCGCGGTTGGTTCCATGTGGTCAGGGTCTCCTTGAAGGGGCTAAGAAATGTACACCGGGGAGGCACCGGGATGCAAATTTTCGCGGGGCTCTGCGCTCATCCGCCTGCCCTTCGAAACCCACACCGTGGGTCTCTCAGGGTAAAACGGACAGGCCGAATACCCCCTCATTTCTCCCGTGCGCCCCTCGCCGGGGCCACGGGAGCCCTTCCTTTTGTTGCGATTAGAATGGGTCGCCATCGTTTGTTTTCAGTTAGTTAAGGGGATTTCTATTCGCTGGAGTTGCGATTAGAATTCTGGAAGCCAGAAGCTGGAGGCTCGAGGCTGGAAAAGCCGGAAGCGAAGGAGGTAGAGGAGGGACCGCCCCTGTCTGGGCCGCCATAGCGGGCAGGCTCGTGGGTTTACTCTCGATGAATCGCTTTGATTTCCGGCCGGAGCGCCCCCTTGTTTTGTTTCGATTAGAAAAATGGATGTCATTGATATAAGGGGACTTGCGGCGATTTCTGTTTCCCGGTGTGTTTCGATTAGAAATGCAAAGTTAGGGAGAACTGAGGAGGAAGAGGAGGGACTGCCATGAGCGACGTTAGATTGCCTTTTAAGTATCATGCCATATTGTAATATGGCTGTCAAATCGAGTCCGGCGGGGACGTTCCGCAAGTCCTTTGGGAACTCGTGGTTAGAACCTATACGGGCGTGCGGCGAAGATGCGATTTTTGCCAGGTTTGGGGCAGGCCGTGCCGTGGGATGCGGCGCGGCTGAGTCGAGAAAGGCGACGTAATTGACTTGCTGATACTCGCCAAGTTTCCCGCGCCCCTCTGTCCCAGACCGCTCGCTGAAATATTGACTCAGGTTTTCTTAATAACGATAATAATCCCCCGACAAAATGTGAAATCGGGATTGCGGGCGGTTGAGGAGACCGTGTACTGCGAAATCGATATTAAGCATAAGCACGGCTCGTCGTTCGTAGCCGAAGATCTGCTCAAGGCCATTCGGCCACCGGCGTTGGGCGCGGACATGCCGTTGGCAGATGCGTATGCGGCGAGCCGCAGATACAAATCATCCCCGCCGAGTGGGTCATTATTCGCCCAGTCCACCGTACGAAATTGCTTCGTAATTGCGAGGACGATATTCTTGAATGTCAGCACCTACCATCTCGAAGGTCTGACGCCAGCCGTTAGTGCCAAGACATTGCTCGACGCGTCCGAGATATTCACGAACCAACTGCTGGAGAAGATCAAACACGATCCGAAAACAAAGGGCAAGCTGCTGGTAATCCGGCTGTTCGAGGACAGCGGATATGAGACCGGCGTGGAAGGCCAGGGTTTGACGTGGGGGAGAGCCTTGAAAGAGCAGTTGAGTTGGAAGGAACTACAGCCGAAAATTATCGCGGCGCTTACCGCAGTCCCGATCATCTACTTTGGTTTGGACAAGAAATCTCTTTTGTGGTCGTCCCTCATCAGTCTCTGCGTTTTCCTCGTCTTCGGCGTCGTGGAAGCGACCTTGAACTACGAGAGCAATAGGGATAGAATAGAGTTTGAAGTTCGTCGCGGTTAGAGTGCGGCAATGTTTGAAGGGTTTAGGACTTTCCACGTTAAGACTCCTGACCCGAGGCGCAAAATGAGTGGTTCATCGCTGGACGCAGAAATCATTCAGGCACTCTCCACAGGTCTGACCGGTGTTGACACCGAAGTGTCTCTGAATGACTTGACGGCAGATGCCATCGTCCGAAAGCCGGATCACGTGATTCTGGTAGAGGTGAAGACAGGGGACTCTCGTTACCCGCTCCCGAGCAGCACTCATTCACAAATGAAGCAGTACATCGCGGAAGTGGGCGAAAAGTATCGGCAAAAGGTCGTTCCCGTGGTGGTGACGAACTACCGGGTGTTTCCGGAGATGAAGGTCGAGCTGGAAAAAGATGGTATTCAAGTACTTGAAGTAGGTGGATCGATGTCGGACCTTACGCGCCGGATTGCGCTGGTTGACGACGCCGAAGGGCCGGCTCCTCTTAATGTTGGCTCGGTAGAAGCCTAACAGCTCGTGGCTGCAGTGCGCTTATGCGTCGGCCACGCCTAGTACGGCATTTCGGGCACCCGAAATTCTCGCACCTTCAGATCAAAAGGCTCCAGTTGGCCCACACAATTCTTCCGCCTTTTTCAATAAGCTGCTAGAAGGTCACGCGGGCACCGCTCGGCACGTGCGTGATTTCGACCTTCTGGGCAATGAAGGTCACATCCACAACCTGCGACCCGCCGTCTGTGGTGAATTGAACGCTCGAGATTTCGACATTGTTCAGCATGGCCTCCAATTGGTTCTGGGAATCGAGCTTGAGGGCGGAGACGTGGCGGCCGTCGAGAGCCTCTCCAGTCAGTTGCAAAGCCAGTTGATCCGCGGGCATCCGGCAGGTGATGCCGCTCGTGGAGGGCCGTCCCCCCATCTTTCCGGTGGGGTCCTCGCGCATGGTGATGCTGAAGAGCAACGCAGTGCAGGTGATCGCGGTGGAATTCTGGCCGTTCCCTTTGCCATTCGTGCCGCCCGTGGGGCCCGACTGCCAGCTGTCCTGTCCAGCGACAGAACCGGACCCTTGCGACCCGCCGGAACCCTGCGAATTCGAGGAGCCTGACGCGCCGTTGTTCCAATCGTCTCGGGCAGCGACGGGGCTGGAACCCTGCGATGAATCAACGGGCGAGTTCGAGCGGTCGCGGTTGAAGTTTCCCTGCGTCTGCTCATTATTAGCGCCGGCGGGCTGTCCCGCGACCAAAATTTTCGTCGCGATCATCTGGGGCGATTTCCCCTTTTTCTCGAACCGCCCGTAAGCCACGACAGTGGCGCCGAGAGCCAGCGCGCGGGGGGAAGAGAGCTGGCCGCCCTCGCAGATCAGGACCGAGTCGTTGTATACGACAACGAGGCTGTCCTTTCCCGAGGTGACTTCGATCATAGTGCCGGTCGGCCCGCCGGAAATTTGCCCGGTGAATTTTCCTTCTCCCTTGCTCGCGTTGCCGGCAGCGCATTCGGATTGCGCGGGCGCGGGCGCGGGTGCGGGCGCGGGCAGGCCCAGCCTACGCGATGAATCCGCTTCGGCGGGCAAGGCGGGGGAAGCCGCCTTGGCGGGCCGCGCCGCCCATGCCGGCGCACATGCGACGCATGCGAGTAGAGACAAAATTGCCGCGGAGACTTTTCTCATCTCGTTCTCCTTAGGGCGATCGAAAGGCGATCGCGAGGCCGCGCCGGATTCGCAAACGGATCGGCGATGGGCGCGGACCGGCTGGGGAATCTGACCAGCCTTTGGTGAGTCTAGCACGCGCGTCAGGCGAGCAAATTTGAGGGTGTCGCGTCTGCAAACAGTCCGAGAAGGGGGGAACAGCCGAAATGCCAGAGTTCAGGGACAACCGCTCTGTTTTTTGAAGCAAAAAGGAAATTCCGGCTGCGTGGGAATGCGTCGACCTTGACCCGCGTCCGTGTGACTGGCACACTGGGCGCGATCAAGCGCGGCGAAGGGCTCGAGCGACGTCGGGCGGGCCTTTCCACGGAGGGTGCAGCTTATGTTCACCCACGCACGCCTCGGCTCCTCTCTTCTTGTGGCTCTGCTATGCGCCGGGGGAACTTTAGCCCAGCAGAATAGTCCGCAAGCCCAGCCCGGCAAGGGCAGGATCTATCTTGACGTCGTCGTCACTCCGAAGTCCGGGCCGCTTGTCGGAGGGGCTCGAGCAACAGGATTTCACTCTGCTGGATAACAAGAACCCGCGGGCCATCACGTCGTTCGAGGCTTTCACGGGCCGAGAGCAGTCCGTTGAGGCGGTCGTGGTGATTGATGGGGTCAACATCGACTACCAAAATCTCAGTTACGCGCGCCAGCAGGTCGATAAATTCCTTCGCGCCGAGGGAGGCCGACTCGATTACCCCGTCGCCCTCGCGGTCGTCACAGATCAAGGCATGCAGATGGTCACGGATTTCTCAAGCGACGGCAACGCGCTCAGCGCCGCGCTCGGCAACTACGACGTTGCCAAGCGCATCCTCAACCGCGGCACGGGCTTCTACAGCGTAGTGGAACGCGTCCAGATTATGCTCCAGGCCCTAAATCATCTTGCTACGAGCGAAGCTCGGCGCCCCGGGCGCAAGGTCATAATCTGGGTTTCTCCCGGGTGGCCTCTTTTGTCCGGCCCACACATCGAAATCGACTCGAAGACGGCGCAACAGATCTTCACGGATGATGTGCATTTCTCGACTTTGCTTCGCGAGGCGCGCGTCACCCTCTATGGCATCAATCCGCTGGGCACTGGCATCTCCAACGGATGGTTCTACCAGCAGTTCGTCAAAGGCGTCAGCAAGCCCAGCCAGGTTGATGCGGCGGATATGGGTCTCCCGGTGCTCGCCATCCAGAGCGGAGGTCTTGCTCTTGACTACGACCTTGACTACAACAATGATGTGGCCGGTCTCCTTCGGAAATGCCTTTCCGATGCGGCGCCCTACTACGAGATTTCCTTCGACCCCCCCCGGCCGCGCAGCCAAACACATACCACCACATCGAAATCAAACTCGCAGAGCCCGGCCTGACAGCGCGCACACGCGAGGGCTATTACGCGCAACCTTTACCACACAACTAACGCCACATCGGTTGCCGCCAAGGACAACGCGCCGGGAACGGCTACTGCTCGGAGGCAGAGCGGACGGAATGGCCGCCAAATTCACGGCGCAGCACCGCCAGGAGTTTATTGGCGAAGGGATCGGGGTCCTGGGAACGGAAGCGGATGTCGAGCGCGCCGGAAATCACGGGCAGGGCGATGCCCAATTCAATGCCCTCAATGGCGGTCCAGCGGCCCTCGCCGGAGTCGGTGACGAAGGCGGCGACGCCTTCGAGCGTGGGATTTTTCGCGAGCGCGCTGACCGTGAGATCGAGGAGCCAGGAACGAATCACGCTGCCGTATTGCCAGATTTTGGAGACTTGCAGCAAATCGAGATGGAACTCCTTTTTGTGGCGAAGCAGGTCGAAGCCCTCGGCGTAGGCTTGCATGAGGCCGTACTCGATTCCGTTGTGAACCATTTTTACGAAGTGGCCGGCGCCGGCGGGTCCCACGCGGCCCCAGCCCTTGTCCGGGGCGGGTGCGAGCGTCTCGAAAATGGGAGAAAGGCGGTCCACGACCGCAGCATCGCCGCCAATCATCAGGCTGTAACCTTCGGTGAGTCCCCAGACGCCGCCGCTGGTGCCGCAATCAATGAAATTGAGTTTTTGGGAGGCGAGGGCGGCGGCGCGGCGGACGGAGTCGCGGTAATAGGAGTTTCCGCCGTCAATGATGCTGTCGCCCGCGGAGAGGTGCGGAGTAAGGAGAGCGATGGTCTGGTCCACGGGCGGGCCGGAGGGGACCATAATCCAGACGGCGCGGGGCGCGCGGAGCTGCACGATGAGCGCTTCGATGGAATCGGCGCCGACCGCGCCCTTTTCGACGACGCGCGCGATGGGAGCGGCGTCGCGGTCGTAACCCACGATGCGATGGCCTCCGCGCAGCAGGCGCTCCGCCATGTACGCGCCCATTTTTCCCAAACCGATCATTCCGAGTTCCATGGAATCTCCTCGTTCAATTTATTCACGGAGCAACGCCGGAGCGCGCGAGGTCCGCGCGAAGCTGGGCGGCGTTTTGAAACAGGACCGCGCCCATGCCGAGTTCGCGGGCGCATTCGAGGTTGAGGGCGCGGTCGTCAATCATAAGGCACTCGGCGGGATCGCGCTGGGTGATGCGCAGCGCCGAATTGTAGATGCCGGGGTCGGGTTTGCGGACGCCCAAGTAGCACGAGCTAAAAAACACCTGGAAATAATCGCGCAGATGAAATGTGTGGATGCGATATTCATTGATTTCGATCGATTCGTTGTTGAGCGCGGCGAGCAAATAGCGGCGCGGGCGGGCCAGCTCGCCGAGAAAGGCCAGCGAATCGGGAAACGGCTGAGACTGGTCGAACATGAACTGCTTGAACGCGTCGGGGGTAAACGGCCGCTCGCGGTAGAAGACGGTGCGGCGGAGATATTCGTCGAGAGTGGCCTCGCCACATTCGAAGGCGTTGAGCATCAACTCGTGCCGGCTTTCGAAATCGTCGGCATCGAGATGGAATTTCGCGACGGCTTTCTCGCGCGAGTCCACGTCCCATCCATTGGTGAGAAGGACGCCGCCATTGTCCCAGAAGAGCGTCGTGATCTGCGCCACGCATCACCTCCATTCAGCCAACCGATTATATTATCCTGATACGGGCGGCGCGGCAGAAGCGGAATTCGGTGTTCGCGCCGGAGCCGTCCCCCGAATGAGATGAATGAGAAAGGCATGAAGGCGCACGAGAAGGGCGAGCCGCTCGTGATTTTTACGGTGGGGCATTCCACGCGGCCACTCGATGAGTTTATCGAGGTGCTACTGTCGAACGGCGTCGAGCAATTGATTGATATTCGCACGATCCCGAAGTCGCGCCACAATCCGCAGTTCAATAGCGAGACGCTGGCCGCCGCGCTCGGCGCCGCCGGGATTCGGTATGTCCACATGAAGGAGCTGGGCGGATTGCGGCGCGCCCGGGCGGACTCCGTAAACCTGGGGTGGCGCAACGCGAGCTTTCGCGGCTTCGCGGATTACATGCAGACGGCGGAATTCGCGGCGGGTCTGGAGCGGGCCATCCGGCTGGCCGAGGAGCGGACGAGCGCACTGATGTGCGCCGAGGCGGTGCCGTGGCGATGCCACCGGTCGCTTGTAGCCGATGCGCTTGTGGTGCGCGGGATTCGCGTGGAAGACATCATCAGCGCCGCGCCTCCAAAGCCGCACGAACTGACGCCGTTTGCGCGCGTTCGCGGATCGGAGATCACGTATCCGAGCGACGAGCCGCTTTTTAGCGAGCCTGCCACAGGGCCAGCGATTCCGCGATGCGGTCGTGAACATAGTGCAGATCGTCCGGGGAAATCACGTACGGCGGCAAAACATAAATAATGTGGCCGAGCGGACGCAGAAGAACGCCTGCATCGAGGAAAAAATTGTAGAGCTTCGGGCGAAGCTTCGAGGAGTAGCCGGGATCGTCCGCGCGAAGTTCGATGGCGGCCATGGTGCCGATGGAGCGAACGTTGCCGACAGCGGGATGATGCTCGATGGCGGCGAGCCTTTCGCGATGGATGGCGGCGATGGCGGCGATGCGTTCGAAGACCGGCTCGCGGTCGAAGATCTCGAGACTGGCGAGGGCGGCGGCGGCGGCGAGAGGATTTCCCGTGTAGGAATGGCCGTGATAGAAGGTGCGCGCGGGGTCGTCGCTCGCGAAGGCGGCGTGAATTTCTTCCGTGCACAGCGTGGCGCCCATCGGAAGGACTCCGCCGGTAATTCCCTTCGAGAGGCACATGAGATCGGGCGCGACGCCGGCGAGTTCGCAGGCGAACATTTTTCCGCAGCGGCCGAACCCGGTGAGAACTTCGTCGGCAATCAGGAGCACGCCGTGGCCGCTGCACAAGCGGCGCGTGCGCTGCAAAAACTCCACGGGATGAACGATCATGCCGCCGGCCCCTTGGAGGAGGGGCTCGACGATCACGGCGGCGATTTCGGCGTGCTTTTCGTCGAGGAGGCGCGCGAGTTTTTCCAGGCAATCAATATCGCACGTCGCGCGCGTTTTCCCCACGGGGCAACGATGGCAGTAGGCCGAATGAACGCGGTGAACGGGAAAACGGAAGCCGCGGAAGGGATCCGTGAAGCCGGAATCAGCGCTCACGGACATCGCCCCGGCGGTGTCGCCATGGTAGGCGTGTTCGAGCGCGACGATGGACTTCTTCTCCGGGCGGCTGATGTTTTGAAAATACTGCACGGCCATCTTGAGGGCCACCTCGACTGCCGTTGAGCCATCGTCGGAAAAGAAAATGTGGTCGAGCCCCTTCGGTACCACGGAGCGCAAGCGGCTCGAAAGTTCTTCGACCGCATCGTGGGTGAAGCCGGCGAGCAAAACGTGGTCGAGGCTGGCGGTCTGTCGCGCGATGGCGGACATGATGGCGGGATGGCAATGGCCGTGGAGATTGACCCACCAGGAGGAGATGGCGTCAATCAGGCGGCGTCCATCATCGGTGTAGAGATAGACGCCCTCGGCGCGCGTGATGCGCAGCGGAGGCGGCCCGAGGGCCTGCGGCGTGAAGGGATGCCAAATGCGCAGGCCGGGGTTCATACGGCGAACACCTTGCGATCGAAATGTTTCCGAAATATTTTCAGTAGCGCGGCGCGATCGACTTTCTTGAGCAACGGAACCACGCCGACGACTGGCACGTTGCCAAAGTGCTCGATGGCGCGGCGATTATCCGCGTTGGGCGCGCCGGACATCACGACGCCGCGAAGATCGAGGCGCGCGGCGCGGAGGGCGGCCACGGAGAGAAGCGTGTGGTTGATCGTACCGAGCGAAGTACGCGACACGAGCAGAACGGGCAGCCGGAGATGCTTCATCAGATGCGTCATAAGCTCGGTGCCATTGATGGGAACGAGCGCGCCTCCCGCGCCTTCGACAATAAGATTTTCGCGCGCGCTGATTCGCGGTAGGCGAATTTTTCTCATTTCGATGCGCACGCCGGCGCGCCGCGCGGCCAGATGCGGCGAGACAGGCGGTGCAAAGCGATACGCTTCGGGGATGGTTCGGCTTCGCGGAAGCCCGGCAAGGCGCATGATGGTTGCTGTGTCCGTGCCTTCGCGAGTTCCCGTCTGGATGGGCTTCCAGTAAATGGCGTCGAGCGCGGCGCAGAGCAGCGCGGAAACTAAAGTCTTGCCCACATTTGTATCCGTGCCGGTGATGAAGAAGCGATTAGGCATGCACGGAGCTGACGGGAGCTGTTTGCGGCAAGGATTTGCACGCGGCGGCCAGCGTGGCGGCGAGGCGGCGAACATCTTCCATGGAAATTTCGCTAGTGAGGGAGAGGCGAACGCGCGCGGTGCCCGCGGGAACCGTCGGCGGGCGAATGGCCTTTACGGCAAATCCATTCGCTTGCAGCGCGGCGGCGACGCGCAGAGCGGCTTCGTTCGAGCCCAAAATTACGGGGACGATTTGAGTGCTGCTCGCGCCGAAGCTCAAGCCGGCGGCGGAAAGCTCGTCGCGCAACGCGGACGCGATTTTGCGGAGATAGGCGCGGCGGTCGTCCGCTTCGAGGGCAAGATGGAGCGCGGCGCGAATCTGGCCGGCAAGATACGGCGGCATGGCGGTGCTGAAAATGAAGGTGCGCGCGCGGTTCACGAGATAGTCTCTCATCGCGCCGCTGCAACAGACGAATGCGCCGGCGCTGGCGAGCGCCTTGCCGCACGTGTGCACGACGGCGAGGAGCTCGCGCTGGAGGCCAAGCTCGGCCGCAAGCCCGCGCCCTTGCGGTCCGCAGACGCCGGTCGCGTGGGCTTCGTCCACAATAAGCTCCGCGCCGAAATTTTTCGCCAGGCGGAGCAATCCCTCAAGCGGCGCGACATCACCCTCCATGCTGAACAGGCTTTCCGTGACGATCAACTTGGCGCCCGTGCTTGCTTCGTGTTTGCGGAGGGCGCGTTCCAGATGATCCAAATCGGTGTGGGGATAGACGACTCTGCGCGCGCCGGAGATTCGAATGCCGTCAATCAGGCTCGCGTGGTTCAGCTCGTCCGAGAAAACCACGTCGTGAGGCTTTAGGACCGCGCATAGCATGCCGACATTCGCGGCATATCCGGAGCCGAAATAGAGCGCCGCCTCGGTGGCGGCGAATTCGGCGAATTCGGATTCGAGATCCTCCCACTCGCGCGAATTTCCGGAAAGCAGGCGCGAGCCGGTGGACCCGACGCGCTCGGCGCGCTCGATGGCTTCCATGACGGCATGCTTGAGTCTCGGGTCGCGCGCCAATCCGAGATAATCGTTGGAGCAGAGGTTCGTGCCGGAAAGAATTTCGAGCGCGCGGAACTGCGATTTTTCGCGCAGCTCATCCAGCTCACGCGCCATGCGCTCTGCAATTCGCGCTGGCTCCGGTTCAGGCACGTTGCATGGCCCTCATGCCCAGATTCTTGAGCAGGCGCTGGTCCTCGTCCGCCGCTGGATTCGGAGTGGTGAGAAGTTTTTCGCCCGTGAAGATGGAATTGGCGCCGGCGAGAAAGCAGAGCGTCACCGCCTCTTGCGACATCTGCTGGCGTCCCGCGGCGAGCCTCACACGCGACGCGGGCATCAGGATGCGGGCCGTGGCGATGGTGCGCACCATCACGAGAGAATCGAGTTCCGATGCGTCCTCGAGCGGAGTGCCTTCGGCGCGCACCAGCATGTTAATGGGCACGCTTTCCGGGTGCGGCGAGAGGCTCGACAATTGCTCGAGCAACCCGATGCGGTCGTCTTCCGATTCACCCATGCCCAAAATTCCGCCACAGCAGACCGTGATGCCCGCTTTGCGCACGTGCCCGATGGTCTGCAAGCGGTCGTCGTAAACGCGCGTGGTGATGATGTTCCCGTAGAATTCAGGCGACGTATCGAGATTGTGATTGTAAGCGGTAAGCCCGGCTTCCTTGAGGCGCAGTGCCTGATCTTCGGTGAGCATGCCCAGCGTGCAGCAGACTTCCATATCGAGCGCCGAAACGCCGCGCACCATTTCCAGCACGCGCTCGAATTCCCTGCCCTGCGGCACTTGACGCCACGCCGCGCCCATGCAAAAGCGCGTCGCGCCTTCCGATTTGGCGCGCCGGGCGGCTTCGAGGACGTCGCCGGGATTCATCAATTCCTGGCGGTCCACACCCGTATCGTAGTGCGCGCTCTGCGGGCAGTAGGCGCAATCCTCCGGGCACGCGCCGGTCTTTATGGAAAGCAGGCGGCAGAGCTGCACTTCCTCCGGCTCGTGGAATTCGCGGTGGACGACCTGCGCGCGGAAAATCAGCTCCGGCAGCGGCAGCTCGAATATCTGCCGGATTTCGTCGCGCGTCCAATCATGGCGAATCTGCATGGGTGGATAGGCCTCGTTTCGCGCTTCCAAGATACCAAAGTTGGATTCGCGCGTGGCGGAAAACTGGTGGTGGGCCAGCCTGAAAAATGAAAGCCGATGCTTATAGCCCCAAGATGTGGTGATGAGGTTTTGATGTCATGCGCCAATCGCTGCCGAGCGGCACAGCCCTTCACTCGAGCTTGCCGTGAAAGTCGATATCAAGTGATACCGAGGCGGCTATTGGGTTACCGTCGGGGTCTGTGGCAGGCCTAAACCGCCACAGACGAACCGCTTGGACTGCCTTCTCATCAAAGTCGTGGCCCACAGATTTAACAATCTCCACATTCGGACCGACCGTGCCATCTGGAAGAACAGTAATTTTAAGAGTTTCGATGGCATCCTTGGGAATCTCTACTTCGGTGCCTTGTAGTTCCTTTTGAAGGATGTCTAAGGGGAGACCGGGAACTGGACATGATACACACTGTGCGTCGTGTGAATCGGGGTTCGCCTGGCTGACGGTCGAATATCTTACAAAGCGAATAAGTGGGACGGAAACTCCCGCACCGAAGGCGTTTGTACCTTGTGCCAGGCCGAGTGGCTCGACTAGCCACTCGCTGCCCTCATCTGTAGGCGGGGCGGGGCTGGGCGCTGCGATTACAATCAATTGTCCTAACATCGAAGAGTTATAATTTGTATCGGCATCAAGTCCGTTGATTGCGTAAAGGGCCTCGCTCTCAGAGAGCATTCTTTGAAACTGCAATCCGGTTCCGAGACTGATTTCGGTCTGTCTTGTAGTAGGGACGTATTTCAATATTTGCCCGTTAAGAAAAATGGGCTCCGTTGATACATCCAACCATACTTCCTTGTCCTTGTATGAAAATGGGTTCTGGAGAAGGTCGTAAGGGTGTAGCAGTACGGGGACGAAGGGCGGTTGCGTCGTTTGTGCCGCTCCCTCCTGAGTGGTTGTCTGAGCTGATGTCGTGGCCACTCGCGACGCTGCCCCCTGGAATGGTTCGCCGCTGCCTTCGGTTCGTGACTTAGAAATTAGAAAGCATGAGGAAACTGCCAGTCCCACCGCAAAGAACAGAATGAGAGGCCAGACCCATCGCCGATGTCTTGATGATAGGACCGGTCCGGTTTGTCCCGAAACCAAAGGACCGTTTTGAGCTGGCAGGGCCGTACCGCATTCGTTGCAGAACTTTGCCAAGTCGGGATTTGACGCGCCACAGTGGACACAGAACACAGGAGCCTCACTAAGGAGCAACTGCTTTCTCCAACATATCGATGCGCGAAAAAGGTGAATGCTGCACGAGAGTCGCGCTAATTATGCACCTTGGCTGCCCGTACGGTATACGCGGCAAATGGTTTCTATCAATCGGCACAACGCAGTGCCATCAGCTACGGGGAACTCGGCGCCAAGGTGCAATGCGTGTGAGATTGTTGGGTCTTGTTTATATGCTTGAATGCGTATGACGTCGGAGCCAGCCCAATTTGCTTCTACTCGGCGTTCTGCCGTGGGCACGTATGTGACTCTTATGTTGTCGATGTCCTCGTGATATGGCATTTATTCGAATATCTCCTTTCAGCCGAGAGCACCGCAGTTCGCCGCCGTATGTGACGATCCTCTTTGCGTTAAGGCAAAGTTTGCCACTGAAGCCTCCGGAAGTAAAAGACTACTGTTCGACTACCGCTGCCGGAAGAGCAGCGGCGCAAAATTCGCGAGATTGCGGCGCCAGACTTGCCAGGTGTGTCCGCCCGGCGTTTCCCATCGTCGCGCAACTGCTCATGCCTGCGGCCTTTCCCATTGGCGCGTCTCGGCGGAGCGAAACACGGCGTCAATCACGGCCATGTTGCGGATGGCATCCTCGACGGAAACGGGGACCTCGCCATCCTCTTGTATGGCCTTCGAGAAAAGTTCGGCCTGAATCGTGTACTGATCGCTCGTAGGAATCGTTTCGATGGAGATGCCGCTGCCGAAGATGTCGCGCCCGTCGTCCACAAAGATGCGGCAGGGGCGATCGGGCGGGGCGTTGAAAGGAATTTCGATCTCGATGCGCCCCGTGGTCCCCAGGAACTGCATGCGCTGATAGGGGACGAGCTGCGTGCCGCATGTAAACAAGGCGTGCCCCTCGGGAAATTCGAGCAGCGCGGACGTGAGGCGATCAATTTTCATCTCCGGGTCGCGCTCGACGAGCGAAACGACGCGCGACGGCTCCGAGCCGAACATGAAGCGCGACATGGCGATGGGGTAGCAGCCAATGTCATAGAGTGCGCCGCCGCCATATTCCAAAATGTTGCGGATATTCTCGGTGTCCAGCTTGAAGTAGCTGAAAGCGCCCAGAATCGAGCGCAGCGTGCCCACGCGCCCGGTGAGCACCAGCTCTCGCGCGCGCAGCCATTGCGGATGCGCGAACGACATGAAGGCCTCGCCGATCTTCACACGCATGCGGTCGCGCACGGGTATAAGCGTTTTTGCTTCCGCCACGTTCATGCTGATGGGCTTTTCGCACAGGACGTGTTTTCCCGCTTCCGCGGCCTTGATGGTCCACGGCACATGCAGATGATTCGGGAGCGGGTTGTACACCGCATCAATTTGCGAGTCGGCGAGAAGCTCTTCATAGGAGCCGTAGGCCGTGGGAATGCCGAGGGAGCGCGCGGCATCCTGCGCCTTGCCGAGTTCGCGCGAAGCGATGGCCGCGATTTCGCACCGCCCGCACTTCTGCATCGCCGGGATTACTTTCCGGATGGCAATGGACGCCGCTCCCAGCACTCCCCAGCGAACTTTTTTCGGCATGGCGTTTTTCCCCTCGGGACATCCGAGGCAGGATTGTATCGCGGAGAAGCAGGAAACGGATGATTCACGGACTATATGAGCAGGTGAGCTACGGCATCTGCGTCCGCTGGAGTCGCTTCACGAATGTGCGCCGCATTTGCGATGCGGCTCACGGGTCAGCGACCGTCCGCGCCGAGCCTCTGGTCAAAATGGAAAGCCCTGATCGAAAAACCGATTCGATGATAGAAACGGTGCGCGGCATGGCGCGAGGTCCCGCTATCCAGATGGTATTCGGAGCAGCCGCTCGCCTCGCCCGTAGCCTTGATATATTGCATGAGCGCGTCGGCGAAACCACGGCCGCGATGGCTTTCGAGCACGATGAGATCATCCACGTAAATCGTTTTGCCCCATGAGAGGAATTCGGCAATGCGAAAGCTGGCGCAGCCGACCACTACGCCTTGTTCCTCCACGTAGACGAGGCGCCAGCCGGATTCGCTCATCTGCCTGCGGGCGCGCACGAGCAGCTCGTGAGCGTCCTTGAGGTGCGGGCGAAGCACCTTCATCGCGGGAAAGCAGGCGAGGATCTCCGCGTCGGCGGATGCCACCTTCACTTCGATTTGGATATTTGCGTCCATCAGCTCCCTTGCTTTGCGCAGCGCTTTCCGAAAAAGCAAAACTAGCGCGAGCTGACGGAGACTTTTTTCGACGCCGGCTGCGCACTTTTCAATTCGGCGAGGCCTGCGAGCAAGTCGTCCACCAGGTCCTCCGCATTCTCGCAACCGGGCGAGAGGCGGATGAGCGTGTCCGAAAGGCCGAGTTCCGCGCGCGCCTCGGGCGGAATGGAGGCGTGCGTCATGGTGGCGGGATGGCAGATCAGCGCCTTCACTCCGCCCAGGCTTTCCGCCAGCGCGAAGTAGCGCCGCGAGGAAACGAAGGCGATCACCTCCTCGGTGGTTCCCTCAAGCTCGAAGGAGACCATACCGCCGAAGCCGCTCATCTGCCGCCGGGCGATCTCGTGGCCGGGATGATTTGCCAACCCCGGGAAATAGACGCGGCGGACGCGCGGGTGATTTTCCAGCGCGCTGGCGATGGCCAGAGCGTTTTCGCCGTGCCGCTCCATGCGGAGTTCGAGCGTCTTCACGCCGCGCAGCGTGAGCCAACAATCGAAAGGCGAGGGCGTCGCTCCCGTGGCGTTCTGCAAAAATTTAATCGGCTCGAATACGGCGGCGTCCTTGGCGAGCGCAGCGCCCTGAATCGTGTCCGAATGGCCGGCAAGGTATTTCGTGACGCTGTGGACCACGATATCGGCGCCCAGCTCGAATGGCTGCTGGAAATAGGGCGTGGCAAAGGTGTTGTCCACCACCACGAGCGCGCCGCGTGCGTGGGCCAGTTTGCTGATGGCGGCGATGTCGTTAATCAGCAGGCGCGGATTGGTGGGCGACTCGATCCAGACGAGCCGCGTGCGCGCCGTGATAGCCGCCTCGACGGCCTTCAGGTTGTCCGTATCAATCTGCCGGATGACGATGCCGATCGGCAAATATACCTTATTCAAAATCCGGTATGTGCCGCCGTAGACGTCGCGCGGAATGATGATTTCGTCCCCAGGACGCAAATAGGCCTGGAGCACGGCGTTTTCCGCCGCCAGCCCCGAGGCGAAGACGGCCGCGTGCGCCACTCCCTCCAGCTCCGCGAGCACGGATTCCAGCCGCTGGCGCGTGGGGTTGTTAGTGCGCGAATAGCTGAAGCCTTTATCGTGCCCGGGCGCGTCCTGCTCGTACGTGGACGTCTGAAAGATGGGCGCGACGAGCGCGCCGGTTTCGGGCTCCGAAGGCTGGCCCGAATGGATGGCCTTGGTGGAAAATTTCATTGTGTTCCTCCCTTTGCGGCGCTTGCGCGCGCGAAGGCCGCCACGTATGGCAAAGCCCTCGCAGGCGCCCGATGCGCCGCGATGAATGGGCGCGCAGCCGCCAAAAACACATAGCGGTCGCTGCACGTCCCTTCGACTTCAGTTTGGGAGTTGAATCTTCAATCGGCCGGGGTTCCGGACCGTTTGAGGATCTTATCTCTCCCCACTGGGCAGGAGTTAGCACCTTGGCACATGCGCCAGGTTGCTGTGGCATCTTCGGGCCTGTCCCCTCAGCCACTCTGGATAAGCGCTGCCAGAAGGCAGCAAGGAAAGGCTAGCAAAACCAGCAAAAATGTCAAGACCCGAGCCTCAGGGGATCTCCCCTGATCAAGAGGCGCGGCGTATATCGGGCCGGATCACGCCGATGGCGCGCTCGACGAGAGCGCGCGCCTCCGGAAGACCGAGAGCGTTGGCCATCGCCAGATAGATGACGCCATAAAGTCCGAGAACGAGGACGGCCACGGGAATCGGCGCGTGATGGCGCACGAAATGGTGCGCCGCCCAGCCCGCCGCCGCGGCGATGCCCGCGGCTATCCAGAGCTTGGCGAGAAAAGCATAGGGCACCCCAGTGCGCCCGATGCGGCGGTTCAATGTGCGCCTCAGAAGAGTGAATTCGAGCCACGAGGCGATTCCCGCGGATATCGTCAGGCCCGCAACGCCCCAGCGGGCGGCAATCCCGAGCGCGGGCGGCAGAGGAATGGCGAAGAGATAGCCGAGCACGGTTGTCAGCGCGACGCGAACAATCGCGAAGCGCAGCGGCGTGCGCGTGTCGCGCAGCGCGTAATAGGCCGAGGAGTATAGCCGGCCGAGCGTCGAGGCCAACAGGCCGACTGTCGAACCCGCGAGAATTCCCCAGACATAAATCACGTCGTCGTGCTGGAAACGGCCCGTCTGGTAAATGGCAGCTACAATCACATCGCCCAACACAAGAAACGCCACCACCGACGGCAGCACGAAAAATGCTATCTGGCGCAGACCGGAATCGAGCCGGCCGCGCAGCGCCTCCGCCACTTCCTTTTCGCCGCCGATCGCGCCCGACATCGCCGGCAGCTCCGCGGCCGATACCGACATGCCAAAAAGGCTCACGGGAAGCAGATAGAGCGTCTGCGCGTAAGCCAGCGCGGCGACAGCTCCCGTGGGCAACAGGCTGGCCAGCAGCGCGTCCACATAGGCGCTGATCTGCACGACGCCGCGTCCGATGAAAACGGGGAAAAAATTGCGCACGACGATTCGCACGTTTTCCGCGCCATGGCCGAGCGAAAGCCGCAAGCCGTGGAGCAGCCGCAGCACCACCGGCAATTGCACGCCCACTTGCAGGGCGCTGCCGACCACCGAGCCCCACGCCAGGATTTCCGCGAGAGGATAGAGCGCATAGCGGCGTCCGAATCCCCACATCGTGGCGATCATCGCCGCGTTCCACACCACCGGCGCCGCGTAGGAAAGAAAGAAGCGCCGGTGGCTATTGAGGACTCCCAGGCACCATGCCGAGAAGACCAGTAGTCCCGCGCCGGGAAAGAGAATGCGCACGAGGCGTATCGTCAATTCGCGCTTCTCGCCGTGAAATCCTGGCGCAATGGCGTCAATCAGATACGGAGTGGCGAGGACTCCCAGAAGGACCAGCACGGAAGTGGCGAGCGCCAATAATCCCGCAATGGCGCCGGCCGTGCGCCGCGCCTCCTCGTCGTCCTTCCGCGCCAGCAGGCTGGCATAGACGGGAATAAAAGAGGCGGAAAGCACCCCTTCGCCAAACAAATTTTGCAGGAAATTGGGGATGCGGAAGGCGGCCTTGAACGCATCCGCGGCGTCGGAATTGCCGAAGTAGTGCGCGAAAACGCGTTCGCGAACCAGTCCCGCCACGCGGCTGAAGAGCATTCCCGCCGCCACCAGAAACGCGTGGCGCCCGGGCGCGCCGTGGTGCGCCTTTTTTTTCTGCGAGTCTGTCACGAGCGAAATGGCACCGGCGTGCGCATAGGCTGAAGCAACTCATTACATGGGTTACCCGGCGGGATGTCAAGTGAAGGAAGCGAAGGATGTGAACGATAGATAGGAGGCAGTGAGGCAAGAAAGCAGGGAGGCAGTGAAGGAAGAGGAGCGGGGGCTGCGCCTATGGCGCCGGGTTGAGCACCGGATGCACCGTCACCTGGCTATCCTTTAGCACGTCGAGATCGCGCGTCCAGCTTTGCTTCCCGAGAGATTTCATCTCGATGTGGTGGGAGCCGCTGGCTAGGCGGATGGTCGCGGGAGTCTGCCCCATGAATTTTCCATCCACGTAGATTTCCGCATCCGGCGGGTCCGACGCAAATTCGACGCGGCCACTTCCCGAATTTTTTTCCGCTTCCGCGTCCGCGTCCACATTCGCATCGTCATCGGATTCGGGCGCGGCCGAGGATGGAGGGCGCATCGGCCCATCCGTCCCGATGGTTTCGACCGCCCTGCTGCTGTGGGTTACAGGCTCAAGCTTGATATCGAAGTGCTTGGACTTGAGCAGATAGTAATCGCCGTGGCGGCGTCCCGTGAGGCCAATCCAGTCGAAGGGTCCATTGGTCAACGTAACTTCCTGCGTCAGGTAGCCCTCTTCGGAAACGCGCACCATCAGGGCGTGTTCCAGGCGCGCGCCAAATACGGTGTGGGTTTTGTGAAAATATCCGCCGGGGTAGTCGGTCTGATACGGAGTCGTGCCGGCGACCGTGCCGGAGATTTGCAGCGTGGCGCCGGGAGGCGTGCTGGTGATGGTCAGCGTTTCGGCGTGCGTTCGCGGAGCAAGCGGCAAAAGCGCCAGCAGCGCGAGCGATGCACAGATACAGTGTCGCCTGGACGGCCGCATCGAAGGCCTCCGAGGGAATTAGAGTAACGACAATGTCACGTACCCGCCCGGTTGTCAAGGGCGCGTATGGCCTCGCCGCTGGGAGGCGCGCAACCTCCCCTCCCCTGGCCCTGCGGCTAGGTTCCACTTTGCATAATAGCGAAATGGATGTACCATATCCGCGATGATCGCGCGGGCCCTACTTACAGCATGGCTATTCGCGCTCGCCAGCGCGGCGGCAGGGGCATGCACCTGCGCGAAAGCGCCGCCCGGAACGTGTCCGGGGCTGCAAAAAGACGACGTGGTTTTCCTGGGCACCATCACCGGCGTGGAAATATTGCCGCCTGCGGCGCCCGCCGATTCGAGCGCAGCGGCCGCAGCCACGGCTGCTGCTCCGATCGTCCGCTATCATTTCCGCATTGAGCAGAGATTCGCCGGACCGGACGTGCCGGAGATGGACATCTACTCCGGGGGCGACGACGGCGACTGCGGCTACGACTTCCGGCGAGGCCAGGAGTATCTCGTCTACACCCAGCAGGAAACCGATGGCCGCCTCTTCGCCACGATCTGCAACGGCACGCGGCCGGCCAGCGAAGCCGCCGCCATCATTCCGCAGTTGCGAGCCATGCGCGATGGCGAGCGGGTCGCCTCCGTCTTCGGCGTGGTGCGCCGCGCGGACCCGCCGCTTCTGGCCCCGCCCGATGATCCCGAGGATCCGCTTCCAAACGTCCCGCTGGAGTTGCACTCCTTTTACGATCGCTTTCAAACAAGCACGGGTCCCGGCGGAGTCTACTCCTTCTACGACGTCCACGCGGGAGTGTATCGCTTTTCCGCCAGTCTGCCCGCCCGCATGGAGCTGACCGAGAAAACTCTCCCGGGCAGCCTGCCGCCCTTCCAGATTCCCGATGGCGCGTGCTATGAGTACGACGTGGACGCCCTGCCCACCGGACATATCCGCGGCAGCGTGCTCGGGCCCGGCGGCAAACCCCTTCCGCTGGCCTCCGTGGAACTCTATCGCGTGGGCCAGTACGATGATGCGCGTCCGGGCCTCTGGGGATTTCAGGGCTCCAAGGGCGTTTTCGATTTCGATCACGTCGGGCCGGGCGAATATATCCTGGTCTTCAACCGCATGAACCGCCTCGACCCGAACACGCCTTTCTCGCGATCCTTCTATCCGGGCGTTGCGGACGTGGCCGATGCCGAGCCGATTGAGTTGACGGACGCCCAGCAGCTCTTGAATGTGAAGATGCAACTGAAGAAAGGCTACCCGACTCGCCGGATTGATGTGCGGGTGAAATGGCACGGCGCCAAGCTGCCCGGCGACGTGACCATCATGGCCCAGGCGGACCAGGGCGATAATCCCGCCGCCCACAAAATCGCCGACGGACTCTACGAGTTCGCCGTGCTCGAGTCCGCGCACTACACGATTTCCGCGTGGGAAGACCTTGACCCCCGGCGCGGCTTCCCCACCTGCCCGCTCCCCGCCCGCATTGCCACGCCTGCGGCCGCTATCGGCAGCGCGGAGTCACCGACCGCCGCCGAGGTCACCCTCGTTTTCCCCCACCCTGAATGCGCCAAGCAGTAGCGCGCAGCGCGGCGCCGTGCTCGATTGCCCCTCTCCTTGCAACCCTCGCGCGCCATGTTAAGCTGGCCGAGCCATTATTGGGTGGCGGGTTCGCGAATCGTAATTTCATCCTCCGGAGCGCAAGAATGACCGCAAAGAAAATTTTGCTGGGACTCGGTCTGCTGGCGATGCTTTTCGCGTTCGTGCAGCCGGCGCCCATCGCGGCGCAGACCGCGCCTCCGGAAACGAAGCCAGCCGCATCGAAGCCGGACGATGCCAAGCCCACGCCGGATGCGGAAACGCCCAAAGAGGAATCGTCCGTCACCGATCACACCATCCAGATCGGCGGCGAGAGCATCCCCTACAAAGCCACGGCTTCCACAATTCTGCTCAAGGACGAAAAAGGCGACCCGACGGCGCTCATCTATTCCACGGCCTACACCCGCAGTGACACGAAAGACCTCAGCCAGCGCCCGGTTGCCTTCATTTTCAACGGCGGGCCCGGATCGGCTTCGATCTGGCTGCATATGGGCGCGTTCGGGCCGAAGTACGTGGTCACGGAAAACGCGGCGGCCACGCCCCCGGCTCCCTATAAGGTAGAGGACAACGCCGATTGCCTGCTCGACAAGGCCGATCTCGTCTTCATCGATCCGGTGGGCACCGGCTTCAGCCACGCCGCGGGAAAAGCCCAGGACAAGGATTTCTGGGGAGTGGATTCGGACGTCAAATCGCTCGCGCAATTTATCGGCACCTACGTCAGCCGGAACAACCGCTGGAATTCGCCCAAGTTTTTGATCGGCGAAAGCTACGGGACGTTCCGCTCGGTGGCCCTGGCCAATTATTTGCAGTCGAATGACGGCATGTACATCAACGGGATCGTATTGATTTCGAGCGTCCTCGACATCGGCACGCTTTCCTTCAGCCCCGGCGACGACCGCTCCTACATCTACTATCTCCCCACGTATGCGGCCGTGGCGTGGTATTACAATGTTCTCAAGGATCGCCCCGACGATTTGGACGCGTTTCTCGCCGACGCGCGAAAATTCGCCTCCACCGATTACGCCGCCGCTCTGATGAAAGGCTCGAAGCTCGACGCCGCGGAAAGCGCGGACATCGCGAAGAAGCTCGCACATTTCACGGGCCTCAGCGAAGATTATTTGACGAAGGCGGAGCTGCGCGTCACTCTTCCGCAATTCCAGGCCGAGCTGGAGCGCGGCCGGGGTCTCACGGTCGGCCGCTACGACGCTCGCTTCTCGGGTCCCACGTATGATCTGCTCACCGAATTCGCCGAATCCGATCCTTCGTTTTCGGGCATCGTGGGCGCGTTCACGGCGGCGTTCAATGGCTACGTCCGCGAAGATTTAAAATTCGGGCAGGACAAAACCTACAAAGTGCTCCCGTCGGAACCGGAAGCGGCCTGGGATTGGAAGCACAACCCGCATCCCGGCTCCTGGCCGGGAGCGCCCAACGTCGAGGGAGATTTAGTCCGAGAGATGATTGATAACCCGCACCTGCACGTGCAAATCGAAAACGGGTTTTTCGATATGGCCACTCCCTTCTTCGCCACCGAATACACCGTGGACCACCTGCTCCTGCCCGGCGACCTCGGCAAGAATATTCAACTCGAATACTACGAGGCCGGCCACATGATGTATCTGCACCAGCCGGATCACGACAAATTGGCAGGCAACGTCCGCGCCTTCATCGAGTCCACCTCGAAGCGGTGACGGCGAACTTCCCGCCGCAACATTGATGCGCTGAAATCCTAGCCGCCCAGTGGTGGAAGCAGGGACGAGGAACCGAAGAGGAAAATCGTTCCGACGACGAGGCTGTAGGCCGCCGTAAACCCGACCACAAATCGCAGCAGCCGCGGCTTGGCGGCGCTCGCGCCGAAAATTCCGACGGCGGATGCGGTCATCAGCGTGTTCATCACCAGCAGGCCCGCGAGGAACATCCCCAAGCCCAGAAAACCGCGAGCCACGCCGCCGAGATTCGCCGCCAGCAGGAACAGCAGCAATTGACTCGGCGTTTCCGCCCCCAGCCCGTGGATCACTCCAATCACGAAGACGGATTTCCGGCTATAGGGTTCTCCCGTTTGCTGCGGGTTCACATCCGGCGCGGCCCCGAAGATTTTTCGGATTCTCCACGAGAGCCAGCGAAAAGCGCCGATCAGAATGGACGCCCGCGACCGGGGCGTAAACGAAGACTTCGCTCGCAGCAGCGTCCCCAGCACGTACACGCCGAGCAGCACCAGCGTGATCCCCACGGCGCGCTCCGCCCAATTGTCAATGCGCGCCGGCAACTGGCGCTGGAACACGATCACCGCGCCGCCCAGCACGGCCACCGTGGCTGCGTGCCCCAGCACATACACGAGGCCCATCCGCATGCCCCTTCCCGGAGTCGTCTCCACGCTCGTGATATCGGAGATAGCGGCAATGTGGTCGTAATCGAAGCCGTGCCGGAAGCCGAGCACCGCCGCGGTGAGCAAAGCCAGCTCGAGCGTCGTCGGCGTCAGCATCTTTCTAAGCTACCAAATTGCCAGCATGAGCGCCATTTCATTCGGGAACGGACGCCCGCATGATCTGGATTGTCGAATGCAACGCTGGGATTCAGGAGCATCTTTCTCCGATGCCGGCTAAGCCGCCGCGTGAATTTCAGGTTTGCAACTGTGATACGATTTGGGCGCCATGAAAACGATTCTGCTTCTCATTTGTTCGAATATCTTCATGACCATCGCCTGGTATGGCCACCTGAAATACCGCAAGGCTCCGCTTTTCGCCGTGATCGTAGTGAGTTGGCTGATTGCGTTCGCCGAATACTGTTTCCAAGTCCCCGCGAATCGTATCGGCTACGGTGAATTTACCGCAATTCAATTGAAAATCATCCAGGAGGTGATCACGCTTTGCGTGTTCACCGTCTTCGCGTGGTTGTATCTCGGCGAGGACATCAAATGGAATCACGGTGTCTCTTTCCTGTTTCTGGTCGGCGCAGTGGCCTTTGCCTTCTGGGGAAAGGGGCTATAGCCTCCGCAGGAAGACCTTACCTCGGTGCAGGCTCGCGAAATAGCACGGTAGGCTCGCTCATATTATGATGGCGCTTGCGGCTGAAACTCCAAAGTCGTTCCCTCTTCGCCCGCATCCCCATCTCTACGAGATCAACACCTGGGCATGGCTCGAACAACTTTGCGCGCGGCTTGGCCGCACTGTCCGGCTCGCGGACGTCCCCGATTCGGAATGGGACGCGCTCACCCGCAAAGGTTTCGACATCATATGGCTCATGGGAGTCTGGCAGCGCAGCCCGGAATCGCGACGCATCGCGCTGGCCGATCCCGCGAATCCCCCGCAATATGACCGCGCCCTGCCGGGCTGGAAGCCGGAGGATGTCGTCGCCTCGCCGTATGCTGTCGCGCAATATGTTCCCGACCCGCGAATCGGCGGATGGGACGCCGTGGATCGCGCTCGCGAAAAGCTGCACACGCGAGGCATGGCGCTCTTCCTCGATTTTGTCGGCAACCATACGGCACTCGACCATCCCTGGGTCCGCAACCACCCGGAGTTTTACGTCCAGGGCACGCAGCAGGATTTCGAAAAAAACTCCGCGAGCTTCTACGCGGCCAAAACATCCGCAGGCACGGCCTACATTGCGCTCGCGCGAGACCCTTATTCCCCGCCGTGGAAGGATGCGGCGCAACTGAATCATTTTCAGCTCCCGATGCGCGCGGCGCAGCTTGCGGACCTGCGCTCCATCGCGATGCACTGCGACGGTGTTCGCTGCGACATGGCCATGCTTCAATTGAACGATATTTTCGCCAGGACTTGGAATCCTCTTCTCAAAGGCGCGCAGCCGCCGAAATCCGAATTCTGGTCGGAGGCCCACGCGGCCGCACCCTCGCTGATTCTGCTCGCCGAGGCGTACTGGGGAACGGAGCCGCGCCTCATCGATCTGGGCTTTTCCTTCACCTATGACAAGGGCCTCTACGACGCCGTGCGCGACCTGCAATTGCCGGAAGTTCGCAAGCGCGTCGAAGCCCCCATTTCCTTCGAGAGCTGCCAGGCGCGCTATCTTGAGAATCACGATGAGGCTCGCTGCGCCTCCGTTTTCTGGGAAAAGTTTCCGGCCGCGGGCGTGCTGATGGGGACGCTCCCGGGCCTACGCTTCTATCATCAGGGTGAACTCGAAGGCCGCAAGAATTTTCTCCCCATCACGCTGCGCATCGCCGCGGATGAACCCGCCAATCCCGCGACCGCCGCATTCTTCGAAAAAATTCTCCGCATCACCGCGGACGACGTCTTTCATCGCGGCCAGTGGAGCATTCTGCCGGTGACGCCCAATGGGGATGAAACATCCGCGAACCTCGTGGTGTACGAATGGCGGTCGGAGAAGGCGTGGAAAGTGATCGTGGTAAATCTCTCCGCCGGCGCGTCGCAGGGGCGCGTGCATTTCGGCAATCGCGTCTCGCCCGGCCAGACGTACATCTTCTACGATGAACTTGACGATGTGCGCTACAGTAGAGGCGGCGATGAAATTGTAAATCTCGGGCTTTTCGTCCGCCGGGATGCATTTCAGGCCCATGTGTTCGATGTGACTCAGGCGTAGCGGCTTGCTCGCGAAAAACCTCCATCGAAAGGAAAAATGGCTGGCATGATTCGCAAAAATATTTTCACCGCGCTTGTTCTGTTCGCCGCAGTCTTGTTTTCCACCGCGCGGCTCGGCGCGCAGGCGCAGGCACCTCCGGGGCCGATTCCCCTCTTCGTGGACGCGTCCGATGCGCCGCAAAAAATTCTGCACGCCCACATGGACATGCCCGTCGTGCCCGGCCCGCTGACGCTCGACTACGCCAAATGGATTCCCGGCGAGCACGAGGGCGATGGGCCAATCCTCAACGTCGCCGGATTGAAAATCACCGCCGGCGGAAAGCCGCTCGCCTGGCGGCGCGATCTGGTGAATATGTTCGCGATTCATCTCGATGTTCCCGCGGGAACGGACTCCCTCGGCGTGGACCTCGATTTCCTGCTCTCGGCGCCCGCCACCGGCTTTTCCGCGGGAGCGTCCGCCACGCCCTTCCTCGATGATTTGAACTGGAATCAGGTTCTGCTCTATCCGGCGGGCTACGACGCGGGCACCCTCACCTTCATCCCCAGCCTGCGGATTCCGGCGGGATGGCAATTCGCCACCGCTCTGCCCGGCGCGAAGCGCGATGGCGACACGATTGGCTTCTCGCCCGTTTCGCTCGATACGCTCGTGGACTCGCCCGTCCTCACGGGACGCTATTTTCGCGTGATTGACCTCACGCCCGGCGCAAACCCACCTCATGAAATGGACATCGCCGCGGACGGCGCCGCCGCGCTCGAAATGACTCCCGCCATGGAAGCGGAGTTCCGCAATCTCGTCGCTGAGACGGGCGCGCTCTTCGGCTCGCGCCACTATCGCGATTATCATTTCCTGCTCACGCTCAGCGACGACGTCGCCCATTTCGGCCTCGAACATCACGAATCGAGCGACGATCGCGTCTCCGAACGCAGCCTGATTGATGACTCCGGCCGCGTCGAATTTGCCGACCTCCTCCCCCATGAATTCGTCCATTCCTGGAACGGCAAATACCGCCGTCCCGAGGATTTGCTTTCGCCCGATTATCAGCAGCCCATGAAGGACGATCTCTTGTGGGTCTATGAAGGCCTCACGGAATATCTCGGCGAGGTTTTGACCGCGCGCAGCGGCCTGCTCACGCTCGACCAGTCCCGCGATGGCCTTGCGGAAGTAGCCGGAACAATGGCCACGCGCCCGGGACGCGAATGGCGCTCGCTCCAGGACACGGCCGATGCCGCCCCCGTCCTCTATGATGCTGGACACGATTGGGAGAACTGGCGCCGCGGCACCGATTTTTACGAGGAAGGAGAACTGCTCTGGCTCGACGTGGACTCGACGATTCGCCGCCTCACCGGCGACACGAAATCCATGAACGATTTCTGCCGCGTCTTTTACGCCGGCGGCCCGGCCAATGAGCCGGCGCTCGAAACCTACACCTTCGATGACATCGTCGCCACGCTCAATAGCATCACGCCCTACGACTGGAGGGGCTTCCTCCGCGAGCGGCTCGATTCCATCGCTCCCGATACGCCCACTGAAGCGGTCGAAAATTCCGGCTGGAAAATCGCCTACAGCGGCGAGGCCAATGAAATCGAGGATACTCGCGACTCGTTCCGCGGCCGCATCAACCTGACTTTATCGATCGGCTTGCTGCTGGATTTGGACGGCAGTGTGACCGACGTGATCCACGGCAGTCCGTCCTATGCCGCGGGGATTGGGCCGGGAATGAAAATCACCGCCGTCAATGGAAAGCAATTTTCACCCGCGGCTCTTCGCGACGCCATCGAGGCGGCCAAATCCGCCGCCGCGCCCCTACAGTTGATCGTCGCATCGGGCGCGCAAGTTCAGACCTATTCCGTGGATTATCATGGCGGCCCGCGCTATCCTCACCTCGAGCGCGACGCGAGCCGCCCCGATTATTTGAGCGAAATCTTTCATTCGCTCGCAAAGTGAGAAAGGGAGTGCCGTGTAGGGGCACAGCATGCCGAAAGTCCTGAGCTTGTCGAAGGGCTGTGCCCGCTCTTTTTCTTCGCCTTTGTAGCGGACCGCCTTTCAGGCGGGCGCAGTTGCTCTGGATTTAAATGTGGTGCCGCGGCCTTAAGCGCGGCATCTTCGGGTTTTGTCTTTGCCTTTGTAGCGGCCGCCTCGATTTGCAGGCGGGCATCTTGCTTTTGGTTTTGCAGGCAGGTGCAATTAAGAAAGGAACTGCCGCGAAGTGAAAATCCAACCCCACAAGGTCCTTGGCGTCCTGCTCGTCCTGCTGAGCCTGGGCGCATTCATTCACCCCCACGTGTCCACGCCCGCGAAGAAGGATGAAGTCCAGATTGGCTCGGAGAAATTTATTATCGAAACGACGCGCATCGTCACGATTCCGTGGTACTTGAGCGCCGTCGTCGCGCTCGCCGGTGCCGCGCTCTTTTTCTCCAGCCCGGGGAAACGCTGAATGAAAATCCAGCCCATCGCGATTTTGGGCGCGCTCCTGATCCTGCTCGGCATCGCCGGGCTGATTCATCCGCGCATCCTCCTCCCGAAAGAGCGGGACACGACTGTCGCCACGCCGGGATTTACAGTCATCACCCAACGCGACATAACCGTGCCTTTGTACATGAGCGGGCTCCTGATCCTCCCCGGCGCCGCGCTCATCTTCTCGAATCCCCCGAAACGCTGATCGCCGCGCAGCAAGGTGCACGAAGCGGCACAGGCCATCCCAGCCTTCACACGTCTATCTTGCCCCGATGGTACCCTCTCGGAAAAGATTGCGCCTCCGTTGAGCCTGGCGACAGCAGCACTGCGCCATGGCCTCACAAGGACGCGCAGCGGAGGTCATCCATGGTTCAAGAAATTGCCACTCCTTGGGGCTTGAATTGGGCGTGGGGTCTGCCGCTTATCGTACTGACCGTGATCATCCATGCCTATGGGCTCGGACTGATCAGGAAAAAAGTCGCGTCGGCGCTGAGCGGCGTGGGACGGCTCCGAAATCCGTCGGTCGCTTTGTTCTTCATTTTGGGAGCAACGGCTCTTTCGGCCACCATGTTGCACGGTTTTGAGAGCGCTATCTGGGCGGGCGCCTACCGCGCTCTCGGGGCATTGCAAGATAGCAAGTCCGCCATGCTGTATTCACTGGGTGCCATGACGAGCTACGGCCACGAAGACCTCCATTTGCTGCC
Source organism: uncultured Acidobacteriota bacterium (assembly GCA_963797345.1). Taxonomy (GTDB): domain Bacteria; phylum Acidobacteriota; class Terriglobia; order Acidiferrales; family UBA7541; genus Palsa-295. The sequence continues at coordinate 60,695 of CAWCPO010000017.1, read as the reverse complement.
GCGTTGGGAAATGATGGGCGCCCTGGAAGCGTTGAATGGCTGGATCTTGTTTGGTCTTACGACCGCATTTCTTTTCGCTATCATCCACAGAATATGGCCGCCCACCGACAGCCTAGATGGCCAAGCCAGATGAACTCCATCAATAAGAACCCCTAATATCCTTCGTCCGTTTCCGCGTCTCCCGCGCCGACTTTACCGGCGAAGCTGCGATACGCGAAAACCGTGTACCCCGCCGCGAGCGCCATCCCCATCAGCCACCATATGAGGCCGATCTTCAGGCCATAATCGGCGGCGCGCGCATTCGAGACCGTCAGCCCTAAATGGAGGGGATCGACGCTTGAGGGAAGCACGTTGGGGTAAAGGCTGAAGGTCACGCTCGTGAGCATTCCGACTATGTAAGCGCAGGAAGCGCCGAAGGCCGCGGCGTCCTGCTTTGTGTGCGCGAACCAGTGCACGCCCAGCAGCCCCGCGATGGCGACCACGGGAAAGATAAATCCCCACGGGTGCACCCGAAAATCCCAAAGCAGCCAAGGCTCAAGACGGAAACTCGCAACCGTTATCGCCACGGTGAGCAGCGCCACCAGCCACCACAGCGTCCGCGCGCAATGGAAGGCTCGCTCGTTCAATTCGCCCTTGGTTTTGTACGCGAGCCACGCGGCGCCATGCAGTGCCAGCGCCGCCAGCGCCGCAACTCCCACCAGCACCGTGTACCAATCGAGGATGCCCGTCTGGCCGCGCGGACTGAAATCCGTCCACAGCGGCTCGAAGAAGCGCCCGCCCGCGTCGAGCGGAACGCCGCGCACCACGTTGCCGAGCGCCGCGCCGTAAAAAATGGCCAGCAGGACGCTCGCCAGCGCGAAGAATCCATCCCAGAGGACAGGCCAGATGTGCCCGCCCACGTGGCCGCGAAATTCGAGCGAGACGCCGCGCAGAATCAGCAGCCACAGGACCATCATTAGGGGCAGGTAGAAGCCGCTGAACCCCGATGCGTAGAGCGCGGGAAACGCGAAATAGAGCGTGCCTCCGGCGGCCAGCAGCCAGACTTCATTGCCGTCCCACACGGGGCCGATGGAGCGAATCACGGTGCGCCGCTCGGCGTCGTCCCGCGCGATCCATAGGTGCAGGATGCCCACGCCGATATCGAATCCGTCGAGCACCACATAACCCACCAGCAGAATGGCCACCAGGCAGAACCAGACGGTCCCCATATCGTTTGTCACCTCACGGCGCTACGCGATCCTGGCGCGCCTTTCGGGAAAATGTTCCGGCGCGGGACCGTGTTCGATCTCGCGGTACACCAGAAACAGAAAAAGCATCGCCAGAATCCCGTACATCCCCATAAACCCGATCAGCGTAAACCACGCGTTCCCCGCGGAGACCAGCGGCGAAACGCCCGCGCGCGTGCGCATCAGTCCGTAGATGATCCACGGCTGGCGTCCCACCTCCGCCGTGATCCAGCCCGCAATATTCGCGATGAACGGAAACGGCAGGGCAAGCATCAGCGTCCATAGCATGATTTTTGAATGAAAGAGCGTCCCGCGCAGCAATTTCCACGCGGCCATCGCGAGAATGGCGATGAAGATGGTCCCCAGGCCGACCATAATGTGATAGCTGAAGTAGAGCAGTTCGATATTGTCGGGCCACTGGTCCGACGGAAAATGGTCGAGACCTTCCACCTGCGCGCTCCATTTCCGGTAGGTGAGAAAGCTCAGCATTCGCGGGACCACCAGCGGATTATCCATGCGCTGCCTGGGCACGTCCGGCTGTCCCAGCAGGACAAGCGGCGCGCCTGGCTGCGTTTGGAAGAGGCCCTCCATGGCCGCGAGCGTCGCCGGCTGATGCTTCGAGATCATCACGCCCTGGCCATCGCCCGTGGGAAAAAGCTGCAAGACGGCCGCGATTACGCCCACGATCACGCCTGTGCGCACGAAAAGTTTCCCGTAATCTTCGTGCAGCCGCGAGAGCAGGTAATAGGCGCCTACGGCGGCCATCACGAAGCAGCCCGTCTGAACGGCGCCCAGCATCGTATGCGCGTATTGCCACAGCCCCCAGGGATTCAGCAGCAGCGCCCAGAAACTTTGCAATTGGAACGACCCGTCCGCCGAGCGCGTGTAGCCCACCGGATGCTGCATCCATGCGTTTGTCTGGACGATCAGGTAGCCCGAAAGCCACGAGCCGGCGAACATCATCAGCGAGGCGAACCAGTGGCCGCGCGGGCCTAGCCGCTTTTCGCCGAAAAGAAACATTCCCAGGAAGGATGATTCCAGGAAAAACGAAAACACGCCCTCCATCGCCAGCGTTTGCCCGATGACGCCCCCGGCCAGCCTCGAAAACTCCGACCAGTTCGTGCCGAACTGGAATTCCATGGGAATTCCGGTGACCACGCCGAGCGCGAAGCTGATACCGAAAATCCGCGCCCAGAAGCGCGCCGCGCGGTTCCATTGCTCATCGCTGGTGCGCAGCGCGGCGGTTTTCAGGATCAGGATCAGCAGCGCCAGGCCCATCGTTAGCTGCGGGAATATGTAATGGAACGTGATCGTAAACGCGAACTGCAGGCGATGGACCGCTAACGCATCTCCCATCATTCCTCTCCCGCGGGCGAGAAAGCGCAACCGGACGGCGCGGCCCGATTCTATCGCGCTTTAGCGTGAAATGATAACTAGCCACTCGCCACTAGGCACTCGCTCTGCGATAATGCTCCGTTCAAGCCATGAGCAACTGGACCGGCAACGAAATCCGCGCAACCTTTTTGCGCTTCTTCAAGGAGCGCGATCACACCGTTGTCCGCAGCTCTTCGCTTGTCCCGATAAACGATCCCACGCTGCTCTTCACCAACGCCGGGATGAATCAGTTCAAGGACGTTTTTCTCGGCCTCGAACAGCGCGATTACAAGCGCGCCACAAGCTGCCAGAAATGCCTCCGCGCCGGTGGCAAGCACAACGACCTCGAAAACGTCGGCTTCACCAACCGCCATCACACTTTTTTCGAGATGCTCGGAAACTTTTCCTTTGGCGACTATTTCAAGGAAAAGGCCATTGCCTACGCGTGGGAACTAATCACGTCCCCCGATTGGTTTGGCATTCCGGTGGAAAAGCTCTACTTCACTGTCTTCGGCGGCGCGGAGGTTTCGGGAGAGGCGTTGCCACCGGACCACGACGCCGCTTCGCTCTGGACCAAGACCGGCGCGCCGAAAGACCGCGTGATCGAAGTCCCCGGTCTGAAGGAAAATTTCTGGGCCATGGGCGATACCGGACCTTGCGGCCCGTGCAGCGAAATTTTCTACGACATGGGGCCCGCCGCGTCGGACACCCACAAGGAATGTACATTCCCTTGCGATTGCGGCCGCTACGTCGAAATCTGGAATCTCGTCTTCATGCAGTTTAATCGCGACGCCAGCGGTGCACTCGCTCCGCTGCCAAAGCCTTCCGTGGACACCGGCGCGGGCCTCGAGCGCCTCGCCGCCGTCCTCCAAGGTGTAATCAGTAACTACAACACTGATCTTTTTATGCCACTTATCGATTTCGAGTCTCAGATGTCCGGCGTCGAATATCAGCACGGAGGCAACGACCCATTTTTCCGGATCGTTGCCGATCACAGCCGTGCTTCCACTTTCCTTATCGCAGATGGTGTTCTGCCATCAAACGAAGGTCGTGGCTATGTACTTCGCAAGATCGCAAGGCGCGCCATTAGGAGTGGACGAATGCTTGGGATCAAGGACCTGTTCATGCCCAGCATGGCCAAGGAAGTCACGAAACTTATGGTCGGCCAGTACCCGCAGCTCGCAGACACGCTCACCCGGGCCGAGCAGGTCTTAAGAAGCGAGGAGGAAAGATATGACCGGACACTTAAAGGAGCTTTCAAGAAGCTCGATGAAGAAATTAAGAACGAGGCCGAACGCAGAGGGGACGTGACCCTGGAGCAGCTTGAGGACGGTTCGTACGCAGTAAAAAGTTGGCCCAACGATAAACCGCTCGTTCTAAGTGGCCCATCTGTCTTTAGACTTGCCTCAACTCATGGGATTTCGCCAGACATACTGCTAGACGAAGGAACATGGCGACGCGGCTTTGAAGTTGACATGAAAGGCTACGAACAAGAATTGGCTGCGGAACGGGAGCGGGCGAAGGCATCCTGGAAAGGCGCGCACAAGGAGATTGCGAATCCGGCGTATGCGAAGCTCGCGGAAACGTACAAGACCGAGGCTGACTTCTACTTCGGCACGACGGCGCGCGACGCTCGCATCGAAGCCATCATCACGAAAGCCGGCGCCGTAAACGAAATCCCCAAAGGCGCGGAAGCCGAAATCGTCCTCGACCGCACATCCATCTACGCCGAATCCGGCGGACAGGTTGCCGACACGGGCGGCCTCTACGACAAATCGGGCTCGCTCGAAATCGCCGAAGTGAAAGGCGCGTATTATCCCGTCACCGGCCTGATCGCGCACCGCATTGTTGCGCGGGAGGCGCTCCACATCGGCGACCGAGTCTCCACGGTTGCTGATGTGGAGCGCCGCACACGCAATATGCGCAACCACACCGCTACGCACCTGATGCACGCCGCGCTGCGCAATATTCTGGGCACGCACGTGAAGCAGGCTGGCTCGCTCGTGGCGCCGGAGCATCTGCGCTTCGATTTTTCGCACTTCGCCGCCGTGGACGCGGCGAGCTCGCCGAAATCGAGCAGCAGGTGAACGAGGAAATCCGCAAAAATCTCGAAATGAGCACGGACATCATGAACATTGACGACGCGCTCGCCTCGGGCGCGCTGGCCTTCTTCGGCGACAAATATCCCGAAGCCAACGTCCGCGTGGTCACCATTCCCGACGCCGCCTCGCCCGGCGGCTTCTACAGCAAGGAGCTTTGCGGAGGCACGCACGTCACGCGCACGGGCGAGATCGGCGTCTTCAAAATCCTCGCCGAGCAGTCCGTGGCCGCAGGCGTCCGCCGCATAGACGCCATTTCGGGCGATCGAGCCCTGGCCGAATACCAGCGCCTGCTCGGCACCCTCCGCTCCGCCGCGGGGCTGCTGAACGCCTCCGAAGACCAGATTATCCCCGCCCTTGAACGCCAAATCGGCCAAATCAAGGCCCTGGAGAAACAGTTGGAGGCCCTCCGGCGCAGGGCTGCCGGCTCGCAGGCCCAGGAGCTTCTTGAAGGTGTACGGGATGTAAAGGGTGTCCGCGTGATCGCCGCGCAAGTGAGCGGTTTCGGCCGCCAAGCCTTGCGCGAGCTTTCGGATTCTCTTCGCCAGAAGCTCGGCTCGGGCGTAATCGTCCTTGCATCCGTGGAGGACGGCAAAGTCGCTCTAATTACAGCAGTTACGAAGGACCTCACCTCCAAACTCCACGCCGGTAAAATCATCCAGGAATTGGCACCGCTCGTGGGCGGTTCCGGCGGCGGAAAGCCCGATTTGGCGGAGGCTGGCGGAAAGGACACATCCGGCATAGAAAAGGCCTTGCGGACAGTTTACCCCCTCCTCGAACGCCTTCTATAATTCCCCTAGCGCCAGAAGCGTACGCCCGGGCGGAGTCTCTTCGTCCGAGCGCGGCTTCGTCTCCAAACGAGCGCTTTATTCGTTCGGAAGCAAAGCGGTTTGCCTTCCCAATTAGGGCTATGAACAGGAAAAGCATCATCGTCGCAATCCTCGCGGCGGGAACCTGGTTATCGCTCAATACACCGGTTTTCGCGCAGATTGCATCATACACAGATGAGCGCGGTAAGCTCGTCTACGTGAATGGGGATTCCCCCAAGCCGCGTCATGGGAGTACCATGAGTTCTCCCCGGGGCGCCTTATGGGCTGCATCGGCAGTTTCGCCGGCGGGTTCTTCGACTGGACCGCTGGATCGCATCGTGCGCGACGCGGCCGAGCGGCATAATTTGGATCCCGCGCTGGTCAAGGCCGTGATCAGCACGGAATCCGGGTGGAATCCGCTGGCGGTTTCCCGCAAGGGGGCCGTCGGGCTGATGCAGTTGATTCCTGAGACGGCACAGCGCTTTGGCGTCGGCAATTCCTTCGATCCTGCTCAGAACGTGGAGGGCGGAACGATGTACCTGAAAACGCTTCTCGATCGTTACAACGGCGACCTGAACAAATCGCTCGCGGCATATAACGCCGGCGAGCGCGCCGTGGATCAGAGCGGCGGCGTTCCGGCCATTCCCGAGACGCAGCGGTACGTACAGAAGGTGACCGACGAATACTTCCGGCCCGGCATGGGCCATGACTCGTCGCCCGGGGATCCTTCCCGATCCATCGTGCGCGAGGAAGTGGACTCGAGTGGCCGGGTGGTGTTTACGAACGAATGAAACGCATCAATTCTGCTCGATTCCAATCCGCGATTCGACCGGCCCTCTTCGCCGCGGGCTTGGCGGTGGCCCTCGTGCTGTCGCTGGGCATCTCCGCGCGCGCCGATAAAATTTCCGACGCTCGCGACCAGTTCGAGAGCGCCGTGAAAATGCGCACCATGCTCGAAGGCTATCTTGAGAAAGACCGCTCGCTTTCCGATTACAAGCAGACCCTCGCCGCCTATTACAAGGTCTATTCGATCGCGCCGCAAGCCGAGGAAGTGACGCCTTCGCTCATCGCCGAAGCGGAGCTGTACCGGGAGATGGGCCGGCTGTACGATCCGAAATATTTCGAGTCCGCCATCGATACGTACAATTTTCTTTTGAAGCAGTATCCCGGAAGCCGCTACTGCTCCGAGGCGCTTCTCTCCATCGCCAAAATCCAAAAAGACGATTTGAACAAGCCGGAGGACGCCGAAGCCTCTTTCAAGGAACTCGTCCAGCGGTTTCCGCGCTCCGATCAGGCCGGCGAGGCGCGGCAGGCCCTCGCGGATATGGCCGGCGAGCGCGCAAAAAATATTGACGTGGAATCGGACCTCCAGGGACAGGCCGTCCAGCCGCGCACGGCTGCCGATGGACGCACGCCGGACGTAACGGACATCCGCGCGTGGAACGCGGAGGATTCCACGCGCATCGTTGTCGCTCTCGGCGACACCATCATGTACGACTCCGCGCACCTCCCTGCCCCCGACCGCATTTATTTCGATCTCTACAAGGCCCAGCTCAGCCACAAACTGGCGGAAAAATCACTGCAACTGGATAACGGCCTGCTGAAATCGATTCGTCTGGCGCAAAACAAGCCGGACGTTGTGCGGCTGGTTCTCGATGTGAGCGGCGCAAAAAATTATTCGGCGTTCCTGCTGTCGAATCCCTACCGGCTGGTTATTGACGTCCGCTCCCAGCCGCCCGCCACGGCGAACGCCGCTGCGGGTCCCATGGATCCCGTGAAAACTCCCACGAACATCGCGGCCGTGAATTCCGAGGATGCATTTGCCACTCCGCCCGACGAGCCGGCTTCCTCAGCCGCGGGCGCGAGCGCCGCCCTGCCGGGCCAGCCCGCCCCGAAAGCGGCCATGAATGCCATCTTCGCGCAGCCCCGAACCGCCAAGAGCGAGCCTGCTATCGATCCTCCGTCGGAACCCAGACCGACCCGCGACGGCGATCGTTCCCTCACGCGCGTCCTGGGCCTGAAAATCAGCCGCATCGTGATTGATCCCGGCCACGGCGGCTACGACACCGGAACTATCGGCCCCCACGGCCTTTTGGAAAAGGACCTGTGCCTCGACGTGGCCCTGCGCCTCGGCCGCCTGATTCAGCAGAAGCTGCCCGGCGCGCAGGTAATCTACACGCGCCACGACGACACCTTCATCCCGCTCGAACAGCGCACCGCCATTGCCAACGATGCGAAGGCGGACCTCTTCATTTCCATCCACGCGAATTCCAGCCCCGACGCCTCCACGCGCGGCGTGGAAACCTACTATCTCAACTTCGCCACCTCCCAGGAATCCATGGATGTGGCCTCGCGCGAAAACGCGCGTTCCGATGAATCCATACACGACCTGCAACCCCTGATCCAGAAAATCGCCCGCAACGATAAGATCGAGGAATCGAAGGAGCTCGCGGGCGATATCCAGGACTCGCTGGCCCAGCGGCTCCAGTTCATCAGCCATAGCGAAAGGAACCGCGGCGTGAAGAAGGCCCCCTTTGTAGTCCTGATCGGCGCGGAGATGCCCTCGGTGCTTTCGGAAATTTCCTTTGTCAGCAATCCCAGCGACGAACGCCTGCTGCGCAACACCACCCAGCGCCAGCGCATAGCCGATGGCCTTTACCGCGGTATCGCAACGTATCTGCAAAGCCTGAATAGCCTCGCCAACAACAAGCAGAAGCTCGTCTCCGACAATCACCTGGAATCGGGAGCCGCAGCCCCGGCCGTGAACCCCAAATAACGTCCCCCTCCCCCTGCTTTTTGAGATTGCAAATGGCCTTGTGCGGGGCTACCTTTTCTGTATCTCCGGGCTCGGAATATGCATCTGACTGAGTGAGGAGGGCACCATGTCCAAGACTTTCCGCTTTTTCCTGAGTTCCCTGGTTTTCGCGGCCATCCTGGCGGTCCCCGTTTATGCAGCGGATTCTACTGGCGTACCGGTCACCGTCTTGGTGACGGTTCTCGGCGGGAAGGATGCGCCGCCGCCCTCCATCCCGCAATCGGACGTGAACGTTTACTCCGGGAAATCCAAGCTGGCCGTTACCTCCTGGACTCCGGCAAGCTCCACTCAATCGGACCTTCAGCTCGCCATCGTGTTAAACACCGCGGACAACGCCGTTGCCATAGGGTCCCAACTCGACGATTTGGCCAATTTCATCAAATCACAGCCGAAGACGACAGCCGTCGGCCTCTTCTACGCCGCCAGCGGGACCGTCCAGACAGCATCGCCATTCAGCACGGACCACGACGCCGTGGCCAAAGCCCTGCACCTGACGCTTGGGTGGAGGTCCGCGAATTCCCCCAGCATTTATCTCTCTCTGAAAAGTTTGATTGAAAAATGGCCCACTCCCGCGCCGCGCCGCGAAGTGCTGCTCGTCGCCAGCGGCTTTGATCCTCTTCAACCCGGCCTGCAGAACTCCTACCTTCAGGTTGCGATCGAGAAGGCGCAGAAAGCCGGCATTGAGGTTCACACCATCTACTCCGGCGGCCAGCTCCTGGGCCAATCCTTTAGCGGCAATATCGCGCAAAACAATTTGAGCCAGCTCTCCAGCCAAAGCGGAGGAGCGGTTCTCTATCTCGGCATCTTTGGGCCTGTTTCATTCGATCCTTTTCTTCAGCAGTTGAACATGCTGCTCTCGAATCAATATTTCCTCACTTTCACCATTCCTCCCGCCAAGAACCCCAAAGGCGAATTCCGCGGCATCCAGGTGCGCCTCGAAGAACACATGAAAATCCTGTACCAGCCGCTGGTATTCGTCTCCGGCCCATAGTGGGGCACGACCCGATACAATCCATCGGGACGCAAAAGGCGCGCTTCCCGGGCGTGGCGCTCGGCGGGAACTCCAAGTAGAATGTCAGCATCTAACTAAAGGATGCTGATGCGCCGATTCCCTATTTTGATCGCTATATTTCTGTTCGCTCTTGTGCCGCTTTCGGCCCAACAGCAGCAGGATGCCTCCCAAAAACCCGGCCCCGCGAAAGACCAGGGGATTTTGCCGCCTTCCTTCGCCGGATGGACTCTCACCACGCGGACTACGTTCACACTCCTCCAAACAGGTGGCTCCAATGCCGGCAGTGCCGCGGCTGCGGCCACAACCGAATATGGCTTCGCCTCGGGCGAGCAAGGTGACTACACGCGCGGCGCGGACACGCTCCAGACGCAGGTGTACCGCATGAAGGACCCCAGCGGCGCCTACGGCGAATACTCCTATCTGCGCACGCCCGACATGCCGCACGCGGATCTCGCGGAGCATTCCTCCATGTCGCGCGACCGTGCGCTTGTCCTCAGCGGCAATTTGGTCCTCGATATTCGCGGCCGCGACCTTCCCAGCCTCGCGCCGCAACTGAAATCCCTGGCCGCCGCGGTTGCCAAACATGCCCAAATGGGCCAGGGCCCACGCTCTGGCGGTATTTGCCGGCCGACGACATGGTCCCGGGTTCGGACCACTACTTTTTGGGCCCTGCCGCGCTCGATCAGTTTTTTCCTGTCGCGCTGGGCGATTCCCTGGGCTTTTCAAACGGCGCGGAAGCCGAGCTCGCGCACTACCATCTGGCCGCAAACGACGTAACACTGCTGATCGCGGACTTCCCCACTCCCGGCCTCGCCGCCGCGCAACTGGCCGAATTGCAAAAGCGATTCAACGTCAATGGATCGCATCCTGAGCAGAATTCTCCGGAGCTGTTCGCCAAACGCTCGCTCACCCTGCTTGTGATCGTATCGGGCGCGTCCACGCAGGCGCAGGCGGATTTGCTCCTCGACCGCGTTAGCTCTTCCTTCCAGTTCACCTGGGATGAGCCCACGTTCCAGTTCACCCAGCCGGGCATTATTCCCATCGTCATCGGCACGTTCATCGGCACGGGAATTATTTGCGCGTTCACGCTCGTGGCCAGCATTGCCTTTGGCGGCTTCCGGCTGATTGTGAAACGCATCCTGCCCGATCGAGTCTTCGACCGCAGCAGCCACCTTCAAATCCTGCAATTGGGACTTTCGAGCAAGCCCATCCGCGCCGAGGACTTCTACAGCGTGGGCCCCAGCCGCCCGAAATGACGCGCCTAAAACTCAAAACGCTAGAAATCGGTGCTGAGGCGAAGGGTGTAGCTGCGCGCAGGTCCGATGGCATTGCCGGAGAACAACCCCCCGAAATCAATCACGTTTAGGATGTTGGTAAGGTTTTCCCCATCCACCTGAAGCCGCACATTCATGCGTTCCGATTTGTAGATATCCGCGCCCGCTGAGGCGTTCACCTGGAAGGAGGGATCGACGCGGCCGCTAGTAAAGTTAAGGCGGTTCACCACCTGCTGGCCATAGGTGGCAAGCGCCTGAGCTTGCGTGCCCTCATATTCAAATGGAAGTCCGGAGTCATATTGAATCCCGCCCGCGATCCAGAAGCGTGGCGTGACTTGGTAACGAACGCGCCCGCGAACCGTGTTGCGCTGATCCTGCGAATCCGGGAGATGGCCTGTGAGCGGTAGCATCGCGTGGGCGCCGAGGAAGAGGCCTCCCGTCACGGGATACCAAGCGGTGCCCACTTCGTAGGAATAGCTCAAGAATCCTGAAAAGTGGCGCCAGTCGGGGAGGGTGAGTTTCGCCTCCGCGCCATAAATAATCGCGTTGTGAAATGCGAAGGGAAAGCTGATGGTCGTGTTTTCAAGCAGATTGTCGTCCGCATAGTTGTTCACGACACGGCGAAAATAGTTGGCGTCGAGCTTGACCTTTTTGTGGAACGCCTTGGTCAGGCCCGCCTCGTAGTAGTTCCCCTCGGAAGGCTTCACGGGCAATTGGAGCGAGCCCGTGTCGAGTCCCGCGGCTGCCGTCGAACTCGAGAGCAGAATATTCTCAAACGCCGGCGTCTGAAACACGCGGTCGTAGGAGAAATGCAGCACCAAATCCGCGGAGGGGAAATAGCGCGAAATCGAGAAACGCGGACTCACGGCCTGCTGGTTCAAAAAAAGCTGATAATGGTCCCAGCGAAGCCCGGCGCTGATGGTCCAATTTCCCAGGCGGATCAGATCCTGTACAAACGCGGACTGCTCAAGGTCCGGGCGATTTCCGGCGGAGGGCATACTGGGGGGGGCTGGAAAAGAGAAGTTCACACGCGTGCCCGGCTCAAACGAGCAGTTGGGATTGGTGGAAACAGTGGGGGGACCACTGGGGGGAACAATGGGGGGGAGACAGTTAGGGTCGGTGATGTGGTACCTGAAATTCTCGTTCAGAAACGTGTTGTCCGATTCCACGCCCGCCTTGATTTCATGCCGGCCATGGCTGATCGTGATGCTGCCCTTGAAATAGCCCTCGCGAAACCAATTGTGCTGGAACACCTCGATGGGGGTCGAGAACGGATTGGAGTTGAAGTCGTTCGAATTCTCACGAACCATCCCGCGCACGTCGGCGATCATGTGCGGCGAAAAAGTGTGCTGGTAGGAGAGGATGCCCATCGTTTCGAAATTATCCGCCGTCTGCAGCTGCCCGGCGGCTTGCTGCACTTGTTCGTTCGGAATATCGTAGCGTGCAAACTCGTGCCGGACGATAAGGCCGAGCCGGTCTTTCGGCGTGAGGTCGCGCTCGTAATGCGCGGAGAAATCGCCCGCTGTGCCGGTATTCGTGAAGTTCTGCGGCACCACGGGATTCAGGTAGTGGCCGGTCGTGTCGCCGCTGGCGCTGCCGCCGAAGGTGTTCGCGCCCCAGACGTATTGTCCCTGCGCAAAACCGTCCGCGGTGTCATAGCTGCCTCCGGAAAGGACCATTTGTCCGTGGAAGCCCGCCTGTAAATCTTGCAGCGTATTCACCTCCACAACGCCGCCTAACTTTCGGCCATACTCCGCGGGAATGCCCGCCGTGTAGATGCTCATGGATTGCACGTCATCCGCTTCGATTTCCGGGCCGAGGCTCGGCGAGCGATTGTCCGTGAGAGGGACGCCATCCACGACGAACTGCGTCTGGTATTCCGAGCCGCGCGGATGCAGGACGGCGTTGCCCTCATACAGCCATCCGGGCTGCGTATTCACCAGGTCCTGCAGGGAACGGCCGGGAAGTGAGCCGACCCGGTTTTGGATCGTGGCGGAGCCGACCTGGCTGACGGCCCCCGCTTGATCGGGGTTAATCAATGTATTGGCCGCGGTGACGGTCATCGTCTGCGCCACTTCGGGAAGCTTGAGGTGGATCGTGTACTTCGCCGGAATCGAGGAACGAATCTCGATGGACTGGGATACGTCCGCAAAACCGGGCTGATGAATTTCGAGCTGATACACCCCGTAGGGCATGCGCTCGACGTCCAGGTCTCCCTGCGCGTCTGTGCTCAGGGCATTCCGATATTGATTCGCCTGGCTCACGATCTCGACCGTGGCTTTGACTCCCAGACCCGATGGATCGGTCACCTTCAGCCGCAGCTCTCCCGTATTGCTCTGCCCAAACAGAGGTATCGCGCAAAACAAGATGATGAAAAGCTTTTTCATCGGAGCGGTGCATGCATAATCCTATATTACCCTACCCAAATGTGTGCGCAGCCCTCTCCGTCTCCAAGTTGCGCTCATGGGTTAGTGAGATTGGTCCTGGATGCCGGACGGGCGTAGAATGGCGGAGCGAAAATCACCGTGCATCCTCCGAACGCCAAATGAACGCCAAAAATGAAACCAGCAGCGCGCGGTCGGCCGTCATCCTGGCGGCCGTCGTCGTGCTCGTGGCCGTGTTCGTCGTCGAATTCGGCTTGCAGACGCTCGTGTGGATCGATGCAAAACATTGGGCCTCCGTGAATCCCTGGCTCCTCTTGGTTCCCGAGCGCCTGGCTTCGGCGCCGCCTCCCACCGGCTCCGAGCCTGCCCCATCCACAACGCCGCCGAAGAACACGCTGCTCAAGGCTTATGACTATGAATTCGCGGCGCCGTGGGCGGGCCCATCGAAACTCGTGCCCAATTCTACGTTCGTCGAATTCCGGTTTGATTCGGGACAGGTGCTCCTTTTCTTCGATCCGCAATCGCAAGTGGATACGCTTGGCCAGATGAAATCCGCGAATTCTCCCGAGTATCAGCGCCTGGAAGACGCGCCGGACGGCCAGTCCATTGACACGAATTACGCCCTGTACCAGGCCGTCTACGCCGCATCACCGGCCGAGGCCTCTCCCTTCATTAACCGTAGCGCTGCGCTGCGGCTCGATGTGCTCCTACTGCTGAAGACGGGATTCGGACCGGACGCCGAGGGAAATCTCTACTCTTTCGATTTCGGAAAAAATCGCGGATTCCAGTTCGGCGATCCGGCGAATGGCCGCTCTGTCGCGCTGCATGTATTCGACGAAAGCGATAAACAGTTCCGCTTCCTCTTCATTGCGGCGGGAGGCACGAACGCCAGAATCACGCAAGCCGACATCAACGTCGTCGCCCAGTCGCTCGTACCCGTTCCCTTACTCGAACGCTGACTGCAGGATAGACCAGGGATGCGCCCTAGATTGCAGCGCGGGCCGCGGAGCCTGTGGCGTTGAGCACCTTCTGGTAGTAGGCCTCGTAGAGCGGAATCACGTCGTTCGAGCAGTATTTGCGCCGCGCGCTGGCTCGCGCCTGCTCTCCCATCAAGCGGCCGCGGTCGGGCCGCGTGAGAATTTCGAGCGCGTATTTCGCCGCCGCCGGGACGTCGCGCGGCGGCACGAGATAGCCGTCCACGCCGTGCGTCACCACTTCCGGCAGTCCGCCCACGTTCGGACGCGATCACCGGAACCTCGCACGCCATCGCTTCGAGCGCGGCCAGCCCGAACGATTCCGTCATCGCTCGGGAGCAGAAACAAATCGGCCAGCCCGAGCTTTTCCTCCACGCGATCCTGCTTGCCCAGAAACAACACGTCCTTCGACGAGCCGCTTCTTCCGGACCAGGTATTCGGCGGCGCCGCGGTCGGGGCCGTCGCCCATCATGACCAGCTTGGCGGGAATCTTTTCGCGCACCAGCGCGAAAATTTCCACCACGTCCGTCACGCGCTTCACCGGACGGAAATTCGATAGGTGCATCAAAATCGGCTCGCCATCCGGCGCCCAGCACGCGCGCCGGGCAGCGTCTTGCGAGCGCTTGTAGAGATCGCAGTTGACGAAGTTCGGAATCACTTCGATGGGCCGCTTGATTTCAAACTCCTTCACCGTGCGGTCGCGCAGATAATTCGAAATCGCCGTGACGCCGTCGCTCTGCTCGATCGAAAAGCGCGTGATGGGCAGATAGCTGCGGTCGTTCCCCACCAGCGTGATGTCCGTGCCGTGCAGCGTGGTGATGAACGGCAAGCCGCTTGGGCGCGGCCATCATGCGCGCCAGCAGCGCGCTCACCGAATGCGGAATCGCGTAATGGACGTGCAGCAGGTCGAGCGAAGCCTCTTCGGCCACTTCCATCATTTTCGTGGCCAGCGCCAGCGTGTAAGGCGGGTGATCGAACAGCGGATACGTGCGTCACTTCCACTTCGTGAAAAAAAATCCGCTCGCTCACGCGCGCTCAAGCGGATCGGCATGGCGTAGCTGATGAAATGAATTTCGTGGCCGCGCGCGGCAAGCTCAATGCCCAGCTCCGTGGCCACCACGCCCGAGCCGCCGTACGTCGGATAGCATGTGATGCCGATTTTCATGGCGCCCGCGGCCCGGCGCTTGCCCGGCTCACGCACCCGCCTACTGGCCGTTCGATGCCCCCTGAGACGCCGCTCTCGCCTTCCTTAAATAAATATTTAATGCACTGCTTGTAAATCAGGAGGTTCGGGCTTCCGGAACGCGTCAGCTTGATGCAATCGCGGTCGTACCACTCCACTGTGCCGCGCAGCACTTCCCCGTCCGTCAGCACCACGGCGACGGGCGTGCGCGACTGCATCTGCTTCACATAGTAGAAGTTCTCCGCGTGCGTCTGCTCGGGCGGAGCAGGTTTCTTTCTTGCGGGCGCCGCCTGCTGAGCCGCCGCTTGCGCGGGGCGTGGCGGGCTGTATGTGCTCCTTCATGTCCGTAAGTGCGGGACGAAACAATTTCCGGTTCACCGATGATTGCTCCTTCAGTACGTTCCATTGTCCTATAGCTAGATATGACTGTGACAAAGACGGTTCGGTTGCAACGATTTGCAATGGCCGGGTAAAAAAATTTGGGATCTCTTGCGCGCTGGGCCTCAGCGCGCCGCCTAGGGAGGTAAGAAGCGCATCCAGGCCCAACTGTCGCCCGATATTGCGCCGCAAGCGGCCCTCCAGGGTGTCCAACCCCTCGGTAGCCCGCGACGATCCACTCCCAATCCGTTTTCTTGCCAGAGCTTCTCCACTTCCCGGCGAAGATCGGGATTGCGAGGGACGCTGCTCATCGGGGGCCTGGGAAAATCTCAAGCAGGTCCGCGAAAAGACTATAAAACAGCTCCAGAATATTTTCAAACGATTCCTTCTCCTGCTTGGCCAGCTGCGCAGTGGCCGCGAAAATCTCGCCATACTTTTCGCCCTCCACGGCGCTGTTCCAGAAGACTCAGCACGCTCCTCCGCAGCCGCGCCGATTCCTCGAGGTCAATCGAAAGCGCCACGCCCGGACTGCCCTCCGGAAAGTTGCGCCGCCAGTTTTCGTCGCGTCGGGCTTCCGATCCGTGCGCGCTTCGAGAAATGTCTCGATCTGGCCGGCCGGCACGGGTGCGAAATGGAATTGCAGGCAGCGCGAACGGATCGTCGGCAGCAGCGAATCGGGCGCCGGCGCCAGCAGGATCAGAGTCGCCGATTCCGGCGGCTCCTCCAGAATTTTCAGAAACACGTCCGCGTCGGTCCAGCGCATCGTATCCGCGCCGTCCAGGATAAACACGCGCCGCCGGCCCTGCGGCTTGAAATACGCCGCGCGCTGCACCGCCCGCAATTGCCCCACGCGGATCATCGGCCGCGCCACGGGAGTCCGCAGCCGCACCGGGTCGGGCACGATCAGCCACACGTCGGGATGCGTTTCGACATCAGCGGCATGCGCTCCACCGTCGCCGCGTCGGCGCTCTCGCCGCGCTCGGCCAATCCCGCCTCGATCGAGTGGCGCCGGATCGGCAAGCCGCGCCATGCGCACGCACGCCGCGACATTCGCCGCAAAAATCGTCCTTCAGACGCTCGCAGTTCGCCGCCTGTGCAAACATCCGCGCCAGCGTATATTTCCCGATCCCGCGCGGCCCCGTGAAAAGCAGCGCGCTCGGCACGCGCTCGCGCCGCAGCATCGCGCCGAGCGCGCTCACGATGCGCTCATTGCCGAGAAATTCGCCAAATCCCATCGTTTAACCCTTCGCCCGCAGCGGCGAGCAAATCCGCGCATCAATCGCCTGGACAATATCGTCGTGAATCGCCACCGGAGTGCGCAGCGAGCGCGACGCCACGTCGTAGCATTCGATCGCGCTCCAATTCTTCCGCCGCGCCAGCTCGTCGTAAACCTCCGCCGCGCCTTCGAGGTGCCGCACGTCCGCTTCCTGCAAATCGTGCTGCAGCTTCGTGTAGCTCCGCGCGTCTTTTTCGCCGATCCGCCGGTGCGCTTCCCCCACAGGCACTCGCAGAAGGATTACCAGGTCCTCCGCCGGCAGCCCGTGGATTTCATATTCCAGTTGTTCGAGCCATCCGAGAAATTCGCCGCGCTTCTCCCGCGGCACACGCGCGCCCTGGTGCGCCAGGTTTGACCCCACGTAGCGGTCCGCCAGCACCGTCTGACCCGCCGCCAGGCTGGCCTCGATCCGCGGCTTCGCCTCGAGGCGGTCGCCGGCATACAGCAGCGCGGAAAAGTGCGGGTCCACCACCTCGAGCGCGCCGAATTCGCCATTCAAAAATTGCGCCACCAGCTTGCCGAAGAAGCCCTCGTAGTCGGGAAAGCTGATTTGCGAAAACGGGACGCCGCGCTCCGCGAATGTGCGCGCCAGCAGCTCCAGCTGCGTGCGCTTTCCGGAGCCGTCAATCCCTTCGAGCACGATGAATTTGCCGCGGCCACTCATGAAAGTGTTTTCAGTCTAGCACAGGGGACATTGTACCTCGGCACTAGTGAACATTCTTGACCATCCTGTTAAAATCGCGTCAAAATTCGTGCCAACCTCATCCCTTGCTGCGAATCTCGACCGCATCCGCGAGCAAATCGCGCGGGCGGCGGAGCGCGCCGGCCGCCGCGCCGATGAAATCACCCTCGTCGCCGTCTCCAAAACTTTCCCCGCGGATAGAATCCGCGCGGCCTTCGAAGCGGGCCTGCGCCATTTCGGCGAAAATCGCGTCCAGGAATTCGAGTCGAAGCAGCCGGCGCTCGCCGCTTTCGACGCCACGTGGCACATGATCGGTCACCTGCAAACCAACAAATCCCGCCGCGCCGCGCACCTCTTTGATCGTGTGGATTCCGTGGACGATCTCTCGCTCGCGCAGAAGCTCGATTCCGCCGGTGCCATCGAAGGAAAGCGCATCCCCATCCTCATCGAAGTGCGCCTCAGCGACGAAGCCGCCAAAAGCGGCGTCGCCGAATCCGATCTGCCCACGCTCGCCGAAGCCATCGCGCCGCTCGCGCATCTCGAATTGCTCGGCCTGATGACCATCCCTCCCTATTTCGACGACCCCGCGCGCGTGCGCCCCTACTTCCGCAAACTGCGCGAACTCCGCGACACGCTCAGCCGCGCGATTGCCCGCCCGCTCCCCATCCTTTCCATGGGCATGAGCCACGATTTCGAAATCGCCATCGAGGAAGGCGCGACCGAAATCCGCATCGGCACCGCGCTTTTCGGCGAGCGCCACGCCGCACCATGATCGAAATCACCGACCGCGCCGGAGCCATCGCATTTGTCGTGCGCGTCTCGCCGCGCGCGAGCCGCGACGCCATCGAAGGCGAGCACGATGGCGCGCTCAAGATCCGCCTCACCGCTCCGCCCGTGGACGACAAGGCGAACGATGCGCTCCGCCGCTTGCTGGCCGCGCGTTTGAACGTCCCTCTCTCCGCTGTTACTATCGTGGCGGGGGAAAAGAGCCGGACGAAGCGTATAGCCGTCGCCGGCGTTTCGCGCGCGCAAATCAGCGCTCTTCTGGCCGGCCCGCCGCCGTCCTAGGCTGGTCCCGCGACTCGTTACGACGGGCTTTCTCATTTGCGGAATGAGCCATGCGCCCGCATAATCACGGAATGCAGACTTGGAAGACGTGTTCAAAGTGCCGTAAGAAGGTTTCCCTCCTGCGCGACAAGTGTCCAGATTGTGGCGGCCCGCTGAAATTTAAGATGACCCCCTATGCCCGCTCAAAGGGCGCCGGCAGGAGAAAATACGGTAGCAAGCACTAGCACACCGCCCTGAGATCCAGCGCCATGCCGGACATCCGAGCCATCCAAGCCGAGCACTCCGCGTCAGAAAACTCGATGGCTGGCTTTTCTGCGACCATCACCATCGCGATCCCATCGCCGCGCGCATTCTGGGCCTCGACGCCCACGCCATGGCCACGCGCCGCTGGTTCTACTTCATTCCCTCGCGTGGCCAGGCGCACAAGCTCGTGCATCGCGTCGAGCAGGGTGCGCTCGATTCGCTCGCGGGCCGCAAGCATCTCTACGCAAGCTGGGAAGAGCTGCGCGCCTCGCTCGGAAAAATCCTCGCCGGCAGGAAGACGATAGCCATGCAGTATTCGCCCCGGAGCAACATCCCCTCGATCAGCCTGGTGGACGCCGGCACCGTCGAGCTGGTGCGCAGCCTCAAAAAGAAAGTCGCGAGCTCCGCGGACCTCGTGCAAACCTTCGAAGCCGCTTGGACGCCCGAGCAGCTCGCATCGCATCTCGAGGCCGGCGGGATTATTCACCGCATCACGCTGGCCGCATTCGAAAGCGCGGCGGCGTGCATTCGCGAGGGACGGCCCATCACCGAATTCGAGCTCCAGCAATGGATTCTCGACCGCTTCCGCGCCAATGCGCTCACCACCGCCGAGCCGCCCATCGCCGCCGTCCAGCCCAACAACGGCAATCCGCATTACGAGCCGCGGCAGAATTCATCGCGCCCCGTCCGCGCCGGCGATCTCCTCCTACTCGACATCTGGGCCAAACTCGACCGCCCCTCGAGCGTCTACTACGACATCACATGGATGGGCTATCTCGGCGCGCAAGTTCCCGGCGCATACGCCAAAATATTTCGCATCGTCCGGCAGGCGCGCGACGCCGCCGTCGAATTTGTCACGGAATCGGTCGCCGCGGGCCGCGCCATTCACGGCTGGGAAGTGGATCGCGTCGCGCGCGAAGTCATTCGCGAAGCCGGCTATGGAAAAAATTTCGTTCATCGCACCGGCCACAACATCGGCCAGGAAGTCCACGGCAACGGCGCCAATATGGACGGCCTCGAAACTCGCGACGACCGCACCATCGCCCCGCGCACTTGCTTTTCCATCGAGCCGGGAATCTACCTTCCGGGCTTCGGCATCCGCAGCGAAGTAAACGTCTACGTGGCGAAAAATGGCGCCCGCGTCACCGGCCCCCTCCAGGACGAAATCCTCGCCCTCCTCCGCTGAGCCATCTCATAAACGGTTTTCAGGGGGTCGGAGCTTTAGCTCCGACATAAACCGCTAAAATGAATGGGGCTTTAGCCCCTGAAGCTTCGAATTTGCGGCCGCCTCGCTTTTTAGGCGGGCCTGCCGGGCCGAAGTCTGCCTTTTGGACTCCGAATGATTCTGCGGAGCGGATTCATCGCGTAGGCCGGCCTGCCGGGCCGAGCAGACTCATCGCGTAGGCCGCATCTTGCCGTTAAGGTCTAAATGTAGCGCCGCGGCCTTTTAGCGCGGCATCTTGCTCTTGCCTTTGCGCGCGCATCATCACGAATTCACCGCCACACCTCGTTGTCATCTCCGGTTTCGGGAGTCCGGTGGTCCCGGCTCGCCGGGACCCGACACCGGACCCGACACCGGACCCGACAGAGTTCGCCCACCAGCTTTATGGCGGGCGGACGACGAGGGATCTGCCTTTTCCTTTCTTTCCTCTGCTTCGACTATTCGCCCACTTCTTTCCCGCCCCGCCCCCGCAACCTAATGCGAAACAACCCCTCTCGACGATCCCCGAAACCCAACCTGCTCCGTCCGCCTCAAAACAAACAACGCCAAAAAAATAATCACCAGCACAATCAAAATCACATTGACGCCCTTTTTCTTCCGATTTCGTCCCATGACCTCATTCTGTCCGACCGCCGCTGCTTAAGCAAGCGCAGCCGCCACCCAAACGCTTCGCGCCATGATAGAATTGCAGCAAGGCAATAAAGCAACGGTGAGCCGAGGTAGCTCAGTTGGTAGAGCAGCCGATTCGTAATCGGCAGGTCGACGGTTCAAATCCGCCCCTCGGCTCCATTTTTAAGCCCACCCTGCCGCGAACCATTTTACGGCGCAAAACGTGCCAAAAAACGACCAAAAACTGCATTTTAAGGGCATTTAAGGGCACTTAATGAGCGTCAATTCACGCTCAAAACGACGCTTAAATTTCCTTGAACCATTCGAGCAATTCTGCGGGTTGACAGGGTCTCAATTCCCCTGAATGCTCAAGCAATGCGGCGGGCTACGAGCGGCTTGAAATGTTTGAAACATTCGAGCAATTCGACGGGGCTGGCAGGAGCCGAAATTGCTTGAAGCAATCGAGGAATTCGGGGCGGCATCGCGCTAGGAGCTGGGGGCGGGCTCGGCGGCGGAGACTTCGGGGATTTCGATGTGGATTTGCGTCCCTTCGCCCTCCTGGCTGCGGATGTCCATTTTGAACTGTTCGCCATACAGAAGACGCAGCCGCTCGTGGACGTTGCTGATGCCGATCCCCCCGCCATACACCTGGCGCAGCCGCTCCGGCGAAATGCCGATGCCGTTGTCTTCGATGTCGATCAGCAGACGGCCGTCGCGCCGGTGCGTGCGGAGACGGATTTCGCCGCCTTCGAGCCGCGGCGCCAGCCCGTGCTTGATGGCATTTTCGATGATGGGCTGCAGGAGCATGCTGGGGATAAACGCTTCGAGCGTTTCCTCGTCTATTTCCTTGAAGATTTGGAGTTTGTCGCGCCCGAAGCGGATCTCTTCGATCCCCAGATAGTCGTCGATGAATTCGAGCTCTTCGTGCAGCGGCACGAACGTCTCATGCTTCCGCAGCAGCCGCCGCAGGATGTTCGAAAGCTTCACCACCACGCCGCGGGCCATGTCCGGATCGAAGCGAATCAGCGACGACACCGTGTTCAGCGTGTTGAAAAGAAAGTGCGGATTGATCTGCGCGTGAGCGCGTCCATGCGCGCCTTGAGCAGCATCTGCTGGTTCTGCTCGAGGTTCATTTCGATGCGCGTGTTGTTCCAAATCTTCACGGCCATCGCCACGCACATCACCGACGACAGCACCACCAGCGCCATATAGCCGCTATTGGCCGGATGAATCGAGAAGAGCCATCGCCGGGAACGGCGCTCGCCAGCTCGATATGGCCCACTTCCATCGCCGCGCAGGCGAAGAGCGGCAGCATCGCCCAATTGCCCTGGCCGTAGCGCACCAGCTTCCATATCCACTCCGGAATGCTCAGAAAGAGGAACGGCCCAAAATGCCAGATGTCTTCCTTGTCCGGCATCAACTGGCGGATCACGCCGGCAAGCAATCCCACCGACGCGGCCATCGGACTTGCCAGCCATTCGTGGTTGCCGAACGCAAGCAGGCTGATGAGCGACCCTCCCAGCAGCCCCACCATCCGGCCGCCGATCAGGCCCATAAGGAAAGACCCTTCGAGCGTCAGATCGAAGAACTGATAGTGCCCCGACGATACGCAGCATCGAGCCAATCGCCAGCGGCGGCACAAGGAACAGGAGCAGCATCACTTGCTGGTCGGGATCGCGCTTCTCGGTAAACAGAAGTGTACGGAACGATCGAAACCGCACGAGCAAGGCCGCGAGCGCCGCCGCCCAGCCGACCTTCAGGATCAGTGTGAACAGCAGTTCCCTGCCGCCGGAAAGTGTCTCCATTCTTGCCTTTGCCTATGTAGCGACCGCCTCGATTTGCAGGCGGGCATCTCATCTTTTCGTTCGCGGACCGTGAAAGGAATTCTCACGCGCTACGTTAGCCAAACCCGCCCTCTGTGTAAAGTGCGTCGTTTGCATCCCGATGGTTTTCATCGGGAAGCGCCTTGTGCGTCTCCGGTCCCGGCTTCACCGGGATCCTCGGGAACCGGGATTTCGGGAGTCCGATGGACTCCACCGGAGTCCTGAAATCGGACCCGATGCTCTTCATCGGGACACGCCTGCCGTTGCCTCTGCCGTTGCCCTCGCCTTTCCCGGGAGCGCCAATCTTCCGTTTGGTACCCTCGTCGTCATCTTCTTTGCCTTTGCCTTCGTACCCGCCGCCTCAGATTCCTTTAATATTCAAGCATCTCAGCCTGTGAATTAATCGAATGGTTCAAGCATTTCAAACCGCTCTCAGCCGCTCGAATTGACGTCGATATCGAGCACGACTTTGATGTCGATATCGAGCGTGATTTCACGCTCATTCCTGTGCGCGGGTTGACCTTGATATCGAAGTGAATTTGATGTTCATCTTGAGCGTGAATTGACGCTCGTTAAGTGCCCTTAAACGGCCTTAAAATGCCGTTTTTTGCATCTTTTTGGCGCTTTTTGCACCGTAAAATTTGGTTAACGCCAACGGGAGGGCGGGTGCGGGTTCGCAGCCGACGGCGAGGCGGAGGGGGGCTGCCGAGACTGCTCCGTGACAATTGTAGTAGCGGGAGAAACCTTCTCCAATAGCTTCGAGGTGAACGTAAGCCTTACAATTCTTCCGCGCACAGGTTCTCGAGGCCCTGCGCGATCGTTCCAAAAAGCTTGAGTTCCTCGAGCGTGAGCACCTTCGCCTGCGGATTGTTTGTCGGCCAAACTTCACGGCTCACGGAAACCCGATCAGAATTTATGTTCACTCGCTCGATCACCACCGCCGAAACACGCGTTGTTCCCATAAAAAACCCATTCGGCTTACGGTTCATATCGTGCGGGAAACCCGGCTCCGGGCGAATCCTCATCTGTAAATCACCGTACATCGCAGCCGACAAAGTAAATTCATCGACCATCAGCTTCCTCAAATCCGTAATCTCCAAAAGGATGATTCCCGGCGTTTCCTTCGGTAGCTGTTTTTGTTTTTTTCGAAGAATTGATCGCAGCCGCAAATACGTCTGGTCAGGTCCCAACCGATACCGATGAGGGCCGAGCGGAAGCACGGCGACGGCTGTTCGGGAACTCTCCTGGCCAACGTCGTCGAAACGGGCGACAAAACGTGCTTCCCGCATCCGGTCTTGGTCTTGAATCTGAGCGGCAAGTTTCTTCGCATCGGCGTAATCATCTTCCGGCTGGACTTCGTCTCCTTCGCGGAGGTCGTAATCAGCCGGACCGTAGTAATACAATCTTGCTTTTCGCACGTTTCTCTTTGTCAGATCATCGAGAGTGTTACGAACAGCTCTCACGGCTCTTTTCAATTCGGGGGAGTGCGCCGAATATTCGTCCGTCATGGAAATCACGATACTGTGACGCGATGGCGTATCGCAAAGGCGCTCAAATACATCCTCCGTCGCCAGGTCTCCAGCCGCATGCGCTTCGTCGAGGCCAACCTGTCGGACTTCCACGTAATATTCGGATCCCTTGACCGCAAGCAAGTCAGGACCCGCGAGCGGGGCTGTCGGTTCCATCGTTACCTGGAACCCCCGTTCAGTCAGGAAAACGGCATAACCCAATTCGGTAAGAGTGTTGACGAACTCGCCCCGAAGTTTGCTCCCCAACCGTGAAACATCACATCTCAACGCGTCGCCTCTTAGTGCAACCCCCACCAGCTCTTCCGTGTATCTCGTCAACGGATTGTTAGGGTTCTTCTTGTACCACTTTCCAAGCGGATGCTCAGGTTCGGCGGCTAAGACTTCTCGCTCAATCCACTCCTCCCCTAAAAGCGTGCGAAGATTCCGCATCGTTTCCTTTCGAGAAAATGCTCGAATTACGCGCCACCCAATTAGCCCTACGATAGCCGTCACGGACCCGCAAAACGCAGCATTTTATTCATCGCCAAGATTCTAACGCCAGTTCTCCTGTATCTCTCATTTGCCCTTCCCGCGGGAAGGCTGCCCCTATCCGTCCCTTTCACTCCCGTGAACGCGTACCCCACGCAACATCGGAGGGTGCGAATACTGCGACGGGCAAAAGCAAAAAGCGAAAAGCAGGTCCCTCGTCGTCCGCACTTCATAAAGCAGGGCGGATTCTGTCGGGATGACAGGCGCGTGGGAGGGGGCGGACGAGCGAAAAGAACGGGCGAGTGCGAGGAGGCTTTCCGAATCAAGTCGGAGGATGCGATGGTGCGGCCGAGGATTATGTCGCGGTTGAAACCGCGACCTACAAGGCGTTTGGCCCGCTCTTCCCGATAAAGTCATCGGGACGTCCCGATTCAACCCATCGGGATGCACAAGGCGCACAGAAAGGGCGAAAGAGCGGCGCTACAGAGGCAAAGGCAAGATGCCCGCCTAGGATTCGAGGCGGCCGCTACAGGGGCAAAAGCGAGGGTGAGGGGTGAGGGGTGAGGGGTGAGGGGTGAGGGGTGAGGGGTGAGGGGTGAGGGCGAAGTCGAAGGCAAGAGAAAAGATCCCACCCTTCCCGACACGAATCGTCGGGATGCATAAGACGCACACAAACCGAGGATGGGGCACCCTAAAAATCGGATGCAAAGGTCAGATGTTCGCCTGAAAAACGAGGCGGGCGCTACGAGGGCAACGGCAAATGCCAGAGCAAGATGCCGCGCTAGAAGGCCGCGGCGCTACATTTAAACCTTCCGAACAGGATGCCCGCCTGAAAAACGAGGTGGGCGCTACAAGTTCAAAAGCGCCAATCGGGAGATTGGCGGTCCCGGGAAATGCAACGGCAAAGGCAAGATGTCCGCCACGGCGGATCTTCGACCGGCCTACGCGATGAATCTGCTTCGGAGGGCAGGCCCGCCGGGGAGGGTGACGGGCGTCACGCCGGTACGTGACGCCCGTTACCGCAGCTGCCTCAGAATCCGTGTATCTAGTTGATATTGCACGTCCCTAGCGCGATGGAAAGAAGGGATGGCAAGTGATAGAGGTCACAAGGGTTGGCGCGGCATTGAGCAAACTCAAGGATTACGAGCACCTCTTGCGGGTCGCGCTGGTCTTCGTCGTCGGGGCACTCGTCTTCATCCTCGTGCGGGCGATCCTGGTACCCAAGAGCTTCGGCGAATATGGCCACTATCGCGGAAACGCCATCGCGGAAATCGCCGCCAAGACGCCCGTGTTTGCCGGACACGAGACCTGCGAGACTTGCCATTCCGATGTCGCGACCATGAAGAACGCGGGAAAGCATGTGAGCGTGAACTGCGAAGCGTGCCACGGCGCGCTCGCAAATCATGCCGACGATCCCTCAATCGAGCCGCCGAAACTGGATACCGCCAATCTCTGCGTCCGTTGCCATGAGGAGAATGGCGCAAGGCCCGCAGGCTTCCCGCAGATTCATGCGGACGAGCACAGTGGAGGATTACCCTGCGAGACCTGCCATCAGCCGCATAGCCCGCTGCCGCTGATTGGCGCCGGAGCCAAGCCATGAAGATTACCCGCCGGCAATTGTTAATACTGCTGCCCGCGGCGGCGGTGGCATGGGAGTCCGTCCTGGCCGGAACGCCGGAAAGTTCGCCGAATTACAAGCTGACCGAGCACTGGTGGGGCATGCTGGTGGACATCGAGAAGTGCATCGGGTGCGGGAATTGCGTGCGCGCGTGCGCGAAGGAAAACGATGTGCCGGAGGGCTATTTCCGCACGTGGGTGGAACGGTACCACGTGGACGATACCGACCTGTTCGATCCCGTGGTGGACTCGCCCAACGGCGGCATGGATGGATTTCCGCCGATCCTCGACAGCGGCGGCAGGAATTTCTTCGTTCCGAAAATGTGCAATCACTGCGCCGATTCGCCCTGCACCCAGGTCTGCCCGGTGGGCGCGACGTTCATAACGCCGGATGGCGTGGTGCTCGTGGACAAGACCTATTGCGTCGGCTGCCGGTACTGCATCCAGGCGTGCCCGTATGGCTGCCGGTTCCTGAATCCGAAGACGCATACGGCGGAGAAGTGCACGCTCTGCTATCACCGGATTACCAAGGGACTCACGACCGCCTGTTGCGAAGCGTGCCCTACCGGCGCACGGCAGCTCGCGGACCTCAAGAATCCCAACGATCCGATCCATGAGTTTTTGCGGACTCACAACGTGCAGGTGCTCAAGCCCCACATGGCAACGGGAGCGAAACTTTATTACAACGACCTGGATGGGTCGGTGCGCTAGGGAGGGACGAGAAGGATATGCAGGTTCAGGGCTTCATGTACCCGAACGAACAGGAGCTGGCGTGGAGCGTGCTCATCGTCGTGTATCCGTATATTACGGGGCTGGTGGCGGGCGCGTTCATCCTGGCGTCGCTCGAGCGCGTGTTCCGCGTGGAAGCGGTGAAGCCAACGTACCGGCTGGCGCTGCTGACGGCGCTGGCGTTTTTGCTGGTAGCGCCGCTGCCGCTGCAGCTTCATCTGGGGCATCCCGAGCGCTCTTTCGAAATGTATCTGACGCCGCACCGCACGTCCGCGATGGCGATGTTTGGATTCGTGTACCTGTGGTACCTGATGGCCGTGCTCGTGCTGGAAATTTGGCTGGAATACCGGCGGGACATCGTTCTGCTCTCGCAGCGCACCAAGGGCTTGAAGCGGTTCATCTACCGCGTGCTGACGCTGGGCTCGACGAACATCAGCGAAAATGCGCTGCGCATTGACGAGCGCGCCGGCTACATCGTCACCGTGGTGGGCATCCCCTCCGCGTTTCTGCTGCATGGGTACGTCGGGTTCATCTTCGGGTCGGTGAAGGCGAATCCGTGGTGGTCCTCGCCGATGATGCCGGTGGTGTTTCTGTTCTCGGCGATGGTGTCGGGAATTGCCGTGGTGCTGCTGCTCTATATGTTCACTTGCTGGTACCGCAAGCAGACGATTGATATGCGTTGCGTGGACACTATCGCCCGGTACCTGTTCTACACCTTCATCATCGACTTCAGCCTGGAAATGCTCGACCTGGTTCACCGCATCTACGAGGCGGATGAATCCTTTCGCAGCCTGGATTTCATGGTGCATACGCGGCTGTACGTTTCCCAGATCGTTATTCAGATTTATATCGGGACACTGGCGCCGATCGGCTTGCTGGCTGTGACTCAGTTGTTCAAGCTCGGCGAAAAAGCCCGCAAGCGTATCTATGCCGTAGCGGGAAGCCTGGCGCTCCTCGGGATTCTCGCAATGCGCTGGAACGTGGTGATCGGCGGCCAGCTCTTTTCCAAGAGCTTTTTGGGGTACACGACCTACAAGATTGGATTTGTGACCAGGGAAGGGTTGCTGACCGCCATTCTCCTGACCCTCCTGCCTTTGCCCATCCTGTGGGTGTTGGTGAAGCTGCTTCCGCCGTGGCCAGACCGCGAAATGCTTCCCTCGGGTGGCGCTGCTCCGGCCCACGGCGACGACTAGGCCGCGGATTGCGGTTGGAACGCGCCGAGGTGGACGTTCATGCCTCCCGAAGACGTTTCATTCCATTTAAAACAGCTCAGCGCGCGGGTGACGGAGCTTGAGCGTCGCCTTCACGACCTCGAACATCCCTGGCAAATGCACTCTCCTCATCCGGAGCCGCCCGCGGCTCCGGCGATCGCCAATCTTGGTCCAAGCGAAGCACCGTCCGCTCAACCGCAGCCGGGCGTGTTTTCGGTTTTCGGCAGGGCGGTTCTTGGAATTGGCGGCGCCTATCTTCTCCGCGCCGCCGCGGAGTCCGGAACCCTCCCTCCGAGGATAGCCGTGGCGCTCGCGCTTGCTTACGCCACCGCCTGGCTGGTCTGGGCGACGTGGCCTCGCGCACAAACCCGGCTCGCGCGCTATTCCTACGCCATCACGGCGGCGCTGATTCTTTCTCCCATGCTGTGGGAGGTCACCATGCGCTTCCGAATGCTCGGACCGCCCGTGACTGCGGCGGTCCTGGCCACATTCGCCCTTCTGGCGATGACTCTGGCTTGGCGCCGCAACGTCTCTCCTGTCATCTGGGTGGGAACGCTCACCGCAGTCATCACCGCCTTAATCCTCATGGCCGCCACGCGCGCTCCGGTGCCCTTCATTTTGGCGCTTCTCGTTATGGCGCTACTAAGCGAACTTGCGGCCGTCCGGGGCCGCTGGCGCGCCTTGCGCCCGCTCGTTGCTGCGGCGGCTGACTTCGCCGCTCTAATGCTGATCATCATCCTTGGGAATTCCGAGGCGGTCCCTCCCGAGTACCACCCTGTGGCTGCGGGCATCATGATTGCTCTCGTTGCCGCTCTCTTCGCCATTTATGCCGTCAGCCTGGCCATTCGCTCCCTAATTCTTCGGCTAAAGGTTACGGGCTTCGAAGCCGCGCAACTCGTTGCCACTGTTCTGCTGGCAGGTTGGGCCGTGCTCCGAATTACGGACGGGGCCGGCCTCGCCGCGCTGGGAGTTTCCTGCCTCATCGCCGGAGTGGCGTGTTATTTCGCCGTGTTTGGCCTGCTCGCGCCACACCGCGAGCGCCCCAACTTCCGTTTCTACGCTGTCTGCGGAGTTGCCTTTGTCATGGTGGGGAGTTTTTTCGCCCTTCCCTCCCTGCCGCTGGTGATCTGGCTATGCCTGGCCGCGGTCATCGCAACCGGGCTGGGCGTCCATGTGCGCAGTCCCGCACTCGATTTGCACGGCGTGGTTTATCTGAGCGGCGCTGTCTCCGCATCGGGTTTGCTCGAGTACGCCGGTCGCGCCCTTGCCGGGTCGTACCCTCCCGCGCCCGGAGCGCTGCCAATTCTGGCTGCCGCCGCGGCTCTTGTCTGCACCGCGATGGTCTCCCGCTATCCCGGCGAGCAGTGGGACGAGCGGCTCTTGCGGCTGCTGCCCGCGATTTTGGCGGTATACGCGCTTGCCGCGCTGGCCGTTGCCGCGCTCGTTTGGCTCATCGCTCGAGGGGCTGCGCCGGCACTTCCGCAATTGGCCGTCATTCGTACCATCGTGACGTGCGCGGCGGCGCTTCTGCTGGCCTTTGGCGGTGCACGGTGGAAACGGCTTGAGCTTGTGTGGATGGCCTATGCCGCTGCCATTCTCGGAAGTTTGAAGCTTGTTTTCGAGGATCTGCGCTTTGGCAGCACCCAGTCGCTGGCCGCCTCCCTTCTCATTTATGGCACGGTCCTCATTCTGATACCCCGTATGGTGCGTGCGGGAAGGCGGTGTGCCTGCCGGGCGGCGGCTCTGGCGTCCTTCGGTAGTCACTGAAGTCTTCTGCCCTTAAAAACTGTGACAGGCGAGCCGTCGGCGATGAAGGCAGAATGTGGACGGCTTTGAAGCACACGGCCAAGTTCGGTCCCGTATAGCCCGGTTGCGTCCCCCTCGAATCCTGCTGCCGTGCTCACCCACACTCGCCAAGGGTCGTGAGAAACATGATATTCAACGGTGCCTCCGCTTCGTTGCCTTGAATAACCCCAATAGTGTTCGGTAATAAATTGCTCCAAGCCGCCGTCCCGAGGTAGTTCGGGAACGCCCGTTGCTTCCGCAGACAATTGGCACCATTGATTTTTGGCCCGCCACTGATACTTGACCGTCCTCTTCGATCCATCCGTGGTAACGCTGTGCTTCATGGGCAGACATAGATAGTTCTCACCGTAAACGAGCCGGGCCGTCGCCGCGATCGCGTGCTTCGGCACAATTTCGGCGATAAAAACAACTCCTCTTCGATCCTCCTCACCCTCCTTGGGGCGGACGTAGAGGCGCAGGTTTACTTCCTCGAAATCCGAATGATTTGGTACGGCGAGGGATCCGAAGAGTTTGGTGCGGCAAAACCGAAAGCCGACCAGGCTAAGGTATGTTTTTCCGAGGAACGAATCGAGCACGGTGCCGGCGGGGACATATTTTTCTAACAACCCGGGGTCAACCTCGTAATTCAGCATCACGAGATCTTGCCATTCGGCTGTGAGAAAAACTTTTTCTGTTCCGAGCATATGGACCCGTCCCAGCGCGCTCCTCGATAGCCCAATCTATCAGGCCTCTTAGCAGCGGGAGTTAGACACGGGGAAGGTTAATGTAAAAGATGCGATTTTCGAGGGGGTACCGGCAAGGCGGGCAGGGGGAACTGGTGTAGGAGGGGTGCTTCCCTGTCTCCCCGCGTACTAGTCTCCCTGCCTCCCTGCGCCCTTGCTTCCTTGTTTCTCTTCCGCTTTTCACTTGCCCACTTGAACGCCGATCACTTCCCCGCTGAGGATGATTTCCACGCGACGGTTTAGCTTCCGCCCGGCTGCGGTCGCGTTGTCAGCGATCGGGTCGGCTTGGCCGAGCCCCTCGGATGTGATGCTATCCGGGGATAATCCCTGCGTAATCAGGAATTGCCGTACGGTATCGGCTCGTTGCCCGGAAAGCTTCATGTTGAAATCGGGCGTTCCTGTGGTGTCCGTATAGCCTTCGATAGCCAGGTTCAGCCCCGGATGCGCCTGAATAATGCCGGAAAGCTTGGCTAGCTTCAGCTGCGCGTCCGTGCTCAACGCATATTTGCCGGTCTCAAACAGCACGTCGGCCATATTCACCACCAGGCCGCGCGGCGTATCGGTGGTCTGCAAGACTGCGTTGAGCTGTTGCAGGAGCTGCGCACGCAATGCGGCTTCCGCCGCCTGGGCCCGCGCCGCCTCTTCCTTGGCCGCCTCCGCCTTGGCCTGCAAAGCTGCCTGCTCCGCCGCCGCTTGCGCGGCCGCCTGCGCGGCTGCCGCATCGGATGCCGCCTTCGCTTCCGCCGCCTGGGCGTCGGCCTCCGCCTTCATTTGCGCTTCCTTTGCCGCCGCCAGCTCTGCCTGACGCTGCGCTTCCGCGGCAGCCTGTGCGTCCGCTTCCGCTTTCGCCTGTGCGGCCGCCGCCGCGGCTGCCTCGTCCTTCTCTTTCTGGATACGCTCCGCGTCCTTTCGCTCGACCGCCAGGGCGCGGGCATCCTCGGCAAACTGGATCGTCTGGCGAGCCGCCGAGATCACCTGATTTTTGCCGGAGCCCTTCGCGAGCACGTTCTCCGCCGCCTGCAAGCTGGCTTGCGCTTTCGAGAAGATTTCCGGGGCGTACTGATCGGCTCCGCGCGACTGCGCGATCTGCACGGCGTTTCGCGCTTCGTACATGGCGAGCGGCACTTTCTTCAAATCGGGCTTGAGCGCCAGCGGATTTCCCATCCGGGAGTACTGGCTGCGCTTCATCAACTTGTAGCTGTTGTCGGGATAAATTTTGCCCTTGGTATTCTTGCGGGTCTCGTTCGTCAACACGACGAGTTCACTGGGCAGGCGCACGAGGGAGTATGGTTCCGCGGTCACGATCAAGGCGAACGTCTGCGACTGCGCTTTGACTTGCAGCCTGCCTTGCCCCGTCTGATCAATGGGAATTTCCCCGAGATTGGTGGACGTGCCGTCCGGCGTCACGGTCCACAACACATAGGTGAGAAACTCGGCGCCGAGCGCGGTGGGTTGCGGCATCCCAGCGACCTTTAAATCGATGGGCGTTCCACCCACTTTGGCTTCCACCTTGGCCGTACCGCTCGACTGCGGAGAGGCGTCCGTTCCGAGCATGTTGACCATCGTGCCGCCACCGCCAACGGGATAGCCGATCGCGGCAATGGTGCCGCTGATCACGTTTGCCGCCGGTTCCTGTTGCACCGTCTGCGCCGCGCAAATTCCCGTCGTCAAAACCATGCAAAGCAGGATCAGAATCATCTTTCCATCGCGTTTCATGTTTTTCTCCCAAGTCAGAAGGCCCGATTCTAACACCACTTCCGCGCAAAAGGACGCTCCAATGAAAAAGGCCGCTTGCGGCGGTTTTGCGCGCGCCGGCGGCAGAAGGCCATTGTTGACGCTCTCCGGCGTGGGTTAGAATGCTGCGTCCATTGGTTAACGGGCGGGCCAGCGGCTTTCGCGATGGAAATGGCAGGGCGCGGGTGAAAATGAGATGAATCCAGCTCCGAACAAAGCTCCTGAACCGCAGCGCAAGGGAGAGTTCGAAAAGTCGCTCACGCGGCTCGAGGAAGTGGTGAAGCGCCTGGAAAACGCGGACCTGGCGCTCGATGAAGCGATGAAGCTATTCGAAGAGGGTGTAAAACTTTCGCGCGACTGCCAGAAGCAGCTCGAAGAAGCGGAAGCGCGCGTGGAAATTCTTCTCAAGAAGGCGGACGGCAAGATTGTGGCGGAGCCGTTCGAGCCGGAAGATGAATCGTCCTAGCATGGTATTTCAAAAATAAATGCAAAATGAATTTTGCCCTCAGGGGCTAAAGCCCACTGGTTTTGCGGTCTTTATGTCGGAGCTAAAGCTCCGACCCCCTAAAGAGACCGCCATGCCGATTGCCGTGCGGGCGATTTCCGTCCCGCCGCGCGCATGAAACCTCCTGAATTTTTCGGCGCCGATCACGCCGCCATCGAGGCGGCGCTCGAAAAGCTGCTTCCGCCGAAGGAGACGCCGCCGCCCTCGATTCATCGCGCCATGCGCTACAGCGTGTTCGCGGGCGGCAAGAGGATTCGCCCTATTCTGTGCCTGGAAGCCGCGCGCATGTTCACCGAAAATATCGAGGGGGCCATTCACGCCGGGTGCGCGCTCGAATTCATACACACCTATTCGCTGATCCACGACGATCTGCCCGCGCTCGATAACGACGATCTTCGCCGCGGCAAACCGACGTGCCACAAGGTTTTTGGCGATGCGCTCGCGATTCTAGCCGGCGACGCGCTGCTGACGGTGGCCTTCCAGACGCTCGCCGCCGCGCCCATCGAGCCGACCCGCCGCGTGCGCGTGATTTCCGAAATCGGCGCCGCCGCCGGGACGGTCGGCGGAATGGTCGGCGGACAAGTGGCGGACCTCGAGGCGGAAGGAAAGCCAGCGGACATGGCCACGCTCGAATACATCCACCGGTCGAAGACGGCGGCGCTGATTCGCGGCTCGATTGTCGCCGGGGCCATCGCCGGGGGCGCGTCGCACGAGGATGTCGAGCGGCTACGGCGGTTCGGCGAGAACATCGGCTGGGCGTTTCAAGTGGTGGACGACATACTCGATGTGGAAGAATCCTCCGCGGCTCTCGGGAAGACGGCAGGCAAGGATCAGGCGCAGAAGAAGGCCACGTACCCGGCGCTCTATGGCCTGGAAGAATCGCGCGCCATTGCGGCCGATTTGGAGGCGAAGGCGCTCGCGGAGGCTCGATTCCCTCGGCGAACGGGCCGGGCGGCTGCGCCAGCTCGCGGAATTTCTTGTTGCGCGGCGATCGTGAATATGGAGGGCCTGAGAGTGGAGGGCGCGGGAGTGGTGGGCGTGAGCACGGCGAAGAAAATCGGAAAATCGCGTCTCGATGTGCTTCTTGTGGAGCGTGGCCTGGCGCCGTCGCGCGAGCGCGCGCAGGCATTGCTTCTGGCCGGGCAGGTGAGTGTCAATGGCGCGCGGGCCGAAAAGCCGGGCAGCCGGATTCCCACCGATGCGCGCGTCGAAATCACGGGCGAGGTGCTTCGCTACGCGAGCCGGGGAGGGCTGAAGCTGGAAGGCGCACTTGAGGATTTTGGGGTCACGCCGCGCGGGAAAATTTGCCTGGATGCGGGAAGCTCGACCGGGGGGTTCACGGATTGCCTGCTCAAGCACGGCGCGCGCAAAGTGTACGCCGTGGACGTGACCATCGCCCAGCTCGATTGGAAGTTGCGACGGGATGAACGCGTCACGACCGTTGAGAAAAACGCGCGGTATCTGCGGCCGGAGGACGTCGGCGAGGGCGTGGATTTGATTACCGTGGACGTCTCGTTCATTTCGCTCACCAAGATTCTTCCCTCGCTGATTTCCGTGGCGGCTCCCGGCGCCGATTTTATGATGCTCATCAAGCCGCAATTCGAGCTGGAAAAGCGCGAGGTGGGCAAAGGCGGGATCGTCCGCGACCCGCAGATGCACCAAAAGGCCGTCGAGCGGGTGACCGCGGCGGCAGCCGGGGAGAATCTTACAATCGCGGGCGTGCGGCCCAGCCGGCTGGCAGGCGCCGGAGGAAACCAGGAGTTTTTTCTGCACGCGCGGCGGCGCGAGTAGAATAGAATGTCGCGTTCAAGCGCATGATTCGCTCCGTCGGCATCGTATCGAAACCCATCAAGAATGAAGTGTGCTCGATCGTCCCGCCGCTCATGGCATGGTTCCGCGAGCGTCACATCGCCATCTTCATCGACACGGAGACGCAGGCGTGCATTGACCCGAAGGCGACCGGGATCCCGCGCGAAGCCCTCGCCGGCAAGATCGACCTTCTGATTGTTCTGGGCGGCGACGGCACACTGCTTTCGGCGGTGCGCGCCCTAGGAGGCCAGAGGGTGCCCATCCTTCCCGTCAATTTGGGCGGGCTGGGATTCTTGACGAGCGTGACGCGCGAGGAACTTTATCCGCTGCTCGAACAGGTGCTCGCCGGCAAGCACCGCTTAAGCGAGCGCATGATGCTCGAAGCGGAAGTTTGGCGCAATGGAAGCGCCATCGAGCGCCAGACCGCGCTCAACGATGCCGTGGTAAATAAGGCCGCGCTCGCACGCATGCTCGAATTTGACGTGTTCGTGGACCGCGCCCACGTAGGCCGTTACCGCGCCGATGGCCTGATCGTCGCAACGCCGACGGGGTCGACGGCGTATTCGCTGGCTGCGGGAGGCCCCATCGTCCACCCCGAGGTGGATGCGCTGCTCATCACGCCAATCTGCCCGCACATGTTGACGAATCGTCCGCTCGCTGTTCCCGATACCGCGCGCGTGGAGATTGACATCGCCGTGGCCGGCGAGGCCGCCTATCTCACGCTCGACGGACAAACCGGAATCCAGCTCGAGCCGAAGGACCGCGTTGCCGTCACGAAATCCGCCAGCCGCGTAGCGCTCATCCGGCCGCCCGAGAAAACCTATTTTGAAGTGCTGCGCAGTAAGTTGCGCTGGGGCGAACGCTGACGTAACGTCAAAGGCAAAGGCTGCCCGCCTAAAAAGCGAGGCGGCCGCTACAAATGCAAAAGCTTAGGCCTGGACCTTGAGGACGACGAGGGTGCGGTCGTCGGCGGGATGCACGCCGCCCGAGAAGCGGTCGGTCTCTTCGAGGATGCGGTCGGCGAGGCCGTCCGCGGAGAGTTGGGCATAATCGGTGATCAGCCTGGCCAGCGACTGATGGCCGAAGAATTTTCCTTCGGCGTCCTGGGCGTCGCCGATGCCATCGGAGTGAAATACGACGATGTCGCCGGCATCCAAAATGAAGCTGCGCTCGTCGTACGTGGCTTCTTCGAACAAACCCAACGGAAAACCGACGAGACGCATTTTTTCGCAGCGTCCCCCGTGGTAAAGGAGCGGCTGCTCCTGCCCGGCATTGGCGACGCGCAGGCGGCGACGGCGGCGGCTCCAGGTGGCAAAGCAGAGAGTCATGAAGCGCCCTTCGATGATGCGTTCGCCTAGAAATCCATTGATGGCGCGCAGCATGCTGGCCGGCCGCGGCTTCTGCGAGCCGAGGCTGCGCAGCGTGCCCACGGCCACGGCGCCATAGAGCGCGGCCGCGCTTCCTTTCCCGCTCACGTCTCCCAGGGCGATGCCCAGATCCTGCGGGCCGTAGCGGAGAAAGTCGTAGATGTCGCCGCTCAGCACGCGGGAGGGGACCACGCGCGCGGCCATGTCCAGGCCAAATTCCGGGCCGGGCAGCCTGGGCAGGAGCGCTCCCTGGATGCGGCGCGCGGCATTCAGGTCGCCTTCCATGCGGCTTTCATCGCTCCGGACGCGTTCGTAGAGGCTCGCGTTTTCAATGGAGACCGCAAGGTGCGCCGCAAGGATGGAGAGCACTTGAACGTGGTCCGGCGTGAAATAATTGAGCTGCGGGCTTTCGAGGTCCATCACGCCGACGACGCGGTTCTTGGAAATCATGGGCACGGCCAGCTCCGAGCGCGTTTCCGGATTGATCATGCGGTAGCGGGGATCGGCGGTCACGTCCGGGACCATGATGGGCCGCCGCAGGGACGCCGCCGCGCCGATGATGCCTTCATGCGCGGCCACGGTGTACTTTTCCTGGATGCGCTGTCCGAATTTCACGGCGACGCGGGAATGAAACTCGCTGGAGTCCTGGTCGTAGAGAAGGATGGTGAAAATTTGGTAGTCGATCAGGCGCTTGGTCAACTCCACGGCGCGGCGCAAGACTTCCTCGAGGCGAAGAGTGGAGTTCGCTTCGCGCCCGATTTCGTTGAGTAGAAGCAGCGTTTCGGCCTGCTTCTGGGCGTTCTCGTAGAGCCGGGCGTTTTCGACGGCCGTGCCCACGCGGCTGGCGACGACGGTGAGAATGTTCTGCTGGGCCGGGGTGAAGTAATCAGGCTCGCGGCTTTCGATATCCATCACGCCGATCACCCGCCCGCGCACAATCAGCGGCACGGCCAGCTCGGAGCGCACGGCCTCCACGGCGCTCATATAGCGCGGGTCTTGCGAAACATCGCCCACGCGAATGGCCTGCCCCGTGGCAGCCGCGGCGCCGATGATGCCGTCCCCCAGCGGAACTCGCCAGTGTTCCACCACCTCGGCGCGATGGCCGATGGCAAAGCGGAAAAAGAGTTTTTGGGTGTTCTCGTCAAGCAGCAGGATGGCGAAAATCTCGTAATCCACCAGCCGCTTGATCTGCGCGCCCGCGCTCGAAAGCACTTCGTCCAGGTTCAGGGACGCGTTGATTTCCTGACTGATCTCCGTGAGGATCGCAAGTGCCTCCGCGGGGATTTCCAGCGCCGAATTGAGTTCCGCCGAGTCCATGGGAATCCGATGAGTTGCCTTGACTACCGGAGGCGAGCGTCCCCCCGGTTGCGCGACTGGAAACTAAATCCCCGCCTGCGCAAGCATGAAAGAAAACATTATAACAGGCGTGGAATGGGAGCTTGACCAGAAGAAGTAAAAGAAAGGGAAATGATTCCCCGTCAGTAATTTACGCGGGGCGTTGACGTGCCTGGCGTGCCGGACGGCGAGTCGCCCAGCGCTTCTTCGACGATTTTCACGCCGGCGCTCGACCCGACGCGGGTGGCGCCCGCTTCGACCATCTTCGAGAAATCCCCGAGCGTGCGCACGCCGCCCGCGGCTTTGATCCCCATTTCGGGGCCGACCGTCGCGCGTATCAGCCGTATATCCTCCGGCGTGGCGCCGCCCGGACCGAATCCCGTGGACGTCTTCACGAAATCGGCGCCGGCGGATTTGGCCGCGAGCGAACCGCGCACTTTTTCTTCCGATGTAAGCAAGGCGGTTTCGAGGATCACCTTGCAGATCGCTCCACGGCGATGGCATGCCTC
The DNA here is from genome assembly GCA_963797345.1 of uncultured Acidobacteriota bacterium. GTDB lineage: Bacteria > Acidobacteriota > Terriglobia > Acidiferrales > UBA7541 > Palsa-295. The sequence goes on along the minus strand of CAWCPO010000017.1, from coordinate 22,903 downwards.
AACGACACCTCGAATATCGGCTTCCACCGCGTCGTGCTGGCCGGACTTCAGCGCCCCGACATTGATGACCATATCGATTTCCTCGGCCCCGGCGCGGAGGGCCTCTTCCGCCTCGAAAATTTTCACTTGCGGGAGCGTGGCTCCCAGAGGGAAAGCCACGACCGTGCAGACGCGCACGCCGCTGCCTCGCAAGAGCTCCGCCGCCTGCGGAACGTTCCACGGATGGACGCACACCGATGCGAAGCCGTAGTGCAGCGCTTCTTCACAGAGCTTCTGGATTTCCTCGGGCGTGGCGTCGGGCTTCAGGAGCGTGTGGTCTATCAGGCAGGAGATATGGGCCGCGGCAGAGGCGGCCTTCGAAGCGGCGGATTTTCGCGCGGTTGTGCTCACGGCTGCGGCATCGAGCGGCTGATATTAGCACAGTGGCTTCCCATGGCATTCAACAGACATCATCTATTACGACGTTACGCAGACGAAGCCTTACGACCGGCGTGAGGATGAGATTTCGCTGGACGAGGCCGAGCGCATCGCGATCTAGGCGCTTCCCTCTTCTGCTTTGGAGACAACTGCACCTCGTAGTCGCGCTGCAATGGTATGGATGTATTGAGAACAAGTGGAGGGTCTCATTGCTTTGAAATCAGAATCGCGCATGATTTGAGTAGTCAACCGTTCCATCGGCGAAATAGATTGTCCAAATCTCATAACCAGTAAAACTAAAAACTTGTAATTTCAGACCGTCCGTAAAATCAAATACAAGGTCTCCCGTCTCTTTGTCCATCTGGGCTACGATAACACTTTTACCATCTAGTTCCCTGCTCAACTCCGCTTTTGCGTCGATAGGTGCGGGGAGGCCATATTGCTGTTGATGGTCAAAACTGGACAGGTAGGCTTTTCCGTCCTTTATTATTCGCCAAAAAGTTCCCTGAAGCTTTGTGCCATCTGAGAAAGCTATTAAAACAGATGCTTGTCCCGGCTCCGGGCACGCCCCACCATCAGAGACCTTGACAGTATTTCCGCTGAGACGTGATAAGTTTATTCCGAACGTCTTAGGCTGGGGTTTCCAATTATCTACGCGATTTTTTACCATCAAGACCTGCTCAGAGGATAGTTTTCCAGCCATCCTGTCACGCAAGGTATAGGCTTTGTTTTCACCAGCTGCTGAAGCGAGGCTAAGCCAGAAAAAAGCTTCGAGATAGTCTTGCGGTATGTAACGGCCCTCCGCGTACATACGCCCAATAAAGCATTGGGATTTTTTATCTCCCTGGTTTGCCCGTGAAAGGGTATAGCTTATATCTGTCATGTAATCGTTACGCCCTGCCCTTGGGCGGCTCTCGATCCTCCGTAGCGTCCGTTTTGCTCTCAAAGCCGCATGAATGCTGGTGTCGGCGCGATCATACAACCACTTACTCGGAGTTCAAAAAGGAAATGTGGGTTCAGGACTCCGAGCGTCGCTTCGGGAGCGGACAAACATGACGGGAGCGCTTCCGAACGGCGCGAGAAGGATACACGCTAAGGATGCAAACGTCTTTCAGGTTGCGGTACCGCTCGGCGTAATCAAGCCCGTAGCCGACGACGAATTCGTTGGGAATCGTAAAACCTATGTAATCGCCCTTCACGGGCTTGAGTCGGCGCGAGGGCTTATCCAGCAGGGCGGCGACGCGAAGGACCTTCGGCTTCCGCTGCCGCAGAATGCGCAAAAGATAGCTGAGCGTAAGCCCGGTATCGAGGATGTCTTCCACGAGGATCACGTTCAGGCCGGCGATACTGCTATCGAGGTCCTTCAGCACGCGCACCTGGCCGGAGGACTCGCTGCCCCGGCCATAGCTCGATACGGCGATGAAATCTATCGAAGTCTCGAGGCCGATTTCGCGGACGAGATCGGAGAGAAAAATGCACGCGCCCTTGAGAACGCCGACCAGATGCACGCGCTCGCCCTGGAAATCGCGCGTGATCCGGCGGGCCGTTTCCCGGACGCGCTTTTGGATCGCGGCGCGGCGGATCAGGACCTTGAGTTTTTCCCGCCGATGGGCCGGCATCTTTTGGGCGTCCCCGAGGAAAGCTCGCGGCTACTTTATCCCATGCGAATCCGCGCTGACAAGATGTGCGGGCGGAGGGTGGTGTCCTAATTTTAAAAATTCCCGCGGTCTTAAGGACAGGGAGAGGGATTCTTCGACTGCGTCCCGCGCCCGCCAAAAGACGGCGGGAAAACCAAGAACGCGGGACTCCGCTCAGAATGACCGCACAATATGTTTCGCTCGATTTAAGGCAGTACCGGGTGGAGGGTGGTGGGCCGCCTTGCCAAGGCATGTTGGTTTTGCCGTCACCTGAAAAGGTAAGGCGAGGCATCCGGCGACGCGCACAGCCAGGAGTGGCTGTGCCACCGCTAAAATTGCCTAGCGAGGATGCCGGTTAGCAGGAAGTTCTTGTCCTGATCGAACAGCAGCGCCGTATTGGGGTCAATCATGTAGTAGACGAGGTTGTAGGTTGCGTCCGGGTTCGTGGCATTCAGGATGAACGGAGCGGTGGAGACCGGAGAAGCGGTTCCGCGGCCGGTGGTGGCGCTTGGCGCGACGAACGAGCTGCCCGTGGCGGTGATTGGATCGTTCTGGAAGGGTTGGTTCCCGAAGATGTTGATGTCGAGATTTCCAACGAAGCTCAGCGTGAGCTGACCTTCCACATTTTGCTGGTAGGAAGCGGAGCTTTTGTAGAATAGGCCCTGGCCCGCGAGGTTCATCGCAAAGTTCCCGGCAGCGAGGGCGGCCGTGGTGCTTTGCTCGTAGGCGACGCCCGTCGAAATAGCGGTGCCATCAAGCTCGATCATTACGGCGGAGCCTTGCGACGTCTGGTACACGGCGTATTCCAGATTTCCTCCGCCCATGCACAGCTTGAGATCGATTCGGCCCGTATTCGGGTCCACGGTATATGGGCACGAAGTGACGGGCATATTCAGGGTCACCGTTCCCGCATTGTTGCTATCGAAGATGCCCCCCGTGACCGTGCCGCTCCCGTTCGAGGCGAAGACCCCGCCGGCTGTGTACGCGGAGGCAGGCGAGAAATTATTGCTGCTGGAGTTTCCGCCTGCCGTAAGCGCATAGTTCGCGCTCGCCAGATTCAGCGAAGCTGCGCCCGGCCCGGCGTAGGCATCGCCCGCCAAAAAGAGGCCGGTTGTGGCGCCATCAATTTCGACGAGGTGCAGGCGAGTCTGTCCCGCGAAAGAATAGAAGGCGAACTTCTGCGTGCCTGTGACGCCGTTCGTAAGGGTGAGCGTCCCACGCCCGGTGCCGGGAAACATGGCGTCAAACAAATAAGACCCGCTGAGTATCGCCTCACTATTCACTTTTGCAAATCCGCTGGGGACCTCGGGAACAAGTTGCGTGATGTCCACGATTGTATGGGGCGTCGCGGGGTTTGGTATGTCTCCAGCGCCGTCGGCGGTGAACATCCCCGCCATGGCCAATGGATTGTGGTCCACGACGGCGTCAAAGGTCTCCACGTCGATACCCGAAGCGCTGAAAACGTAGGACCCGGGAATCAAGAAATTGGGATTCGCCAGGTCGCTTACGGACTGCTGGTCAATCGTCCCGCTTCCCGTGACATTTCTGTCGAAGCGAAGCAACAGGGCACGCTGGTTCGAGGTGAGCGCGAACTGCCATGTTTCGGTTCCTCGCGGCGTATTGACCGTGGCGCTTGCCCGGCCATCCGGCCCAACCAAGTAAGTCCCAGGGAAAGTCGAGCCGCCGGGCGGGATGAAACCCACCTGGGTAGCGATGCCCGTCTGGAAACTTTCCACGTCCTCGACGCCACTCGTTATGTGGCCGTTGCCATCCGCATTGAAGCTGCCCGCGACGGCCATGAAACCGGAAGCGTCGTTCCCCGCATAGGAGAAGGCGTAAGGCCCTTTCAAGGACAGATCGGAATAATAGATTGTGGCCGTAGCCGTCGCCGTGAATGGCCCCTGCGGAATCGTACTGTCCTTGGCCGTAATAGTAACCACGGCGCCCGGCGGGGGGAACGGGGGAGCCTTATAAAGCCCGGTCAAATCAATCGAGCCGATGTTTCCTCCGCTAGTGGAGGTGACGGTCCACGTCACACTCGGATCGGGCAGACTGTTTTCCAGGGCTGTAAATTGAAAACTACTTCCGGCTGCAATATTTACGGCGGCAGGGCTTACGGTGAGACCGATCACAACGGTAACCTGGACGACAACGGTGTTGGACGTGATCGTGCAGTCGGTGGTGCATGTGGCGCTCTGCTGTGCCGTCGCTGTGATATTCACCTGTCCGTTGTTCGTCGTCGGGACAATTCCAGGCGCCGTATATACGCCTATTTGATTGTCGGTGCTGAGCGGCACAATGGTGCCCACCGTCACGTTGCCACCAGCGATTCCATTCACATACCAGGTGACCGCTGTAGTGGTGGAAATAGATGAGTCCGAGAGCGTGACCGTAGCCGTAAAATCGAAAGAGGTATTGATGGGAACGTCCGTCGTGGTCGTGGGCGTGATCGCAACCGCCGTCACGTTGGCTGTGGTGGTGCCGCTGCTACTTCCCCCGCAAGCCGATGAGATCAACGCGGCGCCGACCGCCGCCGCAAGAAGAAAAAACGCGGAAATTTTCCTCCGCATCAGGGTCTTTCCCTCCGGGCGTTCGCTGGACCTTGCCCAGAGAGAGGCGCAGCCGGCAGGGAAGGCATCCGCACCTGTATTCGCATTCTAATCTCGTCGAGCGCAATCATCACGTCCACCATGCCGTTTGTCCTTGTGGGCCCGCCTGAGCGGGCGCAGGGATTCTATGTTATTCCCACACGAAAGGAAAAAGTTCCCCTACCTTGCGTCTAGCTTGCTTCTGGCCGGGCTGGGTTCCTGCAGGATGGCCTCCGCCTTGCTCGTGGCGCGAATATCGTCCACCCCAAGAAGGGACATTCTACACAGCCATGGCCCCCTTCACATACTGCAAATTATCGTCAGGAGGGAAGATGCGGGAAAGGCCGATGAGGTTGCGCCCCTCCGAGGGCTTTCGAAAGGGAGCGGCGGGAGGAATCGGGGCGCAACAAGCCGGGGATTTCTCCCGCTCAATCGCGGTAAACGAATTCGAGCTCGACGCCGGCAACCTCAATTACGTCGCCCGACGAAAGCTTGACCGGGCGGGTAATGGGCTGGCCGTTGACTGTCGGAATTTTATCGGCCGCACCGACGTAGTAGGAATGGTCCTCGCGGCGGTTGATCTGCGCAGCGGCTTTGGGCGCGAACCAGCCCTTCAGCTTGACCGTGGCCATCGCCGATTTGCCGATGACCGTGAGCTTGTCGGTGAGCGCGTATTCGCCGCGGTCCGTCCTCCCCTTGCGCACGACGAGTGTGGCCAATTTCAGCCGTCCGGGAGCGACTTGCGAGGGTTCGCCCACGGCGGCGACCTTTTCGAGAAAATCGCGGCGTTCCTTGGTATCCAGCATAACGGTTTCGTTGATTTTGGGCGCCGCAGGCTTCGGCTCCCTCTGCTGCGAGGAAGAGGTATGCTCGAACGATTCCTGGATCAGGATGGTGTGCTTCCCGATCAGGACGGAATCCCCCGAGGCGAGCGACACCATCTTCACGCGCTGGCCATTGACGAAGGTGCCGTTCATGCTGCCGAAATCCTCGATCATCATGCGCCCTTCCTCATGGAACACGCGGGCGTGATAATGCGAGACCGCCGGGTTGTCAATCACCAGCCCATTGTCGGGAGAACGGCCGATGCTCACTTCCTTTTCGTCCAGCGGGATTTCCTGCAATACGGAATCCTGAAATTTGAGCACCAGTCTCAGCATGTTCGCGTCCTCCCAAGAGCCTATTTTGCAATTCAAAATTCGCCGCTTGGCCGTTGCGCCCCCGGCTACACAATGTTCGTAAAGCGTCCCACCAGGCGGCCGGCCCACGCCAGCGCCCCGGAGGGCTTCGCCACGTCGCGCAGCACCACGGCTGTAATGTTGTCTCCGCCCCCGGCGCGGTTCGCCAGGTCCACCAAACCGCCGGCGGCCTTCCGCGGATCACGCGTATCCCGAAGGACGGCGGCGATCTGGGAATCCGATAGCTCGCGCGTGAGTCCATCGGAGCAGAGCAGAAGTGTGTCGCCTTCGGTCACCAAATCCTCGGTGACGTCCACTTCCAGTTCCGGATCAACGCCCAGGGCGCGGATAAGAACATTCTGCAATTTGCTCGCGCCTGCCTCCTCCTCGTTCATGATTCCGCGCCGCACCGACTCCGCAACGAAGGAGTGATCTTGCGTGAGCTGTTCGAGCACGCCGGCGCGCAGGCGATAGGCGCGGCTATCACCGGCGTGCGCAAGACTCATGCGTTGGTTCATGAAGCGAACGGCAACCACCGTCGCGCCCATGCCCTGCTGCGCGGGGTTTTGCTGCGCCTCCCGGAATATCACCTGATTCGCCAATCGAATCGCGCTGGACAGACGATTCGACGTCTCGCTGATTCCCTCGACGCGCTCTCCCACCAAGGGCAGCGATGGATTGGCTTGCGCCTCCCGGCAATGCGCGAGGACGGTTTCCACGGCAAGGCGGCTCGCGACCTCGCCCGAGGCCATTCCGCCCATCCCGTCGGATAGGACGAACAGTCCCAATTCCTGGGCCGAGCCATAGCAATCCTCGTTATTTTCCCGAATCCGCCCTATATCGGTCCGCGCTCCGAATTTAATCATGGGGTGGACTTTTGATTTGCCAGGGGATTGCGAATGGTATGAACGCCGGGGAAGCCTTGCGTCACAAGCCAGTCCGTGACGCTGGAAAGCCTATCTTCGCCGAAGGGGCCCGATAGGACCACGTAGAACTCCTCGCCTGCGCTGTTGTACCGCGGGATCACTTCCACGGGCAACCCCAGATCTTCGATTTTCTTGGCGGCCTCTTGCGCGCGGTCTTCGCGCTCATACCGGCCGACCCAAAGATATCCGGAAGCTGCTTCACCGCGTGCCGGCTTCGGCGGCTTGCGGAAGGGCTTCTTCGGCGGGCGCGCGCGCGGACTTCGAAACGGGCGCGGATGGTTCGGGCTTTTTGCTTCACTGGCGTGGGAGCTGCGGCCGCCGGGGCAGGCGCCGAAGGCGCGGGCTGAGCGGTTACCTGAGTTGATGCGGGCGCCGAAGCCAGCGGGTTCTGCACTTCGGAAGCTGGGACGGCAGGCGCGGCAGCGGGCGTTTCAGACACAGGCGCAGCGGCCGGCGCTGCGGATGGCTCTATGACAACCACTGGGGGTGGGAGATGCACCTTCCGCGCGATCGAGTTCAACAAAGACGGCGACAGATGCGTATCGGCAAAGCTCCAGATGGCCCTGGCGTGCAACCCTCCCGCCACCCCGAGGATGATGAGCAGCACGAACAAAATCCAAGGCGCCAAAGATGTGCCCTTCGGCTCCTCTTTCGCACCGAGGGAGCCGAACGAAGGCACCGAACCAAAGGCAGGCACGGTCGCCACGCGGCTCCCCTCGGCAGGGAGGTTCGTATCGTGAACGGCCGGCGCCGCCGGCGCGCTCCGGGATGGCGCCGCGGTTTTTGGCGCCGCGCGGAAGCGCAGGTCGCTTTCAAGCTCGGGGATGGATTGATACCGTTTCGCCGGCTCCTTTTCGAGGCATTTCAGAATCGCGCGTTCGAGCGGGGGCGGAATCGTCGGCTCGACCTCATGCGGCGGCTTCGGCGATTCGCGCAACTGCTTCAGCGCGACGGCCACCGGGTTATCGGCGTGAAAAGCCTGCGCCCCGGTAAAAACCTCGTAGAGAATCAATCCCAGCGAGTAGATGTCCGTGCGATAGTCCACGGACTTGCCTCCCACCTGCTCGGGAGCCATATAGGCGGGAGTGCCCACCATCGAGCCGGTGAGCCGCGTGACGGCTTCCATCGAGCGCGCGATGCCGAAGTCCATGATCTTCACGTTGCCCTGCGTATCCATCATCACGTTTTCGGGCTTCAGGTCGCGGTGAACGATTCCCTGCGCATGGGCCTCCTTCAAGCCGGAGCAGATTTGCATGGCCAGGTCCACGCCCTTGCGCAGCGGCAGGCCGCCGAAGCGGTTCAGCACGGAGCGCAGGCTATCTCCTTCGACAAATTCCATCGAGGTATAGGCGATTCCGCCGACGCGGTTGAACTCATAGACGCGGCAGACATTTTTGTGCGTAATCTTGCGGGCGAAGAGCAGCTCGTTCTTGAACCGCTCCATCATGGCCTGGTCCGAGGCGATCTCGGGCTTGAGGATTTTCAGCGCGACGGTCTCGCCGGTTTCGCGGTCGAGCGCCTTGTAAACGATGCCCATGCTTCCCTGCCCCGCGGCGCCCAGAACATTGTAACGGTGCAGCAGGGCTGGCGGGACCGCCGAGCCGAAATCGGGGTTGGCGGCGGGCGGAGCGGCAAACTCCGCAATGAGCGCCGCAGCATTGGGCACTTCGCTTAGCAGGACGGTGTCCTGGCGGTCCTTCGGCACAGGAGTTCCGCCTCCGGGCGGCGTGGCCGCGTCCGGTTTGATTGGCTGGGCCATGTTCGCATACTTAGAATAGACAAGAAGAGGCGGGCGAGCTATCGGTCCCTCGGCGGATGTAAAGAAAGAGTATCTGGTACTAAATTGGGCGCGAAGACCTCGCCCGGCAGGATGCTATAATTAGGTCTCGGATCGCTCCGGTACTCAGGCAGTCTGCCAGGCTGGCTCGACGTATTCTCACCCGGTCGCTAACGCGTGCTATCATTCCGCCGTCGCTTGGGTGCTGTTTGCCAAATGCAACCGTAATGGCGGTTCGGCGGTGCTATGGACAATACTCTGATCCAATTCATCCCCAAGGAAGGCGCACAGATCGTCTTGGTGCTCTTCCTTTCCTTTCTGATCGGTCTCGAACGGGAAGAACAAAAGGTGACATCGGAGCAGTACCGATTTGGCGGAGTTCGCACATTTCCGCTGCTCGGCCTGCTCGGCTATGCACTCTGCCTGTTTTCGGGAGGGAATCTCCTGCTGCCTGCCGTCGGCTTCGCTGTCGTCGGAGCGTTTCTTTGGCAATCCTACCGGCACAAGCTTGAGGGAGTGGCGCTGGCTGGGATGACCACGGAGCTCTCCGGCCTGTTGACTTACGTTATCGGAGCGCTCGTCTGCGCACGAGCAGTATTGGATCGCGACCACGCTTACGGTGCTCGGCGTGGCATTGCTTGAGCTGAAAGACGGCGCTCGAGAGTCTCACCAAGCGAGTGCCGGGCGATGAAATCCTGACGTTCGCGAAGTTTCTCCTGCTGACGGCGAGTCATCCTTCCCATTGTGCCGAACCGGACGTTTGGCACGTTTGGCTTCAATCCTTTCAAAACGTGGCTGGTGGTTGTCGCGGTCAGCGCCATTTCTTACGGCAGCTACCTCTTGCAGGTGTGGACGCAAGGACGTGGCGGTGTTCTGCTTGCGGCTTTGCTGGGTGGAGCGTATTCCTCTACGCTTACCACCGTGGTGCTCGCCAAGCGAGCCCGCGAGCAGTCGCGCCCGCATCTATATTCCGGCTCGATGCTGGTTGCCTCCGGTGTCATGTATTTGCGCCTGCTCGCGCTTCTGGGCATTTTCAATCGCCAACTGCTCCACCGGCTCGGTTTGCCGTTCCTGTTGCTGGCTGCTGCCGCCCTTCTCGGTGGTTGGCTTTGGACGCGTATGCCGGATCACGGCGCTGCAAAAGCAGAGCAACCCTTGCAGCCGAAGAATCCGCTGGAGCTGGGCGCGGCGTTCTTGTTCGCGGGACTGTTTGTGGGAATGCTGTTCATCACGCATTTTGCGCTGCTCTACTTGGGCCGTGCCGGGACTCTTCGCGCTGGCGGGAGTGATGGGAGTCACCGATGTCGATCCCTTCATCTTGAGCCTCGCGGAGTCCAGCCTCGACGCTGACGCCTGTTGCGCTCGCCGGGGGCGCGATCGTCATCGCCGCGGCGAGCAACAACTTGATTAAGGGCATTTATGCGTACGGTTTCGGAGACCGCCGCACCGGCACGCAGGGGCTCGCGCTCCTCACGGCATTGGCGCTGCTCGGATTGTTGCCTCTGTTTCTGTGAACCGCACGGGCGTCGCGGGAACGCAAACGATGTAAACGACGCCGTTGGGGGCGCCCAAGTGGCGATCCATGCGATAAAAAATGTGGCGGGCGAGCCTGTAAGCCGGATTCTGTGCGCCGCGTCCGAATCCGCTGGGACGAAACGTCCCAGCTTTGCCGGACTAGCGCGGCGATCATTCCTCTAGGTCCCGGATCGCTCCGGGACTCAAGCAGCCTACCCGAGGGTCGCAGCGCCTTGCTCTTGCGAGCAGAGCGCATACGGGCTGGGCCAGCCCTCCCCTCCTATTTGGCCTTGCTCCACGCGGGGTTTTCCGTGCCCCGGATGTCGCCACCCGGGCGGTGGGCTCTTACCCCACCTTTTCACCCTTGCCAAATGCGCTCGACCGGAAGAGGCGGGTCCTCGGTTTTGCCGAAAACCTGCCGCCGAGGTGCAAGCATCACCGGCGGTTTATTTTCTGTGGCACTTTCCGTAGCCGGGTTCCCTGCGGCGCGCTTTCGCCCGCCCCAAAGACCGGCCCCCTGGCGTTACCAGGCGCGTTGCCCTTTACCCTGAGGAACTGCCAGCGGCAGTTCCGAAGGGGTCGTAGCCGACTCTTACGAGCTCGCCACGACTGGAGTCCGGACTTTCCTCCCGCCCGTCCTGCTTGCGCAGAACAAGCCGGCGATCACCCGGCTCACCCGCCAGAAGTATTATAACTCCGATTTCGCACAACGGATTTGTTAAAGACCTTCGCCGATGGGATGCACGCTGGAGGAGTTATTCGCGACGCGGTGAAAATTCGGTGAGCGGCTACGTGTCCATTCCAAGTTCTTCCCAATCAAGAGTTCGCTCATTTCGCGATGGTGCGTGCCCGTCATCGCCACCAATTCAACATCGAAGTCATATTTTTCTGCCAGTGTGCGAACGTCCGGAGCGTCATCGTAGGTCATCAGAAAATCTCCTGATATCTTGCTAACCGCTTCAAACAACATCGGGTGGTCTAGCTGAAAGTACTTGTAAAGCCGGGCGCCAGCTCGCTTGCCCCCAGCGGTATATGGGGGGTCAATGAAGAAAGCAACGTCCTTCCGTTTGGCATTTTTTCTTATGACTTCAATTCCATCACATCGAGCAAACGAAATCCGTTCTTTGTAAGTCTGAATCTCAAGGATTCGTTTCTGCAGTGTCTCTGGGTACCATCGAGACAGGATGCCTTTCCCATTTTCCCCGTTTTTCAGTGTCCCTGAGCCAGGAGCCAGAATCCCGCCATGGTAAGTTCTATTCTTGAGGATTGTTTGAAAGGCTATTTGACGGAGGGAATCACCCTGCTTCTTCAGTTCCGCATGGAGACTTTCTCTCGTGAGCCGAAACTTGACGATTCTATTGGCTAGCCATTTTCCACCGCCGCCTAAAATGACCTGCCAAACCGCGGCAATTTCTTCATCGAGTTCTACGAGCAGGACACGCCCGGCCAGTTCCTCCGCAGCAACCGTCAGCCCAACAATTCCTCCCCCAGCGAAGGGCTCAATAAACTCTACGGGTCTGATTTGCTTTCTGCAAAGCCACCGACGGATCTGAGGTATTAGCCAAGTCTTTCCGCCTGGATAACGGAAGGGACTGCGCTGCGGAACAGAAGCGACATTGACAACACGGTTCAACTCGGACTCCCCGAAAAGCCTTTGTTGATAGCTCATTCCCCACTATGCAGCAATTTTGCTGCCAGTTTTCTTTGGAGCTGGTCTTCAAATTCATCGACTGGCCCTGGGTCTGCCACTGTGATCGCCGATAGAGCTGACTGGAAAAGCGTATAAACCGTGCTGTGTCGCGCTAATTTGTAACGGTTTGTTTTGCGATTCAAGCGCAGATCGTATATAAACCAAGCGACCTCGGCCCGGTCACGCCCGACGGGTGTCAAATCGGGAAGTTTTTCCCAAAAGGCTCGGTGAACAACAATAGCTTGCTTCTTTTTCCAACCCCTGATTATGCCGCCCTTGAACAGCAGTTGAGGTGCTAACCGTTTCCGGGACGACGATAGGTAGTCGGCATGAGGGTAGTTTTTCATACCTCGCCAGTCCATTTGTGCGCCTTTTGCAGGAGCCGCCATATAGCGCTTGAATGGAGTTCTTACATTTCCCGAAATATAGACAGTTTGGATTTCGACTGTCCCAAAATCAGTTACTCTTCCCTGGCTGTCATGTGCAACGAGCACCAAGTCAATGTTTCCTGCTGATTTTCCGTTCTTGTCCTTAAGCCTGACCTCTGCCAGCGGGGTCCATTTTGCGCCAGTGGGAAAAAAGAATGCTGCCGCATCCTCTGCGATGAGCCAGTCTTCCCTCATCCGTACTGGGCACGTCACCGCCAATTCATTTTTATCAAAGATGGTACAGACACCCAACGGATCCCCGACCTTGTCCTTTGTGCAGTTTGGGACTTTGTTGTTGAATGGACACAGGCGCTTCTTACGATGTCGGTTAGCTTCTGGGGATGCGTTATCGACTGGAAATCCAAAAACCTCAGCCAGCGGATGATTCGCCATTTGGCGAGCACTCTATCACAAAATCAGATCCGTTCGCACGGGGGCCGCTGGTTTCATTGGGATTTTGAGGAAAGCAACTTTCCAAATTGGGCTTCGTCTAGGATAGGAATACCGAGGGACTTCGCCTTCTCGAATTTCGAGCCGGGATCGGCGCCGACGACGACGTAGCTGGTTTTCTTGCTGACGGACGAGCCGGTCTTGCCGCCGTGCGCGGCGACGAGCGCCTCGGCTTCCTCGCGTGAGCGTTTCACCAGCGTGCCGGTGAAGACGAACGTCATGCCCGCAAATTTCGCGCTTTTGGGCGCGGCGCGTTCTTCCTTCATATTCACGCCGGCGGCGCGCAGGCGTTCGATCAGCTTGCGGTTGGCGGCTTCGGAGAAAAATTCGAGAATGCCATCGGCCACTTTCGGGCCCACCTCGGTGACTCCCGTCAATTCCTCCTCGCCGGCTTCGGCGAGCTTGTCCATCGAGCCGAAGTGCGCCGCAAGCAGTTGTGCGGTCCGCTCGCCGACGAAGCGAATCCCCAGGGCGTAGATGAGGCGCGCGAGGCTGTTCTTCTTGCTGGCCTCGATTTCATCCAGAAGATTCTGCGCCGATTTTTCCGCCATGCGTTCGAGACCGGCGAGCGTCGCGAGCTTCAGGTGGTACAGATCGGCGAAATCCTTCACCAGCCCCTTGTCCACAAGCTGGTCAACAATCTTATCGCCCAGACCATCAATGTTCATTGCGTGGCGGCTCGCGAAATGCAGCAGCGATTCCTTGCGCCGCGCCGGGCAGGACACGTTCACGCACCGGTAGGCAACTTCTCCTTCGGCTTTGTGGATGCGCGTGCCGCATTCCGGACATTTCTCGGGCATGCGGAAGGGCTTTTCTTCGCTTCCGTGTTTCACCACTTTCAGGACGTGCGGAATCACCTCTCCGGCGCGCTCGACCAGCACCGTATCGCCGGCGTGCACTCCCAGCCGCTCGATTTCGTCCATGTTATGCAGCGTGGAGCGGCTGACGGTGACTCCGCCGATTTGCACCGGCTCGAGGAAGGCCACCGGCGTGAGCACGCCCGTGCGGCCCACATTCACGCCGATTTCCTTGATGATGGTAGTCTCCTGATGCGCGGGATATTTGTAAGCGATGGCCCAGCGCGGCGCCTTGGCGGTGAACCCCAGCTCATTTTGCAGCGAGATTTCGTCCACCTTCACGACGATGCCGTCAATTTCGTAGGGCAGCTTTTCGCGCTTCGATTCCCAGCCGGCTACATATTTTTCGACTTCCGCGATTCCGTGGCACAGTTCCCAGTCTTCGCTGGCTTTGAAATGCAGGGCAGCGAGCGCCGCGAGAATTTCGGAGTGGCGCTTCCGGGGCACGCGCGCCTCCACCAGCAGATAGTAGGCGAAGAAATCGAGCTGGCGCGACGCAGTGATCTTGGGGTCGAGCACGCGCACGGCTCCCGCGGCGGCGTTGCGCGGATTCGCAAATCGCTTGCCGCCCTGCGCTTCCTGCTGCTCGTTCAATTCCTCGAATGCCTTGCGCGTCATGATCACTTCGCCGCGCACCTCGAAATTTCCGCCGAGGCCGGCCTTCTTCAGGAGCGCCGCGTCCACGGCCAGGGGAATCGAGCGGATGGTCTTGACGTTGGCCGTGACGTCCTCGCCCGTCGTGCCGTCGCCGCGCGTGACTCCGCGAACCAGCGTTCCCTTCTCGTACAAAAGAGAAAGGCTAAGCCCATCGAACTTGTGCTCGGCAACGTAATCGAGCTGGGCGCGTCCCGTGAGTTCGCGGGCGCGGCGGTCGAATTCCTCGAGCGCCTCGAGCGAAAACGCGTTGTCGAGGCTGACCATGGGCACGCGGTGGCGAACCTCCTGAAAACCTTCGCGCGGAGCGCCGCCCACACGCTGCGTGGGGGAATCGGGAGTGCGCAGCTCGGGATGGGCGTCTTCGAGCTGCTGCAGGCGCAGCATCAGGCGGTCGTACTCGGCGTCGGAGATTTCAGGATCGTCCGCCACGTAGTAGAGGTATTCGTGGCGGCGAATTTCTTCGCGCAGGCGCTCTATTTCCTTGGCTGCGTCGCGTGATTTCGCCATTTTCGCTTCGGGCATGCGAGCCTCAGAGAACCAGTGGGCTGCAAGCGCCGGTATTATACAATGCGCGCTTGCCCGGAATCCTCGGGACAATCGAATGCTCGAAGAAATCCACGACGCGCTGCTGATCTACAACCCCACGAGCGGCCGCAAGCGCCATCGCCGCTTTGCGGAGGTCGAGCAGGCCGCGCGCTTTTTGCGCGATGCCGGCATCGCGACGGAACTCGCGCCCACCACGGGCGCCGGCTCGGCAACGAACACCGCGCGGCTGGCCGTGGAGCAGCGCCGGGGAATGGTGATCGCCTGCGGCGGCGACGGCACCATCAATGAAATCGTCAACGGGCTTGCCGGAAGCCGCGTCCCGATGGCGCTGCTGCCGGCGGGAACCGCCAACATACTTGCCAAAGAGCTGGCCATTCCCTGGGACATTCCGCAGGCCGCGCGGCTGATCCCCGCGGGGATTGTGCGGCGCATCGCCGTGGGCGTTGCTCTGCCTGGTGAGGGAAACGATGCCGGCGCGATTCCCCGCGATGGCCGCTACTTTCTGCTGGTGGCAGGGGCCGGCCCCGATGGTGCCATCGTCAACAGCGTGAATGAGGAGATCAAAAAAAACGCGGGCATCCTAGCCTATTGGATCGAAGGGCTTCGCCAGCTCGTGCATTACAAATTTCCCGAGCTGCGCATCCGCTCCGAGGGGCGGGAACGGCGCGCCACCATGATTGTGGTCGGAAGGACGGCCCATTATGGCGGGCCGTTCAAGATTACAACCGGCGCAAGCCTCTTCGAGGACTCCTTCGAGATGTTGACCAACGCCAAGCGCGGACGATTCGGCTATCTCCACTGCCTGCCCGCTTTGTGGCTGGGTAAACTTCGCAGCGTGCGGGGAATCGAGGCCTGGAAAACCACGGAAGCCATTTGCGAGGCTTCCGGAGCGGAGCCGATATACGCGCAGGTGGATGGCGAGCCGATCGGACCATTACCCGTGACGTTCCGGCTGGTGCCCGATGCGCTCTCGCTGGTTGTCCCGGCTCCGCCGGAGCCGGCGGCATAATTCTCGAACAAGGACGCGAGCCTGGAACCTGCCACACACGCGCTCACATCGCTGGCCCTGGCGCGGGCCGCTGGGAAGCGGCTGCCGCGATTCGGGATGGCCATGATCGTCGTGTGTGGTGTCGCGCCCGATCTCGACTACGCGAGCTATTTCGGAGGTGCGGCCGCCTTCCTGCGATTTCATCGCACAGCGCTGCATTCGATCGCGGGCGCCGCGCTCATGGCCTGCGCGATCGCCAGCGCGTTTTGCTGGCTCGATCGAAAGCGTCCGCGCGCCGGTTCCTTCGCGCCGCTCACATACTGGGCGGCGTTCGCCGCGTGCTGCGCCGGAGCCGCATTGCACCTGGCGCTCGATCTTTCCGGTAGCGGCGGCGTGCAATTGCTTTGGCCCTTCCGCGCGGGCTGGTTTTCGTGGGACATCGCGCCGTGGTTCGATCCCTGGATTCTGGCGATTCTGATTGCCGGGCTTTTGCTGCCGCACCTGTTCCGGCTGATCAGCGAGGAGATCGGCGAACGAAGAAAGAGCCCCGTGGGGCGCGGCGCGGCGATTGCCACTCTGCTGCTGCTCGCTGCGTACCTGGGCGCGCGCGCGGATCTGCACGGCCGCGCGATGGGACTGCTCCTTTCGCGCGAATATCACGGCCGCGAGCCGCTCTCCGCCGGCGCGTTTCCCACGACGCTCTCGCCCTGGGATTGGCGCGGCGTGGTCTCGACCGACAACACCATCGAGGAAGTGGACGTTCCCTTGGGGGCTGGCGCGGATTTTGATCCCGACGAGAGCCTCACGCAGTACAAGCCGGAGGATTCACCAGCGCTCGAAGCTGGCCAGCAGACAGCGGCGGCGCGGCGATTCCTCGGCTACGCGCGATTTCCGCTTGCCAGCGTGAGCCGGCTCGAGGAGGGCTACCGCTTCGAGCTGCGCGACCTTCGCTTCCCGGCGAGCGACACGAGCGCCGAAAACATGATCGTGCGCGTGGATTTTGACTCGAGCCTTCGCGAGGTGCGCCAGGAGATCCGCTACGCCTCCTCTGCGAATCCGTAGTTCGTCTCGTTTACTTGCTTGCGTGAGAATGGCTGGAAAGCCAGCGGCCCGCGGCGTAGAGCGCGGCGAGCGTTACCACTACCGAGACAACCGATAGGCCGCCGTGGCCCATGAGAAAACGCAAAACCCCTTCCCCATAGCGCGCGGCGAGAATTCCTTCGGCAAAGTAGCGCAGCCCGCGGCCCAGCAGCAGCGCGAGCACGAACGTCCCGAGCGGGACCTGAAAAACCCCCTCGGCCAGAACGAACACCTTGAACGGGAAGGGCGGCGGCAGAATGGCGGGAACAAAAACGTTCAGGAAGGCATGGTTCTGCGCCCATTGCTTCGCCTTTATCGCATGCGCGCCCCCGCGACGGTGGAACAATTCCTCGCCGCCTTTCTTCGCCAGCAGATAGAGCCAAACGCAGCCGGCAAGAGAGCCCAGAGCGGCCATCGCAGCGTAGTAAGGCATGCGCGCCGGCTTTTGGAGCGAGAGTTCGATCAGCAGGGCGTCCGTCACGAAGGGAAACGACAGAATGGAAGAGTCCAGAAAGGCCACCACGAAAATCCCTCCACCGCCCATCACCGCGACGATTTGGACGAGCCAGTGCGGCAGCTTCACTTGTTTCATGTTCCGCCGAGGTCGCGCATAAATCGCTCGATTGTAGCAGAGTTCTTCGCACCACCTCGAAACGCCCGGAGCGCCGGTAGCGGGCTAATGCCGTGTTGCTGGGTTGCTGCCGGTCAATGGCAGGACTCCCTGCGGGGGGCCTAGCCGTGGTAGACTCCACCGATTCACGATTCGCCGAGGATGCGAACATGACGATCGAGAAGAATTACCTCAATCTCGCGGGCGAGTATCGCGTTTGCGCGGAACTCCTTAAGCGCGACATCTTCGCCACCATCACATACGGAAACATGAAGGGCGTTGACATCTTCGCCATCGGGCCAAATCGCAGAGCCGCAGTCGTTGAGGTCAAAGCGTCAAACTCGTCGCGATTCGTCACCGGGTTCTACCAGAAATACAAGTCACGTGATGTCGAACACCCGAACTTTTGGGTGTTGTACTCCGTCACACCGCGTGATCGGTTCTTTGTTCTGTCGCACGAGCAGCTAGCTGATGCACAGGCGCAACGAAATCATCCCGGCGAGGACCTGTCGTACGATGAGCGGGCAAAGCGAGTCGAGCATGGCGTTGACAACGTTCTGATTCAGGATGTAGAGGCCCATGAGGATGCATGGGCCAAGATCGTTGACTGGTGCTCGGTTACGGTCTAGCAGCCTGCCAATTCAGCAACACGTCATCAGCCCACTACCCGAGCGCCAAATTGCTGAATCGTACCCGCTCGGATAGAATTCGTGCTTGAGCAATTCTCCGCAGATGACCTCACTCCTCGACGACTTGAACGATCGCCAGCGCGAAGCCGTGCTGACCACGGAAGGGCCGCTCGTGGTGGTGGCCGGCGCCGGGACGGGCAAGACCCGCGTGATTACCTACCGCGTGGCGCACCTTGTCGAAAAGGGGACGCCCGCAAACGCGATCCTCGCCGTTACGTTCACGAACAAAGCCGCCAGTGTGATGAAAGACCGGATCGGCAGCCTATTGCGCGCGGGCGGCCACGATGCCTCCGGCGTATGGGTTTCCACGTTTCATTCCTTTTGCGCGCGGCTCCTGCGCAGCGAGGCGCGCCACCTTGGCTTACCCCGCGATTTCGCCATCTACGATGACGGCGATCAGACAACCGCCGTCAAGCGCGCCATCGCGCAACTGGGCCTGCCCGCGGATGATTTTTCGCCGCGCAGCGTGCGCGCGCAGATCAGCCACGCCAAAAATCACGGCCTCATACCGGAAGAAATGCGCGCCGATGCGGAATCGTCGCGCGACGACGTGCGCCAGAAGGTTGCCGACGTCTTTCGCGCCTACAACCAAATGCTCGCGGCCGCCGCGGCGCTCGATTTTGACGATCTGCTGCTGCGCGCCGCGCAGGTGCTGCGCGAGCATCCCGAAGTGCGCGCGGCGTGGAGCGGGCGCTTCGAGTACCTGATGGTGGACGAATTTCAGGACACCAATCGCGCACAGGAAGAGCTCGTGCGCCTGCTCGCCGGCGCGCGCAAGAACGTCTGCGTCGTGGGCGACGAGGACCAATCCATCTACGGATGGCGCGGCGCACAGGCCGGAAATCTGAAGCGCTTCATGGAGGATTTTCCCGGCGCAAAGATTATCCGCCTCGAGGAAAACTACCGCTCGACCCAAGCCGATCCTCGACGCCGCCGCGGCCGTGGTCCAAAACAATTCCAGCCGCCTGGGAAAAACTCTGCGCGCCACGCGCACCGCCGGCAGCCGCGTGCTCTTCTTCGAAGCACAGGACTCCACGTCGGAGGCGGAATTCGTCTGCGGCGAAATCGCGCCGCTCGTGCGCGGTGACGCGGACGTGCGCGCGGCCGTGCTCTATCGCACCGGAGCGCAATCGCGCTCGTTCGAAGAAGTCCTGCGGCGGCTGGGCATCCGCCATCGCGTGGTCGGAGGGCACAGCTTCTACCAGCGCGCGGAGGTGCGCACGGCCCTCGCGTACGTCCGCCTGCTCTTTCACCCCGAGGATGATGCCGCTTTGCTCCGCGTGCTGAACACGCCGCCGCGCGGCATCGGCGCCGCGACCATCGCCACGCTCGAAACGCGCGCCCGGGAAGCCGGGAAATCCCTGTGGGATGCGATTCGCGCTCCGGAATCGGACGCCAGGAGAAAATCCGCGGCGGCGCTCGAATCGTTTCGCGACATTGATCGAAGAGCTCCGGAAGAGTGCAAGGAACTGCCGCCCTCGCAGATGATCGAGCAAATCCTGGATCGCACCGGCTATCTCGGCTGGATCGAGCAGCAGGATAATCTCGAGCACACCTCGCGCGCAGAAAACTTGCGCGAACTGTCGAACGCCATGGCGGAAGCCTCGGAGCAGGGGCAGACGCTCGAAGACATGCTCGACCGCGCCGCGCTCGTGAGCGATTCGAACGAATTCGATGAATCGGTTCCCGTCTCGCTGATGACGCTGCACAGCTCGAAAGGCCTCGAGTTCGACGCCGTGTTCCTCGCGGGCCTGGAGGAAGGACTGCTGCCGCACAGCCGGTCGCTCGATACGAACGCGGAGATCGAAGAGGAGCGGCGCCTTTTTTACGTGGGAATGACGCGCGCCAGGGAGTCGCTCGTTCTTTCGCGCGCCATCTATCGCCGGAGTTACGGCGAAGAGCGGCTGCGCGCCACGCGCCCCTCGCGCTTCCTCGCGGAAATTCCCGGCGATCTCATCGAAGCGGCTCCGGGATCGCAATCCGAACCCGGCGAAACGCGCCGCTACGTGTCCGACGCGGAGGATGCGGAAGGCGCCGCGTACGGCCGGCGCGCTTCCTATGGGCGGCGCCCTTCCCATGGAGGCTCCGCGAAGCCGCGTTCTTCGCACGACCCGCTCATCGGCGCGCGCGTCCGGCATTCCAAGTTTGGCCTGGGCACGATCATCGAGGTCGAAGGCGAGGGAGACGACCGCAGATTGACCGTCAGCTTCCAGGATTACGGCCCGAAAAAATTGGCCGAGCGCTACGCGAATCTCCAGCTCGCCTAAGCCTGGGAGTCGCGCCTGAGGGAGCAGCGCCCAGGTTATTAACACGAGTGGCGCCGCCAAGAAGGGTACTTCGTTGTTCTACTTGCTCCATTCTATACCTCCGCACACGAGCTTGCGGATGCTAGTGCCGTGCAATTCCGGCTAAGATGTGCGACATTACTTCGTCGGAAATCGTAGAAGCCTGTAATATTCCACAGGGGGAAAACCCTTAGTAACCAATATGCCCTACGAGTCAGTGGATCAACTGCAAAAAGTCCTGGTAGAGGAAGTGTTTCACTACGCTAAGGACTCAAAGAAGGCAGCGGGAAGGGCGCTGGGAACGCTCGTCGAAATCATAACATTCTATATGTTGAAGTCTTGGGGATTCGAACATTCGGTTGCGATTGAGCGAGCACTAGCCGAATTTGGAAACCCCGACATCACGCATAATGTTGAGTACTCACTCCACCCCATCCTTCGTCAGCAGCGGCTTGTTTTCCCCCACAAGCTCCCCATCAACATGAGTCGCATCCTGGCGGCAGTCGATCAAAAGCAATTCTCCTTGCTGGATTTTCAAAAGTCTGACCGGGTATTGCTCACAAGCGGCGGCATTCTCCGGAACTCGTGTGTCGTCGCGAACGGCAAAAGCTCTCAACTTGTCGCAACTTTGGACTCGATAAAAGGAAAGAGTGTAAGACTGGAAATTGTGGAGCAGTACCGCAAGCCCTATGCAATTTTTGAGTGCAAGAGGGTCGGGGTTGAGGAAGGAATGAAAAAAGGGCCGCAATCTATTGAGAAAGCCAAGCAAGGCGCCTACGTTGCCAAATCACTTTCATCGTTGCATAAGCTCAGGACATCCTCCGGAGAACTGCGAGGCTTGGTCTACAAACCAGATAACTCAATCTATTCGAAGCCCTACGTTGAGCTTATGGCAGAAATCATTTCCTCAAACGATGCCGAGCTCCTACGGGACTTCATACTTACGGTCGGTGTGGTTAGCAATCACGGAAACTGGTTTACGTCAGAAAACCACAACAAGGAACTTAAGGTATTGGCACAATCGTATGACTGGCTGATCTTTCTAACAGATGCGGGGCTTGCCGAATTTATCACCGAACTTTTGCTCAAACCCAAGCCACTGCTAAAGCCAGCCAAGGAAGCGTTTCTCGCCAGCTATAGTAAGAAAAAGACGAAAAATCAGTTCACGAAGGTCCAGATGGATTACCATGCAGATCAGGTGCTCCAAAAATATTTCAAGGACAACGTGCAGCGTATCGAAAAGTGGTTTAATGTTATCCAGCCCCCGAAAGGTATAATGAAAACGCTGGAGGAGGAGCTATCCCAACTGCGTAAAAAAGATTGGCGCAAGGTGCACTCGATATGACGGCAGGGCGGAAGGTCGTGGGGCATAGCAAAGATTGGGGGACTCCGAAGAAGTATGTCGACGCTGTGCGGGAGTGTTTCGGCGGCAGCATCGCCCTAGACCCATGCTCGAATCGCTTTTCAATTGTGCAGGCAGAAGTGGAATATCTGTTACCCAAGCATGACGGCCTCAGGGAATCTTGGAATTACGCCACCATTTATGTGAACCCTCCTTACGGGCTTGACCGCGAGCACGGCAGGACTATTAAAGATTGGCTGAAGAAATGTGAGGAAGCCCATCGTGTGTACGGGGCCGAGGTGATAGCCCTCGTGCCAGTAGCTACGAACACGGGCCACTGGAAGAGATATATCTACGGGAAAGCAATGGCGATTTCCTTTCTGTACGACACGCGGCTGCGATTCCTGGAAAGCGGCAAGGATTCAGGCAAGGGCGCACCTATGTCTTGCGCAATGATTTACTGGGGCAGAGACTTCGACCGATTTTCAGAGGTTTTCTTGCCGTTTGGAGCAGTAGTTAGTCTTGAGAGTCTAAAGGGGCTTGCCATCGGACACGCTCACGACAAGCACAAAACCCAGCAACGAATGGAGTTTTCTGAGTCCGCGGAGGCGCTAAGGTCTCGCGCCGCCGCGCATATCTAGTTATCGTACACCCGGCAATGTAGACCTTTTCGCCCAACCTAAAGAAGAACTCCGGCGAACCCCCACTAAACCGGCGGCCCGAAAGTCGAAAATTGTCCCTAAGGAACTCTGCGCGGCCCTCCCGTGGTATGCCGGTTTAGCGGGGGCGATGAGGCTATTCCTATCCCTTTATATATATCGCCTAAAGGCTGCTGTGGGCGTGCACTCTAATATCTGGCTCGCACCGAACTCGACATGTTTGGCCAGACCTTTCCGGCACCCCCCTGGGTGACGGACCGGTTGCGCCCAGCGTCCGCGCAAGGTAGAGTTTTCATGTCCGCACGTGGAAGGTGCCGATTGGACCCGCAGTTTTTTCGCACCAAGAGCATCGACCAACTCATATCCGATTCGGAGAATCCCGAAAAGCGGCTGAAGAAGTCTCTGGGCTGGCTGAGCCTGACGGCCCTGGGAATCGGCGCGGTGATCGGTTCGGGAATTTTCACCGTGGTGGGAACGGCTATTGCCGGTCAAAAATTCGAAGCCAAGTCCATTTTGAACGCGCCGCTGCTCGAATACCTGATTTATCATTCGCCGTCGTTCGGCAGGCCCGGCGCGGGACCCGC
>CAWCPO010000016.1:0-135509 GCA_963797345.1 uncultured Acidobacteriota bacterium | reverse complement strand
GAACACCGCGCTCCTGATCGGTGAAGAACACATAGTTCAGCCACCACGTGGGATTGAGGTTGGGAACCTTGGTTGTCTCCTCCTGCTGCCAATCGAGCCAGAAAAAATCGATTCCCTGGCGTTCGAGCGGGTGCAGCATGATGTTCACGTAGTTGGCCGCAAACTTTTTGTCCGTGATGTCGAAGGGAACGTATTGCTTGGTCGCCGGGTCAATTCCCATGGCGCGCGCCATCTGCGGGTAGCGCTCCTCCCAGGGCTGCACGCCGGAAGCCGGATGGAGATTGACCGTGGCCTTGAGCCCTTGTTCGTGTACGCTAGCGAGAAAAATATCCGGATCGGGAAAGAGCAGCTTGTTCCAGGTGTAACCGGTCCAGCCAAGCTTGTGGCCGGACGCGTCCTGTTTGTCGTTTCCCGCAAGCTCGCTGAACGTGGGGTGCCAATCCATGTCAATCACCAGCACGTCGAGGGGAACCTGGTGCGCGTGAAATTCCCCAATCAAGCCGTTAAATTCCTGGTCCGTGTACGACCAGTAGCGCGACCACCACGCGCCAAACGCAAACCGCGGCGGCAGCGGAATCTTCCCGGCCACGCGCGTGAAATCATAAAGCGCGCCCCTGTAGTTATGGCCGTAGCCAAAGAAATACCAGTCCTGGCGGTCTCCCGCGGGACGCGGCATCACCCACGGCCAGGGACTTTTCCCGCTCCCGCTCCCGCCCTCGCCTTCGGTGAACGAGAAATTCGACGAGTCGAAGAGCGGCCGCGTGCTGTCGTCCACCAAGGTCCATCCGTCGCGCGAAATTAGTCCCGGCTCCAGCTTCACGTCGCTGCCCCGGACTTTGTCGAGCGTGCGCGTCGTGCCCAGAAGGTTTCCCGTTTCCTGCATCCCGGGATTCCACGCGATTATTTTTCCGTTGAGGTTGAAAGTGATGCTCAGATTATCCGCGCTGAATTTCCCGTCCGACTTTCCGGGCGCGTAGGCCAGCGTGAGCGCGCTCGTTTTGATCACCGTGCGCCCGCCGTCGGGGGCGGTTTCGTGCGTGAATTTCGGCACGGGCAGCTTGCGGTTCAGAAAAACCAGGGAGGCGTGATCTTCGAATTTGCCGTCGGCGGACCACTCCATGCGGATCAGTTGCGGCGTTAGGATCGTGAAGCGCGCGTGCCCGACGGTGACGATGGCGCGCGGATCGGCAACGGGATCGAAGGTGCCCACGTCGTTGGCGGCGTTGGCGGAACGCAAGAGCGGCAAGGTCAGCAGCCCTGCCAGGAGGAAAACGCGCGTAGGTGCGCGTAGGAGATCCATAATGAGTGTCCGTTCTCGCTGCGTCTCTGCAAAAAAATTTTCCGAAGCTGCTTGTTTGCCAGCGGTAGACGACTTCGCGTCTTTCCGGGCGAGAGTACATGACCGCAAAGACGCGAGTCAACAATACGCCAGGGCCATGCCTTCCTATTTCTCACCCACCAGATAACGGCACCCGCCGCGCCCCATGCGCGCGGAATGCACCGCCCCGGCGGGAACGTCGCAGCGCTCTCCCGCGCGATATTTTTTCGATTGGCCGTTCATCGTGAGCGTCATTTCGCCATCCAGGATGATGTGCGCCGTAAGCCCCGCGTGCGTGTGCTCGGGATAAAGCGCTTCCGGGCCATCCTGCCAAATGAACGTGTGAGAGAAACCCTCGTCTTCGAGCTGCTTCCGAAGCCGGCTTTCGTTCACTTCTCCCATTTTCCGAAGTATAGCAAGCGGCGTGCGCATTTCATCTTGCATGGGAAAGGATAGGAGGGCTTGCGGGCGGAGCGTGGGGTGGGGAGCCGCCCGCAAGTGTGGCCTGTGTTACGGGGTGGGCAAACTCATTGTTGCGGCGCCTGCTGCGGCGGAGCCGCCGGCGGTGGTGCCTCGCCTGGCTGATTTTCGCCAGGTGGCGGCTGCATGCGTTCGCGCCTTCTGCCAAATCGTCCTCGGCCGCCGGGGGCGCCCTGCTTCACTGCGTAATCGGAGGGCACCTGGAAGAGCGAGGGGTCCGGCTCCTTCCGCTGGATATCCGTCAATTGAAAAATCGTCTCGCCCATCCGCGGATCGCTCCGCTTCACCAGCACGTTCGTCTGCAGGTCCGGCGAATACCACCGCTCGATGACGATCCGTATGGGCTTCACGTTGCCGATCGCTCCGGCGGGGATTGTGCGCGTGATGCGTGTTCCCTGGGCCGGCACGCCGTTGATCGTTTTCGTGCCCAAAGACGTCGTCACCACATCTTTATCTTTTTCGTCCTTGCCGCTCCCTTGTTTCTCGCCGAACCGGGATCTCCAGCCGCCCGCGGGAATTTCCCGCGCCACTTTGCGGTCGGGATCGAGCAGATAGCGTGTTGCGGCCACCGGATCGTTGATGAGAATCACGCGCGGAGCAGCCTGCCCCGAAGCGGCCCATGGACCGATGGCAGGGAGCGTCATATCGCGGCGCGTGCGTCCTTGGCTATCGCGCGCGAGTGTGCCGCTGGTGCGGCGCTCAATTTTGTTCCCATCCGCGAGTTTTTCGGTCATGACCGTCGAAATGGACGCGCTGAATGGCGCGCCCGTCACCGTCTTGCCCGCGAATCCGCCCTCGAACCCGATAAAGGCGAGCGCATCGTCCGGTCCACCCATCCCGCGCGGCCCTTCCTGGCCGGGCGGAGGCGCGGATGCGGGCGGCGCTTCGCCCGATTGAGCGAGGGCGCCGCCGCCGGCGAGGAGCGCCGCCAGGGCCAACACCGCTATCCCGCAAAATTTGCCGCGCATTTTCATGCCTTCCTCCGCATGCATCAATTCACGCTGGCCTGTGAAACCAATCTTATCGCTTGCGGCGTTCCGTCCTCGCTCACGACGAGATCCGCAGGAATCGAGCTTGTATCGCCCGCGTCCGCCACCGGCACTCCGAGCGACGCGAGCGCCGAGCGCGAAAGCACCACGCGGACTACAGCGCCGCCATCGGCCATGGCCGAATCATCGGCGTACGGCAGCGGAACGAATTCCGTCGCATACTCCGAATCACCCGCCTGGTTCGCGGCCAGCTGCTCCGCCGTCTGCGCCGCGCTTCCCTGCAATGTGCCTGGCCGCACCGTCACGGCCTGTTCTGTTCCCGTGGATTTCACGACGGGCGCCAGCCGGTGGCGCAGCGAGATTCCCACGGCCAGCGCGATTGCAGCCGCCGCGCCGAGCGCGACGAGCTGCCACGCGATCCTGCGGCGTGAAGCCGCGGCTTTTTTGCGCCTGAATTCACTCAAAAGCGCCTCTTCGAGGCACGGAGACGCTTCGAGCCCGATATCTTCACCCGCCAGGGCGCGCAAGGAAAAATCCAGCGCTTCGGTTTCCGTCATAAGCCGGGCGCAGCGGGCGCACGTCTCCGCATGGGCGAGCGCGCTTTCGCGCAGCGCCGCCGCCTGCGTTCCCGGCCGGTCCAAATCGTGAACCAGCTCTTCGAATTGAGCGCAATCCATGTGCATCCTCTCCTCGTTCATTCGACCGGCGCCGCCCGCCGCAAGGGCTGCGTGTCGCGAAGCTTTTCCAGCAGGATGGCGCGCGCGCGGTACAGCCGCGAGCGAACCGTTCCCACCGGGCACCCCAGCGCCGACGCCGCTTCCTCGTAGCTCATCTCCTGAAGTTCGCAGAGCACCACCACCTCGCGATAATTTTCCGGCAGCGTGCCGATGGCTTGGCGCACGCGGCCCACCGTTTCGAGCGCCGCGAATTCATCCCGGCCGGCCGGCTGTGCGTGGGAATATGCCGCCACGCCGCCGTTCCCAAGGCCGTAAGCGCCCGCGCTCGCAGGGCCATGGGCCGCCGCGCCGTCGCCCCATGCGCTCTTTCCAGGCGCGAACTCACCCAGGTCGTCCGCGTCGCCGGCCAGCGGGACAAGCCGGCGGTCCTGCTCCCAGCGTTTCCGCAGAAAATTCCGCGCCACGCCAAATAGAAACGCGCTCAGCGTTCCGCGCGTGGGATCGAACCGCTTGGCGTCGCGAACCAGCGTCATGAAGACCTCTTGCGTCACGTCCTCGGCCAGGGCTGGGTTGCCGCTCATGCGCAGCGCGAACCGGTAGATGGAGGGATGCCGTCGGCGATAGAGGACCGCGAACGCCTCTTCGTCGCCGGCGACCATCCGCCGCATAAGGGCGTCGTCGGTCAATTCCATGGCACTGGTCATCACGTATCTTTAGGACGGCCCGCCCTGGTTCCCGTTACATTATTACGCCCAGGCCGCCAAATAGTTCCCAAATGTAACAGTTGCCCGGCTCCGGCTACCGCCCCTTCAGAATCCCGGTTCTTGACCTACACCCCACGCTCCAATTAAGGTATGGGCGGCCAACCGGCGCCCGCTCCATCTTGGGAGGAGACCATGCTGGAATTCGACCCTCACGTCCTCGAAGAGAAGCCCGTTCCCCCGCCCGAGGAATTCGCGAAGCGCGCGCGCGTTCGCTCGCTCGACGAGTATCGCAAGATGTACGACCGCGCCGAGAAAGACCCCCTCGGATTCTGGGCCGAACAAGCCAAGATGCTCGATTGGTTCGAGCCGCCCCAGCGCGTGCTCGATTGGGACCTCCCGCACGCCAAGTGGTTCGCGGACGGCAAGCTGAACGTCTCCTACAACTGCCTCGACCGCCATCTCGAAAAAAACGCCAATAAGCCCGCGCTTCTCTGGGAAGCGGAGGACGGCGCCACCCTCCAGCTCACCTACGCCGAACTCCACGAACGCGTCTGCAAGTTCGCGAATGCGCTCAAAGGCCTCGGCGTCAACGCCGGCGACTGCGTAGCCATCTACATGCCCATGATTCCCGAGCTGCCCATCGCCATGCTGGGCTGCGCGCGAATCGGCGCAGTGCATTCCGTGGTTTTCGGCGGATTCAGCGCCACGGCGCTGGCCGACCGCATCGCCGACGCCAAGTCCAAAATCCTGATCACCGCCGACGGCGGCTACCGCCGCGGCAAAATCGTTCCGCTCAAGGACACTGCGGACGCCGCGCTCGAAAATTGCCCCACCATTGAAAAATCCGTCGTCGTGCGCCGCACCGGCGAAAAAATCGCCTGGCACGAAGGACGCGATTTCTGGTGGCACGATCTCGAAAAAAGCGCCTCCAAGGATTGCCCCGCGCTGCCCTTCGATTCCGAGCACCCGCTTTACATCCTCTACACCAGCGGCACCACCGGCAAACCCAAGGGCGTGCTGCACACTTCGGCGGGCTATCTGCTGCAAGCCATGTGGACCACGCGGCTCGTCTTCGATCTCCGCGACGACGACATCTATTGGTGCACCGCCGACATCGGCTGGGTCACCGGCCACAGCTACATCGTTTATGGGCCGCTCGCCAACGGCGCGAGCATCGTGATGTACGAAGGCGCGCCCGACCAGCCCCGCCGCGACCGCTTCTGGGAGATCGTCGAGCGCTACAAGGTCACGATTTTCTATAGTTCCGCCACGGCCGTCCGCGCCTTCATGTCCTGGGGAGCGGACTGGATCAACGCGCACGACCCGAGCAGCCTGCGGCTTCTCGGCACGGTCGGCGAACCCATCAATCCCGCTGCGTGGAAATGGTATTTCGAGGCCATCGGCAAAAATCGCTGCCCCATTGTGGACACCTGGTGGCAAACCGAAACCGGCTCGATCATGATTTCGCCGCTGCCCGGCGCCACTCCCACCAAGCCCGGCTCCGCCACGCTGCCGCTGCCCGGCGTCGCCGCGCGCGTCGTGAATATGAAGGGCGAGCCGGTCGGCCCCGGCGAGACAGGCTACCTCACCATTCAGAAGCCCTGGCCCTCCATGCTGCGCACCATCTATGGCGACGACGAGCGCTTCCAGCGCGAATACTGGAGCCGCATCCCCGGCGTCTATTTCGCCGGCGACGCCGCGCAATGCGACAAAGACGGCTACATCTGGGTCCTCGGCCGCGTGGACGACGTTATCAAAGTCGCCGGCCATCGCCTCAGCTCCATGGAAATTGAAAGCGTGCTCGTCAGCCATCCAGCGGTAGCCGAAGCGGCCGTCGTCGCGCGCCCGGACGAAATCAAAGGCGAGGCCATCATCTGCTTCGTCACGCTGCGCTCCGGCTTTTCGCCAGCCCCGACGCTGCGCGCCGCGCTGATGGAGCACGTCTCCAACGCCATCGGCACCATCGCGCGCCCCGCGGACGTCCGCTTCGCCGATCTGCTGCCCAAAACGCGCAGCGGCAAAATCATGCGCCGCCTGCTGCGCGAACTCGCCTACAAGGGCAACGTCTCCGGCGACACCACCACGCTCGAAGATCTGTCCGTCATCGAACGCCTAGCCAAAGCCCAAGGCAAAGAAGAAGAGTGACCTGAAATTACGTCTGTCATCTCCGGTTTCTGGAGTCCGGTGGTCCCGGCTCGCCGGGACTCGATACCGGACCCGAACCCGGCCGCAGTCTGGCCGACGAGGGACCTGCTTTTGCCCCGTAGGCTCATCCCTCACCCCTCGTCCCCCGCCCCTCACGCCTCGTCCCTCGCCCTGCCACCGCGTTACCAGCGCCCCCTCCCTATTGACGGGGCAAGGATGCACAGGGACAGATTCGGCTACGCCCATTTCGCACAAACACTCCCCCTTTTCCCACCGCCCGGGCAAAAACCGCCTTGAATGGATTTGCCCGTGGTAAGCTCCGGGCGGCGGCCCATTTTGGTTTGAGCCAACCGACATGGATGACAAACAATTGACGATCGCAGTTGACTTCGACGGCGTCATTGCTGATTACAATGGATGGAAGGGCAAATCCATTTTTGGGCAGCCCCGGGCGGACGTTATAGAAACCCTGAAAATATTGCGTACTGAGGGATGGAAGATCGTTATCTACAGCACCCGTGGGACCGAGGAACTTAGGCCATATTTGCTTGAAAACTGTGTCCCTTTTGATGAGATCAACTGTAACTCTGCATATCAGACCGGAGGAGTAAAGCCAGTGGCGACCGTATATTGGGATGACAGAGCGCACTGCTATTCCGGAGATGCCCGCAAGGACCTTGAAACAATCCGAAGCTTCCGCACATGGAACGGACGAAGGTAAGCACATATCTTTGCGATGAGCCCCGCCGCGGCCGTTCCGCAATTCCTTTGGGAACCGCCGGTCAGAACGGCTACGCGGGTGCGGCGAGGATGCGATTTTGCGGAGTTTGGCGGCGGA
The DNA here is from genome assembly GCA_963797345.1 of uncultured Acidobacteriota bacterium. Classification (GTDB taxonomy): domain Bacteria; phylum Acidobacteriota; class Terriglobia; order Acidiferrales; family UBA7541; genus Palsa-295. The sequence goes on along the minus strand of CAWCPO010000016.1, from coordinate 128,358 downwards.
CCCCTCGCTCCCGTATTTGCTGTTTCCCTTGTAGCGGCCACCTTTCAGGTGGGCATCCTGCCCTTGCCTGCCGCGCCGAAGCGGACTCAATCGCGAAGGCGGGCATTTGCCTTTGCCGTTGTAGCGGACCGCCTTTTAGGCGGGCGCCTTGCTCTTCGATTTCCAATCGGGCGTCCAGGATTCCGCGGGCGAAATGGCCTTCTTCCAATCCACGACGAAGGAACCCGAATAAGCGTATTCCCGCGGGTCCCTGCAGAGGCCTTTGCGGACTGGATTCATCCAGATATATGTGGCGACGCCCGCGGGATTGTCTCGTGGCCTGAGAATGTGATCGTAGAATTTCTTTTGCCAGAGCGCGCCGTGAAATTGTTCCTGATATTCGTATCCGGTCGTTTGTTTGAGATTTTTCACGAACCCCGTTAGGTTGCTCGTCGGCTCGATGCCGCAGAACAATCCATGAAAATGATTGGGCATCACGCAGTAGGCATGTACCGCAAACCGATAGGCCATGGATTGCTCGCGAAGACTCTCGATCAACCAAACGGCATTTCGGGCGCTTGCGAATACGGGACGCCTGCCCGCACAGCACATCGTAACGAAATACGAGGATTGTCCTACGTAGTTGAGCGGATGCAAGCGTATGTTTTTATGCACGAAGTCCATCGGTTTCCCGGGGCGTCTGACATGGAACCACGGCAATAGAATACATGCAGCGCGCGCGCGAATCACCCTCTTGCCGAGCCTCATTGACAAAAGCACAGCCCGCCTCCAAGGCCGCGGACGCAAAGGCAAAGGCGGGAGGCCCGCCTAAAAGGCGGCCGCTACAAAGGCAACAGCAACGGCAAATGCAAAGGCAAGATGCCGCGCTAAAAGGCCGCGGCGCTACATTTAAATCTCTCAAGAGCGTCTCCTCTACTCTTCTCTCCCCCCGCCCGTCATTCCGCTTGCCCCGAGGCACGAAGGGACCGACCTGGCGAAGGGCCGGCAACCCTTCGCTCCGACACCGGCGTTCCGCAATCCCTTTGGGAACTGCTGGCTGGAACCTCTACACGGGTGCAGCGAAGATGCGATTTTTTGCGGGGTTTGGCGGCGGGCGGTGCGAGGCCGCGTTCGTGTCAGGGCATGACTTCTTGCCCTGAGCTTCGAAGGGCAGTCGTGCCGTAAATGGCCGCGATCATCACTTACCGCTTGCCGGACTTTTTGTTTTGCGGCGGCCAAGCCGCCGTCCGGCAACTCTTCGCTCCGGCGCGGACATTCCGCAAACCCCTTGGGAACCGCCGGCCAGAACTCTTACACGGGTGCGGCGAGACAACAGGCGGCGGCGCCTAAGCGTTCGCCTTTATTTCCATCTAGGCGCTCTGTGATAGACTCAAGTAATCAGGGCGTGTGTTCTTTTCCCTGTGGAAGAGCGCAGAAAGATGGCAGAAGCCGGCAAAGCATATAGCCAGGACGAGAACGCCAAAGCGAAGTGGTTGCCTGCCACCGATACGATTTCGGCGGAGATCAGGACTGCGGCGGCGCAGATAATCACCGACTCGCGGCTCCCAAGTTCCAACCTTGGCGCGCTCTTAAACGTCTTTCTCAACAAGTATCTGCCCTGGCCCTACCGCGCAACTCCCGGTAAGGCGTCCGATGCGACCGGCGCCGAATCACCGGAGTTCGAATCCTTGATTCACACCTCGCCGCAGGCGATCAAGCGGATTGCGACAGACAACTTGGCGTGCGCGATTGACGTCCACGAAAAATTAGGACTAGAGCAATTACGTCAATCCTACGAGAAGATCGCGCACGTCAAGGCGCTCGCCAAGAGCATTGTCCCGACCGTATCGCAAGGAGTTCCCGTGGCCGACGCAACAATGGGGATTATCTTTGCGGTTGATTTGGACGCTCCAATTGAATCGCTCGCTGAAGAACTCGCACGTTTGAACCGCGAACACTCCTATCGCGTATGGCCGGACATGGTCGTCGTGCTCTCTCGCGGCACGGTCAACCTCATGTGCCAGATTCCGTACAAGCCACTCGGCGATTTTCTCCCGCCTGCCCGAGAGATGTCTCATCGTCCGGCGATGTATATCCACGTTTTCGCTAGGGCACATGCCGCGTTCGCACTAAACAAGATGTGCGCAGTCCTATTTCCATATCTCTATTTCTTCCAACCGGGTGCGGGCCTTCCTCCATACAAGGAAATTTTGAGAGACATGCCCGCCACCGGGATGCCGATTGCGGCTTTCCAATTCAACTTGAAAGGCGATTTAGTGTCGGTGCCCACATCAATGCGCTTCGACGAATTGTTCCTCTTTCCATTGAGCTTCCGCGTGGAGGATAGGCAGGGTAACCTTCATGCGAAGGTGCAATATCTGCCTTGGCAGGACGGAGGTGTGGTGCGACTTCAAGGGCGGTTTCCCATCGAGGCATTGTTGGTTTTTGCCGGAAAGAGCGCACTCAGCGAACCAATCGTCCGCTATCAGAACGAGCAAACATCGGGCGTGATCCCCATGTCGCGGGACCAGTTCAAGGAAATGGCGAATCGGATGGCGCGTCAGTCGAACCTTGTGATCAAACCCGACAAACGGCCCAATTTGGTCGTTGAGCAGCGCGGCAACGAAGGAACGAGTTCTCCGTTCGTGGCACGACTGTTCATGGGAATCTGCGAGATGCGCGATCATTCAATCGGTGACAAGGCACTCAGAGAGAAGTTTGACAAGGCATTCGAAGGCGTTCACGCAGGACTGGAAAGCCTCAGAGACACGGTAAAATCAATCACGCAATTGTATACGGCGCATAGTGAGGCCGTTGCGCGCGGGGAGGGTGCTCGATATGTGAACGGCGACATCTTCGTTGACAAACCGATCGACCGGGAATTGCGCAAGCAAGTCGAAAGCATCGTCGGTACAGCCTCGCGCATTTTCAAAGACAAAATGCGAGGCTCCTGAGCGCTCTCGGCGTGAATATTGGATTCCTGTATCAAAAGCCGAACGCCTTTGAGAAAGGCATTGCAAGGCTGAAGCAGGCGGATGCCCCGCTCGCCGATTATTTGGTTGAAACGCGTGCGAAGTGGTCCGAACGCCTCAGCAATTGCAGAAACGACCTTGAGCACGGCACATGGGTACTTCCCCACGTGCGATATGAGCAGAACGGAACAGGAGTCCGTCCGATTGAACCACTTGTTGATGGGCAGCCCGTCACAGAGTTCGCCGCTCACATCGCAGATCGCATCTATTGCTTTGTTGAAGAGCTTTGTGCTCACGCGTTCCAGTCGCGGATGCGACACGACGTTTCTCTTACTGAAATCCCGCTGAGCCAACGAAACCCCGAAGTTGCATCGCGATTCCGCCTGGCATTGATTGGCGGCGGGAAGCCGATTTGGACTATCGCTTACCACGACACGAAATTTGAAGGCAAATGACGTATTTGGGTTACGGGCAGCAACGCCGCGAGGATTGGCCGGCCCTCCGTATACCGAAGCCTGTAAGCCCCCGCCCCACATCCGTCCATCAGCGGTAGATTTCCTTGCGGTGTCCCACGCGGAGGACGAGAACAATCAACCGCTCGTCTTCGATCTTGCAGATGAGGCGGTAATCGCCCACACGGTATTTCCAAAACTCTCCGAGCCGCGAGCCGCGCAACGCCTTCCCGAGGCTGCGTGGATCGTCCAGCCGGGCTACTCGTTCGTGGAGGAATTTCAGATGCGCCGGGCGTGCTGGGCGTCGAGGCTTGTCAAGTTCGCGGACCGTCGAGGCCGACAGCTCAACCTGCCAGGCCATGACGCTTCATGACCCTCTTAAGCGGAATGGTGCGCTCTTCGCCGTCGCGGATGCGTTCGAGGACGCCCTCGGCCAGATACATGTCCTCGAGGTCCTCGAGATGTTCGAGGATGGCTTGCCGGGCATAGTAGGTTTTGGTGCGCCCCGTGCGCCGGGCCAGTTTATCGAGACGCTTTTCAATGGATCGCGGAAGCCGTATGGCTAGCATAGAGAGCACCTGTCTTTTCTCCCATGCGCCCCTTACCGGGGCCATGGGGGCCCTTTATTGCTATACAAATATAATCGAGTATAGCACATTCGGAGCGGGAGAGTCGCCGGGCGGCGGCAGAGCCGCCGGACAACAAAAAGCCCGGCAATTGGTAGTCGCCCCGCGCGGCCGTTGACGGCACGAGTAAACTCGCGCCCTGACACAAACCATTTGTGCGACGGCTTGGCCCTTTTGTAGCGCCGGCGCGCCCTGACGCAGGAAGGGCTTCCAGCCGGCGATTTTGCCCCTCTCTCCCGCGCTTGTCATCTCCGGTTTCTGGAGTCCGGTGGTCCCGGCCAGCCGGGACCCGACACCGGACCCGAACGTAGTCAGTCCCCCGTCTTTGTTTTCCCCTCGTCCTTTGAGGGGCGGGGGACGGAGAGAGGGATCTGCTTTTCCCCTCCCCCGCCGCTCCGTCACTCAGAGCCTGACGGCTTCCAGATCCCTTCAATGGGCCGGGGACACCCTGGCCGAGAGAGGTTCCACTTACTACTTCAATTGTCGGCGGCCCGTCTCTGAGTCTAACGCGCGAAAAGGTGCAAAAACGCGCAAAAAATGCATTTTAAGACCATTTAAGGGCACTTAATGAGCGTCAATTCACGCTCAAAATCCGCTTCCGACATGCTCGATATCGAGCGAAATTCGCGCCCAATTGGAGGGTTGAATTCGAACGATATTTTGGCGGGCTGGGCAAGACGTCTCTGCGGTCAGCCGTTGGCGGCTTTGGCTAGGCCGCTGGGGTGGCGCGAGAAATTGTGGCCGTTGCCGCCGCGCGAGAAGATGGTCCTGGGCCGGGGCGTTCCTTCGAATTCGGCGATGTCCGTGCTCCGGTATATATGCTCGTTCTCGCAGGCGCGGCAGCGGAGGACGAAGGCGCGTGTGTGATTTTCCGGGTCCTTCGCCGTGACGGTTTCGAGGTGGATGACGATGGCGGGAAGAGGAATCGGCTGCCTGCAATGCTCGCAGAGGACGCCGCGGTAGGATTGCGATTTCATCTCTTGTGTCATGGAAGGAACTCTCCTTTAAAATTAGCGCCTAGACTTTCTCGATGGGGGCCGATACTACACGTTCGCGCCGACGGTGTCTAGTGCACTTCAGCACAGTTGCTGTGGAAACCTTTCGACCGCAATTCCAATCTGGTACAGTGGCGGGATATTGGCTTTATCATCTGTGCTATCAATAACTTAGGGACGCATCATCTTGGCGGCCATTTTGGCGATGAACCGCCGCGGTGCCAGGCGCTCGCCCTGGACCATCAACCAGTTTTTGCCGCCGGAGATGACCGAGCTCTTCCCCGCCGCCATGGCTTCGAGCCCCACGCGGGCGACTTTTTCGGCCGTTTCGGCGCCGCGAAATGCGCGGTCCGGCTGCGCGGCGACGCCCTGAAATTCCGTCTGCGTGGAGCCGGGGCATAGCGCGCAGACGCGCACGCCAAATGGGCGCACCTCTTCGGCGACGGCTTCGGCGAACATCAGGTCGAACGCCTTCGTGGCCGCATACGTGGAAATGAAGGGCACGGCCTGAAACGCGGCGACCGAGGCCACGATCAGGATGTCGCCGTGCTTGCGCGCGATCATCGAGGGGAGATAGAGGCGCGTCAAATGGACCACCGCGGAGCAATTCACCCGCACCATTTCGAGAAGGCGCGCCTCCGGAATTTCGTGCGTATAGCCAAAAGCCCCAAAGCCGGCGTTGTTCACCAGCAATTCGATTTCAATGTTCTTGCCGGACGTGAATGAAAAAATCTCTTCGGGTGCTTGAGTCCGCGCGAGGTCGGCGCCGAAAATTTCGACGTGCACGCCGTCGGCCGCGGACAACTCCGACGCAAGCGTCTGGAGGCGGTCCGTGCGCCGCGCCGTAAGGACCAGATGCGTTCCTGACGCGGCCAGTTGGCGGGCAAGCTCGAGGCCGATCCCGGCGCTCGCCCCGGTGATGAGCGCCCATTTGCCGGCCCATTTTCTGGCGGGTGAATTACGCGAATTTTGGCCCACTTGACGCCTCCTTCATCTGTGCGCGAATTGACGGCGATATCGTACGTGAATTCACGCCCATAAAATGCTTTTATTACAATTCAGATTTTTGCACGATTTTGCACGTTTTGGCGCGATTCAAGCAAAGGCAAGATGCCGCGCTGAAGGCCGCGGCGCTACATTTACACCTCAATTGCGAGAGCGGGCCGGTGGGGACATACATGGGTGCTCCATGCATGTCCCCGCGGAGGCGGCTTATTCAGGCGCGTTCAATTGATGGTCACCGGGGCTTGGAGGACGATATTGCGCGAAGAATCGCCGACCATTATCTGGTAGGTGCCGGGCGCCACTAGCCAGCTACTGCTGATCACATCCCAGTAGGCGAACGACCGCATGTTGAGGGTAATCGTCACGGGGCTAGTTTGGCCCGGCGTCAATGAGATTTTCTGGAAGCCCTTCAGCCATTTGGGCGGCTCGAGAACGGACGATGAAGGCGAGGGGATGGCGACATAAACCTGCGCTACTTCAGCGCCCGTCACGCTGCCCGTGTTCTTCACGTTGAAGCTCACCGTCACGGTCTGGTTCGGATTCGTGCTGAAATCGGGAAGCGTCGTCGGGGTGACGGAGAGACCCGAGAACGAGAACGTGGTGTAGGAAAGGCCGAAGCCGAAGGGGAAGAGCGGCGTGATGCCGGCCTGATCGTAGTGGCGATAGCCGACGAAGACGCCCTCCGAATAGGTGGCCACACCGTTGACGCCGGGATATTGCGCCGGCTGGCTGCCGTCAGCCGGCGGATCGGGATCGGCGGCGCTCACCGGAATCGTCAGCGGCAGTTTTCCAGAAGGATTCACACTGCCGAAGAGCACGGCGGCCACGGCGTTGCCGTCCTCTTCTCCCGGATACCATGCCTGGAGAATCGCCGGAACGCTCGACGCCCAGGGCATCAGGATGCCGGTGCCGCTCTTCATGACGACGATGGTCTTGGGCTGCGCGGCGACGATCTGTTCGACGAGGGAATCCTGCGTGCCGCTGAGGGAGATGGAATCGTCGGAGCCTTCGGCTTCGCTATCGCCGACCATGACGATGGCCACGTCGGAGGATTGGGCGAGCGTGACGGCGGTGGAAATCGTGCTGCCGTTGTTGTAGGAAACGGTGACGCCCGAGCCCACGACATTCTGGATGCCGGTGACAGGCGAGACGGTGTAGATCGGCGTCACCTGGGAACTGCCTCCGCCGCCGGTTTTGGCCGAGCCCGCGTAGGGGCCGATGACGGCGATTGTGTGCAGGGCGCTGGCCTTGAGCGGCAGGATGGCTCCGGTGTTCTGGAGCAGCACCATGCCGGCCTCGGAGATCTGACGCGAGATGAGGCCATCGGCGGCGCTCGGGATGGTGGTGACGCCCGGCGGATTATTGAATACACCAAAATTGAGCATGGTAGTGAAGCGGCGGATCAGCTTGTCGTTGACGGTGGCTTGGGTGACCTGTCCATTCTGCACCGCGGTTGCGAGGGCGGTGGCGAAATAGACTCCCGTGGGCATCTCCAGATCCAGCCCATTGTTTGCGGAGTTCACCGTGGAATTTGTGGCGCCGAAGTCGGAGGTGACGAAACCCTGGAAGCCCCATTCCTGCTTGAGAATCTGGTTCAAGAGCGGGGCGTTTTCGCACATATGCGCGCCGTTCACGAGGTTGTAGGCGCACATCACCGCGCCTACATTGGCCTGCTTGACGGTGGCCTCGAATTGCGGGAGATAGATTTCGCGCAGGGTACGCTGATCAATGATTTCATTGATGCTCCCGCGGTTGGTCTCTTGGTTATTGGCGTCGAAATGCTTGGATTCGGCGATGATGCCGTTGCTCTGGATGCCCTCGACATCGGCGACGGCGATTTGGCCTGCAAGGTAAGGATCTTCGCCATAGCCTTCGAAGGTGCGGCCACCCTGCAAGGTTCGCGCGATATTGATATCGGGGCCTTCGACGAGACCGTTGGCCCAATCCTTGGCCTCCGCTCCGACGACCGTTCCATATTGGTTGGCGAGGTTCACGTCCCAGGTGGCCGCGAGAGAAATAGGCGCGGACATGGCCGTGGCCGAACCTTCGTGGCCGGGACCGCCACTGGCGGCGCCCGCGGGACCGTTGGCGATGTTCAGCAGTGGGATGCCCAGGCTCGCAATGCCCGGCACAACGCGATAATCATTGGTGTCCTGAATGCCGTGCAACTCGGTGGTGTCTTCGGTGAGGGTCATCCCGTTGACGATTTGAGTGGCGCGCTGGTTATTGGAGGAGCTGGTTGTAACCGTAAGCGACACGGTGGTGGAATGAACGAGGGTGCCGCTCGTGCCCGTTATGGTCAACGTGGACGTAGCAGCCGGAGTCGAGGTGGACGTCGAGACCGTGAGCGCGGACGTGCCTGAAACGCTGATCGAGGCGGGGTTGAAGCTGGCCGTCGCGCCCGAGGGCAGGCCGCCGGCGGTGAGGGCGACGCTTCCGGTAAAGCCATTGACCGTGCCAACCGTCACCGTGTAGATGGTTTGCGATCCGGCGGTGACGGTCTGGGATGACGGCGAGGCGGAGATGGAGAAATCAGGGGGCGGGGCGCCGCTGGTGGTGTCAATTTCGATCCCGCTGACGAGCGCGTTGTTCACCACCGTCGTGAAGACGATTACGAACTGGCCGCTGGAATTGGCCGCCACTATGAATCCCTGGATGTTGGCGATGTTCTGCCCGCCAGCCGCCGCGAAAATATCGAAATTCGTCAGCACCTGCGTGCCATTGATGCTCGCGTTGAAGGTGCGCTTCCCGGCTGCCGTCCAGTAGGTCTCGCAGAAGTGGAGGCGCACCAGATAGTTCGTTCCCGCGGTGAAGCCGCCGATCGTGTAGCTGAACGTCCCGCCCGCGCCGGTGGTGGAAGTATCGCGGCCGGATTGGTACACCGCCGCGGGTGCTGGGTTCGTGACGTTGCTGGTGTTGATGGTATTGGCATGGCTGATCGTGCTGCCGCCGGTGAAGTCTTCGTCGGCGACGAATGGACTTACCGCCGTCGTCGAGCCGGAGTCGATGGCGATAAGCTGCGTTCCACCGCTGGCTTGCGTTGTGGCGCTGGCCTGATTCGATGCGGCGGACGTGCCGCCCGCGTTCGTGGCCTCTATCAGGTAGTAGTAGGTAGTGGAGGCTGTGAGACCTGTATTCGAGTACGTCGTGGTGGTCACGCCGGTGGCGATCTGGTTGCTGCTCGAGGGCGTGAAGCCGGAAGTGGCGCCGCGGAAAATGTTGTAGGTGACGGCGCAGGACGAGGAGCTTGCAGTCCAACTCAGATTAATCTGGCTCGACGAAGCCGCTGTGGCCGTGAGTCCGCTCGGAGCGGTGGGCGTGCTGCAGGAAGCAGTCGAGTCAATTTCGATCCCGCTGATGAGTGCGTTGTTCGTCACGGACGTGAACAGGATCACGAATTGCCCGCTGGAGTTCGCCGGCTCCGTGAATTGCTGGATGTTCGCTATGTTCTGGCCGCCCGCGGTCTTTTCGATATCGAAGTTCGTCAAGACCTGCGTGCCGTTGATGTTCACGTCGAACACGCGGGAACCGGCCGTCGAGAAATACGTTTCGCAGAAGTGCAGGCGGACCAGGTAGCTGGTTCCCGCCGTGAAGCCGCCAATCGTGTAGGTGTACGTGGGGCCCGGCCCTGCCGTCGTCGCCGCCACGCGCGCGCTTTGGTACACGGCCGCCGGAGCCGGATTAGTCACGTTGCTCGTGTTGATCGTGTTGGCGTGGTCAATCGTGGCGCCGCCGGAGAAGTCCTCGTCGGCAACGAAGGGGGCTCACCGCCGTCGTCGAGCCCGAGTCTATGGCGATTATGCTGGTCTGCGCCAGCGCGGGAAGCACGGCAAACATCAGAAGCGCTGCGAAACACAAGGACTTGAGGACGATCATGGATCTTTTCATTGGCACACTCCTGACGGTTTGTTTTCTTTTTCCTGACGCGCGCAAAGGCAGCTTGCGCTTGGCAAAACAGTTCGAGGCGAGTTCGAGCGGGGGGAACAGACGCCGCCAAACGGCCTCGTGTTCGGTATCTTCAAAGTCCTTCACCAATCCCGCTCGTACAAGCCGGCAGGGAAGATGGGGTTCCACCTTCCCTGCAACCAGCCCGTTCGAAACATTGTTCAGTCAATTTCGATCCCGCTCACCAGGGAGTTGTTGACCACCGAGGTGAACTGGATTACGTACTGGCCGCTCGAATTTGCCGCCTCCGAGAACTGCTGGATATTGGCGATGTTCTGCCCGCCGGCGGTCGCGAAGATGTCGAAAGCCGTCAGCACTTGCGTGCCGTTGATGCTCACATTGAAGGTGCGCTTCCCCGAGGCGGTGAAGTACGTCTCGCAGAAGTGCAGCCGGACGGTGTGCATGGACCCGGCCGTGAAGCCCGGGATCGTGTAGGTGAAGTTGCCGTCGCGGCCCGTCTGATACACCGCTGCCGGGGCCGGGTTGGTGACCTTGCTCGTGTTGATCGTGTTAGCGTGGTCAACGGTCGCGCCGCCCGTGAAATCCTCGTCAGCCACGAATGGGCTCACCGCCGGCCCGCCAGAGTTGATGCAGATGCTCGAGCACGAGCCGGACGAGGCACTGGTTGTGGCGCTGGCCTGGTTCGAGGCTGCCGACGTTCCGGCCAAGTTGGTCCCCTCGATCAAGTAGTAGTAAGTGGTCGAAGCCGCCAGACCCGTGTCCGAGTAAGTTGTGGTGGTCACGCCGCTCAAGATTTCGTCGCTGGTGGAAGGCGTGAAACCCGAAGTCGTGCTGCGGAACACGTCGTACGTAATGCCCGAGCAGGACGATGTGCTGGCCGTCCAGCTCAGGCTAATCTGGCTGCTGGAAACGTCCGTTGCCGTCAGCCCGCTCGGCGCCGTCGGTATGCTGCAGGACTGCGTGGTGGCGGTCGCCTGGTTCGACGGCCCCGAGGTGCCGCCGGAGTTCGTGCCTTCCACCACGTAGTAGTACGTGGTGCCGGGCGTCACCCCGGTGTCCGAGTACGAGGTTGCGGTCACGCTGCTGGCGATTTCGTTGCTGCTGGAAGGCGTGAAGCCCGAAGTCGTGCCGCGGAACACGTCGTAAGTCACCGCGCAAGAGGAGGTGCTGGCCGTCCAGCTCAGGTTGTTCTGGGTGGGGGAAACAACCGTCGCGGCCAGGCCGCTGGGCGCCGTCGGCGCGGTGCAGGAACCGCTAGTGGAATCTATTTCGATCCCGCTGACGAGCGCGTTGTTCACCACCGAAGTGAAAACGATCACGAATTGCCCGCTGGAATTGGCCGGCTCCGTGAACTGCTGGATGTTGGCGATGTTCTCGCCGCCAGCCGTCGCGAAGATGTCGAAGTTCGTCAGCACCTGCGTGCCGTTGATGCTCACATCGAACGTGCGCATCCCCGAGGCCGTGAAGTAGGTCTCGCAGAAGTGCAGACGCACCAGATAGTCCGTCCCGGCCGTGAAGCCTCCAATCGTGTAGGTGAACGTCGTACCCGGCCCGACCGCGGACGTGTCGCGGCCGGTTTGGTACACGGCTTCCGGCGCGGGATTGGTCACGTTGCTCGTGTTGATCGTGTTGGCGTGGTCAATGGTCGAGCCGCCCGAAAAGTCCTCGTCAGCAACGAACGGACTCGCCGCCGGCCCGCCCGCATTGATGGCGATAAGCTGCGTGCCGCCGCTGCTGCCGGACTGCGTGGTCGCGCTGGCCTGTGCCGAGGCGGCCGAGGCGCCGAATGAGTCCGACGCTTCCACCTTGTAGTAGTAGGTAGTGGAGGCCGTGAGACTCGTATTCGAGTACGACGTAGTGGTCACGCCCGTGGCAATCTGGTTGCTGCTTGAGGGCGTGAAGCCGGAGGTCGTGCTACTGAACACGTTGTAGCTCACGGTGCAGGACGATCCGGCGGTGCTGGCGCCCCAGGTAAGGTTGATTTGGCTGGAAGAAGTTGCCGTGGCGGAGGGCGTTCCGGGAACGCTGGGAGCCGCGGTGCAACCGCCGCCCGGACTTCCGTAGGAGGTGAGGTAGCTGGTTTTCGAGCCGCTGTTGACCGCCGCGCCTGTACTATTGACTATGTGTGTGATGGAGCCGCTATCGCCAATGAACCACGTCATCGCGTCGATAATCTGGACTCCGGCGACATTCGGGACGGTGATCGCGCTGGTTTCAACGATGTTTACACCCTGATTGAACAAGGAGTAGACGCCGAGGCCATAGGCCGTGTGCGAGGTCACCGAATCTGAAACCGAGTAGGACGCGTAGCCATCCACGCTGCCGTTCATCCATGCACTCTGGCTCGGCGGGTCATACGGCAATTCGCTCTGATAGAAGATGGTTTCGCCGCCTTGACCGTTCCACACCACCTGATTTTGCTCGTAGTGCTCGACAGCCAGACCCAATGCCGTGACGTCGTCTCCGTTCACAACCAATCCGTGGTCGGCGACGTTGCTTGTCCAGCCAACTCCCGTGCCATGGTCCGCGCGCCACGCCCAGATGTTGTCCAGGATGACGTTGTCGCTATCAATTTCCAGGGCTGTGGTAGCGGTCCCTGCTGTCGCTCCGCCAATGCGGAAGAACGTATCGCTGATCGACGTCGGGTTGCTTGCGTGACTCACGCGCGATCCCCCCGCTACACCTACCTCGAAAAGTACCGGCGAGTTGACCGGGCCCGCGTCTATGAGCACTCCAGCAACCTGAACTCCGTCCACGTCGGCCACGGTGATCGCGGCCGTTCCCGTCTGCGGGACAAGAGTCGGGTATCCGATTCCGAGAACCACCGTGTTCGCGTTGACGACATTGATGGACCCGCTGTACTGATAGATGCCGGGCGTCAGGATGAGATTTTGCCCTGAAGACAGCGCTGCATTGATCTGGGCGAGCGTGCTCGAGGGCGTGGCGATGAAGAAGGTGCTGATCGCCAGAGAGTTGCCGGTCCCCAAGCCCCCGCCGGACCAGCTTGTGCCCGACGAATTTGTCCTCAAGCCCGGTGAGAACACCCAGTAGTTGCCGCTGCTATCCACATACAGGAATGGCATTTCACGGCTCGCTGGAGTTGTGGCCAGCGTCGTGTACGGGGGTTTAGGGAAAGATTGAGCCGGCGCTCCTGTGACTCCGGAGAAGACCATGTTAAAGGAGCTGCCCGACCAACTGCCCAGGGAGCTATTGCGTGTATACCACTGCTGCTGGTCGCAAGCGTTGAGTTCCCCGGTGATCTCCGTATCGCTGATGAATCCACCACTTCCATACCCGCACGATGAAGTGGTCAGCTCCATCCCGCCATTGACGTCCATACGCCGGAAAGAAATCCCCTGCGAAACACCCCACTGCCAGCACGGTACCCGAGGGAGGCGTGATGGACATGTTCCCCAGTGAACGCCAGAACATTAAAGTCGAATTGCCGCCGCTCTGATTCGCTTCCAGATAACCGTTGTTGATGCTGACGGCGCTGGGCGCCTCGCCGAGGCCTGCAACGGATTCGTAGTAGCCCACCTCGGCTTCGACGCCGGTGTATGTACCCGGCATGAAAAGCGCGGCATAGCGATTGGTGCTGAACTGGGAGTTCCCGTTCAGCGTGTTGAGGGTCGTATTGATCGACGACGCCGACATGCTGGGAGTAAAAACGTAGACGTTGGGGCCGAAAATCGACGTGTTCTGCGCGTGGGCTGGAAGGACACCCAAGAGAAGCGCCACGAACGTCAGGCCGATGAGCGACAACCTCGCTATGGCGCTTCGAGTTACGCCGTTTTTCTGCCCGTTGTCTTGCACGATGATCCTCCGAGTTTTTTGACCGCAAGAAACCAATGGCGCTTACTGGGGAGATCCGAAGATCTCCCCAGATTCGCTGGGGTTGCCTGAGCCGTCAGTCGATTTCGATCCCGCTCACGAGGGAGTTGTTGACCACCGATGTGAACTGGATCACATACTGGCCGCTGGCATTCGCCGCCTCCGTGAACTGCTGGATGTTGGCGATGTTCTGCCCGCCAGCAGTCGCGTAGATGTCGAAGTCCGTCAGCACCTGTGTGCTGTTGATGCTCACGTTGAAGGTGCGCTTTCCCGAGGCCGTGAAGTACGTCTCGCAAAAGTGCAGCCGTACCGTGTGGCTCGAATTGGCCGTGAAGCCCGGGATTGTGTAGGTGAAGTTGCCGTCGCGCCCGGTCTGATAGACCGCAGCGGGAGCCGGGTTGGTCACCTTGCTCGTGTCTATTGTGTTGGCGTGATCAAGCGTGGCGCCGCCGGCGAAGTCCTCGTCAGCCACGAACGGAGTGACCGTCGTCGTCGAGCCGGAATCGATGCAGATGCTGGTGCATGATCCCGAAGAGGCGCCGGTGGTCGCGTTGGCTTGGTTCGACGCCGCTGAAGTGCCCGCCGAATCCGCGGCCTCAACCAAATAGTAGTAGGTGGTCGAAGCAGCGAGTCCGGTGTCGGAGTACGCCGTCGCGGTGACGCTGCTGGCGATCTGGTTGCTGCTCGAGGGCGTGAAGCCGGAGGTCGTGCTGCGGAACACGTCGTAGGTGATCGAGCAGCCTGTCCCAGCCGTGCTGGCCGTCCAGCTCAGATTGATCTGGCTCGAGGAAGTTGCTGTCGCACCCAGTCCGCTCGGCGCTGTCGGCGCTGCGCTGCAGGAACCGCCGCTGGTGGAATCGATTTCGATCCCGCTTACCAGCGAGTTGTTCACCACAGACGTGAACACGATCACGAATTGCCCGCTTGAATTCGCCGGCTCCGTGAACTGCTGGATATTGGCGATGTTCTGCCCGCCCGCGGTCGCGAAGATGTCGAAGTCGGTCAGGACCTGCGTGTTGTTGATGCTCACGTTGAAAGTGCGCTTCCCCGCGGCCGTGAAGTAGGTCTCGCAGAAGTGCAGACGCACCAGATAGTTCGTCCCAGCCGTGAAGCCGCCGATGGTGTAGGTGAAGTTGCCGTCGCGGCCCGTCTGATAGACTGCGGCCGGCGCTGGGTTGGTCACCTTGCTTGTGTCAATGGTGTTGGCGTGACTGAGCGTGCCGCCGCCGGTAAAGTCTTCGTCAGCAACGAACGGGCTAACCGCCGGCCCGCCGGAATTGATAGCGATAAGCTGGCCGCCGCTCCCACTGGATTGCGTGGTCGCCTGGGGTTGGTTCGACTCCCCTGAGGAACCGGCTTGGTCCACGGCTTCGACCGCGTAGTAGTACGTGGTGGAGGCCGCGAGGCCGGTATCCGAGAATGAGGTGGAGGACACGCCGCTGGCGATCTGGTTGCTGCTCGAGGGTGTGAAGCCGTTCGTCGTGCTGCGGAACACGCTGTAGGTGATGGTGCAGCCGGCCGGGGCGGTGCTGGCGGTCCAGCTCAGATTTATCTGGCTGCTGGAAACAGCCGTTGCGGTCACTCCGGTTGGCGCCGTAGGCACCGCACTGCACGAAGAGCCGCTTGTAATACCGAAGGCCTGAATGCGGTCGGTGCCGACGAAGATCATTCCATCACCGCTCGACGGCGAATCGAATTTTCCGCCTAGATCCAGAAGGTTCGTGGGGGTTTGGTAGATAACTGCGAGGTTCGAGTCCATCGCATTAAGGGCGTACAGGACGGGGTGGACGGTTTCGGTCCAGGGGTTGGAGGAGCGAGGGAGGTTCGTATCGAGAATCCAGATAACCGGGTTCGATGAACCGTTGCTGGTGATGATGGCCGAGTCCGCATCCACCATGGCTGTGCTGGTCTGCGAGGCAGCGACTTGGAGATAGGCGGGCGCCCCCGAAGGCGTGACGATTTGCAAGAGGACCACGTTAGGCGCGATGCAGGTGGTGCTAGAAACGCTGGACTTCGAGCAACCCGTGGCCACGATGTAGTTCGTGCCGTTGGCCTGGAAGTACGCCGGGGTGGTGCGTGCTCTGGCATAATCGGAGCCCGCTTGTGTCTCCGTATAAGGACCGAATACATTCAGCGGTCCCCGCGTGCCGAATTGCGGCTGATTTCCCGGAGGCAGCAGGGACAGATCTCCCGCCGCATTTGTGCTGCATCCTGGCCGGACCGTTAGGCTGCCCGGCATGGGGTTGCGATTCACGAGGTAGATATTTCCCTGTTTGCCGCCGAAAGCGATCGTATCGGGCGTGCTGGTTCCTGAAAGCGTGGGTACCACAATCGGCGAGCCGGCCCCGAGATCAATGTCGTTGGCGTCCAGGTTGCAATAGTCGAATGGCGTATAGCTGCCGCCCAGCGTCATGGGCGAACCCGACTTGAACTGCAAGGCGGAGCTGCCCCAGAAACCCGCGGTTGTCTCACCGGTGCCGTTTCCGAGGGTCGTATAAACGTCGCCTGTGGCAGGATCGATCGCCGGGCCTCCCGATCCCCACATGCCGCCCTGCGCCCCGCCGGCGTTCGACGAGGAGCCGCTATAGGAACTGACCACCGCGGGAGTGGTGGTGCTGACGGCGGCGAGCCATCCCGGCCCGGCATCACCATAGGTTCCCCAATCCACGTAGAGCATCGTTCCGTCGGGGCTGAGGTTCAAACCTCCGCGCTGCGACTGGCCGGAACCGATCCATCCCGCGCCGCTGCCATTCCGATTCACTGGAGGAATCGTGCTGCTACCCAGAACCACGGGCCATCCCGAGAGGACAGCGCCATTGGTGATGTTGACCGCGAAAGCTTCCCACCCTGCCGTGGCGTCCTGGGACACGACGTACATCTGCGGCGGAGACGCAGAAGTATCCACGATGGGGGTGCTGAGGACGCCGCAATCGCCGCCAATGCCTGATGTGTTCTCCGCCGTGGTGAGATGCGTGCCCCACAGAATCGTGCCCGGCGCCACGGAACCGTTCTGCGCGGCATTCACCGCGTAGACGTAGCCGGCCGTGGTCGCGGCAAAGACGACCTTGAACGTGCCGCTATATTGCCCGGCCGAAATCGCCACGCTATCAATGTAGACGGGATCCGCGAAGAGGTGAGCGGCGGTGCCGTCCGGATCGGCGTCGAATAGGGGCGACTCCCAGACTTGGCCGAATCCCCCGCCGCCTACGTTGGCGACGGTCAGCGTGGTTTCATTCGAGCGCCAGCCGGTTTTCATCCGCTCACCGCCGAACATGGGCCAATCGGTGCCGGTGACCTGAGCGCTGGAAGCGCCACTAAAGATAAGAGCCGCGACAAGCGCGGCCACGACCGCGAATAAACCGCGAAACAGCGAAAATTCTCGATTACACATATCGCTTCTCCTCATTTGTTAATCGATTTCGATCCCGCTCACGAGGGAGTTGTTGACCACCGATGTGAACTGGATCACATACTGGCCGCTGGCATTCGCCGACTCCGAGAACTGCTGGATATTGGCGATGTTCTGCCCGCCAGCCGTCGCGAAGATGTCGAAAGCCGTCAGCACCTGTGTGCTGTTGATGCTCACGTTGAAGGTGCGCTTCCCCGAGGCGGTGAAGTACGTCTCGCAGAAGTGCAGCCGGACGGTGTGCATGGACCCGGCCGTGAAGCCCGGGATCGTGTAGGTGGAGTTGCCGTCGCGCCCGGTCTGATAGACCGCAGCGGGAGCCGGGTTGGTCACCTTGCTCGTGTCTATTGTGTTGGCGTGATCAAGCGTGGCGCCGCCGGCGAAGTCCTCGTCAGCTACGAACGGAGTCACCGCCGTTGTCGAGCCGGAATCTATGCAGATGCTGGTGCATGATCCCGAAGAGGCGCCGGTGGTCGCGTTGGCTTGGTTCGACTGTGGAGATGAACCGGCTGAATCTACACCCTCGACCAGGTAGTAGTACGTGGTCGAAGCCGTGAGTCCGGTGTCGGAGTACGTCGTCGTGGTCACGCCGGTGGCGATCTGGTTGCCGCTCCCGGCCGTGAAGCCGCTCGTCGTGCTGCGATAGACGTTGTAAGTAATCGTGCAGCCGGTCCCGGCAGTGCTGGCCGTCCAGCTCAAGTTGATCTGGCTCGAGGAAATTGCCGTCGCACCCAGTCCGCTCGGCGCTGTCGGCGCTGCGGTGCAGGACCCGCCACTGGTCGAGTCAATCTCGATCCCGCTCACCAGCGAGCTGTTCACCACCGACGTGAAGACGATCACGAATTGGCCGCTGGAATTGGCCGGCTCCGTGAACTGCTGGATGTTAGCGATGTTCTTCCCGCCAGCCGTCGCGAAGATGTCGAAGTCGGTGAGCACCTGCGTGTTGTTGATGGTTACGTCGAACGTCCGGGAACCAGCCGTCGCGAAATACGTCTCGCAGAAATGCAGCCGGACGACATAGCTCGTCCCCGGGGTGAAGCCGCCGATCGTGTAGGTGAAGCCGCCGTCGCGGCCGGTCTGATAGACCGCCGCGGGAGCTGGGTTGGTCACCTTGCTTGTGTCAATGGTGTTGGCGTGATTGAGCGTGCCGCCGCCGGTGAAGTCTTCGTCAGCAACGAACGGGCTCACCAGTGGCCCGCCGGAATTGATGGCGATAAGCTGCCCGCTGCCAGCCTGAGTGGTGGCACTGGCTTGATTCGAGGCCGGGGACGTCCCGGCGGCACCAACGCCTTCCACCAGATAATAGTAAGTCGCCGAAGCGACAAGCCCTGTATCCGAGTACGTCGTGGTGGTCACGCCGGTCGCGATCTGGTTGCTGCTCGAGGGCGTGAAGCCGGACGCGGTGCTGCGGAACACGTTGTAGGTGACACCGCAGGTGGATGAACTGGCTGTCCAGCTCAGGTTGATCTGGCTGCTCGATTGCGCCGTTGCCGTCAGATTGCTAGGCGCCGTCGGCGCGGTGCAATTCGATGTAATCCCGAAAGCCTGAATACGGTCGGTGCCCACAAAGATCATGCCATTGCCGCTTGCCGGCGAATTGAACTTCCCGCCCAAATCCAGAAGGTTCGTGGGGGTTTGGTAGAGGACTGCGAGATTCGGGTCCAGGGCATTGAGAGCGAACAGGATAGGCTGGTTGGTTACAGTCCACGGGTTCGCGGAACGCGCGAGGTTCGAATCGAGAATCCAAATAATCGGGTTCGATGAACCGTTGCTGGTGATGATGGCTGAGTCCGCATCCACCATGGCTGTGCTGGTTTGCGAGGCAGCGACTTGGAGATAAGCCGGCGCGCCCGAAGGCGTGACGATCTGGAGGAGCACGACATCGGGAGCGATGCATGCGGTGCTCGTGTCACTGGCCTTCGTGCAACCCGTGGCCACGATGTAGTTTGTGCCGTTGGCCTGGAAGTACGCCGGGGTGGTGCGCGCTCTGGCAAAATCGCCGCCCGCATTCGTCTCCGTATAAGGACCGAATACATTCAGCGGTCCCCGCGTGCCGAATTGGGGCTGATTGCCCGGAGGCAGCAGGGAAAGGTCTCCTGCGGCATTCGTGCTGCAACCAACCCTGGCGGTTAAAGTGCCCAGCATGGGATTGCGATTCACGAGGTAAATATTTCCTTGTTTACCTCCAAAGGCGATCGTATCGGGCGTGCTGGTTCCCGAAAGAGTGGGAACCACCATGGGCGACCCCGCCCCAACGTCCACATCGTTCGCATCAAGGTTGCAATAGTCGAAGGGGGTATAGGTGCCGTTCAACGCCAGGGTCGAGCCTGGCTTGAACTGCAAAGCGGAGCTTCCCCAGAAACCGGCGGTTGTTTCCTGGGCAGTCGTGCCGTTTCCGAGGGTCGTATAAACATCTCCGGTGGCCGGATCAATCGGCGGGCCGCCTGACCCCACATACCGCCCTCCGGCCCATTGGTGTTATTGGAAGAACCGCTAAAAGAACTGGCCAGTGTGGCAGTCGTCGTGTCGATTGCGGCGAGCCATCCTGGGCCGCTGTCGCCGTAGGTGCCCCAGTCCACGTACAGCACTGTTCCGTCTGGACTCAGGTTCAAACCGCCGCGCTGCGATTGGGAAATATTTTGGAATCCGGCTCCGCTGCTATTTTTGTTGACCGCCGGAACCGTCTTGTTGCTGAGGACCACGGGCCATCCGGTCATGATGGTGCCATTGCTGATGTTGAGCGCGAACGCTTCCCAATTGTTCGTCGCGTCGTACGAGGTGACATACATGCGCGGGGGAGAGGCCGAGGTATCTACGATGGGCGTACTCAGATTCCCGACATCGTCTCCCACGGGGCTGCCCGCCGGGGTAGTGAGCTTGGTGCTCCAGAGAATCGTACCGGCCGCCACCGAGCCGTTCTGCGCGGCGTTGATCGCGTAGGCGTAGCCGGCAGTCGTGGAGCAAAAAACGACCTTGAACGTGCCGTTGTAATTCGTTGTGGCGATCGCCACGCTATTGATGTAGACGGGGTTGGCGAAGGCGTGGCCCGGGTTTCCGTCCGGCTCCGGATCGAACTGCGGAGACTGCCACACCTGGCCGAACGCCCCTCCGCCCACGTTGGCGATGGTCAGGGTCGTTTCGTTCGAGCGCCAGCCGGTTCGCAGCCTATCGCCGCCGAACATCGGCCAATCGGTGCCAGTGACTTGAGCCCCGGAAACAGCGGCCATTGCAAGGACCAGAATCAGCCCAGCCGCGATCCGAAGCAGCGCGCGAACAGACGCGCATCCGTAAATTCTCATTTGCCCCTCCATGAAATTTTTCCTGAGGCGAACGATTGATGGGACCAGGCGTGCGGAGCAGAGAAATCCCGGGACACGTTGCCAAGACTGCCCGCACTCGGCCATCGAATTACACAATCGCGGGCCTGACTAGCTCGATAGGACTGCACTTCTTGCGAGGAGGTTGGGCCAGACGGGACTCTACGAGCGCAAATAGGCGCGGCTGAAATTTTAAACTGGAACACGTTTTTGCACCCAACCAATGGCGCTATTCTCCTCCTCATTCCTATTCGCGTCAATGTGAAACAATTTCCACGCAGGCCGCCGCCAGGATGGGACCGGGAACAGGCGTGCGGAACAGGAAGGCAAACCTCAGGGACTGGATGATGATAGGCAGCGAGGGAGCAGGAACGTCAGGCGGCGCGGCCGGCTGGGGGGAAAACCGCGTCGCGGAGGCGCTCGCTTTGCACCTTGAGGCGGTCGAGGAGCCTGCGGGCCCAGACAAATTCAGCCGCCAGAACGCCGAGGGCAAGAAGGATGGTCAGCCAGCCCGGTCCGGGCGTCAGAATCATGGCAAAGCCGAGGGCAAGGAGCGTAAATCCAAAGAGGATTTTCAGGAAGCGCTTGGCCTGCTGGAGAGTTCTTATCAACATGGGGACCTTAAAGATGGCGCGGCAAAAAAATGCATCGGTTTTTTGCCTCCCATGTCTATGGATGCAGCAGGCATGGAGCGAGCTTCAGAAAATTTGAGAGCACGCGGAATTCCAATGTGGTCCCCGCTTGCAAGGCGCATGGTATGGTGTTGATAATGGACTTCGGCCAGACTGGGTTTCCTCGGACTTGCGCTGAATACTAAAAGTGGAAGTTTTTTCCGGGCAAGGAGCAAAAAAATGGAACTCCTGAGCGTGCGCATGGAAATTCCGGAGGGCGCGAACCTGATCCTGGGCCACTCCCACTTCATCAAGACTGCCGAGGACCTCTACGAAGTAGTGGTCAACACGGTGCCGGGAGCGAAATTTGCGGTGGCGTTCAACGAAGCCTCGGGACCATGTCTGGTGCGGGCCGAGTCGAACGACGAGGAACTGCGGCGCGCGGCGATTGCGAACGCCCAATCCATCGGAGCGGGCCATGTGTTCGTACTGCTGATCCGGCAGGCCTATCCGATCAATCTACTGAGCCGGGTTCGGGACTGCTACGAGGTATGCACGATTCATTGCGCCACGGCCAACCCGGTGGAAGTGATCGTCACAGAAACGGCGCAAGGACGCGGCGTGCTGGGTGTGGTGGATGGGAGTTCGCCCAAGGGCGTGGAAGGCCCGAAAGACGCGACGCAGCGCCGCGAGTTTGTCCGCAAGATTGGCTATAAGCTATGAGACGGGGAACAGGAGTGATTTAGAATCTATAGACGATGCCTGCGGAGATTTGCGGGCTGCGCTGATAGGTGCTGAAGAAGTGCGTTCCCACCAAGTCTCCCTCCACACGGAAGCCGATGTCGTGGAAGCGGGTGAATAGGTCAATTCCCCCGCCGACTTGATAGCCGAACGAGGTCTGGCCGCCAAACGAAGTTTGGGGCAATATGTGGGCGATATTTGCTGTGCCATGGGCCCAGAGCTCCAAACCTTGGGCCCTTGCCAGCGGACGCGCACGCCACCCCCCGCCAGAGCAAACTTCGAGCATTGAGTCGGGCCAAAGGTTCCCACAGCCCCGCCCTCCAGGCCAAGCCAGGTTATGGTCCCAAAATAGCGGACGCCAGAAATGTTCAAGCCATTGGTGTTCACAGTCACGCCATTGGGGAACAAAGGGATCTTGGGGAGCAAGTAGAGGCGGATAAAGGTGTAGCCGATATACAGTTGCCAGTTATCGCTCGAGGGGCCGCCAAAAATGGTCGGAGCGGGTTCTGCCGGGGCGGCTGGAGAAGAAGCACTGATCGCGCCGAGGGCAGGGACGGCAGGGAGGGGAGCACCGGCCGCCGATGTGGCGGCTACCATGCCGGGGTCGGAGGATGATGCCAGCAGGGAATTTGCCGGATTCACCTGCGCCTGGGCGCTCCACGCGAAAAGAAGGAGAAGCCCGCAAAGCCACGCAATCGGTCTCATCACCTTTCCCCCAAATCGTGCCGACACTAGTCCTGTTAATCTGACCAAGAATGGACGGTCTTGTCCACAAAAATTTGAAGGCGGCGTTCCAACTTTTGAGGCAAATGGATGGAAATTGCGAGGGAAATGGTTGGAACGGGGCTCGTGGCACAAATGGGCACCACAGAGATTATTCTGCGAGCCTCCGCTTGCGGCCGGGTGTACAATCTCGCGAGGTTGGGGCCGCGAATAAAGTCCAGGTTCGAATCGCACGCTGCAGGCTTGGGGCTGCCGGATGACCCGCTCGTGGGCGTGCGTACAATCCAGGCAAAAGAGGGAGAGTGATTCATGGCTTCTGAAAAAGGGGTGGGAAACGCAAAGCATACAGGCTTCGTTACGGTGGTTTCCGCCGTCTCCGCGCTGGCCGGGCTGCTCTTCGGCTACGACACGGGAGTGATTTCCGGGGCCCGGCTCTTCTTTCGGGAGGATTTTCACCTCACCACGCTGCAGGACGAGATCGTGGTCTTCGCGGCGCTGTTTGGATGCGTCATTGGCGCAGCCATCGGCGGAACGCTCGCCGACCGTTTTGGACGGCGCAAGGTCCTTATCTGGGTAGCGGTGCTCTTCGTCCTTGGCGCGATCGGCACGGCTCTCGCGTCCGGGGTGCTCCTGCTCGCTCTAGGGCGCGTGGTTGTGGGAATCGCGATTGGGATTGCGTCGTTCACGGCGCCGCTTTACATCTCGGAAATCTCGCCAGCCAACGTGCGCGGCACGCTGGTCTCGTTGAACCAACTGATGATCACGATCGGGATCGTCTGCTCCTACCTGGCCGATTACGCTCTGGCGGACGCACGCGCGTGGCGCTGGATGTTCGGCGTGGCGGCCATTCCGGCGCTGATCATGCTGATCGGGCTGTTGTTCGTGCCCGAAAGCCCGCGCTGGTACATGCGGCAGGGCTTACGCGACGTGGCGCGCACCGTGCTTTCCCGCATCCGGTCAGGCTCCGACGTGAACGTGGAACTCAACGACATCGAATCCAGCCTGGGCAAGCAGGAAGGCAGCTGGCGGGAGTTGCTGAGTCCCGCGCTCCGGCCGGCTCTGATAATCGGGATCGGCCTCGCGGCCTTCCAGCAATTCACAGGCATCAATACGGTGATTTACTACGCGCCGACAATCTTTCAACTGGCGGGAATGCAATCCAAGTCCGTGGCCATCCTGGCGACGGCCGGTGTGGGCGTGGTGAACGTCCTGATGACGGTGGTTGCGCTATGGCTCCTGGACCGCGCGGGACGCCGGCCATTACTGCTTTGGGGAATCGTGGGCATGATTATCAGCCTGGGGGTCCTCGGATTCGGGTTCCACTCAGCCAGCCCGTCACACGCGCTGGCGCAGGTTTCCGTGATCAGCGTGATGTTCTACGTGGCCTGCTTCGCGATCAGCCTGGGGCCTGTCTTTTGGCTGATGATCTCCGAAATTTATCCGCTGAAGATTCGGGGCCGGGCCATGGGGGTAGCCACGGTGTCGAACTGGGGCTCGAATGGAATCGTCGCGCTTACGTTCTTGAGCCTCCTCCAATGGCTCGGGAACGCATGGACGTTCTGGGTCTATGCGCTGGTGGGCGTTGCGGCATGGCTTTTCGTTTACCGCCTGGTTCCCGAAACGAAGGGCAAGACGCTCGAGGAAATCGAAGCGGAGGGCAGAGCGCGCGTACATCTGGCCTGAGCGTACGCGTCACTCCGCGGGGGAATTTTCGAGCACTTCCGCGCAAAAATTCACAAGGCGCGCTTCAGCCCAGAAGCGCGCGTCTCCCCATTCCCGCGAGATGAACGCGCAGTGGCCGCCATGAGACGGCGCGAGCAGGGTAATCCTCGGATTCTCCCGCAATGCCGCACTATCGAAAATTGAAAACGGGACAAACGGATCGTCCTGCGCGGCCAAGATCAGCGTAGGCCTGCGGATCGCCCCGAGGAGCGGGCCGGAGCTCATGCGGGCGTAATAGTCGGCGGCATCGCGGAAACCGCAAAAGCGGGCGGTGATGCGATCGTCGAACTCGCGGACGGTGCGAATTTTTTTCATGTCGCGGGCCAAACCGTCGCGCGAATAGATTTCGGGGAACAGTTCCGACTTGCGGAGCATACGGCGCTTCAATCCCCGCACAAAACGGCGGTTGTAGAGGAAATTGCGCGGGGAGACGAGCGCGTCCACGCAGGCGGCCAAATCGAGCACAGGCGCCACGGCTGCGAAGCCGCGGAGTTCGGCGGGGGCGGAGTCTCCGAACTCCGCGGCCGTCTTCAGGACGAGATTGCCACCCATCGAAAACCCGGCGGCGAAAACGGCGGGCAAGGCATCGCGCTCGATCAGTTCGAGCACGACGGCGCGAACGTCGCAGCTCAGGCCGGAATGGTAGAGCGACGGGGAGAGCGCCTCCGTGCCGCCGCAATTTCGCTGATTGAGGCGCACGGCATTGAAGCCCGCAACCCAAGCCTTCTCGGCGGCACCGAGAATATAGGACGACTCATTCGATCCCTCGAGACCGTGCAGCAGGACGAACGTGGGATGTTCGCGGGGATTTTCCTGCCAGTGGCAATCCGCGCGCACCTGGGTGCCAGGCTCAGTCTCAAAGAGCCTGGGGACACTCGCGGGGAGGCGCGGATAGCGGCGCGGCCAAAAGGCAGCGGCGATGGTCATCCAATGCGGATTGCGAAGGGACCAGTGCGGGGTGAAGTGGTTCACCGCGATCCATGGTAGGCACTCCCGCCGTTTCGCGCAACCGCGGGGAAAGGAAGTGGCTAGTGGCTGGAGAAAAGTGAGGTTGCGCGAGGGGCGTTACATCGTGTCAATGCTGCCGTCTTTAGAGGGGTGCTCCTATTTAGCCGATGATCCGGACCCAAGCCCACTCGAGGAACGCCAGGCAAGCGAATCCGGCAGCAATGTACGCGGCCACGTAAAGAAGCATGAGGGCGCCAGCAGCGAAGGAATCCTGGATCCCCGGCTTCGCTGGCGACGACTCGCGAACTTGCCCGATCATGCTCCGCGGACATGCAGCCGACGGCGGTAGAAATGTGCCGGCGTGCTCGGCCATTGCTGGATGATGGCTCATAAGGCGAGTCTAGCCAAGGACGGGAAGACAGGCCAATTCAAGTTTGTGCTCGAAAGTATCGGAGCTCGCTATGGATGGGGATTGAAAAAGGGATGAGGGATGAGGGGGAGGGTGAGGGGTGAGGGGCTACGGTTTCTTTTTTCATCAATGGGCCCTTAAGCTCGAATTGGGCAGGTCTTACTCGGTAATCTTGCGTCCTTTGGTCCAAATGGATTTGGCGTAGTCATAGCATGCGCCACAAAGCAACTTTACCTTTAGCTTCTCGTTTACTTCCGGGGTCCAGTCGCCGCCAGCTTCTACACGAGCTTTTTCACAGGATGTGCACCACGCATCAGGCCGGGGGTCGGTTTGCTCAGACGACCAGTAAAATCCAACCGGAGTGCCTGTATGCAGAGACTGCGCAATGTGCTGGCAGACGAATGTTTGTTCTTGCCAGCCGTGTACGTGGCATTCGATCTTTTGCGAATCGCTCACACGACAATTATGACCTTATCGAGCGGACTCGCCCCCCTTTTTTTCCCCGCGCCTTGATTTCGCGGGGCGATATGCATAAAATTGCGGATGGTTCATGACGGTCTTCCTCTACAAAGGAAATTTCATGGAGCCCAGCTTGCCCGATTTGCGGCGCGCTGGGCTTTGGTGTTTATGGGCTCGCCGCGCTGGTTCAAGGTAAAAAGGAGAGAGGATGATTGACGGAGCCATTCCCGAGGCGCTGACGTTCGATGACGTGCTGCTGCTGCCCGGCAAATCCGCCGTGTTGCCCACGCAGGCGGACACGCGCACGCAGCTTTCGCGCAAAATCGCGCTCGATATCCCCATCGTCGCGGCGGCGATGGATACGGTGACCGATTCGCGGCTGGCCATCGCCATAGCGCGGCAGGGCGGGATTGGGTTCATTCACCGCAACATGACCATCGAGCGCCAGGCGGAGGAAGTGGACCGCGTGAAGCGCTCCGAAAGCGGGATGATCGTGGACCCGGTGACGATTGCGCCCGAGATGTCGGTCCGGCACGGCGCTCGACATCATGAACAAGTACAAGGTCTCGGGTCTTCCCGTGACGCGAGGACCGCGGCTCGAGGGCATACTGACGAACCGCGATCTGCGCTTCGAGCGCAACCTGGACCAGCCCGTGAGCGCCGTGATGACCAAGGACAATCTGATTACCGTGCCGGTGGGCACGACGCTCGAGGAGGCCGAGCGAATCCTCCAGCGGCACCGCATCGAAAAGCTGCTGGTGGTGGACAAGGATTTCCATCTCAAGGGCCTGATCACGGTGAAGGACATTCAGAAGAAGATCGAATTCCCCTACGCGACGAAGGACGAGCACGGCCGGCTGCGCGTGGGCGCAGCCATCGGCGCGACGGGCGATTTTCTCGAGCGCGCCGAGGAGCTAGCGCGCGACAAAGTGGATGTGCTGGCCATTGATACGGCGCACGGCCACACGACGCGCGTGATGGAAGCGATCCGCGAGGTGAAGCGCAAGCTTCCCGAAATGCAACTGCTCGCCGGGAACGTGGCCACCGGCGAAGGGGCGCGCGATTTGATCGCGCTGGGCATAGACGGGCTGAAGGTGGGCATCGGGCCAGGCTCAATCTGCACGACGCGCGTGGTGACCGGCGCGGGCGTGCCGCAGATTACGGCCATACTCGAAGCGGCGCGGGCGGCGAAGGGCACGGGCGTGCCGATTATCGCCGACGGCGGCATCAAATTTTCCGGCGACATTACCAAGGCCATCGCCGCGGGCGCAGCCGCCGTGATGATCGGCGGCCTTTTTGCCGGGACCGAGGAATCGCCCGGCGAGACGATTCTCTATCAGGGGCGCACGTTCAAATCCTATCGCGGCATGGGCTCGCTCGGGGCCATGGAGGCAGGCTCCGCGGACCGCTACGCGCAGGAAGGCGCGGAGCGAGGGAAATCGGTGCCGGAAGGAATCGAAGGGCAGGTGCCTTATAAGGGGCCGCTTTCCGGGCTGGTGGAGCAGCTCGTGGGCGGGCTGCGAAGCGGAATGGGATATTGCGGCGCGGCGAATCTGAAGGAACTGCAGGAACGGAGCAAGTTCATACGCATTTCGCAGGCGGGGCTGCGCGAAAGCCACGTTCATGACGTGATCATCACGCGGGAAGCGCCTAATTACAGGCTGGAGTAGCGATCAGAACTTGCCGACGAGAGGCGCGTCCTTTAGCGGAGCCCCGACGAATTAGCCCGCGGCGACGGCTTCTTTTTCTTCCTTTTCTTCTTTTTCTTCGGGGGGCGCTTCCAACGCTTCCTTGCGAGGCTTCTTTTCCTTCTTTTTCAGGTCCGAGCCGATAAATTCGAGAATCGCCAGCTCGGCGCCATCGCCGATCCTCCAGCCGGTCCGCACGATGCGCGTGTAGCCGCCGGGACGATCAGCGAAGCGGGGAGCGAGATCGGTGAAAAGCTTTTTCGTGGCGCCCGGGGTAAGCAGAAATGCCGCCGCCTGCCGCCGCGCATGGAGCGTATCGCGCTTGCCGAGGGTGATTAGGCGTTCGGCGAGCGGACGAGCCGCCTTGGCGCGGAGGATGGTGGTCTGGATGCGCTCCTTCTCGATGAGATTGGTGACGAGGTTGCGAAGGGTCGCGCGGCGATGCGCCGGGTTGCGTCCGAGTTTGCGTCCTGATACGAGATGTCTCATGTTGGCGTTTCCTAGCCCTGGCGGTGGAGCGCGCTAGAGGGCGGTGGTTTCCTCCGACGGAGGAGGGGCGGTCTGGCTTGGGAGCGGGGGCCAGATGATGCGTCCGTGCTCATCGAACTTCATGCCCAGGCTCAGGCCCATCTTCACCAGGATCTCCTTAATTTCATTCAGCGACTTGCGCCCGAAATTTTTCGTTTTGAGCATTTCGGATTCGGTTTTCTGGACGAGCTCGCGCAAGTTTTGAATGTTGGCATTCTTCAAGCAGTTGTAGGAACGCACAGAGAGTTCCAGCTCCTCGACGGAACGATCGAGGAATTCCAGGCGCGGGTCGGCGTAGTTCTCGGCGATCTCCTCGGGAAGCTCCGGCTGCTCCTCAAAGTTGATGAAGATGCTCATGTGGTCCTTGATGAGCTTGGAAGCGAGGCCGATGGCGTCCTGCGGCGTGATGGCGGCGTTGGTCCAGACATCAAGCGTGAGCTTTTCGTAATCGGTCATCTGGCCGAGACGCGCGGCTTCGACGGCGTAATTGACCTTGCGCACGGGCGAGTGGACGGAATCAATGGGAATGTAGCCGATGGGCAGGTCCTCGTCGAAGTTGCGGTCGGCGGCGACATAGCCGCGGCCGTTCTTGATGCGCAGCTCGAGTTCGAGCTTGCCGCCCTCGCTGACCGTGGCGATATAGACGTTCTTATCGAGCACGGCGATGTCGGCGTCCTCTTCGATCTTCGCGGAGGTGACCGGCCCGGGCGTTTCGACGGTGAGCGTGATGGTCTTCGGCTGGTCCGTGTTCAGCTTCAGGGGAACCTGCTTGAGGTTGAGGATGATGTCGGTGGCGTCCTCAACCACGCCGGGAATCGGCGAGAATTCGTGCAGGACGCCCTCGATTCTGACGGCCGTGATGGCCGCGCCTTCGATGGAGCTGAGCAGGGCGCGCCGGAGCGCGTTGCCGATGGTGGTGCCCCAGCCTCGCTCAAAAGGCTGAGCCGAAAATTTGCCGTACTTATCCGTAAGTGTTTCAGGTTCTGCAGCCAAACGCTTTGGTTTCTGAAAGCCCTTCCACATCTTCGACCTTCCTCCCGGCCCGCTGGGGGCCGAACCACAAACTTTTCGTGCGGCACAAAATCCGGCGCTACTTGGAATAGAGTTCGACGATGAGCTGTTCGTTCATCGGCGGAGTCTGCACGTCCTCGCGGCGCGGCAGAGCCACGACGCGCGCCTTGAAATTCTGGCGGTCAATATCGAGCCAGGGAGCAACGCCCTGGGACTGCGCCAGGTTGCGCGCTTCGAGAACCATGGCGTTCTGGTGCATCTTTTCCTTGAGCGCCACGTCGTCGCCCACGGCAACGAGGTAGCTTGGAATGTTCACTTTCTGACCCTTCACGCGAATGTGGCCGTGCAGGACAAACTGGCGAGCCTGCGAGCGCGAGCCCGCCAAGCCCATGCGATAGACCACGTTGTCCAGACGGCGCTCGAGCATCACAATCAGGTTCGCGCCCGTGGGACCCTTGGCGCTGACGGCTTTCTCGAAATAGGTGCGGAACTGCCGCTCGAGCAGCCCATAGGTGCGCTTCACCTTCTGCTTTTCGCGCAACTGCACGCCGTAGCCGACCATCTTCGGACGGCGAGCCTGGCCGTGCTGTCCGGGAACGAAGTTGCGCTTCTCGATGGCGCACTTTTCCGTAAAGCACCGCAGCCCTTTCAGGAAAAGCTTCATGCCTTCCCGCCGGCACAGCCGGCAAACCGCTTCACGATGTCTTGCCAAGTGCTTCTCTCCTTTTTTGCCTTGCAACAAAGCCTCAGGTCCTAACGGCGGACCCTTCGTTCCTCAGGGCAAGCCTGAGCTACAGAACCATTAGACGCGGCGGCGCTTCGGGGGACGGCAGCCGTTGTGCGGAACGGGCGTCACGTCCTTGATGGCATTGATGTGCAGCCCCGAGGATGCCAGGGCGCGAACCGCGGACTCGCGTCCCGCTCCAGGCCCCTTCACGCGCACCTCGACCGATTTCATCCCATACTGATCGCGCGCCACGCCCGCGGCGGTCATGGCCGCCTGTTGCGCGGCATAGGGAGTGCCCTTGCGCGAGCCTTTGAATCCCACCGACCCGGCCGAAGCCCAACTGACCGCGCGGCCGTCCGGATCGGTGAGCGTGACAATCGTATTATTGAAGGTCGCCTGAATGCACACGACGCCGTGCGGCACCACGCGCTTTTCCCTCTTCTTGCGAAACTCCTTCTTTCGCTTCGATGTTTTGGCCGGGGCTGCCGAAGCCGCTGCGTCCTTGGGTTCCTTTGCCAATTCGAACTCCTCTCTCGTTCTCGATGCTCGCCAGCGGGCACAGCCCGCCGCGGCGGGTGCCCCTACTTGCGGGCCATCGTCTTCTTCTTCGCGGCGACCGCACCCTTCCGCGGACCCTTGCGGGTGCGCGCATTGGTGTGCGTCCGCTGGCCGCGCACGGGAAGGTTGCGGCGATGGCGCAGGCCGCGATAGCACTGGATTTCGATGAGCCGCCGCACGTTCATCTGCATCTCCTTGCGGAGATCGCCTTCGACGCGCCCTTCGGATTCAATGGCGGCGCGCAAGCGGGTGACTTCCTCTTCCGTAAGGTCCTTGATCTTTTTCACCGGATCCACGTTGGCCTTTTCGGCCAGGGACCGCGCGCGCGGCTGCCCGATGCCGTAGATGGCCGTAAGCCCGACCCATAGCCGCTTATTCGGCGGCAGATCCACACCCGCGATGCGTGCCATTCGTCTGCTCCTATCCCTGGCGCTGGCGGTGCTTGGGGTTCTGGCAAATCACCCGCACCACGCCGCGCCGATGGACGATCTTGCACTTCATGCAAATTTTCTTGACCGATGCACGAACTTTCATCTCTTCAGCTCCCTCTCCCGCCCGCCGCCGCTATTTGTACCGGTAGACGATCCGCCCGCGCGTAAGGTCGTAGGGCGAAAGCTCGACGGCGACGCGGTCTCCGGGCAGGATGCGAATAAAATTCTTCCTCATCTTCCCGGAAATGTGGGCGAGGACCTTGTGCTTGTTTTCAAGCTCGACGCGAAACATCGCGTTCGGGAGCGGCTCGATCACCGTGGCCATCACCTCGATGGCGTCTTCTTTTCCGCTTCCTTCGCCGGGCTTCTTATCCTGCAACGGCCTTCTCGCCATACGCTCCCTTTTCGAACCAATCCCTACCTTTTCGAGCCGCTCACCAGCAAGGGCCGGCCGCTTCCTTCGGGCGCGTCAGAATCCACGGCCCGTTCGAAGTGACGGCGACGGTATGCTCGAAGTGCGCCGAATCGCTGCCGTCTTCCGTTACCGCGGTCCATTGATCATCGAGCACCTTCACGGCCGGACTGCCCACGTTGACCATCGGTTCGATGGCCAGCACCATGCCCTCTTGCAAGCGCGGCCCCTGCCCCGCCGGACCGTAATTGGGAATCTGCGGGTCCTCGTGCATCCGCGTCCCGATGCCGTGGCCCACAAACTCTCGCACGACGGAATAGCCGTTCTTTTCAACCCACTGCTGCACGGCCGCCGAAACGTCCCCCAGGCGGTTGCCGGGCCGGACTTTCTCGATGGCGCGCTCGAGCGATTCGCGCGTGACGCGCAACAGCTTCTCCCGCACCGGCGCCACGTTTCCTACCGGCACCGTGAGCGCGGCATCCGCAAAGTAGCCGTCCAGCTCGACGCCGAAATCGAGTGACAGAATGTCTCCCGCGCGCAAATGGCGCGTGGAGGACGGAATCCCATGCACCACTTCCTGGTTCACCGACGTACACACCGAGCCTGGATATCCCCGGTAGCCCTTGAAGGCAGGGGTGGCATCATGCTGTGCCGTGTAGTCCTCCGCAAATTCGTCCAGCTCCTTCGTCGAGAGGCCCGGCCGCGCCATCGCGCGCATGGCTTCGAGCGCGCCCCAGACGATCAATCCCGCCTTGTGCATCTTTTCGATCTCCGCGGGCGATTTACAGATGACCATCTCGCCATCCCGCGCGGCTTGGAAGCTCGCCGATTGCGCGGCTCACGTCTTCCGCATCGCGTTCGCCATTCACAACATGCAGCAGGCCCTGCCGCCGGTAATATTCCGCCAGTGGCCGCGTTTGCCGCTCATAGGCTTCAAGCCGCGCCTTCACAACTTCCGGGCGGTCATCGGAGCGCTGCACCAATTTTCCGCCATCGGCATCGCAAATGCCGGGCACTTTCGGCGGCGCGTCGTACACGTTGTAAATTTCGCCGCCGGTGCTGCACGTCCAGCGGCCCGAAAGCCGCCGCACAAGCGTTTCCGGACTTACCTCGATATCCACGACAATCGGTTTGCGGAAGCCGCCGCGCTCGAACATACGGTCGAGCTGTTCGGCCTGCGGCAGCGTCCGGGGAAATCCATCGAGCACAAATCCCGCGGCGCAATCGGGCTGCTCGAGCCGCTCTTCGACAATCCTCATCACAATTTCGTCCGGGACCAGCCCGCCGCTCTCCATCACCGGCTTGGCCAAGCGGCCAGTTTCGGTCCCGCGGGCGACGGCGTCGCGAAACATGTCGCCAGTGGAAAGATGCGGCACGCCAAAGCGCTTTGCGATCCGCTTCGCCTGCGTGCCCTTGCCCGCCCCGGGAGCGCCCAACAAAATCAACGCCTGCTTGATAGCCATGGTCACCGCCGAGCGGCCGGGATCAACCGCGACGGCTCCGCACGCGGCCCTTTCGCACAAAACCTTCGTAATTGCGCATCACCAATTGCGCTTCGAGCTGCTGCACGGTATCCATGGCCACTCCAACGACAATCAAAAGCGACGTGCCGCCAAAATAAAACTGCACGCCCAGGCCATCGAGCACGAAGCGCCACATGTGCTGGTCGAACCAATTGCCTCCCATCCAGATGGGAAGGTGCTGCAAGTGAATTCCGGAAATCATCCATTCCGGCAGGAGGCAGACGATCGCCAGATACACGCCGCCGACAAACGTGAGGCGCGTGAGAATGCGATTGATGTACTCCGAAGTATTGCGCCCCGGCCGGATTCCGGGAATGAAGCCGCCGTACTTGCGCATGTTATCGGCAAGCTCGGTGGGATTGAAAATAATCCCCACATAGAAAAATGCGAAAAAGATGATCAGGGAGACATATAAAAGCGTGTAGAGCGGCTCGCCCCAGCTAATCGAGCGGGCGAACTTATCGAAGATCGGAGATTTCTTTTGGAAAATCAGCGCCAGCGTCTGCGGAAACGTGAGCAGCGAACTGGCGAAGATGGGCGGAATGACGCCGCCGGAATTCACGCGCAGCGGAAGATAGGTCATCTGGCCGCCCATCACCTTGCGGCCCATCACGCGCTTGGCGTATTGGACCGGAATGCGGCGCTGCCCGCCCTCGACGAAAACGATGAAGGCCACGACCGCGGCCATGAGGGCAATCAGTCCGAGGATGGCAATGGGAGTGAAGGGGCCCACGCCTCCGTGCGGGCCTTCTCGAAAAGATCGCTCACGGCGCGGGGCAAGCCCACAACGATGCCCGCGAAAATGATGAGCGACATTCCGTTGCCGATGCCGCGATCGCTGATCTGCTCGCCGAGCCACATGATGAACGCTGAGCCGGTGGTGAGCGTGAGCATGGTCATCAGAATGAACCGCGGCCCGGGGTTATAGACCAGCGCCTGGCCGCCCATGCTCTGGCGTGTCAAAGTGAGCGCAATCGTAAAGGATTGAAACGCGCTGAGGACAATCGTCAGGTAGCGCGTGTATTGCGTGATTTTGCGCCGGCCAAGCTCGCCTTCCTTCTGCAAGCGCTCGAGATAGGGCCACACGACCACCAGCAATTGCAGAATGATCGAAGCCGTGATGTAGGGCATGATGCCGAGCGCGAAAATCGTGAGCCGGCGGAAGTTGCCGCCGCTGAAAAGGTCCATCAGGCCGAGCACGGAACCCCGGCTCTGCTCGAAAATCTGCTGGAGGAGGTCGGTGTTGATCCCCGGAGTGGGGATGAAGGCGCCGAGGCGGTACACCCCCAGCAACGCCAGCGCAAAGAGCACACGATTGCGCAGGTCCGGCGTGCTGAAGATGTTGCGAAACGCCTCGACGAGCTTTCTCATTTCTGGGGTTCCTTCTTCAAAACTTCAGCCTTCCCTCCGGCGCGCGCGATCTTTTCCTCGGCCGATTTGCTGAAGGCATGCGCGCGCACCGTCAATGCCACGCGCAAGTCGCCATCGCCTAAAACCTTCAGGCCATCGCGCAGCGCGCGTACGATTCCCCGCCCGGTGAGCGATTCCGGCGTAATGGTTTCGCCGGCGGCGAAGACGTTGAGGGCCTCGACATTGACCACGGCAAAAGATTTCGGGAACGGACTGGAAAAGCCGCGCTTGGGCAGGCGCCGGTGCAACGGCATCTGGCCGCCTTCGAATCCCGGGCGGCGGGAATAGCCACGGCGGGACTGCTGGCCCTTATTGCCCGCGCCCGACGTCTTGCCGAGCTTCGAGCCCATGCCGCGCCCGACGCGCACCTTGCGATGGCGCGAGCCGCGCGGCGGCTTCAAATTCGATAGCGATGATTTTTCCGCCATGGCTAGCCCTCAACCTCAACCAGAATTTCGACCAGGTGATGCACTTTCGCGATCATGCCGCGAATCGCCGGAGTATCCGGGCGCTCCACCACCTGCTGCATCCGGCGGAAGCCCAGGCCCCGAATCGTCTGGCGCATGCCGCGTGGGCAGCCGATAAAGCTGCGCACCCATTTAATTTTCAGCGCTCCCGATTTCTTCTTGGTCATGGCGATCCTTAGGACCCTTCGGCGGCGCGACTGGCGGCCGCCGCTTCTTCCGCTCCCGCTCCCTTGCCTCGCGATTCCGCCACACTGGCCGCATCCTTCAGATGCAGCAGGGCGTCGAAGGTCGCTTTGATCACGTTGTGCGGGTTCGACGAGCCGAGAGATTTCGTCAGCACGTTCTGAATTCCCGCAACCTCCATCACCGCTCGCACCGGGCCGCCGGCGATCACTCCGGTTCCTTCCGGCGCGGGTTTCAGCAGCACCTGTCCCGAGCCGTAGTTCCCGGTCACCTGATGCGGAATCGTGGAGCCTTTCAGGTTGAGCTTGACCATGTTCTTTTTGGCTTGCTCGATGGCCTTGCGGATGGCCATGGGAACCTCGCGGGCTTTGCCCATCCCGAAGCCCACATGCCCGCCCTGATCGCCCACCACCACGAGCGCCGAAAAGCTGAGATTCTTGCCGCCCTTCACCACTTTTGTGACGCGGTTGATCGAAACCACCTGATCCTTCAAATTGGCCTGATTAGCATCCACCAGGCGGCGCACGGAAAGCGTGTCCTTGAGTTCTTGTTTGGACATGGTTATCAGAACTTCAGGCCCGCCTCACGGGCCGCTTCCGCCAGCGCCTGCACGCGGCCGTGATACTGATACCCGCCGCGATCGAACACAACTTTCTCGACGCCCTTCGCGCGGGCGCGCTCGGCAATGGCCTTGCCCACGACTTTGGACGCGGCCACGTTGCCCCCGCCTTTGAGCGTGGCGCGAACTTCCTTGTCGAGCGAACTGGCGGAAACGATGGTGCGCCCCGCGAGATCGTCCACCACCTGCGCGCGGATGTGGCGGCTCGAGCGGTGCACGCACAGACGGGGACGGTCGGATGTGCCCGCGATTTTCTTGCGCATGCGCACGTGAATCCGGCGGCGGTGCGCCTCGCTGGATAATTTTCTGACTGGTGCTGCCACGCTGGTTCTCCTTTTCGCGCCGGTCTAGCTGATGACTAGGCGGCGGCCGTCTTGGCGCCGGCCTTGCCGGCTTTCTTCTTAAGCCGCTCGCCGCTGATGCGAATGCCCTTCTGCTTGTACGGGTCGGGCGGACGCAGGGCGCGGAGATTCGCGGCCACCTGGCCCACCTGATTCTTGTCCGCGCCGGAAACCGTCATGTGGGTCTGCTTCTCGACGGTAATCTGGATGCCTTCGGGCACAGGAAACTCGATGGGATGCGAGTAACCGAGCGCCAGGACAACATTTTTGCCCTTGACCTCGGCGCGATAGCCGACGCCCACGATGTCGAGATCCTTCTTGAATCCCTGCGTGACGCCAGTGACAGCGTTGGCCACGAGCGCGCGCGCCAGTCCGTGGAGGGCGCGCTGATCTTCCGTTTCTCGCTTGGCCAGGAGCACGCCATCCTTCTGCTCGAAGTGAATTCCGCGAGGCAGCGGCACGGCCATCTTGCCCTTGGGGCCCTGCACCTCGACGGAGCCGTCCTTGATTTGCACTTTCACTCCGGACGGGACCGGGATCAGTTTGTTTCCAATACGCGACATGGATTCCTCGAATGCCTTTCCGTTAGCTAGATTCTTCGCCGAACCTTTCTACCAAACTTCGCACAGCAATTCGCCGCCCACGCCTTCCCTGCGCGCCGATTGCCCGGTCATCAATCCACGTGGGGTGGAGAGAACCGAAATGCCCATTCCGCCGACCACGGGGCGAATGCCCCTTTTGCCGGTGTAGCGCCGCGAGCCGGGCCGGGAAATTCTTTTGAGATCGGTGATCACGCTGCGGCGGTCCGACGTATAACGCAAAAAGACGCGCAGGGTCTTTTTGCCCTTTTCGTCCACTACTTTGAAATTGCCGACATAGCCTTCGTCCTTCAGGATGCGCGCGATTTCGATTTTCAGGTTCGAAGAGGGCATATCCACGCGCGCGTGCTTCGCGCGCACGGCGTTGCGAATCCGCGTCAGCATGTCGGCGATGGGATCGGTGGTCATTCTTCCTTCCTTTGCGCTTCCAGGCCTACCAACTTGCCTTCACCACGCCGGGAATTTCTCCCTTGAGCGCGTGGCCGCGGAAGCAGATGCGGCACATTTCAAATTTGCGGAGGAAGCCGCGCGGGCGGCCGCAAATGCGGCAGCGATTGCGCGCGCGAATCTTGTATTTAAGCTTCCGCCGCATCTTCGCGAACTGGCTGGTTCGAGCCATGCTGGTTCCCTCTCTCCCTTACGCCCGGAAAGGCACGCCGAGCAGCTTGAGCAACTCGCGCCCTTCCTCGTCGCTCCGGGCCGTGGTGGTAATGGTGACGTTCAGTCCCTTGATTTTGTCCACTCGCGTGTAATCAATCTCCGGAAACACGAGCTGGTCTTTCAATCCCAGCGTGTAATTGCCGCGGCCATCGAAGGAATTCGGCGCCAAGCCTTTGAAGTCACGCACGCGCGGCAGCACAATGGCGGCCAGCCGGTCGAGAAATTCATACATCCTCTCGCCGCGCAGCGTGACCATGCAGCCGATGGGCATGCCTTTGCGCAGCTTGAAATTCGCGATGGACTTCTTCGCGCGCGTAATCACGGGCTTCTGCCCGGCGATCTGCCCCAGCTCGACCGCCGCCGTGTCGAGCAGCTTCACGTTCTGGCTGGCTTCGCCCAGGCCGATGTTGAGCGTTACCTTGAGGACGCGCGGCACGGCCATGGTGTTCTTGTAACCGAAGCGCTTGGCCAGGGCCGGGACGGCCTCTTGGCGGTATTTTTCATGCAAACGGCTGATCATTTTCTACCGGCCTCGTCTTTGCTCGGCACGCATTCTACCGGCCTTGTCTCTGCTCGGCACTCGCTTTATGGCTCGCGTCTTTGACAGACGCCTTAATTCTCGAAAGTCGTATTGCATCGCCGGCAGACACGCGCCTTGGTTCCATCCGGCAGCGTGGTGTGCCCGGCGCGCGCATGCTTGCCGCATCCGGGACAAACCAGCATCACATTCGAAACGTGAATCGGGCCTTCCTTTTCCAGGATGCCGCCCTTGACGTTCTTCGACGGATTGGGCCGCGTATGCTTCTTGATCATGCTCGCGTGCTCGACCGTTACGGTGCGCTTCCACGGATTGACCGAAAGCACTTTTCCGGTCTTGCCCTTCGACCGCCCTGCCATCACCATCACCATATCGCCGTGACGGATGCCGGACGCCGCCGGCTTTATGTTTTTGTCTCTCATGCTCACCACACTTCCGGAGCGAGCGAAATAATCTTCGTGAACTTCTTGTCGCGCAGCTCCCGGGCCACCGGGCCGAAGACGCGCGTGCCCACCGGCTCGTTCGCGTCGTTGATCAGCACGGCGGCGTTGTCGTCAAATCGAATGTAGGTGCCGTCCCTACGCCGGTGTTCTTTCCGCGTGCGGACCACCACGGCGCGCACGACCTTGCCCTTCTTCACCTGGCTATCCGGCGCCGCTTCCTTCACCGCCGCCGTGATCACGTCGCCCAGCCCGGCCACCAGTCCCGTATCTCCTCCGACGGGAAGGATACAGGTCAACTGGCGCGCGCCGGAATTATCGGCCACGGTCAGCCATGTCCGCATCTGGACCATGATTGCGCTCCCTCGTTATTTTCCGGCTCAGGCCGCGCGCGTCGAGCGCGCCACCACTTCCTTGAGCCGCCACCGCTTCAATTTCGAAAGCGGGCGCGTGGCGGCAATCCGCACCGTATCGCCCGCGCGCGCTTCACCCGTTTCATCATGGGCGTAATACTTTTTCACAGAACGCACGACGCGGTGATAGAGCGGATGCTGTGTCGCGCGCGTCACCTTCACCACGATCGTCTTCTGCATCCTGGCGCTGGTGACCACGCCCACCAATTCCTGCCGCGCGCCGCGTTCCTGGGCGCCCTCGCGGGCGTCTGCTGTTTCCTTCGCCATTAGGCCTTCCTCAATTCGCTCTCGCGCAACAGCGTCTTCACCCGCGCAAGATCGCGCTTTGCTTCCCGCAACTTTTTCAGGCCTTCGGACTGGCCGGTAGTGAGCTGAAAGCGGAGGCGGAATATCTGCTCGGCCAGCTCGCGCTGCTGGATTTCCAGCTCGTTCGGGTTCATCTCGCGGTATTTTTCCATGCCCTCAGCCATCAGAGCTCCTCCATCCGCGAGACGAACTTCGTCTTGATCGGTAGCTTGTGCGCGGCAAGCTCCATCGCCTCTTTCGCCGCCGCCACGTCCACTCCTGACATCTCAAACATCACGCGCCCCGGCTTCACCACGGCCACCCAGTGCTCCGGCGGCCCCTTGCCTTTGCCCATGCGCGTCTCGGCCGGCTTCTTGGTGAACGGCTTATCCGGAAATATGCGGATCCAAAGTTTTCCGCCGCGCTTGATGAACCGCGTAATCGCCACGCGCGCCGCTTCGATTTGCCGGTCGGTGATCCATGCAGGCTCGAGCGCCTTCAGCCCATATTCGCCGAACGCCAGCGAGCCGCCGCGCCAGGCTTTGCCGCTGCGCCGGCCGCGCTGCTGCTTGCGGTACTTCACCTTTTTCGGCATCAACATATTTTGTTCCCCGGTTCCGCTAGGCCTTCGCTTCCACGCCCGGCGCGGTGTTCCCCCGCGGCGGGATTTTATCGCCCTGATAAATCCAGCACTTCACGCCAATGATGCCGTAGGTCGTCAAGGCCTGGGCGAAGCCGAAGTCGATGTCGGCGCGCAGCGTTTGCAGCGGCAGACGCCCTTGCAGGTACCATTCCTTGCGGGCA
The DNA here is from genome assembly GCA_963797345.1 of uncultured Acidobacteriota bacterium. Taxonomy (GTDB): domain Bacteria; phylum Acidobacteriota; class Terriglobia; order Acidiferrales; family UBA7541; genus Palsa-295. Next base: position 88,619 of record CAWCPO010000016.1, on the reverse strand, counting down.
ATTTCCGCGCCGTTCAGCCGCCCGGCGACGCGCACCTTGATTCCCTTGCACCCAAATCGCAGCGCGGAATCCACCGCCTTGCGCATGGCCCGGCGAAACGCCACGCGCTTTTCCAGCTGCAGCGCAATGGATTCCGCCACGAGCTGCGCGTTCAGTTCCGGCCGGTGAACTTCCTGGATATCAATATGGACTTCGCGCTTGGTGCGCTTCTGCACTTCGTTCTTGAGCTTGTCGATTTCCGAGCCTTTGCGCCCGATGATGATTCCGGGGCGGGCGGTGTAAATCCGCACGACGAGCTTGTTCGCGGCGCGCTCGATATCAATCACGTCGACGCCCGCCGAGCGCAGCCGGTCCTTGAGCTGGTTGCGCAGGGCCACGTCTTCGTGCAGCAGGTCCGCATAATCCTTTTTCGCGAACCACCGCGACTTCCAGCCCTTGTTGTAGCCCAGCCGAAAACCGTACGGATGTGTTTTCTGCCCCAAAATCGCCTCCTACTTCTTCTTCGCGCCCTTGGCGCGCTTTTCGAGCGCTTTGCGCGCCTTGCGCACGGCGCCCTTCACGCCCTTCGATGCTTGCACTTCCGCCGCAGCCGCCGCCGCGCGATCGGCCGCGGCGCGGTGATGCTCGGCTACTTGCACGACGATATGGCTCGTGCGCTTCTGGTACCGGAAACCGCGGCCCATCGGCGCGGGACGCATGCGTTTCGAGCGCGGGCCCTCGTTCACGAAACAGCGCGTCACGAAGAGCGCGTCCACATCGAGCGATTCGCCCGAATCGTCGGCCTTGCGCCCGGCGTTGGCGATGGCGCTGCGCAGCGTCTTTTCCACTTCGCGGGCCACGCGCTTTTTCGTGAAGCGCAGGGTCTGCAAGGCGTCTTCGGCGCGCTGGCCGCGGATTAAATCCACCACGAGCCGCGCCTTCTGCGGCGACACATGAATGAACTTCGCCTGCGCCACGCCTTCAATCTGACCGGAAGCCTGTGTTGCCGTCGCCATCTTCGATTTTCCGCCTTATCCCTTGGCCGCTGGAGCCGCGCCGCCGCCCGCTGGAGCGCCCGCCGCCGGAACCGCGCCTGCCGCTCCTGGAGCCGCCGCGGCCGCTCGCTCGAGCGCGGCCTTCACCGCGTGGCCCTTGAAGGAACGCGTGGGAGCGAACTCGCCGAGCTTGTGCCCCACCATTTGCTCGGTGATGTAGACCGGAATGAATTTCCTTCCGTTGTGCACCGCGATCGTGTGCCCCACCATCTCCGGCAGAATCGTCGAGCGGCGCGACCACGTCTTCACGACCTTCTTTTCGTTGCGCACGTTCAGCGCTTCCACCTTTTGACGCAGATGGCCATCGATGAACGGGCCTTTCTTGAGCGAGCGCGGCATCGGTGTTTCTACTCCTCCACCCGGCGCAGCTTCACCCATTGCGCGCGGCGCATCTTGCGGAACCCCCGCACCGGACCTGACACGCGGTGCGAAATCGGGCAGAAGGGACACACAAACCGCGTCCCCTGAGCATTCGGTATTTTCTCGACGATCACGGCCCACCCCGGGCGGCACAAACGGAATAGCACCTGGGGCGGAGGCGTAAGCCTCGACAACATTTTCACTACGGGCTTGGCCACGGGCTTCGCCGCGCGCCGCGGAACCGCTTTCCGCTCTCGCGCCGCTCGCCGTGACGTACGCCGGGATGTTCGTGTGGCTGTCATTTGTGTGCTCTCAATTCCCCGCTGTGCCGGGTTCATTTTGTTATGCCTTACCCCGAGGGCCCATCGTGCCAGTCCTCGGAATGCTCGCTCGTGTTAGGCTTTGCGCCGTTCGACAATCATCCGGTCGCTCTTGCGCTTCTTCCGCGTCTTCGCGCCCAGAGTCGGAAACCCCCAGGGAGTTTGCGGGTGGTTGCCCTTCACGCGGCCTTCTCCGCCGCCGTGCGGGTGATCCACCGGATTCATGGCCACGCCGCGGACGGTGGGGCGCTTTCCGTGCCAGCGCGTCCTGCCCGCTTTGCCGTAGGTCACGTTCTCGTGGTCCAAATTTCCGAGCTGCCCGATCGTCGCCATGCAATCCACGCTGAATTTTCGAACTTCACCCGAGGGCAGCTTCACCAGAGCGACTTCGCCCTCCTTGCTCAGAAGCTGCGCCGCGCCACCCGCCGCGCGAACCACCTGTCCACCTTTACCCGGAAACAGCTCCAGGTTGTGAACCATCGTGCCCGGCGGAATGTGCCGGAACCGGAGCGCATTGCCCGGAAGAATGTCCGCGCCCTCGCCGTTCTGCACCGTCATGCCGACTTCAAGGCCCACCGGCTGAAGGATGTAGCGCTTTTCCCCGTCCGCGTAGTGCAGCAGGGCGATGCGCGCCGAGCGGTTGGGATCGTATTCGATCGCCGCCACCTTAGCCGGGATGCCAATCTTTTCGCGCCGAAAATCAATCGAGCGATACCGCCGCGCATGGCCCCCACCGCGATGCCAGGATGTTACCTCGCCGTGGGCATTGCGGCCGCCCGTGCGCTTCTTCGATTCGGTGAGCGCCTTTTCCGGCGTTTCCTTGGTCACCTCGCTCTTATCGAGCATGGTGAGAAACCGCCGCGACGGTGTGTATGGTTTAAATATTTTCAGCGCCATGGTTGCCTCGTGCTTCAGAGAGAGCGTCGTCGCTCTCTCGCCTTGCAAAAATCACAAATTCTCGGCGTATTCGATCATCTTTTCGCCGGCAGCCAGCCTCACGTAAGCCTTCTTCCAATCGCTTCGGAAACCCGCGGCGCGTCCGCGGCGGCGGAATTTCCCGTGACAAATGGTGGTGCGCACGGCGTCCACCTTCACCTTGAAAATCCGCTGCACGGCCTCTTTAATCTCCGTTTTCGTGGCGCCCGCGGCGACTTCGAAGACCACGGTGTGCTGGGTCTCTTTCATGCCGAGCCCTTTTTCGGTGATGATCGGCCGCCGGATAACCTGATAGAAACTCGTCCCCATAAACTAATCCTTTTTCGCCTTGGGCTTGGATTTGGCCTTCGTCTTGGCCTTCTTTGCCCCGGTCGGCTTCTTCGCGGCCCGCGGCGCTGCATGGGACGCGGCAGGCTTCGCTGCGCCCTCTTTGGCCGGCGCCTTCTTCGACGGGCGTGCCGGCTCGATTTGCACGGGAGCTTCGCCCGGCTCGGCCGAGGAGAGCGCGCGGCTCAATCTCGCGGCGGCCTCGCGGGAAAGCATCAGGCGATCGTGCCGCAGCAGGTCGTATGCTTCAAGCGCCGTCGTGGGAACGAGCGTCACGCCTTCCAGATTGCGGCTGGCGCGCTCGAGGTTCACGTTCGCGGCGTTGTCCACGAGCAGGATGGTGCGCGTTTCGCCGCCCAGTTTCGCAAGCGTCTGGCGGAAGATTTTTGTCTTATGCGACTCGAGCTGCCATGCATCCACGACCGTCAATTTTTGCTCCGCGAATTTCGCGGAAAGCGCCGAGCGCAGCGCGCCCAGAATCATCTTTTTCGGCAGCGCGTAGGCGTAACTCCGCGGCACCGGGCCGTGGACCGTGCCGCCATGCCGCCACAGCGGCGAACGAACCGAGCCGATGCGCGCGCGCCCCGTGCCCTTCTGCTTCCAAAGTTTCTTTCCCGAGCCGCTGACTTCGCTTTTGTCCTTCGTCTTGTGTGTTCCGGCGCGGCGGCCAGCCAGATAGTGCCGCACGGTCTCGTGCAGCAGGTGCGCGTTGACCTTTGCCGCGAACACGTCGCCGGCCAGGTCCATCGTGCCGACCGTCTCGCCTTCCAGATTTTTCACGTCCACAACGGGCATCGCCGTCTCTCGCTCTCTCTGTTACAGGGCTGCTTTGGCCTTGCGGATAAAAATGTAGCTGCCTGCCGGGCCGGCCACGGCGCCGCGCACCAGCAGCAAATTCTCCTCGGCATCCACTTTTACGACCTTCAAATTCTTCGACGTTTTGCGCTCGTTTCCCATGTGCCCGGGAAAGTGCTGCCCCTTCCATACGCGCGAAGGAAACGAACTCGCGCCGATTCCGCCGGGCGCGCGATGGAACATCGAGCCGTGCGACGCGTCGCCGCCGCGATAGTGCCAGCGCTTCACGCCGCCCTGAAATCCCTTGCCCTTGCTCACGCCGGTCACATCCACCAGCTCGCCGGGCTGGAATCCGTCCACCAGCACGCGGTCACCGGCCTTGGTCTCGTCCTTCGATTCCTCGATCCGGATTTCGCGGACGTAGCGCATCGGGGCGACGCCTGCCTTCTTGAAATGCCCGGTCATGGGCTTCGAGATCCGTTGCGGCTTGACGAATTCCACGAGTCCCAGCTGCACGGCATCGTACCCATCTTTATCCTTGGTGCGGCGGTGCACCACGACGCACGGTCCCGCCTGCAGGACGGTACACGGCACAGCCGTGCCGTCTTCGGCGAAGACTTGCGTCATTCCGAGCTTGATTCCGAGTATGCCGTTTACCGCCATTTATTTCCTTTGCCGTTCGCTCAGAAACCCTCGGGGCTTCGCAAAAATCGCGAAGGCGCCGAGCTACATAACTTTATTTCGCCGCGTGCTCCCGGCCGAAAGCCTTGATCTCGACGTCCACTCCCGGCGGCAGATCGAGCTTCATCAGCGCGTCCACCGTGTCCGGCGTGGGCTCAAGAATGTCAATCAGCCGCTTGTGCGTGCGCATCTCGAACTGTTCGCGCGACTTTTTGTCCACGTGCGGCGACCGCAGCACCGTCCAGCGATTGATCACCGTGGGCAGCGGGATCGGGCCCCGCCACGTCCGCGCCGGTGCGCTTTGCCGTGTCCACAATCTCCTTCGTGGATTGATCGAGAATGCGGTGATCGTAGGCCTTCAGCCGAATCCGAATTTTTTCTCCGTTGGGCATGGGTTACTCGATGATCTCGGCGACGGCTCCGGCCCCTACCGTGTGGCCGCCTTCGCGGATCGCGAACCGCAGCCCCTTCTCCAGCGCCACCGGCGTGATCAGGCTGATCTCCGCACTCACATTGTCTCCCGGCATCACCATCTCCACTCCCGTCGGCAGCTTCACGTCTCCCGTCACGTCCGTGGTGCGGAAGTAAAACTGCGGACGGTACCCCGTGAAGAACGGCGTGTGACGCCCTCCCTCTTCCTTCGTCAGCACGTACGCCTCCGCCTTGAACTTCGTGTGCGGCGTGATCGACCCCGGCTTCGCCACCACCTGCCCGCGCTCCACTTCGTCCTTCTCCGTCCCGCGCAGCAGCAGCCCCACGTTGTCTCCCGCCATCCCTTCGTCCAGCAGCTTCCGGAACATCTCTACGCCCGTCACCGTCTTCTTCATCGTCGGACGGAAGCCCACAATCTCAATCTCTTCCCCCACCTTCACCTTCCCGCGCTCGATTCTTCCCGTCACCACCGTCCCGCGGCCCGAGATCGAAAATATATCCTCGATCGGCATCGCAAACGGCTTGTCCACGTCCCGCGGCGGCAGCGGCACGTTCTTGTCCACCGCGTCCATCAATTCCAGCACCGACTTCTCCCACTTCGCATCTCCCTCGAGCGCCTTCAGCGCCGACCCGCGAATCACCGGCACCGTGTCCCCGGGAAACTGATACGACTTCAGCAGCTCCCGCACCTCCAGCTCCACCAGCTCCAGCAGCTCCGGGTCTTCCACCATGTCGCACTTGTTCAAAAACACCACGATGTACGGCACGCCCACCTGCCGCGCCAGCAAGATGTGCTCCCGCGTCTGCGGCATCGGACCGTCCGTCGCCGCCACCACCAGGATCGCTCCATCCATCTGCGCCGCGCCCGTGATCATGTTCTTGATGTAGTCCGCGTGCCCCGGGCAATCGATGTGCGCGTAGTGGCGGTTCGCCGTCTCGTACTCCACGTGCGCCACCGCGATCGTGATCCCCCGCTCGCGCTCTTCCGGCGCGTTGTCGATCGTGTCGAACGCCCGGAACGCCACCTTCGGATTGTTCTTGCTGAGCACCTTCGTGATCGCCGCCGTCAATGTCGTCTTCCCGTGGTCGATGTGCCCAATCGTCCCCACGTTTACGTGCGGCTTGACCCTCTCGAATTTCTCCTTCGCCATCGTCTCGACTCCTCTGGTTTTCTCAGGACCCTGCGGCTGCGCGCTTCACCCACCCGAGTCGGCCCTTAATAAATAGCATGGCACGCTCGCCCAATTCCAAGTCACCGTCTTCCGGGACCCAACCGTTCTCATGCTCCATCTCAATGAACGTCCGGGCTGCCTCCGTCTTTCGAGCCGTTATATCAGCCATTCCTTCCACTTCTTGAAGCCAGATGTCCACCTCATAGCGGACCCAAACCGTTACCTCGTTGCCGTTGACCGAAAATACGCGCCCGGAACCCGCGCTAGGTGAGCCCTTTGTGCCAACCCAGTCACGCTCTCTCAAGAATTTAATAGCAAGTGACACGTTACCTGACCGCCTTTCCAGTCGCCCCGCCAATCACTTCCTCGGCGACGTTCGCCGGCGCCTGCGCGTAGTGCGAAAAGTGCATGGTAAAACTGCCGCGGCCCTGCGTGCGGCTGCGAATTTCCGTGGCGTACCCGAACATCTCGGCCAGCGGAACCTGCACATTAATAATTTCGCTTGCGGCGCGCGATTCACGGCCCTGCAACTGCCCGCGCCGCGAGTTCAGGTCCGCGATCACGGTTCCCATATAGTCCTCGGGCACCACCACTTCCACGCGCATGATGGGCTCGAGCAGCTTGGGATTCGCCTTCTTACAGGCATCCTTGAACGCCATCGATCCCGCGATCTTGAAGGCCATTTCCGAGCTGTCCACATCGTGGTAGCTGCCGTCTTCGAGCACCACGGCAACGTCCACCATTTCGTAGCCCGCGAGCACGCCTGTTTCCATGGCCTCGCGCACGCCGTTTTCGATGGGCTGGATGAATTCCTTGGGAATCGAGCCGCCGATGATTTTGTCAACGAAGAGCAGGCGGTGTTCCTTGTCGAAATGCCATTTGCCGCCCTTGCCGGCCACGCTTTTGGCCAGTGCGTCAATTTCGTCGTTGGACATTTCGTGCATGTCCTCGTGCCCCGAATTCGGCAGCGGATGCACCGAGAGCTTGGCATGGCCGTACTGTCCGCGGCCGCCGGTCTGGCGGATGTATTTTCCTTCGCCCCCGGCAACCTTCAGAATCGTTTCGCGATAGGCCACCTGCGGCCGGCCCACGTTGGCCTGCACTCCGAACTCGCGCATCATGCGGTCCACGATGATTTCCAGATGGAGTTCGCCCATGCCAGAAATCAGCGTCTGTCCGGTATCGTGGTCCGTGTGGACGCGGAACGTGGGATCTTCCTGCGCGAGCTTTCCGAGCGCGGTGCCCATTTTTTCCTGGTCGGCTTTGGTTTTCGGTTCGATGGCCACGGAAATAACGGGAGTGGGGAAATCGATGTTCTCGAGGAGGATGGGCTTCTCTTCGTCACACAGCGTGTCGCCCGTGGTGGCGTTTTTGAGTCCCACGCAGGCCGCAATGTCGCCCGCTTCGACCGACTCGATTTCCTCGCGTTTGTTCGCGTGCATGCGCAGCAAGCGTCCCATGCGCTCGCGCGTCTTCCGCGTCGAGTTGTAGACGAACTGTCCGGTCTTCAGCACGCCGGAATAGACGCGGATGTAAGTCAGATGACCGACGTAGGGGTCGGTCATAATCTTGAACGCCAGCGCTGCAAATGGCTGATCGTCCGCGGCGCGCCGCAGCTCAGGCTCCGAGCCATCGAGCGTCTCGCCCTCGACGGGCGGGACGTCCATCGGCGACGGCAGATAATCCACCACGGCATCGAGCAGCGGCTGAACGCCCTTGTTCTTGAATGCCGAGCCCGCAATCACGGGAACGAGCTTCAGCGCGATCGTGGACCGCCGCAAGGAGGCGCGCAGCTCCGCCGGCTCAAGCTTGTGCTGCTCGAGATACTTCGTAAGGATGGCGTCGTCGTGCTCGGCGATGTACTCGACCACCTTCTCGCGGTGCTCCTTATAAAACTGCGGCGTGAGCGCCGAGGCCTTCACGGCGGTCTCAAGTTCCGGGCGGTTCTTCAGATACGCCGCGTCCCACAGCTTTTCGAGCGGCAAAATTTCATACTCCGAGCCGAGCGTTTCGTCCTTCCAGACGACGGCCTGCTCTTCGATGAAATCAATCACGCCGATGAAATTGTCTTCGCGGCCGATGGGATACGTGATCGGAACGGGGTGGGCGGAGAGCCTTTGGCGCATGGAACGGAGGGAATGATCGAAGTCGGCGCCGATGCGGTCCATCTTGTTGATGAAAGCGATGCGCGGCACCCGGTATTTGTCCGCCTGCCGCCATACGGTCTCCGACTGCGGCTGGACGCCCGCCACGGCGTCGAATACCGCCACGGCGCCATCGAGCACGCGCAGCGACCGCTCGACCTCCACCGTGAAATCGACGTGGCCCGGCGTGTCAATGATGTTGATGCGGAACGTCTTCTCGCCACGCTTCCAGGAAGCCGTGGTCGCCGCGGAGGTGATGGTGATCCCGCGCTCGCGCTCCTGTTCCATCCAATCCATCACGGTCGTGCCTTCATGGACCTCGCCGATCTTGTAGGTCACACCCGTATAAAAAAGGATGCGCTCCGTGACGGTTGTCTTCCCCGCGTCAATGTGCGCCATGATCCCGATGTTGCGGATCTGATCGAGTTGGACTTGTCGTGCCATATAAGAATTCGTTTGCGCTACCAGCGATAGTGCGCGAAGGCCTTGTTGGCCTCCGCCATGCGGTGCACGTCCTCTTTTTTCTTCACCGCTCCGCCCCGTCCATTCGAGGCGTCCAAAATTTCCTCGGCCAGCTTATCCGTCATGGACTTTCCGGCGCGCGTCCGCGAATAGAGCACCAGCCAGTGAATCGCCAGCGACTGCCGCCGGAACGGATTCACTTCCACGGGAACCTGGTAGTTGGCGCCGCCCACGCGGCGCGTCTTCACTTCCAGCACCGGCTTGCAATTCTCGACCGCTTTCTTGAACAGTTTGAAAGCGTCGTCGTTCGCTTTTTTCGCCACCTGGTCCATGGCCTTGTAAAAAATCGACTGCGCCGTGGAGCGCTTGCCGTCATACATCATGCTGGAAATGAACTTCTGCACCAGATCGCTCGAATACACCGGATCGCCCGGAATCTTGCGGCGAAGAACCCAGCCTTTTCGTGGCATCGTTCCGCTCTCCTACTTCTGCGCGGCCTTGGGCCGCTTGGCGCCGTATTTCGAGCGCCCCTGCTTGCGATTTTCGACGCCCGCGGCGTCGAGCGTTCCGCGAACCACGTGATACCGCACGCCCGGAAGGTCCTTCACGCGGCCGCCGCGAACCAGAACGATCGAGTGCTCCTGCAAGTTGTGCCCGATCCCCGGAATGTATGTGGTCACTTCCGCGCTGTTCGTCAGGCGCGCGCGCGCCACTTTTCGCAGCGCCGAGTTCGGCTTCTTCGGCGTCTGCGTATAGACGCGTACGCAAACCCCGCGCTTTTCCGGACATCCTTCGAGCGCCGGCGATTTCGTTTTCGTCCTTACTTTTTCCCGCCCCAATCGCACCAGTTGTGAAAACGTCGGCAATCTTTCTCTCCATTACCGCGCAAATCTCTTGGCAGCGGTTCGCGCGCGCCAAATCGCTCGCGCAGAACTCTGCGGTGAATTCACGGAAGAGGTCGCCCTAACCCGAAGGAATTACCAGGTACTCCGCTCGGACGCTTCACCCCAAGGAGTGAACTGCATCTGCCAATTGCGGAGAGGCTCACACGGCTTTGCGGGGCTGGCGCCCCATTCCGGCCGTTCTTCCCTACCCCATTCCTTCGTTCCTTGTTCCGGGGCGGGAAGACTTCCCTTTCACCACCAGGCCCAATGGCCCCCAGATAACCGCGCAAGTATAGGAAAAACAAAGACTCATGTCAACTCGATTCCTATCGAAGTCATTTGTCTTTTAACTTGAAGGCCATTGGCGGTCTGGGAAGACACGGGCAAGCCGTTGGGACACCAACCAAGCCGCGCCAGTGAAAATCGCAATACACCGTGGGCGGTCGCATGGCCTCGTGTTAGAATCAAAAATCAGCTGGGCCGCTAGCTCAATGGTAGAGCAGCTGACTCTTAATCAGCGGGTTGCAGGTTCGAGTCCTGCGCGGCTCACCACCTCCCCCGGTTTGTTCTTTGTTTTCAATTCACTGACTCCTGCCGCCGCTCTTGCTGACCCTCCTGCGAGGGAACAGAAGGGAACAATAAGGCCGCGACATTCGCTACAGCACGCCGTTTCGACTCTGGAACCGAATGCGTGTACACCCTGAGCGTAGTCTCCACGTCGGACTGCCCGAGGATGTCCTGGGCTGCCCGGATCGTCGCTCCTGACTCGCTGAGCCACGTTGCATGCGTATGTCGCAGCACGTGCCAGGAGATCGGGCGCAACCCTAACTTCACGCACGTAGGCCGTAGGACTCGATTAGCGAGGTTCTTTGGCCCCATAGGCGTGTTGGTCTTGCTGGTGAACACCAGGACCGCTGCGTCCATATGGGCGCAACGGTGCCTGCGTGCCAGCAAAGCCGCTCGGACGGGTTCACTCATCGGCACGTCGCGGACGCTGCTTCGCGTCTTCGGCGTGCCAAAGCCGGCCTCTTCCGAATACGTCTCTTTTACCTGTACCACGCCCCGGAGGAAGTCTACTCGTCCCCAGCGAAGCGCCGCGATCTCTCCGATGCGTAGCCCGGTGAGTACCGCGACAATTACAACCGTGCGGCATGGCTCGGGCAAGGCTTCGACGAGTCGGAGCGCATCAGGCGGCTCAAGGAAGGCAGGCTCCTTTTTCGGAACCCGCTCTCCAATGCTGAGTCCGCGTGCTGGATTCTCCTCTGCATATCTCCACGTCACAGCTTGGCCCAAAACCTTGCTGAGCGTAGTGCGTATTCCGTGGAGCGTTGAGGAAGAGTAGCCCTGCTGCTTTTTTCCGATCACAAAGGCCTGCAACGTCTCGCGGTCGAGGCTCGCACAGGCGCAATGGACCGAACGTCGGCAACAGATAGCGGTGGAGTTGATACCGGTAATAGCGTGCAGTAGCCGGTTTGATGGTGGGCAGTGCCAGCGGCTCCCACTTCTCACGTGCGAACTGCTCGAACGTGATCATAGCAAGCGGGCGCTTGTGGCCCTGATTGGTGGAACGAAGGCAATTCGCCAGTAGGTTGCGGGCCTCGCTTTTGGAGATCTGGCTCACAGGCCCGAGCACCTTTGAGCGAAGCACCTTGCCCAAAGTGTTGTCGGGCTGAAGCACCGTTTCACGCCAACGAGCGACCCACATCTTCTGACCTTTCCCCTTGATAGTCAAACAACCGTTCTGGAATCTGCGTCGAATCACGGTTCTCCTTTCCGTGATTCGTCCGCTCGTTCCCGCGTCAGCAAGTAGTGTAGTCCGCATGTCAAGCAGCATGCGAGTCACGCCGTTGGGACTCGACCCACGCCAGCACTTCGTCCTGACGGAAGCGCCAGTACTTTCCAAGCCGGTAACCTGGTATTCGCTCCAAGGATCGCTTTCGCGTGCGTCCATAGACCCAAGACACAGGAATCTGCAACAGCTTGGCTACTTCGTGAACCGTCAGAAGGTGGCTTTCGTCTCTTCCTCCCTCTGTGGCCGCCGTATATGCGGCATTGTTTGGCGATCTGGTTGACGATTCTTGCGGGGATGATGCCGATAGAGGTGATGTATCCTCTCGCGAGGCCGGTGGCGAGCTAGTGGATTGAGCCGGAAACGAACGCACTGCAAGGCGCGGGGCATGCTGTCTTGAGGACGCTGTATTCTCGCGCACACCGAATTGGCTTGAACGACGCTTCATGGTTGTTACGCGGTCTTCGTAAGAACGTCTCCTTTGATTTGCTGCTGGTCGATGCTGCTCGCATGTTCGCCCAGCCAGCGCTTGAACTCGTCATCCCGCTTGAACAGGAGCTTGAGCGCTTCGCTGACGACATAGGATGCATTTGCGCCGATGAACTCGGCGTATTGGTCCAGGTTGTGTCTGACTTCTTCCTCCAGGCGAACCTGAAGGGTTGTCGTTTTGGGTTGTTTCGATGGTGCCTTTAGCAGTGGCAACGTTTTTCCTCCTTTTCTCTTTCGCGATGTAATACGACTTGCATTACAAACTGTCTGCTCCGCTCTCTGCACGCGGACAAAGCACGGCCCCGAGCGGCTCGGGGCGGGCGGGAGCGACCCCACGTCCTTTTGGGCGGCTGGAAGCCGCACAAAGTGGGGTCGCTCCCGCCCGATTCCGTGTTTTTTCCCGCGGCGTCTTTGCTCCTCGCCGTGTTTCCATCCCTCTCTCGGCCAAAGACTTCGCCGTGCAGTGGGCTGCAGAAATTGCTGAAGACGAGTTTGCAGGGGTTCATTTTCGGCCTCGTCACCCTTTCTCACCGGATTCAGCTCTCGTCGGGGCGACGCGCCGCAGGATTTCAGCGGTGAAATGGACCGTATGAGGCCGGCCATCCCCGCCGAATTCGTAACGGATGTTCGCCTCGGTCACGCGCGCGGCCTTCCATCCCCGATACAAGTGCTCGAACCGGTCTCCCGGGAACCGTCGCTTGGCTTCATTGCGGAATATGAGGTCTGCTTCGGTCAGAGAAGCGTATTGTTTGAGGTCCCAAGCCTTGCGAACCTCGAAGTACCGGATGATGTCTTTTGCCGCGTCCGACTGGAGCGGAATCATTACCAGAGACTTGAACATCTCCTTCGCCTTTTCAAAGTGGGAATCTGCCCGAGCCAGATACAGGAACCGGAACTCGGAAAGCTGGCGGAAGAGGGGCAAATATGTTTCCAGGTGATGAACGAAGTCGGTCATGTTTGCCTCGCTCCCCTGGATGTAGGTGAACGTCACCACAGGGGAGGGCGAAACCTCATTGCCCAGGAACATCGGGAACTTATCCACGAAATAGCGAACCGTGGGCTGGGAGGTACGCTGTCCGTGAAAGGTTTTCGAGGGCAGAAAGTGATTGGGCACCTTCAGTTGGTCGCAGAAATAGCGGACCTTTTCCGGCTCGGTTTCAAGGTACGTTCGGTCTTGGTTTGCGAGGACAAAATCGAGGATGGCGATGCGTTGCCGGATGAACTCGATTTCGTGTTCGCGGCGGTTGCGAAGTTTCTCCCGTCCGAGCTGGCGGTAGAGCCTCCGCGAAAAGAGATGATGGATGACTCCGCTCTTGGGAAAGCACTCGGTGCGGGCGTGTTTCTGGGTGTGGAGTTTGCCCCAAAACGTGGTCGTGCGGTTGCCCCAATGAGCTCCAGTGAATGCAAGGAACTGGCGCGCGACAAAGTAGCCCGAATGCGTCGCAACAATGTAAAGAAACCGTGCTTCCTCCTCGGTGTAGCCGAAGGCTTTGAGGGCGTCGAGATGGGAAGAGGAGATGTTCATAGCGCGAGGATTCCCGCGGTAAGGTCCCGGTCGTTCAGAATGCGGCGCAGACGGGAGGCGTCTTCGGGGCGGCTGTGGAGGGAGAATGCCGCCCGATTTCGTGTTTGTTCCACGGTATCTTTCGCTGACTGCGCGGCTGTAGGTGTCTTGCCGTAAGTGACTTCGAAAGCGGGACGGTGACGATGCTGGCAGATGAAAAAGTGCATCGTGTAATTCCTACCGTCGTCACTTGTTTTCATTGGGTTCCTCGCTGGGGATGCCAATCCTTTTCAGCAAGAACGTATCGAAGCCGACGTTTCTCCTACGGTCATTCACGCAATACGGCTGACGGATGCTTTCCTCGGTAAACCCAAGCTCCTGGTTGGGCATTGAGCAGAAACTCCCCTCATCTATACAGAGGGGAAAAAACGGGCAAAACGCACCAACAAAATTCGGTTTGGGCGGATCTTTTGCGGTTGGGGTCATCGCCTCCGCTCCATCTGGGTGCGAGATATAGTGCCGGGGCGCCTTACGAAAACCCTTCTTGGAGCTTGGTACGCGGCGCAGACAACCGCGCGTGCAGCCCGTACTGGGGGTGGGAGCGACCCCACAGGCAGCCGTGCGCGACGCCCGGCGGCTCACCATTGTGGTTCGGGGCCGTAAAGCTCGTGGGGAATGTCCGGCGAGAACTCCCCTCACTTATAAAGAGGCAAAAAAACGGGGAAATGTCAGGAGAAATTTAACTCTCTTCAACTATGGCTTCTGGAATCAGCCGTGTGAGCCTTGGAAGCTCTTCTGGCAAGTCATTCCACCTTCATGCGGGCCAGCAGTCGGCTGCAAGTCTTATAGCAGCGGCTATAGACGTTCCGCCGCCCATGCGCCTCATGCCCATCACCAGCCCTATCCTGTCTTCACACCGTCCTTTCCGGAAACAGTCCTGGCATCCAGCGCGAGGCCAGCGCGGCGGGGAAGACGAGGCGCAGCGGTGCGCGCGCGCCGTCTGCCGTCAGCACGCCGCGCTCCATGAGCGCTGAGACAATGCGGCGGGCTTGGCGCTCGCCCGTGCCCACCGCGCCCGCGGCATCCGCGCGCGGCAGTTCTCCGCGGTAGAGCACGGCTTCGAGGATATTGTCCGACTTGGGCGGCAGGGCATTGAGCCTGATTTCTTCTTCCGCCCACAGGAGGATGCGCGCGCGCAGACCATCCGGCTGCATCAGCCCTTCCATAAATGTGACCTGGTCGATGCAGGTCCTCAGAAAGAAGTCCGTGAATCGCGCCAGCGCTTCCTCGCTCAAATTACCCCGGCCATCGAGATCGTTTCGGCGGGGGGCGTCACAGGCGGCAAGGTGTCCCTTGTACGCATCGACATTGCGCGCCAGGCCGCGCGCCACCGACCAGACGGCACCGGTATCCAGGGTATTGAGCAGCATCGCATGTGACATCAGCCGGGCGACCCGGCCATTGCCGTCGACAAACGGGTGAATCCACACAAGGCGGTGATGCGCCGCCGCCGTGCTCAGGATCGATTCCGCCTTGCTGATGGCTCCGTACACTTCCGCGAAGCGCTTCAAAAAACGCGGCACCGCGCCGGGGCTGACGGCGATATGAGCGCCGACCTGTACATCTTTCCTTCGCAGTTTGCCGGGGATCGCCCGTACCCGCTCCTTCGTCGTCGGGTCCTCCACCCATAGCAGATCGTCGGGCAATTCCTCGCAGAACCGGCGATGGACTTCCCGAATACCCTCGCTCGTGACCTCGCGCCCCATCAGGCCGCCGCCGTCGATCCACTTCTGCACCGTGATATGCGCCTTCGCTTCGAGCTGCAGATCGCGCTTGCGGGCATCCTTGCTGTAGTCGTTCTTCAGGGCGCGCTCAATATCGACCGGGTGAGTGTCGTGCCCCTCGATCAGGTTGCTGTAGTAACAGTTCATCGCCCGCACAAGATCGGCAAGAGAGACGAGCAGGCTCTCGGGCAGGCTCCGGCGAAATCCGCTGGATTTCTGCGCCAGCTCCAGCGCAAGGTTAGTCAGCTCGCCGCGATGACGGGAGTCTTGGCCGATAAGCAAAGGTTCCATCAGCGAAACCAGATCCCCCCGGTCTTCCGTCGCTTTAATGTCCCCTTCTATGTCCGCTTTCTTATTCATAACAAGCTGTTTTATATCATAGCTATATTCTATTGTAAACGTATTCTATGTCCTCTTAAATGTCCGCTTTAGAGTCTGCGACAAACCCGCCAGTTGTCCTTCTACCCTGGCTACCCAGCCGCAAAAGTCTTGTTTCTCAAGACCTACCATCCCGGCGTGTCCGGCCGCGCCGGACCGGGCTCTACCCCGCCCACGGACGTCACCGGGCCTTCGGATAGCAGACCAGCTCTACGCAAGCTTACTAGCCATTGAGGTGAGACTCCAAATCGAAAGACCACACCTTCCTTGGCCTGTAAGTGACTATTTCGTTGATCTCCGGATCGTGGATCACGTTGTCTATTTTGCGCTCGCGTGCATCGGTAGCGATCGGATCATCCAATGAGCCAGCAAAAAACGGGCGAATGCCTCTTGCAGCGTATTCGAGAGTCCGGAAAACATACCTGAGGAATGAACCGGAATATCGATATCGACGGATACATCCCTCAAGTTGCTTACAAATTTCATCCTCGTGGCCTCTCCAGCGGGACATATAGCAATAGCTGTCGAGCCATCCATCGATTGTGTAGCGAACGAGATCAACCAACTCGGCCCTAGCTAACACATTCCCGGCTTGGGCAACGCGTACAAGAGCAACTGCGATTTTGTCTCTTATTTGCAAATCCATGGAGTCGCCTGGAGCGACGAAAACGTAAAGCTTGTTGCGATACTTGTTCAAGATCAGGCCGATCTCCCGCCTGTCTCTATAGGGTTTAGAGCTTCTCTTTTGCCGCGGTGCCCAGAGGTGTTGATACTTCGGCTCAAGGGCATAGGTTATTTTGTCCCAGTCGATGCTGCCGACTTCGGACCGAATGTGTTTGCGGATGAAGCTGTAACAACCAGGAGCGCGTTTAAGAATCCACGTACTGTTAAAGGTCTCTGGAGAGTTTTGCAAAAGCAATCTATTTAGCATCGCAACGACTCTTTGCAGATGATTCATTTGACCTAGAATACTCGCGGCGATCCGCAGTCAGCTAGCCGCACACGTCTGGGTCACGCGTTTACCAAGCATGTGAATTACTTCCGAATACACCGTCAACCAGGAATAACCTCGAAACGGACGAGCTGATCTAGGATGGCATATTCAACAAGAATTGTACGCCAGCGAAGCGAACGCGCGCATCCGAATAGGCGGCCGAGGGGTGCACGCGGAACTTTTTCCTATTGCACGGTGAGGGTTAAGCTGATATTGCGGGTCCCGCCGCTATACTGACCGGTGACAGTGATCGTGTATGTCCCGGACGGAGTGCCCGAGTTGCCTCCGCCTCCACCCCTGCCGCAACTTGTGATCGCAGCCAGCGTTCCCAGAATCACCAGGATTCCGAGCCCATAGCGCAAGGGACATCGTTTCGTCGAAACAAGTGCAAAAACAAAAACGAGGCTAAGGGCAAGAATGATGAATAAAGCCATCTGTCGCTGCCAGCTTGCACGGACTCCCGTGCCGATGGGAGGAATGCTTGACCTCGCGGTCGTCGGGACCTGAACCTGGAAGGGCGCCGGTGTAGCCCCCTGTACGAGAATGCTTTGCGCCAGCGAGCAGCTGGCTTGCGACGGCGCACCCGAACAGCTCATCACGATATCTCCCTGAATTTGATTGCCTTGGATTTGCAGATTGTAGACAGCCGCCTGACCTGCGGTGACGGTGGCCGAGGTTGACCCTCCGGGCGCAGGTTGGAAAGAAAAATCATCTGAAGAACCAGAGAGTGAGATCACTTGCGGGGAGTCGGCTGCATTGTCGGTCACCGTCAAGCTGCCGGCCGAGTTGCCTACAGCGGAAGGGGTGAACGTGACGCTAATCGTACACGAGAGGGCTGGTCCAAGCGATGTGCCGCAACCGTTCGTCTGCGCAAACGCACCGTTTGAGCCCGTATTTGTGGCGGCGACAATGCTGGTCAGGGAGAGAGTCGCGTTGCCCGAGTTTGTGAGCGTAATGCCCGGCGCCGTGCCGGTCGCGCCGACGAGGAGAGTGCCAAATAAGACCGGGGATTGGTTGATTGATGCCAAAGGTTCGGCCGGTACGTTTATCGTTGCCATCGCCGAGTGGACAAGGCTATTGCTGGCGCCGGTTACCGTGAAGGTATGCATGCCCGGCGCGACTGAGGCCAGGTTGACCACGAATGTCTGCGAGGAACTCTGGATGACCTGGCCCTGCGAGGCGCATGTGGCGCCGCTCGGAAGGCCCGAACAACCGAGCGTGATGTTTTGCATGTATCCATAAAGATCTGCGGACGCCAACGTAAAAGTCGCTGCCCCGGAGGGTGGAGGACTGAGCGACGGGGGCGATAGCGAAATCGAGAAGTCTCCAATTGTAAGGACAGCCGGGCCCATCACCGATGCAAAACCATCCGAAGCTGTTACGGTGAATGGATATTCTCCGGGTGCGATGGAAGAGTCTGTCGTAATCGCGAACGTATTCCCGTTGGTCGCGCCCGGCTCGACCAGGAAGCTCTGCGGCGAGAAGCTTGCACACGAAGCCGAGGCAGGCAAGCCGCTGCAACTTATCTGGAAGGTGCCCGTTCCCACTCCGGTGGAGGTGATGTTCGCGCCCCAGTTGGAAATCTGGCCGGGCGCGGGGGTACTGAAATTGCCGATCGTATGTGGCGCGTACCCTCCGGATATGCTCAGCAAGAAGGGGGTTTCTGCTCCAGATGGTTGAGGGAAATCATAGGCGATGGCGGTGGCGCCCCCCGCCTGTGCGGAGATAGAGAACCAGTGATTCGCAGGGAATGTGCTGGTGAGTGTGAATGGCACTTGGATAGAAAGCTGGCCAGCGGGAATCGTAGCGGATATTGAGATTTGGACATTCGGATCGCTAGCGGAAAGTGCAACGGTCGTATCAGAAGACGAAGGCACGTTGAGCGAGATTTCCAGCGCGTCTTGACCGCCCAACACAGGAGTCGCGGCCATTTCAGCCTGGAGAAAGGGCGCGTTCGTGCTCGGCAGTACTTGATAGGACGATGTGAAGCCCGGCGTCTGAACGAAGGCGCTGCGCCCGTCGCCAAGCAAGTTCCATGCGGTCACATCGGGAATGATCGGAATGCCCAAATTAAAAACGTCATATGTTGGCGTAAAAGTGCCGTCGCCATTGCCTTTCATGAACTGTACATAGGAAGGGCCACCTGAAACGAGGTTTTGCTGGAAAATAGCCAAATCCAAATTACCATCACCGTCGAAGTCGCCCAAATAGGGAGTAAAAAGTCCGCCAACGCCGACAGGAGAGGCAGCAATAGACTCCTCAGCGAGCGTGCCGGCATAAGGGCTATATGTTACAGGCTGTGAAAAGCCCCCGTTTGACTGGCCCAGGTAAATGTAAATCGTTGCTGGGGCACCCCCTAGAAAGCCGTTCGATACCTCGCTTTCGAAGTCCACAACGTCAAGCAGGCCGTCGTGATTCAGGTCCGTCATCGTCAGTTGAGAAACAGTCGGGATAGGCACCTTGGTAGGTGTCTGAAATGTCCCGTCTCCGTTCCCCAGGAATTCGTACAGGCCCGTGCCCATGGCAGAGTTTCTTGTGACCCAAACGAAAATGTCTTGTTTGCCGTCGCCGTTCGCATCTCCGACAAAAGCCGCCTCGGGAAAGTCGCTATTCCCAAACGCCAGTTGGAAAGGAGCCGATTCGAATGTGCCGTCTCCATTGCCGAGATAAACCAGCAACTCGCCTGGAATCGCGACGGCAAGATCCAGTTTTCCGTCGTGGTTGAAGTCACCTACAGCGAGCGTCCCGAAGTCATCGAGATTATTCGACGGGAACGGGAGCGAGACAGGCGATCCGAACTGACCGTTTCCAATGTTCTGCGCATAGATGAGTTGCCACTCGGACCCATTATTCGTGAGGGCCGCAACATCCGGCCGGCCGGTATGGCGGAAATCCGCCAACACGAAATCCCACACGGTGCCAGTAGCGAACGGCGTTCGAACGGGAAGGCTGAACTGGCCATTGCCCTGGTTCAGCATCACGGCGAGCGTCACCATGTTGTTATAAGATCCCAATTCCTCCCGTTCCATGAGGACCAGATCGGGTTTGCCGTCGCCGTCCACGTCGGCGATGAGATCCGGTGTAAAGGGAGCGTTCAAGGGAGATGTAGGCACACTTTCCAGAAAACCGTCGTAACCGCCCATAGGCTCGCCGAAACCACCTGTGCCGTCGTTTGCATAGACCGTTGTGGAATTCGCATTCTGATTTGCAGTGATGACTTCGGGATGACCATTGCCCTTCAAGTCTGCCACCGCGAGAGCGACCATGCCTGGATCTCCGCGATACACGTGTGCTGGGCCAAAGTGTCCCGTGCCATCATTGAGGCGCACGGTCATGGTGTCACCTGCATCGGAGCCGTACCCAACTGTGAATTGTATTGGTACGCCTCCCGTAATGATGTCTGGATGACCGTCACCGTTAACGTCTGCAACAACCAAGCCACCAGTTCCGTCTCCCATGCCATATGTGAGCGTCGGCGCAGACGGGAAGTTGCCGTGGCAATCGTTGTAGAAGACGTCTACCAAGCCAAGCGTCTCCGCCACGGTGACGTCCGGGCAGCCGTCGCCGTTTACATCCGCAAGAGCTGCGGCGCTTATGCCGTTCCCAAAAGGAGGTGCCGGGTTGCCTCCCCAAACGAGTTTGCCAGCCGTAAAGGAGCCATCGCCTTTTCCGAAGTAACTCTTGAGCGTCGTACTAAAGGCATCGGCACCGGTGACAAGGAGGTCCGGGATTCCGTCGCCGTTCATGTCGCCGACTGAGATTGCGAAACCATAGTCAATACCATCGGATATCAGCGGCGGGCCATAAATCGGGGCGCCAAAATGTCCCGTGCCGTCGCCGAGCATGATTGCAAAGTCCAGGTTCGTCGCCGGCCCGGTGCCAAGAATCGCGACGATCAAGTCGGGGTGACCGTCCCCATTCACATCGGCGATCGCTATGCCCAGGGGCTGAGCGTTGGGTATTTGCAGTTCAATCTCGGGCTGGAAAGGACCGTCGCCATTGCCGAAGAGGATCCCGACCGTGTCGCTGTCTGCTTCGGCAACCGCCAAATCGAGTTTCCCGTCGCCGTTCAGGTCACCTGCAGCGATACCTACTGGCGATTGTCCGAGGAGCGGAATAATGACGGGCAACTGACTTGTACCGTCACCCTTGCCCAAGTAGATATCGAGCGTATTGTCCCCCGCATTCGCAACCACCCAGTCGACCTTGCCGTCACCGTTAAAATCTCCCGCCACAATGCCAGAAGGAATGGCGCCGGCTGGAAGCGAAGGCCGAAGCTGAACGCCCGGGAAACTAGGCAACGAAGATGACGAGGGTGTAGCCAAAGGCGAACTCCCAGCTCGCGGAACTTCGGGTACGAATCCCGTGCGGATGCGCGTCGTTGGGTGAGACCTCTGCTCCAGACTTTGAAAGTATCGGGTGACAGCGGGACCTTCCTTCGCGCTTTCGCGCCAGCCTAGAAACCGGAGTGCCCTTAAGGGCATCGAGCTGTTCGAGCCAACTGCGGGTCGATTCTGCTGCGAAGCAGTATTGGAATGCGGACGAAGGCTTTGTTGCTGCGATATGACTGTTGTCCGGCTGCTGAAAGAGCAATCACTAAAACAACGCACGGAATAAAAAGACACCTCGGGCTTCGAGAAGGAGGAGAATTCAGCCCGCGCTCAGTCGGCACGTTGAGTCTCTGATCCACAGTAGAACCATATCGATAGTGGCAAGAGCAGCACGTAAGGGTACCCAAATATAATTTGCGAATCAACCGGAATTCCCGATTTGGACCTCTGGCTGACGCATTCGGAGTGCTTGGCCGGAATTTCCATTTTGAACTCCCGTGCGACCGATAGCTTATATTTGATTGTTTCAGTTTTCAACGCTCCAGCCAAGTTCTCGACTGCATAGCCTTTTCGGCGGTTACGTGAAAATCCCAAGGCCCAACATTGGACTTCTCGAACCCGTTTCTCAGACTACCGGACGAGTGTCCGTGTCTGGCCACAGACGGGGTTGCGCGGGGCGGGAGTCGCGGTTCTGGGCGGATGGTCGGCAACTCGGAAGTAATCGTCGGACGCGGAAGTGTGGCCGCGAAAACTGTCTCAAACTAGGGGTTCAGCCCACCCGGTGGGGAACAATAGGGGAACGTTAAGCGCCGAACACCATCGAAAACCGGATACTGAGACGCGAGAACAAGCTAGACGAATCAACTACTTAGCATTCGGTGAAGTGGCAGCGGGTTGCAGGTTCGAGTCCTGCGCGGCTCACCACCCCATTTGCAAGGCTTGTATTGACAGGCAGTTGAGACGTTCGCCTGTCGCGCTATGGGCGTGCCCGCTTGATCTGCTCACAGGCAGGCGCGAGGAGAGGACACCATTGTAAAGGTTTTTTGAACTAATAGCGAGGTTTAGAGGGCCGACTCCGAGGAGTCAGCCCCCCTTGGAATCGCTTGACTTAATGACTCCCACCAAACTTCAAGACGATCTCCGCAGTAACGCCCAAGCTATTCTGGAACTGGCTGAAGAAATGCGTGGATTCATCATCAATCCTGCCGCGGAGGGCCCAAGTTGGCCCGAGGTTGACGTCCACTCCGCCGCCATACTCCCCTGCAAACGCGTTGAACGACGTGCCGCCGCCACCCGCTTCAGCACCGCCGAAAAGGGCTTCCACAAACGGATTGATGGGCGCTGATTTTAAAAAGTTGACGCGAGGTCCAACCTCTTGGGTGTATATGTGGGCGGAGACGCCCCCTGGACTGGCATAGACCCCGTTGAAATCACCCACAATTCCCAGCCAGCAAGCCGGGTTGACCACAACCTCCGCGTTCCAGCCGTTTAGATTGACCGTGGACGAAGTCCCTGTGAATACCGTTGCGGTCGGCGCGAGACTTACCACTTCGAACGCGAAATTGCTGACTCTCACATACTTGTAGCCACCAGCAACCTCAAACCGGTCACAACCCGCACGGGCAATTCCTGACGTGAGAAGAAGCAACCCTGCGATGAACAATACTTTGCGCATTCCGTATATCCTCCCTTCCCTCTATTTAGTTGGCCCATGTACTGAGGCCTGTTTCCGCGCCATTATGGAAACGAGTTTACAACAAAATCCAAGGCCGCCGATAGGGAATTTCTGATAATAGCGGGATTCTGGACACGAAACGCCAACCTGTACCGATTCGACACAATTCCCTTAGTGAGACCTAAACCGTTTTCGGACCGGCATGGCGGTCTCATCGCCAGACCCATGGGATCCTTTGCCACACTTTGATTGGCTCGGATGCCTGCGCCGAGGCTAGAATGTCAGCGCGATGATTCGGGAGCGCAATAGTCAGAGGAGCAAGGTTGCAGAACGGCCAGCCCCCGCGCGCCACGCTGGTTTTCGAGAGCTGCTAGGGCGCGGCGGAATAGCCACAGCCCTTCATCTCCTGGTTTTGGCCGCCGTCAGCCTGGCACTGTACGCGGATGCGCTCCGAAACGGCTTTATAACCGACGATACGCTTCAATTGCAGAGCAATCCCTTTGTCAGGAGCTACCGCTACATTCCCAGATTGTTCACGACCAATGTCTGGTCGTTTGTCCGTCACACCCTCAACAATTACTACCGGCCGCTTCAGATGCTCGTCTACATGGGCGAGTACTATTTGTTCGGCTTCCGCCCCTGGCCATTCCATCTTGTGAATCTGCTGCTCAACGTCGCGGCCGTTTTTGCTGCTTACTTTCTGGTTCGCGCGCTGGCCGATGAAAAGCTCGCGCTCTGGGCCGCCCTGTTGTTTGCCTTCCAGCCCATCCACGTCGAGGTGGTGGTTTGGATTGCGGCGCTCCCTGAGCTGCTTTGCGCGCTGTGCTACTTCACGGCCATGCGCTTCTATCATCGCGCCCGCACCGGCCTCCATCCCGCGCGGAACCACGGCTTCGCAACGGCGATTTTCTTTGTGGGACTGTTCTCGAAGGAAACCATGCTTGTTTTCCCGGCCGTCTTGCTCGCCTATGAATTCTTCTACCGGCGCGAATCGCTCCGCGCCATCTGCCTGGGCTTCCGGCGTCTCCTCCCCTATCTCTGCGCGCTGGGGATTTATATCGCCATCCGCATAAGGGTCCTCGGCTCCTTCGCGCCGGCATCGGCACACTTTACGCACCGGCAGATTTTCCTCACCGCACCGGTTCTGCTGTGTCAGTACATTTTCAAACTGCTCTGGCCCATAAACATGAACTACTACTATGATTTCACTCCCCAGAACACGCTGGGCTGGAAATTCATCGCCAGTGTGGCGATGATCAGCGCCCTGGCCATCGCGATGTTCCGGATGCGAAAATCGCAGCCGCTCGTGGCGTTCGCCCTGGCCTGGTTTTTCATAATTATCGCGCCCGTCCTGAGCGTTTCAAATGTGAGCAACAATGTGAGCAGCAATGTCTTTGCGGAGCGCTACCTCTACATTCCATCCCTGGGTTTTTGCATTCTGGGCGGATGGGCCTGGCTCCGAGTCAGGGAACGCGCATCGCGAAGGATGGCGCTCACGCTCGCCTATCCCGCGCTGGCCCTGGTCTTGATCTTTTACAGCGTTCTGATCGTGCGCCGCATTCCGGACTGGCGCTCGAACCTGCGGCTATACCAGAAAACGGTATTGCAGTCTCCTGACTCCGCGACGGTCCAGACAGGTCTGGGGACCGCATACTACGAAGCGGGGCAGTATGATCACGCCCTCGCGCCCTTCGAGCGCTCGCTCGCCCTCGATCCGACCTCTTCGATCACGCATCTGTATCTTGCTGTTACGCTCTCCGCTCTGGGCGATAGCCAGGGGGCCAGCGCGCATCTCACTCAGGCGGAACAACTTAGGACCACATCCGATGCGCCCTGGGTGTTGTACGCGCAGACCTACGCCAACCTCAAGCAGTGGGATCGCGCCATCGAGTACGACCGTAAGGAGATCGAAGTTGAGCCGCAGAATCCGGCCCTGTACACGGTCCTCGGAGAAGCGCTCCAGAAAAACGGGCAGACACAGGAGTCCATCGCCGCGTTCCGTCAGGCGCTTCAACTGGAACCGGGCTATCTCGATGCGAGCGTCAACCTCGCCATCACCCTGGCCGAGGAGGGAGATATGGACCAGGCCATCGAGCTATTGGTTACCGCGCTGCGATCTCACCCCGATGGGCCGCATGCGGACGCTGGCTGGTTTAATCTTGGCAATGTCTATGCGAACAAAGCTGACTGGGATGACGCAGCGGCCGCCTACCAACGCGCGCTGGACCTGAATCCCGATTTGGACGTCGCGCGCCAGCGCCTCGATGTGGTCGAAGCGCAGCAGGCGGCAAGCCGGCAATGATGCCCGCGCTCGAAGGCGCCCGTGAGTCGTCGAGGACGGTGACCGTCCCCAAAAGCAGTAACGTTGGGCAGATGGCAGTCCTGGACAGCTCATCGAGGGGCCGGATCACGAATGGACCGGATCCCTGCGCCGAAGCTAGAATGTCAGCGCGATGATTGGGAAGCGCAATGGCCGGAGGAACAAGGTTGCAAAACGGCCAGCCTCCGCACGCCGGGGTGGTTTGCCGGAGCGGGAAACCTCCGGCAGAGTAGCCCTGCATCTCCTGGTTTTGGCCGTCGTGAGCCTGGCATTGTACGCGGATGCGCTCCGAAATGGCTTTGTAACCGATGACGAGCTTCAACTGCAGGGCAACCCCCTTGTCACCAGCTACCACTACATTCCGAGATTGTTTGCGACCAATGTCTGGTCGTTTGTCCGTCCCAGCATCAACAATTACTACCGGCCGCTTCAGATGCTTTTCTACATGGGCGAGCATTATTTGTTCGGCCTTCGCCCCTGGCCGTTCCATCTTGTGAATCTGTTGCTCAACATCGCGGCCGTTTTTGGCGCCTACTTTCTGGTTCGCGCGCTGGCCGATGAAAAGTTCGCCCTCTGCGCCGCCCTGTTGTTTGCGTTCCAACCCATCCACGTCGAGGCAGTGGTTTGGATCGCAGCCCTGCCTGAGCTGCTTTGCGCGCTGTGCTACTTCACGGCCATGCGCTTCTATCATCGCGCCCGCACCGGCCTCCATCCCGCGCGGAACCACGGCTTCGCAACGGCGATTTTCTTTGTGGGACTGTTCTCGAAGGAAACCATGCTTGTTTTCCCGGCCGTCTTGCTCGCCTATGAATTCTTCTACCGGCGCGAATCGCTCCGCGCCATCTGTCTGGGCTTCCGGCGCCTTCTGCCCTATCTCTGCGCGCTGGGAATTTACATCGCCATCCGCATACGGGTCCTCGGCTCCTTCGCACCCTTATCAGAACACTTTACGCGCCGGCAGACTTTCCTCACCGCTCCGGTTCTGCTCTGCCAGTACATTTTCAAACTCCTCTGGCCCATAAACATGAACTACTACTATGATTTCACTCCCCAGAACACGCTGGGCTGGAAATTCATCGCCAGTGTGGCGATGATCAGCGCCCTGGCCATCGCGATGTTCCGGATGCGAAAATCGCAGCCGCTCGTGGCGTTCGCCCTGGCCTGGTTTTTCATAATCATCGCGCCCGCGCTGAGCATTTCCCATGTGAGCGCGAATGTCTTTGCGGAGCGCTACCTCTACATTCCATCCCTGGGTTTTTGCATTCTGGGCGGATGGGCCTGGCTCCAAGTGAAGGAACGCACGTCGCGAAGGATGATGCTCACGCTCGCCTATCCCGCGCTGGCCCTGGTCTTGATCTTTTACAGCGTTCTGATCGTGCGCCGCATTCCAGACTGGCGCTCGGACCTGAGCTTCTTCCAGAAATCGGCGCTGCAGTCTCCTGACTCCCTGAAGGTCCAGTCAGGTCTAGGGTTCGCATACTTCGAAGCGGGGCAGTATGATCACGCCCTCGCGCCCTACGAGCGTGCGCTCGCCCTCGATCCGACCTCTTCGATCACACATCTGTACCTTGCCGTTGCGCTTTCCGCTCTGGGCGATAGTCAGGGGGCCAGTGCGCATCTTATGCAGGCCGAAAAACTTAGGACCACGCCCGATATGCCCTGGTCGTTGTACGCGCAGACCTACGCCAACCTCAAGCAGTGGGATCGCGCGATCGAGTACGACCGTAAGGAGATCAAAGTCGAGCCTGGGAATCCGGTTTTATACACGTCGCTGGGCGAGGCGCTCCAGGAGAACGGGCAGACACAGGAGTCCATTGCTGCGTTCCGTCAGGCGCTTCAACTGGAACCGGGCTATCTCGATGCGAGCACCAACCTCGCCATTACCCTGGCCGAGGAGGGAAATATGGACCAAGCCATCGAGCTATTGGTTACCGCGCTGCGATCTCATCCAGGTGAACCGCACGAGGACGCCGCATGGCTCAATCTTGGCAATGTCTATGCGCACGAAGCCGAATGGGATAAGGCGGCGGCCGCCTATCAGCACGCGCTCGATCTGAATCCCGACTTGGGCATCGCGCGCCAGAGCCTCGATTCAGTCGAAGCCCAGCAGGCGGCAAGCCGCCAATGATGCCTGCGCTCGAAGGCGCCCGTTCACCATTCAGAAGAGTAACCATCCCATGAGCGGGAACGCTGGACCATTCAAGTGTGCTGAGATATTCTTCTGGCCGTTGAAAAAAACGGCCTGGGTTGCTCTCCATTTCTGCCTGCTTGCACTTCTTGCCGCTGCGCTTAGCGCCTGTGGCGGAGGAAGTCAGTCGCAGGCGCCTCCACCGCCTCCACCGCCGCCTGGGATTAGTGTCTCGATCAGTCCGCAGCAAGGCGGTCTCACACTTTCGCAAACACTCATTTTTACGGCTACGGTCACCGGTGATTCCCAAAATCTGGGTGTCACATGGAGCGCCACGGGCGGCTCGTTCAGCAGCAATACTTCTATTCCCACCACGTACTCCGCTTTGGGAGTGCCTGCCGGCGTCTACACTATCACGGCGACGAGTAATGCGGACAACACCAAAAACGCCTCAGCCACCATCGGAATCACCAACCTCGCCGGGATCTATAGCTGGCGCGGGATGGAGGGTGATACCACGCGGCAAGGCGTCAACTCCAAGGAGTACGCCCTTACGACTGCGAACGTGAGCAGCGCGACCTTCGGGAAGCTCTTTTCCTGCTCCGTGGATGGATATGTGTTTGCTCAGCCACTCTACATTGCGAATCTCGCGATTTCCGGAAAGATGCATAACGTGGTCTACGTGGCCACGGAAAACAACTCGCTCTACGCCTTCGATGCGGATTCAAATTCGACTCCCTGTACTCCCTTGTGGCAGCGGAGTTTGCTGTCGGCTGGCGAAACCGCCGTGACCGCGTCCAACGTCGGCAATAGGGGGATTGGAGGGCTGATTGGAATTACCGGGACGCCGGTGATTGACCCCGTGTCCGGCACCCTCTATGTCATTGCGGAATCGGTAAATGCGGGCGCGTACATTCATCGCCTCTATGCCATCAACATCACAACGGGCGCAAACAATGTGGCACCGCAAGTAATCGCGGCCTCCGTGCCCGGCTCGGTCCGGCGCGACCGGCGCGACGCTATCGTTCGATCCCCTGCGCAACCTCCAGCGGCCGGGCTTGCTGCTGCTCAATGGGAATGTGTACATCGCGTGGGGGTCGAATGACGACACGCCGATCTACCACGGCTGGATCATGGGTTACACGGCATCAAACCTCCAGCAGATGGCGGCCTTCAGCGTCACGCCCGATGGCTCGGCGAGCGGTGGCCTGGAAGGCGGGGTCTGGATGACCGGAGCGGCGCCGTCAGCGGACTCGAGCGGCAACATCTACATTTCGGTAGGCAACGGGACGTTCGACGACACAACCAATGCGGTCCCACCCGTGGCTCCCCATGACGATTTCGGCGATAGCGCCCTCAAATTGACCAATGTTCTGGCCGTTTCCGATTTCTTTACACCGTTCAACCAAGCCACGCTGGACACAGGTGACGCCGACCTGGGCTCCACTGGCGTGGTCCTGCTCCCGGACCTCACCGCCCCGGGTATCACCCGCTTGATGTTTTGCGGCGGCAAGGACGGCAACATCTACCTGATGAATCGCGACAACCTGGGGCATTATCAGGCCGCCAACGGCGGCGTTGTTCAGTACTTCAAATTATCCGGGAACAATACCGGGAGCGGTTTCCGGGCCACGCCGGCATTTTTCAACAACACTCTCTATGGCGCCGGGGATAACGACCCGCTTATGGCCGTAAACTTCGATCCGAGTACCCGGCAATT
Organism: uncultured Acidobacteriota bacterium; assembly: GCA_963797345.1. GTDB lineage: Bacteria > Acidobacteriota > Terriglobia > Acidiferrales > UBA7541 > Palsa-295. The sequence goes on along the minus strand of CAWCPO010000016.1, from coordinate 59,960 downwards.
TGTAATTCCGCCTTCCTTCAAAACGAATGAAACCTATAATGGCTTGGGAGTGTCGCCATCGGTTTCGGCACAGGGCACGGCGAATGGAATCGTGTGGGTGATTGATTACGGCCAAAAGACCGCCGTTCTGCGGGCGTACGACGCCACAAATTTAGCCAGGCTATATGACAGCTCAAAACAGGGCGCGCGCGATACGGGCGGGCCGGTCGTAAAGTTCACAGTGCCCACCGTAGCCAACGGCAAGGTGTACGTCGGCACGCAGACCGAATTGGACGTGTACGGACTGCTGCCGAACTGAACAGCGACTTTCCCGGCACGTCCCAGGGGCGGACTCCCGGAAGGAGCGCGTGCTCAACCTTAATTTGCGGCGCGCGCTGCCTCGTCAGGCCCGGCAGGGCTCATCGATGGAAGGATGCGGCGGAAGCGACGCACGCTGAAAAAACGCTGCCTGCAGGGGTCGCACCGGTAGGCGGGGAATTTGAGGAGCTTCTTCAGGAAAACGAACGTTCCCTCTTTCACCAGTTCACGCGAAACCACCTGGAGATCAAAATTTCCGCACCTCGGACAATGGACATATCCCGAAAAAGAAAGCGGCACGAGCCAGGCATGGAATCGCCCCTCGCAGGCGTGGCATCGCCACGGGCGCATCCCGGCGAGCGTGCCGAGGAAATCCAATGGACCTCCGCGATGCGAACGATAACAGTTAGCGCTGCGGCATTGCGGACAGATCATCGCCCTGATTCACTCCCAAGCTTCCACGCCAGCTTAGCCAAAATTTCCCGCCCGGGCAAGATCCGCGCTGCGCTCACTATCGTCGGGACGGGAACCCCTGCCGGTGTAGAATACTTGCGGGAGGCACCGCATGCCCGACTATGACGCCGCGCACGCGCGCGCGGGAATCGCCGCAAAACTCCCCCGGCTCGAAACGTGGCCGAACTATTTCCCCGGCTACCAGATTACCATCCATTTTGCCGAGTACACATCCGTCTGTCCCAAGACGGGCCTTCCGGACTATGGCACGATCACCATCCTTTACCAGCCGAAAAAGCTTTGCCTCGAATTGAAAGCCTTGAAAATGTATCTGCTCGCGTACCGCAATCTGGGAATTTTTTACGAGAACGCGGTCAACCGCATGTTGCGCGACATCGTCGCCGCTGTTCGCCCCGTATCGTGCTCCGTCATCGGCGAATTCACGCCCCGCGGAGGCTTGACAACTTCGGTCCAGGCCCGCTGGCCGCGCCGGCGTGGCAACGCAGGACGCACCGGAGATGGACTTCCGCCGCCGTCTCGGCGATAATTCCGCCACAATTGGGTGCGGCACGCGCAGCCCGTAAGGAGACTTGATGAGTTCGATGCTCAATTCGCCCCAGGATAATCCGCCATCCGACGCCGCGGCTTTGCCGCGCTGGATCGCGGTCCTTTTTGTGATCGCCTTTGCCCTGGTCGCCTTTCTGATTTATGCCCACGTCATGGAGCACCAGGCATTGCGCGACGCCCGGGAGGACTCGGAGAAAAAGACGCAGGCGCTCGCCGCCGAAATCGATAAGACGAACTCGCGGCTCGCCGACCTCAAAGGCCAATTGGAAGTCACTTCGCAGAAACTCGGGCTGACGGAGGACGAGCTGGCTCGCGCCCGCGGCCTCGCTCAGAGCATCCGCAAGGATCAGGAGCAGAGCGACGCCCAGTTTCGCGAGCAGATTGGCGCCGTCCAGTCCGACACCACCACGAAATTCGGCCAGGTGGAAACGCAGCTCAACGGGACCCAAAGCGACATCGCGGCAACGAAGGCGGATCTCGAAGCCACCAAGAACAAGCTCTCGAGCACCATCGGCGACCTCGGAGTCCAGAGCGGCTTGATCGCCCGGAATCATGATGAGGTCGAAGAGCTGAAACGGCTTGGCGAGCGCGATATTTTTGAATTCACGCTGACCACGAAGACGAAGTCTCCGCAGCATGTCGGTCCCATCCAGGTGACTCTGCGCAAGGCCGATCCGAAGCGTAATACCTACACGATGACCGTCATCGCGGACGATAAGAGCATCGAAAAGAAAGATAAGACCGTCGAAGAGCCGGTCCAATTTTACGTTCACGGCGCCCGCGCCCCCTATGAGATCGTCGTCTTCGATGTTTCGAAAGGTCAGGCCAAGGGTTATCTCAGCACGCCCAAATCCGACACGGAAGCTCCGCCTTCCGCCGCGCCACCGCCACCAGGCCAATAATTGTGATCGGGAAGAATCAGCGGGTCCGGCCATGACAGTCTTATCCTGCGAAGACCACGTGGCCCTCGCTGCGGAGGAGGCGTGATGAATTCGATTCCAAAAATATCTGCCGGTTGGCGGCGTCTTGCGTTCGCTGCGTCCATCCTGGCATTCCTTCTCCAGCCATCTTCGCTTTTTGCGCAGGCCCCGCCGATTCCCGAGCGTCTGCCTCCCGACACGGTGTTTTACATACATTGGCACGGGAAGGTGTCCCTCACGGCCGCCTCCGCGAAAAACCATGTTCTGCAACTTTATAAAGATCCAGACATGGCTCCCCTGTGGCTGGGGCTGATGAACACCCTGCGCGGCAGGAATGGAAGCCAGGGCGTAGCTCCGGGGATTGTGCTTGCCGCTGTATCGTCTCTGCTGGACAATCCGGCCGTAGTCGGCTTTGTCGCAAATCCAAATCCTCAAGTGACGGCCTCGCCGCAAAGCCTTTTGTCGCTCGGCGGATTTTTCCTGGTTTACGATGAAACGGGAAAAGCAGACTTGATTAAAATGCTTACGGCCGCAAGCCAGGCCTCCGCTGGGACGCCGCCGGCTGTAACGAGTTACGCCTTTGGCGGAACTTCGGTTGAAGTCCGCACAAGAAGTGGCAGCGCCATCTACACAGCCCATGCGGGCGGCTATTACCTCGTCTCGAACCAAAGACGAACCATCGAAGACCTCATCACCCGTTTCGGGGGCGCCGCCACGCCGGGCGCATCCTTGGGGCAGATGCCCGAATACCAGGGCGTCGTCAAATTTCTTGGCTCCGATACGTCCGTGGATTTTTTTGGCCGCCTTCCCGATTTCACGAAGTGGATACCCCCGGGCCCGAAATACAAATCTATCGCACTTTTTCTCGAGGGCTTGCATCTCGAAAAGGTGCATGCCGGCGGCGAAGGGATGAGCTTCTCCGGCGAAGCAACCCGCGCTCGGGGCGCGGTCTTGGGCGACACTTCGCCAGGCAGCTTGTTCGACGTCGTAGGCTCCAGCACTGGCGTATTTCTTACGCAGCCCGCCATAGGCACGGCTCCTGACTTCCGCATTTCGCGCGTGGACCTCCGAGCGGCGTATTCACTTATTCGCGCTGCCATCATTGCGGCGCTGCCTCCGCAGCAAGCGAGCAGTGTTGGGCCTATGGAGTCCATCGCCCAGAGTTACCTGGGAATGTCCATTAGCGACGCGCTCGGACTTTTCTCGGGCGAGCTCGCCTCCGCGTCTTACTATTCCGAGGATGGCTCCCAGCAGGCGTTATACGCCGTGACGATCGAGAAACCCGACGACGTCCTGCGCCTTCTGCGAGCTGCTGTGGGAAAAACGATCGTCGCGGAAGATTCTTCCGGGAATACGACGTACCTCGATCTCTTGTTCCCCTCTAAGAACCCGGCCACGGGAGCGCAACGCAGGAGGTTTTACTACGTGGCCGTCACTCCGCAAATGCTGTTGACCGCGCCGCGAAAAGCGATGTTGCGAGCAGCAGTCGAGCAGCTCGATTCCCCATCCGGCGGCGCGCACTCCGGCACTATCTTTGCCGATCCCGAATACATCCAAATGCGGTTGCTGCTGCCTGGCAATCTTTCCGGGCTGACGGGCGGCGAAATCGACCAAATCCCCTGGGACAAGATCGCCGCGACACTTGAGGCTCAGTGGGAGCAGTCCAGGAAGCAACCGAAATCGCCTGCGCCGGATTTGAGCTGGCTCAAGCAGATAAACTTCGATGTAATCTCGCGCCATCTGCACAGGAGCGTCGGCGGATGGTGGAAAAATTCAACCGGCGTTTACTTTGATTCCTACATCCAGTAAGCCGCGCCCTCTCTCGGGAGGCTCGATGAACTGCCGGAAAGCGGCCATGCTCGTTTCTCTCGGCGCGCTTTTTCTCGCGTTCGCGGCGCCGTCTCCGCAGCAGCCCGCCGCTCGCGCCCGCTTCGCGCTCGGCGGAAATGCGGCTCAGGTCCCTGCGGAGTTCATCGGCAATCTCATCTTCTTGCCCGTGCGCCTCAACCAGACGCAGCCTTCTCTCTTCGTCCTTGACTCGTCCGCCGCGGCTACCTCGATCGATCCCGGGCGCGCTTCGGAGTTGGGGATCGCGCCTGGCCAGCCTGCGGGACTCGATTTCACAGGCGTGGATGTTCCGCTGGCCGGACTTCCCGCCATAGCCAAGAGCGGCTTCGGCGCGCAAGTCGGCCGGCCATATGAAGGCACACTCGGCGCTGATTTTCTCAGTGCTGTTGTGGTGAAGGTGGATTACGCGCGGCAAACGCTTCAGCTTTACGATCCGGCCTCGTACCAGTATTCCGGCCAGGGGAAGAGTTTTCCTTTGACGTTTGCCGGTGGTGAGCCGGTGATCCAGGCGAAGTTCACCATGGCGAGCGGCAAGCACTTCGAAGCCGAATTCGCCGTGAATACGGCGCTCGATGCCTCGATCGTCCTCTCGGAAAAATACTCGGAGTCGCGCGGCCTCTTCTCATCTCCATTGACGACGATTCCCGGAGCTGATCCTCTTTCCGATGAGGGCAAGGATGCCGTTCTCGGCCGCCTGAAATCGTTCGAGATAGGCCCATTCGAGGCCGATAGTCCGATCGTGGTATTTTCGCAGGGCAGCCTGCCGGTCGCCGGCTCCCGGATTGCCGGCGAAATCGGCGCAGACATGCTGCGGCGTTTTACCGTGATTTTCGACTATCCCCACCAGAGATTGATTCTCGAGCCGAATTTGCACATCCAGGAAGAGGACGAAGAAGATAAGAGCGGGCTTACGATTGTTGCCAAAGGCTCCGGCCTGAAAACCTTCGTCGTCACGGAAGTCGCGCCCGCCACTCCCGCCGCCGAAGCCGGAATCGAGAAGGGCGATATCATTGCTGGAGTTGACGACGAGGCCGCCGCCGATCTCACGCTTTGGGACGTCCGCAATCTTTTTCGCCAGATTGGCCACAAATACACGCTGCTCCTCGAGCGCAACGGGCAAACGCTCACGGTGACCATCCAGATGCGCCGCCTGCTCTGACGCGCTGCTTGCGGAAAATCCAAGGCTGTCTTTATTTGTACTTCCGGAGCGTTGTGGCCATCTGGCGCAGGCGCGCGTCTACTCTTGCGAACACGCTGCCAGGCTCGAATTTCCCCGCGCTGTTTCGTTTTCCCGCGCGAACGCCCGTGAGGATTTCGATGCCCTGCTCGATCGTGGCAATGGGATACATGTGAAATTGGCCCTTGGCGACGGCTTCGATCACCTGATCCCGCAGCATCAAATCCTCCACATTTTCGGCGGGGATCAGCACTCCTTGCTTGCCCGTGAGGCCCTTCAGCCGGCAGACGTCGTAGAAGCCTTCAATCTTCTGGTTCACGCCGCCGATCGGCTGCACGTCGCCCTGCTGGTTCACCGATCCGGTCACGGCGAGTTCCTGTCGGATGGGAAGGCCGGAGAGCGCGGAAAGTAGCGCGTAAATCTCGGTCGAACTGGCGCTGTCGCCGTCCACGCCGGAGTAGGACTGCTCGAAGCAAACGCTCGCGGAGAGCGAGAGCGGCTTATCCAGCGTGAACGTGCCGCCGCAAATATCCGGCGATAATCTGCACGCCCTTGTCATGGAAGCGCCCGCTGAGATTCGACTCGCGCTCCACATTGATGATCCCCGCCTTGCCGAGCGCCACCGAGGCCGTAATTCGCACCGGCTTGCCGAAGGCGTAGCCGCCGATTTCCATCACGCTCAGGCCGTTCACCTGACCCGCGCGTTCGCCGGTGGTATCGATGAACAGCAGGTTCTGTTCGATCATCTCGCGGATTTTCGTCTCCAGAAGATTGTGGCGCTCGATCTTCGCATCCAGGGCCTCCCGCACGTGCGCGGCCGTGATCACGCTCTGCCCGCCGTGCCGCGCGGCGTAGGAAGCCTCGCGCGCCGAGGTCGGCGAGATCGAAGAATCGCGTGGTGATCTTTCCGCGCCGTCCCGCCATGCCGCACGCCATGTTCCAGGATGGCCGCCACAGCCGTGCGGTCGAAGGGCAACAGATTTTCGTCGTCGGAAAGCTTGCGCAGGCGTCCGCCGTATTGCCGGAGCACTTCCTCGCTCCATTTCATCTCCTCGTCGAATTCCACGCGCACCTTGAAAATCTTTTTGAAGTCGTCTTCGTAGTCGTAGAGCAACTCATACATGTCGCGGTCGCCGATCAGAATGATTTTCACATGCACGTCGATCGGCTCGGGTTTAAGCGCCGCCGTGCTGAACGGGAAAAACATGTCCACCGGCTGAATTTCGAGCTTGCCGTGATTCAGCGTCCGCTTCAGCGTGCGCCACACGCCCGTCTCCGTCAGCGTATCGAGCGCATACATCACCAGGAAGCCGCCGTCGGCCCGCAGCAGCGAGCCTCCCCGCAAGTCCATGAAATCGGAGTTCCAGCCTCCCCGCGCGTCGTAGCTGCGATGAATCGTTCCGAAAAGGTTCGCGTACGTGGGTATCGTCTCGAAAATCACGGGGCATTTTTCCTGCTCCGTCGTGGGCCAGAATCACGTTCACGCCATACACGCGGAAGGGATCGCGGTCGGAGCGCTCCAGCCGCGGTCCCGGCACTCCTTCCGGGAGGCGGCTGCTCCTCTTCTCCCTCGCGCTCCTTGAACGGATCGAGATTATCGAGAATGTGATGCCGCACCTCCTCCAGATATTCGGCGACTTGCGCGCTCGGATATTTCTCCTTGAGCTCCTCGATCACGCCGTCCACCAGCACCGAAGCCGCCTCCTGCTCGAGATAGCTCATTTCGCTTGCCAGCTCGCGCGAAAGAGAGAGCGTCTTTCGGTACACCACGGTAAATTCCTGCCGGAACTGATCGTACTTCCGCTCCAGCTCTTCCGCGGCTGTGCTTTCGAGTTTTCCCTCCTGCACCATCTTGGGAATTTCCTCGATCGGCACCATCTGGCCGTCGAGCACGGGAAAAATCTCCGGCAGCGCCACGGCGCCCACCTGCATCCGGCCCAGCGCAAACTGCTCGCGCGCGATCCGCCGCGTGAAATCGTCCATAAGCTCTTTTTCGCGCTGCGTGAACCGTTCCACGATGCGCGTCTTCTGCCTCTGGAACGGCTCTCCTTCGAACACTTGCGGGATGCGCCGGCGCAGGAAGTCAATCCCCGATTCCATCTCCTTTTTGAACGCATTCGCCTGGCCGCGCGGCAGCGTGAGCAGCCGTGGCCGGTCCGCATTCTTGAAATTGTTCACGTAGCAGCGGTCCGGCGCGGGCTCGCTTTGCGGGCGCATCTCCTCAATCATGCGCACGATCATGCCCCCGCGGCTCGTTCCGGAAAGGCCGCAGACGAACAGGTTGTACCCGGAGGCCGTCAGCTCCACTCCCATGCGCAAGGCGCGCAGCGCGCGCCCTTGCCCGATATCCCCCCCGATGGGTTCCACCTCCGCCGTGGTCTGGAACGGTATGTGCGCGGGATCGCATCGCCAGCGAAGTTTTCCTGGTGAGAGGCTCACATGCTTCGAATTGGAATTTTTGGCCATAGGGTTCCGCGGGCTCATCCGAAGGGCGCTACTCTAGCACGGCGCTCGTTTTCCTCCCACTCGCTTTGGATGCGCTGCTTCCAACAGGCCTGTGGGGAGAATATAGATCGAGCACGCTCGTCGCGATGGCCACGACGATCGGTCCGAGTACGATCCCCAGCACCCCGAACACGCTAATGCCACCGAGGATACTGATAAAAATGGCCAGCATGCTCATCTGCGTGCGCCCGCTGATCAGCCACGGACGGATCAAATTGTCCACCACCACCGAGCCAAAGATGCAAATCGCAGCCACCAAAATCCCGCGTCCCCAGTGTCCGTCAGCTATCAGAGCGATTACCGCGGGAACCCAAATCAGCGCCGACCCGACGATCGGTAGGAATGAAAAGAATGCCATCATGACGCCCCAGAAAATGGGTGCCCGGATACCCGTCACCGCGAATCCCAATCCCCCGAGGACACCGTTCACGGCCGCTCCCGCCAGGCTGGATGCCACCGTCGCGTGGATCAAGTCTCGTATCTCCCGGAACATCTGTTCGCGGTGCGAGGCTTCGAATGGCAGCAACTCTCCCAGCCGCGTGACAATCGAATCGCCGTCGCGGTAGAGATAAAACATCGCCAGGATTGTTACGCCCAGATCGAACACAAACACCGCTGTATGCCTCAGGACCACGCCGAGTTGCCCTGCAAGATAGCCGGTTGCCTGCTCTGCGTGGCGCTGCAGGAGGTCGGACAAATCGCCTGGGCTCGCTTCAGGAAAGCGTTGTTGAATCCGCGCCCAAAGATGGCTCACCCATGCGAAATGCCCGGCCGCAACTCCCACTTGAATGGACTCGACTGCCCCCACGCCCTCCCGGACGAAGGCGATCATCACCAGCAAGGCGGGCACAATCAGAATCAGCGTCACGCCCGCTGTCGCCGCTAGCGCCGCCTTGGTAGGTTTCCATCGCCGCGCCAGCCGCGCGTATATCGGATGGAAAAGCACAACCAGCACGGCTGCCCAGGCCAGCGCCACAAGAAAAGGCGCGAAGATCAGATAGACCAGATACCCAAGCATGATGACAATGCCATAGAAGAGAACGCTGCCCAGCCGCGCTTGCGAATTCCGTTCGGTGGTCAAATGCCCGCCTTTCGCTACTCCAGCAGAGAGACTGATAGTTGCAATCGGGGCGTTTGTCAACTCCGCGCGAGGGGCGGACCCGATTCCGCGCGAATGCTATAATGACCGCAGGTTCTTGCCGGGATGGTTGCCATATGCCAGATGCCGCCTGCAAACATGAACGCACGCGCCTGATTGCGCAGGACAAAGACAGCCGCTACGTCGAATGTATTGATTGCGGTGAGATATTCGAGGCGGAAGAATTGAAAGCCCTGGAGCCGAACGCCGGGGAACCGAAGCCCGGCCCGGGCCTGGATGGATCGCTCTCCGACGCTTAACGCGAAACTAAAACCTCCATGCTCGCCTCGCTACTTTTTGGCGAGACTGCGTATGAAGGCGATCAGGTTCGCGATTTCTGCTTCACTCACACCCCGCACCGGCGGCATCTTTCCCTTGCCATCCGTAATGACCGCGCGAATTTGCGCATCGGTCAGGCTTTGGACAGTGTTCGAACGATAATCCGGTATGGTCCCGAGCGCTTGAGCAATGGGCGTGTGGCCGGAGGCGTCCGCGCCATGGCACACCGCGCACCGCTCTTGGAACGTCGCTTTCCCCTGCGCTGCATTTCCGGAGTTTCCGGCCAGCGCACCCGGGGCAATCGAGAGAGCCACAAAAACCATCGCCGCTGCTCGAAAACTTCGCCGCTCGCGAGGCCGGAGAATTTCACCCGTTCGATTCTCCGGTCCCGCAACTCCACACGTCTCTGCTCTCGTCCGTATTTTCATGAAAGCGCCTCGCTCGCTCAATGGATGCCGAGCTTCTCGATGATGCGGAGAACCGCGGCCGCGGGAACGTCATAGAGCGGGTGTTCATCCTCCTGTTCGAGCCGTTCGCGCAGATACTCGGCGCCGATGTAGCTTGCCTCACGGTCGCTGAGGCCTCGGCCCGCACGCGAGCGAAACGCAACGAATGCCGGATCCGCCAGCCCGAGGATGACTCTCTTGCCGTCCACGAAAAACTTGCAATCCATCGTGTCGCTGTGGCGCGTGGCGATGGCGTTCCAGCAATGGGAAAAGCGGCAATGGTAGACGCAATCCGTCACCTTCGAGGGCACATCGAAAGCGCCGATGAACTCGCTCATCTTGCCGGCATTCGGAATTGTCGTAGTCGCTGTTTTCGCCATCGGTCCGTCCAATAGTCCCGCCTATTTACGCGCCCCCGCAGCCATGGGTTGCGTGGACTGCTGGTAGCTGTGAATCGCCGCCGCCACTCCCGCGCCGGCAGGCGCATGAAAACCCTGATCTTCCAGGACTTTCTCGAACGCAGCGAGAAAGGTAAGCACGTTCGCCTTCTGGCTTGAATAGCCCATCAGACCGATGCGCCACATCTTCCCCTTCAGCGGACCAAAGCCTCCCGCGATCTCTATGTTGAACTCGTCCAGGAGTTGCTGGCGCACCTGCTTGTCTTCGATTCCCGCCGCCGTTTTCACTGCCGTTACGGTCACCAGACGGTCCGCCGGATTCTCCACCAGCAACTCCAGGCCCATCGCTTCGATTCCCGCGATCAGGGCTTGCTGGTTGTGCGCGTGGCGTTCCCAGCGCGCTTCCAGACCTTCCTCAAGCACGATCCGCAGCGCCTCGCGCAAGCCGTAGAGCAGAGGGATCGGCGGCGTGTGGTGATACGTCCGCTCCTTCCCCCAATAGTCCATCGCGGGAGTTAAATCGAAATACCAGCTTCGAACCGGCTGTTTGCGCTGGCGTATCCGCTCTTCGACGCGCGCGCTCACCGTGATGGGCGCCATTCCGGGAGGCGCGCTCAGCCCCTTTTGCGAACCCGCGAAGCAGACGTCCAAGCGCTGGCCATCCACATCGAGCGGGATGCCGGCGAGCGTCGGCACCGCATCCACGACGAGCAATGCGCCCAGTTCATCCGCCACTTTGCGGTAATCATCCAGGCGCTGCACCACTCCCGTGGAAGTCTCTCCATGCGCCAGACCAACGAATCTAATTTTCCGGCCCTTGCCTGCGCGGCGCACATCCTCGAGATCCACCGTGCGGCCGTACGGCGCTTCCACTCGCGTCACCTTCGCCGGGATGCGCTCCGCCATCAAAGCCATCCGCTCGGAAAATGCTCCGTTCACGCAAACGATGCACTCGTCGCCCTCTTCCAGCGTATTCATCACCGCCGCTTCGATCCCGCCCGAGCCTGACGCGGAAATCGGAAATGTGATGCGGTTCTGCGTTTGGAACACATGGCGAAGCAAAATCTGCACCTCGCCCATCATTTGGATGAACCACGGATCCATGTGGCCCACCACCGGCATCCCGAGCACGCGGTACACGCGCGGGTCCATGCAAGATGGGCCCGGCGTCAGCATCAATCTCGATGGAGGCTTCAGTTCGCCGATACTCTCGCTCATGTTTTTCGCCTTCTTGCCGCGTTGCTCCCGCCGTGGACCGCAGCATGGCCCACGGTGGAGACATCTCTAGTCTCCCTAAATCAGGCCGCTTCGGTCAACCTCCAAAATGACCTCGTCTTGCGCGCTGCTCAGCATCCTCTGGGCGCGCCCCTCCTGTTTCCTGCGTCCCTGCCCTTTCGCGGCGCCTGTCCCATAGGGTGTTAGCGATTTCGCAACTGTTCTTCCGCCGTGTTGAAGGGCCTCTATATCCCTATGCTAGATTGGGGAATCGGCGCGATACCACATGATGGATTCAAAAAACTCGGACTCTGATAAGGCGAAGATCTCGCGCGTGGAAGTGTATTGGCACACCGTGCGTTATCGCACGGTCGTGCTCTACGCCACGGTCATCCCGATCATTGTGCTGGCCACCGTCTACCTCGTTTCCCCGGACTTCTCGAGAAATCTCATCCGGCGCATTTCCGATGCCGTCACTCCCAACGGCGGCGTCGTTGCCAGCATCACCCCGAGACAGGCGCGCTTCGTCAATCTGGATGGCAGAGTGCAAGTCAAGAAATCCAATTCCGTGCAGTGGCAGAACGCCGATTATCAGATCACTCTGGACAAGGGCGATCTGATTCAGACAGACTCTCAAGGAATGGCGCGCATCGCCTTCGCCGACGGAACAACCTACACCGTGAAGGGCGATACCCTTGTCACCGTGGAAGAAAATATTGTCGCCCCGGATCGCTCCACGCAGGTCGGCGTTCATATCAGCGCCGGGCAGGTGGACCTCAACACCGGTTCATGGCCGGTCCCCGATTCGAAAGCGGAGGTTTCCTTTGGAGATGCCGTCGCGTCCCTGCATGCCAATAGCCGCGCGGCGGTCAGCACGGATCCGGCTACGCAGCAGCAGCAAATTACCGTCGCTTCGGGAAGCGCGGAATTAACCCGCGGGGACGAGCACGTGGACATCGGCCAGCATCAGCGCGTCGAATTCCCCACGGGCGGCACCATAACGAAATCCGATGTGCTCGCGCCGCCCGAGCTCGTCGAGCCGCTTAATTTGCAGCCCATCACCCTCGCCGACCCCAAGCACGACCCAGTTCACTTTTCCTGGAATCCGGCCCCGACCGCGAAGATGTACATTTTTCAGGCCAGCCAGACGACCGTGTTCAACAGCGTCGTCATCGAAAGGAAAATTGCCGACACCAGCGTGGACGTTTCCGGATTCGATCCCGGCGACTACTTCTGGAGAGTGCGCGCGGTTGACGCCAAGGGTAGCGTGAGCGACGCGAGCGACCCATTCAAGTTCACTCTCGTGGTCCAGGGGAAAGAACAGGAAATGCTCCTCCAAGTGGACTCGACCGAACTTCAAGGGAATGTCGTCGAGCTCATCGGCCACACCGAACCGGGCGCCACCCTCATCGTGAACGGAGAGCAGGTTGCCGATATTCAGCCCGATGGCAAATTCCGGTTTTTCACCGAGCCGATGCAGCGAGGCAGCCACGAGATCGTCATTACCGGACAAAACCGCCGGGGCGGAACGGCCATCATCCGCCAGGAGGTTGTGATCCCGTAAAATTTGATACGATGCTGACAAAATGTTCGCCGATACAACGGCGGGTTTTCCGTGCCCGGACCGCGGACGAGGGAACCCCGCCATGACCCTTCGGTTCCTTTCAGGGGTTACAATCACCGGCGGATTGGAATGAGCTTTGCATCACGCCGCTTGGGAGCTTGACGACCGGCAAACGCGGGCCGTTGCGGCATGCCTGTGAAAACCAATGGGGGAAGTAAGTCGTGACCAAAAACGGCTTCAACATGCGGTCGGTCTTCAGCCTCTTTTCTTCCGACCTTGCTATTGACCTGGGAACCGCGAACACGCTCGTCTATGCCCGTGGAAAAGGGATTGTCGTGAACGAACCCTCCATCGTGGCCATCAACAAAAACAGCGGCGAAGTGGTGGCCGTGGGCCGGGAAGCCAAGGAGATGCTCGGGCGCACGCCGGGCAACGTGGTGGCCATCAAGCCCATGAAGGACGGCGTCATCGCCGACTTCAAGGTCACCGAAAAAATGCTCACCTATTTCATCCAGAAGGCCCACAACCGCCGCGTGCTCGTTCACCCTCGCATCGTGATCGGCGTTCCCAGCGAAATCACGCCCGTCGAAAAGCGCGCCGTGCAGGATTCCGCCTATCGCGCTCGCGCCAGCGAAGTCTATCTCGTCGAGCAGGCCATGGCGGCCGCCATCGGCGCCGGCCTGCCCATCGAGGAACCCTCGGGAAACATGGTCGTGGATATCGGCGGCGGGACCACCGACATTGCCGTCATCTCCATGAGCGGAATCGTTTATTCGCGCTCCGTCCGCGTGGCCGGCAACGAAATGGACGAAGCCGTCACGCACTATCTGAAGCGCAAATACAATTTGCTCGTTGGCGAGCGCACTGCCGAACAGATCAAAATCGAAATCGGCTCGGCGTACCCGCTGGAAAAACCTCTCACGCTGGAAGTGAAAGGGCGCAACTTGATCGAAGGCGTCCCGCGCACCGTCACCATCGACGACAGCGAAATCCGCGAAGCTCTTTCCGAATGCATCTCCACGATCCTCAACGCCATTCGCGTGGCTCTCGAGCGCACCCCTCCCGAACTTTCCGCGGACATCAGCGATCGTGGCATCGTCCTTACCGGCGGCGGTGCGCTCATCAAGAATCTCGATAAGCGCATCCGCGAGGAAACCGGCTTGCCCGTCTCCATCGCCGATGATCCTCTCGCTTCCGTCGTGCTCGGTACCGGGAAAATGCTCAGTGATTTTCGGCTGCTGCGCCTGGTTTCGATCGATTGACATGCACGCGATCTTTTCGCGGCGGCGACCGCTGAGACTCCTGGCTGGCGTTGTCCTCGCGCAGATCCTTCTGCTGGCCTTTCAAATCAAGCGGGAGCACGACGTGCGTTTGATCCGCTATTGGGCCGTCGAGGTAACCTCCCCGGCGGAACGCGCCGGCACCTGGATTTTCTCGCGGGCGGGCGGCTTCTGGAGCGGCTATGTGGCCCTGCACAACGCTCGCGCCGAAAATCAGAGCCTGCGCGCCGAACTCGGCCGATTGCGGCTGCGGAATGCCGAACTCGAATCCCAGACCGCCGAGGCGCAGCGCCTGGCCATCCTGCTCGATTTTCGCGAAGCCCACCCCGAGGCGCCCATGCTCGCGGCCCAGGTAATCGGAGCGAGCGCCGATCCCGTCTCGCATACGCTCTTTATCAATCGCGGCGAGCGCGATCGTGTGCGGCGCAATATGGCCGTGATCACTCCGGACGGCGTCGTGGGCAAAATTATGGAACTCTTTCCCTCCACAGCCCAGGTCCTGCTCATCAACGATAGGGACAGCGGTGTGGGTGTTCTCTTTGCGGACACGCGCACGCACGGCGTCGTGAAGGGCAGCGGAGACGCCCTGCCGCGCATGGAATATGTGGTGAACACCGAAAAAGTCCGCGTGGGCGAAACGATTCTTACATCCGGAGAGGACCGCATCTTCCCCAAAGGTCTGCTGGTTGGCGCCGTGGCGGATGCCGCGCCGGGAAATCCCTTTCAGACCATTCACGTGGAACCGGCCGTGCGCCTCGATCGCCTGGAAGACGTCCTCGTTCTCCTTTCGCTCCAGGAATTGACACCCCCAAAGACCGCAGCGCTCACTGTTGATGCGGAACCCACCGCGCCGGCTAGCACGCCTACGCAAGCGGCTGCCGTCGCGTCGAAGCACCCTGCGGTTGCGTCTCCCAAACCGAGTTCCAGAAAATCGGCAACGGATACTCCCGCTTCCAGTCCCGGTTCCCTTCCAGCGGCAAATCCACCCGCTCCTCAACAATAAAATGTCCTACATGTTGAATACTGGCGCGCGATCCGAACCCAATGTCGAAGTGCACAGATATTATTCCGGCGCGGTCGCTTTCGTCTCTTTCCTCGCGCTGGTCGTGCAGGCGTTTCTTCATAAGTATGGCCGCTGGGCGGAATTGATTGATCTGCCTCTGCTGGTCACAATCTATTTCGGTGTCAGCCGGCGCAATCCTGTCTCCGGCATGTTCCTGGGAGCAGCCATCGGCATCCTTCAGGACGCCCTCAGCCACGGCAATCCCATCGGCATGTACGGAATCGCCAAAACACTCGTGGGCTATCTGGCGTCTTCCGTCGGCGCGCAGGTTGATACGGAACATCCCGCCAGCCGCTTCGTCCTCGTGTTCCTCTTGTTTCATTTTCATCAGGCCGTGCTGGCCATCACCGAGCGCGTCCTCCTAAATCATTCGGAGCCATTCTTCACGTTGCGCCTTTTGCTCGATTCTCTCGTGACGGCCGCCTTCGGTATCGTCTTCTTCGCCCTCCTCGATCGTCTCCGTCGAACCTCTTAGCTGATCCCCGCATCCCATTCCCAGGCAGACGGCCCGTTGACCGAAAGGGCATAGGCGGCTTGCAGGTCGCGCACAGCAGGTGATAGCGTAAAGACCGCTTGGTTCCCGCCCGCATTCAGAGTTGAAGCGCATCAGGGCCGAGCACGACCCGCCGCGCAGGAGTTCAGTTGGCGCCTTGGAACACGAACGACCAGAAGATTCCTCAGGGAAGGCTCACACTCATTTCCTATGTATCTGTGATTCTTACGATCCTCCTATTGGTCGGCTTTTGGAAACTTCAGGTGATTCAGTCAACGCATTTTGCCGACCTCGCCGAACGCAATCAGATCCGCTATATCCCCATCATCGCGCCGCGCGGCGCGATGCTCGACCGCGAAGGCCGCGTCCTCGTGGATAGCTATCCCTCCTTCAGCATCCTGCTGCTTCGCGATGACCCTAAATTGATTCAGAGGAGCCTCCCGCAAATTGAAGATGGCCTCGACATTTCCCCCACGGATTTGCGCCAGCAGCTCGATGCCGCCAGGAACGAGCCCAAATTCCAGCCCATTGTCATCAAGCCGGCGGCGAGCGATGCGGACATTGCTTTCGTAGAATCGCACCGCACCGACCTGCCCGTCCTCGAACTCATGATGGTCCAGCGCCGCCGCTACCCCTATGGCGAGATGCTTGCCAACACCATCGGCTACGTCGGCGATGTTTCGCCTCAGGAGCTTGAGCAGAGCGACGGGCGCTATCGCCCCGGCGACCTCGTCGGGAAAGCGGGCATCGAAAAGGAATACAACGACCAGCTCGAAGGGACAGACGGAATGCGCCGCGTCGTCGTCAATAGCGTGGGCAAGACCGTGCGCACCCTCGACAACCTCGATGCAATCTACGGAAAACCCATTCAACTCACCATTGATTATGATCTGCAATCCATCGCGGAAACCGATTTAGCCGGTAAAATGGGCGCCGTAGTCGCCATGGACGCGCGCACAGGTGAAATCCTCGCCATGGTCAGCCAGCCCACTTTTAACCCCAATGATTTCTCTGTTCGCATTCCGCCGGCGGAGTGGCAAGCCCTCAACTCCGACCCCAACACACCGCTCCTAAACCGCGCAATTCAGGCGCAGCTCGCTCCTGGCTCCGTCTTCAAGGTCGTCATGGCCACTGCCATGCTCGAATCCAAGGCCATCCCGGCAAATTTCACCGCCTTCTGCCCTGGGTACGCCGATTTTTATGGCCGCACATTTCACTGCGATCACGCCCACGGCCTCGTCGATCTCCACAAAGGCATCGTGGCTTCCTGCGATGTCTACTTTTATAACGTCGGCAAATTGCTCGGAATCGACCGCATCGACCAGTATGCTTTCGGCCTCGGTCTCGGCCGCCGCACGGGAATTGATTTGCCCGGGGAAGAGCCCGGCCTGGTCCCCTCCGAGGATTGGGTCGAGCACACCTACCATCACAAGTGGTATCCAGGCTCCACGATTTCCGTCTCCATCGGGCAAGGCGCTGTGATGGTCACGCCGATCCAGCTCGCCCGCATGATCGCGGCTGTGGCCAATGGCGGCACTTTGATTCCCCCACACCTCATGAAAAATGCCACGGATCTGAAATTCGGGTCCTTTCCTCTCTCGGATGACACCGTCCAACAGGTAACCGACGCTATGTGGGGTGTCGTCAATGAGCCTGATGGCACAACCGAGGGGCAAGTCAAGCTGCAAGACGTTGACTTTGCCGGCAAAACAGGCACTGCCCAAATCGAAAGCTTCGATCTGCAGAATAAACTGGGCAAGAAATTGAAGGAAAACGGATGGTTCGTCGGCTACGCTCCTCGCCGTAATCCGGATATCGTCGTCGCGGCGCTGGTGCAATCCGGAGGATGGGGCAGCACCTCGGCCGCGCCCATTGTGCGCGACATCGTGAAGGCCTATTACGATAAGAAGAATGGCCGGCTGCAACGACCGGTTACCACCGACAATACAGGCGAGCCGCGCGCCGTGCCCGCGGTCGCCGAGGCTGCGGGAGCGGGAGCCGTGCACCCATGAAGGAGCGTCCGCGCATTCAGGATTTCGACTGGACTTTACTCGCCATCGTGGGTGCGATTAGTTGTCTTGGTCTGCTCGAAATTTATTCCTCCACTCACGCGAGCGGCATGGCGGGCATGCAATGGAAACAGGTAATGTGGATCGGGATCGGCTTGATCAGTATGTTTATTATTTCTCTCATCGACTATCACACTCTGATGGACCAGGCTCCCGCACTCTACGTCTTTGGGGTCGCCACGCTCCTCATCGTCCTGGTCATCGGTCACTCACGATTCGGCGCCAGACGCTGGGTCGAGCTCGGTGGCGGGGTGAATTTACAAGTGTCAGAACTCATGAAGTTGATTATAATCATTGTGCTGGCGCGCTACTTCACGGAAGTGCGCACGGACTGCCTAACGCTGGGAGACCTCCTGAAGGTTGGCATTTTGACCCTGATTCCCGTAGGTTTGATCTTGAAGCAGCCCGACTTGGGAACTGCCATGGTCCTCGTTCCCGTCGCATTGGTCGGGATATTTCTTGCGGGCGTCAATTGGAAGCATGCGGCTGCGGGCCTCGTGCTCATCGCTTTGATGGTCCCAGTCGGCTGGAACATGCGGCGTCATCTGAAACCCTACCAGCAGCAGCGAATTCAAACATTCCTCCATCCGGAGGAAGACCAGCGTGGCGCCGGCTATCAGATTCTCCAGTCCGAAATCGCCGTCGGCTCCGGCGGCTTCTGGGGAAAGGGATTTGGCAAGGGCAGCCAGAACCAATTGGGCTTTGTGCCCGTCCGCTACTCGGATTTCATTCTCGCGGCAATGGCTGAGGAACAAGGTTTCATCGGAGTTTGCGTCGTTTTACTTTTGTACTTGGGTCTGGTTTTGCGGCTGTTGGATAACGCTCAGAAGGCCAAAGATCGCGCCGGGACGTATGTGGTCGTGGGAGTCACGGCGATCTTGGGCTTCCACGTTCTGGTCAACGCCTCGATGGTGATCGGATATGTGCCGGTCACCGGCATTCCACTGCCGCTCATGAGTTACGGCGGGTCGGCCACGGCTTTTGTTTTTTTGGCTTTGGGCTTGGTGATGAACGTCCGCATGCGGCGCTTCGTCAACTGAGCCTCGATGGTTCAGTGCTTGCGTCCCGCTCTGTCGGGACCTGGATTTCAAATCTGATTATGGAACAACGCATCGGGTGGCATCGTGATCCAAACGCTCAATAGAAAAGTCCTGCGCGGCTCGTCGCGGCGGTCACAAGGCTCTGCCTTCCGCCACAGCGGTCCAGAGCGCGCGGTCCCCCGGTGCGCCATGAGGAGCAGTTTACATGTCCAAAGAAATGGTGATATCGGCGAATCCGCACGAGACGCGGGTTGCCATTCTCGAAGAAGGTCAGCTCTGTGAATATTACGTCGAAAGAGAAAAAGAGTTTGCTTTAGTAGGCAGCATTTACAAGGGCCGCGTCACGCGCGTTCTCCCGGGGATGCAATCGGCGTTCGTGGATATAGGATTGGACGGGGACGCGTTCCTTTATGTGACCGACTTCCTCGAAGGTATCGAGGAATTCGACCACGTAGTAACCACGGTCGAAGACAAACTCCACAAAATGGAAGAGCAGGGCGGGCAGGTATTCCCCGCGACGGCAGCGACGGCTGCCGTGGAGCCTGCCGACGTCGAGTCCGAATTGCCGGCGGCGGCGGCGAACGTGGCGCCCGCGAACAGCCCTTCCCGGCCACCGGATCGGCCGCGCTTTGACAATCGCTCCCGCGGTGGGCGCGATTTTGGACGCCGTGGCGGAGGCGGAGGCCGCGGCGGACGCTTCGGCAGAGGCGGCGGCGGACGCAGCGGCAATCAGCGCTATAGCCGCGATCTGCCTTCCTCGAAATATGCATCGACGCGTCCCGTCGAAGACCGGACGGACGAATCCGCGCCGCCCGATGGCAGCATCTCTATCATTCTGCCGGGGGAGTCTCTCGCAAAATACCGCGACAAGGTTCCGGGAGCCGCTGTTCCATACACTCCAATGGAAGATGCCTCCGACGCGCCGGAGTCGAGCGCGACGGTTGAGCCGAACACGATAGTAGAACCAGCCCGCGAGCAGGAATCCGCGGCGCCGGCCGAAGCACGGGCCACATTCGATCGAGCGTTGCCGACAGGACTCGAGCCGCTGCCCGGCGAGTCGCTTTCGAAATGGCAGCGGCACGAGCCGATTGTCGAAGAGCGCGCGGAGGAGACGGCGGGCCCGGCGGCGCCGCTCGATGCGCCGCAGGAAGCGATGGGAGAGCGGGAAGAACGAGAAGAGGATGAGCGGGTGGAAGAAGCGCAATACGTCCACGAAGCCGCCATCGCCGACGAAGCGCATACGGCGGCGGAACTGAGCGAGGACGAAGCGGCGACGCTGGCCGAGCACGTGGCCGAAGCGCAGATTGAAGAAGAGGCCCGCGAGGCGCAGCGCAGGGATTTCGTGGCCTCGGCGGAAGCAGGCGACGCGGACATCGCCGAATCTGAATTGGAAGAAGCCGCGACCTCGGAGGAGGAACACGAACTCGCCGAAGAGGAGGCCGAAGCGGAAGGTGAAGGAATGATCGCGCCGCCCGCCGAGGAAGTCCAAGGATTCGAGCTGGAAGCAGCGCACGCGGAAAATGGTTCGCCGGATGCGGCCGAAAATCCCGCGCCGCAGGAGCCGCCCATCCAACAGGCTCGCATCAGTGGTGATTTCCGCGCGCGGATGCAGCATCCGGCGAGGCGAGGCGGGAATCGGGACCGTGGCCGGCGCGACGACCGCGGACGCCGCCCGCAGCAGGGCCATGGAGGGCCGGGCCACCATCGCTTTCCACCGCGGCGGCCGCAGTTGATTGCCGACATGCTCAAGCAGGGGCAGGAAATCATCGTGCAGATCGCCAAGGAGCCGTTGGGCAAGAAGGGCGCGCGAATCACGAGCCATGTGGCGCTGCCGGGGCGCTTTCTGGTGTATATGCCGACGCTCGACCACACGGGCGTATCGCGGAAGATCGCGTCGGCGGAGGACCGCGCGCGGCTGCGCCATCTGGTGAATGAAGCGAAGGGCGCGGCGGGCGGAGGGTTCATTGTGCGCACGGCGGCGGGCAGCGCCACGGCGGATGAAGTGCGGGCGGATGTGGAGTTCCTGACGCGGACGTGGTCGGAAATCAAGGCGCGCTCGGAGCAGCGCAAAGCGCCTTCGATATTGCACCGCGACCTGAATCTGGTGGAGCGCATCCTGCGCGACTACATCACTCCGGATTTCAGCGCCATCTGGGTGGATTTGGAGGAGGAGTATGCGAAGGTGGTCGAGTTCATGAGCCGGTTCCAGCCGCAAATGGTGAACCGCGTGAAGCTCTACACCAAGGACACGCCGGTATTCGAGGAGTTCGGGATTCAGCAGGAAATAGACAAGGGGTTGAGGCCCAAGGTGTGGCTGAAGTCGGGCGGATACATTGTGATCAATCACACCGAAGCGCTGGTGGCGATTGACGTCAATACCGGGAAATTCGTGGGCAAGGGCTCGAACCGGCTGGAAGACACGATCGTGCGGACCAACACCGAGGCAGTGAAAGAAATCGTGCGGCAGATGCGGCTGCGCGATTTGGGCGGGATCATCGTGATTGATTTCATTGACATGGAGGAGCGGCGGAACCGGGAAAAAGTGATGGCCGCGCTCGAAGACGCGCTGCGAGCCGACCGCGCGCCGTCGAAGGTGCTGCGCTTCAACGAATTCGGCCTGGTGGCCATCACGCGCAAGCGCACCAAGCAGGCGCTGGAGCGGACGCTGTGCCAGCCGTGTCCTTATTGCACGGGTTCGGGGATGGTGAAATCCATTGCCACGCTGAGCTACGAAATTCAGACCGAGGCGCGGAAGATGGCTCCGGAAATAGATTCCGGGAGCATCACGCTGCGCGTGCATCCGGAAATTTCGAAGGCGCTGAAGACGCGCGAATCGTCGCTGATCGAGGAGCTGGAACGGTGGACGAAAAAGAGCGTCATCATTCAGGCCGACCCGACGCTACATTGGGAGCAGTACGATATTTACTAGAAACAGGAAAATGGAAAGTGGAAAATCGAAACTAGAAATTGGAAACTGGAAGCAGCGCGTATGCAGCGCGAACTGCGGGTCGGCCTGGCAACAAACCTTCTCCTACGATCAATTTGGGAACTTATCGAAGGACGGCACCATGTCCTTCCAGCCAGGCTACAATCCAGCCACGAACCAGATGACTTCAGTGAGCTACGACGCCAATGGCAATGTCCTGAACGATTCTTTGCACGCGTACACCTGGGATGCGGAGGCGAAGCCTCTCTCGATAGACGGCGTGAGCATCACCTATGACGCACTGGGGCGCATGGTGGAGATGAATAACTCCGGCGTTTACTTCCAGATCGCGTACGCGCCCACGGGCAATAAGCTGGCCATCATGAACGGCCAGAGCTTCCAGAAAGCGTTCGTGCCTCTCCCGGGAGGAGTCACCGCCGTCTACGGTCCGAGCGGGCTCGCGTATTATCGCCATCCGGACTGGCAGGGAAGCTCGCGGTTTGCGTCCACGCCATCGCAGGGATTTTATTCGAGCACGGCCTATGGCCCCTTTGGCGAGCCATACGCGCAGGCGGGAACCGCGGACCCTTCGTTCACCGGCATGAATCAGGATACGGTGGGGAACCTCTACGATTTCCCGGCTCGCGAATACGGTACGCAGGGCCGGTGGCCTTCTCCCGATCTGTATCTCGGGTCCATGGACCCCACGAATCCTCAGTCGCTCAATCGCTATGCCTACGTGCTGAACAATCCACTGAATCTGACGGACCCTTCGGGATTGCAGGATGATGGCGGTGATGGTGGTGATGGCGGCGGTATCTATGTTTGTTATAACTGCGGAGGTGATGGCGGTGATGGTGGTGATGGCGGAGTCGACCCATGCGATGGGGATCCAACTTGCGGCGGCGGAGGCGATCCCTGCGCCTACGTCGATTGCAGCGGTGGCGGAGGCGGTGGTAATGGCGGTGGAGGCGATGGTAATAGCGGAAGTGGTGGAGGCGGCGGTAATGGGGGCGGTGGCTATGCACCACCACCACAGCCTCCGCCGCCCATGCCTGTCGAGGCGTCGGCCGCGAATTTGAATAGTATTGCGAGCGCAGCGGCGGAGGATCCCTGCGACGATTGTCTCTCCGATTCCGCTCAATATGTGTTTTCCCAGGTCGGAAGAGAAACCGGCTGGCTCTCTCCTAGCGGACTCGAGAGCCCCGGCGTGAGCTTCAATCAGTGTATGGTCAACGATGCCTCAAAATTCAGCCTTGGAGGGATTTATGACCTAATCACTGGAAGTCAGCTTGGCGAGCGCTCTGGCATCCAGCTTGCCGCTGGAAATGCCTTTACAGGCTTGTACGCGGCGTTCGGAGGCAGTGCGGATGATGCCCTGAGCAGCGCGGTGGGCGCGGCCCCTGGGATCATGCGAAGGGCGATGACCCCAGGGGCGAACTTTACGACGCTTAGGTTTCGCGGGGTATTCGAGCCGACGGTGGGCCGTTCCGCCTCGGGAGGCCTGCGAAGCGTCTTGGGATTTCTAGAGGATGCATCTCCAATCAAGGATGCCGTCGATTTGGGCTTATTTGGTGCGGAAGTACTTGATTGTTCGTCTGAGTAGAGGGAACCCAGTGTCCATCCTAAATGGAAATAATGACGATTTGGAGGGGTCGGAGAGCAGCCCCGGAGGTTTCGCCCTTGGGGTGGTCTCCTTAGTTATCGGTATGGGAGTGCTCCTAACCTTCTGGGCCGGCATTAGCGATGTTTTCTATCCTGGAGATGAATCTCGGGCCAGGGGGTTGGTGTATCTGTTGGTCACAATTCCCATCTTGTTTGTGACAATGAACCTGTGGGCCAAATATCTTCAAGGCCTTTTCGCTTGCGCGGTTCTTAATGCGACCATCATGGCATTTAGTGGTCACAACTTTGGGTCGCCGTCTGTCCGGATTCCCCCACTGGAGGGGCTTTTCTTCATTTCATTTTGTGTTGCGGCCACATTTCTATCACGCACCTTTAAGGACAGGAAATTACGCCTGCTTGATCGAATCGCCGTATTGACATTCTTTTCTTGTGTCGGCTATGCCACCACGTATGAGCCAACAGCCTCTGCGCATGGGCTAGGAGCCAATGGAACTGCTTCGACTTTAGTCATGGGCGGCGGCCTTTTCTGTCTCTCTGTTGCATGGGCCTATGATCGTTTTCATCAGAAGGATGCCAAAGATCAAGGCCCGTCTTTGGGCGGCTCCCATGGGGGATGAGCTAACAACGGGGTTTTTGTCTTAGTCGGTTTCCCCGTCGCGGCGTTGAGGGACCATTCTTCCCGAGTAAGAGCTTTGCTCCGAACTCCGGCGCAAGAGGCGAGCCAAGATTTGCGCAGAGCAAGTGAGTAGTGGACACAATCCGATGCAGTCTTCTGACGGCGGAGGGGTCATGCGACATCTCAGGTTCACTGCATTGCTTCTTTTTGCGGTCCTGTTCACCACGGCCGCCAACGCGCAGCAAGCCCCCAACTGCTCCATTCCCGCGCCGGATTTCTCGATGACGATGTCTCCCGCCTCGCAATCCGTGCCTTTAAATGGGAGCTGGAACGCCAACTACACATTGACCGTCTATCCGTATAACGGGCTGAGCAGCGTATCGCTGAGCATCAGCTAAACGGCCCGCCTGAAAGGCGGCCGCTACAAATTCAAATACAACAGCAGAGGCCGGGCGCAGCGTGCTGTGCCCGCTCGGCTGCGGAGTGAAGAGTTGCCGGGCGGCGCTAAGCGCGCCGACAGAGAAAGAACCGGCAATCGTTAAGCGCTTCGCGCGTCTGTTTACGGCACGGCTTCCTGATACAACTCACCGGGACGCAAAAAGCACGAAAGCCGTGCCCTGGCACAAACCATTCGGAAACTTTTCGGCGGGGGTTCCCGATACAACTCATCGCGACGCAGATGGCGTGCTCTTCGACTGGGCCTGCCTGGCGGCAGGCGGGCACAGCCCTTCGACTGCGCTTAGGGTCTGCGACGTGCAGTGCTCCTGCACGGAAAAAGCAAGAGCAAGATGCCGGCCTACGCGATGAATCCGCTTCGGCCCGGCACGCCCGCCTGCAATTCGAGGCGGCCGCTACGAGAGCAAAGGCAAGAGCAAGATGCCCGCCTACAATTCGAGGCGGCCGCTACGGGGGCAAAAAGAAGGAAAGAGGGATTCATCGCTCAAACATCGAGCGATGGAAAACCGTACTTCGACCGCGTCCCGCGCCCGCCAAAAGGCGGCGGGAGAAACCGAGAACGCCCTTCGACTGCGCTCAGGACGAGCGGGACTCCGCTCCCTTCCTGCGTCAGGGCAGGCAGAATGACAATGCTATTGTTTCTCGAACTTAGGACACTACCCTCTCTGGATTGACTCATAGTTACTTTAATATTAAAGTATCAATTGCTTGAATACTGGCTTGAACGTTCAAGCAATTTAAGGCCTTAAAAGGGCCTTAATGGGGCTTATTTGCGCGTTTTTTGCGCTGTTTGGGCGGCTTAAGGGGTGAAAGGCGGACTTCGAAGGAGAGGAGACAGACATGACGGAAAATACCAAAAATAATAGGAAGGGCCGGGAGGCGCTGGACGTTTATGCCGAGCTGATGCGGGCGACGGGCAGGGTGAACGCGCTCCTCGATAATCAGCTGGAGTCATTTGACCTGACGACGAGCCAATTCCGCGTCCTCGAGGCGGTGAAGGACAATGGCCCGACTGAGCTATACGGGAATCGGAGAAAAGCTGGTCTGCACGGGAGGGAACATCACGCACCTGGCCGCCAACCTGGAACAGCGCGGGCTGGCCCTCTTGAAGGCGGATACGAGAGACACGAGAAAGAAGATGGTCCATCTGACGCCGGAGGGAGAAAAGCTGATGGCGAAGATTTTTCCGCTGCGCACGAAGCTGGTCCGTGCACAGATGAGCGCGCTCGCAAACCGCGAACAGGAGACGCTGCGGCGGCTGTGCCGGAAATTGGGCGAGGGCGACGTGCTGAAGTTTGTGGCTGAGATTACGCATTGGGGAGAGGAGGAAATGGAGGCAAGGGTGAGGGGTGAGGGGTGAGGGGTGAGGGGTGAGGGGTGAGGGGTGAGGGGTGAGGGATGAGGGATGGGAGTTGGCGGCTGATGCGGGGGAAATGAGATGAGGTGCGTGCCCAACCGTATGTTTTCAGTTCGTCGAGAAATCCATACCTGTTACACTTCCGCCCATGCCCGCCCCCGATTCGCACCCGCGAAGGCTCAGCACGCAACTATCCCGCCGGGAGTTTGTCCGTCTTGGCGTTGAGTGCTGCGCCGCCGCTTACGGGGCCGTTGTGCTCTCGGGCTGCTGCCCCAGTGCGGCGACGGTTTCGAAAGCCGTTCAGAGCATCGAGGCCGCCATACAATCCAGCATGACGCAATATTCGGTGCCATCCGTCAGCTATGCGCTGATGAGTTGCGGGCACGTAGCCGCGGCTCATGCATTCGGAACAGCTCAGGAGGTTCCCAGCCTTCTCCCTGGCTTTCCTACTAAGGTGCCCGCTACACCCGACACGCTTTACCAGGCCGCCTCGCTCTCGAAGACACTCGCCGCCGTTGCCGCACTTTGGGCGGTTCAACAAGGCAAGGTCACTCTCGACGGAGATATCAGCAATTTGCTGACTACTTGGAAGCTTCCCGCTGGCCAGCAGAGTCAAGCGAATCCTGTTACATTGCGGAGGCTCCTTGGAATGATGGCTGGCACGAACGTGCACGGGTTCAACGGCTACCAAGTGTCGTGCAACAGCGCACCTACTCCTTGGCCGTTTTCATGCCCTCTCCCAACGCTCGTGCAAATCCTCAATGGAACTTTCCCAGCGAACAATATTCCCATTAAGGTCGTCCAAACTCCTGGCTCACAATATGCCTACTCTGGCGGCGGCTACGAGATTGTGGAAATGCTTCTTGGGAACGTCACGGGCAGCTCGTATGCATCCATTTGCCAGAATCAGGTCTTCAATCCATTGAAAATGACAAACTCGAGCTTGACCTTCCCCTTGCCACCTCCATCTACGCCCATCTTGGGAGCTCCTCCAGTGCCTGATCGGACCGCCTGGGGCTTTCTCAGCTCGCAACAAGAGATAGCTCTCCATTGGAATACTTATCCTGAGCAAGCCGCAGCTGGGCTGTGGACGACGCCTTCGGACTTGGCCAAGCTACTGCTTGAGATATCCGCAGCGTACGTCGGCACCGGCGCGGTGCTCACAAAGGCGAGCGGGCAGGACATGATGACCCCCGTGGGAACAAGTCACTATGGACTTGGCGGCGCCATCAGCAACGCCGGCACTAACAACGTGCTTTTTATGAAGAACGGTTCAAACGCCGGCTTCACCAGTTGGTTTGTTCTCTACCCAAACCAGGGAAACGGCATCGTGATCATGACCAATCTCGACGGTGGGAACGCCGCCCCAGCCAATTGGGGAAACCTTTTCGGTTCCGCCGTATCGGCTGCCGTCGCCGGTCTCAGTTGGCCAGGATATTCCGGTCTTTGTGACTGCGGTTAAGCACCGGTAGAAGGGCGCGGCGCTACATTTAAGTCCCAAGCCCGACGATGGGCTACTGCAGGGAGGACATGTCGATTACGAAGCGGTATTTGACGTCGCCTTTGAGGAGGCGGTCGTAGGCCTGGTTGATCTGGTGGATGGGGATGCGCTCGATATCGGAGGTGATGCCGCGCTCGGCGCAGAAGTCGAGCATCTCCTGGGTTTCGCGGATGCCGCCGATGGCGGAGCCGGCGAGGCTGCGGCGCCCGAAAATAAGACTGAAGGCAGAGACCGGGGCCGGCTTCTCCGGCGCGCCGATGAGCGTCATGGTGCCGTCGAGCTTCAGGAGCTGGAGATAGGCGTTGAGGTCGTGTTCGGCGGAGACGGCGTCGAGGATGAAGTCGAAGCTCGAGGCGTGTTTGCGCATCTCGGATTCGTTTTTCGAGATGACGACTTCGTCGGCGCCGAGGCGGAGAGCGTCGGCGGCTTTGCCAGGGGACGTGGTGAAGAGCACGACGTGGGCGCCGAAGGCATGGGCGAATTTCACGCCCATGTGTCCCAGCCCGCCCAGGCCGACGATGCCGGCCTTTTTGCCTTTGCCGACTTTCCAGTGGCGCAAGGGCGAATACGTGGTGATGCCGGCGCAGAGAAGCGGCGCGGCGCCGGCGGGGTCGAGTTTATTGGAGACGCGCAGGACGTAGGCTTCGTCCACGACGATACTTTGCGAATAGCCGCCGTAGGTGACGCCGCCGAGAATTTTGTCCTCGCCGTTGTAGGTGAGGGTGAGGCCCTTTTCGCAATACTGCTCTTCCCCGGCGCGGCAATTGGCGCAGGTGCGGCAGGAGTCCACCATGCAGCCGACCGCGGCGATATCGCCTTCCTTGAATTTTTTCACGGCGATGCCGGCCTTGACCACGCGGCCAATGATTTCGTGGCCGGGGACGCAGGGATAGGTCGTGGGCATGACGGCCTTCCACTCGTTGCGCGTCTGGTGCAGATCGGAGTGGCAGACGCCGCAGAAGAGAATTTCGAGCTGGACGTCCTGGGGACGCGGCGAGCGTCGCGCGAGGGTGAACGGCGCAAGAGGCGACGTGGCGCTTTGCGCGGCGTAGGCTTTCGCGGGGAAGGTCTGCGGTTTCGGGGAGCTCTCCTGCGGTGCTGGCATTTGGCGGGCTGCTTCGCTCATGGGCGTCCTCCTATGGGGTTGGCTTAGGCAAACTATTCTAAACCGGGTGGGCGATGGAGTCACTAGCCGGCGCGGGGCGGAAGCAAAAGCAGATCCCTTCCCGCAGAACCGTCCGGGACACCAACGGCGTGCGTCGTCCGCCCACCATAAAGCTGGTGGGCGAACTCTGTCGGGATGACACCATTCCTGAATTGCGGGCGGCGCGAGGGGGGCGCGAGTGATTTGGCTAAGGGGGATTTTGGGGGTTTCTCGGGTGCGCGGCACAGACATGAGATGCGAACTCCGCGTCGCGCTGTTCCTTGTAGCTCTGTATCACTTCATCGAGCGATTTTCCGGCGGGTGTTCCCGGAGGATCGAACACCCAGGCGCATTCGGAGCAACCCCACCCTCCCATGTACCTTTTATCGATCCATATGAGTTTGCGAGGCATGGACCTGCAGAAGATTACCGGTCGCCAAGGGTGCTGTCTGTGGGGTATCCAACACTCGAAGGAATTACTATCTCAATCCGAGGTCGTCCTCGAACTGCTGAATGACGCCGTAGCACTCACAGGCGGATTTTTCGAGTTTTCTGCGGTTGGCAATCTTCACGGCGCCTCGGACATATTGCAGGACTCCCTTTTTCTGGAGTACGGATGCCGCCAGGCTGACCGTGGCCCGGTCCGTACCCATCATGGTGGCAATGAAATCGTGGGTGATGGGAAGCACTCCGGAACGCACCCGATCCTGAGTCATCAGCAGCCACCGGGAGAGGCGCTGCTGTATATCGTGAAGGCGATTGCACGCCGCGGTCTGCGCGACCTGCATTCCTTGCAGCCCCGAATGCCTGTTCAAGATCAGCTGTAACTGCGGGGCCAGGCGCAGAATGCGTTCGAGCGCACTGCCCATCATTCGGAAGCCATCGCCGGCGATTTGGATGACTTCACGCACGGAACTTCTGGTCAAGCCGGCAGCCAATCCCGCGCCCACGTAGCCCTCGTTACCCACGACGCCCACTTCCACGGTTCGGCCGTCCTTGGTGACAACGACTTGAGAGACCATTCCGCGGTTCGGGAAATAGACGAACTCGATTTTTTGTGTAGGCTCATGAAGGCTGAGGTGATGCGGCAGGTCAATATAGGTTAAGTCAGGACGCATCAACTCGAATTCATTGTCGGGCGTCGCCAAGAGCACTTTGTTGGCGACTGGTTTTCCCTCGGAGTTGGTCCGTTGGCCTGCCTGAACGACTCGGAAGTTTTTCCCGCTCATGTCACTCCTGAATGGCGCCAGAGCGCCTTGCATACATTGGGTGAAAGTTCATAGGCCCGGGATGAAACTCGCAGTGCGCTGCCCTGCTGAGATTCCACGTTCATTGAACCAAAAGGGAGGCCTAACAATCTGTGCGAAATGGGACACCTTACGTCCCGTGAGGCGATTTTCATTCGCGAGCAGCAATTGTTTCGCGCCGAACGACGTATACTTGCAATACGCGCGGACGTCGCCTGGGAGGCTACGGACATGCCGGACGAAGAGTGGGTCAAGAAACTGGACGACGGGAGGAAGGTGAAATTCGTCTATCAAGAACTGCCGGAAGACGGGGCGTTTATAACCGCGCAGATTGAAGGGCATGAGGTCGTCTATTCGGTGGTGCTGAGAAAAGCGGGAAACCCGCTGAGCCGCGAAGATGTGGAAGGGCATTTCAAGAGCGAGCTTTCAAAGAAGTAGCGGCGGATTGGCGGCCGAAGTGGGATTTATCGGCGTCCAGGACCGTGGGGAAGTCTTTTCGACTCAATGGCCTCAGCCGCGCAAAGCTTGCGGTCGACGTGAGGTTCCGAGCGCAGACCTCCGGAATGAAGCACACAGCGCTCTCCGATACCGACACCGCACGTAGGACAAGGGACGGAAATCAATTGCTTGGCCGTCAGATCGCTCACCCTCATCGGGATAGTATGCGACAAAACCAGCCGCAAAACTGTTCCATATTGAACACTCCGCTACCGACCGAAAGGCAGCAAGGCATCCGTAAGATGGTACTCGCCTTGCCGCCATACCGCGCCAGCGGTCCCATTGCGTTTAGTGCCTGACGTAAATCCCGACATCCAGACGGCTGTGATCCCAATCCGAATGGCGGCTGCGGCACCAACTGCGATCGCTGTCCATGCGGTCGATATCACGGCTGACTTGCGGGCTATTCTGGCCGTGTCTGTCGGCGTCGCGATCGATGCGTGCGCGATCGGATTCGAGGCGTCTTTGGCAATCGTGGTTCGGATCGCCGAATGTGGCGTGGCCCATTGCGAGAGTGAACGCCATCGCCAATGCAGAGGCGAGGGCTATACGAGTGATGTACCTTTTCATGAATTACCTCCAAAGAGAAATTACACTGCCTGGGCAGTGGGGTTGTCAGGGATGCAGGATAGCCGACCTCATTCGTGGCTGTCTGTGCTGTATGGGACACATTGGGGGATTGGGGCGAGCGCGGTACAGCAAGCGCAAAACCGGATATACTGCAGGGCTATGAACGAGATTAAATTCGGAACGGACGGCTGGCGCGGCGAGTTCGCCGAGGATTTCACGCGCGAGAACGTGCGCAAGGTGGCGCACGCCATCGCGTGCTATGTGGTGCGCGGGGAGCGGCCGGAGCACGGCGTGCTGGTGGGCTACGATACGCGATTCGGGTCGGAGGGGTTCGCGCGCGCGGCGGCGGAGGCCGTGGCCGCGACGGGGACGCCCGTGTGGCTGGCGGAGGATGCGTGTCCGACGCCGGCGGTATCGCTGCTGGTGCGGCAGCGCGGGGCGGCGGGCGGAATTCAAATCACGGCGAGCCACAACCCGTACCGGTGGAACGGGGTGAAGTTCAAGGCGAGTTATGGAGGTTCCGCGTCGCCGGCGATCGTCGAGCAGATTGAGATGGAACTCGGGAAGGCGCTGCGCGACGGAGTCCCCGCGCTTGCGCCGCGCGAGGGATTGATCCAACCGCTGGACGTGCGCACGCCGTATCTCGAAAAAATCGGCGGGCTGGTGGACTGGGAGCGGCTGCGGGCATCGAAGTTTCGGTACCTGATAGACCCCATGCACGGAGCGGGGCGCGGGCTGCTGCGCGAGGTGTTCCACCAGCACGGGATCGAGGTGGGCGAAATTCGCGGGACGCGCGATCCGCTCTTCGGAGGAGTGAATCCGGAGCCGATCGAGCCGCACGTGGAGGCGCTGCAGAAGGCCGTGCGCGAGGGCGGGTACGACGCGGGGTTCGCGCTGGATGGCGACGCGGACCGCATCGGCGCGGTGGATAGCGACGGGACGTTCGTGACGCCGCACCAGATATTTTCGATTCTGCTGTGGCACCTTGCCGGAACGCGGAAGATCGCGGGCGACGTGGTGAAAACATTTTCGACGACGAAGATGATCGACAAGATTGCCGCGAAATTCGGGCGCAAGGTGTGGGAGACGCCCATCGGATTCAAATACATCTGCGAGCGCATGCTGGAGAGCGACATCCTGCTGGGCGGGGAAGAAAGCGGGGGCATCGGGACGAAGCTGTATCTGCCGGAGCGCGACGCGTGCGTGAACGCGCTGCTGCTGGCCGAAGTGATGGCGTGGCACGGCAAGCGGCTGGGCGAGCTGGTGGCGATGCTCGAGCGGGAATTCGGCGAGCACCACTTCGGGCGGGTGGACCTGACGCTGGAAGAAGGGCAGAAGGAAAAGGCGCTCGCGTATTTCGCGGATAAGAAATTGAAGAGCCTGCTGGAGTGGCCGATCGTGCGGCGCGAGAATTTGGACGGCATGAAAATGTATCTAGGGGACGTGGGATGGGTGCTGGCGCGGGCGTCGGGCACGGAGCACATGCTGCGGGTTTATGCGGAGACGGCGCGCGCGGAGACGACGCGGCGGGTGCTCGAGGAAGTGAGCGCGATCGCGAAGGAGCTGTGAGAGCGCGTTGCAAATTCGTTGCCTAATCCCGGCGCTGCTCAGGGGCTAAAGCCCCCCAAAAGGATGGCGCTTAGTGTCGGAGCCCTTCACTACGTTCAGGATAAACTGAAGCTCCGACCCCCTAAAAACCATATGACAAATTCCCGCCTCGGGGCATTACCAAGAATCGAGGAAAAAAACAGAAGCAGATCCCCTCCTGCAGGATCGTCCGGGATGCGAACACCGCACACCTGAAAGTTCAAATGCAGTTCCAAACCCGACTTCAAATGCGAAGAACCCACCCTTTGTAATCGCCGCTCTACCAACTCCCCGGTATCCGTATCCAACATCGCGATCTGCTGGTAGCGCGTGTGAAAATCGCAGCCTATAATTCTCATCGCTCGGCTCCTTTCCTCCGCGCCTTGGTCGTCTAATCGCTACCAAGTCTACTCGCCCGGGAGGAGCCGACGCAGTTATAGGATCAGAAAACCAAACGCCAGAGTCCAGGCCACCCACCAACCGACAAGCACCCTGAAAACCAAAGGCTAGAGCCTGGGCCACCCGCCCGAAGATAATTATTGACACCCTATAGGAACGGGCTTATAGAGTCTGTGATTATCATGTCCTGGTCGGAGTCCACATTGGTTCGCATTGGGAGGCTCGGGCTGGTCGCTCTTTGCAGCTTGCTGGTGGGTTGTCCTCCTACCGGGGGGCCAGCTTCGCTGACGCTGACGTGGAGCGTAGTAATCCAGACGGTATCCCCAAACGGTCCGTGGGTTAATGTTCCGGTCAACGCGGGCAACGCGACTGTCGATCCAACCGCGAACCTCCAAGTCAGGTTATGGGCTGACGGGCCAAACATTTCCACCATGACACTGACTGGAACGGGCAATGTTAATTGTGAGGCGCGTGTCAGCGCGGGATCGGGAAACGCGGCGACGCTGCAGTTTATGGATTCAACTCTCGCTCTTGGTACGGACAACGAGGTGGTTTCACCTCCTGCCACACCCCATTTGGCCTTATTGAATTTCCAGAGGGGAAACGTCGTGGAGGATATAGGCGTGATCCGTTGCAATCCCAATCCTACGAACGTCGGGCAAGCGCGAGTGTTTCGCTACTACGATGCATGGTCCGGAACGCTGAACTTCAGCGGCTCGGCCAACGGCACACAAGCTACGCCCTTGGTTATTACTCTCAACCCTCCAGCGCCGTAAAGCCACGGTCTACGCAGGACCCGCAGATGGTACCTAAGTAATTCGCGCTAATCCATTCCCATTGCACGGGGGCTTGCGCTTCGTTCTGGTCTTATTTGGTTTCGAGAATAGTATAGCGAACTCAGGGGCCAGGCCCCCCGAAAAAGATGGCGCTTAATGTCGGAGCCCTTCACTACGTTCAGGATAAACTGAAGCTCCGATCCCCTAAAAACCACACGACGAATTTCCGCCTTAGGGCACTTCCAAGAATCGAAGAAAAAGCAGATCCCTTCCCGCAGAACCGTCCGGGACGCAAACAGCGCGCGTCGTCCGCCCGCCATAAAGCCGGCGGGCGAACTCTGTCCCTTCGCTACTTCACCCAGGGCAGGCGGGATGATAGATGGATGTTTTTTAGCGGGGTGTTACGAAGCGAGGGATTTGCGGGCGGCGTCGAGGATGCCGTTGAGGAAGGCGGGGGCGTCGGCGGAGGAGAATTTTTTGGCGAGTTCGAGGGCCTCATTAATGGCGACCTTCGATGGGGCGGAGCCGGAGCGCATCTCGAAAATGGCGAGGCGGAGAATATTGCGGTCAATGGCGGCGAGGCGTTCGACGCGCCAGTTGGCGGAGAGCTTTTCGACGAGGCGGTCGGCGGAGGCGGCGCCGGCGACGGCGCCTTCGAGCAACTGATTGGCGAATTTGCGCGTGGAGTCCGCGGCGTGCGCGGATTTCCAGAAGGAGCGCTTGATGCGCGCGGGATCCTGGCGGGCGATGTCCCATTCGAAGAGCATCTGCAAGGCGAACTCGCGGGATTTGCGGCGGAGGGTCATCGCCGGCGGGGGCGTGGGGCGCGGGGCGCGCGGCCGGGAGCGGGGGAATTTTTGGATAGTTCGCGGAAGAGGCGGGCCATTTCGATGGCGCCGAGAGCCGCTTCGTAGCCTTTGTTGCCGCCCTTGAGTCCGGCGCGGTCGATGGCCTGTTCGAGCGTGTCGCAGGTGAGGACGCAGAAGGACATGGGCACGCCGGTATCGAGCTGGGCGAGCTGGATGCCGCGAGAAGATTCGGTCGCGACGTATTCGAAGTGCGGCGTCTCGCCGCGGAGGATGCAGCCGATGCAGACGAGGGCGTCGAAGCGGCCGGTGGAGGCGAGCTTCCGGGCGGTGACGGGAATTTCAAACGAGCCGGGGACGCGGACGACCTCGATCTGGTTTTTGGCGGCGCCAGCGGCGGCGAAGGCGTCGAGTGCGGCGGCGAGCAAGCGATCGGTGATGAAGCTATTGAACTGGCTCACGACGATGGCGAACCGCAGCCCGGCGGCGTTGAGAGTGCCGGGCGCAGGGGCGGGTTTGCGAGGGTGGTTCACGGTGATCTTCGCCATTTTCACACGGATGGCGTAATTTCGTTCTTCAAGGTGTGGCGAGCGGCACGAGTGTGTTGCCGCCACGCCGGCGCACCTCATCAAGCCCCGCTTCGGCACGGTTAATCCATTCGGTGACGCGATCTTCGGTGTCGTCATTGGGGCGCGAGGTGGACTCGACCACAACCGCGCTGACGGGAACATTCTCCGCCGCCCACGGGGGTGAAACCGTGGCGGCGACCTCGCGCAGCTTTTCCCCGAGCGTGCTGGCCTTTTCGAGCGAGGCGTCCGGAAGGATGAAGACCAGCGACCAGGCCGTGTATTTGACGGCAATGTCGGTATGGCGCATGGCGGAAGAAAGGGCGCGCGAGAGATTTTCCATGTAGTTCTCGACCGCGGCATCACCGTGCTGGCGCAGGAGTTCGCCGCCGTGATCGATCTGCAGAATGACGAGGGAAAGGGGCGTGGCCTGCTCGCGCGCGCGTTTGGATTCCATGAGCAGGCAATCCAGGTATGCCCCGCGGCTGACGAGGCCGGTCTTCTCATCCGCAACGGACAGCGAGCGGGCAAGCGAGCGCAATTTCGTGTGACTCACGGAGAGGACGAGCTGGTCGCCGGCCGCCTGAAGAAAGAAACTTTCGTTGGGTCTCCATTTTCTGGCGCTGGAATCGCCGACGAGGACGGCCCCCCAGGGGGCGTGCGTCTCCTTGTCCGCGAGGGCGACGCCGAGGGCCGACTCAAAGCCGAATTCGCGCAGGGCAGGCTCGCTCGGGACTTCGAGGGCGATGCCGCCAAGCTCGTCGGGCTGGGCCTTCGAAACCAGCGGGATGATGGAGGGAATTTGTGCCGCCCCCAAAGCCGACATTCCAGGGGCGAAGTATTCCGCAGTGAATTGCGAGGCATCGCCCGGAGCGCCCACAACGGCGAGGCATCGCGTGACCTTGAGATGCTTTCCGATCTCGGCGGCCATGGCTGCGAGGACCTCGCGCGGGGTGACCTGGCGGTACATCAAGCGATTGATTCCGGCAATGGCCGCCAAGTCGCGATGCATCTCCGCGGGCGTGGGCGCCGCGACAGTAGAAGGCGCGGAGACGGGCGGCTTTTCGGGCGCGGGGTGGGCCGGGGCCTCGGAGGGTGGCGCGCCCTGAGGCCACCAATTGGCGCGGTCAAAAAGGGCGCGCAGGCGCTCGTTGGTTTTCTCCTCGCCGGGAAAGAGCTGCGCGATGCGCTCGAGGCGCTCGATGGCCTTGGGCTGGAGAGAATACTGGATGAAGATCTCCGCCTGCACGATCAAGTCTTCCAGGGCTCCCTGGGTGTGCGCATCTTCGGAAGCGGGGACCGTGCCGCCGGGTTCGTCCGGTGTCGCGCCGCTGAAGGCACCGGCATGAGGAGAGCCGGTGGCAGCACTGGCCGCGCGCGCGAGAATATTCTGGAGGAAAGCAGGGTCCGCTTTGCCTTCGAGGGCGGCGATGCGTTCCAGGTTACGGGAGTCGTAGGGGTCAATATCCACGAGGCGGTCGAGCGCCTCGCAGGCGCCCTCCATTTGGCCGGCGGCCAGATAGAGATCGAAGAGATGCATGAGCGCGTCGAAATATTTCGATTCGCGATTCAGCTCCTCATAGGTGCGCGAGATGGTCTCCGCCAGGAGGAGCGAAGCGGGAAAGGAGGCGGCGAGGAGATCCATCTCCGAGGAAAGTTCGGCGTCCTTGCGCATCTCGTGCATCCCTTCCTTGGTCTGGGAAATCACGGAGACGGCATTGTGGTCCTCGCCGGCGCGGAGATAAGCCGCAGCCAGCTCGAAAAGTTTCTCGAAGGTTTCCGGATTCAGCTTGTAATGGGCTTCGATGACTTCCCGCGCGCGGTCGAGGTGTCCGGCAAGGAGCAGGCTTTCGCCGAAGAGACCGAGGAAGGCAGTGTCCTTCTCCGCCGGCCAAAAGGGTTCGAGGAGTGCCACGGCGCCTTCCGCGTCGCCATTGCGAAGGCGGGCCTCCGCGAAGAGCAGGGCGACGCTGCGATCCTCGGGCAGGAGTTTGTGAGCGCGGCCGAAATATTCGAGGGCCAGATCGAGCGAGCCGGAGGCCAGGGTGAGCTGTCCGGCGCGGAGATAGCTGCGGGCGGCCAGGTCGGCATGGTGGAGCTGTTCAGCGAGTTCGGCGAGCGCGGCGTGGCGGGCGGAATTTTCCGGGTCGAGCAGAGCCACGCTCTCGCAGCACGCGAGGGCCTCGATATCGGAGTTCTGCTGGCGGAAAAGCTCGGCGGCGGAGCTAAAGTGCTCGATGGCTTCGGATGGCTTGTTCTGCCTCTGCAACAACATGGCGTACTGCATGAGGCGCGCGGGGGGTTGCGGGAAGGCGCGGAGAAAGCGGGTGAAGATGGCGGAGGCTTTGGCGGCGTCGCCGGTTTGGGCGTAGCGGTCGAACTGGTAGCCGTAGTATTGCGCGGCGAGAGCGGGCTCGTTCAGGCGGATATAGATATCGGCAAGGGCCTGCAAGGCCTCCGGGTGAGAGGGCTCTTCGTTGAGAACCTCCTGAAATGCGGAGACCGCTTCGCGAAGTTTGTTTTTCTCGAGGCTGCGTCGGGCGCGCTCGAGACTTTTGTTGACGTCGTGATTCATGAAGGTCACGCGGGTTAAGAGCCACACTATATAACGGACGGGCCATCGCCCTCAAAATGAAATCGCGGGGATGTGCGGAGACGATTGCGGGGGTGGCGAGGAGAAAGCGGGCAGCGGCAAGAGCAAGAGCAAGAGCGAAGGCAACGGCAGAGACAAAGGCAACAGCAAATGCAGGAGAAAGGCTGCCCGCCCAAAAAGCAAGGCGGCCGCTACAAATTCAAAGGCCACCACAAAGACAAAAGCAACGGCGAAGACCAAGGCAACGGCAAAAGCAAGAGAAAGGGTGCACCGAGGCGAGCTGCTTAGGGCTGGACGTGCAAATTGCGGGGCTGCGGGGGCAAGCCGCCAACCTTTTCGCGCAGAGACCGGAAGGAAAGGCCGCTCCGGAGGAGCGCCGCGAAGCCGAGAAAAACGAAGGGCAAAGTGAGGGCCAGGAAGGCGAAGATGGAAAAGCCAGTGGCGGTGGTTTTCTCGACTTGAAAAATGCTCAGACCCAGGACGCAAAAAAACTGGTAGGAGCCCACGTTCGCCGGGGCGTTGGGCAAGGACACGCCGAGATTGATCACCAGGAGCACGACGGCCGCGGAGAGGAACGACAGGCCCAAACCGTACGAACGCATCATGCACCACAGAGCCAGAGTCTGGCAGAGCGGCATCAGCAACGAGGCAAGCACGGCGGGATAGAAGCTGGGAGCGGTGCCCATGGAGTGCAAGTCCAAAAGAACAGCCAGGGCTTTATCCCGCAGGGAGCGGCGCCCGGTTTCCGGCTCGGGTTCCGGCGGCTCCGGTCCTGGTTTGCCGCCGAGCTTCAATTCCAGGTAGAGAATCAGAAGGACGACGATGGCGAGCACGATGAGGGTGACGATTCCCATGGTGTCCACCACGTGCTTGAAGCGCCGCGGCATGCGGTCTTCGACAAAGAGGGACACGACGGCCAGGGAGGCCGTGGCGATGACCAGGTCCACGAGGCGTTCGACGCCCACGGACCCGAGCATGCGTCCCATGCTGATGCCCTCGGAATCCGAGATCAGGTAGCTGCGCAGGAACTCGCCGGGGCGGAGGGGGAAAATGAGATTGGCGAAAAGCCCCGTGAACACGGCCCGAATCGCGGTGCGGAGCCGGACTCTGCCAAAGGGAGTCAGCAGGAGTTTCCAGCGCAGGGCCTGGGCGCCGTAGCTTAGAACGTCGAAAGCCATCCCCAGGAGAACCCATCTCCAGTCCGCATTCACCATGTCGTGGAGGGCCCTGACGATGTGGAAATCGTGGAGGAGCCAAATGAGACAGGCGGTTGCCAGGCCGTAGCCGAGAAGGAGAAGGACGCTGGACTTCTGGCGCGGCACGGTTTGGAGCAAAGTGCTCAACGCAACGACCCCGGTGGGCGCAGGGCCTTTTCTTCCATGATGTTCACTCCCGGTTCCAATGATTCAAACGGCGAAATGCGTCCCCCCGATGAATCGGGCCGCGCGTCCGGTGCCGGGGGACCTAAAAGCCGGATACAGCCTACGACATCGGCCTTTGACAGGCAATCCATCCTTGTCGCCAAGGTTCGGTCCTAGGACGAGGGCGAAGCAGGGGGCGCAGCGCAGAAGCGAAAAAAAACCTCAGGTCTTCCCGGCCGAGAGCGCCGGGAAGACCTGAGGCACATAGCGGGTTGTGTTATGCAACAGCTAACAGCTTCTAGTCTATTTCAATGCCGCTGATGAGCGACTGGTTAACTATCTCCGTGAACTGAATCACATACTGGCCACTGGCATTCGCATTCTCCGTGAACTGCTGGATGTTGGCGATGTTCTTCCCGCCAGCCGCCGCGAAGATGTCGAACGCCGAGAGCACCTGCGTGCTGTTGATGCTCACGTTGAACGTCCGTGAGCCGGCGGTCGCGAAGTACGTCTCGCAGAAGTGCAGACGCACCGTGTGGCTCGAATTGGCCGTGAAGCCGCCAATGGTGTACGTGAAGTTCCCAACGCGCGCCGTCTGATAAACAGCCGCCGGCGCTGGATTGGTCACCTTGCTGGTGTCGATTGTGTTGGCGTGGTTAATCGTGGTGCCGCCCGTGAAGTCTATATCCGCCACGAACGGACTGACCGCCGTCGTCGAGCCGGAGTCAATGCAAATGCTAGTGCATGATCCTGAAGAGGCGCTGGTGGTCGCATTGGCCTGGTTTGACGCCGCGGACGAGCCGGCTGAATCCACGCCCTCAACCAGATAATAGTATGTGGTCGAGGCCGCCAGACCCGTGTCCGAGTACGCCGTGGCCGTCACGCCGGTGGCGATCTGGTTGCCGCTGCCGGCCGTGAAGCCCGACGTCGTGCTGCGGAACACGCTGTAGGTGATGGTGCAGCCTGTGCCGGCAGTGCTGGCCGTCCAGGTCAGGTTGATCTGGCTCGAGGAAATTGCCGACGCGCCCAATCCGCTCGGAGCCGTCGGCGCCGCAGCGCAGGAAGACGCCGAAGTCGTGGCGCTGGCCTGGTTCGACGGACCGGACGTGCCGCCGGAGTTGGTGCCCTCGACCAAGTAATAGTAGGTGGTCGAAGCAGCGAGCACCCCGTGTCCGAGTACGTCGTGGTGCTCACGCCGCTGGCGATCTGGTTGCCGCTCCCAGGCGTGAAGCCGGACGTCGTGCTGCGGAACACGTTGTAGGTGACTCCGCAGGAAGACGAGCTGGCCGTCCAGCTCAGGTTAATCTGGCTGCTCGATATTGCTGTCGCACCCAGCCCGCTTGGGGCGGTGGGCGCAGTGCACGAGCCGCTCGGTTCGATTTGGATGCCGCTGACGAGCGAGTTATCCACCACCGTGGTGAATGTGATCACATACTGCCCGCTCGCATTGGCGTTCTCGGTGAACTGCTGGACGTTGGCGATGTTTATGCCCCCAGCCGTGCAGAAGATATCGAAATTAGTGAGGACCTGGGTGCCGTTGATGCTGACGTTGAATTCGCGCGTCGCGCAGGCGGTGTGGAAGGTCTCGGCGAAGTGCAGCCGCACCAACTGGCTCGACCCTGGGGCGAAGCCCGGAATCGTGTAGGTGAAGGTGCCGATGCGCGCCGTCTGGTAGACCGCGGCCGGCGCCGGGTTCGTCACGTTGCTCGTATTGATGGTGTTGGCATGGTTGATCGTGCTGCCGCCCGTGAAGTCCTCGTCAGCCACGTAGGGGCTCACGGTCGGACCGCCGGCATTGATTTCGATGGTGGTAATCGGCGCACCCGTGGTGGCGGTGGCTTGGTTCGAGGGTCCCGACGTAGCGCCGGGTGCGGTGGC
This sequence comes from uncultured Acidobacteriota bacterium, assembly GCA_963797345.1. GTDB lineage: Bacteria > Acidobacteriota > Terriglobia > Acidiferrales > UBA7541 > Palsa-295. The sequence goes on along the minus strand of CAWCPO010000016.1, from coordinate 19,301 downwards.
TTCCACCAAGTAGTAATAAGTGGTGGAAGGCACTCCGGTGGTATCCGAGTAGGTGGTTGCAAAGAGGCTGGAGGCAATCTGGTTGCCGCTGGAAGGTGTGAAGCCCGACGTCGTGCTGCGGAAGACGCTATAGCTGATCGGGCAGCCGGTGGAGTCCGTACTCGCTGTCCAGCTCAGATTCACCTGGCTACTGGAAACCGCTGTGGCGGTCAAACTGCCCGGGTTCGTGGGCGTTGTGCAATTCGTGGGGAATAGGCCATAGATGCATAGCTCGCCCGAGCCGGCATTGGCCGTTCCAAAGCTGCCGAGATAGACCTTGCCATTGGCGATGGTGGGATAGCCGTTCTTGGCGAAGTTGTCGCAGGTGTCGCGGCTGGCGTTCGTCTGATTGTTGTAAAGCTCCGTAGCGACGTTGTCTGCGTTGTTGGCCCGCAGAACACCGGGGACCGAGCCGTGATTGGCATTGCCGCTGAGAACCGCGTTGGCCCATACGATGCCGTTCGAGGTGCCGTTGGCGGAAAGCGAAAGATACGCCGCAGGCTCGCCGCCAATCGTTATAGATCCGGACTGGAAGGCGGGCGTGTTCAAATCGTTGCCATTGTATTGGAAAGCCTTCAGGGTGTCGCCGATATCCCAGGTATAGACCTCCTGCCCATTCACGGCGCTATTGAAGTAAACGGCGCTGCCGTGGAGCGCTCCCGTGAGCTTCACGGTTTGCACGGCGCTCGCATCGCCCAGATGGCCCAGATTGGCGCTGTTGATTACATAGCCTGTGGAGGATTTGCCGACCATGAAGAGGCGAGTAGAGCCGGGAATAAGGAGCGGACCGGACGTATCGAGGTCCAAATCCCCTCCATCGAGAGTGGCGTGGTTCGCGGCCGTGAACCAGTCTAGGAGCGCCAGGGCGGGGCTGAGCTTGATGAAGCTCTCACTGAAGTTGGCCGTGCCGTCCCAAGTCCCGTTGCTGGTGCCGAAATAGATGTTCCCGGAGGAGTCCACAGCGGGGGCTTGCCCGGATTCCCACAAGCTATCGCCATTGCCGCTAGGAGAGGTGTTAAACACAGCGTTTTGAGCCAGGGTAGTGGGATTATAGGACATCAAAAACCCGTGATAGGTTCCCATGTCGCAGTGCGAGCTGAAGGGCACATAGACATTGCCGTTCGCGAGTACCAGGCCGGCGCGCTGGTTCTGCGCCGTGGCCACGAAACCGGTGGCGGAGATCTGCTTGGGGCTTCCTGAGTTGTCTGCACCGGTGGTCAGGCTCAGAGCGTGAAGCTGGAAGGAATACGTGCCGGTGGGATTGTTGAGAGAATTCACGACATAAATCGTGTTGTTGGCCGTATCAATCACGGGCGTGCCCACAATTCCGGCGTTCCCGTTGATATCCACGCAGCCGGTGCCGTAAGCGGCGTTCGATATGGGCGTGCCCAGATTGACGTGCCAGTACTGCGTGCCGGTGTCGGCGTCGAAGGCGTAGACGCTGTTGCTGGTTGTGGCGACGTACACCACGTTGTGCGTGCCACCGCCGATGGTAAGGCCGGAGACTACAAGGGGTTGGGCATAAACCTGGTTATCCACGGCGATCTTGACGAGGAGGCCGAAGGTGGTAGCGTTCACGTTAGACTGTGTGAGGATGGTTTCGCTCAGATTATCTCCCGAGCGGTTAAGGTCATTATGCTGCGTTGTGACGCTGACCTGCGCCAGCGCCGGAAGGCTCACGGCAACCAGGAGCAGGGCTACACCCAGGGCATAAACAGCGATTCCATGCTTTTTCATTTCGGCACCCCTTGCGTTTGTCATTTTCCAACCACTTTCACGTCCCATTGCGGGAGCGTGTGGGCGCACCTTAGCACAAGCAAAATTAGGAAGTCAAGCATCAAAGAATTCAGGTCTCGGTGGGTTAATTTGGTCTTCAGGAAGGGTTTAAGGCTGAGATCCGCGCTCTATTACAATAAATTAATATAGACGGCCTACCATTACCCAGCGAAAAGTGCTCTTTGGCGAACAGGCGGGCGCGGGAATGAACCGATCAAGGCGCGCCCTGTGTGCGCTTTGGAGGGAGGAAAATATTCCTCCCTCCTCCGCTGCGATCGTTGCTAATCGATTTCGATCCCGCTCACCAGGGAATTGTTGACCACCGAGGTGAACTGGATTACATACTGCCCGCTCGAATTCGCCGCCTCCGAGAACTGCTGGATGTTGGCGATGTTCTGCCCCCCAGCCGTCGCGAAGATGTCGAAGTCGGTCAGCACCGACGTGCTGTTGATGCTCACGTTGAAGGTGCGCTTCCCCGAGGCGGTGAAGTAGGTCTCGCAGAAGTGCAGCCGCACCGTGTGCATAGACCCGGCCGTGAAGCCCGGGATCGTGTAGGTGAAGTTGCCGTCGCGCCCCGTCTGGTAAACCGCCGCGGGAGCCGGGTTCGTCACCTTGCTGGTGTTGATGGTATTGGCGTGGCTAAGGGTTGCGCCGCCCGAGAAGTCCTCGTCGGCCACGAACGGGCTCACCGCCGTCGTCGAACCGGAATCGATGCAAATGCTGGTGCATGATCCCGAAGAGGCGCTGGTGGTCGCGTTGGCCTGGTTCGATGCCGCCGACGTGCCACCCGAGTTGGTGCCTTCCACCAGGTAATAGTAGGTGGTCGAGGCCGCCAAGCCCGTGTTCGAATACGTCGTGGTGGTCACGCCGCTGGTGATTTCATTGCTGCTCGAAGGCGTGAAGCCGGAAGTCGTGCTGCGGAACACGTTGTAGGTGACCGAGCAGGAAGACGAGCTCGCCATCCAGCTCAAGTTGATCTGGCTGCTCGATGTGGCCGTGGCCGTCAGCCCGCTCGGAGCCGTGGGCGCCGTGCAGGATGCGGCCTGAGTGGTGGCGCTGGCCTGTGCCGAGGCGGCCGAGGCGCCGAAAGCGTCCGACGCTTCCACCTTATAGTAGTAGGTAGTGGAGGCCGTGAGACCCGTATTCGAGTACGACGTAGTGGTCACGCCCGTGGCAATCTGGTTGCTGCTTGAGGGCGTGAACCCGGAGGTCGTGCTACTGAACACGTTGTAGCTTACGGTGCAGGACGATCCGGCGGTGCTGGCGCCCCAGGTAAGGGTGATTTGGCTGGAAGAAGTTGCCGTCGCGGAGGGCGCTCCAGGAACGCTGGGAGCCGCGGTGCAACCGCCGCCCGTACCTCCATAGGAGGTTACCTTGCTGATGGTGGATCCGGATTTCGCCACCGTGCCCGCATTATCGACTGTGCTGCTGTCTGACGCGATGGTGTAGGTGATTTGACCGCTTCCAGCCAGGAATACAGATAGCGAATCGGTGACCGTGACTCCGGTGGCGATCGGGACGGTTATGCCGCTGTTTTCAATGATAGCCACTCCCTGATTGAAGTAGGAGTAGACACCGATGCCATAGGCCACGTGAGTCGTCACCGGAGCTGAAACCGAGTAGGACGCGTAGCCATCCACGCTGCCATTCATCCACGCGCTCTGGCTCGGCACGTCATACGGAATTTCGCTCTGATAGAAGATGGTTTCGCCGCCTTGACCGTTCCACACCACCTGATTTTGCTCGAAGTGCTCGACAGCCAGACCCAATGCCGTGACATCGTCTCCGTTCACGATCAATCCGTGGTCGGCGACGTTGACAGTCCAGCCGACTCCCGTGCCATGGTCCGCGCGCCACGCCCAGATGTTGTCCAGGATGACGTTGTCGCTATCAATTTCTAGGGCTGTGGTAGCGGTCCCTGCTGTCGCTCCGCCAATGCGGAAGAACGTATCGCTGATCGACGTCGGGTTGCTTGCGTGACTCACGCGCGATGCACCCTGTACTCCGACCTGGAATAGCACTGGCGAGTTGACCGGGCCTGCGTCTATGAGCACTCCGGCAATCTGAACTCCGTCCACATCAGCCACGGTGATCGCGGCCGTTCCCGTCTGCGGAACAAGATCCGCGTAGCCGAGTCCGAGCACGACCGTGTTCGCGTTGACGACATTGATGGACCCGCTGTACTGATAGATGCCGGGCGTCAGGATGAGATTTTGGCCGGAAGACAGGGCGGAATTGATCTGGGCTAGCGTACTCGAAGGCGTGGCGATGAAGAAGGTGCTGATCGCCAGAGAGTTGCCAGTCCCCAAGCCTCCGCCGGACCAGCTTGTGCCCGAGGAATTGGTCCTCAAGCTCGGTGAGAACACCCAGTAGTTGCTGCTGCTGTCCATATAGAGGAAGGGCTTTTCACGGCTCACCGGAGTGTCGGCGAGCGTGGTGTACGTAGGGCTAGGGAAGGACTGAGCCGGCGCCCCTGAGACGCCCGAGAAGACCATGTTCCAGGAGCTGCCCTTCCAACTGCCCAAGGAGCTATTGCGCGTATACCACTGCTGCTGGGAGCAGGAGTTGACCTGCCCGGTGACTTCGGAATCGCCGATGAATCCACCGCTGGCCTCGCCGCAAGCGGAATTCGTCAGTTCGACGCCGCCATTGACATACATGCGACGGAAGTCAGCTCCCTGCGAAACGCCCCAATCCAGAGTGGCCCCTGAGGGTGGGGTGACGTACATGTTCTCAACGGAGCGCCAGAAATTTGTGGTTATATTGCCATTGGAATCGGTCTGATTTGAATATAGGTAGCCATTGCTGATGGTGACAGCACTGGGCGTCTGGCCGAGGCCCGCAACGGATTCGTAATACCCGACCTCGGCTGAGACGCCGGTGTATGTGCCCGGCGCGAAAAGGACGGCATAGCGATTGGTGCTGAACTGGGTGTTCACGTTCAGCGTGTTCAAGGTCGTATTGATCGACGACGCCGACATGCTGGGAGTAAAGACGTAGACGTTGGAGCCGAAAATAGTCGAGTTCTGCGCGTGGGCTGGAGGGACACCCAAGAGAAGCGCAACGAATGCTAGGCCGATGAGCGACAACCTCAGAAGGCCACAGGAAATGTGTCGCACCGGCAGATTGCTTTTCATTAGATCCTCCGTCCCAATTTTTCAGATCCTACTGTGGAGCGTCTCCCAAGCTTCCCGTCGTTCCCCGCCGCAACCTCATCGGAGAGGTCCCAAGTGAATAGTCAGTTTTGCCGAAAGCCGCGCAGACTGTAATAGGCGGACAGTTTCATTTTGGGTAGGGCCAACGTACCAGTATGGGTACCAGTACCTTATGTAAGTGACTGATTTTGTGGGGTGAACCTAGTGGAATTAGAAAGAGGAAGAGTTAGCTTTAGCTAAGTTGTTTATTTTCAGTAAAACAGTGCGATGAAGAATCGAGCTATAGGGTCCGTGGTGATCTCCTTGTTTTGCAGGTTTTTAGGTGAGGTTATGCAACAGCTTGGCTCGGTTGGCGTCCTACCTTGCAGGACGCCAACCGAGCCCAACAGCTTCTAGTTGATTTCGATCCCGCTCACGAGGGAGTTGTTGACCACCGATGTGAACTGGATCACATACTGGCCGCTGGCATTCGCCGCCTCCGTGAACTGCTGGATGTTGGCGATGTTCTGCCCCCCAGCCGTCGCGAAGATGTCGAAGGCCGTCAGCACGGTCGTGCCGTTGATGCTCACGTTGAAGGTGCGCTTCCCCGAGGCCGTGAAATACGTCTCGCAGAAGTGTAGGCGCACCGTGTGGCTCGAATTGGCCGTGAAGCCTGGGATCGTATAGATAAAGTTGCCGTCGCGCCCCGTCTGGTAAACGGCTGCCGGCGCGGGGTTGGTCACCTTGCTGGTATTAATCGTGTTGGCGTGATTGAGCGTGCCGCCGCCTGCGAATTCCTCATCCGCACCGAATGGGCTCTCGGTCGGACCGCCCGCGTTGATCTGGACGCTACTCGACGTGCCCGCCTGCGTGGTTGCGCTGGCCTGATTCGAGGCCGCCGACGTGCCGCCGGAGTTGGTGCCTTCCACCAGGTAGTAGTAGGTCGTCGAAGCCGCCAGCGCGGTGTTCGAGTACGTCGTACCGCTCACGCCGCTCGCAACTTCGTTGCTGCTGGAAGGCGTGAAGCCGGAGGTCGTGCTGCGGAACATGTCGTAGGTTATGCCGCAGGACGAAGAGCTTGCCGTCCAGCTCAAATTGATCTGGCTTGAAGAAGTTGCCGTGGCCGTCAGACCGCTGGGGGCCGTCGGCGCGCTGCAACTCACCGAGCCCGGCACGAATTTGATCACGGCGGCCGTCGAAGGCGACAGATTCATTGTAATTGTGCTACCGGATACGGAAACCGGCGTAGAGGTGCCGTTCCAGATTCCGGTGACACCGATCGACGCGCCACCCAGGGTGATTCCTGTAGTTTGGGAATCGTCGTTGTTTGGCGCTTGCATCAGCCACATGTCTCCCTGCGAATAATTCCCCCCGAGATTCAGGGTCAGGTCTGCCGTGGTTGCCCCGGTTTCGTGCGTCTTGTTGATGATCGTCACCCACAGGCTGTTGTCGGATGCGAGAACGCTGTAGGCCGTGAGGTCCAGGCCGGTGGAATTCGTCAGCGTGACGGGCACGATGCGCCCATGCCCGCCTAGGTTGAACGCCAGCGCGCCATAAGCTCCGGGGTTGGCCGTGTAGCCGCCCGTGGTTGTAGTGAAGAGGGAATAATAGGCCGTGCCCCCAGACACGGAATCTCCCGTGTGGAAGTTCAGGCCCTCCGCTCCGTTATTCGCCCACCAGTACAAATAATCCAAGTCCCAGAGCGCCTCCGCGAACGTGTTGCTTGCGCCCGATGATCCGCCGTTATAGAAGCTGTTGGTCTCTTCCAGGCGGTAGCTGAGGCCCGCGCCCAGCACCGTCGGGACATAGATGGCGGCGTTGGTGGCATAGTTGCTATCCATCGTGGCCGAAAGCAGCGTATTGCGCGCCGCCGCACCGCTTGTGGACTTGCCATCCAGCCCGAAGTAATTGTGATGCGTTACGAGCGCGATTTTTCCCGTGCTCGCGAAATCCGTCGCGAAACTGGCAGCCCACGTTCCGCTTCCGCCCGTCCCCCCGGGACCGCAATATTTCGCCGTGGGGTTCGTCGCGGAAATCGTGTTCATATACGTTTGCGCCTCCGACTGGTACGTCGAATAGGCGGTGAGATAGACGTCCGGCTCGTTGCCGATCGCCAAGCAAGTCAAGTCCGCGCTGTAGTGGTCCATGACATACGTGGCCACAGTGTTCGCGGCGTTCGCATCGTAGGTCTTCAGGCGAAGCGTATACAAAACCTTTACGTTCGCGGCCTGCGCGAACCCGAAGGCGTCGTCAATATCCGCGTTCGCAGGCATAGTCCCGCTGTCCGCGGTGTTGCCTCCGATGCGCAGGCTCTTTACACCCAGCGTGTTGAATAGGGTGATAAGCGGCTGGTTCATGTTGATAAAGTAATGCTGGCTGGTCGAATAGTTCGAATTGGGCAGGAGCGTCGCCGTCTCATAGCTGAGGCCTAGAAAATCCGACGGTATGGTGGCTCCCGGATTGCTCGGACTCAGAGAAATGGTCACCGCCGCCGATTGTGCCCCCGCGCTCGCTGCAATCGCGACGGAGAAGATCAGTAGCAGAAGAGCAAAGGAAATCTGTCGCACCAGCAATTTGTTTTTCATTTGAGCCTTTCTCCTATATTTCTTCAGAGCCCGGTGTGGGTCATCTCCCACGCTTCCCGTCGTCCCCTGCGGCAACCACATCGGGGACGTGTTAAGTGAAAAGTCAGTTTTGCCGAAAGGAGCACAGACCGGAATAGGCTGGCAGTCTCATTTTGGATGGGGCGGACGTACCACTATGGTACTAGTCCCATTCCTAAGTGGCTTATTTTGCGAGGAAAACTTTGAGGAATTAGAGCGCGGCCACTCTTGGCATCAAAAAAGGTCTTAGCGCCGCCTAGCACCATGAATGGGGCTTTACTTCCGATGGGTTCTTTGTTTTTCCGACTCGCTGCCCGAATTTGACTTCTTCCGATTCGGTGTTACCATGTAGGCATACGTGGCACCGGCTGAAAGCCGGTTTGCCGAGACGTTCGGAAGCGGGGACGCCAAAATCCCGCCGGGCGTCTGGCAACAAACCCCACCCACCCCGGGAGGTGGAATCCTTAGGGATTTCGCCTCCCGTTTTTATTTGTGGCCGGCATGCGGCGAGAAGGCTGCTCTCCCGAGCGCTTGAGCGCCTCGGCGAAAATATCGGCTTCGCGCGTGGGGCGTGGGATGCGAAACGGCCCGCCGACAGCGCGCGAAAATTCGATGGCGCGCTCGAGCGAGATGCGGTGCCCCTGCGAGATGTACACCGGCTTCACCCCCGCGCGAGTGCGCAGCGCCGCGCCGATGACTTCTCCTTTATCTTTGAGCGGCGACGAGGCGCCTGCGCGCATGGAAGGTTCGCGCGCGGTCCCCACGAGGATGGATTTCGCGCAGCCGATCGTGGGACAGTCGAGCAGGACGCCGAGATGGCAGGCGAGGCCGAAGCGTCGCGGATGGGCATAGCCCTGGCCATCGCAAAAGATCAGGTCGGGCGCGTGGCGCAGGCGCGCAAAGGCCTTCAATAGCGCGGGGATTTCCCGGAAGCTGAGCAGGCCCGGAACGTAGGGAAACGCGATGCGCGAGCGCGCCGCAACGCGCTCGATTTCCACCATCTCCGGGAAGCGGTAGACGATCACGCCCGCAATGGCCTGCCCTCGGCGGAGATCGAGCGCGATGTCCGCTCCGGCAATGGCGGCGATTTGCGGCAGGCGATCGTCGAGTTCGAGGCGTTCGCGCAGGCGCAATTGAATGCGCGCCGCCTCGCGCGGCGTCACATTCCAGCGGTGCAGGCGCAAGGCCTTCATGGCGGCAACGCTAGCGGGCGTGGGCGCGGCGTGTCAAGCCCGGTGCGAGGGCGAAGGCAAAGCGGACCCCTCGTCGTCCGCCCGCTATGAATTGTGCGGCGGATGAGAAACTCAGGCGTTCTTTTTGAGTTCGGCGAGGACGAGCTTGGCGAGTTCCTTGAGGGTCTCGAAGACGCCTTGCCCCGTGAAGGCCACGGCTTCAAGCAGCGGCTCGCCCTTGACATTCAGTTGATTCCGCAATTCTTCGACGGGCAGGATGTTGGGGAGGTCGCGTTTATTGAGCTGCAAGACGTAGGGAATCGTGGCGAAATCGAGATTGTGATCCTTGAGGTGCTCGCGCAGGTTATCGAGCGTTTCGAGATTGGCGTCCATGCGCTCTTCCTGGGAATCGGCGACGAAGGCCACGCCGTCCGCGCCCTTCAAGATCAGCCGGCGGCTGGCTTCGTAGAAAACCTGGCCGGGGACGGTGTAGAGGTGAAAGCGAGTCTTGAACCCGCGCACGGTGCCAAGATCGATGGGAAGAAAATCGAAGAAGAGCGTGCGGTCGGTTTCGGTGGCCAGCGAAACCATTTTCCCCTTTTGATTCGGGCCCGTGTGCTCGTAGATCCACTGCAAATTCGTCGTCTTCCCCCCCAGGCCGGGGCCGTAGTATACGAGCTTGCAGTTAATCTCTCTCGCGGGGAAGTTGATAAATGGCACGATGTCCTCAGGATCGCGTAGCTTGCTACTTATAGCATACGCTCGCATTGCAGGCCACCGCGCCCTTCCGGGCGTGCTTCGCAATCGGCAATGCGGGGCGGCGCGCAGTACGTCTGACGGATGTTTGGCCCTGACGGTTGCACCCCGCTGATCCTAGTATCACGGCTCTGGCCGCGGTTTTCCGTTTCGATACGCGAACACATTGGGTGTAAAGTTATCGAGTTTTCCGGGATGGATGAGCCGTTTCGCAACGAAATGCAAGGAATGGCAACGAAAGGAATCAAGGTCCCGCGGGCAAGATGTAATCGACAGATGGAACTAAGGAGAACAGCTATGGCTACGATCACGACGAAGGACGGAACACGGATTTACTACAAGGATTGGGGAACGGGACAGCCGATCGTCTTTTCGCACGGCTGGCCGCTTAGCGGGGACGACTGGGACGGGCAGATGCTGTACTTCGGGCAGCTTGGCTATCGCGTGATTGCGCACGACAGGCGAGGTCACGGGCGCTCCACGCAGACGTCGGACGGCAACGACATGGACACCTACGCGGACGATCTCGCCGCCCTATTCGAAGCGCTCGATCTCAAGGACGCGATCCTGGTCGGACACTCGACCGGCGGCGGCGAAGTGGCGCGCTACCTCGGCCGCCATGGCACCAAGCGCGTCTCGAAGGCGGCGCTGATCAGCGCTATAACGCCGCTCATGCTGAAAACCGAAAAGAACCCTACTGGTTCGCCCATCGAGGTCTTCGACGGCCTGCGGGCCGCGCTTGCCGCCAACCGGCCGCAGTTCTACAAGGACATCACCATCCCGTTCTACGGTTACAACCGCCCGGGCGCGAAGATTTCAGAAGGCATCCGCGAGCACTGGTGGCTGCAGGGCATGGTGGGGAGCATTAAGGCTCACTACGAGTGCATCAAGGTATTCTCGGAAACCGATACTACCGAGGACCTGAAGAAGATCGATATTCCCGTGCTGGTGTTGCACAGCAAGGACGATCAGATCGTGCCGATCGCCGCGGCGGGCCCGATGGCCGCCAAACTTCTAAAGAAACCAACGCTGAAGGTCTATGAAAACTTTCCGCACGGAATGCCCGCGACCAACGCGGACCAAGTCAACGCCGACCTGCTGGCGTTTTTCAAGGGGGCGGCGCTCGCCGCGTCGTCTTAACAACAGCGCGCGCACAATTCGTTCCGGGCGGAGGGTGAAGCTCGCGACTGGATTTATTTCCGGCTAGCCTGCGCGTGCGCCGCGGGAGCGTCGGAGCTTCCCTCCACCGAGGGCAGACCGAAGTACTCGAAGGCGTTATCGAACGCGATGCGCCGGATCATGTCTCCCACGAGCTGCTCGTCGTCGGGAAGCAGGCCCGCTTCGACGTCGCTGCCGACCAAATTGCAGAGCACGCGGCGGAAATATTCGTGGCGCGGAAACGACATGAACGAGCGCGAGTCCGTGACCATGCCCACGAACCGCGAAAGCAGGCCGCAATTCGATAGCGCGTTGAGCTGCATTTCCATCCCTTCCTTCTGATCGAGGAACCACCAGCCGCTGCCGAATTGAACCTTGCCGGCAATTTTTCCGTCCTGAAAGCTGCCGATCAGGCAGGCGAAGGCGTAGTTTTCCTTGGGATTCACGTTGAAGAGGATGGTCTTCGGCAGTTTGTTGTCGCGATCCAGCATATCGAGAAACGCGATTGCAGGGACGGCCTGCGGCCAGTCCGCCATGCAATCGAAGCCCGTATCGCGGCCGAGGGCGCGGAACATGCGCGTGCTGGTGTTGCGATAGGCGCCCACGTGGAGCTGCATGGTCCAGCCCTTTTCGGCATTGAGACGGCCAACGTGCAACATCACGTAGCTCGAAAATTTTGCCGCCTCCTCGGGCGATGGTTCCTTGCCCGCGCGCGCCTTCGCGAAGATGGCCTCCGCTTCGCGCTCGGTGCACGGCTCCGCGTAGCACCAGTCGAGGCCGTGATCGGAACAGCGGCCGCCGTGATCGTGAAAATATTGGTGGCGCTTGCCGAGCGCATCGAGAAAATCGGAGAGGCGCGCAATTTCGGTGTTCGCGCTGGCGGCGAGCTTGCCGGTCCATTCGTTGAACGCGGCGGGGTCTTGCGTGCGCAGCGCGCGGTCGGGACGAAACGTGGGGAAAACGCGCGTGGGCAGGCCGGAAGCGCGGATCTGCTCGTGGTATTCGAGCGAGTCGGCGGGATCGTCCGTGGTGCACACGGCGCGGACGCGAAATTGTTTCAGGATTCCCTGCGTGGTGAGGTCGCCGGAGGCGAGTTGCGCGTTGGCGTGCTTCCATATTTCCGGAGCGGTCGTTTCGTCGAGCAGGCGGTCCACGCCGAAATAGCGCAGGAGTTCGAGATGCGTCCAATGGTAGAGGGGATTGCGCAGGGTGTGCGGGACGGTCCGCGCCCAGGCCAGAAATTTTTCGTAGGGCTCGACGTCGCCGGTGCAGTATTTTTCCGCGACGCCATTCGCGCGCATGGCGCGCCATTTGTAATGGTCGCCCTCGATCCAAATCTCGCTGAGGTTGCGGAAGCGGCGATTTTCGGCAATCTCTTTCGATGAAAGATGGGAGTGAAAATCCAGGATGGGCTGCTCCGCCGCGTACGTGTGATAGAGATGCCGGGCCGCTTCACTTTGCAGAAGGAAATTTTCGTTGATGAATGGCATGTCCCACCCCCCAAGCCTCAGGAGTATACATTCTGGAGGCTGGAAACTGGAAGCTGGATGCTGGAAACGGGAACCTGGAACCTGGAGGCTGGAGGTGGGAAACGGAAAGCGGGAGGCTGGATGTGGGCGCAAAAGGGTCCTTGCGAATTTCCCGCAGCTCTTTAGCGATATGAATTCGCGGCCGTGAAGCCGGTCAGGAAAGTTGCTTCGCGAAGGCGGGATGCGCGGCGCAGCCGGGATGAGAGACTCGCTCGATCCGCTTTTATCGAGCTCTCAAACCGGCGCGCAACGCAAAGCCGCAGGCGTTCCAAGAAAACTAATTGCTTGCGGACTCTTTCGATTCATTCCGAGGTGAATGCTTCTCCAATACGGAAACCAAGAGACGGCCGGACGGAGGAATATGCGCCTCTCCATCGATTACGATCTCTCTTGCCGTAAGCTTGCGGCCATACACTTCCGCCGTGGCGTCATCGTCTGGGCGAAGCGTGGATCCCTCAAGCGAAATGCCGGCAAAGAGACCGCGTGAACGCGAGTAGCTGAGCACTTCCGCGCGCATATACGCATCCGTGTTTGCCGCCGCATCGCGTCCCACAGGACCCGCCGCCACGGAAGCATCGGCGCCCAACTTGACTTTGCTGCTAAGGATGGAACTCGCGCCACCCTCATTCATCACGAGCAGGATGAGATCGGTCGCTTGTCCACCGATTTGGAACCCAATGCTGCCGCCTTCGAGAGCCATCATCGCCGGCGCGCCCCACGGTCCCCTGAAATCCTTCCCTGTGCGGCAAACCATCGCGCCGCGGCCGTAGCTTGCGCCGATCCCGAACGCCGCCTTGAGCAACGACGGAATCACGATAACGCAATCGGCCTTTTCCAACACCGTTTGAGGAATGTTCTCCGGCGTGTTCATCACTTCCTGCATCACGACCCCGGCATTTTTGAGGCGGTCTTGTTCCTTATTGCCCCCGAAAAGCGGCGCGGTTGCAACCAGTCCCAAACAAACAACGAGTATTGATTTACGCATCATCGCTGACCTCCCTGATCAGTATTGCGGCTACGGAAAATTCGGTCTCTCCGGAACCTTTGTGGCAGAGAATTTTTTTCAAGCCTTTTGCCTCGCGCCGGCCACCAGCAGACCAATTCCTCCCAGGAGCGCGAGGGCCCCGACGATGGGAGGGAGTGGTATTTCCTTCTGCTGGTCTTCCGTGGCATGGATCGGCCCTACATCCAGAATCTTTTCCCGATGGGTGTACGTGATGCCCTGGTAGGCAAGGGCCAAGGCACCCAGAACGATCAATACAATTCCAACGAGAGAGAGGGATTTCATATCGTTCGCTCCACGGTCAGGTTGCGACCCTTCGGCCCTGAATGACCCTTATCAGGATGGTGATAATCGCCAGGACCAACAAAATGTGAATAAAACCTCCGAACGTGTAGGAGGTGACCATTCCCAAGAGCCACAGGACGACCAAAATCGTGAAAATTGTCCAGAGCATGCCGTCTCCTTTTCCTTTGCTTCAGCGCGGGTTTGAAGCCGAGTCAGGCTGAACCGGGGTGGGCCGATCCGCGAAACTTTTCCTGCTTTCCCGCACCAGAGAATGGTAGACGGGTTCGGCGCGGTTATCTGTTCACTTGTGCACACAACAGGAAGGATCATCAAAAGCGCGGGAATCGCCTGTCTCAAGAATTGGCTTCGCGCTCCGCCCGTGCCGGGGTCTAATCAGCCTTGTGCCGCCGATCTTGAAATTGATCGGAATGTCCATGAGCGTCCAGCCAGGTTAAAAGCTTGCGGATGCTGCCGTGAGCCAAGGCAATGCTGGAATCGGCGGCGCCATAGTAAAGATTGATGGTGTCCCCGTCCGGCGCGATGGTGTACCCGCACGGAAAGACCACGTCCTGAACATCTCCCATCCGTTCGTACTCTGCCTCTGGTCCGAACATCCAGGAATCGCCTCGAATCAGGCATCTTTCCGGGTGATCCAGCTCGAAAAGGGCAAGGCCCAGTCGGTATATGAAACTGGAAGGTGTTCTTCGGACACCGTGGTAGATCATCAGCCAGCCCTGTGGAGTTTCGATGGGGGGAGGAGACATGCCGATCTTGTTCGCGTCCCACCATGCACCAAGGCGGGCTTCCAGCATGAGCTTGTGATTGCCCCAATGGCGGAGATCCGGGGAGAAGGAGATCCAAATGTGAGCCCCCAATGGCGTCATGGGTCGATGGATCAACGCCCAAAGTCCGTCAATTCTGCTAGGCAGGAGGGCTGCATCCTTATCATCTGGCGGCATAACGATGCCGATTCTCTCGAAAGCGCGGAAGTCTTTCGTAAGCGCCAGAGACACACCAGGGCCGCCGCGCGAATAGGACGTGTAGGCAATGGCATACTGCTTGAGTTCCGGCATGTAGGTGATGCGCGGATCTTCGATGCCCCACACTTCCTCAGGGAACCGCTCGGGGTCCGGCAGGAGTGTCGGTTCAGGGTCGATCCGCCACCCATCCACGCCATTTGCCGACCGCGCGGCGGAGAGGTGCGAAAGCCCGCGGCGATCTTCCACGCGGCAGAGCAGAAGAGTGGACCCATCGGGCAGGAAAGTGGCGCCCGGATTAAAGACGGTATTTACAGGGTAGGGCCAATCTTTCGCGGTCAGGATGGGATTCGCAACGTACCGGCTGAACAAAGGGTCGTGTTGTATCATCATTCCTCTCGAGAGCAATCCGGCTGCAAGAAACCGTGGGCCTTCGCGCAGCCCATCAGGACTTGCTGTCCGTCACGTGCGATTCTTCCAGCTTACGCATTTCGAGCAGGGCCATGAGGAATGACAGGGTTGACTCTGCTCCTTGATTTTCATTGGCCCGGTCGGGATGCAGGCCGTCTCGGCACCCGCCCGTCGAGGGATCGTACAGGGCAATCTGCAAGTCGTTATCGCCAAGGAACCAGTTGAAGGCCGTCCAGGCCTCTTTCCGCCAGCGGCTTTTTCCCGTGGCGCGATAGGCCTGCAAATAGGCCGAAACGGCCGCGCAGGCTTCGACGGGTTGCTGATCGAAGCGCGCCTTTTCCGTTTTGTGGGAGTAGAAGCCGTGCGATCCGACCGGCACGAAGTGGCCCTTTCTTTCGCATCGCTGAACCATCGCCAGCCAATCCAAGGCTTCGAGTCCAGCGGAAACCACCGCATCATTCGAGGCGCGCATACCCGCATGGATGAGCGCCTGCGGCAATCGAGCATTCGAGTAGGCCAGCTCCTTCTCAAACCATTTCCAATCAAGCGAACGGCTGGCAAGGTAGGAATCGAGCAGGCGATTCGCCAGCGTATCCGCGGCATTCAGAGCGGCGCGATCTCCCGGGAACGATTCGAGATACTCCTGCACTCCGAGCAAAGCGAAAGCGCAGGCCCGCGGACTTCTAAACTCGAGGGCTGCGGGAACCGCCAACTCGAAAAGGCGGCCTGCGGCTCCCTGGAGCCCGGCGCGCTTGGTCCTGCCGAGAACGGTGCCCAAACCCCACAGCGCTCGCCCGTGACTGTCTTCGGAGCCTTTCGGCTCGAGCCACTGGTGTTCATAGCTCAGGCAGTCCTTGAACCGCTTGGTGTTGGGATCGAAGGCGTGCCATAGAAAGGCCATGTACCGGGAGGCCAGATCGTCCGAGGCCACCGGCGCGTGGACTCCCATCTCTTCCAGAAGTGTAGTGACGATCAAGGCGCGGGCGTTGTCGTCGGTCGAATAACCTTCCGGGTAGTTGGGGACGACGAAAACGGCATGCTCGAGGATTCCCGGTGCTGTTCGTCATGCGATACAGATGATCCAGTTTTACGGCCGGAAGCCGGTCCAGGGCTTTTTTCGTGTTCTGGGCGGAAAAGGTCGCGCGGGGCTTGCGCAAACGGCCATTATACACGCGTTCGAAACTCCCCATGTACTTCTGAGCCACGCGGTTCCAAACCATGTCCCTCGCGTAGAGGTAGGCGCGTTTCCTCATGGCATGGCGCGCGGTTCCGTTGTCCAAAAGCTCGATCGTCTTTGCGGCAATGGCCTGCGGATCGTCGAAAGGAACCAGCACTCCGCGCTCGTCGTCCAACAGTTCGATGGCATGCAGATAGGGAGTGGAAATGATCGCTTTCCCGGCGCTCAACGCGTACGCGAGAGTGCCGGAAACCACTTGCTCCTTATGTTTGTAGGGCGTGATGTAAATGTCGGCGGCACTGATCAGTTCAACCAGCTCTTGAGGGCTCACGAAGCGATTGTGAAAGATGACGCTGGACTCAACTCCGAGATCCTTGGCAAGCTTCTGCAAGTACAGCCGGTATGTATCGCCCTGGTGCCGCAGGATGTGCGGGTGGGTGACGCCGGAAACCATGTAAACCACATTGCTGTGGCGCGCGAGGATCGCCGGCATGGCCTGGATGACGTTTTCGATGCCTTTGTTCGGTGAGAGCAGACCAAACGTGAGCAGGACGTCCTTGCCTTCCGTTCCAAAGGCATCCTTGTAGAAGCTCGAATCCGTGAAAGGCAAATCGGGAATGCCGTGGGGAATCAGGTCGATCTTGATGCTGGGAACGTGGAACACTTCCTGCAGAATTTCCGAAGATTGCCGGCTCATGACGATCAGTCGATCCGACAACGCCGCAATCTCCTCCATCACCGCGCGCTGATCGGGATCCGGATCACGCAGCACCGTGTGCAGTGTGGTGACGACCGGCATATGAAGGCGGCGCAAAAGCTCCAGGATGTGCGCGCCCGCCGGGCCGCCGAAAATTCCGTATTCGTGTTGCAGGCATACCAAATCGATGTTGCTGAAATTCAGGAAATCCGCGGCCTGCCGGTACGAAACCAGCTCATCCTGGGAAAGCTCGAATCGCACGCGGGCGGGGTAGATGTAGCCTTCCGGCGTATCGTTCACCGGCAGCGTCAGCAGCTCCGTGGCATCGTATTCGGCGTGAATCGCGTCGCACAAATCCGTGGTAAACGTGGCGATTCCACACCGCCTCGGAAGGTAGTTTCCGATGATGGCGATCCGGCTTGGCAGCGCGGGCCGCGGATGAACCGGCCTCGGGAGCGCAGTTCCCTCCTCCAAAATGAGCGGAGGAAGCTGGATCACTTCACCGGAACGAGGGGAATCGGCCTTCTCTACACGATCCGCGACTTCGACAGGAGCCGTGGTCTTTAGTTCGGGAATTGTCTTCGGCAGGGACATTCTGTGCCTGATGTTCCTTTCCTCGCGACCTACCTGTCTGATCGTCCCAAGTGATGAGCGCGCGGCGCTCGGCCGTGGTCAAGCTGTAGAAAATGCGGTATGCAGGCTACGCCTCTCCCCTGCACAGCGAGATATTAGACGGATTCGGTGATCCTAACTGTTCACTTCTGAACACATCTGAATTCCGCGGTTGGGCCGGCTAATAGTGGAGAGGCGACTCGGCGATGGCGGGTTGCTCCGGCAGACGGCCAATCTGGCGCGCGCGGACGATGAATCGCTTCGGCGCCGGGCCTACGTAGTAGAACGGAAAGCAAGTGACGAGGGTTAGGGTGTTCTCGCTGGAAGGCTCGAGGACGTGACCGTCGCTGGGCAATACCACCCGAGTCCATTCCACTTGATACTCGAACTCTCCGTCGAGCGTCTTGATGCTAATCGCGTCACCCGGTTGAATATTGCGCAGCGGGCGAAAAAAGCTGTCGCGATGTCCGGCCAGCGCGACGTCGCCAGGCTCGCCCGGCAACGCCGTTTCGGGAATGTGGCCGACCGCGCGCCGCAATACTTTGGGTGACTCCCCTTGCACGAGGATGGTTTCGAGCGCGAGGCGGGGAATTTTCATCTCGCCGATCACGTCGCCTTCCGCCAGGACGCGAGGCCCCTGCGCCGGACGCATCGCATCGAATTTCGACTTCTCGATCGCCTGATACGCCTGGGCATCCAGGACAACATATGTGGCGTACCCGAGTTGGAAAGTACCGCCGGCCAGAAAAAGGTAATAGGCTGCACGAAGGAGCAGCTCCTTCGATTTTCGGGGCCTGCGTATGATGCCGCTGTAAGCCTTCACAACGTACCCTTCCCCGGCTCGGCCGGCGTGGATTCCCCTACGGCCGCGAAATAGCCGGCCCTCGTTCGCACATGAATCCTGCCGTGGCCGGGAGCGGTGACTTTGACTTCTATTTTTCGAAAGGCGTTCGCTCTCGTCGCCTTCTCCGGCGTGAATCCCAGGGTGTACTGTTCGCGGAGATCGCGGGCGATCTGCGCCGAGATAATCGTGACGTTATGGGCGGCGTCCGGAAAGTAGGCGATGCCCCCCGTGTCTCTGGAAAAGTGACGAAGCACATCCGGGTCTACCTCTCCGGTGTCGCTGATCAGGCCGATGGAATAAATGAGCACTTGAGATCGCTGGGCGAGCGCCAGAACCTGGGAGAGAGTGTGCTGACTGGCATTGTCTCCCCCGTCGCTGACGATGATCAGCGCCTTCCTCTCGCAAGTGCCAAGGCGCAAATGGAGAAGCCCTTCCGCCACCGCGTCATAAAGCGCCGTGCGTCCCCGAGCGGTAACGGCGCCGACGGCTTTTCCGAGTTCCCTTGGGTCGCTCGAGAAAGCCTTTCCGCCGAGCAGCTCGACCGAAACGTCATCATTGAAATCCACCACGAACATTTCGTCTTGCGGGTTGCTGGAGCGCGCGAAGCCGGAAACGGCGGCGGCCACTTCCGGGAGCTTCGGACCCATGCTGCGGCTGTGGTCAACGATTAGGCCCACGGTCACGGGGGTATCTCCCTGCTGGAACATGGTGATTTTTTGCAGCCGCTTATCCTCGTACACGCGGAAATTTTCGAGCCTCAGCCCGGAAACGAAACTTCCGTTTGCGCCGGTCACGCTGACGGGCAGCGCGACAAGCTCCGTATCCACCGAAATCGTGGACGCACCGGATGCGCCGGTGGGGGTGAGCGGGGATGGCTTGGTTTGCGAAAAACCGGCGGCCGCGCAAAAGAGCAGCCCGGCGGAGAAAAGACAGCAACTCCGAAATCGTTTGAGGCCTTGCACGCGCGCGCGGATGATCCCAGTCATTCGAGAGGCTCCTCGCGCCGCGGGATATGGATTCCCTTTCGGGGCCCGCGGCGGTCCGGAGTACCTTGCGTTTATGGGCCTTAACTTACGCGCCGTTTCAGTGTGAACGCGACGCCAAGTGATGCCAAGCCGAGCAGCGCGA
>CAWCPO010000015.1:0-223608 GCA_963797345.1 uncultured Acidobacteriota bacterium | reverse complement strand
CGGCGGAGGATTTCTCCGAGGGCAGTGCCAATGACCCTGACGCCTGCGGGAAAACCGCGACCACTTGCCCCGTGGCCTGCATCATCCTCTTGTCGCGCCAAAGCTCGATTTGAGCCGCATCCAGCACCGATTCGCCCTGCCATATTCGCGCCTGCCCGGCATAAACCACGTGGCCCGAAGCGCTGGACCCGGAAAGCATGTCGGCGGAGATGTGCGCCGCGCCGGACCCCAGGCCTATGGCGTCCTTCTCCGAAGAGGGAAGATACGTGGAAACCACGCCACCCATGGCGCTGATCTCCCCCGATTGTTGGTTGATAACCACGTTTTGAGTCGTCGTCCGGCTCATCGAGTCGGAGAGTGCAGGCGAGCCATCGAGCGTAATCATCCCGGTCGAGCGCACGATCCTCGCATGCCCGGCTGTCACCTGGTGGTCGTCCTGCTGAAAGCGGACGTCTCCCGTCTCATCAAGCGTCGCCCATGTGGACCCGGCCGCGAATGTTGCCGCCAACTCCTCGGCCGTGCCGGTCTGCGGCGCACCCTTGCCGGCCTGTCTGCGCACCTCCACACCCGAATGCCCGAATAATTTCTCCAGGCGTCCGTCAGGACCCAACTGCGCTACGAATTTCTTGGCGCGCAATTGCGTGGATTCATCGCCGCTTTTCGATTCAATCGTTGCGGGCGCCAGCGTCTCGGCGCTTTCAACCCGTTGCTGTTCTGTTGACTCCCCGGGCGCGAACGTGACGCGCAAGGCATCCGTCTCCAGGTGTTGGAGATTGCCGCCCTGTTGCGCATCGGCCTCCACACCGCCGCTCGCGGTCATCTCCTTGATGAGATTGCGTTCGGGGAGCATCGCAAATTCCACGCGCGAGGCCGAAAAATGATCCGTCCCGGCGGCTGTCTGCCGGTTGCCCGAGACGTTCCCATCGGCAATCACGCCCTCCACCCAGCCCAATGGATTCAGATGGACTTCGAACTTGCCGGCCGAGACGGAAAACTTCGCGCCGCCTTCCGTGGCTTGAAGAGCCGGATGGCCTTCGGCAATCGCCTCCTGGGCGTGGAAACCCGAATCGAGTTCGACGGAAACGTTGTCCGCGGAAAGCTCACGGTCGCCCTCGCGCGCCATCACCGGGCCGTCGAGCACCACGCGACGCTCTTTGCGCAGGATTTCGAGGCTGCTCCCGGTGATATGGACCGGCAAGCCGCCAGTCCGCTCGGAGGCGGGCATGTCAAATTCCACGGCGTGCTCCATGCGCACGGTCGCATCGTGCGTGCTATAGGCAACCCCCACGCCGCGTCCCTCGCCCGCCGGGAAACTGAATTCCACGGCCTCGGGGGTCGAGGCCTCGCCCGTTTCGCGGTTGAATGTAAGATTCCGCGTTTTCACTTCGATGGGTTTGCCGCCCGGCTGCGCGGATGCGCCGCCGGCGTCCTGCACGTCAATCTGCACTTCGCCTGCACAGCGCACGCTGCCGGTTTCCGGTTCGTAGCTGCACTCGTGCGTGTGAATGTTGTCGTTGCTCGTTCCGTCGCGCCCGTAAACCGTGATCCACACGTCTTCGAGAAGGGCCCGGTCTCCCTCCTTGAACTGCGTTTCCTCGGACGCGCGGACCGTGAAGATCGTGCGGCCGTTCTCTTCCTGTTTGAACGAGAATTCGCTCGATTTGTGCTCTACGGCCGTGGAGACCATCGGGGGAGCGACGCGCCGCGCGCGAGCTTGCCGGATGATGCGCTCCATGTACGCGCCCGTCACGACCAGGATAATCAGCCCGGCGGCCATGGCCGCCCAGCGTGCGTAGCGCGCTGCATCCCGGTTCCGCACAGTGAAGCCCCCTCCTTGTTCAGTTAGAAGCAGAGTATAGGCGAGTGGTTTCCGCACAACAACACCAGCAGCTTAACCCGCGACCCGCGCAACCGCAAAGGAGGGAAATCATCGAGCAGCAAAGGCCGCCGCCGTCCGTCACAGGGGCGGCAGCATGCCCGTGCCGGCGGCGGCGATGCTATCGCGCGATGTGTTCTTGACCAGATACATCGCCTCATCCGCCAGGTGCAAAAGCTCGGTCTTCGCCCGCGAATCGGCCGGAAAGGAGGCCACGCCCACGCTCGCGGTGATGTGCACATTCAAGCCGGATCCTTGAGCCATATCATCTCGCGGATCAATTTGTGCACGCGCCGCGCCACGCCCATCGCATTTTCCTTCGATGTCTGCGGCAGCAGCAGCACAAACTCGTCGCCGCCGTAGCGGAACGCCAGGTCGATCAGGCGGCATTTGTCCTTGATGGCCTGGCCGATTTCGTTCAGCAGCTTCGAGCCCATCAAATGCCCGTACGTGTCGTTCACGCTCTTGAAATGGTCCAGGTCGATGAAAATCAGCGAAAACTCGAAGGCATACCGGTGCGAGCGGTAAATCTCCGTATCCAGCATGAAGTTCAAATGCCGCGCATTGTAGAGCGTCGTGCAATCGTCCGTGATCGTCAGCTCATGGATTCGCTGCACGTGCCGCGCATTTTCGATGGCGATGGCTGCGTAGTCGGCCAGCGCTTCGAGCAGTGCCAGGTCCCGGTGGCTGAAGCCTTCCTCGCCGATGCAGTTGATCAGCTCGATCACGCCCAGGCACTGTTCCCGGAAGCGCACCGGAACGGCCACAATCGAGCGCGTTTCCATCTTCGTTCGCTCGTCCACTTGTGCGAAGAAGCGGGAATCCTTGCTCGTATCCGGCACCACCACCGCCTCGCCCGTCTGCGCCACCCACCCCGCCAGTCCCTGACCGGTCTTGATACGCACATTCTTCAGCGCTTCGGCGCCCTTGCCCGTCGCAATCTGGAAGTAAAGCTCGTTTTTCTCGAGGTCCATCAGGAGCAGCGACCACGTGTCGGGGCGCAGCACTTCATTGATCTTTTCCATGATCGTGCGCAGCACCTGATCGAGCTGCAGCGAAGACGTGAGTGCCTTGCCAAGCTCGTGGAAAACCGTGACTTCATTTCCCTCGGCGGGGCCCGACGCCCGGACTGTGCCGTCTTTCCAGCCCGGCGAATGGTTTGGGATTGGCCGCTCTTCGCATGGGATGCGCGGGTGCGCTTTCGGCTGCGTCCATGGGATCTTCAGGCAACGCTCGCATTATAGTGAACCATTTTGCTCTACTGCAATGTGCTTCGCAGCGCAATTGCCGAAAGGCCAAAGGGCTGTCTCTTTCTGCTTCTGGGCATTTTCCGGTCAGGATTGACACTCCCCTGCCCGACGCCTATATTTTTTCCTGGGCCCTGCGCATGTCTTCGACACCATTCGGCGATCACCTGAAACGCGAACGCGAGATGCGCGGCGTTACGCTGGAAGAGATTTCCGCCGCCACGCGCATCGCCACCCGCTTTCTCGTCGCGCTCGAAAACGAGGACTGGCCCCGCTTGCCCGGCGGCGTGTTCAATCGCGGCTTCATCCGCTCCGTGGCGCGTTTTTTGGGGCTCGATGAAGACAGCCTCATCGCCGAATATGAGCTGGAGACGAAGGACAAGGGGGAAACCCGCCCCGCCGGACATCCATCCCCCGGAATGCAGCGCAACTGGCGCCCGGCTGCCGCTGCCGTCGCTCTGCTCGCCGTAGCCGTTGCGGGCGGCTCGTTTGCCTATCACCACTACCGCCTGCAAATTTGGCGGCACCTGCACAAGATTCGGCAAGGTTCTCCCGCCGCCGTAGTCGCAACGCCCCCCAGCCCTCCCGCGCCGGATAGCCAGCAGCTTTCCGCCTCTTCTGCATCCTCGGACGCGACGAACGCTCTCACGCTGAGGATCGAGGACGCGATATCTGCCGACGTCAAAGTGATCGCCGACGGCACCACCGTCTTTGACGGGCATCTCGATCCCAATGACGTGAAATCCTTCGACGCTCATAACGACTTCGAAATCACCTCCAGTGATTCCACCGCCGTCCTTTTGGAGCTGAATGGCCAGCCCGTCCCGCCCATGGGCGCACCGGGGCAGCCGGGCAACGTCACGCTCACGCGAAAGGACCTGAATCCCGATCCAGGAGGAGGCCATTGATACAGGAACAGCCTGTAAGTCCGAGCTTGCGAGAGGAGAGCCGCTCCGGGCATTTGCGCCCCGAGCAGAAGCTGGCTATCTGCGCGGGCAGCGTCTCCCTCGCCGCGGAAGACCGCGCGGAATTGTTGGCCGTGCTGGCCTCGGATCCCGATCCGGCGGTTGCGGACCGCTCGCAGAACGTCTTGCTGACCCAGCCCCTGGACTCCATTCTTGCGGCTCTTGCGCGCGCCGATGCCCACGCCCTCCTATTCGCCTATTGTGCCGATAATCTCGCCGAAAAACCGGGCGTCGCCGACGCGCTCGCGCGGAATGGCGCATGTCCCACGGCCCACATCGCGCGTGTGGCACAGCATCTGACGGTTGCGGGAATCCAGGCGCTTCTCGACAATCTCGAGCGCTTTGCCTCCGATCCGCAACTCGTGATCGCCGTCACCGCCTCCCGTGCCGCCAATGCCGAGCAGCGGGCGATGCTTGATGAAATGCAAAAGGGCGCGATGGCCATGAACGAACTAGAAGAAGCCGCCACGGCCATCGAACCCGACCCGATCAAGCGCGAGACGCTGATGCAAAAGGTGGCGCACATGAACGTCGTCCAGCGGCTCACCCTGGCGCTGAAGGGCGGTCCGCTCCGAGCGCTTGCTGCTCATCCGCGATCCCAATAAGCTCATACAAAGGTGCGTGCTGCAATCACCGCGGCTCACCGATTCGGAAGTCGAAGGTTTCGCGGCCATGAGCAATCTTTCCTCCGAAGCCCTCCGCACGATTTCGCTCACGCGCATCTTTGTGAAGAACTATACGATCGTCAGGAATCTCGTCAACAATCCGAAGACGCCGCTGGACGTTTCGCTCCATCTGTTTCCACGCCTTAACGCCACCGATCTCCAAAAGCTGACGGCCAACAAGAATGTGACCGACACGCTCCGCTCGATGGCTTTAAAGCTTCACCGCAAGCG
This sequence comes from uncultured Acidobacteriota bacterium, assembly GCA_963797345.1. Lineage (GTDB taxonomy): Bacteria > Acidobacteriota > Terriglobia > Acidiferrales > UBA7541 > Palsa-295. The sequence goes on along the minus strand of CAWCPO010000015.1, from coordinate 218,624 downwards.
CAAGATGGGGTCATGAAGCGCGCTTGACGCACTGCACTCTGGCGTACCGTCAGCCCGCCAAGCCCGCGCTAGAAAGACGAGGAGTCGAACGGACGAGGCAGCAAATTCCCTGCGCTCTCGCGCTCCTCTTTCCCCGCCAGATTCGCCAGCACCACCGGCAAGTCGCCGCAAAATTCCCATAAAATCTGACGGCACGCCCCGCATGGCGGTGTAAGCTTTTCCGTATCCGTCACCACGGCCAGGGCCTCGAATCCGCGCTCGCCCTCGGAGAGCGCTTTGAATATGGCCACGCGCTCCGCGCAGCACGTGAGGCCATAACTCGCGCTCTCGATGTTGCTGCCCGTGTAGATGCGCCCGGACTTCGCCCGCAGCGCCGCGCCCACGCGAAAATTCGAAAACGGCGCGTGCGCATTTTCCCGTGCCTGCTTCGCCGCGGATATCAGGGTGCCGTATTCGCTCATGCGTTTCTCCCCTCGGGCCTCTACGCCGCGTCTTTCGCAATCCGCGGGATCACGGCGCGCAGCAACACGGCCAACTGGCCCTTCGCACGCTCGCCCGTTTCGAGCACTTCGCCATGATGGATCGGCCCCGCCGAAATTCCCGTCGCCATGTTTGTGACGTACGAAATCCCCAGCACCCGAATTCCCATCTGTCGCAGCACGATTGCCTCTGGGACCGTGGACATCCCGGCCAAATCCGCGCCGATGGCCCTGAGATAGCCGATTTCCGCCGGAGTTTCGTAGCTCGGTCCTGCAACCGCCGCGTAGACCCCTTCGTGCGCGGCGATACCGAGCCTTTCCGCCTCGGCCAGCGCCATCCCGCGATACGGCGCCCAGTAGGCCTCCGTCATATCGGGGAAGCGCGGCCCGAAGCGCTCGTCATTCGGACCGGTCAGCGGATTTGCGCCCTGCAAATTGATGTGGTCTCGAATCACCACGAATGCGCCGGGACGGAAATCCGGATGAATCGCGCCCGCGGCATTCGTTAGGATCGCGGCGCGAATTCCGAGCCGCTGGAATACGCGCATCGGGAAAGCCGCTTCCGCCGCCGAATAGCCTTCATAGATGTGCGCGCGGCCCTGCATCGCCGCCACCGCCACGCCCTCCATTTTGCCGATCACCAGACGCCCCGCGTGGCCCTCGGCCGTCACGCGCGGAAAACCGGGAATTTTCTCGTAGGGGATACGCACTGCGCCCGAAAGATCGTCCACAAAGGCCCCCAGGCCCGATCCGAGCACCAGCCCGACCGTGAGACGCAGCTTCGTTTTCGAGAGGATGTACCTTGCGGCGCGCTCCGCCCGCTCGAACTCGCTCCCGCGTGCAGCGGACTTCGCGCTGGCCGGACTCATCGCAGCATGATCCCCACAATCGCAGCGGACATCTGGCTAACCCGCTTCCCGCGCCCGGATAATCTTCCGCACCAGCGGCGATGCGCGCGGCGCCTTCGGGCCGATCTCGAAGCTCTTCTCCAGAAGCTCGCGCGCGCCTTCGAGCCGCGCCTCGTCATTGTAGTGCACCGTGCAGAGCGTCTCGCCCGCTTTCACACGGTCGCCGGTCTTTCTTTCGAGGATGATCCCGGCAGCCGGATCCACCGAATCCTCTGTTTTCTCGCGCCCTCCGCCAAGCATCATCGCGGCCATCCCGGCCTGCTCGCACCGGATCCGTGTGACGTAGCCTGTTCGCGTTGCCTGGACGGCCGTCACGTGCCGCGCGCGCGGCAGAAGGCTCGGGTCGTCCACGATGCGCGGGTCGCTTCCCTGCAAGCGGATGACTTCGCGGAATGTATCACGCGCCCGGCCGGAAACAATCATCTCCTCCGCGAGCGCTCGCCCCTGCGCAACCGTCTTCGTCCGGCCGGCCAGCACGAACATCCACGCGGAAAGCTCCCGGCACAGCTCACGCGTGTCCGCGGGGCCTTCGCCATTCAGTATTTCCACGCTCTCCTCGACTTCGAGGGCGTTGCCAATTTTGCGGCCCAGCGGCTGCTCCATGTTCGTAATCAGCGCCACCACCTTCGTTCCCATGCGCGTGCCCGTCTCCACCATCAATCGCGCCAGATGTTCCGCGTCCTTCTCCTTTTTCATGAACGCGCCATCGCCCGTCTTCACGTCCAGCACCAGCGCGCCGATTCCTTCCGCCAGCTTCTTGCTCAAGATCGAAGCGCAGATCAAAGGGGGACTTTCCACCGTCGCGGTCACGTCGCGCAGCGCGTACAGCTTCTTGTCCGCGGGCGCGATTTCCGGAGTCGCTCCGATCATCGCGCACCCGCACTTCGCGAGCACGCTGCGGAACTCCCCAAGCGAAAGATTCACGCGGAAGCCGGGGATGGATTCGAGCTTATCGAGCGTGCCGCCCGTGTGCCCCAAGCCGCGGCCGCTGATCATGGGTACATACATCCGAGGCTCGCATGCGCCGGCCGCCGCCACTACTGGCGCGATTACCAGCGACGTTTTATCTCCCACGCCTCCCGTGGAGTGCTTGTCCACTTTCGTTCCCGGCAGTGTGGAAAGATCGGCTGTGCCGCCTGAATGGAGCATCGCTTCGGTCAGCGCCGCCGTCTCCGCGTTCGTCATTCCGCGCCACACCACGGCCATCAGCCACGCCGTCAGTTGATAATCGGGGATTGTGCCGAGGGTCGCGCCGCGAACGACGAATTCGATCTCTTCCGGGGAAAGCTCCCCGCCGTCGCGCTTCTTGCGGATGATGTCTGCGGCGCGCATGAACCAAGCATGTTACAGCTTGTTCAGCCCGTCGAGGGCCGCCACTTTGTAGGCCTCGGCCAGCGTCGGATAGTTGAACACCGCATCACGGAAATATTCGATCGTGCCGCCGTAGGCCATCACAGCCTGCCCGATGTGGATAATCTCCGTGGCACGCTGGCCGATAGCGTGCACGCCCAGAAGCCGCCGCGTGTTGCGTTCGAAGAGCAGCTTTAGCATGCCCGTCTCGTCGCCCAGCATCATGCTTTTGGCGAGTTCGGCATATTTTGCGATCCCGATTTCGTAGGGCACTTTTTCGACCGTCAATTTTTCCTCGGTCCGGCCGACCATCGAGATTTCAGGGATCGTATAAATCCCGTAGGGAAAAATTTCCGGCATGCGCTCGCCGGGCACGCCGAAAATGTGGCAGCTCGCTAGCCGCCCCTGCTCCATCGAAGTGCTCGCCAGGGCCGGGAAACCGATCACATCGCCGGCCGCGTAAATGTGAGGAACCTCCGTTTGAAAGGATTCATTCACTTTAATTTTGCCGCGAGGGTCGGGCTTCAGACCCGCCGCTTCCAGGCTCAGTTGATCGCCGTTCGCCTGGCGGCCCACGGCGTAGAGGAGAACGTCCCCCAGCACCTTTTTGCCGCTTTCCAGTTCCGCAAAAACGCGGTCGCGCCCGGAATCGAACCCCACGCGCGTCACTTTTTCGCCCAGCCGGAACGTCGTCCCCACCTGCCGCAGGTGGTACTCGAGCGCCTCGACAATTTCCCGGTCCACGAAGTCCAAAATCACCGGCCGCTGGTCAATCAGCGTCACCTTCACTCCCAGCGCCGTCATGAACGAGATGTACTCCAGGCCGACCACGCCCGCGCCCACCACGATCATCTCCCGCGGCAGCGTCCCCATGTCGGGAATCTCGTCGGTATCCAGGATTCGCTTGCCGTCGAAGGGAATTTCGGCGCTGCGCGCCGGCCGCGTCCCGCACGCGATCAGAATATTTTCGCCGTGCAGCGTCGTTCCCCCGCTTTCCCCCTCGATCTCGATCGTGTGCGCATCCGCGAATCGCGCCGTGCCTTGAAAGATCGCCACGCCGTTGCGCTTCAGTTGCGCGCGAATCACTTCCGTCTCCCGCGCGACAATGCTGTTCACGCGAAAGGAAAGATCCTCCACCGAGATGTCTACATTCCCGCGGCTGCGCTCGCCGTAGAACGTCCGCACCGCACTGCCCATCAGTTGAAAGATGGCTTCGCGCAGGCTTTTGCTCGGGATCGTGCCGGTGTGAACGCACACCCCGCCGAGCATCACCGTGCGGTCAATCACCGCCACGCGCTTGCGCATCTTCGCCGCGCAAATCGCGCCTTTCTGCCCCGCCGGGCCGCTGCCGATCACAATCAAGTCAAATTCTTGGCCGTTCGTCATTTGCGAATCGCTCTGGCTCCTATGGAAATTGCGCGCAACGCGGGGCGGCCAACACGCGACAGTAATCTTCCAGAACTTCATTACAGGAATATGAAAGCGCATGGGCGGAGGCTCTGCCGCGCCCGCCGTAAATCGACATTCAGGCCAGCGCAATCAGGTCCATTTCCACGCGCGCGTCGCGGGGAAGCCGTGCGGCTTCGATCGTCGAACGCGCCGGAGGATTTTTCGGGAAATAGCGCGCGTACACTTCGTTCATCGCCGCGAAATCGTTCATGTCTTTCAGATACACCGTGACCTTGACGGCCTGCCCGAGCGACGATCCCGCCGCCTCCACCACCGCCTTCAAATTTTCGAGCACCCGGGCCGTCTCCGCCGCGATCCCCCCTTGCGCCATTTGCCCCGTCACGGGATCGAGCGCCACCTGCCCGGCCGTGAATATGAATCCATTGGCCTTGATGGCCTGTGAGTATGGGCCGATCGCTTTCGGTCCCTTTTCCGCCGCAATGATTTCTCTCACGCATCCTCCTCGACAATCGAAGTTGAAAATGTCAGGTTCGAAGCCGCCGGACCATTCCGGAATATCCAGCCTTCAATTTCCCGTTGGCCCATCCGTTGGCATGGCATACCGCTCCCGGAACTCCTCCGGAATTCCCTTTTCGTTGAGCCACACCCGAAACAGTTCCGCCAGGTCCTTCCCGCAGGATAGTTCGAGCTCCGCGCGCAGATCCTCGACGTTTGCTTCCCGGCTGCCCATGAGTGCCACCAACTGCTTCAGGCCGCCCTGCATTTGCGCCTGGCCACACGCGTCCTCGAGAGCCGCGAACAAAAGCGGCGCCTTCGCCAGCGCGATGCGCCGCTCGTCCGGAGGATTGCTTGCCATCGCTTCGCCCAGGGGTTTTTCCGCCACCTCTTTGCGCGCCTTGTCGTACTCCTCGAGATAATAAAGGATGCGCCGGCGCCGGCCGGGTTCGCCGTTACGCGCTTCCTCAATCGCAATCGTGGCGTATTCCGGCAACCCTTCGCCCATCACCACGGCCGCTTCGGGAGCGGGATATATTTCATCATCGAACCAGCCGCGCGCAAGCGCCTGCGCCACTGCTTCGAGGAACTCCTCGCTTCCGATTCCCTGCGCGAGCGCCGCGCCATTCACCAGCGCCCCGCCTGGAAAAGCCGCGATCGCGGCTTCGGCGCCGGATTCTCCGCGCAGTTCCGGAGACTCCACCACGTGCGGCGCCCGGATGGTCTTGTCCAGCGGGCCGAAATCATCTTCCAGGATGCTCCACGCCGCCGTGATTCTCTCCTCCGCCGGCCCCGGATCACCTTCGAGCGGTCCGAGCGTCCAAAAAATGGCGCCGTTGCGGCGCGCGGACGACGCCGTGTACCGCCCTGCCACAATGTACGGCGTCAAATCTCTCTTCCCCAAATCGAAGCGGTATTCGACTTCGCCGCCATCCTTCTTCTGGCCTGCCGGCGCGCCCCTCGCCAAAATAAGAAAATTCTCCGGGACGCGAACGGTATATACCGTGCGATCCGGCCGCTTGGGATAAGGGGCCAGAAAATGTTTCGGAGGCTGCGGCAGGGGAAACCATCCGCGCGACCCCAGATGAAAATTATCCTTGCCGAGCGTGATCCGCTCGCCGGAATCACCGGGCGGGCGGAACGTATATTCGATCTCGACCCGCCGGGTCTTTTTCTGCTTCCACGGCGGATCGAGCGGAATGCGAAGACTGTTCGGCTCCTCCTCTTGGTAATCCGCGGGGAGGCTCGCGAATGCTGTCGCCGTCCCGTCCACTTCCGCGCGCGGATTTGTCAGACCAAACAACTTTTCGTCCGGCAGCGCCACATCAACGAACGTCAGTTCGCTGTTGCCGCTGTTCTCGAGCATAAATTCCGCGCGAATCCGCAATTCCGGCGTTTTCCCGGGAACGAACTCCACGCTTCGCGATTCTTTCAGGATTCGATACCCGGGGGCCAGCGGCACGGCGCACGCGGATGCAAACAACGCAAGAAATCCAGCCAGTGTGGCTGCCAGACGCGGAGAAGTGGCGGTGCGCTTCAAGATGAAGGAATTCTACCCGCGCCACGGTAAAAGAGGAAACGCAGAAAATACGAAAGAGAAGATATTCAAGGCAGCGCGGGTCTTGGTCCCTTAAAGTCGCGCAGGATGTCCGCGTCGCTCGCACCTTGGCGCCGGAACGAAAGGATGGTGCCCGCCTCGGAATCAGGCACGCCGCGCCGCGCGAGTTCCAGAAGCGTGGATTCCCGTATCTCGGCGTTCCGCATCATGGCCAGGGATGCACCGGAAAGGACTGGCTGGGAATTGGCCCTGTGGCGCGCCACCTCGAGGATAATCGCATCCGAAAGCCCCGCAAGGCGCATGGCCTGGAGTTCACCCGTGCCCAATCCCAATTGTCCGAGCTTGGCAAGCGCGAGCACGGTGTCTTCGCTCATCCCCGCCTGCAGCAAACCTGCGACGGCGCTTCCCGCATCGAACGGTTGGCCGCGCCCGCGAAATATCTTTTCCATCTCGACGCAACCGCTATCGCTAAGCCCGGCCTCCTTCGCCTTCGCAATTTCAATGGCTTCGGGGTCCGTAATTTCGAGCGCCTTCAATTGCTGGATGGCGTCGTAGCTCATGCCGGCGCTATCGAGCGGCCGCGTATCGGTCAGGGCACCGCGGTGGCAGCCCGCCGGCGCGAGCGCGGCCGCGGCGAGCAGAAAAGCGCAAGCGAGGCGAACCCCGCGAAGCGCGCTTCGCCCTGGCCGGCATGCACAGCGGTATCCGTGGTTGCCCAACATTGAATTCATTGTACCGCCCCGCCGCCGTGCGAAAGTGTAGTGGCTCATTTAGATTTCGAGATAGGCACAGGCCTGAACCCTGCCATAATTGGCGCAGGGGGCGCCCAGACCGTGCTGGAGCGGAGCCTTTGAAAACCTTTCGCATCGCGGTGATCGCCGGAGACGGCATCGGAAAAGAAGTGGTCCCGGAAGGCATTCGCGCGCTGGACGCCGCTGGGCGCCGCTTCGGCTTCCAGCTCGATTGGCGCGCGTTCGATTGGAGCTGTGAAACATACGTGAAGACCGGCAAGATGATGCCCGCCGACGGTCTCAGCCAGCTTCGCCCATTCGACGCCATTTTCCTAGGCGCCGTCGGACATCCCGATGTCCCGGACCACATCTCACTCTGGGGACTTCTGATTCCCATTCGCCGCGGATTCCGGCAATACGTCAATCTGCGGCCGGTGCGCCTTTTCGAAGGCATTGAGACTCCGCTGAAGAATCGCAAGCCCGGCGAAATTGATCTCGCCATCGTCCGTGAGAATAACGAAGGCGAATACTCGAATATCGGCGGCCGAATTTACGAAGGCACCGACGACGAGATGGCCGTCCAGGAAACCGTCTTCACCCGCCGCGGCGTGAACCGCGTCCTGCGCTTCGCTTTCGATTTGGCTCGCACGCGAAAAAAGCATCTCACCTCCACCACCAAATCGAATGGAATCACTCACACCATGCCCTTTTGGGACGAATGCTTTCGCGCCATGGCCGCTCAATATCCCGACGTTCGCGCCGACCAATATCACATCGACATTCTGACCGCCCATTTCGTCCAGCATCCCGATTGGTTTGACGTCGTCGTCGGCTCGAATCTTTTCGGAGACATTCTCTCGGACCTCGGTCCCGCCGTCGCCGGCTCGCTCGGCCTTGCTCCCTCCGCGAATCTCAATCCCGAACGCGAGTTTCCTTCTATGTTCGAGCCGGTCCACGGCTCCGCACCGGACATCGCCGGGAAGGGCATCGCTAATCCCATCGGACAGATTTGGTCCGGCGCGCTCATGCTGCGTCATCTCGACGCTTCCGAAGCCGCCGACGCCATTGAGAACGCCATCGCCGCCACCCTGGCAAAATCGAAAGTCCGCACTCGCGACATCGGCGGCAGCGCTTCCACCAAGGATTTGGGCGAGGCCATCGCCGCGGAAGTCGCCCGAAGCCAGTAAACATGCCGCTCGACGACGCAACTCCGCCCCTCTCCACAGTGGCATCACCGGACATTGCCCAGCGCGCCCGGCGCCACATTGCTCTTCGCCTGTTGCCTTTTCTCTTTCTTCTCTACGTCATCGCCTTCGTGGATCGCATGAACATCGGCGCCGCCGCCCTCGAGATGCCTCGCGACCTGGGCTTCAGCGACCGCGTGGTGGGCCTTGGCGCGGGAATTTTCTTTCTTGGCTATTTCCTGCTGCAAATTCCCGGCGCGCTGATTGCCGAGCGCTGGAGCGCGCGCCGCTGGATCAGCCGCGTCATGATCGCCTGGGGAATCCTCACGCTGCTCATGGCCTTCATCCACACGGCGCGCCAATTCTATATTGTACGTTTCCTGGTGGGCGCGGCGGAGGCGGGCTTCTTCCCGGCGGTGGTTGTTTACCTCTCGCACTGGTTTCGCAGAAGCGACCGCGCCAAGGCCCTCGCCGTCTTCTATGCGGCCATGCCGCTCTCTTTTGTCATCGGCTCGCCGCTTGCCGGCGTGCTGCTCGGCCTCTCCTGGCTCGGCCTGCGCGGCTGGCGATGGCTCTTCATTCTCGAAGGAGTGCCGGCAATCCTTATGGGCCTGGTCGCTCTAGTCTATCTCACCGACTGGCCGCGCCAAGCGCACTGGCTGCGGCCTGAAGAGCGCGATTGGATCGCCGCGCAACTCGAGCAAGAAAAGAAAGCCATCACAAGCGTTCGTTCGTATAGCGTATGGCAGGCGCTCGGCCACCGCGACGTCCTTCTTCTCACGCTATGCTATTTTTGCGCGGCCACGGGAAGCTACGGAATCGGCTTCTGGCTTCCCACAATTTTCAAGCGCCTCTCCGGCAAAAGCGATTTGACCGTGACGCTCCTCGCCTCCCTCCCTTACCTCGCGGGATTCCTCACCCAGCAACTCAATGGCTGGCATTCCGACCGCGCGCAGGAGCGCCGCTGGCATGCGGCCCTGCCCACGCTGCTCGCCGGAGCCTCGCTCTTCCTCGCCATCCATTTCGGATCGAGTTTGGCCCTCTCCATTTTTTTCTTCACCCTGGTAGCCGCATCCTATTACGCGTTCCAACCCGTCTTCTGGTCTGTGCCGAACGAGTTTCTCAGCGGGTCGGCCGCTGCGGCCTCCATCGGCCTGATTAATTCCGTGGGCAATCTCGGCGGCTTCGTCGGCCCCTTCGTTCTGGGATTCCTGGTGACGCGCACGCACTCCTTCGCCGCGGGCCTGTGGTATCTGGTCGGCAGCTTCCTCGCTTCCGGGATTCTCATGCTCGCCGTCCACACAGGCCGCCGCCATACTGCTGGCGTGGTCTGAACCCGGCCCGCCCGCCGCGCGCGTCCGCGTGTTGCCTTAGCGAACAGCGCCGACGTCATCTCTTGCGGACCCTTGCGCCGCGATGCTATCGTGACAGTTCATCCAAAAGGAGCACGCATGGGCTTTGTGAAGACGACGACGCGGCGGGTCGGCATTGCGGGCGAGCTGCTTTCTTTTTTTGCGCGCAACAAGCGCTGGTGGCTGCTGCCGGTCGTCGTCGTAGTTCTTCTGATCGGGCTGGTCATCATCGTGGCGCAAAGCTCGGCTCTCGCGCCGTTCATCTACACCCTCTTCTAGGGGACGCACGACTCCATGGTTAATGCTTTTCTGCGGGACCTGAAGGGTCTTTGGAATGCGTGGAAGCGGCTGGCGCGCAAGATCGGCAACTTCCAGGCGCGCGTGCTTTTGACGCTGCTCTACGCCATCGTGGTTCTGCCGTTCGGATTGCTCGCGCGTCTTTTTTGGGATCCTCTGCGCATCAAGAATCGCCCCACCCAATGGATTGAACACGCGCCGGAAGAGTACGACATAAGCTGGGCCCAGAAACAGTAGCTTATGCGCATACTCGGAATTTCCTGCTACTACCACGATGCCGCCGCCGCGCTTCTCGTCGACGGCCAGCTCGTCGCCGCGGCGGAAGAAGAGCGATTTTCCCGCATCAAGCATGATTTCAATTTCCCGTCGAACGCCATACAGTTTTGCCTCCGCGAAGGGGGAGTCGCGGGCGCCGACCTGGACTACGTGGTCTTTTTCGAGAAGCCGTTTCGCAAGCTGGACCGCATTCTCGCGAGCGTGCTCGAAACCTACCCGCAATCGTGGAAGGTGTTTCGCGAGTCGATGATCAACTGGATGCTGGACAAGCTCTGGGTGGCCAGCACGCTGCAATCCGAACTGGGCGTCGCCCGCGAGAAGATACTCTTCTCCGACCATCATCTATCGCACGCCGCCAGCGCTTTCCTCTGCTCGCCGTTTGAGGAAGCGGCGATCCTGACGGTCGATGGAGTGGGCGAATGGACGACGACCGCCTGCGGAGTGGGACGCGGCACGCAAATCCACTTCTCGAAGAAAATCGAGTTCCCGCATTCGCTGGGACTCCTTTACAGCGCGTTCACGGCCTTCCTCGGTTTCGAAGTGAACGAAGGCGAATACAAAGTGATGGGCATGGCGCCCTACGGAACGCCGCGCTACGTGGACAAGGTGTGGAAAGTCGTCGAGCAGAATCCCGACGGCTCGTTTGCGCTCAACATGGACTATTTTTGCTTCCAGCATTCGACGGACCGCATGTTCAACCGGCGGTTTGCCGAGCTGTTCGGCGAGCCGCGCCCGCCCAACATGCCTTTCTTCACCGAATCCACCGGCTACCCGAGATATTTTGGGGAAAAGCCCGCGGACTACGTCACGCAGTGCAGGGTGAACGAACATTACGCCGACATTGCGGCAAGCATCCAGCGCGTGACCGAAGATTTGCTCGTAGGCATGGCGAAAAGTCTCCAGAAGGAGACCGGCCTGAAAAAATTGTGCATGGCGGGCGGCGTGGGCCTGAATAGCGTGGCGAACAGCCGCATTCTGCGCGAGTCGGGCTTCGAGGAACTCTACATTCAACCGGCCGCGGGAGATTCCGGCGGCGCGCTGGGCGCCGCGCTGTGGGCATACCATTCCATCCTGGGAAAGCCCCGGTCGTTTTGCATGGAGCACGCGTACTGGGGCCAGGAATACGGCGCGAGCGAAATCCAATCGTTTCTCGAGAGCGAGAATATCCCCCATCGTCAGGCGCGGAACACCGACGAACTGCTCGACGGCGTCACCGAATATCTGACGCGCGGCAAAGTGGTTGGATGGTATCAAGGGCGGTTCGAATGGGGGCCGCGCGCGCTGGGGAATCGCAGCATCCTCGCGGACCCGCGCAATCCCGCGATGAAAGACATCGTGAACGCGAAAATAAAATTCCGCGAACCCTACCGGCCCTTCGCGCCCTCCGTGGCGGCGGAAAGCGCCACAAAATACTTTGAAATGGACGGCGCGGCCCGGCAGTATCCCGCGCGCTACATGCTCTACGTGATGCCGGTGAAGCCCGAGCACCACGCCACGCTTCCAGCCGTCACGCACGTGGACGGCACGGCGCGCGTGCAGATCGTCCTCCGCGAGCACAATCCGCTGTACTACGGCTTGATCGAGCGTTTTGGCCGGGCCACGGGCGTTCCGGTGGTTCTGAATACTTCCTTTAATTTGCGGGGCGAACCGATTGTCACCACCCCTGCCAACGCCTACAGCACTTTTTCCCGTAGCGAAATGGATTGCCTGGTTCTGGGACAATTCCTGATCGAGAAGCGGGCCTGACTTCCGGAATGGGCGCTCGCTTCCCAGGTCACGAGCCGCGCCGGAGCGCGAATGACTGAAGGAACCACAAAAGCTGCCGCGGTCGCGCCGGGGAGACGGTCCCTTCTGACGAGGGGGCTGTATGCGCTGCGGCTGCTCGCGGTGAATTTTTTGCTCTTCGCTGTATTGGCCGAACTTGCCTGCCTCGTAATCGTCCATTTGAAATCCTGGCCGTCGAGCCGGCCCACCTACCACTTGAATTACAACTCGTTCTGGGCGGACATCAATCCGGCGTTTGGTGTCTGGCACCGTCCGAATGGCCACTTCTTCCATCAGGGAGGTTGCTTCAGCGTCGAATACACGACGAACAGCTACGGCGCGCGCGATAGAGAACGCACTCTGCACTCGTCTCAACCGCGCACGATCGTGCTGGGAGATTCGTTCGTCGAGGGGCTGGGGCTGCCGGACGACGAGCGGCTGAGCAATATCCTCGAGCAAGACACCGGCCGCGAGCATCTCAATTTCGGCACAGGCGGCGATTTTGGACCGTTGCAGTATGCGTTGGTTTACAAAACCATGGCCGCGAAATTTGATCACAACCTGGTCATGGTGGAAGTGCTGCCCGACAATGATTTCACCGACATGTCGCTGGCCTACTGGAAGGCGCACGGGAAGGGAAACCGCTATCGTCCCTACTACGCGGACGATTATTCCATTATCTACGCCGGGCATTTTGACCCGAACGCCGGCCAGGGAACCTGGGACCGCGTCGAAGCCGTCCTGCGCGCCTACCTCGCGTCGTATCACGTGGGCCAGTATCTCTATTCGCGATTCTACTGGCGGACGCACGGCCTTTATTCCGGCTACAACGATTATGACGACGTGGATCTCACACGCTTGAAAATTTCACTGGAAGACATCAAGCACACCGCCGACGCGCACGGTGCGCGAATGGCCGTCTTCCTGATTCCCGCCGCGAACGATTTTCGGCGCCTGCACGAGACAGGCTCGAATCGGCTGGGGCCCGTGCTGGAAAAATGGGGAAACGAGTCCGCGATTCCCGTGAAAGACCTGCTGCCGGATATGGACGCGCGCGCAAATGGCGACTACATGTCCTATTTTCTCCCGTGCAATGGGCACTGGTCGGCGCGAGGCAGCCGAGTAGCAGCCGACATCCTCGAGCCGTGGCTCGGCGAGACGAAGCCGGCGACGACATGCGACGGCTGCGCCCGCAGCGCTTCGCAGGTTCGTCCGCCAACGAAATAGCGGTCAGCTCTTGCCTAAGGTTTAAATGTAGCGCCGCGGCCTTTTAGCGCGGCATCTTGCCTGTGCTTTTGCCGTTACCCGCTTTTTCTGTGTAGGGGCACAGCAATCTGTGTCCGGCCGCTGTGGCGGGCCCGCTCTTTTCTTAGCGGTCAAACAGCGCTTCGATGTCGCGGCTGCCCCGCAGTACGCGAAGAATGAGCACGTCTTCGTCTTGAACGCGGTAGAAGACGACGTACTCGCCCACCGGAAAGCTGCGCAGGCCTGGCCGCAGGTCTTCATCGCGGCGGCGGCCAATATTGGGAAAATTGGCGAGAAGAAGGAATCGCTCCGTGATCGAATCAATCAGGCGGTCGGCGGCGTCCACGCTGCCGCTTTCGGAGACCACGTAATACCAGATCCTGTCGAGGTCGGAATCAGCTTGTGGGGTGCGGACGTGTCCCATCAGCGGGGCTTTGTTGTTCGGCGGCAAGGCGGGCGCGTCCGCGCCGCTTCACGTCCTCCGCCAGCTCGTGCATGGATTCCTGCGTGAGGATGCGTCCTTCGCCGCGGGCCAGCGAACCCTCGGCTTCATCGACCGCGGCAAGGATTTCCGCGCGCGTGCGCTCGCGCTTCTCCCACAGGGAAAGGGCTTCCTTCACCGCGTCTTCCTCGCGCACGAGCCGCCCGCTCTCGATAGCCTGCCGGACAAACGCCTTTTGGTCGGCGGTCAAATGTACTTCCATGTGTTAAGGGTAAGAGCCGCGGAAGCGGCTGTCAAGCGCGCCGTTTGCATCCCGATGGGCTGTATCGGGACACGCCGTCTGTGAGCTTTGTGCATCCCGGACGGTCCAACAGGATGCCCCGACGCATTCCGCCGCGCCGCAATCTGGCGCCGTTTCTCGTAGCGCCGGCGTCTCGCCGGCTCTTTTCCCTCACCCTCGCCCCTCATCCCTCGCCCCTCGCGCACTTGACACCGCTTACCATTCGATCAACGATCCGATCCGCTTCCGGCTGTTTCGAAACTTGCGTAAAGGCACTCAAATCGCGCGCCCCCATGCCTCCGGCCCCAATGGCTCGCCCCGGCTCCCGGAGCCCATCTTCCACGACCCGCTGCGCCACATAAAAATCTTTCAGGGCGATTGCCTCGAGATTCTCGCCGCCATCCCCGAATCCTGCGTCGACCTTATCTTCGCCGACCCGCCCTACTTCCTTTCGAACAATGGAATCACCTGCCATGCCGGGCGCATGGTCAGCGTCAATAAAGGCGATTGGGACCGTTCGCGCGGTCCCGCGGCCAACCACGAATTCAATAGCGCCTGGCTCGCCGCCTGCCGCCGCGTCCTGAAACCCAACGGCACGATTTGGGTCAGCGGCACCAGCCACGTCATTCACTCCGTGGGCTTCGCCATGCAGCAGCTCGGATTCAAGCTCCTCAACGACATCTCCTGGGTCAAGCCCAATCCACCGCCCAATCTCTCTTGCCGCTATTTCACCCACGCCACCGAAACCATCATCTGGGCTGCCAAGGACTCCAAGAGCCGCCACACCTTCAACTACGCCCGCATGAAAGAAATCAACGGCGGCCGCCAGATGAAAAGCGTCTGGAAAATCTTTCCTCCCGCCAAGGACGAAAAGCGCTTCGGCAAGCATCCCACGCAAAAGCCCATCGCCCTCCTCGAACGCATTCTCCTCGCCGCCTCGAACGAAGGCGACCTCGTCCTCGACCCCTTCCTCGGCAGCGGCACAACATTAGTCAGCGCCCTCCGCCTCCATCGCCAAGCCCTAGGCTGCGAATTGGACGTCGCATCCATCACGCTAGCAATCCGCCGCGTCTGTTCCGATCTGGTACAGGTCCAAATTTCTGTCTCCTGCCTCCATATTTCTCTTGATCCGCCCTCGCGATCCGTGGATCGATCCAATGGCGCCTCCACTCGCGCTTCACTAATGTCCGCCGACATCACGTCCGTCCGCCGCGAACGCAGCTTCTATTTCGTAGGGAGAGACCGCCGCGAAGTGATGTTTTCCGTCGCCGCAGAAACGATCGATGACGCCCTCTTCAAGTTCCGTTCCAGTTCTCAATCCACCCTTGAAGTCATGTTTATCATCAAGACCGAAACTGAGATTTATCTAGCCCAGGAAAAATGATCTAATGCGGGCGTGCATTTCACTCTCTCGATGGCGGGGCTCGAGAAATATAAGAGCAAATCTCGGCTCGCGGGCCTTGCATCCGAAAAATGGGGACAAAAGAACCTATATTGCCCGAACTGCGATTCCCCGCACATCCAGGAATTGCCAACAAATACGCCCGCTATCGACTACGAATGCCCGAGATGTCATGCCCCGTTCCAGTTAAAGGCAAAGGGGTCCGCGTTTGCGAGTCGCATCGTGGATGCCGACTACAGCAAGATGATTCTTGCCATCGAGGAAAATCGTACTCCGAATATTTTCGCGCTCCATTACGAGCCCACGACTTGGACCGTCGCCAATGTATTCCTAGTCCCGCATTTCGCTTACTCCCATTCGGCCATCGAAAAACGGAAGCCCCTGGGACCGCTGGCCCGCCGCGCAGGCTGGGTCGGTTGCAATATCCTGCTCCACGTGATTCCCCCCGACGCCCGTATTGCAATCGTCCGCGCCGGCAAGCCAACGCCGCCAGCCGAGGTGCGCCGCGAATACGCCCGCCTCAAGCCCCTCGCAACACTCGACGCCAAGCAGCGCGGCTGGACCCTGGATGTCCTGAACGGAATTCGTTCCTTGGGCAAAAAGGACTTCAATCTTTCGGAGGCCTACACACTGGAATCCCACCTGTCACGCCTCCACCCCGCCAATCGCCACGTACAACCCAAAATCCGGCAGCAACTGCAACTCCTTCGCGACCTTGGGTTGGTCGAGTTCCTCGGCAGCGGCAACTATCGGCTGCACTGAAGATTTAGTTCTTGCCGTTGTCTTGGTCTCGCCGTTGCCTTTGTAGCGGCCGCCTCGCCTTGTAGGCGGGCAGCCTTTTCCGGGTTTTGCTGTTGCCTTGGTTTTCCCGTCCTCTTGGTTTTTGCCGTTGTCTTTGTTCTGGCCGCCTCGCCTTTCAGGCGGGCAGCTTTTTCTTCCATGCTGGCGTCCAGGCTTCCGCGGGCGCAATCGCAATTTTCCAATCCATCGTAAACGACCCCGAATACGGATAATCGCGCGGGTCCGCGCAGAGGCCCTTGCGCACCGGATTCATCCAGATATAGGCGGCGACCCCGGCGGGGTTGTCTCTCGTCTTGAGAATGTGGTCGTAAAATTTCTTTTGCCAGAGGGTTTCCCCGGTTCGCAGGTGATAAACGCGCGACGTCGTCTGTTTGATGTTTTTCACGAACGCGAGCAGATCGCTGGCCGGCCCAATCCCGGTGAAGAGGCCGTGAAAATGGTCCGGCATCACGCAATACGCGTGGACCGCAAACCAATGTGCAATGGAATGTTCGCGCACGGTCTCGATGCAGCCCCGTCGCGTTACGAGAATTGGCGAACACCGGCCGCCGCCCCGCGCAACACATGGTAATGAAATACGACGACTGCCCCACATACATGGCTGGATTGAGACGGATGTGTTTGCGAGGAAATGGCACCGGGAGGCGTCTCCGTTCGTCGAGACACATCGTAATCCAGAGATTCCGAAAAGCAAGATGCCCGCCTACAATTCGAGGCGGCCGCTACAACGGCAACGGCAAATGCAAGGGCGAGGCCCCCTAAAAATCGCATCTTTCATTTAATCTTTCGCTCCTCTAACCATCGGCCCCCAAAGGACTTGCGGAACGCCACCGCCGCACCCGACTTGACAGCCATGTTATATTGTGGCATGATACTTAGAAGGCAATATAACCCCCTTCCTTGCAGAATCCTTCGTAGCCTGCGGTGGGCGAAGGAGGACCAGAATTCTACTCGCAACACGCTGGGAAGTAGAAATCGCCCTAACTCCTCTTTTATCAAAGATATAAATTTTTCTACTCGCAACAAAACAGGGGGGGGCGCCGAGTCTGGCCGCCGTGCCGCACGGAGGCCTCGGTCCGTCCAGCATCCAGCCTCTAGCATCCAGCTTCCAGAATCTACTCGCGAATCATCGGGAAACAGAAATCGCCGCATCTCTTGTCCTGCCAATGACTTAATTTTTTCTAACCGCGAAGAATTTGGGGGGGTCGCCAACCAAAAATTAGCCTGACTTATCGAAAATAAAGCGAAAAACAAGAAAAACCAAGATGCCGGGCTTCCCGGTCAAAATCACCGGGACGCAAAAACCGCGAAAGGCCGCGGCGCTACATTTAAACCTCGGACTTCGGGGTCAGACGTTGTAGACGCGCTCGATATCGAAGACGCCGGGGATGCGCTTGATGCCGGCGAGGATGTGTTCGAGCTGCTTGCGGTCGCGGACGTCGAGGGCCACTTCGATGCGGGCGCGGAGGTCGTGGCCGCCGCTTTCGAAGGTGCGGATGTTGGCGCCCGCGTCGCTGATGACGCTGGTGATGGCGGCGAGCATGCCGGGGCGATCCTCGGTGAAAATGCGCAGGCGGACGGGGAATGTGGCCTGGGTGGTCTCGGTCCATTCCACGGGGATGCGGCGCTCGGATTCGTAGAGAAGATTTTCGACGTTGGGGCAGTTCTTGCTGTGGACGGCGATGCCGCGTCCGCGCGTGACGTAGCCGATGATGTCGTCGCCCGGAATCGGATTGCAACATTTCGAGCGGTAGACCATCAAGTCGTCGTGGCCGCGGACGAGGATTGCCGCGTCGCCCATGCCGAGCATGTGCTTGACGGTCGCGCCGAGCTTGGGCTGCTTTTCTTCCGCCGGGGCGTCGGCCAGGGGAAGGCCCGCGGCCTTGGAAAGCACCTGGCGCGCGGACCATTTGCCGTAGCCGAGTTCGGCGAAGAGATCGTCGGCGCGCGAACAGCCGTATTCGGAAGCGACGCGCAGCCAATCCTGCTCCTGAATTCTTTTCAGGTTGATGCCGGCCTGGCGCGCCTCCTTTTCAAGCAGGCGGCGGCCCACGTCGGTGGCTTCGTCGCGTTCGTGGAGATGAATCCACTGGCGAATCTTGCTGCGCGCGCGGGAGGTGTGCACGAAGGAAAGCCAGTCGCGCGAGGGAGCATGGTCCTTGCGCGTGAGGATTTCGACCACGTCGCCGTTCGCCAGCGCGTGGCGCAAGGGGACCATCTCGCCATTCACTTTGGCGCCGGCGCACTGGTTGCCGACCTCGGTGTGAACGGCGTAGGCGAAATCCACGGGCGTGGCGCCGCGCGGCAGCACCACCACACGGCCCTTGGGCGTGAAGGTGTAAACCTCCTCGGGGTAGAGGTCCACGCGAAGCGTGGAGAGAAATTCGCTGGGCTCCTGCATATCCTGCACCCATTCGATCAACTGGCGCATCCAGACGATGCGCTGGTCGTCGGGGGAGGAGCCGGCGGTCTCGCGGCCGCCCTTGTATTTCCAGTGCGCCGCGACGCCCTGCTCGGCGATGCGGTGCATTTCCTGCGTGCGGATTTGCACCTCGAAGGGCTGCCCGGCGTGAATCACGCTGGTATGCAGGGACTGATAGAGGTTCGGGCGGGGCATGGCGATGTAGTCCTTGAACCGCCCGGGGACGGGCCGCCAAATCTGATGGATGACGCCGAGCGCGGCGTAGCAGTTTTTCACCGTGTCGGTGATCACGCGGACGGCCAGCAGGTCGTACACCTGGTCGAACATGCGCTGCTGCTTTTGGATTTTCAGGTGCAGCGAATAGAGGCGCTTGATGCGCACCTGCACCTCCGCCGGAATGCCGCTCTCGACCATTTTTTCGCGGATGACTTCCTGAATTTCCGCGAGGAATTTATCGAACACTTTCTGCTTCGTGGCCACCTTCTTCTGCAATTCGAAAAAGGCTTCCGGCTCGAGATAGCGGAAGGCCAGGTCTTCCAGCTCGCCGCGAATCAAGCCCATGCCCAGGCGGTTGGCGACGGGCGCGTAAATATCGAGCGTCTCGCGGGAAATGCGCTGCTGCTGCTCGGAGCTGAGATATTCGAGCGTGCGCATGTTGTGGAGGCGGTCGGCGAGCTTGACCATGACGACGCGAACGTCGTTGACCATGGCCAGGAGCATCTTGCGGACGTTTTCCGCCTGGCGGGCTTCCGGCGCAAGCAGGTCGAGGCGGCCGATCTTGGTGACGCCTTCGACGAGAAGCGCGACATCGGGCCCGAACTCCTTGGAGATTCGCTCGGCGCCGGTTTTGGTGTCCTCGACCACGTCGTGGAGGAGCGCGGCGCAGAGCGAGGTCACGTCGAGCTTCATATCCGCGAGCAGATGAGCCACTTCCAGCGGGTGCGAAAGGTAGGGCTCGCCGGAAAGGCGCACCTGCGTCTTATGCTGCTCGGCGGCGAAATCGTAGGCGCGGCGCAGCAGTTCGAAGTCGTCGCCGGGGCGGCTGCGGCGGACCTTGTCCACCAGCTCGACGAAGCGCAGGTCCACGGAGCGCCGCGCGGCGAGACTGATGGTGGGTTTGGGTACCGCTTCCATGGGAACTCTTATTGTAACGCGGACGCGGCGGCGATGTTAAATCTTTGGCGGCGTGTTGACACATATATCGGTTGTTACAGCTCCGCTAACGCGCGGTGGACGAGGGAAATGGCAATGGAGCCTTCGCCCACGGCCGAGGCCACGCGCTTCACATTTCCCGAGCGGACGTCGCCGACGGCGAACACGCCGGGGAGGCTCGTTTCGAGCATCTGTGGAGGACGAGCGAGCGGCCAAACCGGGGCCTCGGTTGCGGCATCCAGATCCCTCCCCGTGAGGATGAACCCTTTGTCGTCGAGGGCAATGCAGCCCTTGAGCCAGGCGGTTCCCGGGGAAGCGCCCGCCATGATGAAGACGTGGCGGATTTCGTGTGTAGAAGCGATTCCACTCACCGTGTCGCGCCAGGTGACGCGCTCGAGGTGCGCATCGCCTTCAAGGGCGACGATTTCCGTCTTGTAGTGGATTTCGATGGCGGGGTTCTCCTCGATGCGCTGGATCAAATAGCGCGACATGGTGTCCGACAACTGGCCCGCGCGCACGAGCATGTGTACCTTGCGGGCGGTTTGCGACAGGAACACGGCGGCTTGTCCGGCGGAGTTCCCCCCCAACGATGATGATCTCTTCCTGTTCGCACAACTGAGCCTCCATGAAGGTGGCCCCGTAGTAGATCCCCTGCCCTTCGAACTTTTGGAGATTGGCGATGCGCGGCTTGTTGTACTGCGCGCCGGTGGAAATGACAATGGCGCGTGCCGCGAGGTTCGAGCCGTTGTCCAGGACAACCTGGAAGGGACGCCTTTCGCAATCGAGGCGCGCGACGCTGCGCGCCAGCATCATTTTGGCTCCGAATTTTTCGGCTTGAACGAACGCGCGCGTGGCGAGCTCCTGGCCGGAAACTCCCGTGGGAAAACCAAGGTAATTTTCAATTTTGGAGCTCGATCCGGCCTGGCCTCCCGGGGAAGTGCTTTCGATGACGAGGACGTCGAGACCTTCGGACGCGGCGTAAACCGCGGCTGCCAATCCGGAAGGCCCGGCGCCGACGATAATCAAGTCGCGAATCTGGGACTCGTCAATGCCGCTATTGAATCCGAGGCAATCGGCCAACTTCTGAGTTGTGGGGTTGCGCATGACAATGTTTCGAGAGTTGCAAATGACCACGGGAATCTCTTCTAGCTTGACCTCGAAACGGTCGAGCAGTTCCTGGTAGGTTTTGTCCGCGTCGAGATCCACGTAGGTGAAAGGATGTCCATTGCGGGTGAGAAACTCGCGGAGAGCCAGCGTCTTGGCGGAGTGGCGGGAGCCCATCAGAATGAAGTTGCCCTGGCCACGCCTGATCAGCTCGAGGCGGCGGAGAATGAAGGCCCGCATAAAGATTTCGCTGAGTTCGGCGTCTCGAGCGATGAGCGACCGCAAGCCATCCCCCGTGAGTTCGAGAAATTCACCCGGCTCGGTGACGCGGCCGCGCACCAGGCAACGCCGGCCGGAAATCATGGTCATCTCGCCGGTGAATTCGCCCGGGTCGTGCTTGGCAATGGGGCGCTCGCCCGTGAGGTCCGGCTGGACGATCTCCATTTTGCCGGAGAGCAGAACAAAAAACGGGACATCGGTGTCGTCGGGTTCAAACAGGATTTCACCTTTTTCCACGGGCCGCAGCTTGCTGATGGTCCGAATCCGGCTGATCTGAGCCTCCGTCAAGACCGGGAATGCTTGTGTGCGAGGGTCGAGCGCGCTGGGTATTAAAGAAGAAGAAGTGGACATATCCCCTCCCAAGGCTGTTCAGAAGCAACACATATTAGAGTACAGCCGCGGGCGTTTGGATGCAGCGATAGAGACGGGCTTCGGGCGTGCCCCTTTTCCCGGTCTTCTAAAAATGTGCAAAATCGCACAGTATTGAAATTCGCGAAACCGGATAATTCGCCCTTACTTTTTTTAAGGAGGACCAACGTGAAAATCTCAGCACTATTCCTGCAGAGCCCCTTGCGACCGCCTCCTTGCAGAGCCGCATCCCAATCCATCACCCCACCACCTGCCTGTGGATATCTCGCAATTTCCACGGGCTACTAGGATTGCCAGCGCAAGTTACAGGGTTCCCTTGATTGTTCGAATCGAGAGGTGAATTTTACACTGGCTCATGGAGGCGCTTCGAATGAGGGCGCAGTTTTTCAGCACCGAGTTAGAAGGCGATCGAGATGAACCGGCGAGTGCCATCGAAAGGGACTAATCATGATATCTGCAAGCGACTGTGCCATGAGGCCGGATTCCCTGCAGCGCGAGAATGAACTTCAACTGGTGAAACAAGCGCAAGGAGGCGACGGCGGGGCCTTCGCACGCTTGGTGGAACCGCATATTTCGGAGGCGTATCACATCGCGCTCCGGATCACGCGCAATCGGGAAGACGCCGAAGATGCCTCGCAGCAGAGCTTTCTGAATGCGTACGAGCACATCGACCAGTTTCGAGGGCAATCGCGCTTCTCCACCTGGCTGATGCGCATCGCCATGAACGAGGCGCTGGGCAGGGTTCGCAGGCGCCGCTGCGAGGATCGCCGCCTTTCGTATCAAGATAGCCAGGGCGAGGAGCCGAATGCCATCGAAATGCTGCGCGCCAGTAACGCGCTGCATCCTGAAGTTCTATATTCCCAGGCCGAAAAAGGGCGAATTCTAAGAGAGGCCATCCATACGCTGGACGCCACATCGCGGGGAGTGGTCTGGCTCCTCGGGCTCGAAGAGCATGCATCCAAAGAAGCGGCGGCGATTCTGAAGTTGTCGCAAGCGGCGGTCAAAACGCGATTCTGCCGGGCGCGGCGGCAGTTGCGCGAATGTCTTGCCGAGCGGATGTGAGCTAGGGGCGAGCGCCGCGCATTTACAGAAACCAGCGCGAGAAGAGCGCGGCAACGCACGGATGTTTTCGTTGCAATCCCCCGGATAACGCCCCCCCTTGCATCACACACGTCGTGAGCGGCTGCCGACAAGCCCTGGCAGCGCGGCTCGGATTGTGCTACCACAGAACAGGAGGGTGAAGGATTCCATGAGAGTCGCGAACTCGATTCCGAGCGGCGGCGCGCTCGTGCTTGCGGCTGCTCTGGTATTTGCGACGGCGGCCTGGGAAACAGGCCGGCCCGCGACGGGCGCGCAGGCAAGGGACGGGGGGCAGAAGGAGCAGGTGATGGCTTTTCCGTTGACGTCAGCGGCGTTTGAAAATGGCGGCTGGATTCCGAAAAAATATACGTGCGATGGAGCGGACGTCTCGCCCGCACTCACATGGGGCGAGCCGCCCGCGGGAACGCAAAGTTTCGCGCTGATCGTGGACGATCCCGACGCGCCCGCGGGAACGTGGGTCCACTGGGTGCTCTACAATCTTCCCGGGCACGCGCGGGCGCTGCCCGAAGGCCTGCCCACGGACCGCGAACTTCCCGACGGAACGCGCCAGGGACGGAACAGTTTCGGCAAGACCGGCTATAACGGTCCCTGTCCGCCGCGCGGCGCCATCCACCGGTATTTCTTCAAGCTCTACGCCCTGAACATTGAAATGAACCTACCGTCCGGCGCGGCCAAAAGCGAGCTGGAAGAGACCATGACGAATCACGTGGTGGCCCAAGCGGAGATCGTGGGGCGGTTTCAGTACTAACCGAGCGGCGCTAAGAACTGGGCTGCTGGGCTTCTCGTTTCTGTTTGATGGCCTTGACCTTATCCACGAGGTCGTTGGCCATCTGCTCGTCGGCGGCGCGCGCGTCAGGAGTGGGTTCCATATCGGCTTTTTGGCGATAGAGAAGGTTCAAATAGGCCATGGCGTCGTCGAAATCGGGCTTGAGTTCGATGGCCTTTTGCGAATACTGAATGCCTTCATCCACGACGGAGCCATATTTGTCGGCGAATTCCCTGGCGAGCTCGGGGGGAAGAGGGGCGTCTTCCGAGAGACGCTTCTTTGCGGTTTGGTTGTAAGTCTGGCGCATCTCATTGTTCGCGTGGAAGGCGATGGACCAATCGATTACGGCGACCCAATGATAAGGCTCAGGGTCGTCGGGCTTAATTTCGATGTGCCGCATGTGGTAGGACTTCGATTCTTCCAGCTTGCCCTCATCGAACGGCGTGGCGCCGATGCTATAGAGGATCGAACCAATGCCATCGATCGCGGCGAGATTGTTCGGGTCTTGCGTGAGAATCTCCTTAAATTCGTTGATCGCCTGCTGGCCATTATTGATGTTGTCCTGGGAAGGAAGGCCGGGGACGAACTGGCTGGCGTAGGCAGTGGCAAGATATAGCTGGGCGCTCGTGAGCGTGGGATCCAGGTCCCTAGCCTGCTTGAAATCCTCAACAGCCAGATCGAACCGGCCATCCTTGTAGGCCTGGACGCCTTTATTGAGCATGTCGCGAGCGCGCAGCTTATCGCAACCGACGCCGGCCGCGAGCGACGCGAGAACAACGGCCATGAGAAAACGAACATGAAGATTCCGGTGCATCCCTGATCTCCTTGATGGTGGCAGCGACCGCCGCGCGCAAGCAGAGTTCAAGCTACTCTCCGGCCTCGATCTTGGCGGTGATGAGACCGACATGATCGATTCCCGAACCGCGCATAATATCGATGGCCCGCGCTACCTCATAAAATTGGACGTCGTCATCGCCCTTGATGAAGGCGACTTTGTCGGCGCGTTCGGCGAAAATTTCAGAGAGTTTCGGGCCGAGTTCACCCCAGGTGTACGGGTCCTGGTTGATCATGACCTTGCCGCCATTCAAGACCTGGACGACGATCGTCCGGTCGAGGTCTGGTTGTTGTTGCTGGTTGGGAGGAGCGGGCTGGGGAACGAGCGTAGGGAGCCCGGTCGGCGTCCGGGGCGTGATGACCATGAAGATGATGATCAGCACGAGGAGGACGTCAATGAGCGGAACGATATTGGGTTCCGACATCGCTCCTTTGGTTCCACCTAATGATATGGCCACGAGAAAAACTCCTTTATAGGAAGCGGTTTGCTAATTCCCGCCGCCGGCAGCATCGGGCGGAGGCGGAGGCGAACTCTTGGATGGCGGAAGCTTTTCAGTGAGAAGGCCGATGTTGTCGACGCCCGCGGAGCGGACGGCGTCCACGGCCTTGACGACAACGCCATAGTGCGCGCGCGCGTCGGAGCGAACGAAGACGGTCTTGTCGGCACGATTGGAGATGTCGGTCTTGACGTTATTGGTGATGTCGTCAAGCGTCACCTTGCTGTTGCCATTGGTGTCCTGGAGATAAAGGGTGCCATCGCTGGTGACGGCGACGATGACGGCGTCGTCCTTGTTGGCATCCTGCATCTGCTCGGTGTTTTCGGCCTTGGCCATGTCCACGGAAACGCCCTTCGTCAACATGGGAGTGATGACCATGAAGATGATGAGGAGGACGAGCATGATGTCCGCCATGGGAATGACGTTGGGCGTGGCCATCACCGGAGGAGTTTTGGGTTTGTACGCCATCGGTTACTTCTTCGCGCTACGGCGCGTGATGAAATAGTTGATCAACTCCATCGAGGAGTTGTCCATTTCCACGTCGAAGGCCTCGACGCGGTTGGTGAAGTAGTTGAAAGCCCACACGGCAGGGACGGCCACAAGGAGACCCAGCGCGGTGGTGACGAGGGCTTCGGCGATACCGCCGGCGACAGCCGAGAGACCGGTAAGCTTTGCGTTGGCAATTCCCTTGAAGGCGTTGATGATGCCCATCACGGTGCCGAAGAGGCCGACGAAGGGAGCCGTGGCGCCGATGGTGGCGAGGCCGGAGAGGCCGCGCTTCATTTCGGCGTGGACGATGGCGACGGAGCGCTCGAGGCCGCGTTTGGCGGCTTCAATCACTTCGGCATCGTTCACCTGGGCCGAAGCGGCCTGGAATTCGGAGAGGCCGGTGGCGACGACCTTGGCGATGTGGCTTTTCTTGTTGCGCTCGGCGATGGAAATGGCTTCGTCGAGCTTGTTGTCCTTTAAGGCGCCGGCCACTTGCTGAACGAAAACGCGGGACTGCTTCCGCGCCGCGCTGTACATCAGCGCGCGGTCAATCATGATGCCCACCGACCAAGCGGACATGATGAATAGAATTCCGACGACTGTCTTAGCCGGATAGCCCATGTGCTGCCACATGGAAACCAGATCCCAGCCGACCTCGCCGCCCTGATCCTGCAAAATCACCACCGCCAACAGTAAATTCGCAAGCATTGAGTTTGCTCCTCCTCTATTCCATCAAACGATCGCGGCAGCGATATTCTGCCGGTCGGGATTCGATTTCCACAGGCCAAGCCCGCGAGCGGGTCCAGCCGCGCCTTGCTTAGTCCAAAGTAAACGTAAAAGAAATTGTAGTATCCACTTCCACAGGCTGGCCATTGAGCAAGTAAGGCCTATAGCGCCACTCCCGAACCGCGGACATGGCAGCCTGCGTTAGCATAGCAGGTCCGGAAATATATTGAAGCTGCTGGATCGTCCCATCTTTTCCAATGATTGCGTGTAAGACAACAGTACCCTGAATGTGAGCCGCCTTGGCGATCGGCGGATAAACAGGGGTTACCTGCTCGAGTAGCTTGCCTGCCTCGACATTGCCACCGATACGGACGCGAGTGGGAACGACGGGCGCAGGCGGAGGCGGCGGAGCGGAACTGCCGATAATCCCGCCCAGGACGCCCCCCGGAACGCCTGTACCGCCGGGAACGCCGATGCCGCCCGGAACGCCCCCCATATCGGGCGCCGCCGTATCATGGACAACTTCAACCTTCTTGGGAATCATGGTTGGCGCGACCATCTTATTCAGCGGGATGATGCGCGGAGGCGCCTTGACCGTCTTCACCGGTGCAGCCGGCGGAGGGGGCGGAGGCGGGGGAGCTGGAGCGACAAGAAACGTGTTCATGAATCCTTTCGGGAGCGCCTCCGTGTAGATGAGCGGAATGAGAATGAGGATGCCCAGGATAACGCTCTGCAAGATGGTGGAAAAGACCACGGTCCATGGTTTGGTCGTTTGCCCGGTATCGACTTGTTCAAACATGGCTACCTACCTCCTAGCAACCGCCATCACGCGCTTATCGGCTGCGGATCCGGCGCGGACGGCGGCTCCTTGCCCACCATGATATTTATTCCAAACAATGACGATGGGCGCGGCAATGCCGAAACTGGAGTACGTTCCTACCACAACTCCCACGACC
The DNA here is from genome assembly GCA_963797345.1 of uncultured Acidobacteriota bacterium. Classification (GTDB taxonomy): domain Bacteria; phylum Acidobacteriota; class Terriglobia; order Acidiferrales; family UBA7541; genus Palsa-295. The sequence continues at coordinate 191,955 of CAWCPO010000015.1, read as the reverse complement.
ATGGCAAAAGAGAAGGCGCGCAGGACTGCGCCGCCCATCAAGTAGAGCACGAGGACGGTGAGGAGCGTCAAGCCGCTCGTCAGGATGGTGCGGGAAAGAGTCTGATTGATGGAGCGGTTGACGATCTCCGGAAACGGCTCGCGGCGCATCAGCCTCAGATTCTCCCTCACGCGGTCGAAGATGACAATTGTATCGTTCATGGAATAGCCAACCAGAGTCAGCAACGCTGCAATGACGGTGAGTGAAATCTCATAGTGGAACAAGGAAAAGAAGCCCAGGGTAATCAGTACATCATGAAAAACGGCGATTACGGCCGCGGCCCCATAGACCCACTCGAACCTGAAAGCAATATACACCAGCATGCCCATGAGCGCATAGAGAGTTGCCCAGATAGCCTGACGGCGGAGCTGCGCCCCCACGGTGGGGCCAACGGTATCCACACTGCGGATGGTGAATGGAGCGGCGCCGGCATTCCCCGCGCCGAGGGTATTATTGAGCACGCTGACCACGGCTTGGCGGTCCGCGTCGAGATCTTCCTCACCCTTTTGTTCGAGGCCGATTTCGATGTCATTCAGGGAATTGGGGTCTAGCTGGGAGCCGATGGATTTAATCGTGCTGTTGGCCAAGCCGGCATTCGCAAGCCCTTGGCGGATCTTATCAATGGGGGGCTTGGTGGCGAAGCGGACGTCTATGAGCGTGCCGCCGCGGAAATCAATGCCGTAGTCGAGGCCATGGTGGCGCAAAACAGAGAACCAACCGATGGCCAGAAGGAGGAGGGAAAGGCTGACGAAATACTTCGTCTTGCCCATCCAATTGATGTTTACATTATGGAAGAATTCCATGCTCAGTCCTGTCCCTTGTTGTTTGACACCGTCCGGCGCGGATTTGTGCCCGGCCGGCGCGATCTAAAAAGGCACCCGCATTTTTGATGCAAAGACGAGGTGCCTGGCTACACTAAATGCTCAGTTCCGCCTGGCGCGGCATGCGCGACAAATGGAGATCGAAAATTGCCCGCGAAACGTAAATCGAAGTAAACAGGTTAGCGATCAAACCAATCAATAGGGTGACCGCAAAACCGCGCACAGGGCCTGTCCCGAACAGGAACAGGAAGGCGCAGGAAACCATGGTCGTCACGTGCGTGTCAATGATGGTAAGGAACGCGCGATTGAAGCCCAGGTCCACGGCAGATGCCGGAGCCTTGCCATTGCGCAATTCCTCGCGGATGCGTTCGAAAACGAGCACGTTCGAGTCCACGCCCATGCCGATGGTCAAAATCACGCCGGCAATACCCGGCAGCGTAAGCACCGCTCCCGCGTAGGCCATGAAAGCCACCAGGATGACCAGGTTCAGGACCAGAGCCACAACTGCATTGACACCGCTCAGCCTGTAATAGAACACGAGAAAAATCATCACCGCGATCAGGCTGCCAATCGAAGCGCGGACGCCTTCACGGATGGAATCGGCGCCGAGCGATGGGCCCACGGTGCGCTCCTCGAGATATTTGATCGAGGCCGGCAGGGCACCGGCGCGAAGGACGAGCGCCAAATCATGCGCGGAGGCTTGCGTGAAATTTCCTTCGATGACGCCGGAATCCTCGATGCGGCCATTGATCGTGGGCGCCGAGTCAACCTGGTTATCAAGAACAATGGCCATTCTTTTGCCGATGTTCGTCTCGGTAAAAGGGCCGAAGCGCGCGGCCGCAGCCGTGGAGAGGTGGAAGGCGACCTGATACTGGCCGGGATTATTCGTGCTGGGTTCCTCGTTGGCGTTGACCAGGTCCTGGCCGGTGACAATCGGGACGCGATCGAGAATGTAAAACTCCTGCTGGGACTGGCCTTTAGCCGGTTTGCCGGGAACAATCACGGTATCCGGAGGAAGAACGCCGCCGTGGGAGGCGAGCGCCGCAGCCTCGGAGGGATAGGTCTGCTGGTCGGCCAGCAATTGCAGTTGGAGTTGCCCACCTACCTGGATGACAGCTTTGGCGCGCCCCGGGTCGGCTTCGCCGGGTAATTCGACGAGGATTTCGTCTTCGCCGCGGCCCGTAAACGCGATGGTTGGCTCGGTAAGGCCCAGGAGATCGATGCGGCGCGTAATGGTTTCGAGCGACTGGTCCATCGTATTCGAATGAATATCGGCGACCACCGACGGCTTCATGGTGAGGAGATACCCGTTGATTTCACCGGACGCCGGAGTGACGGCCCAATCGGTGAACTGGCTGTTGACAAGATCTTGAAAGCCAGCAGAGGAGTTGGGGTCCACATTGCGCACGAGGATGTGGGTATTATCCACGCGGCGAATTTCACCGGTGGAAGTGAGGATGTTTTTCTCGCGAAGCTGCTTCCTGAGGTCGTCCACAGCCTGATCGCAGTGCTGCCCGACGGCTTCGTCCACCTGCACCTGCAAAACGAGGTGGCTGCCACCCTTCAGGTCCAGCCCAAGCTTGATACGGTCGGCGAGATTTTGTTTCACCTGGGCGCGGGAGGTGGGAAATACCGGCACGCCGATGAGGCCGTAAACGCAAACAAGAATTCCGATGCAGATGAGAACGAACTTCCATTGGAGCTGGGAATTCATGCGGGCTCGCTAACTCTCCTTGGGATCGATCTGGAGCCCGCCGATGGCGTTGCGCGATATTTTAATCTTCACCTGCTCGGCGATGCGCAACTGGACGATATCGCCCTCAAGGCCGACGATCGTGCCGTAGATGCCGCTATTGGTGATGACTTTATCGCCGTTTTTCAGTTCCTGAAGCATGGCGGCGATTTTTTTCTGGCGGCGCTGCTGCGGCATGATCATCAGGAAGTAAAAGATGACCATGATCAGAATCAGCGGAAGAAAAAGAGCCACGCCGCTCGGCCCGGAGGCAGCCTGCGCGAGCAGAGCCACACACACCGGTGTCACGATTCCGAATGTCATATTCATTGCGCCTTTTCCGCCACCGCGGACTAGCCCGCCACCGCGGGCAGGCCTGCCGGGTGTGGCAGGCCAGGAAAACCGTTTCCGAAGATGCTGCCCCGCTCTTTAGCCGCGCCTAACTCCCGCTGGGGTTTGCCTGTGTGAGGCGAGCCTGGAGGTCCGAGCGGAACTCTTCGAGATTCCCAAAACGGATAGACTGGCGAATTCCGCGCATTATGTCAAGGTAAAAGTAGAGGTTATGGTGGGTGTTCAAGATGGTTGCGAGGAACTCTCCCGAACAATAGAGATGGCGCAAGTAGGCGCGGGAATAGCGGCGGCAGACGGCGCAGCCGCAGCGTTCGTCAATCGGGCGCGGATCATCGGCATAGCGCTGGTTGCGGATGAGCAGTCGCCCTTCGGAAGTGAAAAGGCAGCCGTGGCGCGCGCCGCGAGTGGGCAGCACGCAGTCCATCATATCCACGCCAAGGCAGACGTAATCGGGGATTTGCTCCGGCTTGCCGACGCCCATCAGGTAGCGGGGACGGTCCGGCGGAAGCTCGGCCGCGGCGATTGCCGTCATTTCGCAGGTGATTTCGTGAGGTTCGCCGACCGCCAGCCCGCCGATGGCGCAGCCGGGGAAATCGAGCTCGGCAATCGCGGCGGCGTTTTCGCGGCGCAGCGCGGCGTGCGCGCCTCCCTGCACAATGCCGAAAAGCATCTGGCGCGTGGAATCGCCGTGGCGGAGGAAATAATCGCGCGACCGCCGCGCCCAATCGAGCGTCCGCGCGGCGGCCTGGCGCGCGCGCGATTCGTCGGAGGGCGCTTCGATGCATTCGTCGAGGGCCATGATGATGTCCGCGCCGAGCGCGATTTCGATTTCGAGCGCTTTTTCGGGCGAAAGGAAGTGCTCGGAGCCATCGAGGTGCGAGCGAAACGTCACACCCTCATCGGCTACTTTGCGAAGGCCGCTCAAGCTGAAAATTTGAAAGCCGCCCGAATCGGTGAGGAGCGCGCGCGGCCAGGACATGAACGTGTGCAGGCCGCCCATCCCGCGGATTCGTTCGTGGCCGGGACGAAGATAGAGATGATAGGTATTCGCAAGGATGACCTGCGCGCCAAGATCTTCGAGGTCCTGCTGCGTCTGCCCCTTCACCGTGGCCGCCGTGCCCACGGGCATGAAGGCGGGCGTTTCGATCACGCCGTGCGGAGTCGTGAGACGTCCCAGCCGCGCGCCCGTCGGATCGGTGGCGAGAACCTCGAAGCGAAATCCCATCCGGGAAAGTGTATCAGGAGAACGCAGCCGCGGAGCTGGTCTTCAGGAGAACGAAAATGAGCCAGACGGCGACGACCCACGCGAGCGCTTTGCCATACGAAATTTTCTTCGGATTCGTGGCTCTGTAACCCGCCGCCAGCAGGAGCAGCGTCCAAATGACGAATATGTCCAGCGAGCCGAGAAGCACACCGAGCCATTTCGGAGAGTCGTCCGAAACGAATGCGCCGGCATTGGACGCAATGAGATGCTGCAGGTCCACCGTCGAGGGGTCTTTGAGAAACACGATGAGAATCCCGAGAAGAATGGCAACGACCGCGGGCATCCAGGCATACGCCACAATTCCGACGGAAGTGGTGAACTTTATATTCGCGCCGCACAGGAGATTGAACACGGCGAGATAAACTGCCGCCACAATCACAGCCCCGGCGAACGGCCCCACGATGGCCACGGCGTACGCGAAGATCGGCGCAATCTTAGCCTGCCGGTCGAGCAGATTCTCCTGCTGCTCGGGCGTCATCTGTTGCACACGGGAATTATTCTCGAGCTTCTTCTGCATGAAGCCGCGCCATCCTACTCGCTGGGTAAATGCGGCCGTCAGCGCAAGCTGGACAAGACAGAGCAGAATGAGCGGCGCGAGCCAGGTGGGGCGCTTGGCGATGGATTCGAACGTAGCCTTGGGGCTAAAGAACACGCCGAAGATTCGCCCGATTGAACTGACGGGTGCCGCGGGCTCTGGTGACGGTACCGTTGCGCTGGCCATGAATTGTTCCCTCCGCTTTCGGATGATGTACGGGGCCCGTTCTTCCAATAGTTACGTGCGGCGAGACTGAGAAATTTCTTCGCGCGGAGTATATCGCAACTTTGTCCAGAGCGAGGGGCTCTTGACGGGGCGCGAGGGCGGTTACGTGGGAATCTGCGGGACGGCGGCGAGAAGCGCCTGCGTATACGGATGCTGCGGCGTAAAGAGCACCTGCCCCGCGGGGCCGGATTCGACGAAGCGGCCGGCCTGCATGACGGCTACGCGCGAGGCGAGCTGCGCCACCACGGGCAGGCTGTGGGAAATCAGAATCAGGGTGAGCGAAAATTCCCGCCGAAGCCGCGCGAGCAATTCCAGAATCTGCGCGCCCACGGAGACATCGAGCGCCGAAACAGGCTCGTCCGCGATCACCAGCTCGGGCCGCAAAATCAGCGCGCGAGCGATCCCGATGCGCTGGCGCTGCCCGCCGGAAAATTCGTGGGGGTAGAGGCCGAGCGCATCGCCGCCGAGGCCGGCCGCTTCGAGCGCCGCGACGGCGCGCGCGCGGCGGACGGCGCGCGAAAGCCCCGGCTCATGAATCGCCAGCGGCTCGCCGACAATCGCCCCGACGCTCATGCGCGGGTTGAGCGACGCGACGGGATCTTGAAACACCATCTGCATCCGGCGGCGCAGCGCGCGCAACCCGCCGCCGCGCGCGGCCAGCCAATCCTCACCGCGGAACCGGATTTCGCCGGAGTCCGGCTCGATGAGGCGGAGGAGCATGCGCGCGAGCGTGGTCTTGCCGCAGCCCGATTCGCCGACAATGCCGAGCGTCTCGCCGCGCTCGAGCGAGAAGCTCACGCCGTCCACGGCCATGGCGCGGCGCGCGGAAAGCCGCAGGGCGCCTTCCGCGGCGTGGAAAGATTTTCGCAGGTCGCGAACTTCGAGAATTTTTTCATTTTTTTCGCCTGGCATGGTCACACTTTCTCGCCGGCCAAAAAGAGAACCGTATTGGTGAGGTGAATCTCGCGTGCTTCCCCGCCTTCCGCCGGGTCCGCACCGGCCATGCGCGGATGGAATCCCGCGGAATCGTCCGCCATCGTGGCTTCCAGCAGGCGGCGCGTGTCATCGAATACGCGATCGCCGGGTTTCCATCCGGCAACGAGCATCCAGTGGCGGAACGCGCGGTCGTGCTCGCGGGTCTCTTCCACCAGGATGCGCAGGCCATGCGCCGCAAAGATGGCTTCGAATTCGCTTTTGGGCAGGCTGCGCGTGTGCGAGGCGTCGCGCAGGCGCTCGATGCGGTTGCTCGTCGCCGCGACCTGGGGGTCTTCGGTTGCGCGGATGTCAATCACGCCGATGCGGCCTCCACGCTTCACGACGCGCGCCATTTCGCCGATTACGCGCGATGGGTCGGGCATGTGGTGCAAGCTGTAACTCGTGACAGCGATATCGAGCGCGCCATCGGCAAACGGCAGCGCCTGCGCGTCTCCCAGCGCGAAATCGAGATTGGCGAGCGCTTCCGCTTCCGCGGAGCGGCGCGCGCGCGCGAGGATTGCCGGAGTCAGGTCCAGTCCGCAAATCCAACGCACGTGCGGCGCAAAACGCAGCGCGAGAGTTCCCGGGCCGCATGCGAGGTCAACAGCACAATCGGCGCTTTTTGCTGCGACCATGCGCGCGAGGTGCTCCGCGTCGCCCGCCCGCGTGGCCACGGCGAAATCGCCGAAGACTTCCGCGGTGCGCGTGAACTGTTCGCGTATCAGATGTTTTTGCCGCTTGTCGTCCGTTAGGGTCATGGGCGGCGAGAATCAGCGGACAAGAATACACCGCGCGCGATGGTTTGCGCCTGGATCACCGGCGGGAACCAGCTTGGGCAGCGCCGCATCGCATTCGGCCACATAGCTCGGGCAGCGCGGCGCAAAGGCGCAGCCGGGCGGCAGGGCGCCGAGCGCGGGAACCGTGCCGGGAATGGGTGCGAGCTTTTCGCGCGTGAGCCGGGGCGCCGCGGCCAGCAGGCCCTGCGTGTAAGGATGCCTCGGATGGCGCAGCACTTCCGCCGTGGATCCCTCCTCGACGATGCGGCCTGCGTACATCACAGCCACGCGGCTGGCAACCTGAGCCACCACGGCAAGATCATGCGTGATGAATAGGAGCGAGAGCTGAAGTTCGCGGCGCAGCCTTTCCAGAAGCTCGAGGATCTGCTTCTGCACGGTGACGTCGAGCGCGGTCGTCGGCTCGTCCGCGATCAAGACGCCCGGGCCGGCCGCGAGCGCCATGGCAATCATCACGCGCTGGCGCAGGCCGCCCGAAAGCTGGTGCGGATATTGCCGCGCGCGTGTTTCAGGCTGGGGGACGGCGGCGCGTTCGAGGGCGTCGAGCGTGCGCCGGCGAATTTCGCCGCGGGCAAGCCCCGGTTCGTGGACGCGAATCGCTTCCGCGATTTGCTTCCCGGCGCGCATCACGGGATTGAGCGCCGTCATGGGCTCCTGAAATATCATGGAGATTTCGCGGCCGCGCAGGGCGCGCATTTCGGCGGCGGGCGCGGCAACCAGATCGCCGCCTTCGCGGGCGGCGTCGCCATTCCGGGCGCGAAGCCGCAGCCGCGCTTCTCCCTCGCGCCGGGCACCCGGCGGCTCGAGTCCCATCAGAGCAAGCGCCAGCATGGTTTTCCCGGAGCCCGATTCGCCGACGATGCCGAGCGTTTCGCCTTCGCCGAGCGTGAACGACACGTCGTTCACCGGGCGCACCCAGCCCGCGCGCGTCGGCAGCTCGACCGTCAGCCCGCGCACTCCGAGTCTCAGAGGCATGTTTCCATAATATCCGCGCCGAGCACCCGCGGCGACGCTTTCTTCGCGGCCCGTTGCGGCCTGTACCTTCGTACGGGCTAACGACATGGCAACATCTTATGCAGCCAAGTCCCGCCCGGCAAAGCCCTGCGCTAGATTTGAAGCATGACTCCCCAATGTCCTGCTTGCCATCAGAAGACCGAACTCGCGGGAAACACGGTTTATTGCCCGGATTGCGGATGGAACCGCGGTTCGGCGATTTCGTCCCTTCAAAATAGCCTGAAATCAACGTGGATTGCGATTTTGATGTTTGGCGGCTTTATCGCGTTCCTCTATTGGGGATTGGGATTGAAGAGGATGCCAATGCTGATACTCTTCCCGTGCTTTCCGGCGCTGGCGATCCCGCTCAATTTCCTTTTGCTAAAAAAGAAGCTCGCGAAACTGAAGGCGATGCCGGCCTCTCGGCAACCGTCGCCGGTTCCTTCGAACTTCGATCCCATTACGGATCAAACGCCGTCCGGAATGCAAACCTTTCCAGCCAGCTCACACGACGAGGCTCTGGTGCGAACCCCGGCGCCTCGCCAAATTCGAATGTCAAAAGGCGGGCGCATTACCGTCGGGGTCGCTGTAATTGGCCTCTCGATATTTTTCGTTCCGATGACGGCAAGCCTTTACCACCATTGGACGCTCTACCATTCTTTTGCCGGCGTTCAGGGTCTGGGCTGGGCGATTGCCATTGAAGCCTTGGTTGCGTTGGTCGCCTACGGGATATGGCGAGGCCAAAAGGCAGAGTGCGACCTGCTGGAATACGGCGAGGCGGTGATGGGCCGCGTCCTGCGGCAATGGAAGGACAACAAAAATAATCCGTGGATCGAATACGAATTCACCGATTTTGCCGGCTCGTCGCACAAGGGAAGCTGCTTCGACCGGACTTGCCAGCTCTTTGCGGGAATGCAGCTGGTGGTGTTCTACGATCGAGAGAAGCCAAGCCGGCAAATCGCCGCGTGCACCACGCTGCATGAAATAATCCTCCCTTCGGATTCGGTTTCCGCCGCAGCAGCGGAGCAGGAATTGATCGGAAAACGCTGACGCTTTATCTAGAGGCGCTGCCCGCGTACAAAGCAAAACGCGCGCCGTAAGGCGGGCGTTCTTATTTATTCGGGATTGCGCGCGGAAGCCTAGTAGTCGTTGGCGGAGCCTTCGAGGAAAGCGCGCAGCTTGCGCGAGCGCGAAGGGTGGCGCAGCTTGCGCAGGGCCTTCGCTTCGATCTGGCGGATGCGCTCGCGCGTGACGGCGAACGATTGCCCGACTTCTTCGAGCGTGTGCTCGCTGCCGTCGTCCAGCCCGAAGCGCATCTTGATCACTTTCTCTTCGCGGGGCGTGAGCGTCTTCAACACCGAGGAGGTCTGCTCCTTGAGGCTCAGGTTGATCACGGCATCCGAGGGCGACACCACGGCCTTATCTTCGATGAAATCCCCGAGATGCGAATCTTCCTCTTCGCCGATGGGGGTTTCGAGCGAAATCGGTTCCTGGGCGATTTTCAGAATCTTGCGCACCTTGGCCACCGGAATGTCCATGCGCTTGGCGATTTCCTCGGAGGTAGGTTCGCGGCCGAGCTCCTGCACGAGCTGGCGCTGTGTGCGCACTAGCTTGTTGATCGTCTCGATCATGTGCACGGGGATGCGGATGGTGCGCGCCTGATCGGCGATGGCGCGGGTGATGGCCTGGCGGATCCACCACGTCGCATACGTGGAAAACTTGTAGCCGCGGCGCCATTCGAATTTGTCCACGGCTTTCATCAGGCCGATGTTGCCTTCCTGAATCAAATCGAGGAATTGCAATCCGCGGTTGGTGTACTTCTTGGCGATGGAAACGACGAGTCGGAGGTTCGCTTCGATCAGCTCTTTTTTGGCCTGCTCGGCTTCCGCTTCGCCCCGAAGAATCACCTGGAGGGCGCGCTTCAGCTCCGTGGGACTCACTTCGCTGGCCACTTCGATTTCGCCCAGTTCCTGGCGCCGCCCTCTGAGTTCGCGGCGCGCTTCCGCCTGGACGTCGGCCTTCGAAGCTTCGACGCGGCGCTCGAGCTTGACGACTTCGCGTTCGAGGAAATGGACGCGCTCGACTGTCTGGTGAATCTTGTCGATCAGGCGCTTCTTTTCGAGCAGGTTGAAATCGAGCTCGCGAACGAGCATGGACATGCCGACGCGCATACGGGCGAGCTTGTAGCGGTTGCGCAAATAGGGGCGGCGCTTGGAACGCGGCACTTTTTCGAGCTTGGCGGCCTGCCGCATGGCCAGCAGGTAGAGCTTGGCGATCTTGTCGATCTGCTTGAGCGTTTCCTTGGTCTTCGCTTCGATGCTGTCTTCGGTGAGCTCTTCATCGTCGAACTGGACGATTTCCTTGATGGAGCGGGAACCGTTGCGCAGGTCTTCGCCCACCTGCACCAGCTCCTTCAGGATGAGCGGAGCGCGCGTAATGGTCTTGAGGACGAGCAACTGGCCGCGCTCGATGCGCTTCGCAATGGCCACTTCGCCTTCGCGCGTGAGCAGCGGGACGGTGCCCATCTCGCGCAAATACATGCGGACCGGATCGTTGGTCTTTTCGAGCGTGCCGGGCGTGAGGTCGAGATCGCTTTCTTCCTGCGCGGGCTCTTCCTTCACCTCCGGAGTCTCCGAGGAATCGGCAGCCGCGAGAGCCGCCTTGGCGCTGGAGAGGTCTTCGTACACATCAATGCCGTAGCGCTCGAAGGTCGAGAGCAAGTCGTCAATTTCTTCCGAAGAGTGAACTTCGGGGGGCAGGATGTCGTTCACCTCATCGTAGAGCAGGTAGCCGCGCTCCTTGCCCATGGCGATGAGTTGACGTACCTGGTCGTATTTCTCTTCGAGAGCTACCGTCACGCTTTTTTCTCCCCTTGATAGAACCTAAAGACAAAACGAAAGATAAAACCGAACGGCCCGCATGTGCCAATTCTCCCGTGCAAACCGGCCGGAACTAGACACCCCGGCGTCCGATTGATTTAGCCTCGCATGGATGGGTAAAGATAAATGAGACGTTCCTCGAACCCAGCCCCCGCCCGGTCCCGCGTGCAACCCATTGCCCGCGCCTGATACGACACCCGATATTAGATGCCGGACGCGTGCCCCCCGTTTCCTACAAAACCCACCAATATTATAGCATCGGTCCGCAGGCGTCAATAAAATGCTCTAAGTGGAAGAGCCCCATGGAATTACCGGCCCTCGCCCCAAAAAGCTCGGGCGGCATTAGGGTAGGTGGCAGGACTTGATTCCTTGCTTTGAAAAATATTGCTGGTGGTACTCTTCGGCGCGGCAAAACTCGGATGCAGGCGCAATTTGAGTCACGATCGGGCGCTTCCAGATGCCCGCCTTTTCCAGCGCAGCCTTTGACTCGCGGGCCTCGGCTTCCTGTGCGGCGTCGTGGTAGAAAATGGCGGAGCGGTATTGCGTTCCGAAATCCGGCCCCTGCCGGTTGAGCGTTGTCGGATCGTGGATTTTCCAGAAGACGGCGAGAAGCTGGGCGTAGGAAACGCGGGCGGGGTCGTATTCCACTTCTACCGCTTCAGCGTGGCCGGTGGCCCCGGTGCAGACGTCTTTGTAGGAAGGGTTCTTGGTCATGCCGCCGGTGTAGCCCACGGTTGCGGAAGTGACGCCCTCGACCTGCCGGAATGCGTCTTCGACGCCCCAGAAACATCCCGCCGCAAAAGTTGCCTTGGCCATCGTCTGCGACTCCTTCCTCGTCATTTGATTTCAGGAAGCCGAAAAAGGATTCCGCGGCGGGTGGTCCCGCGTCAGATGCCGAATGCCAGCGCGAGAAGCGTCTTCTGCTCCAACTCATGCGCCTTGGAGGATCCCGTGGCGGGGCTGGCGCTTGCCGAGCGCTTCACGGAGAGCACCGCGCGCCCTCGCGCCAGGCGTTCGAGCCGCGGCAGAACGAAAGCCAGCGCGCCCATGTTTCGCGGCTCTTCCTGCACCCAGACGAATTCCCGCGCGCTCGCGTGGCGATCCATCTCCCGGGCGAGTTCCGCTTCGGGGAAGGGATAAAGCTGTTCGAGAAAAACGATTGCTGTCGACGTGTTTTTGCGGCGTTTTCGTTCCGCTTCCAGTTCATGGCCGATTTTCCCGGTACACAGCAGGACGCGCGCGGCGGACGCGTCGCCAGGATCCGGGATCACGCAGCGGAACCGGCCCGCCGCGAGACTTTCGAGCGAAGAAGAAGCCGCCGGGTTGCGCAACATGCTCTTGGGAGTGAAGACGATGAGCGGCTTGCGCCAGGAGCGCAAAGCCTGGCGCCGCAACAGATGAAAATACTGCGTGGCGGTGGACGGCTGGCAGATCTGGATATTGTCGCGCGCGGCGAGCTGGAGAAACCGCTCGATGCGCGCACTGGAATGTTCGGGCCCCTGTCCTTCGTAGCCGTGCGGAAGAAGCATGACCACGCCCGAAAGCAAATTCCACTTGTCTTCGCTCGCGGCAATAAACTGGTCAATGATGATCTGCGCGCCGTTGGCAAAATCACCGAACTGCGCTTCCCATAGGACGAGCGCCTCGGGAAAATCGCGGCTGAAGCCATACTCGAAGCCGAGCACGGAAGCCTCCGAGAGGGGCGAGTTGCATATTTCGCACCATGCCGGAGGCTCGGCAAGATGTTCGAGCGGCACATATTCTTCCTCCGTCTCGACATCCACGAGCGCGGCGTGCCGCTGATTGAATGTGCCGCGGCGGCTATCCTGCCCGCTGAGACGCACCGGAATCTTCTGCTTTAAGAGCGAGCCGAATGCCAGCGCCTCGGCCATTCCGAAATCAATAGGGCGCTTGCCGCGCGCCATTTCGAGCCGCTGCTCGAGAAGCTTTTTCACCTTGGGGTGAATGTGGAATCCATCCGGGTAAGCCGCCAGGGCTTCCCCGATGGCCCCCAGAGCTTCCCGCGAGACGGCCGTGTCCACTTCGAAAGAAGGGTTGTAGCGCCCGCCTTGGAATGCATTCCAGTAGCGGGGCAGGCGGCGCATGGCCGGATTTTTCTCGATCTCACGAGCCTGTTTTTCCGCCGCGTCCAATTCCTCGCGCGCGCGCTGGACCATAGGCTCGGGATCGACGCCGATTTGATCGGCGTAGATTCGCCACGCTGGCGGATGCGCCTGGATCTTGCGGTAGCGCAGGGGCTGGGTGATGGTGGGATCGTCCACCTCGCTGTGGCCGTGGCGGCGATAGCCAACCAGGTCCACGACCACGGACGCGCCGAACGCATAGCGATACTCGAGCGCCATCCGCCCCACGCGTACCACGGCTTCCGGGTCTTCCGCATTCACATGGAAAATCGGAACGGGCAGCCGCTTCGCCAAATCCGACGCGAAGCGCGAGGAATGGGACTCCTGAGGCGTGGTCGTGAAGCCGATCAGGTTGTTCACCAGGATATGCACCGAGCCGCCCACGGTGTAGGGCGCGAGCGAAGACATATTCAGCGTCTCCGCCGCGATTCCCTGGCCCGCAAACGCCGCATCGCCGTGCATAGTGATGGCAATCACCTGTTGGCGGCCCGGCGCGCCGCGCCGCGTTTGCCGGGCGCGCGTGCGGCCCAGGACCACCGGATCCACGGCTTCGAGGTGGCTCGCATTGGAGACGAGGTGCATTCCCACGACGCGGCCGCTCGCCGCGGAAAAATCCCCGGTGGCGCCCATGTGGTATTTCACGTCGCCGCCGCCCAGAATGCTCCGCGGGTCCACATCCTCGAAGCGCGCAAAGACTTCCGCGGCCGGCCGCCCGATAATGTGCACCATCACATTGAGGCGCCCGCGATGGCTCATCGCCAGCATGGCCTTTTCAGCGCCCTGCTCGGAGGCAGCGTTCAGGATTGCGGAGAGCAATGGCAGCAGCGCCGCCTCACCCTCAAGCGAGTAGCGCTTCGTGCCAAGAAATCGGGTCTGCAGCACCTGCTCGAAAATTTCCGCGCGGACCAGCAGCTCGAGAATCCATGCGCCGTCGGGCGCGGGTGCTTCCGCTTCCATGCGCTCCTGGATCCACAGCCTGCGCTGCGGATCCGGGATGTGCATGAACTCCGCGCCGATACTTCCGCAATAGACGCGGCGGGCCGCTTCCGCCTCCTCGCCCTCAATTTCTAATTCGGGGATGGAAACCGGCTGGAGATCGCCCAGAGGGTCGAGCGCGGCCTGAAGGTATCCCCAGCGGCGAAACGAATCCCAAATGCGCTCCTGCGCTTCTCCCCATGCCGCCGATTTCACGAAGGCTTGCTGCCGGCTCATCGTCGTCCCCAGAGGTTCCTGATTCCCTCCCTTTCTATTATCACCTGTTTTTAGTTTCCAGCGCGCACCATCATCCTTGAGCTAACTTGTTCGCGGAAGAAAGAGCCAGTCTCAGAAATGAACGAAGGAATAGACGGCGCGGATAAAACCGAAGGCGGCGAGATTTCACTCCGGCTGGGGGAAACCTCCCCCGATGACCCTGGATTGGCTCGCCTGCACGCGCCTCCGTGCTACAGGGAGAAGCGCGCGATAGGCGGCAAGCGGCTGGGCTATGCTGTCGCGCTGGAGCTATTGTCCATTGACCGCCGCTGCTGGAAACATTCGCGGCAATAGACGGGGCGTCCCTGCGTGGGCTTGAAGGGAACCGTGGTTTCCTTGCCGCACTGCGAGCAGACCGTCTTGGTTTCCACCCGCTGGACGCTTCCCGAACCCTGGCCGTTTCCTTGGGTGCGATTGGCCTTGCACGCCTTGCAGCGCTTCGGCTCGTTCTTGAACCCCTTGTCGGCGAAGAACATCTGTTCGCCCGCGGTGAAGACGAATTCACCCCCGCATTCGCCGCACTTCAGGATCCTATCGTGATATTCCATGGGCAGCTCCGTGACCGTGGTGGGACACGATCCGCAGCGGCACAGCGTGTGCGAGAAGCGCCCTGGGAGCGGCTCGTTCCCTCCGCGGCTCCCAAGGCAAACTCACGCAAAGCTGATGGGAAAAACTCCCGTGATGCGATTGCTCAATCCTGCTCACGCCGCTGCTTCTTACGGAGACGCTTACGCGCGAGGGCTTGCTTGGTTCGACGCCTCTCTCCGGGCTTCATGTAGTAGCTGTGCTTCTTGATTTCCTTAATGATGTCTTCCGACTGCACCTTCCGCTTGAAGCGCCGGAGAGCGTTCTCCAAAGACTCGCCCTCTTGAATGACAACTTCCGCCACGCGTATTCACCCCCGTTCCACTTTTATTTCGTTATGCACTGGTTAAACAATCTCGCGCTGTTTCCGCTTTCCACGACAATACGTCACTTCCCAAACCCGCGCAGCGTAAGGCCAGAACACGTCCTGGCCGGCTCGTAGTCATGTATCGTGAAAACAGCACCCCATTCGCCGGTTTGCACCGGCTCTTGTCCACTTTTTCTATCGGAGCCTACCGTGCAAGTCAAGGAATATTATGGCCGGGGCCGGGGTGGCGCCCGGGGCTCCCGGCGCCGCGCGGCCGGGAGGCGAAATGGGCGTTTTGAGGCGGTTCGGGGAAAGTCCGGTAGTATCTCAGTTTGAAGGCACAAGGAGTGAAGCATGAGCAAGCCAGATCGTAGCTGCGTTATGCGTCTTGCCGAGGGTCAAGCGCGTATCCCCGGCCCCGCGGGCGAGCGCGCTGTTATGGTCCTGCGGCGTGGCCCTCTTGATGTAGCCCTTTCCCTCCCTCAGCGCCCGAGCCAACAACAGACGCCACACGCACAGGACGAGCTTTACTTCATCATTCGCGGGCGAGGATTCCTCCTTCACGACGGCAAGCGGGACCCGTTCGAGTCAGGCGACATCCTGTTCGTGGCCGCGGGGACCGAGCATCAATTTGAGGACACTTCCGACGATTTGGCCCTGTGGCGCGTATTCTACGGACCTCATGGCGGCGAAGTCCCGGTATAGAGCGGTGCGCTAGCCGAGAAAGCCAAAGTGAGACACTACCGAAAATCCGGCCGCCGGAAAAATTTTTCCGTAACAACTTGGAACCGCACTAGAATGGTTCTCTTCAGGATGAGGCATCTCCGGAAGAAAGATTCATGCCCCTGATGCGCAATGCGATTGGCGTACTGCTGGCCGGCGGCCAGGGCGAGCGGCTCTGGCCGCTGACGCGCGACCGCGCGAAGCCCGCCGTGCCATTCGGGGGCGTCTACCGGATTATTGATATTACGCTTTCTAATTGCCTCAACAGCGACCTGCGCCGCGTCTTTGTCCTGACGCAATACAAGGCGCTGAGCCTGAACCGGCACGTCCGGCGCGGGTGGTCCACGCTGATGGGGCTGGGGGACTTCATCGAGGTGCTGCCGCCGCAGATGCGCGTTTCGCAGCACTGGTATCAAGGCACGGCGGACGCCGTGTATCAGAACATCTATTCGATCGGAAGCGAGCAATCGAATTACGTCTTCATCCTCTCCGGCGATCATATCTACAAAATGAATTACCAGAAGATGCTCGAGCAGCACGATGCCGCGGGCGCGGACGTCACCGTGGCAACGATCGAAATGGACCCGGCCACCGCGGCGGGCCAATTCGGCATCCTCGAGACCGACGCGAACTGGCGCATCGTGGGATTCGAGGAGAAGCCGGCCCAGCCGAAGATTTCGCGCATTCATCCCGGCAAGACGAACGCCTCGATGGGCGTCTATCTTTTCAATACGCAGCTCCTCGTGCCCATTCTGATCGCGGACGCCGAAAATCCGAACTCGTCGCACGATTTCGGGAAGGACATCCTGCCGCGGATCATCGAAAAATACCGCGTCTACGCTTACAATTTCGCCGACGAAAACAAGAAGGAAACGCCCTATTGGCGCGACGTGGGAACGATGGACGCCTATCACGAAGCGAACCTCGATCTGGTCTCCGTTTCGCCGGTGTTCAACCTGTACGACAAGGGCTGGCCGCTGCATACCTGGCAGCAGCAGTATCCGCCGGCAAAATTCGTTTTCGCCGACCCGGAACGGATGGGCGCGGCGCTGGACTCGATCGTGGCGGGGGGATCGGTAATCTCGGGGGGCCGCGTGGAGAAGTGCGTATTGAGCTACGACGTGCGCGTCAACAGCTATAGCGAGGTGCAGGAGTCCATCATATTCAACCACGTGAACATCGGGCGGCGCTGCCGCATCCGCCGCGCGATCGTGGACCGGCACGTGAATCTGCCCGAAGGCACGGTGATCGGTTACGACCTGGAGGCCGACCGCGCGCGCTATACGGTCTCCGAGAACGGGGTGGTGGTGGTGGTGCGCCCGGAATCGCTGCTCGAGGAGCCCGAATAACACGCGGGCCGCATCCGGCTGTGGAGCATTTTCATTCGGTTTTTGTGTCTCGCACAAAATTCACCTAGGGGGAATGATGTCTTCGAAAATCAAAAGCGTTCACGGGCGGCAAATTCTGGATTCGCGCGGCAATCCCACGGTCGAAGCCGACGTCCGCCTCGAAGGCGGCGCCATGGGCCGCGGGGCGGTGCCTTCGGGCGCTTCGACGGGCGAGCATGAAGCCAATGAATTGCGCGACGGCGATAAATCGCACTATCTCGGCAAAGGCGTGCTGAAGGCGGTGGGCCACGTCAACGGCGAAATCGCCAAAGCCGTCACCGGCATGGACGCCGCCGATCAGCGCGCGCTCGACCGCCGCATGATCGAAGCGGACGCCACGCCGAACAAATCGAATTTTGGAGCGAACGCGATCCTGGCCGTCTCGATGGCCGCGGCGCGCGCGGCGGCGGTGGCCGCCGGCCAGCCTCTTTACAAGTATCTCGGAAAATATTCGAGCGATCCTTCCGCGAACACGCTGCCTGTGCCCATGATGAACATCGTCAATGGCGGCGCCCACGCGGATAATTCCGTGGACGTGCAGGAATTCATGGTAATGCCGCTTGGCGCGCCGAGTTTTCATGAGGCGCTGCGCTGGGGCGTCGAGGTGTTTCACAATTTGAAGTCTGTGCTGAAGAAGAGCGGCTACTCCACCGCCGTCGGCGACGAAGGTGGCTTCGCGCCCAATCTGAAATCGAATGAAGAGGCCATCGAGCGCGTGCTCGAGGCCATCACCGCCGCCGGCTACAAGCCCGGCGAGCAGGTCGCCATCGCCATCGATCCCGCCTCGAGCGAATTCTACGACCGCGCCAGCAAGAAATACGTCTTCAAGAAATCGGACAAGTCCGCGCGCACGGCCGAGCAGATGGCCGCCTTCTGGGAATCGTGGGTGAAGCAATACCCGATTGTTTCCGTCGAAGACGGCCTCTCCGAAGACGACTGGGAGGGCTGGAAGATTCTGACGCGCGCGCTGGGGAAGAAAATCCAGTTGGTGGGCGACGACATTTTCGTCACCAACCCGAAAATTTTCGCGCGGGGCATCTCCGAGGGCATCGGCAATTCGATTCTGATCAAGCTGAATCAGATCGGCAGCGTGACGGAAACGATCGAGGCCGTCGAAATGGCCCGCAAGGCGGGCTACACGGCCGTCGTCTCGCACCGCTCGGGCGAAACCGAAGACCCTTTCATCGCCGATTTCGTCGTCGCCATGGGCACGGGGCAAATCAAGACCGGCTCCGCTTCGCGCACCGACCGCATCGCCAAATACAATCAGCTCCTGCGCATCGAAGAGGAATTGGGCTCCGCGGCGCGCTTTCCCGGGCGCAGCGCGCTCGCCCGGCACTAGAGGGTAACGGATTCCATATCGTCCCGGCCTCCACCGAGGCGACGCGCGCAGCCTGCGAGCACGGTTAACGCTGGGAGCTTTTCATTTCGATGGGTATTGATTGCTTCTGCCGGAACGGCACAGGCATCGCCGGATACGCCTTCGGCTACGATTTTTCTTCCGGTTTACCAGCCGCGCTTGCGGATTGCTGGTGAGCTTCCTGCGAGGCCTTAAAAGCGCGGGCTGCGTGCTCCATTGCCTGCCGGGAGAGCTCATGCCCGCTCAAATGGTCTTCCTTTCCGTGATGCGCCGCGGCAGCACGGTGTGCATGCGCGGCGAGTTCATGAATTTCCGCGGCTCTCTGATGAAACTCTTGTGCCATACGCCCGCCTCCCTGACTTACCCGCTCGATTCTAGCCCAATCACCGGTCCTTATCCTAAATCGGCGTCTCGGCCCGGGAGCGAAACAGCCGCATTCACGAATGTTCGACGATGCAAGCCGGGTGAACCCTGGGTGCCACAGCATGGGCTGCTTGCGTGTGCTAGACTATGTTTAGGGGAACTCAATGGAGCGGGAATTTACGGCAGTAATCGGGAAAAAGGGCCGGTGGTATATCGGCACGATTGAAGAAATCCCCGGCGTCAATACGCAGGGGCGCACGCCCGCCGAAGTGCGCCGAAATCTCAAGGAAGCCATCCGCCTCGTCCTCGAAGCCAACCGCTCGCTGCTCGCCAGAGAACTCGCCCCGCATGCAAAGCGCGAACCGATCAGTGTAAGAGTCTGAGATGGCGCGATGAAGCGCCGCGATCTCGTCAGCCATTTACTAGGGCATGGGTGCCAGCTTTTGCGCGAGGGCGGACGCCACTCGGTTTTCTGGAACCCATCAAACGGAGCGATCTCTACTGTTCCCCGCCATCGCGAAATCCACGAATTTCTTGCGCGCAAGATTTGCCGTGATCTCGGGGTTCCAGCACCCAGATAATCTCGTGCTACCCACTCTTGCAATGCACGCTCCCCGTGCTAACGTATTTGGGCCATGGGAAAACGACCGAAACCAATTGTGCTGACCGTGCTCGACGGCTGGGGCTACCGCGCCGAAACGAAGGACAACGCCATCGCTCTCGCGCGCAAGCCGAACTACGATCGCCTGCTGAAAGAATTCCCGAACACTTTGATCCACACCTCGGGCCCGTTCGTGGGCCTGCCCGAAGGGCAGATGGGCAATAGCGAAGTGGGCCACATGAACATGGGCGCGGGCCGCATCGTGCGCATGGACATCACGCGCGTCGAGCAGCTGATTTCGAGCGGCGAGTTCTACCGCCAGCCGCTGCTCCTCGAAGCGATGGAGCGCGGACGCGCCCAGCAGTTGCATCTGCTCGGACTGGTGAGCGACGGGGGCGTGCACTCGCACATCGAGCATCTCTTCGCGCTGCTGCGCATGGCGCGGGAAAACCAGGTGAAAAATGTTTTCGTTCACTGCTTCATGGACGGCCGCGACACGCCGCCGGAGAGCGGCATCGGCTTCCTCCAGCAGCTTGAGCAGAAGATGCGCGAATACGGCGTAGGCGAAATCGCCAGCGTCAGCGGCCGCTACTACGCGATGGACCGCGACAACCGCTGGGAACGCATCGAGCAAGCGTACCGCGCGATGGCGCATGGCGACGCGGAAGCGAAATTCACCGATCCCCTCGCGGCAATCCGCGCGAGCTATGAAAAGGGCGTGACGGATGAATTCACCCTCCCGGCCGTGATTACGAAACAAGCGGCGCCGGCGAAACCGGCGGCGGCGCGCGGCGTGATCCGCGACGACGATGCCGCGATCTTCTTCGATTTCCGCGCCGACCGCGCCCGGCAGATCACGCGCGCGCTCGTCGAGCCGGGCTTCGACAAATTCGCCGATCCCTCGCGCCCGAAAAATCTCGCGTTCGTGGGCATGACGCAGTATGAGAAGACCTGGCCATGGCTGCGCTACATCCTGGCGCCCGAGAAGCTCGAACACATCCTGGCGAACGTCTTCGCCGAACTGCAATACAAGAACCTGCGCGTGGCCGAAACGGAGAAATACGCCCACGTCACGTACTTTTTCAACGGCGGAGTCGAGAAGCCGTTTCCGGGGGAAGAGCGCGTGCTCGTGCCCTCGCCGAAAGTGCCCACCTACGACCTGAAGCCGGAAATGTCCGCCGCGGGAGTGGCGGACGCGGTGATTCACGCCATCGAGAAGGGCGATTTCGACGCCATCATCATGAACTTCGCCAACGCGGACATGGTGGGCCATTCCGGCAAGCTTGAAGCCGCCATCAAGGCCTGCGAAACCGTGGACGAATGCCTGGGACGAATTTTCCAGGTGTTGCGCCCGCGCGGCGGCGCGTGGATTATCACCGCCGACCATGGCAACGCCGAAATGATGCTGGATCCCACAACGGGCGGCCCGCACACCTATCACACCACGAATCCGGTGCCGTTCATCCTTATGACCGAGGACGGCCGCACGCGATTGCAGCCCGGCGGCTCGCTGCGCGACGTCGCGCCCACTCTGCTCGGCGTCCTCGGCGTTGCGGAGCCGGGTGAAATGACCGGCCGCGATCTGCGCGCGCCGCGGGGAAGCTAGTTCTCGGCGGAAACGGCCTGCGCGGTGTAGCCGTGGCGGGCGTACACGATCACCTTTTTCTGTTTGCCTTTTTTGTTCGGGAGCGTCAAGGGATTGCCCTGGCCATCCACGGCCACGACGCGCAGCGTGTGATACTTTCCGTCCGGCGGCGCGGAGGGCACGAAGCCCATCGTGTACTGGCTCCGAAGAAAGGCCGCGACGGAATTGAAGATATCGTTCATCTCGCCCTGGAACCGCGGGAACCAGGCGTAGCCGCCGGTCCAATTGGCGAATGTGGTGAGCTCGTTCTTGGCCTGCAGGTAGCCGATGTCGTTGCCCTGCCCGTACAATTCGATTTCCTCGCCCATGCCGACGCAGAAAATCGTCGTGTCGGTTTCTCTCACACGGTGGTACGTCTCATCGAGTGTGTGCCGGCTCAGCGTGTCGAAGCCCGTGGCGATCACCAGGATGGCTTTTCTCCCCCTCACATCGCGCATCTCGTCGAGCGTTTCGAGCACGGAATCGAAGAGATTGTCTTCGCTGAATCCCGGGTAGCCCAGCGTGGCGATGGCCTGCTGGACTTCGCTCTTGTCTTGCGTGAAATCCACGCGAATCGTTGCTTTCAGGTCGAAGGTTTTCAGCGCCACCCAGTCCTTGGCGTTGAGGTGGCTTAGGAAGTTGTAGGCCCAGTCTTGGGCCTTATATCCAAAATACCCCCAGGCGCGGCTGCTGAACTCCATCAGGATGCAGATCGTGATGGGCGCATCGGAGGGCGCGAAGTTCGTGATTTGCTGCTGCTGGTCGTCGTCAAAGATTTCGAAGTTTTCTTTTTTCAGGCCGGCCACGATGTCTCCATCCTGATTCGTCACGGTG
This sequence comes from uncultured Acidobacteriota bacterium, assembly GCA_963797345.1. GTDB lineage: Bacteria > Acidobacteriota > Terriglobia > Acidiferrales > UBA7541 > Palsa-295. The sequence continues at coordinate 170,167 of CAWCPO010000015.1, read as the reverse complement.
GCGTCCACATTCACAAGGTTCGATTGGACGGAAATCGCAACCTGCGGCGGCGGGGGCGTCTTCTGTTGCGGCTGGCTCTGTGCCGGCGTGGGAGGCTTGGGCTGCGCCGGTTGCTCGGCGGGCACAGGCGGTTGCGGGCCTTCCTGGCCGAGCGCCGTGGTCACCGCGCGGGGAGGAATACCCAGCGCCGCGATGAGGATTCCCAGGAGTACGGCCCGAACCCATGCGGTCGGTTGCATCTTTCCCTCGTTCGTCTTGGATGCCGCCACGGGCTTCCCCGGATGGATGTTTGCAACGGAGAAAACACGCCATCCTGCGCCCCCGAAACGCCCCGCGCCCGCATGATAGTATCAACTGTTGCTTGCACGGCGATGAATTTTCCGATTCGCGGGAGGGCAAAAGGGATGGCACGCAGGGCCAGCCGGATTTCAGTCTTCATGCTTCTCGGTATTCTAGCTTGCGCCGCGCAAATTCATGCGCAGGTCTTGCCGACGCAGATGGTTTCCCCGCCGTCCTCGGACCTCTCGCAGGTCTCGAGCGACGCGCTCGGGTGGCTGCAAGATTTGATCGCCATCAACAAAACGAATCCTCCGGGCAACGAGACGGCCGCCGCGAAATACGTTTCCGGTGTGCTCGCTCACGAAGGGATTTTGGCTGAAACCTACGAAAGCGCGCCCGGGCATGGATTTCTTGTGGCGCGCCTCTCGTCGAGCGCCGTTCCGGACCCGTCGCGCGCCCTGCTGCTCGTGGCGCATCTCGGCGCGGACGGCGCGGACAAAAGTTTGCTGGCGGCGAATCTGGCCGTCTTCGTGGCGCTGAAACGCTCCGGCGCGCGACTCGACCGCGACGTCATCCTGCTTGCCATGGACGATGACGCGGCCGGCATGAAGTTCGCTACGGAGAAATACTGGGACAAAATCGCGGCGGGATATGCGCTGAGCGAAGGCGGCCGCGTCGTCCTCAAGGATGGAAAAATCCAATATGTGGCCGTGCAAGCAAGCGAAAAAACGCCGGTGAACGTGGACGTAATCGCCACGGGCCCCGCCGGCAGCGCCTCGCTCCCCGCGGCGGATAATGTCGTCGTTCACCTCGCCTCCGCCATCGAAAAAATCGCCGCTTATGAAACTCCCGTCGAGTTCAATACCGTGACGCGCTCCTACTTCGAAGGCTTGCCTCCCGCGGAAGACGAAGAGACCGCCAAATGGATGCGCGCGCTTGAATCGTCGGACCGCGCCGATCACGCCGCGCGATGGATATCGAGCGCCAATCCCGCATGGAATGCCATGCTGCGCGATACGATTTCCCCGGTGATGCTGCAGGCGGGGACCAGTCCCAATATTGTGCCGCCGGAAGCGCGCGGCACGCTGAACATCGGCCTGCTTCCGGGTGACTTCGTTGACCCGCTGCTCGCCAAATTGCGCGAGCTTGTGAATGATCCCCAAGTGCGATTCGAAGAGGAACCGGGCGGCGTCGAGACGGCTCCTTCTTCTTCGCTCTCTTCGGACCTCTACGCGACGATCGGGCGCGTGGCCGCGCAGCAATTTCCCGGCGCGGTGGTTGTGCCCATGATGTCGCCGGAAGCCACCGATTCGACGCCGCTGCGCATGCGCGGCGTGCAGACCTACGGGTTGCTCCCCTTCCCGCTCGCGGAAGACGCTCTCTCGCGCATCCACGGAGCGGACCAGCGCATCCCACCCGATTCCTTCCGCCAGGGAATTCAATTCCTGTATGACATCGTCAACAGCTTCGCGGCCGCCAAATAACCCGCCCGGCCCGCCGTCTGCACATCATCTTTAGGGGGTCGGAGCTTCAGCTCCGACATAAAAGACTCTTCCATCTCCGTTACCGCTTGCCGGGTTTTTTGTTTTCACGGCGGCTCAGCCGCCGTCCGGCAACCCCTGCGCGCACTTGCACAGCGCCTTCACGGTTCGCGAATCACGATCCACGCTCAGTTGACTCGCCGCAAGCGAAACCGAAGGGCGTCCTGCCGGCTCTCGCGCATTCCCCAGCGCTGTAGGCGCGACAGAACTTAGCCCCGTCCAGAAGGGCGGGGAATGTGGGAACGGGAACGGAGAGCGCCGTCTTGCCCTGACGCAGGAAGGGAGGTGCGACACAAACCCGTAAGCACGACGTTCGCGCCCTCACGATTCACGGTTCACGGATCACAAGTCACGCTTCACGATTCACGAATCACAAGTCACGAATCACGTTCAGTTAACCCAATTATCGGGCCGCGTCGGCGGCTTATCGTCATGGTCGCGGACGTACACTTCGAATTTCTTGCGCATCCTGCGGCGCTTCCAATCCGAAAAATAATTGCGAATGCCGAAAAGATAGGAACCGCGGCGGAGATACAAATAGCCCGCGAGCATCCCTCCCAAATGGCACACGTGGCTGACGTTGTCGCCGGAGACGCCGATGGTGCTGAAGAATTCGATGGCCCCCATCACGACCACAAACACGCGCATGGAGACCGTCACAGGCAGAGGAAACATCCAGACCTTGCGGTGCGGCATCACGATCGCGCAGGCCAGCAGAATGCCGTAAATCGCGCCGGATGCACCAATCGTCGAATTCGCGGCCGTCCCCAGCCCATGCGGGTCGAGCAGCGTCCTCACGCCCAGATCCACCAGGCCCGCGCCCACGCCGCACACCAAAAAATACGTGGTGAACCGCCGCGCGCCCCACATGTGCTCCAGATCGGCGCCGAACATCGCGAGATACAGCAGATTCAGCAGAATGTGCAGAATTCCGGCGTGGAGAAATATGTACGTGAAGGGCTGCCAGAGGCGGAATCCGTGCGTGACGGCGTACGGGACGAGTCCAAACCACTCGAGCCAGAAATTCCATCCCGCCGCGCCGAAGAGCAGCCGCGAAATTTCCTGCGCGAGGAAAACTCCGACGCACACAAGGCAAATTGTCTTGATGGCTCGCGGAAAGTAGCCGCTCAGGTCGAACCGATAGCCGCGCGAAATAGGGCTCACGGCATTCCAGTCTAGTGGTATCCCCCGCCGGAGTCAAAGATGCCAGGGGGTGATCAATAGATACCCCCGTTTGCGGTGCACCACCTGAAAACACGGGATCAGAAAAGATCCGTAAGTTTCTTGGCTTTCATCAGCTTATCGAACGTCGTGTATCGTGGCCCTTGCATAGATCCTTGAGGGGCATCGGCAAATGGGATCGGGCCGATCGGTTTCGCAGGCTCGCTAAAGATGAGTTTGTATTTCCCCTGCTCACCGTAGGGCTCGATCCTTGCGACGGGCGCGTAATGTGTCACCTTTGATTCAGGCTGAGTTCGATACGCCGCGACGTACTTGATTTTGGGCAGCATCCCGCCAGAAATGCGAATAGCATACCAGCAGTTTTCTCCGAGGAACACTTCCTCGAACCCATCCTGCTGCGCCGGCACGATAACTGTGTTAACGTCCGCGGAAGAACCGGGCTTCGTCGCGGAAGCTGCCTCCCGCTGCGGCTCCGCTATAGCTTTTGGTACCTCGAAGGCCCTTAGGCCGACCAAAGGCAGGATTTGCAGAATCTCGCGTAGAAACCCTTGTGTATCGGACCTTTCGGCCTCACTTAGACCCGGTTCCTGCGGCTCCGTGCCATTGTCGAGAATACTTTGCTTCGCCTCTGCTGCCCGATTGACTAACGCATACTCCAACCATTTGACGTGAGCCTTGTTGAGGCAATTATTCGAAGCAGTGAATACGATCGCACGAGTCCAGAAATCCTTGCCTTGAAAGTGGGACTCAATGCGATTGCGGATTACGTCTCCTTCGCCAACATAGACAGTCGGAAGTTCATCTCCTTCCGCCCGGTAGCCTACCAAGATGTAGACGCCAGCACGCGAAAACTCCGCACGCTGTTTTGTCGTCGGCCACTTCTCACGCGGAAAGACGATTCCCAGTCCCGTCCAGTTCATGCGGTCGATTATCCGCACGCCCTCCGGGTCACCGTCTGGCACGAAAATCCTGATTGTGAATGGATCATTTGCCATGGCGGATGGCCCAAGCTCTAGCGTCTGGTTTTTTGGGTGACGGGTGAAACGAGATTAGCCGCGGTTCGCGGTGACGACGAGCCGCTCCGCTTCGGCGACGAGTTGACGATACTTACGCTGCGAAAGCTTCTTTGTAAGCGCCCCGTGCTTTTTCATCGCGCGAATCTGCAGATCGATATAATTTTCTGCGGCCCGCCTCGCCGCGCGCCGGTTGATTGTCGGAGTTGCCGTTTGCTCACGCTCGCTAACGCTCATGGCCTTGCTCCCTTGCTTTGAAGATACTGATGCACGACATATGCCGTAAAATACTCTCTGCGCTTCTGCTTTTCGGCCTCGTCAACCGGGGGTGTCTCTAGCGCCTGGTGCTCCAGAAGCGTTTCATTGGCCTCAAGCACTAGAAGAAGGGGATGTACAATATCATCCTCTCCCGGTTCTCGGCCTTCGGCGATGAAATCCCTGGCGTAAACATACGCGCCGTGAGCATACTTTAACCACGCGCTCTTGTGCTTCTCATATAGTTTAACATACCCTCCTTGCTTCAGTATTTTCCTCTTGAGCTCAGTCAGACCCACGCTCGTCACCCCTCACAAGGAAGCAATGATTCCGCATATGCCGACGAGAGCTGTGAGCACAAGCGATATCTTCAGATCACACAGCAGGTGCCTCCCGCCCCACTGGTTTTCTTCGAGGACACGAACGCAGAGGAAGCTCAGCCCCAGATCGCCTAGAACGGACAGCAAGGCTACGACGCAAAGAACCTTGAACCGAGTCTTATATTCGGATGGCAACGAAGCGGCCTTCGTAATAAGAAAGCCCGCGAATACGAGCAATAAGCCGGCGAGGCCGATCTCGCTTTGCAACACGGCCAAAATGGTGTTGTTGTCCGGCACGCCGCGCGCACTATATCACCGCCCTATCCACCGAGTCACTACCCTAGAAAGTATCTCCCTGAATGAAACGCGCCAATGCTCTTGCAGTTGTTTTTGCACATGTAGCGGCCGCCTCGCTTTTTCGCGCCTTTTGCGTCCCGGCGCTTTTTGTCGGGAAGGCGGGCCTGCCGCGCCGGAGCGGATTCATCGCGTAGGCGGGCAGTCTTTGCTTTGTCCCTACGTAGCTCAGGTCCTCCGCACCTGAGGCCGTTCCGCGTGCCTCTGTGTCTCCGTGCCTCCGTGGCGTTTGCGACCGGCCCCGGAATGGAGGACGTCAGGACCGCCCGAGCTTTTTGCGCGCGGAGAGGAAGAGCGAGATGGCGAGCGCGACGAAGAGCACAACGCCCAGCACCGGAGCCGCGCTCAGCCGCGGTAGGAACTTCGCTCCGAAGGCGAACATTCCCGCGGGCCAGGGCAGATGGAGCATCGCCACGATCCAGTGCGGGAGGTGGCTGCTCAATTCCGGGTCTTGCAGCAGGTTGATGGCGATGGCCAGCAGGCCGAATACTCCCCCGGCGGCGATCAGGCCGCTCGCGTACAGCGACCCGGGGCTGACTTCGCTTTCCGCGCCGCTTTCTTTTTCTAAGCCCCGCTCCGCGAGCCAGCGGACCATTCCTCCGGCGAACATGGCCATGGTGGTGGCGATCGAAATATACGTGCCCACGGCAAAGGGCAGCGAACGAATTCCCAACAGCTCGACGGCAATCACGAGAAAGACTCCGAGAAACACAAGCCGCCATGGCAATCGCCGGTTGAGGATTCCGCTGATCACCGTGGCCATCAGCCGCGCTTGCGGAGCGGCGGCGCGGTCGCTGCCGATGCCCTGCACCCACTGAATTTCGATTTCTTGCGTCGAGGGATCGTAGAGATATTTTCCGTCGGGAATTGCAGTGGCGCCGATGGCGTTCACCAGCACGTACGTCTTGCCGCCGTGCTGATAGTTCTGCTCCTGAAGCTCGACTCCCGGCGGTGGATGGTTGATATCGAGCGCGAGCTGAATCGGCTTGTATTGCGCGAGGCCCACATTCATCAGAATCAGCGTGCCGCCAATGGCGAGCGACGAAACCATCACGCCGATCACCAGTCCGATCTGCTGCCAGTAGGGCGTGGCGCCCACCAGGTAGCCGGTCTTCAGGTCTTGCGACGTCGCGCCGGCCATCGCCGCGGCAATGCACACCACGCCGCCAATCGTGAGCGCGAGGACGGCGTAGGCGCTCGCCGTCCAGTGCGCCACGAGAAACATCGCGCAGGTGGCCATCAGCGTGGCAATCGTCATCCCGCTCACGGGATTCGATGAATTGCCGATCAAGCCGCTGATGCGCGAAGCGACGGTGACGAACAAGAATCCGAACACGACGACGAAGACGGCGGCGAGGAGATCGGCGAAGGCGCCCGTCTGCGCGCCGGGAATCGGCTTGAACTTCAGCAGCGCCCACATCATGGCCAGAATCACGGCCGAGCCCACGACGACGAAGCGCATCGAGAGGTCACGTTCGGTGCGGCGCGCTTCTGAGGCCGCCGCGTGCTTGGCGCGGACGTCCTTCAGTCCCGCGGTGAGCGCGGCGAGAATCGTCGGCATCGTTTTGATGAGCGTGATCACGCCGGACGCGGCCACGGCCCCCGCGCCCATCGGGCGAATGTAACTCGCCCAGAGCTGGTCGGGAGTCATCTGCGGAATGGGCACGGTGCTGGGATAGAGCGCAACGCCCGGCGCGAGCGAGCCGAAGAATCGAATCGCGGGCATCAGCACGAGCCACGAAATCACGCCTCCGGCGAAAAGAGTGCCGGCCACGCGCGGCCCGATGATGTAGCCCACGCCGAGATATTCCGACGTGACGGCCGCGCGAAACGACGCGCCCGGCAGCCACCCCGGCTGATACTCCGGCTGGCCCGGCCACAGCCCGAGCGTGTTCATGCAAAATGTGTAGACGCCGCCGAGCCCCAGGCCCCAGAAGACGCGCCCCGCGAATGAACCGCCGCGCTCCCCGGCCACGAGCACGTCGGCGCAGGCCGTCCCCTCGGGAAAGGTCAGGTTGCCGTGCTCCTTGACGATCAGCTGCCGCCTGAGCGGAATCATGAACAGCACGCCCAGCCATCCGCCGATCAGCGCCAGAAAAAAGATGCGCCAGTATTCCGTGTTCAGGGAAAATCCCAGAAAAATCAGCGCCGGAATGGTGAAGATCACGCCGGCGGCCACCGATTCGCTGGCCGAGCCGGTGGTCTGCACGATATTGTTTTCGAGAATCGTGGAACGCCCGAACGCGCGCAGGATGCTGATGGAAAGGACCGCGATGGGGATGGACGCGGAAACCGTCAGCCCCGCGCGCAGGCCCACGTACACCGAGACCGCGCCGAAAAGAATTCCGAAGAGCGCGCCGAGCACCACCGCGCGAAGGCTGAATTCGCGCGGGCTTTCGCCCGCGTCCACGTAGGAGCGGAATTCGCCCGGCGGCGCCGTCGAACTCCAGGGCTTGGTCGCCACGTCCTGCCTCCCTCAGCGCTTTCCCGCGCGCAAACGGAAGAAGTTAGCACCAGATGGCGGCGCAGGCAAAGCGCAATCGCGCCTGTGCGCCGCGGGTTAACAGCCGGGGATTGACGCGCCGATAAGTTAAGCGTAGTTTATTCAGGAAGTTCAGCATGATTAACCCGTGGACGACCTGAAAAAACATTCCGCTCCCTCCGCGTACGGACCGGCCCATCCCACCACGGAAACCGCTGCTGCGTCTCCCGCTGCCCAGGAGCTAGCCGGCCTTTTGACCCACGAAGATTTGGACCGCGCCCATGACCGCTGGCGCGTGTCGCAGGCTCGCTGGTGGGGGCGCAAATCCAGAGCATTCGGAGGGCTGCGTGTGCTCTGGCTACTGGTAGGGCCCGGGGTTCTCGTGTTCCTCGCGGAAAATGACGCGCCCAGCATGCTTTCGTACTCGGCCACGGGCGCGCGCTTCGGCATCGGATTCTTCATTCCGTTTGTCGTGTTCACTTTTCTCATGGGATATGTGGTGCAGGAGATGACCGTGCGCCTGGGCGCCGTCACTCACCGGGGCCACGCCGAACTTATCTTCGACCGGTTCGGAAGGTTCTGGGGATTTTTCTCCATGGGCGATCTGGTGCTGGGAAATTTTCTGACGCTGGTGACGGAATTCATCGGCATTCGCGCCGGCCTGGGCTTCTTCGGCATTCGCCCTGTGATTGCCGTGGGCGCGGGGCTGGCGATCGTGTTCGCGGCGATCACCACGGGCCGCTACTGGACCTGGGAGCGAATCACTCTGGGTCTGGCCATCTTTAACGGGCTTTTCATTCCGGCTGCCATCCTCTCGCATCCGGATTGGTCCGCCGCGGGCCACGCCATGCTGACTTGGACGCCTCTGCCCAAGGGAAACCAATCGGAAATACTTTTGCTGATCCTCGCGGACATCGGCGCAACCGTGACGCCGTGGATGATTTTCTTTCAGCAAAGCGCCGTGGTTGACAAAGGCATGCAGCCGCGCGACATCCGCGCGGGACGCTTCGATACGCTTCTCGGCGTGCTCCTGGCCTCCGCCTGCGGAATCGCCGCGCTTCTCGCCACCGTCCCGCTGTTTCATCACGGCATTGACGCTTCCCAATTCCAGGCGGCCGAGTTCGCCGAGGCGCTCAGGCCGTGGATCGGCCATACCGGCGCGGCGCTTTTCGCGCTCGGTATTTTCGAAGCGGGAATCGTGGCGGCCATCGCGATTTCGACGGCTTCCGCCTACGCGTTTGGAGAAGTCCTCGAAACCGGGCACAGCCTGAACCGGCCGTTGCGCGACGCATGGCCTTTCTACTCGACCTTGCTGGGTTCGGCGTGCGCGGCGGCGGCCTTGGTGCTGATTCCTCGCGCCCCGCTCGAATTCGTGGTGCTGACAGTAAACGTGGTCGCCGTTCTGGCCATGCCGCCCGCGCTGGCCTTTTTGATGCTTCTCGTGAACGATCGGGACGTGATGGGAGAATATGTGAACAACGCCTGGGAAAACGCCGCGGGCATCACGGTCACTTTGCTTTTGATTTGCGCGGGAGTCGTATTCGCATTCGCAACCGCGTTTCCGAACTGGCTAAGCCATTAGTGGGGAGAACATCGTGAAGCGCAATGACGCGGATTTTGACGCGGGCCGGCCAAGCCCCGAATCCCTCGCAGAAGGCGGAGGAAAGCTGGATCTCAAGGACCCGCGCCTGGTGATGTCGCTGCTGGAGGCGGATCAGGTGGTCGCCGCCAAGCGGCTATCACGTTTCGGACGGCGCCAACTATCGTTCGGCGTGCGCATCATGCTCTGGGGCCTGCGCGCCTACGTGGTGGTGATGCTGGTTCTTGTGGTGGTCTCGGTAGTTCGCGCCATCCATTCCGCGCACTGAATGCGCTCGGCGCATGGAGTTCCCTAGCGTGGGGCGCCCTTGGGATGATCCTCGCTGTAAAATCCGGCGCGGCTGTGGGAGAATTTCGAAGGGCGAGCCGGTTCACTTTCCGGAAATCGGCGCGCAACGGACCTACAGGTGGCGTCCACCCAACTCCATAGAAATCCTCACAAAGCCTGGATCGCAGCCCTTTTTCTCGCACTGGGGATCGCCGCGGCGGTGGGACTTTATGCCATGCGTAACTGGACGGCCGTCGCCAAGGCGCGGAAATTGAAGAACCCGGTGCCTGCCACGGATAGCGCCATCGCCGCAGGCGGGCGGATTTACGAAAACCACTGCTTGGAATGCCACGGGGAAAACGGCGATGGCGAAGGCGAGAAAGCCAGCGAACTTTCCGTTGCCCCCGCCGATTTCACGGACGCATACGAGATGAGCCGCATCACGGATGGCGAACTCTATTGGGAGATTACCAAGGGGCGAAGGCCCATGCCGGCCTTCGAAACGAAGCTGAGCGATATCGAGCGGTGGGAGGCTGTGGACTACATCCGCACATTCGCGGCGAAGTCCGCCCCCGCGCCGGGACAGGCGGGAACGCCTGGAAAACCATAGCGCGGCAGAGGGCGCGCCGCGCGCATCACTTCAACGCGGCGAGCGCGTCGGAAACTTCCTTCAGGTCCGGAACCACCGGGATATCGTAGCTCTTGAACCACGCGACTTTGCCGCCGCGATCCACCACGGCGATGGCGCGGCCCGTGATGCCCTTATCGGCAAGATACACTCCGAATTTTTCGCCCACGGCCCCGCGCGGCTGGAAATCGGCGAGCAAGGGATAGTGGATGCCCATTTTTTCGGCGAACGCCTTGTGCGACCACACGCTATCCACGCTGACGCCCAGAACCTGAGCGTCGAGCTGCTCAAAGCGCTTCATTTCGTTCACGAAGCAGATGTGTTCGTTCGTGCAGACCGGGCTCCAATCAAGCGGATAAAACACGATGACGACGTTTTTCCGGCCTCGAAAATCGGAGAGTTTCACTTCCTTCTGATTTTGGTCCTTCAGCACAAAATCCGGAGCCGCGGCTCCCACGGAAATCGCCATCATAGTCCTCCCTCTTCATCCACGTGAAGAATTTTGCAAGGCCGAGCGTCGATAACCATTCATCATAGCCGAACGCCCCGGAAGGCACAAACGGGCTTCTCCGCGCGGGAAAGCCATCCGCCGGGATTCTCCACCGCAATAAAAAAGGGCCGCGCCGCCCGGTTGCGGTGTGGCCCTCGTCATGAAACGGCCAAAATAGCGGAAATGGATTCCGCTAAGTCTTGAGAGTATCTCCGCCCTATTTTGGCGCTGCGGCGGGTTTCGTGGCCGGCGGCTTCGTGGCCGCGGCTTTCAGCGGATAGTTCTTGTCGTAGAGCTGGATGACATCCTGGGTGACGTCAATCTGGTTCGCGCTGTACATCACCGGACTCTGCTGCGAGGACGTGTCGATAATGACGGCGTAACCATTCTCCTTCGAATATGTGTCCAGGAGTTCCACGACCTTCCGGCCGAGGCCATTCACGATGTCCTGCTGGGCGTCGTTGGAGTCATCCTGCAGCTCTTGTTGCTTGCGCTGATACGCGCGCGTCAATTGATCGCCCTGGCGCGCGAGACGGGCCTTTTCATCATCGCTCAATGTGGTTTGTCCGGCTTGCAGCCTCGATTGCAGATCGGAAATCTGCTTCTGCATGTCTTGCAGCTCGGTGTAGCGCGGCGCAAATTGCGACTGCAACTGCGCAACGGCCTGCTTCCCTTCGGCCGTGCCGGCGATGGCTGCCTGCATGTTGATCACGCCAACCTTCGAGGGTGAGGATGCGCTGGCCGCACCCGCGCCGCTCGATTGAGCCCACAGTGCAGACGACAACAGCAACGCCGCCAGGACTGGAATTGCCAATCGGATCTTCATTCTGACTCCTTCTCTTGAAATTTTGCTGAAAATAAATGTGTGATTATAGCTTCCAACGGAGGATAGGGTCAATCGGATTCGGCCCGTCGCACCGCAAACTCAGCTTCCTATTGCCTTTGCCGCCTTCGTATATGGTCCGATGCCCCGCCCGCCCATCGGGTTGGCCCGAACGACAGACAAAAATCGCGCATTAATGCAGCGCCGGAACCAGCAGAATCCGGTTGTTGTCCGGGTCCACGAGCACGATAAGGTTCAAATCCGGATCCACGGCGACGGTTTGGGGAGCGATGGGAGGGAAAGCGAGCGACTGTGTGCCGCCAATCCCCAGAACCGCCCTCACCTGCGCAGCCGGACAACTTGCCGGCACGCCGTTCGGAGGAGGTGGGCAGACGTATTCCACCACCGACATCGTATGGCTGGCCGTATTGACCGTCACCAGCGTGCTCGCCTGGAAGTTGTAATCCAGTGACGTTGGATTGATGCCCACGAGCACAGGAGTTTGCTGGAATGTGATGGGATCTATGATGTCGAATTCGTTCTCCAGGCTGTCCACCGCCAGGAACACCTGATTCAGCGGATCAAAGATGATGTCGGTCGGCAACTGCAACCCGGTAACGCGTTGGCCGATGGTCGCGGCTGACGGCACGCCCAGGAACTCTATGGTGCTCGCCTGCGACGCCGTGGTTACAGCGGCCTCGCCTATACCCGGACTCTGCGTGTTGATCACCGGATCAATGGCCACGGCTGTGGGAAACAGGTCCACGCCAATCGTGCCGGTTGGCGCCACCGCGAGCGGCCCAGTTGAGATTTGGGCGAATGTGACGTTATTCGACGTGCTGTTCGCGATGGCAGCGAGTGCGGTGTCCTGATCGATGGTCACGCCGAGCTGTCCCTGGCACCCGGAACCGTTGCATCCCGATGCAGCCTGCAACGCCGAATTTGTTTGCGTGACGTCGACAAGGGAAAGGTTGCTACTCCCGCTGTTGCCCACTAGCGCCAAGCCCAACCGCGGCAACACAGCCACGCCAATCGGAATCGTTCCCACGGGAATCGTGGCGAATGTCCCGACCTGCCCGGCTTGCACCTGATTTGGCCCCACGGGTGTTGTCGTCGCCAGAGCCACCAACGAGACCGTGTTGCCACCGGAATTGGTGACCACGGCGAGGTCGCGAGCCGCATCCACTGCCACACCCACCGGCGATACGCCCACCGATACCGGCTGGATCACCGTCAGATCGGTGACGTTTGAAACGCCCCCGCCCGGATTCTGCACTTGCACGAAATAGTTGCGCGCGGATTTCAGCATGGAGGCTGGAACGGTTGCCGTAATCTCGCGCCCATTTGCAGAAACGACGGGCGTGCCCGGGAGCGCCGTTCCATCCAGCAGCACCTGATAACCGCTCACGAAGCCGCCGCCCGTGATTGTCAGCGTCAGATTCGCCGGAGACGTGTACGTGATGGCCGGGCTGATTCCACAATTTGCAATGGGTTCACACCGCTTGAGCCAAGCGCGAAGAATGAGACGCTGCCCGGCGCTCCTGGGTAAACCACAACGGCATTGTTGCTCACCGGGTCCACCGCCACGGCCTGCGCCGCACTCGCGAGCGTCACGGTTTTCAACACGATGCCGGTTTCCAGATCGGCGACCACCGCTGTTGCGCTCATTGAGTTGACCGCTACGCCTACGTTCGTAAGCGGATCTGCCGCGGCGGCAACAAAACCGGTTGTCGCCTCCAGCACTCCGCTATTCTGGAATTGAACCGTGTTGACCTGTTGATCGAGCATGCTGAATGTCGAAAAGCTTCCGTTCGTGTCTGCCACGGTTCCCGCATTGGGATCGGTCAAAAACGCCTGGTGCGTTTCGGAATTGACGGCCACGCCCTGCACGGTGGCGGCGATATCGAGGTTGGCCACCACTTGCGGTGTACGCCCGCTATCGCCGCCCAGCGCGTACGCATCGCGCCCCAGGTCGACCACGTTGATTGTTCCCGCGCCTCCCGGAGTGATCAAAGCCCAATTCAGCCGCGGGTCTACGGCTACGGCGGGATTCTGGCCGGTGCTGAAATTCGTGACGCCCGCGCCGACTTGCTGAACCACGGAAACCGCCGGGACTCCGCCGGATACGGAGACTTTGAGAACCGTCGCCACGTTCGTGGATTGGTAGGCCACGATGGCGCGGTGCGTGACCGGCGCGGCCGTGCCATTGGGCTGCGGAGTCGGCTGCGGCGTTACCGGATTGATCCCCACCGAATAGGGCAACGGAGGATTCGCGCCGGCAGAGATCGAAACACTGATCGTCGTTTTATTCTTGGTGCTCAAGTCAATTGCGGTAACGGATTGGTCGGCGCTATTGACCACCAGCGCAACGGGGTCCGGCAGGAGATCGTCCACAGCCACTCCGGTGGGCATGTTGCCGACGCCGATTGCCGGCGGGACCACCGCCTTCGTGGTCAGATTGATTATGGACACGGTGCCATCGCCCTTGTTGGCAACCACGGCTTCGCCATCCGCGTAATCAATCGCTATCGCTGAGGGATTCGTTCCCACTGTGGCGCTCGCGATTGACCCTCCGGAGATAGCCGTCGGCGTCACCGCAAGATTCAAGCCAGCCTCGGATGGAATCAGCTTCGCCGCGGCGTCGCTATTTTGCACCACGATGGGATACAACCCGGGCACACTCAGTTGGCCTGTAGGGATCGTCACGAACAAATCGCGGCTATCGAGAAAGCTCGTGCAAACCGCCATGCCGCATCCGGCCCCGTTGAATGTGGCGGTGCTCTTGCTGTTGACAAAAAATCCGCCCGTAAGCGTGATCCCGGCGCTCGCCACGGGACTTTGGGGAACGCTATCGAGCGAAGACGCAATCAAAGCCGGACGCACGGGGTTCACCGTAAGAGTGGATATAGTGGGCGGAGGCGGTGGCGTGGAAGTACCGACCCCATTGTACACCGCAATCTGCAATGGCACCGGGACCGTCAATTGGCTTCCCGGAATCGTGACGCGCAAGAGTGTGCTGCTTATATACGTGACGGCCGAAAGAGGTTCCGTCACGCCGCCCACAATCACGGTGCTCCCCGAAAAGAAGTTCGTCCCGGCCACGTACACGTCCTGCTGCACGGAGCCTTCGTCGGTGGTCGTCGGGCTGATGCTCGTAATTGTCGGATCCACTGCCGCCTGGAGCGTCACTGTTGCCGTGCCGAATTCCGATTGGTCTACGGTGGATGTCGCTGTGATCGTCACAGTGCTGATGGTTACAGTCGTCGGAGCCGTATAGAGCCCTGTCGGAGTGATGGAGCCTAGATTCGTGCCGAGGGGAGCGAAACTGGTCAGAGTCCAGCTGACGGCGGGGTTGCCGGGCGGCGTAACGTCCGCCGTGAATTGGAAGGATTGGGGCGTTGCGGCTGCGGCCAGCGTCGCTACCGCGGGAAACACTGTGACGCGGATCCCGGAATCGAGAGTGACCTGGGCAAAGCTAAAGGCGCCGGAAGTGTTCGTGCAACTCGTGGCCACTATGTCGAAAGTTTTTGTCGCGGGCATGTGCAAGGGCGCGGTGTATAGGCCGTTCAGAGTGATCGTGCCGAATCCCACCAGGAGGGTCTTAACCGTCGGCAAAGTGCATCCCGACACCGGGCCCTGTGGGTTCGTGCATACCGTCGGCGCGACATTGGTTTGATTGGTGTTGGCAGGGAGGCAGATCTGCCAGGACACGGTGGTGGTGGATATGCCCGTAACCGTAGCAGCGAACGGCTGCGAGTCGCCCAGCAAGACCTGAATCGCGCCGGGTGTTACTATCACACCAACCGTCGTCGAATTGCCCCCGCAGTTCGCCACCATCACGGCGAGGAGCAGCGCCGCGCCGAGCGCCCACACTCTCATATCTTCTCCTCCAACCCTGTACGCTTGGTTTCCACGCGTCCCATCAAAAACTCCGGCCCACTGTGAAACGGAACGTCAGCTTCGGCTCGAGCAGGCTCGGCGGAATTTTCTCCGTAGATTCAAACGGGCCGAGCACCGTACCTTCCAAGTACGGAATCACCTGGGTGCATAACACTCCCGGAGGCAAACCTGCCCTCAATCCCGGCTCCGTGTTAAACGAAAAGGCAGCTCCCGGCGGCTGCGGAACCACCGAATGGCCGCACTCCGCGGAGTCTGAGGTTCCCAGCGGCGGGACGATCATCTGGTTCAGCCGCAGGTAATTGTACGCGATATAGAAACGAAGCGGCGCTTGCACCACGGGCAGCACGACGTCCAACTCGACTCCCGCGGATGTGTGCGGCCTGAAATTCGTGCCCGGAAGCACGGGCAGGTTCCCGGGCTGGGTCATTCCCCGAAAATCCGGATTCGGATATTGCTGCTGCAAAGTCGTTATCAGCGGAGTAGAAAGCCTCAGATCCGACGAGCGAAGATTGCCGTTCACGCCCAGATCGTTGAAGAAGCTCAGGCTCACAGGTCCGGCGATGGGAATGCGGTATTCGACGTTTCCATAGGTGCTCAAATCGCCGCCCGGACGCGTGGGGATATATTCCAGGATGGGGACCGTCACCGTTTCCAGCGTGGGTTTCCCCGAGCTGTCGAGAAGGAAGGGATTGACGTATGGAACCGTCGCGCTCGACAAGCTCGGAAGCGCGACGAAGGGAGAGATCGTATAGGAATCGAAGCCTCGCACGTCGGTCTCTCCCCCAAGATAGAACCGGTTGTACGGTGGAATGTTCTTCCCTCCATAGCCGAATATACTCTCCGCTTGAACGTGAAAGGCCAGCACGTTCCGTTTGTGGTAGGTGGGACGGAAATACGACATCGCGAACGTGTTGGAGAGCGCGTTCACGGTGCCCTGCAGCGGCCCTCCTTCGATGGTGAAAGCATAGGTGATCTTCTTCCCTTTGGTGGGATACAACGGGCTGTTCGTGCTGTCGTATGTAATCGAAGGCGTAAGCTTGCTTTCGATGATGCCGTTCAGCGCGTTGGGCCCGGCAATGTTTGTGAATTGGATCTCTTGGAACAGCAAGGCGGCCGATTGGCTGAAGGTCGTAATATTGGTCGTGGACCAGCCGTAGTTCATCCCCACCCGCGTGAACCCCGTTTTCGACAGTTTCCGCCAGGGATAGCTGGCAAAAACCGTGAATCCCTTCGAGTTCTGATTGTAGTTTTCCTGAAGCGCGGGATTGATGGCTTGACTTGAGCCTGTCAGGAGCCCGTACTGGCGCGCCGTATTGTACGAATACCGGCTGACAAAGACCGTGAACCCGGTTGAAATCGGCCTGTCAAAGAGATACGGCTCCGTGAAACCGAACGTCACGTTTTCTTGTATGCTTCCTACTTGCGCCGAAACCGTCAGCGTCTCGCCGAGCCCCAGGAAATTGTTCGTCTGGTACGATGCGCCGATAAATGTGCCCTCCAGCCCGCTCACGCCGCCGCTGAAAGAGATGGATTGCTTGGCCTTCTCCTTCACCTTGAGCGTGATGTCCACGGTTCCGGCCTTGACGTTCCGCTTCAACTCCGCATCCTCCGGCTTGATATCGTTGAAATAGCCGAGCTGGTTCAGACGCAGGATGCTCAATTCCCAGAGACGGTTGTTGTACATCTGGCCTTCGTCCAGCAGGAGTTCGCGGCGGATCACTTTGTCGCGCGTCGTGGTGTTGCCGGAAAATTCGATGCGCCGGACAAAGTATTGCTTCTGCTGATCGAACTCCATGGTCATGTTCACGATTTTCTTGGCGTCGTCCGGCTCCGCCAGCGGCGTGGCCACGAAATCAATGTAACCGTACTCGCCGTAGAGCTTCTTGTAGTTGTCGAGCGCCTTGCGCACCTTCGCGGCCGAAAAAATATCCCCTTCCTTCAATGCGAATAAGCCCGGACTCCGCAGCACTTCGGTCCTGAAAACCAGTCCCTGATCCGGATCGGCGCTGCGGAAAGTGAGCTTGCCCATGCGATACTGCTCGCCCTCGTCAATTTTGATGACGATGTCCGTGGCTTTCCCGTGCTTTTTACCCACCAAAGGAAACGGCCCCGGAATGCCTCCGCGCTTCACCTCCGTAGTTTTCAGGCTGGCGACGTTTACGTCCACTTTGAAATATCCGTGGTCTTGATAGAGCCCGCGGATGCCCACTTCCATGTCCTCATCGAGCATGGGGCGGTCAAATGTCTTGTGCGCGATCGGGATGTTCGTGAAGTAAAGCGGAATCGCGATAGGGCGGTCGTGCCGCATCGTGCGAATAATCTTCCGCGCGGAAAAGGCCTTGTTTCCCACGATCGTGATCGTTCCCACACGCACCTTCGGCCCTTCGTCAATATTGAAGACCAGCTTCACCGCGTTGGTTGCCGCGATTCGCTCGTAGGTTGGCTTCACGGTGGCGAACTGGTGCCCATGTTCGGCCAGCAGTCCCTTGATCACCACTTCGGCGCGCATGATTACGGTGGGATCAAACTGGCTTTCGACCACCAGTTCAACCTTCTTATCCTTGTAGGCGTCGAGGATGTCCGATTCCGAAACGGATTTGTTTCCCTTGTACTCGATCCGGCGAATGATCGGCCTCTCCGTCACATAGAACAGCAGGATTTTCCCGTTCGGCTGGTCGGTGCTATCTTCCACTTCGAGCCGGATGTCCTCGAAGAAATGCGTGTTCCAGAGCGCCTCGAAATCGCGCTCCACCGCTTGCGCGCTGTAAGGGTCACCAGGCCGGGAAAAGATGCGCGCCAGCAGGGTATCGCGCTGCACCCGGTGATTGCCGATGAATTCGATGCGTTCGATGACGTAGGGGCTCGCGCCCGGCTCCCCAGTCTGCTGAGCGCAAAGGCTTTGGCCACCGGCCAGGAAGAGCAGAGACACAACTACGAGGGTTCCGAATGCGCGTAGAAATATATCTCCACCGGCGGCCATGGCTCTCGTCAAGGCCGCAGTCCCCCGCCCAAGATTTTATGCTCCCCCGCCGGATCGCACCCTTCCGGCTCGCGCGTGTAGGATTCTTAGTGGGCCACCGGGGTTGCTTCCACCACCGGACGGAACGACAGGCCTTCGCCGGATAGAAAAATTTCCAGCGTCGCCGGCCGCTGCAGTCCCCCCTGGATGAGAGCTTCCGACAATGGGTCTTCGACGTACTTTTGTAACGCGCGCCGGAGCGGCCGCGCGCCATAATTCCGATCGCTGCAAGTCTTCTCGAGAATCCACTGCCGGGCCTCGGGTGTCATGGCGATCTGCACCTGACGGTGCACCAGCGTCTCATTGATCTGGCCCACCAGCAAGTCTATGATCAGCAACAGATCGTCGTCCGTCAGGGAATCGAACAGAATCACTTCATCCAGCCGGTTCAGGAATTCCGGATTGAAGGCTCTCTTCACCTCGCTCATCACCATGTCGTCCTGGCTCTTCGCGACCGCCAGTTCGTCTCCGGGCTGGAAGCCAAGCCCCGATTGCTTCTGCAATTGCCGCGCGCCCAGGTTCGAAGTCATGATGATGATCGTGTTGCGGAAATCCACGGTGTTTCCCAACCCGTCGGTCAGTTGCCCGTCCTCGAACACCTGCAAGAGTATATTGTAAACATCCGGATGAGCCTTCTCGATTTCGTCGAGGAGGATCACCGAATACGGAGTCCGGCGCACCCGTTCCGTCAATTGCCCGCCTTCTTCGTATCCTACATATCCCGGAGGCGCGCCGATCAGCTTGGACACCGAATGCTTCTCCATGTACTCGGACATGTCGAAGCGAATCAGCGATTTTTCGCTGCCGAAGAGGAACTCGGCAAGCCTTCGCGCCACTTCCGTCTTCCCCACGCCGGTCGGCCCCAGGAACAGGAAGCACCCCACCGGGCGCCCCGGCGCCTTCAGGCCCGCGCGGCTGCGGCGAATGGCCCGGGCCAGAGCGGTGATGGACCGCTCCTGGCTGATGATGCGCCGATGCAGCTCTTCCTCGATGCGCAGCAGCTTTTGCTGCTCGTCTTCCTTGATGGAGGTCACGGTGATCCCCGTCCATCGCGCCACGACTTCCTCGATATCTTCACGCGACACCACGCCCGTCGAGGAATCGTCAATTTTCAGTTTTTCGCGCAGCATCCGCAGATGCTCTTTTTCCTTGCGTTCTTCCTCGGAATAGAACCGCGCCTTTTCGAATTCGTGGTTGGCGATGGCGGTTTCCATCCTGTGGGTAATGAATTTCACGCGCTTCTGCACTTCCGCCACTTCCTCCGGAAGCATCGCCTGGCGCAGCTTCACGCGCGAGCCGGCTTCGTCGAGAAGATCGATGGCCTTATCCGGCAGGAAGCGGTCCGGGATATAGCGGTTCGAGAGATACACGGCGTAACGAATGGCTTCGTCGGTGTAGCTCACGGCGTGGAATTTTTCGTAGCGGTCGCGCACGCCCTGCAGCACGCGAATGGCTTCGTCCTCATCCGGCGCCGAAACCTTCACGGATTGGAAGCGCCGTTCGAGCGAGCGGTCCTTTTCCACCGACTTGCGGTATTCCCCGGGCGTCGTCGCTCCGATGCACTGAATCTCCCCGCGGCTCAGCGCCGGTTTCAGAATGTTCGCGGCATCGAGTGAGCCTTCGGCCGATCCCGCTCCCACCAGCGTGTGCAATTCGTCGATGAATACGATCGCGTTCTGACTCTCCATCAATTCCTTCATGATCGTCTTCAGCCGTTCCTCGAACTGCCCGCGATACTTCGTTCCCGCAACGATCAGCGAAAGATCGAGCGAAAGGATGCGCTTGTCCGCCAGGAAGGGCGGAACATCGCCGTCCGCGATGCGCTGCGCCAAGCCTTCCACGATCGCCGTCTTGCCCACCCCTGGTTCGCCGATCAGCACCGGATTGTTCTTCGTGCGCCGGCAAAGGATCTGAATCGCCCGCTCCAGCTCGCGGTCCCGGCCTACCAGCGGATCGAGCTGCCCCTCCATCGCCGATTGCGTAAGATCGCGGCTGAATTCAGCGAGCAAGGAAGCTTCTTTGGGCCGGTTCACGGGCACCTTCTCCCCCGCGCTGCGCACCAGTTCCTCGCGCACGGCGGGAAGCCGCAATCCCCGTTCCAGCAGGATTTCGGCGCCGAACGATTTCTCTTCTCGCAGCACTCCCAGCAGCAGGTGTTCCGTGCCCACATGCTTGTGCCCCAGCCGCTCGGCTTCTTCCTGGGCGTAGCTGAGGATGCGCTTGCACTCCTGGCTGAGTGGAACTTCGACGGAGGTCGAAATGCGCTCCCGTACCGTGATGCGCGATTCGATTTCTTTGCGGATGGACTCGATCGAGCCATGCGTGCGCAGAAAGCGGTTCGCCAGCGCCTTGTCTTCGCGCAGCAACCCAAGCAGCAAGTGCTCCGTCTCGATATAAGGGCTGCCGTACTGGCTGGCCTCATACCGCGCGAAAAAAATCACCCGCCGGGCCTTCTCTGTGTAACGTTCAAACACGCTTCACCTGCGCTCTCCCGGAGCCTGGGAAACGGCTCCCGTCATTCGCGCCGTCCGAGCCACTTCACCGCCATGAATTGCTTCCGCCGGCGCCAGTTTTCCGTGCTCCAGAATCAAAACGCGGTCCGCCCGCCGGGCCAATGAAAGATTGTGCGTTGCAAGAATAGAAGTAAGATGATGGGATCGGTGAAGCCGTTGCATGAGTTCGAAAATGGCTGCTGCGCTCCGTTCGTCCAGATCTCCGGTCGGTTCGTCCGCCAGAAGCATGGCCGGGTGATTCACCAGCGCCCGCGCCATCGCCACGCGTTGTTGTTCGCCTCCCGAAAGCTCTCCCGCGCGCTGCCCCGCGCGGCCTTCCAGCCCCACTTCTCGCAGCCAATTTTCCGCCGCATCCAGCGCCTCGCCGAGCGCCGTGCCTCGAACCAGCAAGGGCATAGCCACATTTTCCGCCGCCGTGAAATCCGGCAGCAAGTGGTGCCGCTGCCACACGAAGCCCACGCCCCGATTGCGATACTCCGCCAGCGCTTCCTGCCCCAATCGCGCGAGCGATTTCCCGGCGAAGTATACTTCACCGCTTGTCGGAGTGTCCAGCGCAGCCAGTAGGTGTAAAAGCGTACTTTTCCCCGCGCCTGATGGGCCCACGATCGCAATCATCTCGCCGGCTTCGACCGAGAAATCAACTCCTGCGAGCGGCGTGATTTCTTGCGTACCGGAACGAAACATTTTGGAAAGGGCTTTAGTGCGCAGGATTTCACTGTGTTCGGGAACGACCCCAAAATAAGAGTCGTCCATCACGGCTACACCCGGACTCGCTTGCCTCTCCATTCCCTTCTATCCCCCTCAATTTAGATGCCGAACTGCCGCATCCCTATCTCCTTTTTTTACATGCGACTAAATCTTCCCGGAAGGGCCATCCGGCCAATCTATTTCCACTTTTCGCCCTCCGATTGCTCCCAGGCTCGGGTGGCTTCCCAGAGCCGCTTTCGCCCCTTCCGCCTGGCATCCGCACTCGTTTAATTCTAACATGTCTCAGCCGTCGGCCGCTCTTGCGTCCTGCGCGGACGCAGGGCATCATGGTCCGGTGGCTGAGCATCGTAGTGCCGCATCTGGAACCTGCCAGCGGGACACTGAAAACGTTGGCCCATTACAAACTTGTGGAAGGAATTCTCTGACATGCCAACCTCCATCTGTCCCGGCAAAGGCTCCGAAACAACGATAGCTGGCCGTTCCCAGCGCGACCTCCGTGCGCAAGAATCCGCTACCGGGTCATGGGCCTTTCGGCACCGCGGTCTGATAGGCGGCGCCTGTCTGGTGCCGGCAGCGCTGGCCGCGATTTTCTCACCGCCGACGGTCGCCAGCACGGGTTCCGCCGCATGGCTTCTCGATCTGCTGGGATCGGCGCTCTTTCTCGCCTACGTCAGCATGCGCATCTGGGCTACGCTTTACATCGGCGGCTCGAAGGACCTCCGCCTGCAAACCACGGGGCCCTATTCCATCACGCGAAATCCGCTCTATCTCGCCAGCTTGTGCTTCGCCCTTTCGGCCGCCTGCTTCCTGAAAAGTGTTTCCGTCATCGCGCTGACGCTTGTAGCCGCGGGGATCTATCTTTGTTGGGTGATTCCGGCGGAAGAGAAAGTCTTGGAGCGAATTTTCGGCCAGGCTTTCCTGGAGTATAAGAGCCGCACTCCGCGCCTTCTACCGCGCCCCTCGCTCTACCAATCGGCTCCCACGGTTGAAATGAGCCTGCGCGCATTTCGCACCGAAGCCCAGCGCCTGTGGATCGCCTCTCTCGTGCCCTTCTTCGGTCTGCACGCCGCCGAGATTCACGATGCCCTCGTCCATTCTCACTGGTTCCACTTGCCCTGAACGTTGCCGGCGGAGCGGCCTACTCGAAGCGCAGAATTTCCACGGGCAGGATGCGCGCCGCGGAGCGCGCGGGGAGGATTGTCGCCGCCATGCTGATGGCCAGGGCCGCCGCCGCGATCCAAATCACGTCGAATGCGTTGGCATGGAACGGCACGAAATCAATCGCGTACACCTGGGGATCGAGCGGGATCAGGCGCCACCGGTTGGCGATCCATGCGAACCCATAGCCTGCCGCGAGCCCCGCGGCTGTTCCCGCGATGCTCACCGCCAGCCCCTGCAAAATAAAAATCTTTCTCACCTGGCTGCGCCGCGCCCCCAGGGCCATCAGAACCGCGATGTCCCGCGCGCGATCAGTGACCGTCATGGTCAGTACCACCAGGATGTTTAATCCGGCGACGAACGTAATCAGCCCGATGAAAAGCGCGGTCACCAGTTTTTCAAGGCTCAGCGCGCGAAAGAGCGCGCGGTTTTCGTCCATCCAGGTTGTGACCGTAAACCCTTTGCCCGTGCGCCGAACAAGATCATCGGCCACCGCGCGCGCGTCATCCAGTTTCGCCACTCTCACTTCCAGCAGGCTCACAACGTCGCCCACCCCCGCCAGCGCCTGCGCGGAACCGAGCGTCACGAATCCCCAGTTCGCGTCGTAGTCGTAAAATCCCGAATCGAAAATCCCCGCGACGCGAAAACGCTCGGTGCGCGGGAGCATCCCGAAGGGCGTCAAGTTCCCCTGTGGGCTTGTCAGCGTCACGTAGTCGCCCGCGGAAATTCCCAGGTCTCCGGCCAGGATTCGCCCCACCACAAGCGCCGCGACGCCTTCCGCATCAGGCTCAAAATTGTCCGAGCCGGCCACGATGTGCACAAGCGCCCCGCTCGCGCGCCGCTCGAGCGCCGGGTCCACGCCCTTCAGCACAATCCCGTGCGCCTGGCCCCCAAATGACAAAAGCACCGTATTGTAAATCGCCGGCTCGATCGAGCGCACTCCGGGAGTCCCGCCGAGCTGCGCCATCAAATCTTGGTAATCCCGGATTCCTTCCGGGCTCGTCGGTTTTAGGTTGACGTCCGCGGTCACGCCCAGCAGCCGGCTCCGGATGGCCTGGCGGAATCCCGTGTTCATGGCCAGCGCGATCACGAGCGTCGTCACGCCCGCCGCCACTCCCATCACGGCCAGCAGCGTCACCAGCCGCAGCACCGCCGGACGGTTCGGCGATCGCAAATACCGCAGCGCCACCAGCCACTCGAACGTCATATTTTTCTTTCTTGATTCGCCGGCGGTCCGCCGGTCTCGGAAGTATCCGTGGCTTGGCTCTCCGCCGACTCAGCGCGCAGCAGCGGAAACAGAATCACTTCGCGGATGGCATGGGAATCCGTCAGCAGCATCACCAGCCGGTCGATACCGATCCCCTCGCCCGCCGTGGGTGGCAGGCCGTGGCTGAGCGCGCGAATGTAATCCGTATCCACTTCCTTGGGCGCATCATGTCCGCCCTTTTCCACCTGCGCCCGGAAACGGCGCTCCTGCTCCGCGGGATCATTCAGCTCCGAAAAGCCGTTCGCAATTTCCATCCCCGCCACGAACAATTCGAACCGCTCGGCCAGCGACGCATCGTCCGCCCGCCGCTTCGCCAGCGGCGATATCTCGCTCGGAAAATCGTAAATGAATGTCGGCTGGACCAAGAGACGCTCGGCCACGGCTTCGAAAAGCTCTCCCGTCAATTCACCATCGGACACATTTCCCCCGTCGGCAATTGGATCGGCGCCCTGAGAGCGCGCATACGCATTGTACCGTTCCGCGATGGACCGTGGCCCTCCTGGAAGCGCAAGCTCAGGCGCCTTCGGCGGGGCGCCCGCCGCACCGGGCCAGAACTTCGAGATCGCTTCGCGCATGGACAGGCGCTCGAATTTGCCGAAATCAACCTCGTTCTCGCCGTATTTTATCTTTGTGCTGCCGCAAACCTTCTCCGCCAGCCCGCGAAATAATTCTTCGGTCAGGTCCATCAGTTCGCGGTAATCGCTGTACGCCTGATAGAACTCGAGCATGGTGAATTCGGGCTGATGGATGGCGTCAATCCCCTCGTTGCGGAAATTTCGGTTGATTTCATACACCCTGTCAAGCCCCCCCACCACCAGCCGCTTGAGGTACAGCTCCGGGGCGATCCGCAGATAGAGGTCCATATCGAACGTGTTGTGGTGCGTCACGAAAGGCCGCGCCGTGGCCCCGCCGGGAATCGGGTGCATCATCGGCGTCTCCACCTCCACGTAGCCGCGCTCGTCGAAAAAGCGGCGCAGTTCACGAATCATCTGCGCCCGCCGGAGAAAAATATCCCGCGCACGCTCATTCACGATGAGATCGAGATACCTGCGGCGGTAGCGCGTCTCGGTGTCCGCCAGGCCGTGCCATTTTTCCGGCAGCGGCAGCAGCGCCTTGTTCAGCAGTTCCAGCCGCTCGGCCCAGATCGTCAGCTCATTGGTCTTCGTGCGGAAGAGATGGCCGGAGACGCCGATGATATCGCCTAAATCCAAGAGCTGAAAGAGTTTATAGGCCTGCTCGCCGACCACGTCCAGCTTGACGTACAGCTGCACCCGCGCCCCGTCCCCCACCATGTGAGCAAACGCGGCCTTCCCGTGCGGCCGCAGCGCAACGATGCGTCCCGCCACGCGCACGTCCGCGCGATCGGCCGAGAGCTGTTCCGTGGGCCGATCGCCAAATTGCTCGGCGATCTGCCTCGGCGTGTGCGTCCAGCTAAATTTGTGAGGGTAGGGAGCGTGACCCAAGGCCTCGATTTCGCTCAGCTTCTTGCGGCGTTGATGGAACTGGTCGAGAGGTTCGAATTCCAACGGGCGATTCCTTTCCGCGGCCTCTCCGAAAGGCCATTCCAGCGAGCCGGGCGGCAGTATAGCGGGCGCTTCCGAGAGGCGTCAAGAAAGCCTCTTGCATTGCGGCAGCGGTGGTATACTCCCTGGAAACTTGGGAGGGATGTGTTGTATAGCCTAAAGGGGCGTTTTTCTACCGCACGGCGCAAGGTGTCGGATGACTGGTTCAACGCTCTGCCGCGAGACAAGAGCGCGCTTTTTGAGACTGTCATCCGCCGCTGGGATTGTTCCTACGCCATGATGAGCGTGGCCTTGGACGACGCTCTTTCCATGCGCGCCCGCGGTCTGCTCGTCTCCGCGCGTCAGCAGCTTCCTATGGCCGCGGATCTCCTGGAACGCCTGGCCGTTTCGCTGATTTCCTTCTGCGACGTCGTTTCCGTGCGCGGCCGGCGCGTCGTGGACATTCCCCCCGTCGAACCCTTGAATGCGGAATTCTTTCGAGGCCATACGGGACAGCTCGCCGCTTCCCGGAACCGGCTTCTTCATCATGTGCTTTTCGGCGACCGCTATCGCTTTCTGCAAAAGCTCCGCATTCTCTCCGACACCATCGAGCAACTCCGCCGCGAATTCAGCGACGCTGCCGGCGAAGTCGCCCGGGGCATGTCGATACGCCCCGGTACGTGCTGGGAATCCTTCGACGCCCTTCACTATGACTTCAATACGTGCCTGCGCGAAGCCGAAGTCCTTTTGAAATGCTTCTTGCGCGCCCTTCCGGCGGAACAGTTGCTGGCCTTTGCCGCCGAGTTGAACGCTCCTCCCGAGCTAAAGCGCGCGCGCATGCGCCCCCGCGCATTCAGCGCCTCGGCCTAACCTCGCTTCCTTTGATCCGCGACCTTTGCGTGCTTCTTGAAACCGCCTGGCTTGTATCGGGATTCGTATCGAAGTTTGGTAGCGATACCGGGACTCGAACCCGGATTTGAGCCTTGAGAGGGCTCCGTCCTAACCTTTAGACGATATCGCCAGCCGCGTTCGCAGCCTTCCGCGGCAATTCCGGAATGCCGGATGCGCGCGCGGAAAGAAAATCACGTGTGAACACCGCCGATTTTCGCATGCTTCCACGGCCCGCCGCAATCTACTTCCGCGGGCCGCGCACAGCCTCGGGCATGTAAGGGCCCGCTTCGGCGGGCAGCCCCGCGCGCTCGAATTGAACCGTGACGTGCGTGATATGAAAATCGCGCTCGAGCGCTTCGCGGATTCTCGCCTGAATTTTTTCGCTCTCCTCCATATGCATGTCCGGAATGCGGATGTGGCACGAAAGCGCTTGCAGGTCGGTACCCAGAGTCCAGATGTGAATGTCGTGGACCTCCTGCACGCCTTCCACGCCCAGCACCGCGCGCGCCACGTCTTCGAGACGCATATTTCGCGGCAGGCCCTCCAGAAGAATGTGGCCGCTCTCCCGCAGAATACCCGCCACGATCCACAGGACCATCGCTCCAATCCCTATGCCCAGGGCCGCGTCAATCCACTGCGCGCCGCTCCACCGGATCGCCAGGGCGCCGGCAAAAACGGCGATATTCGAAAATGCGTCGCCCAGATTGTGTATCCAGACCGTGCGCACGTTCAGGTCCCGCCGGTGCCCGTGGACTCCCAGCGCGATGCCTCCATTGATCACGAGCGCGACGAGCGCCACCCACAGCATCACCCCCGCATGCACCGCCACCGGATGCCGCAGACGGCCGATCGAAATGTAAATCACGCTGAGCGCCGCGAACACCAGCAGCATGGCGTTCACAAACGCCGCAAGAATCCCCCCGCGATGATACCCGTAGGTTTTCTCGGGCGTAGGCGGACGCAGCGCCCACCGCGCGGCAAGCCACGATATGACCAGCGTGGGCACATCGGTCGCGTTGTGGACTGCATCGCTCGCCAGCGCGATCGAATGCCCTGCATACCCCGCCGCCAGTTCCACGCACACCAGCGCGAGCGTGGCCGCAATCGCCGCGCCCAGAAGGCGGCTCATGCCTGCGCCGGCATCATGGCCATGCGCATGGGTTCCCATGCCGTGCGCGTGCTTGCCATGCCCGGAGACTCCATGCGCTTGGATGTTCCTGTCGAAGTGCATCAGCGAAATTCTACTCGCGGAGCGCCCGCGCGGATAGTCCCACCTCCTCTCGTGCGCGCGGGAAGGTACCGGAAGCTATTTTACGATTGCGCTTGTTCACAAGGGCCTGCTTTTCTTCCCTTCGTCAACGAACGCCGCCAAGGAAACTCAATTGACTTCCATCGCCGCCACCGCCTACCATGAAACTCGCGTCACGATTCCTCCAGCCATGCCCCACCACGTTGCCAAGCTGGTCTTTTGGGGAGTGCGCGGCTCGACGCCGGCCCCTGAGCGCGATACCTGGCGCTACGGCGGAAACACGCCGTGCCTCGATCTCCTCGCTCCCGACGGCGCGCGCTTCATTCTCGATTGCGGCACGGGCCTGCGCATGCTCGGCAATCTCTGGACGGAAACCGAAGCCCAGCGCGGCATCGAGGCTTCCGTCCTGGTCACGCACTACCACTGGGACCACATTCAGGGCATCCCATTCTTCCAGCCCTTCTTCCACTCCCAAAACCGCTTCCATTTTTACAGTTTCGAGTCCCGGTATCTTGGCCGTGATAGCCTTCGCCAGGTCTTTGAAGCGCAGGTTTCCGGTCCCCATTTCCCTGTGGACGTCAGCTTGATGACCGCGGCGCGCACCTTCCGCGAAGTCCAGGGCGGCGAAAATTGGCAAATCGGCCAAACGCGCGTCACCGCCGCCTGGCTGAACCATCCCCAGGGATGCCTCGGCTACCGTCTGGACACGCCCGCCGGCAGCTTCGTCTACGCCACGGACAATGAGCCTGGCATCGCCGAATTTGACGGCAACCTCCGCGAGCTCGCTCGCGGCGCGGACGTCCTCATCTACGACTCCCAATATTCGCCCGAACAGCTTGCTTCCACGCGCAAGGGCTGGGGCCATTCCAGCTGGCTCGAGGGAGTAAAGGTCGCGCGCGAATCGAAAGTCGCGAACCTCGTGCTCTTCCACCATGACCCGGACTCCTCCGACAAGGCCGTGGACAACTTCCTCTCCGCCGCGCGCGCCGAATTTCCCTCCACCTGGGCCGCCTCCGAGGGTATGTCTCTCACCCTCACCGACCGCAATATGGACGTCACCGTGCGCGAAGCTGGCGACACCCCCTTGCACCCCTAGCGTCTCGATCCGGCAGTTCGTTGCGCGGTGTATAAGGTGCGAATGCCTTTGAGGGCAGGAAAGCGAGGGAGTGAAGCTTCGCCTGGTCGGGTCCCGTGTTACTTCTGTGACAAACGAGTCGGCTAGCCCCTTGACCCGCATGGAAGCGCGGCCTACTATCGAATCACCTCTCTGAGTCAGGCGGTTTGCGTATAGCTAGGCGCGTAATCTCGGAGGTTGGATGGGGCGCCGCAGCGAACAGCGAATCGCTATCTCGATTCCGGTCTTTGTGCGCGGTTTGGACTCTCACGGGAGTCCCTTCGCCGCCGCCACGGAAACCTATGAAGTCAGCCTATCCGGGGCGTGGATAAAGGGACTGGACGGCCTGGACGGCATTCTACAACCGCGCATGAAAATCGATATTCAGTGCGGGGACGAGAAAGCCTGTTTCCGCGTCGAATGGGTCGCCAAGAATGGGGCTTCGAAGGTTGGGGGATTCGGCGTCCGGTGTCTCGAGCCCGGCAAGTATATATGGGGCGTCCTGCCAAAAGAATGGAAGCCGGACACATACGACGCGTCAGCGCCGCGGGCGATTGTTTCTTCCTACATGGATTCGCCAGGGAGCGCTGCCAATGCCTGGGCCGGTGACGACCGCCGGCGCTTTTCGCGGCAATCTTGCATGCTCGAAGCGCAATTGGTCACCGAAAACCCTTCCGTGCGTGTTCCCGTAAGAATCACGGACCTTTCGCTCAGCGGCTGCTATGTGGAAACGATGACCCCGCTCCCGCACGACGCCGCCGTTAATATAGCCATCAGCAAGGGCCGAAAGACCGTCTATGTGTCCGGCAAAGTGCGCTTCTCTCACAGCGGACTCGGAATGGGTGTTGTCTTCACGGCGATACGGCCCGAGGATTTCGATAATATCCGCGAGTTTGCCCGGGCCGCACCGCAGCCAAAGATGGGAGCGAGCCCGC
Source organism: uncultured Acidobacteriota bacterium (assembly GCA_963797345.1). Taxonomy (GTDB): domain Bacteria; phylum Acidobacteriota; class Terriglobia; order Acidiferrales; family UBA7541; genus Palsa-295. Next base: position 140,677 of record CAWCPO010000015.1, on the reverse strand, counting down.
GGCTTGAAAGTCTCCACGACGCGGCCGAGAGCGAATCGCCTTCCGATCTCCCGCCGGAAACAGCCGACGCCCTCGAAGCCGTCGTGCGCGTGCTCTTCCGGAAGGGCCTGCTCACGCGCGCCGAACTCACGGAAGAGATTGAGAAGCTCAGGTTTGCGAAGGTGTGATCCGGCTGGATGCTGGAGAGGCAAACTAACAATTATTGCGTGACCGCCGTGTGCTCACGCATGCCAATCAACGTGCCCCCTGCGAATCGAGAAATGCGAGAGGCAGCCATGAGTTCTCTGCACGGAAGGAAACAGCGTTGGGCTTCCGTGCTTGTCGACGATCAAGCGCCAGCTGGGCGAATCATTCGGCAGAAGGCTTAGCTGCAGTAGAGCACCGCAGCCGCATGGGCAAACAAGGGCTACGTACCAAGGAACTTCACGGCCGACCGCGTAGAGGCGTCTTTGCGCGATTTCATCCGGCAATTCGTCTACGTACTTGACGCGATATGGTGGCTTGCGTCGGCGCCGAAGTATCCGGTTAAGAGCTTGGTGCCAGAGAGTCCCAAATAATTTTCTATGAGAGGGTGGGCCGGTCGAGCAAAGGCTCGACATCTCCGCGACCGACGTCTTTCTTGAGCAGAATGCAGTCGTCCGTTTCGCGTTCGGAAAGCAGTAGGACCTCGCCGAGATTCCCACGAATCGTGGCAAACGCGGAGTTCGGCTGGTTGCGATACGGATGAATGCGCGCGAGAAAATCGTTCATCACGAGAGATGCAAAGAACATATTCACGCTTATGACTGCAGGACGATCTTCGTCAACACCACGGATATAACCCTCGTTGTGATGACGCTCGTAGATCTCCGGGTTAGTCCTCCTCATTCCTTCCGCCCGGACCTGCTCCAAATCGTAAACGCCGCGACTCAGGAGGCTCGAACGCCCTGGTTGCAGGTAATGTGCAGCGCCAGCGACTGTTGAAACGCCGCCGTTTCCGTCCGCCTCCAACCGTACACCGACGTCAAAATAAGGAAGGCAATAGAAGGTGGCGAGGCGATTTAAAAGATGCCGTCCTTCCGCTCCATCCATACATCCAAATATGACGTCACATTCCGCCACGGCATGGACGGCTTGACGGGTCGCGAGATTTTGGTGAATGGGGAGTACTTCCTGTCCTAGTCCCATTCGAGCGATCGCCGACGCCAAGACATGTACTTTCGGTCGAGAAAGGTAAGCGTCTTCCTTTCCAGAGTTCAGAATGCGGTTTAGATTTTTTTCCTCGACTAAATCCGGATCGACCAGAACGAGACGCCCAATGCCGAGGCGCGCAAGTTGCTCAGCGACGATGCTCCCGGTTCCCGAGCAGCCAACGATCGCCGCCGAGAGTGAATGCAAGAGGGCTGTAGTCCCTTGTCCAAATACCTGAGCGTGACGGGCGCTGAAGGCTTCGTGCAAGGTAGGCCTTGCGGTTGTCCACACCTTCAGATCGTCATCGACCACGATAATCGAAGATAGCTCTGGCCCGATGTCCTCATATTCGACGACACGACCGAAGCACTTCCCATCAGGCAACATGATCACGCTGGCGTGAGCCAAACCATCGTCCAGAAAACTGCAGACTGATTGGAGAAATGCCCTATCGGAGTCATTGTCGGTTTTTGAAAACGTGGGGTAGTCGAGGGTATGGCTATGCACCTTGACGATTGATTGCCCTTTTCCGTAGGCTCGGCGGAGAATGGGGTCTGCTGCATCCGTCGGCCATGTGACTTGATCTGGAGTCCGAATCATGCATACTTCATGGGGAACCGGGGTCACGTCTCGGACCGTTAGGACGTGTTTCTCCTCTCCGTTGCGTCGTCCGCAGAGCAGCAGTGCAACGGCTTCCCTTCCATCGCCCGGGAAGAGATGGGATCGTAGCTTTCCGTAGTGAGATCCGGTCATTCGAAGCTTATATTGCTTCACTGTCACTCCTTTTCAAACTCACGTCTCAACCAGTCATCTACGAGGCCGAGGTGGTTGGATATATTGTCAATGCCTGGGCGCCATGGATTCGATGGCGTCCGGTGACGTGACCACCCTTGCCAAGTTTCACCGGAAATAGTTTGCTGTGACAGATTGGCGATTGATCTGCCGTCTGTGCGCTGTAACGCTGGCTGGAAGTAGGCCATATCAATTTGGGTGTCGGAATAGTTGGGGGGAATGAGTAACGCGACGCTTGCCTTAGTTCGATTATAAGCACCTGGTATGTACCAGTCGTGGATAGACAGCCATTGTGTGGCGCCGTCCTTGATGGTTTCCCACGGAAGGCCAAGCCCCTCGAGATACTCTTCGTCTTCGGCAGGTAGGCGGAAGTCACGGCGAAGGGCCGCTGTTTCGCGACCCTCCGTTGTGCCCTTCGGCATTGTTGTGAAGCGCTCCACCCGGTGAACGTGAAGGTCCACGACCTGATCGGGTTCGATCGGGATCGGCTGATGACCGCGTTTGTGTTCGTAGAGTTTGAATTGATCTGGAGTCTTGCCCACCAGGGCGAGGATCTCTCGCCCGGTAATCTTGTGCGTGTGGACGACAACGCGCTCCTTGTCAATTCGAATTACATATCTCTTCGCACGCGGAACGGGGTGGCCTTTTTTCGAAAGCTCTTCGATATCGACTTCCTCAGCAAGCTCTTCGACTATGTTTTCAGGTTTGTTCTGATCTTCCATGTTTGGAGCCCTCCTTAATGGGTCCGACAAAACTATACCATAAATGGCTAACTACTAGCTATATTAAAAACTATTTCGGTTGATTTTATGTGCATGCATGGTGTATTATGTTCCTCGGGAGGCGAGACCGAGATGGCGAACGGAAAGCGAACAATGACTCTTAACCTCACTGAAGCAGAGATGAAAGCCCTGGAGGGGCTTTCGGTGGGCAAAGATCTGACCAAGACAGCGGTGATTCGCCAAGCAATTCGGCTCTATCAACTCGTTGATGCTCGCTTGGCGCGCGGGGAGAAGCTGTTCTTTGAGGACCAACACAAGAAGGAGAAAGCCGAGCTTATGGTGATGATATGAGCGGGCGGAAGCCCACAACCTTGCTTGACCGCTCTGCGGGTCAGCTTGTTGAAGCTGTTCTCGTAGAAGACGTATCGCGTGCGGAGTTGGTGGAGGCGCATATCGACTGGCAGCCACATCGGCTGGAAGCGTTGAAGCGGGCGGCAGAGGGCCGCGGTAAATGGCCGGAGCACTGGCATTGGGACTGGAGCCAGAAGGCAGAGAAACTGAAGTTTCTGGCCTATCGATGTTTTGGAGTTGAATATGGCGGCCAGATGCAAGGATTGATGATGGTGTCGACGATCGGTCGGCGCGCTCGCATCTCGACCGAGGGAGGCAAACCCGTCCTGTATATCGAATACATTGAAAGCGCACCGTGGAACCTGCGTGATCTCACGGAGAATCCCAGATTCTCCGGGGTCGGCGTGGCCTTACTTGAAGCGGCGATAGGCCTCAGCCTCCGGGAAGGCATGGGAGGAAGAATCGGCTTACACTCTCTGCCTCAATCGGAAGCCTTCTATGGACGGTACATGGAAGACCTGGGGATCGACTCAAATCGAGATGAGAAGCTTCGCTATTTCGAGATGACGCCAGAACAGGCGCGCGCTTTCATAGAAGGGAGGCAGCGATGATTAGGATGAAGGACGAACTATTCAAGCAGAGAGCGCAGGAAGAAGACAGCTGCATGATCTCGGCGATCGGTTTGGAGGAAGTATCCGCAGGGCGAGGGGAGCCGAAGTCGAGGGCAACAGAAATACAGGCCGCACCCGCGCGACTTGCATTTGGAACGTTGATCAGCTTTCGACGAAGAGCTTTGAAGATCAGCTTGGAGAGTCTTGCGGAGAAGGCAAGGATTGAGTTGGAGGAATTACTGAGAATCGATAAAGATCTGGATTACAGACCGGAGCCGAGAACGGTGTGTCAGCTGGCGGAAGTGCTCCGTCTACCAATTCCACAGCTTTTGATACTGTCTGGTAATGCGGTCGCTAAAGATGAACGCCTGAACAAGGCTGCAATGAAGTTTGCGGCACGGTCTCGCGCTGTTGAGAAGCTAAATCGCGACCAGGCCGAAGCCTTAGACGAATTTGTGAAGGTCTTAGTCGAAACAGCGAAGGGGCGGAAATAGAATTGCGAAACGACTACTTACGCCCGACGACTGCGCAAGACATTGACCGACAGATAGCAAAGATATTGAATGGACTCGGTAACCCCGAGCCACCCTTGCGGTTAGAGGATGTTCGGCTCTGCTGAAACTAGATCGGCACTACTACAGCTCGAATTCAGATGGAGTGTTGCGCGAAACAGTCAGCCGTCTGAAGGTTGCTGGAAAACAGATACTCCGTCGTCCGCTGCTACTACTTGATGCGATTCGGAAAGCGGAGCTGAAGGCGCTCTATGTGCCCGACAGGAAGATGGTGCTTTTGGATGAATCTGTACCCGCGATTAAGCAGCGGTGGAACGAGGGGCACGAGGTAATTCATAGTGCTTTGAGTTGGCATGGGATGGTCCTACTTGGCGACGACAAACTGACATTGAGTTTAGGGTGTCATGAACAAATCGAAGCGGAAGCAAACTACGGGGCCGGCAGGCTCTTATTCTTGCAGAAAAAATTCGAGGCAATGGCCCGGGATTCGAAACCCTCCTTCTCGCTTGTGCAGAGAATTAGTCGGAAATTTGGAAATAGTCTGACTTCGACTCTATGGCGGTGCATCGAGATCCTCGACATACCGGCGGTCGGGATCGTCAGCCAGCACCCGAGATATACGGATGCCAACTTTGATCCGAGCAGCCCGTGTAGATATTTCATCCGGTCAAGAAAGTTCGTTGAGGAGTTCTCGAATGTGGGCGAGCAGGATGTATTTCGCGTTGTACGAGACGCATGTACATACAAAAAAGGCGGCCCAATCGCTGCTGCCGAGGTCATTCTGGTGAATGACCGAGGGGAGAAGCACGTCTTTGTTCTGGAGACCTTCTACAACCGTTATGAAGCCTTAAGCTTAATCATACATTCGAGAGCGTATGCGATTGTGTGCGCAGTTCCGAACAAAAGATGCAATTATCGCTAGACTGGGGTAAAGAGCCTATTTGGTTTTCTCGAAGCGTTTGGAGCGCAACCATTGTTCGGGTGCGTCCCGCATGTGCTCTCCGGCAAACCTGCTTTGAATCCTCGAATCGTTTCGCGGCGTCTATTTGAGGGTGATTTCGCGCGAATGAGATTGCTATTCAATAGACTCGGTTTGCTCTAGTGCCGTTCCAACTTGTTGGGGCTAAGGCACGCGTACTTCGTTTTCAACGGTCGGGGGTACAATACACACTGTCAAAATTGCCCCATTTAGTTAGAACGGCGCTAGCATAGGCGCCAAGAAACCTCTGGAGCCGTTTTATCCCATGGACAATCACCGCGAGAAAGTCGTCATAATCGAAGCCGATGCGGCGAGCCGCGACGCTTTGGTTGCGGCGATCGAGAGCGCCGGCTGCGACGTATCGGCCTTCGCGACAGCCCGCGAAGGCCTCGATGCGGTGCGCGAGCTCGGCGCGGACTTGCTGTTGCTGGATTCAGCTCTTCCCGACCCCAGTGCCCCAAGCGCGCATGAGATGGTGGCGGCGATTCGCGGCTCTGCGGCCACGGAAGGAATTCGCGTCATCCTGCTCGTGGGCGGGGGCGCGGGGGAACGCGAAGCGGGGCTCGACCTGGGCGCCGATGACGCGGTGTCGCGGCCATGGGACGCGGCCGAACTTCTGGCGCGCGTGCGCGTGCAACTGCGCGTTCGGCGAGCGGACAGGCAGCTTCTCGAGGAAGTGCACATCGCGGAGGAGGGCCAGCAGATCGCGCATACGGCGTTCGAGGCGCTCGCCGTAACGGAGAAAATGACGCGCGACGCCTTCTCTCTCGAGCGGATCATGAAAATCGGGATCGGCGCCCTATTCGCCGTTGCGGTCCTCATGGCGGGAACTTACTTCCTTTTCGTCCACAGCGCCCGGAAGGACACGCAGCGAAATAACGCCACAATCGTCCGGCTCGAAGGCGGCATCGTGCGCCAGCAGGACTTGATTGCCGAGGTGCGCAAGCTGCGCGAAGAGCAAGGGCCGGACTCCGCGGCGCTGCCCGGAAAAGAAGCGCTGCAAAAACAGGCCGCGGATCTGAAAGCCAGGATGGCAAACGCCGATTCCGGCGATGTGGCCGCCCTGCAGAAGGAATTGGACGCGACGAATGCCCGCCTGCAGCACATCGAGCAAGAAGGCGATTCGGCTGAAAATCTGATTCGCACCGACGTCGAGAGCGTGTGCCTGCTGCATGTTTCGGTGGCCTTTAGCAATCCGCAGAGCGGCCAGCGGCTGCGGTACGCCGGCCTCGACCCTCAGGGCGACCCCATCGAGGGCAGTGACGGCGAGCCCATCCTGACTACCGACGGTAACGGGCCAGAAGTGAAGCTGGACGTGCTTGGCACGGGCTTCCTGGTGGGATCGGACGGACGGATCATCACGAACCGCCATGTGGCGGAGCCCTGGTGGAAGGATGACGACATCAACGCCCTAACCAGCCAGGGCTTTCAAGCCGAAATTTCCTCGATCCGCGCTTACTTTCCAGGCGACCCGCGCCCTTTCAGCGCCGAAATCCAGCGGATTTCGAAGGACACGGATCTTTCCACCATGCAAGTGGACATGGGGGATCTGAAGCGCACCGCCCTTTCGCTCAATATGGGCGCGCAAGCCGCCGTGTCCGGCGAGCCGGTCGTATCCATGGGCTATGCGACGGGGCTTGCGGGAATCCTCGCGCGTACGGACGAAAATACCGCGCAGCAAATACTCGCGAGCAACGGCAACGACGTCTCAAAGGTTCTCGGCGAGCTGGCGCGCCGCGACCTGATCCGGCCGATGATCACCCAGGGCCATATCGGAGACGTCCTGCCGGATCGAATTGTGTTCGACGCGCAGACAACCCTCGGCGGGTCCGGCGGGCCGCTTTTCGATCAAGGGGGAAAAGTGATTGGCGTCACGTTTGCCGTGCTCGACGGATTTGCCGGCTCGAATTTTGGAATTCCCATCCGATTGTCGCGGCCCTTGCTCAACCCCACCTTGGCCTCGTTGCCCTCAAATTGACATCGCCGGGGCCGTGCGGCTAGCATGGTTGGAGCGATCCATTCCTTCCGGGCGAAGCTCGGAGCGCACCTTCCCGCAACGGGAGATCGGCTGGCATTCCGCCTATGGAAATTATTTCACGCGAGAAAGGCATCCTCGGTCGCATTGTCGAAGCGCGGCGCGAATCCATCGCGCACCGCAAGCGCGTGCTGCCGGACGTGCCACTCAAAATCGCGGCCGGAAAAGCGGCGCCGCTGCGGGATTTTCCCGGCGCTCTCGTGCGCGACGGGTGCAACATCATTGCCGAGCTGAAGAAGGCTTCGCCCTCGCGCGGCATCCTGCGCGCGGAATACGCGCCCGGGGCGCTGGCGGCGAGCCTGGAGCGGGCCGGGGCCGCGGCGCTTTCGGTGCTCACGGAAGAGGAGTTCTTTTTCGGCTCGTTGGGCGATTTGAAGGAAGCGAGGAAAGCGGTGCGGATTCCGGTCCTGCGAAAGGACTTCATCGTGGATCCCTGGCAGGTGTGGGAGACGCGCGCCGCGGGCGCGGACACTTTCCTGCTGATCGCCGCGATTTTAAGCGACGCGGAGTTGCGCGAGTTGCTGGAGCTGGGCCGCACGCTCGGGATGGAGCCGCTGGTGGAAGTGCATTCGCGCGAAGAACTCGGGCGCGCCCTGGCCGCCGGAGCGCGGATCATCGGCGTGAATAACCGCGACCTGCGCGATTTTCAGGTGCGCATCGAGACCTCGCTCGAACTCGTCGAAGCGATTCCGGAAGAGTGCATCGCCGTGAGCGAGTCCGGCCTCGGCACACGCGAGGATCTGGCTCGCCTCGGGCACGCCGGATTCGACGCTTTCCTGGTCGGCGAGCATTTGATGCAGGCCGCCGATCCGGGCGAGCAGTTGCGCGACCTGCTGGGCGCGGCGGACGCGGCGCATCCGACGGAATGAGCTTGGGCAGAGTGTGGATTGAAAATGGCATCGCCATGGCCACGGGCAAGGTAAAAGTGAAAATCTGCGGGATGACGAATTGGACGGACGCGCGGCGCGCGGTCCACGAGGGAGCGGACTTCCTCGGCTTCAATTTCTATGCGCGCAGCCCGCGTTACATCGCGCCCGCCAAAGCGCGGCGGATCGTGCGGCGGCTGCCGAAGGGGATTCACGCCGTGGGCGTGTTCGTGAACGAGACGGAGCAGAGAATGCTCGAGATCGGCGCGCGCCGTGGGGCTCGATTATGTGCAATTGCACGGCGACGAGCCGGCGGCGGCAATCGCGCGGCTGAAACAATCGCTGCCGGGCATCGGAATCATCAAGGCGGTGCGCGTGAGGAAGCCGTTCCGCGCGGCGCAACTCGCGCCATTCAAGCAGGCCGCGAGCGCTGCTGCTCGATGGCTACGACCACCGGCGGCATGGCGGCACGGGCAAGACATTCGATTGGGCGGCCGCGCGGCGCGCGAAACCGTACGGAAAAATATTTCTGGCGGGCGGCCTGACGCCCGAAAATATCGGCGCGGCGATTCGCGCGGCGAAGCCCTACGCCGTGGATGTGTGCAGCGGCGTCGAGGCCAAGCCGGGGAAAAAGGACCCGGCGCGCTTGAAAGCCCTTCTGCGCGCGGCCAAGAGCGCATAGGATAGAGGGAGGGATCGGATGGGATACAGCGTGAATACCGTGCGTGAATCTCACGGCCGCTACGGGCCGTATGGCGGGCGGTATGTCCCGGAGACGCTCATGGCGCCGCTCGAGGAACTCGAGCGGGCGTATGCGGAAGCGCGCAGCGATCCCGGATTTCAAGCCGAACTCGCCGCGCTGCTGCACAATTTCGCCGGACGCCCCACGCCTCTGCAATTTGCCTCGCGGCTCACCGCGCAGCTCGGCGGCCCGCGCATTTACATCAAGCGCGAAGACCTGCTGCACACCGGCGCGCACAAAATCAATAATTGCCTGGGCCAGGGCCTGCTCGCGATGCGCATGGGGAAAAAACGCGTGATCGCGGAAACGGGCGCGGGCCAGCACGGCGTGGCCACGGCGACGGTGGCCGCGCGCCTGGGGCTGGCCTGCACGGTCTACATGGGCACGGAGGATATGGAGCGGCAGCGGCTGAACGTGTTCCGCATGAGGCTTCTGGGCGCGGAAGTGATCGGCGTGGATTCCGGCAGCCGCACGCTGAAGGACGCCATCAACGAAGCCATGCGCGATTGGGTGACCAACGCGCGCACCACGCACTATCTTCTCGGCTCCGTCCTCGGCGCGCATCCCTATCCGGAGATGGTGCGCGATTTCCAAAAAATTATCGGCGAGGAGGCGCGCACGCAGATCCTTCGCGCCGAAGGCCGCCTGCCGGATCATCTTTTCGCCTGCGTGGGCGGCGGGTCCAATTCCATCGGGCTGTTTCACGCCTTCCTCGGCGACGCGAGCGTGAAAATGACCGGCGTGGAAGCGGGAGGCCGCGGGAAATCTCCCGGTGAACATGCCGCGCGGCTGGCCACCGCGCTGGGATTCGCGGGCGCGCGCCCGGGGGTGTTGCAGGGCACGTACACCTACGTCCTGCAAACGGCGGATGGGCAGATCGCCACGACTCACTCGGTTTCCGCCGGCCTCGATTACCCGGCGGTCGGCCCGGAGCATGCATGGCTGGCCGATCAAGGCCGCGCGGAGTACACCGCCGTGGGCGACGAAGAAGCCGTCGAAGCCGCGCGCACGCTCGCGCGCATCGAGGGGATTATTCCCGCGCTCGAATCCGCGCACGCGCTGGCGGAACTCATTCGTCGCGCGCCGAAAATGAAAAAGGATGCAATCGTGATTTTCAATCTTTCCGGGCGCGGCGATAAGGACATGGAAATTCTCTCGCGCTATGTCTGATACGGCCATCCCGCGATCGTCCGCGCCCGCGAAGCAGGCTGCCGGGCCCGCCGGAAGAATTGCCCAGCGATTCCGCGAGCTTCCGCGAAGCGGGCGAGCTCGGACTCGTCGCCTATATCACCGCGGGCGATCCTTCGCTCGAGGCGACCGAAAAGATTGTGCTCGCAGCCGCTCAAGCGGGCGCGGATGCCATCGAGATGGGCGTGCCGTTCAGCGACCCGGTGGCCGACGGTCCCACGATCCAGCGCGCGAGCGAACGCGCCTTGCGCGGCGGAACGACCTTGGCCGACGTGCTCGAGCTTGTTCGCCGCCTCCGCGCGCGCACGGCCGTGCCGCTCGTCCTCTTCGGCTATTTCAATCCCATTTTGCAGATGGGCCTCGACCGATTCGCCGAGGCGGCTGCCGCGGCCGGCGCCGATGGCGTGCTGGTCACGGATATGACGCCCGAAGAATCGGACGACTATCGCGCGGCGATGCGCGCGCGCGGCTTGGATACGATTTTTCTCGCGGCGCCCACTTCGACCGACGCGCGGCTCGAGCGCATCGCCGAATGTTCGAGCGGCTTTTTGTATCTCGTGTCGCGCATGGGCGTGACCGGCGCGCGGGAAGCCCTGCCGGAAGAATTGCCGGCCCTGGCGCGGCGCGCGCGGCGATTCACGAAGCTGCCCATCGCCGTCGGCTTCGGGATTTCACTTCCCGAGCACGTCACCGTGCTGGGCGGAATTGCCGACGCCGCCGTCGTGGGCTCGGCGCTGGTGGCGGAAATCGAGAAGGCCGCGACGCCCGCCGCGGCTGCCGATGCCGTGGCCGGGCGGATTCGCGTCCTAAAGCGCGCCGCGCGCGAAGGCATCAGCCGCCGCAGCATGTAGCCCTCGGGCCGGCGTTCCGCGCCCGTGCGCGCGGGGCATGACCTGCGGTACCATGCACACTGCGGATTTCCCAGAGTGCCCGGGAAAGGACGAGGATATGGAGCCGCATTCGATTGTCGTCGTGAGCCTGCACAACCCCAAGGAAAGACTCTGGGGCGAATTGATCTCCATCTCGAATTCCGGAGTCACTCTGCGCGGCATGGACCTGAACTCGTTCGACGACTTCGTGTCCCAGGTGCTGCATCCAGAAGGCGAACGCATCGGATTGCCCACGCTTTTTTTCCCCATGTTGCGGATCGAGCGGATTGCGCTCGACGAAGCCCGCGGCTCGATTCCCTCGCTGGCCGGGATGTTCGAAAAGAAAGTGGGCCGGTCGCTCACGGACTACCTGGAGGAATTTGCTTGATGGCCGGCGCGCCCGCCGCACGGGATCATAGGCTGAAAAGCCGGATTCTGACGGTCCCCAACCAGCTCACGTTTCTGCGTCTCGCCTTTATTCCGTTCTTCGTCATGGCTATCATGTATGACCATTACACGCTGGCGATCGGAATCCTGATTCTGGCCGGCGTGAGCGACGGACTCGACGGGCTGCTCGCGCGCGGGCTCAATCAAAAGACGCCGCTGGGAGCCTATCTCGACCCCATCGCGGATAAACTGCTGGTCTCCTCTTCCTACCTTGTGCTGGCGTTGAAGGGCAGGATTGCCTGGTGGCTGGCGATCCTGGTGCTGGGCCGCGACGCGGGGCTTCTGGCCGCCTGCGCCGTGATTCTGCTGACGCTGGGATACCGGCCGTTTCCTCCGAGCATTTGGGGAAAGGCCACAACCTTCTTCGAGATTTTCCTGATCGTCGTGGTTCTGGTGCTGGAGGTGTGGAATTCGCATCCCCTGCGGGCCGTGATGGAGATAAGCGTATATTGCGTCGCGGCCTTTGTGCTTATTTCCTGGCTGCACTATAGCATCGCGATATCACGCCGGCTGCAGACCGAGGCGTAAAGAATCTGCGTGAGACCTACCGTTTTGTGTCAGGGCATGGCTTCAGCCGTGCCGCACCAAGCGCAAAATCAACGCGGCTTTAGCCGCTGAAGCTCCCTCCTCAGCCTCCCCGCAGGATTTCAATGGCAACCATGGCGAAGCTCGCGACCACCGCCAGCCCGGCCCCCCAGCCAAGCAGGTAGGCCCGCTTGCGCTCCTCCGGTGTAGCCGGCGGCCGGTCCGTCATGAGCTTCCCCAGGACGAACCCGGAAGCAAACCCGCCCAGGTGCGCGTAGTTATCAATCCCCTGGAACAACAATCCCCAGATGGCGATGTAGATCAGCCATTTGATGAGCTGGCTGCGGAGCATTTGCATCCCGGCGCTTTGGCTTCCCATGGTCATCGCCAGCATCACGCCGATCAATCCCAGCAGCGCCCCGGAGCCGCCCACGCTGAATTTCCCCACAAGGCTGCTCAGCACGTAGCCGCCAATTCCCGTGACGACATAAACGAACAAATATCGCGCCGAACCGTATAGCTCCTCGATTTGCGGGCCGATGTCCATCAGCACCCACATATTGAACGCGATGTGCAGGATGCTGCCGTGCAGAAAAACGGCCGTCACGAATCGCCACGGCTGCGTGAGGTTGTACGCGAGCGGCAGCGACGCGCCCATTTCCGCCAGCACCTGGCTCGCGATTCCGCCAAGATTGAAGATCCCGGAAATCCCGCCGCCCGCCGGTGCCTGAAAACCGCTGAGGCGCATGGTCCACAGCAGGCTCACTAAATACAGCAGACAGCTCAGGCTCAGAATTCCATATGTGGCGGGCGACGCCGCCGGCAATAGCCGCCCGAGCGAACGGCTGGCCGCCGCAACCGAGAAAGTCATGCTTGCGCCGCACTGATGGCATCGCGTGGCCGTGGCTCCCACGAGCGTGCCGCACGCGGGACACAGCTTCGGGCGCGGCGGTTCGCTGCGGCCGCCGAAAATTCCGCTCATCTTTTCGCGGATTCGGTCGAGCTTCCAGCGCATGCGTGGCGAGAGGTTCAATCGGCTTCCCTAGGCTTCCTTGCAAGAACGTGATTGCATTTCTATTATAATGATGCGTTCCTATAATACAGAAAATGAGTCCGCACAAGTGAATGGGGGATCCATTTGAGGTCCTCCCCTGGGCCCTCGAGTTTTGCTGGACGCCGGAAGCGCGCTTTCCGCCGCGAGCCGGTCCTTCTCCCGCGGCTGGCGCTTGTTTGCGCATTCTCGCTCGTTGCCGCCGCGGGTTGCGCGCACCGCACAGTCACGGTCCAGCCTCCTGCCCAGCCCCCGATGGAAACTCCTCCGAGTCTGCCAGAGCAACCGGCGCCTTCGCGGCCCTCCGGCGCGCCTGCCGTGGCGGGCGAGTACGTAGAAGAGGGCGTGGCCTCGTGGTATGGCTTTCCGTTCGATGGCCGTCGCACCTCGAACGGCGAAATCTACGACATGAACGAATTCACCGCCGCGCATCGCACGCTGCCATTCGGCGCGGTCGTGCGCGTGACGAACCTCGCGAATGGCAGGCAGACCGAAGTGCGCATCAACGACCGCGGCCCCTTCGTCGCCAACCGCGTGATTGATCTTTCCCACGCCGCCGCGCAGGCGCTCGAAATGATTGGACCCGGCACCGCGCCGGTGCGCCTCACGGTAATCTCCGGCCCGAATCCGCAAATCGGCTTCTTCGGTGTTCAGGTGGGCGCGTTCCAGAGCGAGGACAACGCGGAGCGATTGCAGACCCAGCTTGAAGCGCGCTACTCAACAGTCACCATCGCCACCTACGATTCCCCGAATGGCGTATTCTACCGCGTGCGCGTGGGCCGCGTGCCGAGCGAAAGCGCCGCCGCCGCGCTTGCCGGCCAATTGCGCTCGGACGACCACTTGACCACCTTCGTCATCCGCCTCGACAATTAAGAACATGATGCACTGTCGGCCATCGAACGCTTGCGCACACAGCAGCCGGCATCTTCCCCTCGCGCCGCTTTTTACCCGGCTGCTCGGCGCCGCTTTGTTCCTGTTCGCGGCGGCCGCGGGCGCTCCCGCGCAATCCACGCCGCCCGCAGCCTCGGGCGTGACGATCGTGCTTCCGCCCAAAGTGATTGCAGGCCAGCAGGCAACGCTCGCCGTTCTCGGCGCGGATGGAAAACTCGCCTCTGGCGTGACTGTCGAGCTGGAAAATAATCCCAGCGTCCGAACCGACCGGACGGGCCGCGGTTTCTTCCAGGTATCTTCGTCCGGGTCCGGCGGCGTTCTCCTCGCCACTGTTTCCAGCAATTCTGCCGCGGCGCTCGAGGACTCCGCGCCGCCCGCGGACGCCGGCCAAGCCCTGACCCTGGCTCCCGTCGTTTCTGTGCGCGACTATTTTTCCATTTGCGGCTCCGGATTCGCAGGCGACGCGGACGCCAACCGCGTGAACATCAACGGCGCGCCCGCGCTGGTCCTGGCCGCCTCGCCCGAATGTCTCGTGGTGCTCCCGGGCGCGGACGCCGCCCCCGGGCCTGCCACGATCTCGGTCGAGGCCGCGGGGCAGAAAAGGACCGCGGCCACGTCGCTCGTCTCGCTCGCCTTCGAATCTCCCAATCCCGCGCTCCTGCCGGATCAAAAGGGACGCCTCGTCGTCCGCGTGCTCGGTTCGGAGTTGCCGCTTCGCATCGTCGTCGAGAACAAGACGCCCAACGTGCTGCGATTCCTGCGCGGCGATGAGCAGGAACTCGTCACCCGCGGCGGTCCTCAGAATTTTGCCGTGATCGAAGTCCAGGCCATTCGCTCGGGAGACTTTTCCTTGCGCACGCGCATCGAGCCCCAGCCCGACGCTGAAGTTGCCCGGCGATATCTGCAAGCGGCCGTCCCGCTCGCCCCGCAAAATCTGAGCCGCGAGCTGCATAAACTTGCCGGCAAGCTGGCGCATCATCCGCGCGATTTCCGCCCGCTGCGGCGCAAGCTCGATGAAATTCTGGCCGCGACGCCGCCGGGCGATTTTTGCACGTTCCTTCGCGCCGCCCGCGCGACGCTCTAAATGGTGTCTCACAAATGGTTTTTAGGGGGTCGGAGCTTTAGCTCCGACAAAAACCGCTCCAAAAAAAGAGGGCTTTAGCCCCTGAGGACAACCCCCTGTGCTGCCCACTCCGATTTATGAGATGGCTTTTTGCGGGGCTGCCGGAAGGCAAATAATTTTGGCGGGGGTATTCCGCTATTCGCCGGAGGCGACCTCGAGCTTTTTCTCCTCGGCTTCGGGGAGCGCGCCCTGCGCCATCTGCTCGAGCGAATTCCGCGCGCGATTCAAGCGGCTATCCGCCTCTTCGTAGTTTTGCTGCGCGTGGCGCAGGTGCGTGCCCAACTTTTCATACACTTCGGCGAAGGAGTCGAATTGCTTGCTCAGTCCCGCCATATTCGCCAGCAGATGCCGCGCGTTTTCTTCGATCTTCTGGCCTTGCAGGCTGATGGCCACCGCGCTCAGGCAGGCGTAAAACGTGTTCGGTGAGACGGGAAACACGCGCTTCCCGCGGCAGTATTCGTCGAGCTTCCCGTGTTTCGAGTCTTCGGTCATCAGAAGTTCGTAATAGACGCCCTCGGAGGGCACAAACATCAGCGCGTAATCGAACGTGTGCTCCGCGGGCAGAATGTATTTTTCCGCGATGGAATCGGCGTGCTTGCGCACGGCCACGGAAAAGTCGCGCCGCGCGTCGTCTCCCTCGTCCGCGAGCCTGCGGTAGGCATCCAGCGGAAACTTCGAATCAATCGAAAGGATGCGCTCGCCGCTGCGGACGATCGCGTCCACCACCGCGCCCGTCGATCCGAAGCGGTATTGCACCGTGTAGGCGTTCTGCGGAAGCGCGTCCTCGAGCAGGCGCTCGAGCGTCACCTCGCCCAGCGTTCCGCGCGTCTTGGCCCCGCCCAGCACCGATTGCAGCGTTTGCGCGGCCTTCGAAAGGTCCTGGCTGGTCTGGTGCACCTCGCCGATTTTCTGGCTCATCTGCAGCAGCGCGTCCGTGGAAGATTGCAGCCGCCGCGCCACTTCCCGCTGCGCGTCCGTGGCGAGTTGTCCCGTCGAGGCCACGCCGGTCTGCAGCTCCTGCCGCACCTGCCCGAGCTGCTGCGTCACCGTCTGCATCAGATGGTTCATCTGCGCGGCCGCGGCCTGCCCCTGCGCCGCGAGCGACCCTTGCATCTCCTGCCGCACAGCCGATAGCTGCGCCTCCGAGCGGCGGCTGGCCCTCCACACGATCAGCGCCACAATCACGATTGCCGCGACACCTGCTCCGAGCCAGATCATGGGGTTCATTTGCGGCTTCGCCTCTTCTCGCTTCGCGCGCTTGCGCTGGGTTCGATAGCACACTCTAGCGCGAATGGCGCGCGCGGTGAAGCCGTTTCGTCGTGCGGTATCGTTCCTGGAAAATTTTAGGGGAGCGCTGCGGCTACTTGCGCGTGGCGGAGCCGGCGAGCGGAACGAATTGCCCGGGCGTCGCCGACGCCCCCGATTCCAGGGTTTGCGGCGCGCGCCACGAATCCACCACGGAGATCTGGTGGACGCACGAAACCGTGCAGTGGGGAGCGCAGCCCTTCTGCGTGAAGAATTCGCGGTGGCGCTGCTCGTCGGTGTATTCCGCCAGCGGAACGCCCGGATAGCCGCGCTGCTGCGAGCAATAGTGCACCAGGCCATCCTCGCAGATATAGAGGTAGCGCGACCCGGCGCGGCAGCGCCACTTGTTTTCGCGCGCCGCGGCAATATTGTGCTGAAACTGATTCACGCGGGTGAAGGAGCGCTTGCCGAGCGACATGATCTCCTCGAAAATTTCGCGTTCGCGCCTGCCGAGCGGCTGGAGCTGCCCATTGCCGTCGTGCAGGATGCCCACCGTGGACGTGAAGCCGAGCGCGAGGGCGCGATGCGCCACGGCGAGGGCGTCTTCCGGATTGCAAAAGCCGCTCCCGAGCACGGAATTGATGTTGACGTGAAATTCGGCGTGTTCGGCCAGCAGCTCGAGCTTCTGATCGAGCACTTTCAGGCTTTTCTTGGAAACATCGTCGGGCTGCACGTTGTCGATGCTGATTTGCAGGTATTCGAGGCCCGCGCGGTTCAGCCGCTCGATGCGCTCGGCGACCAGCAGATAGCCGTTGGTGATGAGGCCGGCGATGATCCCGTTGCGCCGGATGCGCGCGATGATGGCGTCCAGCTCGGGATGCAGCAAGGGCTCGCCGCCGCTGATCGTGATGATCGAAGTGCCCATCGCGCCCAGGCGGTCAATCCGCCGAAGCATTTCCTCCGTGGGCACCGGCTTCGAGAAATCGTCGAATTCGTTGCAATACGTGCAGGCCAGGTTGCAGCGCCGGATGGGAATGATGTGCGCGAGCAGCGGATGGCGCGTCGAGAGAATTCCCCTCGCGATCATGCGGATTTCCCGCAGCTTGCGATGCGCTGCCAGCAGCTGCCTGCGAATTTTCCTTTTTGCGGTCATCCTCCGTTTCATTATGCCATATCGCGCGGATGGCGCTCAGTCGGACCATGGCTGGAGTGTTCGATCCCAGCGATGTTTTTTCAGGGTTTGCAGCAGCTCCGGATCGAGCGCGCCCGCATCGCTTGCGGCCAGGTTTTGCTTGACGTGGTCCGGCTTCCTCATCCCGATGATCGTGTTGCTCACCACGGGATTCGATAGCACGAAACGCAGCGCCATTTCCGGCAGGGTCATGTTTTTGGGAACGATGGCTTTCAATTTCTCGACGCGCTCGATTGTCTGCGGAAGATTTTCAGGGCCGAAATATCTCGCTCGCCAGTCTCCCTCGGGGAATCGAGTCCCGAGCGTCATCTTTCCTCCCAGGCTTCCTTCGTCGAGTGGAACTCGTGCGATCACACCGACGTTCAGCTCCTTGCACACCGGAAAGAGCTTGTCCTCGGGCGCCTGGTCGAAGATGTTGTAAATCACCTGTACCGTGTCCACCAGGCCGGTGCGCAGCGCGGCGATGCCGTTTTCCGGCTGCCAGCGGTTCACGCTGATTCCGAAAAAGCGGATCAGGCCGTCGCTCTTCAGCTTTTCCACCGTCTCGCGGAATTCCGCCTCGCCGGCCCAGCCATCGTCCCAGACGTGGAATTGCAGCACATCAATCGAATCGGTCCGCAATTTTTCCCGAATGCGCCGGGCATATTCGAACACATGGCGCGCGGGGAAGACGTCCCGGTATTTATATTGCGGCAGCGCCGGCCACTTCCCATTCATCGGCGGAATCTTGGAAGCGGCGTAGAGGCGCTTGCCCTTGTTGCGCGAAAGGATTTTCCCGAGCAACCCATCGCTCTTGCCATCGCCGTACGCCCAGGCCGTATCGAAAAAATTGCAGCCCAGATCCACGGAAAGCTGCAAGGCTTCCAGTGATTGCGCGTCGTCGGAACCGCTCCAGCCGCTCATGCCCCATAGCCCCTCCGCGATGTCGCTCACGGCAAAACCGGTGCGGCCGAGCCTGCGATAGATCATTGGATCATCCTCCCCGTTATGCCCCTTCTATGCCACTTCTATGGCCCCTTCTACGGCTCCTTCTACGGCCCCTTCCCATGGCGCCTCAGGGCAACTCTTCCTTCCCCACAGTATTCTTATACCCCTGGGAAGCCTGCATCGGGTAGGATACATCCCTGTTAGGCGGGGCCGGCCACATCATAATCTCCGCGGAACTTTGTGCTCCGAAACGTGCAATTAAGATAACCATGCCCGGGGGACGAACCTGTGATGAGGATTGCCAGAATAAAGCGCAACAGTTTCTTGGCCGCGCGCCCTTTGAAAGAGGGCCTCTGATGCGCTCCAGGTTCCGGCTCCTTTTTTTGCCGGTGATTACATCCACGATCCTGATGGCTCTCGCGGCTTGCGGCGGCAGCAGTTCGACTACGACTCCTCCTCCCCCTCCCCCGCAGACGTCGGTTCTCGTATATCCCGGTTCCGCGAGCGTTCCCAAGGGCCAGCAAGTGCAATTCAAAGCCTTCGTCCAGAGCTTGCCCGCCTCCGGTTTCACCTGGGCGGTAACCGCTGGCTCGTCCAATGGGACGGTCACCGGCACGGGACTCTTCACTGCCACGGGGACGTGCCCTTCCTCTGCCACCATCACGGCTACGTCGACAGCAAATACGAGCTTTTCCGGAACGGCGACGGTCAACATTGTGTGTGCGCAAAGCTTGGCCGTTGCGCCCGCCGCCCTCGCTGTACCGGCCGGGACCATGGCCACGTTCACCGCCACGGTGGGCGGCAACCCTGTCACGCCGAGCTGGTACGTGAATGGCGTTCTCGGCGGCGACGGCCTCTACGGCACAATTGACGTCAACGGAAACTATACGGCGCCCTTCACTCCACCCCCGGGCGGCGTCGCGGCGATTACCGCCATTAGCGGAGCTAATTCCGGCACGGCCGCGGCAACCGTTCTCTTCTCAAACAGTTCTTTTAGCGGGCCCTATGCCTTCTCCTACACGGGCAGCGACGGCTCCTTCTTATCCGTCGCCGGCAGCTTTACGGCAAATGGAAGCGGCGCCATCTCCGCCGGCGTCGAGGACGTCGCGAGCCTCCATTCCGGAAAAAGCGCGCAGGTCGCGTTCACCGGCACGTATACCGTCAATTTTGACGGCAGCGCCACCGTCACGCTCAGCAACGGAAATGTCTGGCAGTTTGCTCTCACGGCGAACACGCCCGCGCACGCGGGCCAGCCCGCTCAGCACGCCTTGCTCGTCCGCTTCGGCAGCACCGCAAGCGACACCGCAACCGGCAGCGGCACAATAGACCAGCAGAACTCCGGCTCGTTTTCCGTCGCGGCGTTCTTCGGCAACTACGCCTTCACCCTTTCGGGTGTTGATCTCAGCAACAATCTCCTCGAATTGACGGGGAAATTCAATGCCACGGGCGCAGGCATCAGCATTCCGGCAGGCTTTGCGGTCGAGGACATCAGCTATAAGGGCGCGAACACATCCACAGCCCCCGACGACACCCTCCAGGGCGGCTTCCAGATGGATCCCACATTCGGACCGACGAATGGGCGCGGGTTGGTCACCCTGACGAGCACGAGCACGATTCTCAATTCCACCGGCGCCACCACCACGTTTCAATTTGCTTTCTACATTGTGGACAATACCCACATGAAAGTCGTCGAAACGGTTGACCCGGCGAAATTTCTGCTTGCCGGCGATTTCCACATCGCTCCCAGCAACGATGGTTCGTTCACCGCCGCGAACGCCCTGCCGCCGGGGAACTATGCCTTCACCTTTAGCGACTCAGCTCCCAACGGAACCCACACGGGGGGCGGAGTTTTTGATTCCAATGGCGGCTCAGGTTTCGGCGCGGTGAGCGGCGCGCTTCTTGGCGGCGTCCTTGACGTCAACGGTGGCGGAACGCAGCTCCAGGATGTGTTCCTCAGCGGATCCTTCACCGTGGATTCCGACCTCGGCCGCATCGTTCTTTCGCTCACTGCCGGCAACAGCTCGTTTCAATTTGCCGCATATACCGCATCCAATGGATCGGTCGTCTTGATGGAGATCGATACCAACGGCCAAGCCACCGGCTATGCGTACATCCAATCAGCCGCCACCGCACTCGGACAAGGCACTTACGCCCTCAATTCCTCCGCGCTCGAGCAAGATGTGCTCGGCCAGATTGCCACCCTCAACGGTGTCTTCGTGAGCGGAACGCTCAGCACCAACAATTTCTCCTCCACGACCACCACGCTGGGCGCGCCGCTTTTGATCGCCGACTCCACGATCGAAACTCCCGATACCAACGGTCGCGGCACTTTGACCCTCGAAACCGCCGGCGCCACTTTTCCTTTCGCCTACTACGTCGTTGACAACAACACCGTCCTGCTACTCGCAACGAATGGCAGCGCCCACGCGGCCACCGGCACGATTGCCAGACAATTCTGACCGGCCAGCCGCCCGGCGTCTCGACCCTGCCTGCCAGTGCTAGTATGGAACATCTACTCCGCCAGTACGTTTGTACTATTGCCGCACTTTGTCACTAACCTCCAGAATTCGAGTGTAATCAACGTATCTTTCATGCTTGGGGGTATCGGAGCTGCTCCGAAAACGACCATGACACCACTTAAAGAAACTCTCGAAGCCGTATATCCCGCCGCTGAACCGGCGGTCTCGCAACCCGAAGCGCAGCCCAGCAAGCCGGCCGGCCATTTGCGCTCCGACGCTGTCTCTCTGGAAATTCCCGTAAAAATACACGGCTCGCGCGTCGTCGAAGTGGCCCGCGGAGTTACTCCGCGCACGGAGCCGTTCGAAGAGCAGACCTCCACGATGATCGTGTTTCCGCAGGGCGGCGTCCTGCGGGTGTCCATGGCCGTCAGCGTCGGTCAGATGTTGATTCTCACCAATTTGAAATCGCGGCAGGACGCTATTTGCCGCGTCGTGAAGGTCCGCAAGCAGCCATCCGGCTCGGGCGGCTATGTCGAAATCGAATTCACGCAGCGCCAGCTTGGATATTGGGGCGTTTATTTCCGGCCGACGGCCCAGAACCTGCCAAGAAAACCGCGTCACCGGCCGCGTCAGCCGCGCCGCAAGCGCCGGCAATCGAAAATGCTGTTCCGGACGTTTCCTCCGCGCCTGCTCCAATCCCGGTCAGCATAAAACCTCCCGAAGCGCCCGCTCCTTCCGCCGAGGTCAAGCCGCCGAGCGCGGCGCCGGCGCGCGTCGTCCCGCAGGTCAAGCCGGAGTCCTCGTTCATCTCGATTGGCTCCCAGGAAAATGTGCAACTTGCTGCGACCGAGGTGCCACGGGCGAAAGTGATTGCGC
This sequence comes from uncultured Acidobacteriota bacterium, assembly GCA_963797345.1. Lineage (GTDB taxonomy): Bacteria > Acidobacteriota > Terriglobia > Acidiferrales > UBA7541 > Palsa-295. Next base: position 119,104 of record CAWCPO010000015.1, on the reverse strand, counting down.
CTCCCAGCAAATTCGCCACCACAACTTTCCCGCCAGAAGCGTCCGTGGCCCGGCCCTCGGCTCCGTCCCGGCCGCTCTCGATTGAGGAATTGCTGGCGGACGTGCAGCCTGGAGTCATCCCTCCTCCTGCCGGATCTTCCGCCGGCGTGAGCGAGCCGGCAAAAGTGCCGGATGCAGTTGTGGAATTGCCTGTGTCGCGTTCGCGCGCCAAATTCGGACGCCCTGCCCCCAGCGCGGCCCTCGACTCGGAACTCTCCGTCGAGGGGGATTCTTTCGGAGCCCGCGTCGAATCCGGCGCCCGCGTGCGCGAGACGCAAGAGCGCGGACCCCGTCAGAACCCGATTTTAATCGCCGCTTGCGCCGCCTTGCTTTTGGTCGGCGCGGCAGGCGGATACCTTTATTTGCGCCATCGGCACGTTGCCGCCGTCGCAAGCAGCCCGGTGGCGATGCAACCTGCCCCGCAAGCTTCTGTGGCGCCCGTGGCCGCCAATAATGCCGTCCCGAAACCCGGTGCCCAGGCAAAGACCGCTCTGCCGGCAGCCCATGTGAATTCGCCCGGCGCCAATTCCAGCAATAGCGCCTCCACCGCCGCCGCGCCCAGCCAGCCGAACTCTCCGGCAAAGCACACCGCATCGGGCGTGGCCCCGAATCTCTTTGGGACGCTCAACGCGCACCCCGTTCCGTCGCAGTACGTCTCCAGTCCGGCGGCAGCCGCGCCTTCTGTGGCCCTGCCGGTCCCTCCTGCGGGCGATAGCGGCGCGCTCGGCGGATCCGCATCCCCTGTCTCCGTGCTTCCGGCTTCCGCCGCAAACTCGCAACACTCGCTCGCCGCTGGCACCGCGCAAGTGACCCAGCCTCGACTCATCTCTTCGGTGCAGCCCACTTATCCGGCGGTTGCTGCGCAGATGCATACACAAGGCGATGTCGTCATCAGAGCCCAGATAGACCCAAATGGCAAAGTGGCCGGTATGACCGTGGTTTCCGGTCCCACGCTCTTGCAGCAAGCTGCCCTCAGCGCCCTGCGCCAATGGAAATACCAGCCATCGAAGCTGGATGGACAGGCCGTCCCCGGAGAAGTTATGGTGACGATTCGCTTCCGCCTCTAGAATCCGTCGCGTAAATGGTTTTCAGGGGGTCGGAGCTTCAGCTCCGACAAAAAGCCGCTCCTAGAAGGGGGCTTTAGCCCCTGAGGAAATTCCTTTGCTCTTCTCTCCCGCACGCGCCACCCCCTCGCAGCTTTTTCCCCTCGCAAACATCCAAAAAGGGTATTTTGGTGATTGCTCTCTCGCGGGAGGTGCCCCATGCGCGAAGCGGTGATTGTGAGTTCCGTGCGGACGCCGGTGGGAAAAGCCCCCCGCGGAACGCTTCGCGCCACGCGCCCCGACGACCTGGCCGCCACGGCCATCCGCGAAGCCATCGCGCGTGCCAAGCCCCTCGACCCGCGGGAAATCGAAGACGTCATTCTCGGCTGCGCCATGCCCGAAGCCGAGCAGGGAATGAACGTCGCTCGCATTGCCGCCCTCCGCGCCGGTTTGCCCGTCGAGGTTTCCGCCATGACCATCAATCGCTTCTGCTCCTCGGGCCTTCAGGCCATCGCCCTCGCCGCCGAACGCATCCTCGCCGGACATGCCGAAGTTGCCGTGGCCGGTGGCGTCGAGTCCATGAGCATGATTCCCATGGGCGGCAACAAAATCTCTCCCAATCCCTGGCTGATGGACCACTACCCGGACGCCTATCTCAGCATGGGACTCACCGCCGAGAATCTCGCCAAAAAATTCGCCATCTCGCGCGAGCAGGCCGACGAGTTTTCTCTCGCGAGCCATCGCAAGGCCCTCGCCGCACGCGCCGCCGGAAAATTCAAGGACGAAATCGCGCCCGTGGAAATCTCCTCCACGGTCCTCGAAAATGGCGCCAATGGTTCCGCGGCCGGCACCGCCCGCGCGCGCACACTGAAAATCACCTTCGACGCCGACGAAGGCCCGCGCGCCGATACCTCGCTCGAAGCCCTCGCCAAACTCACGCCCGCATTTCACGCGCGCGGCGTCGTCACCGCCGGCAATAGTTCGCAGATGAGCGACGGCGCGGCCGCCGCCGTCGTGATGAGCGCCGATCGCGCTCGCGCCCTGGGCCTCGCGCCCCTCGTGCGCTTCGTAGCCTTTGCCACCGCCGGATGTCCGCCCGAGGAGATGGGCCTCGGCCCGGTCTACGCGATTCCCAAGGCCCTGAAAATGGCAGGCTTGCAACTCGATCAAATAGATGTAATTGAATTGAACGAAGCCTTCGCCGCCCAGGCCCTCGCCGTCATCCAGCTCGCCGGCCTCGATCCCGCGCGCGTCAATGTCAATGGCGGCGCCATCGCCCTCGGCCATCCGCTCGGCTGCACCGGCGCAAAACTCACCGCTTCCATCCTGCGCGAACTCGCCCGCCGCAACGCCCGCTACGGCCTGGTGACCATGTGCATCGGCGGCGGCATGGGCGCCGCCGGCATCTTCGCCCGCCCCGCGTGACCATCGCCGCTCTCTCCGTTTGTCTCTGTAGCGCGGGTCTTTTGTAGCGCTGGCGTCCCGCCGGCTCTTTTGCCCTTCTCTCTCCCCGCCTGTCATTCCGAGCGAGTCCGCCGGTTTTTGGTGGACGACGCGCGGCGTTTGCGTCTCCGGTTTTTTGGAGTCCGGTGGTCCCGGCCAGCCGGGACCCGACACCGGACCCGGATGGCTTTGAGGGTAAGGAATCCGCAGTCCCGAGCCTTGGGCCCGGCCAAAGAAAATATATGTGTGCTGGACTTCCTAAAGGAGTATATAGTGTTGGCCGGTCGGGAGCTAAAACGGACATTCCAGTTAGAGCCCCGGCGAACGTTCGTCAGCCTGTTCATTCTGAAAGGAGAGCACTCATTAACCTATCAAATGTTCGCGTTCGCGCCCTGTTGTTAGCTGTGCTATGCGCGGCCGTCCTCAGCGCAGCCCCCCGAGCCGGCGCGGCCTCCTTCCGCCTTTACTGCCAAGGCGCGCTTAACACGACTGGCACAACGACGGATTTCACATGGTCGGACAAAGGCGCCGGCGCGCAAAGTCCTGGCGAGGGCCAATGCGCTTGGGCCGATCGCGCCCCACACAGCAATGAAAAGGCCATCACCACAATTTGCGGGGCGCTCGGCGGAGATGCGAATTTGCCGCGAGGGAAATTTATGGTGATTGGAGTTCGCATTGACAAGACCCAGAGTTGTTTGAAGGTCACTGAACACGGAGGCTTTGTAGAGCCGCCGTTCTCTGATAACTCCGCGCTCCCGAAGATCACGGCCCTCAACGAAACGCCCGTTTCCGGTCCCAGCGTCGGTTGCAACAAGCTGCACGTTACCGGGACCGGGTTTTGGCCCGGCGGGAAAGTGCAAATCTCCGTGAAGAATGCGCCGGGATTATCGGGCCTTCAAAAAATTGCATCCGCCGTCGGAACGGCCGATAAGGACGGCAATGTCACCATTGATGTCGCGTATTCGACGGCTCCCTACGGCGGGTTGCCGGGGTGCGCTTATTCATCGACTTCCACGGTGAACATTACGGTCATTGCCACGGACGAAACGTCGGACTTGAAACCGTCCACCCTAGTCAATATAAGGAACTGCAACATAGAGTGGGCGTGCTAAAACGAAGGGCGTGTGCAGCGCCTGAATTTCTGAAAACGCGCTAACCTCAAACGGATTTCATCGGAGACGCGCCGCCCAGGGAAGTCCCTAACTTCGCCGCTATTCTACTTCCGAGAGCCCGGTCGCTTCGCGGTCGCCCATGGAAAGAACCCTCGGCGCGACGGAGTCCATCAGACTTGCCCCATTGAGTTGGAACGGCGCTAGGTAGGCCCTCAAGACGTCAAAGAATCCGCCAGACGCGCGTGGAGACGTTCAATGGCGCGTGACAGCTCGACAATCCCAGCAGGCTGCGAGGTTATCTGGTGGTCCGCCAAATCCGTAAGGATCATGTTGCAAAGCTCCGTCGTCCGGCGAACCCGTTCGCCGGTGAGCAGCGGGAGAACAGTGGCAGTGTCGTGCCGCTTCGCCTCCCGCTCTTGCCATTCCTGAACCGCCCAGGCCGTCTTGCGGACATAATCCACAGCATCGCGAAAGTCGCGCAGGACGCGGGGATCAATTCCCCCGGATTTGATTTCTTCCTCGAGTTCGCGGAGTTCGGAGGTCGTTCTCTTCAGCCGGAAGGTCACCCCCCAGAATCCCAGCGCAGCGGAAAGAAACTCGACAACAACTCCCTCGAATAGGCCCTTCGCGGAGCGGCGCACGCGCACGACGCGCGCCTGAACCGTCTTGCCGGAAAGAAGGTTTTGCAGCTCGACCTGAGTGCCCGCGGAAACAGGTTCTGGTATTTCCAGGAACCCTCCCTGCGCGCTGCCCTCGACCGCCCGGCCCCGGCACTGAAGGAGTTCGCCGCCCGGCCCGCGCCATTGCAAACCCACGGATACAACCAGAGGGAAGCGTTCGCTCCTTCGCCGGTCCTCTCCTGAGACATCCCGGCCGGCGACTGGTGGGTCGAAGTGCATATCCCCTCCCGCATTTCATTAAGTTTGACTCACCTGATATTATAGGTAATACCCGAAGACAAAAAGGCGAGGACTTCACCCCCGTGCTTCGCATTAGCCAATGGCTCGCCTAGGATGGCGAACGCCGGCGGTTTTCATCGATCCGCGGGGAATGCTGCGAATTGGGGCGAATCGTCGCTTACTCGGAAGCTATCCCGGAGATGCAACCCTCGCCGCCGTGTCACGGTCCAAATGTGCAAACTGCATAACGCTTCACCGAGCCGCCGCGGACACTCCTCCGCGCTCAAATCCGTTCGCAGCATGATTGTGTTCGTCTTCGCCATCCGCCCGCAGCGAAAATTTCGCCGCTACCGTCTCACAAATATTATGCACTTCTATTTAGGGGATCGGAGCTTCAGTTTATCCTGAACGTGGTGAAGGGCTCCGACATAAGCCAACGAAAATAAAGCGGGCTTCCGCGGTTTATGCGTCCCGACGCCTTCTGCCGGGAAGCCCCTGAGGCCAGATGCTTTTGGCTTTTGTTTCCGGGGCGCGACGCCGGTTGAATTTCCGCTGAACGCGTTACGCGCCCATCTCGACTACTTCCAACGGCGCCACATCTCGCTCTTCTGCACCGCCGAAAGCCCAAACCGTTTCCCTTGCGTCATAGACACCACCTTTGAAAGCAGCTTTATACCAGATGGCGTTGCATCGACCCGTTGAACCCGCAACGTTTATCGGGACTTGAGACCTGTCTCCGGTAATTTGCGAAGGGATGGCCATACTTGAGACCGAATCTTAACTCTTGAATTGCTCCGGTGATCAGTCGTGGAGCGCTCGATTCATTACGCGAAGCGAGAAACGGAATTGCAAAGAAGAGTCAGCTTTCTGATTCCAAATTTGCAGATAGAGGGTCATTGGGGTAGCATGTCGGCCATTTAGCAGGCAGGAAGATGTCTCGCGAAAATATTGAGAAAGCCATAAAGCCCATCATTCTTGAGTGCCTTCGAAAGTTTGGCGATCTGTCCACACCGGGCGTGTCAGCCGAAGTTTTCGCCAAGGCAATACCCGCGGACGAGTTGCGCGCAGACACTCGGCGGGTTTCGCTCATCATCTCGCTGGCACAGGCGATAGCGGGTCCCGAGTTCGGTGGAGAAGGCTTGGAGTTGGGTTGCGGTTATGGGTATCTTCTTTTCCCGATGGCAGTTTTCGAGCCCAAGGTACGCTGGACGGGGGTTGAGCACCCCAACCGGAACTTCTTCAATCGCGCTGATTTTCGCGATGCATTTAGAGATTATAAGTGCCAACTGGTAGGACTGGACTTCACGCGCGAACCTCTGCCCTTTCCTAATTCGAACTTTTCTCTGGTGACTTTTTCGGAAACCATGGAACACCTGCCCAGCGAACGACTCTATTTTGTGCTGGACGAGATCAGCCGAGTCCTACGGCCGGATGGCCTTCTGATCGCCTCATCCCCCAACCAGGCATCCCTGGAAAATCGCATTCGCCTCTTGAAAGGCAAAAGCATCCTGGCGCTCCCGGATCCTTTACCACTTGCGGAGGATATTTTCGGTCACATCCGTTTATACACACCGGCCGAAATGACTCAACTAATGTGCCGGCGAGGGTTCTCACTTGTGCATTCGGTTCTTGAATCCAACAATTCCTCCTACCGCGGGAAGTCCCAGAAATCGCTTCTCAAGCTCCTATATCGGTTGTATGAAAGCGCGGAGGCGCGCCTGGGACTCTTGAGAAACTTCGGCGATACTTGGTACATGGTTTTCCGCAAGAACGCATCCGGACCGGTTTGAGTTTCAACATCAAAGCTGGCGCAAAACGTAACGAAATCCGTTCGACATTTCTGCGCTCGAATCCGTTCGCAGCGCGATTGTGTCCGTCTTCGCCATCCGCCCCCCGCGCAAAATCCGCCGCTGCTGTCTCACAAGTATTATGCACTTCCCTTTAGGGGGTCGGAGCTTCAGCTCCGACATAAGCCACCGAAAATGAAGGGGGGCTTCCGCGGTTTATGCGTCCCGGCGCCTTGTGTCGGGAAGCCCCTGAGGCCAAATGCCTTTGGCACCTATTCCCGTGACGCGACGCCAGTTAAGATTCCGCTGAACGCGTTACGCGCCCATCTCGGTTTTTTCCGAGTGCGCCGTGATCCACGCACAATCGCCAGCATGGTACGGCCTCCAAAGCGCGAGCACTCACCAGATTGCGCGCAAGAACTCGGCTACGCCGCCGATAATCAGAAGAACAGATACCCACAGAAGTACAAATTTTCCCCACCGCGCACAGTTATACCAACGGTCGTCGCCCCACTTGAAGTCCTTGACCGGCAAGACGTTCACGAGTATCGGAAAGATCGCCATCACCCAGAGCCGCATCGCCCATCTCATGGCTACTTTCCGGCAGGGCCCAAGGATGGGCGGCTGAGCAGTTTCAAGCAACACCACCGCGACGATCGCAAAGCTAAGAAAGGTTAAAAGCTGGGTGGCCTTGTCGCCGAGCTCGTTGATCCGGTTTGAAAGATCGTCAAGCATTTTGCCGCCATAAAAGGCGGATTCTACCATTGATGTATGGATAGCCTAGCGATTTTACCGAACGCCAGTGCGCATTCCTCTCATTATTGTGCGGGTATTTTAGGGGAGATGCACTTAGGCTCCAAGCACGTCGGCTTAGGTCAGCCTTCAAGACATCGAATCTGTATGGATTGTGCGGACTGGCCAACGTTGCTCACTTCCGCTCCGAGCGCGCGAGACTCCCCGAGCGCAATCAACCCTGACTAGCGACAAGTGTTCTAATCGGGATTAGGCTTCGCGGCCTTCGTTGCGTGTACCTGGGCTTCCGACCAGGAACGGCGGTAAGGTGAGCCAAGAATCGGATCGAGAGCAATTTCGCCCTGGGCGGTACGGTTAAGAAGCTCAATCAGGCTTGGCTGCATCTTAGCTGCGGTCTGATTGGCCGTCACAGATTGGGAATAATGGTAACGAGTGTGCGGATTCGGTTCTCGATTCGCCAAAATGACCGCAAACGTTGTGCGCGAATGGATGGCGGCCTCATGAACGACTGCTTTAAGCTTATCTCTATCTACAGTCCGAAGGTCAAAAGGCACCTCGATGAGTACGATCTTGCCGAAGTGTCCGGCCGAAACCTTGGTCTGCTTAAGCTTTTTCTTCAACTTCGTCGTCAGCCTATTGTAGTAGTCGGGCTGATCTGTGGGCCGCCCAAACTTTGTGAAGAGGCGAACAGCCTCATGCTTGTAAAACCGCTCGCCCTGTTCGAACCTGTCCACAATTTCATCGGAATTTTTTGCAGGAGCCCGAGAGATACTTATTGCCGAATCCCAATCAGTGCCGAGGACATTCGTTATCCTACCATCCACCATTTGGAACGGGACGTGTTCTGATGCTTCCGTGAGCTGTTCGAATCTCACCGTCGTTGATCCGTCACATCGTTCACTCGGTAGCCTCGATCCGCGAGCGTCAGCCAGGCCCCTACGAACGAGCCGGAGGCTACGATTATAAGTATCTCCCGTGAGCGCCTCTGTAGATCGAATCTTAATGCAGAGAGGAGTTGCAATACATTGTGTCCCATCACTGATTCGATTGGAAAGGCTCTCTTCCAATGCTGCCGGTTCTGTAATTGCAGGCGAGCGTCCCAACCGCGAACATTCGCACGGAACTTCATATCCAACAGCGCTGATGGTGAAGTCCCCAATACTGCTGGAGATTTCAGGATTCAGATGAACGCTCTGGGAATCACGGCTCACTCTCTTTACTCGTGCTGCCATCGCCAGTTCGAAAAATACCGGCCAAAAGCTGTCACGCTTGAGTTTCTCAACCTTATCCGGCAAGGAAGCGTCTTCCTGGAAGGCTTTGAAGTACGCGGCTAGCTCAAGTACCTGAATTATGTGGGCGTCAACCATTGCCGAGAGCAACCACTTTCTTAATGGATTCGCTTCATCATCCAAGAAATGTACGGGCCCAGTGTCCGCTATAAGTAGATGTTCCAAGTATTCCGACCCAAGCACTTGCTTCAACAATGCAATACTGTCCTCTATGAAACCGATAGGCAGGTCGAGACCGTCACGCCTATCATTAGCACGGCAAATCCATTTATAGAGCAAGCTGTCCAAATTCGTCATGATCCGGAATTATATTCCCGCCATCCTTTCCAAGAGGAAAATAAGCTAAGGTGCCCGGGTTAGCCAGGAAGACCCTCGTCGGACAGGTCTCCAGGCATCGAACTCAGTATGAATTGCGCGGCTTGGTAATCATCGCCCGCCTAAAACCCCGCAAAAATCGCATCCTCGCCGCACCTGTGTAAGCGTTCTAACCACCACTTCCCAAAGGACTTGCGGAACCTCCCCGCCGGACCAGATTTGACAACCATGTTATAATATGGCATGATACTCAAAAGGCAATATAGCCCCCTTCTTTGCAGAATCCTCCGTAGCCTGCGGTGGGCGAAGGAGGACCAGAATTCTAATCGAAACAAGCCGGGAAATAGAAATCGCTTTAACTCCCCTTCTATCAATGACTTAATTTTTTCTAATCGAAACAAAACAGGGGGGGTCGGCAGGAACAAAAGCGAAGGTTTTGCGAATGCCCTTGCGCAGCGCCCGCTTCCTCTTTCCAGCGTCGAGCACCTCGCCCTCCCCTGTCCGCCGAAGCCCGCCTTTCCGGGCGAAGGTGGAAGCATCGAGCTTCTAGCATCCAGCCTCCAGAACCTAATCGCAACTCCAGCGAATAGAAATCACCATAACTGATTGAAAATAAACGATGGCGACCCACTCTAATCGCAACAAAAGGAAGGGCTCCCGTGGCCCCGGCGAGGGGCGCACGGGAGAAATGAGCGGGGTCTCGGCCTGCTTCACCTCCCTCGACCATCAACGCCGGCGGTCACACCATTCCTCGTCTACCTCGTCTACCTCCTCTGCTTCCTCTGCTTCCTTTACCTCCTCTACCTCCTCCACATCTTGTATCATCCGCATGGCACCCAAGCGCGAGAACCCCATGCCGTCCACGCCCATTTTGAACACCCCCTATCGCGGCGGCGCATTCCTCATTGCTTCCGTCGCCCCCGAGGACGTTTTCACCCCTGCGGACCTCTCGGACGATCAGCGCCTGATCGGCCAAACGGCGGAAGAATTCGTCGCCAAGGAAGTCATCCCCGCGATTCCCGACCTGGAGCAGCACAAAGAGGGCCTCATAGCCCGCATGTTGAAGAAGGCAGGCGAGATCGGGCTGCTCGGCGGCGCCATTCCGGAAGCCTACGGCGGGACGAACCTCGACAAGGTTTCCGCGACCGTGCTTTCGGAAAAGCTTTCCGCCTACGCCTCCTTTGCCGTTTCGCAGGGCGCCCACGCGGGAATCGGCACGATTCCCATCGTCTATTTCGGCACCGAAGCGCAGAGGAAAAAATACCTGCCCAAAATCGCGTCGGGCGAGATCCTCTCCTGCTACTGCCTTTCCGAGCCGCAGGCCGGCTCCGACGCCCTCGCCGCGCGCACCCGCGCCACGCTCTCACCCGAAGGCAACCACTGGATACTCAATGGGCAGAAGATGTGGATCACCAACGGCGGCTTCGCGGACGTCTTCATCGTCTTCGCCAAGGTGGATGGCGAAAAATTCTCCTGCTTTATTGTCGAGCGCGGCGCGCCCGGCGTCTCCGTGGGCCCCGAAGAAAGGAAGATGGGCATTCACGGCAGTTCCACCGTGCCGGTTTTCTTCGAGAATGCGCCCGTACCCAAGGAAAATCTGCTGCACGAAATCGGCCGCGGCCACGTGGTGGCGTTCAACACCCTCAACGCCGGGCGCTTTTCCCTCGGCGCCTATTGCCTCGGCGGCGCGAAGAAGGTGCTCGAAGTTTCTTCGAAATATTCGAAGGAGCGTGAGGCGTTTGGCAAGCCGCTCTCCGATTTCGGCCTCATCCGGGCCAAGCTGGGCGAGATGGCCATCCGCATATATGCCGTGGAATCCATGATTTATCGCTCCGCGGGGATGGTGGATGCGGCCGTGGCGGCCGCGCAGGACGCCTCCGACAAAACTCTTCAAGCTATGCAGATGCTCGAGGAATATGCCATCGAAAGCTCCATCAGCAAGGTTGCCGGCAGCGAGATGCTCGACTTTTGCGTGGACGAAGGCGTGCAAATCTTCGGCGGCTACGGCTACCACGAGGATTACCCCGTCGCGCGCGCCTACCGCGATAGCCGCATCAACCGCATCTTCGAAGGCACCAACGAAATCAACCGCATGCTCATCGTTCAAATGCTGATGAAGCGCGCCATGGCGGGCACGCTCCCGCTGATTCCCGCCGCCATGAAGCTGGGCGAAGAAATGCTCGCTGGTCCCGCGCTCGCGGAAAATTCCTCCGGTGAGTTTGCCGAAGAAGATCGTTCGCTCGAGCAAGCGAAAAAGATGTTCCTTCTGGCCGCCGGGGGCGCGGCGCAGAAGTTCCGCGACGCCCTTGCGGACCAGCAGGAAATCGTTGCGGCCCTGGCAAATATCGCCATGGACGTTTACGCCATGGAATCCTCCCTCCGCCGCGCCCAGAAGGCTGCCCGTTCGCGCGGCCCGGCGGCCGGCGCCATGGCTGCCGCCGCGCGCGCCTTCATCTATGACGCCACCGACCGCATCGAAAAAGAAGCCCGCACCGCCCTCGCGGCCACAGCCGAGGATGACGCCCTCTCGACGCAGCTCGCCATGCTGCGCCGCTTGGCGAAGCATTCCCCGCTTGATACCATCGCCATCCGCCGGCGTGTCACCGATGCGGTCCTCGCTCAAGATCGTTATCCCTTCGAGGGACGTTAAGCCCGCCGCGCGAAATAAAATCGAATACCGCTTTCGCAGTAGACACAATTTGGCAACGCAAGTCCGGCACGCAAAAAATCCTATTCTTGGGAACTAAATTGACCTATTTGCATCCCATTTCTCATTTCCGCCCACCCCGATTTTCACAACCTATTCACAATTCATCACTTAAATCTTGATACCTTTGGGCTATGCTTTGCATCTAACTGCACTGAAGGACAGGTTTGAGACAGGTACGCAAGGACAGGTGAGCGCCATGAAAGCGATCTGGGGGCAACTAAAAGAGTCCGTTAGCGCGGCGGCAAAACAGCCGAAAGTTCGCAAGCGTGCGCTTGCCATTCTCTCCGTATTCTTGATTCTACAGATTTACTTCGTCCGCGAAATCCTGGCTGCGGAACTCCTCTTCGGGCTCGCATTTGCGGTCCTGCTTGCCTTGGCGGCGGTTTTCTACGTGGTCGGAGCCATCGGCGAGCGCGGGCTTGATTTTGCGGAGGCAGGTGTGCGTGCCGTCGCCCCCTGGGCGCGCCGTGGCTACGTCGCCCTCGAAGACCTCAGCCGTAGGCCGTTCCGCAATCCGCATCCGCGTTCGGAATCCGCGCAGTAAGGGCGCGGGTTTCGCCGCTTTCCCCCTATTGCCACGGTATTTCCCCGCCTCGACACGCGCTTCTCCGTAAGGACACACAAATATAGCGAACAAAGTGACACGGAAGCAGCGCTTCATGTAAAATAGCCCAGGTTTCTGGAGAAGACATTGACACTGACAAATATTCAGAGGGCGAATGGCGGCGCACCAAAGGGGGAGAACGGCTCAAAAACTCTCGTTCGTGTGCGCCCCCGAGGCTTTTGCGCCGGCGTGGTGCGCGCCGTGGACATCGTGGACCTAGCGCTCGAGGCCTATGGGCAGCCCGTGTATGTCCATCACGAGATTGTGCATAACCGCTATGTAGTGGACCAATTGCGCCGGCGCGGCGCCACCTTCGTCGAGACCATCCGCGAAGTCCCGGTCGGCGCCGTCCTTGTTTTCAGCGCCCACGGGGTGCCCCCACGTGTCCGTGCCGAGGCCCAGGAGCGCCAATTGCGCGTGATAGACGCTACCTGCCCACTCGTCACCAAGGTTCATCTCGAGGCGCTTAAATTTGCGCGCGAGGGCCGCACCCTGATCCTGATCGGCCATCGCGACCACCAGGAGATTGTCGGCACGTCCGGCGAAGCGCCCGATCAAACGGTCGTGGTCGGCAGCGTCGAGGAAGTGGACAAACTCGAAGTGCAGGACCCGACCCGGCTCGCTTTCCTCACGCAGACCACGCTCTCGCTCTACGACACTCAGGAAATCGTCGCCCGGCTGCGCCAGCGCTTCCCTTTGATTGTCGGCCCTGCGTCGGACGACATCTGTTACGCGACCCAGAACCGGCAGGAAGCGGTCGAGGCGCTGACGCGCGAAGTGGAATTGATCCTCGTCGTCGGCTCGGCCAACAGCTCGAATTCCAACCGCCTAGTGGAAGTGGCCAACCGCGCGGGAGTGGCCGCGCGCCTGATCGAGGACGCCAACGACCTGGACGCTTCCTGGCTCGAAGGCGTCAAGACTCTAGGTTTAACGGCGGGAGCTTCCGCCCCGGAGATTCTGGTCGAGCAGGTGAGCCAGCGCCTTTCGACATTCGGATTTACGAATCAGCGGGATTTGGACCTGATTCGCGAGGACGTGCGCTTCACGCTTCCGCCTGAACTTGCCGCGAGGCAAAGTGGCGTGGCACGCTAAAGCGGTTTTGACCCGGGTGCAGGACAATCCACCACAAGGAGGCTCTGAGTGGCGGTCAAGATCGTCCGCCGGATAAATCAGATTGCACTGCTGGGCGCGCCCACGAGCGCGGCCGCGTTATCCCCGGGCCACGAGGGCGCTCCCGCCGCGTTGCGCGCCGCCGGGTTGATCGAACGCCTTCAAGCCATTGGTTATGAAGTCACCGACCTGGGCGATGACCCTCCCCAGATTTATAAGCCCGACGAAGAAAGCCCGCGTGCGCGAAATCTTCCCGGCGTGATCGCGGCCATCGAGGCGCTCAAGCCCCGCGTCGAACAAGCCGTCAAATCGGGCGCGCTGCCGTTGATCGTGAGCGGCGATCGTTCCGTCGCGCTCGCCACGATTGCCGGTCTCCGCAGGTACTTCCGCGATGTGGGAATGATTTACATCGAGCGCGAGCCTGGTTTGAAAACGCCCGCCACCACGCCCACAGGCTCCGTGGATGGCATGGTGGTTTCACACCTCACCGGGCGCGGCGCGGCCGAGATGGTCCGGTTCTGGGGGGAGCCGCCGCTGGTAAGGGAGCCTGCCCTGGCCCTCTTCGGCGTGGCTCATCTCACCCCGGTGGAGGAAGAAACGCTTCGCAATTCGCCGCTTCGCAGCTATCCCGCCGCGGATGTGCAGCGGATGGGCGCGGTGGCCGCGGCGCAGGCGGCCCTTGAACGGATACACGGCACGAGCCACGCATTCGCTCTACACCTCGGCGTGGACGCCATTGCGAATTTTCAAGCCACCGACGATCCCGGCTCGGACGGATTGTCGCTCGAGCAAGTGCGCGAGTCGCTCGAAGCTTTCGCCACCGAGCCGCATCTGGCAGCCATCGAAGTGAGCGCCTACAATCCCGCGAAAGATTCCGGCGGAAGCGGCGCGAAGCTGATTATCGAGCTGCTGGCGGATGTTCTCGCGAAACGCCTGGAAACCTTGCAGACCGCGGCGCCCGCTACGCCGCCAGCTGTCGAAGCGTCTGTTCCGGCAGCGCCTCCGCCGGCGCAAACGCCGGCGGAGGCGCTGCCCGAGGCCGCTCCGGGAGAAGCGTGGTCCTCGGAATCACTCGAAGAGAATGTGGAATCCGCCGAAGCGGCCGATGAGCCGCCGCATAGTGAGACGGAAGAAGCGCCCGGCGAATCCAATTCCTGAACTTTTTCGAATCCCCTTTGCCAAACCGAATGAAATCTCAGCTCGCAGCGATCATCTTCGACATGGATGGCGTGCTCGTGGATGTGCGCGGGTCATTCCACGATACGGTCCTTGAAACGGTGAAATTTTTCACGGGGAAAAACGTCACGCGGACCGAACTTCACCGCTGGAAGAATCGGCCGGGCTTCAACGACGATTGGATACTTTCCACCGCATGGGTGCGGTCCCTCGGCGGAGACTTCGACTACGCGGTAGTGAAGCGTAAATTCCTGGAGCTTTATTGGGGCGCGAACAGCAAAGGAAACGTCCGACGCGAGAAATGGCTGCTGCCGCGGCCGAGTCTCCGCCGCCTGGCGAAGCGGGCGGAACTTGCCATCTTTACCGGGCGCGTGCGGAAAGAGCTGGATTATACGCTCGACCGCTGGCAGGTTCGCGAATTCTTCGGGCGCATCGTCACCGTGGAAGAGGTGGAGCGGCCCAAGCCGGACCCGGAGGGCCTTCTCGAAATCCTCGACGGGCGCGACCCCGCCACGGCCATTTATATCGGCGATAATGTGGACGATGTGCTAGCGGCCAAGTCCGCGCGCGTCCCCTTTGTCGGGATTCTCCCTCGCGGGAGCCAGGAGCGCCGCGCGCGCGGGCCCATGTTGCGGAAGCTGGGAGCCACGACGATTTTGGGCGACGTCACGGAGCTGGAAGCATGGCTTCTGAAATTCCGGCCCCGCACTGAAATCTCTGTTCCGCCAAAGGCATAGGGCTGCAGAAAACCCCGCACAAAAGGGAAGAGACGCGACCAGACCCGCTACGTCCGCACCTGCTCGATGCGCGCTTCTCCCCTGCCAGGGTCGAGTGAACCCAGTCGAATTGCCGCGAGAACCATTGCTCCGAGGATCGGCGCGGAGAAGAAAAAGAATCGCTCCGAGCCGGTTCGCACGGCCATCCATCCCACCGCCGCCAATCCAGCCGTGATCCCATAACAGGCGAAAGCAACTCGCCGCGCAGACCAGCCGCGCGCCAGAAACAAATCGCAAATGTGCGCGCGATCACCATAAAACGGAGAGCCTCCGCCTTTTATACGTCGAATCATAGCCAGCAGGGCATCGAGGAGCGGAAGCGCGGCCACCCAGACGGGAAATAGCAAAGACGGGCTTGCAGCGCCATCCGACCGGTAAAAGGCGAGCCCCAAAAAAGCGACGCCGAATCCCAGCACGGTGCTGCCGGAATCACCCATAAATATTCTGGCGCGTGGAAAATTGAAAATGAGAAACCCGGCGCACGCACCGGCCAAGCCCCATGCGACGGCAAGTCCGAAGGGGCTGCGAGCCGCGCCGGGTAGCGCGATATAGGCAACGGCAATGATACCCGCTACGCCGGATGCCAGGCCGTCCGAGCCATCGAGAAAATTGAACGCATTCGCGAAGATAGCCACGAAAAGACATGTGGCCGCGAGATCGAGCGCACCGTCGCCGAGCAGCGGAAGCCGCCAGCCGCCGCGCCAGACGAGCGCACCAGCTGCTATTTGCGAGGCAAACCGAAGGACAGGCGAGAGGCCGCGCACGTCGTCCACCAAGCCCGCAATCCAAACGAGGCCTAGCGCCGCGAAGTAAGGCCATCCGGACTCCGTGGAAGCGCGACCGCAAAATAGCGGCGCAGCAAAAAGCGCAAACGCAATCGCCACGCCGCCCAGGCGCGGAACCGGCCGCGCGTGAATTTTCAGCGGCCCGGGTGAATCGTAGAGCCTCCACCGGAGGCATAGCCGCATGATGACCGGCACCAGCAGCAGGACCAGCGCAAATGCCACCGCACCAGCGGCTGGCGCCATTGCTGTAACTCCGGTCCTCACGAGGGCATCACCCTGTGAAATAGGCGTTGCACATGGCGCATGCGCGCGTGGCTCACCTTCTGGGCCAGCCCGCGAATTCCAGACTCGCGAAACGCCGCGCGCAGGTCGCGAAGGTAGAGCCGCACGAGTCCTCGCGACACATCCTGGTAGAACAGCCGTTCGTAGGAGCCTTCGGCGATTTCGCCGCACAGCCGCACGAAGCGCGCGAGAATCGTCCGGCCCATTTCCAGCGAGGGGATTTCTCCGAAGCCTGCGTCGCCGAGCAGCACAGGCCGCACTTCGATGCGCGCCAAATTGCCGCCCGAATCGAATCCGGCCGCGACAATCAGGCCCTCTCTTTCCAGCACCGAAGCGGCGAATCCGGAAACCAAACTGCCGAGGCCGTAGAAGCAAAACGACGGCGTGTCTTTTCGTCCCGCGATCACCTTCGCCCCGCTGATTCGATGGGAATGCGAACTTGCCACCACGCCAAAGCCGCATTTCGCAATCGAGTCCATCAGCGCCACTTGCTCCCGATCAGGCCGATTCGTCCGCAGGCAGCCGGCGTGCAGCAATGCGATGGAAAATCGCGCTCCCAGCCGCTTGATGGCTTCGAGCGCCTCGGTCGCGCGGCCCACCGATGCCGGCTCGACTCCCGGTGATTGGCGCGTTGCTCGATCGTGTGTGGCGACCGCTGCCGCCCAGAACCCGATTCGTATGTCGCCCGGTCCTTGCCAAACATGGATTCCCGGCGCGTCCTCAAGCGTGCGCCCGGCTCCCAGCGGAACCATCCCGAACTCCGAAATTGAGTTGCGCGCCCTCTCGACGCACGCGGGACCGAAATCGTAGCTGTGATTATTGGCGATTCCCACGGCGCGCGAATGAATTTCCTGCAAATATTCGAGCGCGGCCCGCGGCGCGGAGACATTATCCCCGATTCCGCAAAGCGGCCGCGCCACGAGCCCTTCGGCATCGAGCGCGGATTCCAGATTGACGAACGATGCCGCGACGTCTTCAAAGTGGCCCGCAAGCTGCGAAGCCATGCCGCGCCAGTTCTTGCTCTCCGCAAATGCCAGATCGCCCGCCGGCAGGAAATCACCAGCGACGGCGACACTCGCGGCTACGGGTCTAGCCCGCTGAGATTCCCAAAGGACCAGCCCATTGCACTTCATGGCTGCACGCTCGAAAAAACCCAATGCAGCAGACGCTTGCGCATCGGATGGACCCACATGGAAATCATCATCATCGCGGCCAGCGCCGCCGTCGTTCCCGAGGCTACACGGAGCAAGAATATCGAATGCGCCGGCGAAGAGCAGACGTAAAGCAGACACACCGCCGCGCCCAGCAGGCTCGTGAGGAGAATTCCCCGGCTTTCCTTGGGCAGCAATTGGCTGAAAGGCGCCCGATTGGCAAGGTGATACGACACAAGCACGATCAAATATCCGCACCCGAGCGAAAAGGCGGACGCGGCCACCACAGCCGTTCCTCCCCAACGCATCCCCGCGAAGAAGCCCAGCGTCGCGTTGAGAATGGCCGTGGCCATGCATCCCGCCAGAACCCAGCGCAGCGCTCCCGTGCCCAAGTCCACGACGTAGGCAGGGTTGCTCAGAACGTTCACCAACCAGCCCGCGGCCAGAAGCCCCACGAAGCGCACAAAGAGCGGCTCGTAACGCCCGATCCATACCTGGGAAATGAAGGGGCTCACCACCACTAGAAACGTAAACGCGGGGACAGCTAGGAAAAAAATCAGCCGGTAGGATTCGCGATACACGGCCGGGATGGAATCGGGATCGCGCTCGTGCAGGCCCGAGACGGTCGGGACCAACACCTGATTGGCTTGCACGATCACTTCGCGCAACGTCACCACGGCGCGCGCGGCCAATTCGTAGAGGCCCGTCACGCGAAGTCCTCCGAACCTGGCGAGCAGTGCCTTCGTCACCGGCTCGCGCATGGCCTGGCTGGCCGTGATCAGTTGGAACTGAAATCCGTAGCCGGCCATCTCGCGAAAGAGCGCTCGATTCCAGCGGCGCGGGAGCAGGGGGAGACTTGGAATCCGCCGGCGCAGAAGGACCCACGTTGCCGCCATCAGTGCCGCTGCCGCGATCGTCTGCGCATACGCCAGGCCCAGCAGGCCGTGGTTCGGAACCAGCAGGAAGGCAAGCAGAAGATACGCAAGCGCCCCGCCCAGCTCCAGGTAGTTGCAAAGCGCAATCATCTCGTGGCCCACAAGCCCCGCCTGAAGGATCCCCACAAGGATGTTGATCCACAGCGACACAAGGGCGAGCGGAAGAATCGCGCAGGCTTCCGCCAGCGTCGCGCGCGGCAGCACGATCTTTAAAACATATCTCGCGCCGGGATAAAGTCCGGCTGAGACGAGAGCCAGCGCGAGGCCCGTGGAAATCACGGCCGTCTGCATTAGCAGAGAGACCTCTTCGGTCTTCTCTCGCGCGGCGTATTTGGCGACGAATTTCACGATGCTCGCCGCAACCCCCTGGTTGGCGAGAGTGACAGCGGAAGTCGTCGCCAGCACCAGCGACCAGATGCCCAATCGCTCCACGCCCACCGCGCGGATTAGGAAGCGGTAGAGAAAAAACATCACCGCCGCGCTGGCCAGAATCTGCGCGGAGGTGCTCGCTGCATTGAGGATGATTCGCTTGCGCTTCATTTCCATTCGCGCGATGCCCATTCACGAGCAGGCGCCGGCGTCTCCATCGTTCGCGCCGCCGCCGATCTCTTTCGCTCCGGCTCCCATTGCCCGGAAGCACCCCGCGCGAAACAGTTCAGCGTTCCGACGAGCGCGGCGAAATTCACCAGGCAAAAGGACATCGGAAGAGACCAGGGAAATTTGAGGGCGCGGCCGCGCCACGCGAACCCCGCAAGCGCTCCAAGATAAAACGCCGCCTGCAACGCGAGAGCGGCGCGGAACCAGGGCCGCTCCAAAAGGCAGAGGTTGCTTGCCAGCATTCCCAAAAGCGCATAGGGGACAAGCCAGCGCAGAAGCTTGTGCGACCATAGGCTCACCGCGAGTGCGCCGTGCCGCACGGGGTCGAGGAGACCCCGGTGCGCCAGAAGCGCGCGCAAATCCTTGCTGACGATCCGGACTTTCATCCGCAGCATCGAGCGCGGCTGATTCTGCGCTAGCGCGGTGATCGCGGTGGCGCGCGGTTCGAGCACGCTGCGCATCCCCGTCTCCGCGACCGCGAGCGGAAGCAAAAAATCGTCGCCAAGATTCGGGTCCATCGGCCGCCACAACGAGCGCCGCACGGCAAAGAGCGCGCCCGAAGCCATCGCCAGGATTCCGCGCTCGCTTTCCTGCCCGCGCAGCCAGGTTTCGTAGCGCAGGTACAAGCTTTCGTTCTCCGTGATGCTCGTCTCGCTCGCGTTCACATACCGGGGACGCCCGGTGACCAGGCCCACGCTTGCGTCCGCAAAATTGCCCACGATGCACCCGAGCGCGCCCGGCGAAAACGTGCAGTCGGCGTCCGTAAACACAAGAATCGTGCCCGAAGCCGCGGCCACCAGGCCGTTTTGAATCGCGCTCTTGCCCTGCTGCTGCGGAAACGAGATGAGTCCCACGCCCTCCGCCGCGAACTCCCGGACGATTTCTTCCGTTCGGTCCGAGGAGCCGTCGCTCCCGACCAGAATCTCGATTCGCTCGCGCGGATAATCGGACGCCAGCACATTTTCGAGCTTCGCCCGGATGGAGGGTTCTTCGTTTCGCGCCGCTATAATCACGCTCACCAGCGGCCGGTCGCTGCCGTGCGCGACGGGCTTGCAGCGTCCCAACACGCCAAGCCGCAGCACGAGCGGGTAGCCGAAATACACCCAGACGATCGCCGCCAGGCAGATGTAGAAGACGATCAGCATGGCGCGATTCCGCGTCTCATACGACCGCAACCTCGGCTGCCGAAGGTTGCACCGCGCCCCCTTCGGTCAATTCAGCGTAGGTGATCAATTGCACTCCGCTCCGTTCCACGGCGTCGAGCCATTCCCGGTCCGTCAGCCATCGCAATTCCTCTTCGCGCTGCTCGTGAATCGGGTCCATCTCTGAAAATCCCCGCTCGAAAAGGCCGGGATGGCATGCCAGCTCAAATGTGCCCGCGGGAAGATTTTCGATCGCCGCTTTCCATTTTTCGCCGAGGGCGGCCAGGTTGCGCCGGTCGCGCGAAATAAATGAAATGCGGCTGGCGGGCATATCGAGCCCGTGAAAAAAGATGCCCTGGAGCGCGCTGCGATATGCCTGCACAAGAAGACGGCGTACGAGGCCCCCTTCGTGTGGTCCGCCAGCCGAAGTCCAGAACGCGCCCTCGAACGGCCCATTTTTCGGCCAGACGCTACATCGCGGGGCGCGCGCGCAATGGATTCCTTCCGCCGCCAGCGCTCGCGCGAACGGCCCGGCGGCCGCCGGATATATGTGCATATGGTGGTGCGAATCTGCGTGCGTCGGCGCCACGCCGCGCTCCTTCAGCCAGCGGATTTGCGCGCGGAATTCAGCTTCGATCTCAATTCCGAAGGCCGTGCCGCGCCACAGCTTGCCAATCATCCGGGCGGGCGGGAAAAACTCGCCGTTTGCGTCCACGAGCGATCGAATCTCGCTCGGCGGCAGCACCGGCCGCCCCCGGCAGATGTTCAAGTGCACTCCCACGCCGAGCGCGGGCGCTTTTTTTGCCATGCGCTCAAGGGCGTATTCCGCCGCGGGCATATTCGCCATCAGCGAGGCGCTGGTGAGGAAGCCGTACCGCCGCGCCAAAATGATCCCGTCCGTGATCCCCCGGCTCATCCCGAGGTCGTCGCCATTCACAATGAGGCGGGTTGCCTTCCTCATGTCGCTCCATTCACGATCAGCGGAATTTTGCCGCCCGGGCGCGAGAGCGGTTCGGCCGCAAGCTCCGCCGTCACCTGCATGCACGGTCCTAGCAATTCCTCAAGCCGCGCACGGATTTCCGCCACTTCCTCCGCCGCGCGGCCGTTGCCTGGCACGCCGCGCACCACCACGCGGTCACGGCTCTCATGCACGAACTGGCAGAAGCGCAGGGAAGCCGATTGCTTCAATAGCTGGTTCAGCGCTCGTGGTGAATAGATTCGCCCATCCGGGCAGCGCAAGACGTCGCTTTCGCGCGTGATGGTGGGGACCACCTTCGGAAATGCGCGGCCGCACGCGCACGGTCCGCCGCCTTGCCAGCGCCCGCGATCGCCAATGCGGTACCGGACGAGTGGCATCGCGCGATTGAGGAAGCCGGTCCAGACGAGGTGGCCCTCTTCGCCTGGCCCGGCGGGTTCGTTGTGCTCGCCCAGAATTTCGAGGAAGCCGTACTCGGGCGCGAGGTGCATCTGGCCGCGCTCGCACTCCTGGATCAGCCCACAGTATTCCGTCATGCCGTAACTATCGAAAACGCGGGCTTGGAATGCCTCCTCGATCCTTGCGCGCGTGGAGGAATAAAGCGGCTCGCCGCTCGTGAATACCACGCGCATGGGAATCCGCTCGCCGCGTTCGAGCGCGAAGTCCGCGAGAATGCCCAGCACGGATGGAAAACCTTCCAGTATTTTCCCCTGCTGCTTCCGCAGAAAATCCAAATAAGACGCGGCAGCCTTCTCCGAAAGGTGGAAAATACTCACGAGGATTTGGCGCTCGGGCGCGTTGCGCGTCCAATAGGGCGGCTCGGTGCGCCGCGCCGGCACGACACGCGCTCCAAAGAGAGTCACCCGCGGCTCGCGCGGCCCGGCGCCCGCCCAGGCCCACTGCCGCAGCAGGAATGCCCAGTTTTCACGCGCCAATTCCTTCGTGAACGCTACTTTCAGGTTCGCCCCGGTCGTGCCGGTTGTCCCCGCGCGGATGCGCTCGCGCGCCTGCGCGCTTCGCGAGAGCAGCCGCTCCTGGTTCTGCAGCACGGTTTCACGCGTGAGGATGGGGAAGCGGCGCAGGTCCTCGATATTCTTTATTTCCGCGCGAGGGTAGCCGGCATAAAAGGGGACCGTCGCACGCGCGTGCTCGAGTGTGCTTTGAAGGGCGCGGAGCTGATGCGCGGCGATTTCTTCCGCGCTCCACGATTCGTGCGCGCGCAGCTCGCGGAGAATCGCGAACGTCTCCGGCGCGTACCGAATCCTCGTGAGGGACCATCCCCGCGCGCTGGTCAGCACATTGCGCGCGGACGTTGGGCAGCGCTCATAGATCTTCTGCAAGCGCGGTAGATTGCCTCTCACCAGCAATTCGAGCATGCCGCAACAGCCCCCTTGCGTCTCGCCTTACGAATTCGCCGCGATGCGCGCGCAAAATTCACGCAGTTTGCGGACTTCGCTGCCATTGTTGAATCGCGCGGTGATCGCAGCGCGCCCCGCGCACCCCATTCGAGCGGCCGCCTCCGGGTGATCCATCAGCCAGCCGATGCTTGCGGCCAGCTCGGCCGCGCATCCGGGCCGAAAGAGGAATCCCGCGCTGGCGTTCCGAAAGAAGGGACGAATCGGCGGCAGGTCGCTTGCCACCACCGGCAAGCCGCAAGCCCAATACTCGAAAATCTTCACCGGAATGTTTCGCAGGAATTTGGGATGCGGCTGCAAGGGGCTGACGCCCGCGCGCGCTTCGCCCAAAGCCTCCGCCATTTCCTCGTGGTCGATCCGCCCGCGAATCTCCACGCTCGATGCGAGGCCAAGCTCGCGAACGCGCTCGCGAACCTGCTCCTCTCCGGCGTCATCATCGAAGTAGCCCACGAGAAGAAGCCGCGCGAGCTTCGACCGGGCCGCCAGCAGCCGCATGGCATCGAGCAGCACGAATGTGCCGGTGCGCTCTGAGAGCCCGCCGCGGTATACAACGTCGAATCGCTTCGCGCGCGGTTCGGGTACCGGAAAGAAATCGAGGTTGGGGAAATTGTAGAAGACCAGTTTCCTGCTTTTCCCTGAGCGCGCGAGCCGCCGAAGTGTCAGCGGATCAGCCGTCATCACCCCGTCGAACCAGTGCGCGGCTAATTTTTCCGTGGCGCCGACGATCGCTGCCACAAAGGGACGGAGCACGCGGGGAATAGCCGCCTTGCTCGCTGCCACGGACGGGAAATCCTCATAGGCGTCGTACACCACGCGCTTGCCGAAGATCAGCTTCAGCGCAAAGGCGACCGGCAAAAGCTCGGGGTCCTGGAAATGGTACAGGCTCGCGTCCTGCCGCAGAAGTTTCCGCAGAAGCCGAGGGCCGGCGAGAATGCGGCGTGTGCGGCTCGAATGCTCCGACAGGGCCACGAAATCCACGCCCTCGCGCCCGCCGCGAATATCCATCGGCGCCACGTAGCGCACCGCGATTCCAGCCGCCGCGAGCGGCAGGCACTCCCTGTGAAACGCACGGCTCTTCAGTTGCCTATGGGCCGTGGTGAAATGGCACAGGCGAATTCCATCCGTCCGTTCCCCGGACGCGGAAAGAGAAATGAGTTCAGCCGTTTGTGAGGTCATTCCCATCCCGCGGCCTCCGGATATTGGAACGGCCCCTTGCGGATGCCCCGGACGACGAACACCAGGCTCATGAAAAGCCACGTGGACCGGTCCGAATTGATGTCGCCGGTATTCGTCGCGTTCACGATGCCGATCAGAAGAAGCGCCCCGGCCAGTTGCGAGAGTGTGAAGTGGGGAGTCAGCCGGTCCTTCCATTGCCGCCATGCCTCACGGATCGCGCTGCCGAAAACGGCGCATACGATCAGGCCCGCGGGAATCCCCAACTCGCACGCAACTTCGAGAAAAATATTGTGCGGCCATTTGTAGAGGCCGGCGTTGGGCGAGCTGTAGCGAAAGCCGTCCAGGCCGGCGCCCATCAGCGGATGGCGTTCGAGCAGTTTCCAGCCAGCGTCGAGCAGGTCGCTCCGAAACTCCAGCAGCGCGCTCACGCTTTGGCTGCCGAATAGCGTGCCCAGATATTCGATGGACGCCTCCGGGATGCGCGTGAACGGCAGCGCGGCAAGTCCCAGCGCAGCCACGCAGCTCAAGTCCACCAGCAGCCGACGATCAAAGAAAAGACTGAGGAAGATCACGAGCGCGCAGGCAATCGCCGAGCCGCGCGAACCCGAGCCTACGAGCGCCACAGCCGGCACGGCGAGCAATCCGTAGGCCAGCATCCGCCGCGGAAATGATTGCCGGGAAATCACGCCGAACCAAATCAAAAGGATCAGCGCGCACGCGATGTGGCCCAATCCGATTGTGTTGTCGCTCGGTGTAACCAATCGTTCGGCGCCGCCCAACCCGGTAAGCGAATAGGCGCAGATCGCAAACGCCGCGGCGGCGAACCCGGCCAGAAATCGCTTCATCTGCTTCGCCGAGCCTAGAACAAAAAATGGCGCCACGATCACGATGCCCGTCACCGTCAGGAATCGCTCCAGCTTTTCCAGGCCGGCGTCGAACACCGGCGTATGCGCCAGGCTCGCGGCCATCAGCGCCACTAACGGAACAAAAAGGAAATAGGCGGCAGGCATCGGCAGAATCCGTTTCCTGCGCAGGAAATTCAGCGCCATGCCACCCGCGAGGACCGCCCCCAGAGCGAGCGTCAGATCCACCGGCAGCAGCGCCGCGATGCGATCGTCGCCCTTCACGTCGCCCGCCACCGCGTAGAGCGCCAGCGCCAGCTCGGGATAGCGGAGCAGAATTGCCAGCGCGGCCGCGCCCGCCACGATAAAAAGCGCCGCGCCCGGCGCCGCAGCCAGAAAAAATAGCGCGACGCCTCCCGCGCCCGCGAGCGCCAGAATCGCGGCGCTCGAAATCGCCGGCCGCGGAATTTTCCAGACTTCGCCCACTCCGTTTGCGGAGCTGCATCTATCTCTCCGCGCCCGCCAAAAATAAAACATCTTCCACATGCTTGATCGCGCGGATATCCACAGGTGTCGCCCCATCAATCAAATCGCGCGCGGCGTAGCCATATTTCGCCATCAGCCCGGCGAGGTCCGAAAGTTTCCTGCCCATCAGCGAATAGGCGCGCGGTGCAATCTCGCAAATAATCGCCGGCCGGTCCTCGCGTCTTTCAAAATAGCCGCGTAGTCCTTCGAGGACGGGCAGCTCGAACCCTTCGGCATCAATCTTGACGAGCGCCACGCGCCCGATGCCCCGCGCCTCGATGTAGGAATCCAGCCGCACCACGGGGACTTCCATAGTCGCAATAATTTCCGGCCCGCCCTTATACCCGCGCACCAGCGTGTTCTGCCCGGGTTCGCGCGTCACGTAAATCACGCACGTTCCCGGCCTCGCGCCGGCTGCGCACGGAATCGCGGCGATCGAGTGTCCTGGATTAAGTTCCGCGAGCTTGGAAACTCTTTCGAAGTACGCCGGCACGGGCTCAAAGCAATGAACCTCTCCTCGCAGCCCGACGAGTCCCGCAGCGATGGCGGAAAGGTACCCGACGTTCGCGCCCACATCGATAAACACGTCCCCGGGCTCGAGCAATCGCTTCATGGCCTCCACGATCAGCGGCGCATAGGAGCCGAAATACATCGGCGCGATGCCGCGGTGGTGGTCCAGGCCGCATTCGAAGATGACGCCGTTCATGCGCTTCCGCGCGGGAAGCTGTGGCATCCGCCGCACCGTATTGAGTTTTCCGAGCATCACCCGGCAAAAGAGCCCCGGTTTTTTCGCCAGCAGCGTGGCGGCCCGCGAAGCGGTGGCTTGGAGATGCATTTCCGGCCTCCTTCCCGGGCTATCCCGCGTGCGCTCGCGCCACGCGCGCTGCAACGGGTACCGGTTCTTCGACAATGGCCGCATGGGCGAACAACCGCTGGAGCTCGACTCATGCGCGCAAAATCCGCCTGCTGCATGCGGTTTTCTTTCCCGTCACGTGCCACGCCTCTCTTGTACCCATGCAGGTCCAGACGGATGGCCGTGCGCGGCTGATTATTCGGATCGCCCGGGCGCGTCCACGCGGGGCCTTTGTGGATGCCGTTGCCGTGGATCGCGGCGATGCTGCCTCTCACCGTCCGCAGCACCGCCCAACCGCTCCGCGGATACACGCGCTCCACTTCCTCGTCGCTCAGCCGGCCGTCGTGCGACGCGAGGCCCAGATCGCGCGAAAGGCGCGGCCGGCACGATCGGACGTCGTAATGATTCGATCCCGGAACGTAGACCAGCGGGCCGCGCGTGTCGTCAATGTCCACCAGATACACGAAGATTTGCAGGGAATCGCATTCGTCGTTGTCCTTGTGAAAATTGCCCGAATGCAGCGCGCGATTGTGCGGAAAATCGCGCACCACCATCACGCGATAAAGCGGCGGGACGCAGCCCAGAAAATTCGCCGCGATTTTCAGTATGCTCTCGTGAAACGCCACGGCGATGATTTCCGGAATGTGCACCAGCGGATCCCGCAGCGCGATCATTTTTTCGCTGGCCGCTAGCTCGTCGTAGGAAACGCCTGCCAAGCTCCGCCGCTCTCCCGTCTCCACCGAGTAGGCCCGCTCGAAATCAATCTGAAGATCGCGGAACATCGCGTCCGCCTTCCGGTAAATGCTGTCCATCGAGCGATTTCGGAAAAAATCCGCGAGCCAGCGCGTACCCGTGGGCCCGCAAGGATTCCACCTGCTCCGCTTCGAACGCATTCATGCCCAGCAATTCCCGGTTGCTGCGGAAAATGCCCTCGCGTCTTCGCTCCCGCGATCCGCCGAGAATAGAACAATCGCGCCTTGCACACGGCGCTATAAAGATATGGCCGCGTTCGAATCATGCGCATGGGCCACGGCGTCCGCGCTCGCTCGCGATTCTTCTCTTGCGCCATGTGCTTCCCTCCCTTCCTTTTTCTCATTGTCTTGCGCCAGCATATTTTCCTGGCGGCTCAAAATCTCCACCACCGCCGCGCACACTTCCTCCACTTGCTCATCGGTCATCGCCGGAAAAAGCGGAAGAGCGAGGCACCGGTCCGCCGCCGATTCGGTCAACGGAAGCGCCCGCTGCCGCGCCGGAGAAAACTCCCGGAAATACGGCTGGCGGTGAATGGGAGGGAAATATGCCTGGCAGGCGATCCCGCGCTCCCGCAATCGGGCCATCAGATGATCGCGCGGGGCTGCTCCCGGTGGTCCCTCCAGGCGGATCACGTAGGCAAACCAGCTCCGCTTCGTCTCCGGCGGATCGCGCGGCAGCAGAATTCCGGGGACCCCGGAAAGAAAGCGCGCATAGAGCGCCGCAACCCGCGCCCGCGCTCCCAGCAGTTCCTCGATTCGTTCCAGTTGCGCAAGGCCCAGGGCGCAGTGCAGTTCGCTCAGGCGGTAGTTGTAGCCCAGCAGCTCGTGGCGCAGCCATCCGCCATCTTCATCCCGGCCCTGATTCCGCAGGCTGCGGCACCGATGGGCGATCTGCGGATTGTTCGTCGCGATCATCCCGCCTTCCGCCGTGGTCATCTGCTTGTTGGGATAAAAGGCAAAGACTCCCGCGTCGCCCCATGTCCCCGCCGGACGCCCGCGATATTCCGCCCCGAGCGCCTCGCAGGCATCCTCCAACACTCGCAGATCGAACTCTCCGGCGATTTCCATAATTTCCCCCATGTCGCACGGAAGCCCGAATGTGTGTACGGGAAGAATAGCTTTCAGCACGCGCCCCGTCCGCCGGTTCACATGCCCGCATCGCGCGCGGTCCCACACGGTATCGTGCTTGAGCACTTTCCGGATCTCCTCGGGATCGAGATTCAATGTCGCAGGATCAATGTCCGCAAACGCCGGCATGGCCCGCTCGTAGAGCAGGCAATTCACCGACGAGACGAAGCTGAACGATGTCGTGAGGACTTCGTCCCCCGCTCCGATGCCCAGCGCCTTCACGCAAAGGTGCAGCGCCGCCGTTCCGCTGCTGACCGCCACGGCGTAACGCGTCCCGGCATAGGCCGCGAATTCCCCCTCGAATTCCGCGAGCAGCGGGCCCAGGCTGAGCCGCCCCGTGCGCAACGCTTCCGTCACGCGCTCGATTTCGCGTTCACCTATTTCCGGTTTGCATAGGGGAATTCTCACGCGGCTCCCGCCGACGGCATGGCCGCCATTCGCTCGGAAGCGATTGTTGCTTGCGCCATCGAGCGGCTTCGGTTCCATCCAAACTCCGGGAAAATTCCGTGTACGTATCGGAGCAGCCCCTTGGTGTCGCCGCGGGCCAGATAATTCTCCATCTGCTGGATTTCCTCGAGCACGCCCCGCCGCGCATTCTGGCCGCGTATCGCGAAAATGCCTTCGGATTCGGTCCGCTCCGCCCTCTCCCACTCCTCCCACAATTCTTCCGCGATCTTTTCTCCTTCACCCAGGCCGGTGAACTCGATGGCCAGGTCTTCCTCCGGCTTCAGGCCCGCGAAAAGCACCATGGTCTTCGCCAGTTCATAAATATTGAGCGGTTCGCCCATGTCGAAAACGAATGTTTCCCCGCCCCGGCCGAGCGCCGCGCCGCGCAGGATCAGGTGCACCGCTTCCGTCACGGACATGAAGTACCGCGTCGCGCGCGGGTCCGTCACGCGCACGGGCCCGCCCTTCTGAATTTGCTCCCAGAAAAGCCGCAGCACGCTGCCTGTGCTTCCGGCCACGTTTCCGAACCGTACGTTTGAAAATCTCGTTCCGCCGTGGCGCGCCAGTTCCTGAATGCACAGTTCGGTCACTTTTTTCGAAAGGCCCATGTAATTGCGCGGGTTCACCGCCTTGTCTGTCGAGATATTCACGAAGCGGCCGGCGCCCGATTCGAGCGCCGCCTCCGCGATATTGCGCGTCCCCAGCACGTTGTTGCGAATGGCTTCCTGCGGCTGCCGTTCGAGCAATCCGACATGTTTGTGCGCCGCGGCGTGAAAAATAATGTCCGGCCGTTCGTTTCTCACGATTTCATTCGTGCCCTGCCCATCGAGCAGGTTCATGAGAAAGGGGTTCACACGCGCCGCGCCCAGGCGCTCGGAGGCTTCCAGGTTTGCGTAGAACAGGCTGTTTTCGGATTTATCGAGCAGCAGCAGCTTGCGCGGACCGCCTTGTGCGATCTGCCGGCACAGTTCCAATCCGATGCTTCCTCCCGCGCCGGTAACCAGCACGGCTTTTCCGCCCACGATCTTGCGCGTTTCCCGCGCATCCACGCGCACCTCTTCCCGCTGCAGTAGCTCTTCGATGCTGGGAATGCGCGGGTCTCGCCGGAATACGCGAGCGGCGTGCCGTCCATTGCCGCGCGCCGCCGCCCGCTTCCAAAGCCGGCTCAACGCGCTGCGAATATCGCCAACTCTTCCGAAACTTTCCCGAGTGGCCTGTCCGGCCGAGAGCGTTTGCATGAGTAAACACCGTTTCCTTCGTTTTGTATTGGTCGCGAGGCCTGCAACGCGCCCCTTCCGGCCTCTTGGGAACCGGAATGAACGCGTTGCAAGTCCCGGGGTGGACCCGCTCTCCTAATCCAACGGTTAGATTCCGGACCCGGCCACTCGGTCTTTTTGCGGGGACGATTCCGCCCCGCCATACTCTTCCCGCTCATCCAGCCCTGCATTCGGCGGCGGCTGGACAAAAAGCCCGGCTCTACAGCCTTGCGTAGAGGGCTTCGGGGATGGGATAGGTCCTTTTGTTCAGGACCGCCCCCAGAATCGGAACTCTCGAAGCCTTAAAACTCTCTTTTGCGATCCGCGCCGTTTCGCGCCGCGTCGTGTTCGACCCCACCACCAGCACCACTCCATCGGTGAGCTGCGCGAGCAATACGGCATCGGAATGCGAAGACGCGGGCGGCGTATCCATCAACAGATAGTCGAATTCGCCGCGCAGTTCCGAAAATCGCGCGCGCAGACGTTCCCGGTTCAGCGCCCCATTCGGCTCCGCACCCGCCGCGCCCGCGGTCACGAGCCATAGATTGCTTCTCTCGACTCGCCGCGCGAATTCGCGAATCGGCCGCATTCCCTTCACCGCATCCGCGAACCCGGGGCATTTTTCAATTCCGAAGTATTCGCCGAGCGAGGGAGACCGCAGGTTCGCGTCCACGATGCACACCGTGCCGGGCGACTCTTCGGCCATCGCTTCCGCCGCCCGCGCGCATACCCAGCTGCACCCGGCTCCTTCGTCCACGCCGCAGAATGCCACAGCCTCCGGTGACGCGGCCGACTCCGGCAAAATGAACACCCGCTGCACCAGCTTCATCACTTCGTCTTCCATCACGGCGCGGCGATCCCGGTGTTGCGCCGCGCCATTCCCTTGCCCCTGCTGCGCCGCCGGGGAAGGAAACTCCTCCGCCACGCGATCGTTTCTGCGCAGGATGTCAAATGTTCGGCTCATGCATCTCCCTCATCGTCATGCCCTTGGGAATCGCCGCCAGCACCCGTATATCCAGGTACTCGCCGAGTTCCTGCGGAGTCCGGAACGAGGGGTCCAGCCGGTCGGCAGCGTACGCCGCGCCCACGCTCACGATTCCCGCCGTGAAGAAGCTCCCCATCAGCAACCAGCCGAAATCCAGTGTCGGCAGGGCGGGCACCGTCGCGGCTTCGGCGATGGATACGTTCACGATCCGCTTGCTGTCCAGGGCGTCGGAAATGCGCGCTTCTTCGCGTTTGCCAAGATAGAGCAAATAGTTGTCCTCCGCCGTCTTCACCTGGCGAACCAGATCGTCCTGCGTCGCCCCTTTTTCATCCAGTTGCTGCGCCGTTTCCTTGTATTGGCGCACCACGCGCGCCGTGGCGGCCGCCTGCGCTTCGAACCCCGCGCGATCGGCTTCCGCCTTGGCCAGTTCCGTGGCCATCCAATCCTGGGCCGGCGCGCGGTCGCTCGTGATCTCCTGCAGGGGCGACCCCTCCGCTTGCGCGATGGCATTTCGCGCATCCGTGATTTGCGCCTCCACCTGCTGCACGGGCGGATAGCTGGGCGCATACTTGGCCGCCATTTCGCTGCGCTTCAGCTCGAGAGACAGCAGCGTGCTTTTCAGTTGCGCCAGCAACTCACCATTGTCCCGCTCTGTCGTTTGCGTCGTCTGCCGTTGTGGCAGCGCCGCTGCCTCTGCCTGGAGCGCGCGGGCGCGGCGTTCGGCTCCGTATGCGTTTGCCTGGTCCTGTTGCAGCTCCGCCTCGAATTGACTCAGTTGCTCGAGCGCAAGCTGCTTCTCGGCCGCCGGTGCTACGACGCCTTCCTCGCTGTCGAATTGCTCGAGCTGTGCCTCCGCTGCCTCCAGCTCTCCTTGATAGCGGCTTGTTTGCTGGTTGAAAAAGTCGAATGTCCCCGCGGGCCGGTGCACCTCCGCGTGCTTTTCCTGGTAGAAAGTTGCAAGCGTTTCCAGCACGTGTGCGGAAAGCTGCGGGTCGCTCGAAGCGTAGGCCACGCGGATCAAAGTGGTCTTCTTGAGCGGTTCCACCACCAATTGACCTTCCAGCGTCTCGACGGACCTCGCCAGCCATGTTTCTCCTGTCGGCTTCGTGCCCCGCATCACATCGCCGATGCGGTCCCATGCCGTCTCTTTCTTCGAGTCCAGTCCGCAGGCCAGC
This sequence comes from uncultured Acidobacteriota bacterium, assembly GCA_963797345.1. Classification (GTDB taxonomy): domain Bacteria; phylum Acidobacteriota; class Terriglobia; order Acidiferrales; family UBA7541; genus Palsa-295. The sequence continues at coordinate 87,626 of CAWCPO010000015.1, read as the reverse complement.
GCCACTTTCTCCAGCAGGTCGCGGCTTTTCAGCAATTCCACTTCCGAGTTCATATCCTCTTCGCTCACCGCCGCCACCGGAGCCGCCGCCACCGGAGCATCGGGATCGGGCGTCACCACGGCATCCACGCGATCGCGGTTCACCAGAATTTTCATTTCCGCTTCATATCTCCGCGGAGCCAACAGTCCGCTCAGCACTGCCCCCAAGAAAATTCCCACAAAAATCAGCGATGCCAACCGCCGCTTGCGGAAGACCGGCGCGACGGCATCCCTCAGCGTATATGTCAGAGCTGCCGGGCTTCCCTCCCGCCGAATCCCTAACTCGCCCATCTACGCCTCCGCCCTTCCTTCCCGCTTCCGCTTTTGGCCGAATGATGCGTCCCTGCTCATCTATAAAGCTCGTAATAGGTTCCAATCCCCGTTGAGGGAATGTATCTTTTTATCTTCGAGATAAAGTTTTGCGGCACAAACAGCATGTCTCCCGGACGAATCTCAGCGTCTTCATTCACGTCGTGCCCCTTCAGGATCCGCTTCAGATCGAGCGACTTCACCTCGTACCATTCGTTGTTCACGCGGCGGAAAAGCAGCACCTGCGAATGTTTCGCGGAGTCATTGAATCCCCCGGCGATGGCCACGGCTTCTGTCGCCGACGTGTAACCGCGCAAATCGTATTTCCCCGGTTTGTTCACCTGCCCGCTCACAACGAAATACGGTCTGTTGAAATCCTTCAGCTCCACCGTGACGATCGGATCGCGCAGAATCCCGGCGTAAGCCTTCTGAATCGCCGCTACCGCTTCCTCTGTCGTCAGGCCTTCTAGGTGAACGTCACCTGCCCCCGCCAGGCTTGCGAACCCATCCGGCTGTATGTTCACGGTCTGGTCGAATTCCGGTGTAAGAGGAAATTCGAGCGCGATCACGTCGCTAGCGCAAAGCTGGTACCGCGCATCCCGGCGCTCGAGTTCCGGCTGCACTGTATCGCCGCCGGAATTCGAGTTGGAGTTGAGATTGGAAACTGCCGATGCGGCGTCCGCTCGATTCATGTTGGCCGCCATCGGCTGATGTTGCGATTGAGCTTGCGTTGAAGCGGCGGAGGCGCATAGAAGGACAGCGATGAGGGCGGCAACAGAGGCGAAATTCGCGGGGGCGCGCAGGGCGAAACGCAGCGTCGCGCGGTGATTTTTTTCGCTGGCGCTCGCGGGACAAGCACGCGTGCCGTGCGATTCCGAATTTCGATTCGTCTGCATATAATTAAGGCACGTACACTACGTTGCAACCCCACCTCGCACAAGTGGCGGAATATCTAGAATGGACGGGGCGCTTTGTTCCCTGGCGGAGTGCTCGCTCGAAGGAGGGTTTCGCCGAGCCTTCCTGCCCAGCTATATTTTCCGTTTCCGGCTTTTTCGGTGAACACGAACAGTTCTTAACTACCGTGGATAAATGTACCTAACGTCCCCCAGCTTTTGGATACGCGAGCCGGCACAGAAGAACGAGGAGGGTAGGGAAGCGGCCTTCGAAGCGAGGCCACTTTACTGGGCTGGAATGGGGCGTTCCGTGGTTCGATCTACCGCACAATCAGTCCGATAGCCGAAATCCAGGGAAGAGATGGATGGGGGTCGCGGAGTCTATTTTTGCGTATGGCTGCGAAAAAACATCCCGGGGCGAGTCTTCGAGGCTCGCGGAAAGGCCCGCTAATCGTGCGGAATGGGGACCCGATTTCGGAGCCGCGCTCCGCGAAAAACAGGCTGTGCAGGGCAAGGGCGGATAGGCTCGCGGCGGGGGACACACTTCACCTGATATAGCGCCCTGAATACTTGGCTGCCGCGATACACTTTCTCCTTGTAATCACCAAATAAGGACGTTTATAATACAGTACCGTTTCAGACTCCGAAGCTGCGGAGGGGGCCGATGCATAAGGCGCAGCAGACGCGGAGTTCTGTTGTAAATGTTGTGATCGCGGAAGCGAATCACATGAATTGCGAATTGGTCCAGAGCGTGTTCCGGACCAAGCGCAATCGTGTGGCGGTGATCGGTTTCGCGGTGAACTCCCAGGACGCACTGTCGCTGGTAAAAAAACACGAGCCGGACGTGGCGGTGATCAGCTCGCACCTGCAAGAGGGCCCTCTCGAGGGCTACCGCTTGCTGCGCGAGTTGCATTCCCTGCAAACGAAGACGCACGCCATCATCCTGCTCGAGTCGCGGGAGCGGGAGCTGGTGATTGATGCGTTCCGCTATGGCGCGCGCGGCGTGGTCTTCCGCGATGAACCCCTGCAAACACTCGGCAAGTGCATCCACGCCGTACACCAGGGACAGGTGTGGGTCAACAGCAAGCATCTCCGCGATGTGGTGGATGCGCTGGGCCACACCATTCCCGTGCATTTGCGCGATGCGCATGGAATCGATCTGCTCTCGAAGCGGGAAGAAGAGGTTGTGCGTCTGGTGGCCGAAGGACTGACGAACCGGGAAGTCTCCGCGCGGCTGGACCTGAGCGAACATACCATCCGAAATTATCTGTTCCGCATATTCGACAAGCTGGGGGTTTCAAGCCGCGTCGAGCTGGTCCTCTATTGGTTGGGCGAGAAGCAAAATGGGTCAGGGCAGCTATAGGTGCGCCGCAGCCTTTAGAAGTAGCATGGGCCTTGCTTCAAAGTATTATCCGTCCATGAAACGGCGGGATGAAGAAACCAGAGGGTGGCCAGCCGCCGGTTTCGATTCAGCGCGGGTCGACAGAATGGGCGGCGATCAATCGCAGGGCCGTGATGCTGGGAACGAAAAAGTAGTCTCCGCCGCGGAGTTCCACGAAATTCGGCAGCGCTCCGCAGATGAACGGCGGATTCGAGGGATCGTCCGTGCCTTGAATCACAAACTTCCCGGCGCCTCCGTGGTTGCCGATGAGCATGTCCTTATCATTGCCTTGCCGCGCGTCGTTGCCATAGTCGATCCACTGCTGCTGGACGAATTCGAACTGACGGAAGAGGCTGGCATTCAGGGCCATGAAGACGATGCCGCGTTCGTCGCCGCTCACCGGCTGATCTTCCGGCGCATAGGGTCCGTAGGGCAGGCCGCGGCGCGTGATGCGCCGCCGGTTGACCAGCTTTCCATTGAAGCCGAACGCATCGCGCGGGTTCGTCCGCCGCACGTGGGCGCCGATGGGACAGCGCGCTCCATCCAGATCCTTGCCGAAGGTGAAGTTCACGTTTTGGTTCTTGTCCGCCAAAATCGCCGGGTCCGGGTTCTTCGGTGACAGCTCGACCGGGGTGCCATCGCGCCACCTGCCGATGAACTTCGATGCCAGCTTCTCCTTATCCCCGTAGAGCTTCGCTTTGTCCTCCAGATAGGCACGAAATGTGGCCACGTTCTGACGCAGCTTGCGGTAGACCATGAACGTGCCGTTGTTGGCCAGCAGGTGCGGAACCGGTGCGACGGGCAGCTCGCCCGCCTCGTCCGCATAGCCGAGCAGAAGCTCGCCGGTTGCGAGGGGCGCCCATGTGCCGTCCGGCATCAGCTTGCCCTGTCCCGGCTGGGTGTCGCGCTCCACACCCAAATAGTCGGGATTGCCGAAACCATCCGTGTAACCAAAATGTTCCTTGGTGGTGTACTGCCCATTGATACTTAGCGCCCCGGCGTCTTGCGATGCGATCTCGCTGGCTCCGCCCTGCATGAGCGTCCGCAACTGCGCGCACTGCTGTTCCAGTTCCTCGGCCGATTGCGCGTAGACGCCGAGCCAGGCGTCCACCTGTTCCTTGCGCCAGATATCATCCCAATGCTCTGGAGAATTCCTGCCGGTATCGCCCAGGATCAGCCCGCGCGCCTTCATGCCTTGAACGAACTCCACGGGAAAACTCTGCAAGCTCGCCTCAGGCAGTTCGAGTTTGAGCAGGCCTCTATAGGTGAAGGCAATGTTCACGGTCGTGCGCGGCTTGCCCTGATCCCAGCGCTCGCCCGTGGTGAGCAGGTCAATGAGACTTCCGAGGAAATCTCTTCCGTGCTTAGGCAAAATCTCAAGAAATAGATATCGCGCGAATGGGAAGGTATATCCGCGCAGGACAAATCCCTGGATATCGGTGGGGTCGAGTCGGCTCATATCAATTCGTCGGCGAATTCCTTTTCGGGCGTGGCGGCCGGCGCCGGCGGAGGCGAGCTGTTCAGCTCTTTCACGAATTGCGCGAATGCTTGCTGCAATGCGTCCGGCGGCGCGCCCTGGTGCTTCTCGATGAAAGCGGCGACGGCGCTTTGCGTCTGCAACGCGCGGAGCGTCTGTTGCACGGTTTTGTCGTTCACGTCGGCGAAATAGAATGTCGTCTCGACCTGGCACTTTTTCATGTAGGCCTTAAACGCAGCCACATTTTTCGACCCGGGATATCCCACACAGTGTTCCCACACGGCATTCACGGTGCCCGGGATTTCGCGCGCCATCCGCTCCAGATAGGTGTCGAGAGGGCCATCGAAATTCGATTCGAAGATCAGATACTTTGCCAGCAGATGCTCCTCGCAAGCGGGCATTCCCACGTAGACCACGTCGTCCATTACGACCAACCTCGCCAGATGCGTGCTGGATACCTGCGCGAAGGGACTGCGCTCGTGGCGCGGCAGCCTTGCCAGATATTTTCGAAGGGCAAGGTTGTGCGAAATCTCCCGATTGGGATCGTCCTTGATGGGCGAGAGAACCGTCAATCCGTAGACGCTGCCGCTTTGGTTCGCCATCGCTGTGCCTATGTTCCGACGGGCGGTTCGCCCGTCTCTCCCAGGTCGCGCTGCACTTGCACCCGAAACTGCAAATATGCCTTGGCAAAATCATCCGTGGACATGCCAAGGTTGCGCCTTGCGAGGTCGTCGAATGCCGCCTGCACGCGGTGGGCTGCTTTCACGTCGTTGGTCGTGGCGCGGGGATAGGCGTCGTAGTAGTAGTCGGTCTGAAATTGCACGCGGGAGATGTAGTCCTTGAACGCCGTCACCGGCACGGCCCCAGGGAATTTTTCGCTCCATCGCCAGATGGCGTTTAATCCAGCGCTCAGAACGTCGGAAAATGCGTCGATATACTGGTTCCATGTGCCGTTGAAATTGCTGAAGAAGAGCAGATAGTCGTACCGCAGGTGCTCCTTCGGCTGCTGCTCGCTCAACCGGGGAAACCGGCGCCGCGGGACAATCACCCAGCGCGCGAAATGAATGAACGACAGATTCACCAGGGCGCTCTGCAGCGGCTTGATGAGCCCGAGAATGAAGAAGAACGCGCGCACGATCCGGGTTTTGCACGGCCTCATCGGCGTGATGGCGTTCATCGCGTAGGCTTTGCCGTTGATGTTGGTCATGGTCATTCGTTCTTCAATCGGCCGCGAATTCCGATAAGCGGCGGCTGGCCCGATATTGTCCGTCCTTCACAGGGACCGCTGCGAGTTTCGGAACAACCGTCTTATGCCAGCTCTTGCCGTCCCGGATGTTAACCGGAATATCTCATTTAGAATTACGGCTCGTGCATCCTAATGCTACTTCCATCTTCGACGCAAGGAATTCGTGGACAGGGCAGGCCACAGCGAGAGATGGGAGAGTAAAGCGGCCGGTGCAAAGGCAAGGGCAAATGCCGGAGCAAGGCGGCCCACCTAAAAGATGGCCGCTACAAGTTCAAAAGCAGAGGGCGGACGACGCTACTGCTCTTCGTCGAGATATTCGCCGGGGACGTCGTCCTCGGGGACCTCGTGGGTACGGACTGGCTTTTCGCCGGTGTCTCCGGCGTCTTCGACGCCCTTGACCACTTCGGCCTCGAAGGCGTTCCCTTCCTCGAGCAGCTCGTCCACACTTTCGGAGTCGGCGCTTTCGACGTTGGATAGTCCCTGCAAATCGCCGGATTCGACGTCCGGCGCCATGCGGGGTTCGAGCGCGAAAGTGGGCGTATCGGATTCCCGGCGTAACCTGCGAGCGGGCTTCTTTTTCGCCGGCTTCCTCCTGGGAGTTATTTTCTTCTTCGCGAGTTTCTTCTTGGGAGTTGCGCGCTTCTTCGCGGGCTTCTTTTTGGTTTTCTTTTTGGCGGCCATGCCAGGGAGTTTACCACTTATCAGAAACCGCGTGGGTAACGGCAATTCCCACGGCGGGCGGTGCATAGTAGAATGGGCGCATCGGAACGCGCGCGCAAGCTGCGCCGCGAGGGGGAGGGAAGGGGTTTGCCGGAGCTTCGCAAGGATCCCATCACGGGCCGGTGGGTAATCATTTCCACGGACCGCGCCAAGCGTCCCATGGATTTTGTGCGCGAGAGCGTGCAGATCAAGGGCGTGCCGAACTGTCCCTTCTGCCCCGGAAATGAAGGGAAAACTCCGCCGGAGATTCTGGCGTACGGACGCAACGGCGGGGGAAGGGACACGCCCGGGTGGACGGTGCGCGTGGTGCCCAATAAATTTCCGGCTTTGGGAATCGAAGGGGGACTCGACCGCGAGGGCGAGGGCCTATTCGACCGCATGAACGGAGTGGGCGCGCACGAGGTGATCGTGGAAACGCCGGACCACAAGAGCACGCTCGCAACGCTGCCGGAAAAAGCGGTGGAAGAAGTGCTGTGGGCGTATCGGGACCGTGTGCTTGACCTGAAAAACGACCGGCGCTTCCGCTACGTGCTGGTCTTCAAGAACCACGGCGAGGCGGCGGGGGCATCGCTCGAGCACACGCACTCGCAATTGATCGCGCTGCCGATCGTGCCGAAGCGCGTGCGCGAGGAAGTGGACAGCTCGAAACGGTACTACGACGAAAAGGAGCGGTGCATCTTCTGCGACATGATACGGCAGGAAATCGAGACGGGGACGCGCATGGTGCTGGAAAACGAGCACTTCATCGCGCTCGAGCCATTCGCGGCGCGGTTTCCGTTCGAGACCTGGATTTTGCCGCGGCAGCACAGCTCGGCATTCGAGAACATGCCCACGCCGTACTACGGAAAGCTGGCGGCCGTGCTGCGCGAATTTCTAGCGAGGCTCGACGCCACGCTCGCTTGCCCCTCGTACAACTACGTGATTCACACGTCGCCGATCGGCGAGGAAATCAACGACCATTACCACTGGCACATCGAGATGATGCCCAAGCTGACGAAGGTGGCGGGATTCGAGTGGGGCACCGGCTTCTACATCAATCCCACGCCGCCCGAGGAAGCCGCGCGGTTTCTTCGCGAAGCCAAGTGACGGGCCGGCCCGCGCCGGGCTAGCCGGAGCGAAGCGGAATGGCCCGCCGCAAGACCCACGCAGGATAATCTATCAGACGAGAACTTCGGGGACTTCCATGAGGCCGTGGTGGAAAGCGGCTTCGAATACCGCGACGACCTGGGGATCGAAGTCCTTGCCCGCGCCCTTGCAAATAATATCGCGCGCCTCGAAGGGAGACATCGCCTTGCGGTAGGGGCGGTCGCTGACCAGGGAATCGTAGACGTCCGCGACGCTGATGATGCGCGATTCGAGGGGAAGGTCTTCGCCCTTCACGGGGTTGTAGCCCGAGCCGTCGAATTTGTCGTGGTGGCTCAAAATAATGGGCAGCACGCGCCGCAGGGTTCCGCCGAGGGGCTTCAGCGTTTGCATTCCCTTGGTTAGATGCGACTGCATGACGGTGATTTCCTCGTCCGAGAGCTTCGCGGCTTTATAGAGAATCTGGCGGCTGACTTCGAGCTTGCCGATGTCGTGCAGCAGGGAGGCGGCGCGGACGTCCTCCACGCGCTGCTCCGGCAGGCCCATTTGCTCAGCGAGCCGGGAGGCATAGATCGAGGTGCGGTAGGAGTGATTCTGGGTGTATTTGTCGTTGGAGACGACGCCGGAAAGAATCTGCAGGACGCCGTAATAGGTTTCCCGCAGTTCGTTGAGGCTTTTCTCTTTCTTCTCGTAGAGCGTGCCCATGGCGTAGGCGGTGACGACCAAAAAACCGCCCCACACGACGATGCCCGACCAAGCCGTCAGTTGCCGCACCGGCTCGACCGCTCCGGTTGCCAGCGCGAGCGGGTTCTCCAGGTTGACCCAGCAAACGATCAGGATGGAAGCGAGGGCCGTCTGCACCGCGCGGGTGCGGCCGAAGTAGTAAGCGGCGAAAAGAGTGGGCAGATCGTAGAACGAGAGCACGAGCCTCTGCCCGGCAACGAAGAAATTGATGACGGCCGCGAACACGATGATCGAGAGGATCAGCAGGAGTTCCTTGTTGATGTTCATTAGTTGGTCAAGCCATTTCCGTTTCATTGGGCCTGCCTCCATGCGGTGATTCAGGACGGAAGAATCTGCGCCTTCATAGTACCAGTACCCTATTGGGGCGCGCAGCTTTCGGACAGTACCTTGCCCAATTAATAAAGCCTCCGATAAAACCGGAGGCTGCCTGATGGATGGCCCGAGAAAAGGCAAAGCGGTGCGGACGGGGCCGAGGGAACTCGTTTTTCTGTAGCACGATTCTAAAAGAATGCGGACGCGCGCTGAAATCGCGGCAAAATCGTGTCTTCGGGCGCTGCCACCGGGAAAAAGCTTCGTGCTACACTCGCTCGGAGGCCCGGCCCGGGTGGCGGAATGGCATACGCGGGGGACTTAAAATCCCCTGTCCCGCAAGGGACGTGTGGGTTCGACCCCCACCCCGGGCACCACTCGGAATCGCGCGGCGCTGGGCCAAAAAATCGGACGGAAAAACTGGAGCGGGATAAGGGAATCGAACCCTCGCCTCGACCTTGGCAAGGTCGCGTACTACCACTATACGAATCCCGCTTGAAGGAAGCTGCGCGATAACTCGATATTTATAACATGCGGCCAGCGCGCGGACAAGGTCCGGCGCGCGAGAGGCCGGAGCGTTTTGCGGCAGTCTAATCGACTTCCAGGATGCGTGTGGCCTTGACCATCGGGGATCTCTTCTGGCGTGCGGCAAAGCGCCGGGCGCGTTCGCGATCAATATAGACACGGCCAAACTTTTCGCCGTCGTGGTAGTAGACGGTCACCTGCCAGTGGCGATGCCTGCGACGGCGGTCCTTGTGCAGCCGGGTGGATTTCCCTGTGGGTCGCTTTTGCTTTCTCTTTCGAATCATGGGTGCCCCCCCGAATGCCTGCGACTATGGCAAGATTTGGGAGGCGGCGCAAGCAGGAAGTTCAGGGGTAACTGTGTGAATACTTACCTATATGTTTTGACGGCAGGCTGCCTGGACGTACGCGGTGCTGGCTCTGCCACCGTCCTTGGAGATTATTTTCGTGACGCAAAGACGCTTGCGGCGTTGAGCCGTGCGGCTTCAGGGGCTAAAACCCTTCTTTTTATGCGTGGATTACGGCGGGGTTGAAACCCCGCCCTCCTGTTGCGCGGCTTCATTCGGCACTGGCCGAAACGCAGGACCAGTTTTTGGCTCAAGTGAATAATCGCACCATCCTTGATGGTGAGGATTACTTCGATGGCGGGGCGGGCGCGCGAAGGCCGACGTAGCTCACCGCGAGTTTCTTGCAGAGATCGCCGGTGATGCGAAAAATCATGGGGCGCGAAGTATCGCGCGCAAAGCAAGCGTCGCCATCCTTTTTTCCGACGAGCAATGTGGACTTCTCTCCCGTATCGTCCGCGAGTGTCAATGTGATGGAGGGACTGGCGAGGCCATACTTTCCGAGGTTCTCCGGCTGCTCGCTCGCGATGTCGGCCATCAGGGCGTTCGCGACCGCGGCGAGGAGCGAGCCCACGGCGCCGGCATCGGCCGGCGCGCTTGTGGGCTTCGTAAATATCCACCCGCTATTTTGTTTGGTTGCCGCAAGCTCGCCAGAGGAATTCTTGAGCGTGAAGGAGGCTACACGGCTGCTATCGGCGTGGAGCACGGCGCGATCGCGCAAATCGTCGAGGGATTTGCCGCAACTGATCAAAAGAGATTCGGGAAGAAGTGATACGGTCTGGGCCGAGTCCACGATCGAATAGACGGAGGCGCCGGTGAAATCTCTGTCGCCCAGCAGCACGGTGTGTTTCACGCCGCTCTGCAACTGGAACTCGAGCGACACGCGCGGCGGGTCGAGGCCGTAAGCCTTCAGACGGTCGGGTGTGCCGGGTTCCGTTTGCGAAACGCGCGCGTCGGCGAGCAGGTCGGCGATTCCTTGCGCCGTGGACTGGTCAGCCCCGGTTTCGAGCGGCTTGACAATCTCCCAGGCGCCCTTGCGTTTCTCAATGCGAATCGGAGGTACATCTGGCGTCGCGGGGTGAGCGAGAGTGAGCGAGGCGATGTCCGGCGGCTGGATAGAGAAGGCAGGTTTCGAATTGTCTTCCGCCGGCTTTTCCACGCTGCCGCGTTTCCAATCGAAATAGTACGCGGCCCCGCCAAGAAGGGCGGCGCAAAGCAGCACAAGCAGTGTGGATTTCTTGATCATGTCTCGTCGCGGATCTGCCTATCGGCGCTTCCATCCGCCTACGCTCTTCGAGCTACGGCGGACCTTGTCCGCATTTGCGCTACGTGCTTGGGCGGATTGCGTTTTGCCGCCGCAGTTTCATCGGCGCTTCCACCAGATAACAATTCCGGAAAAAATCACGATGCCGGGCAGGAGAATCAGATCGAGCCATTTCAGCAGGGCCGCCTGACTTTCCGTAAGCGTGACGCTGCGGTTCGCCGCCGTCTTGGGCCGGATGGAAATCAGGTTTTCATCCTGAGCGAGCCAGTCAATGGTGTTATAGAAGAGATCGCCATTGCCGGCTTGATTGGCGGCCTGATTCGAGGCGAAGGCGGAATTCCCGATCACGACGAGGCGCGCGCTTTTGTCGTCCACATTCTTGCTGGCAGCCACGCCGAGCGAAAGCGGGCCGGCCGTATCGGTCTTGGGATCGAACTTCACCTTCTGCGCGAGCTTGGGGACGGTAAAACTTCGCGGAGAAGTTTTTAAAAGTTCCACGGATTCGGGTTCCGACTTGGACTTATCGGCAATGGACGCGGTGCGCGCCAGCGGGAAAAAAGTCATCGTCCTTTGAAGGCTTTTGGTGATGGGGCTCTCGCCATAATCCACGACGAGCGGAATGGCAGGCCCCGCTCCCAGCAATTGCCCCATGCCGCTGGCGTCAATCACGTAGTTATCGCCCACGCTGATATTCCAGGATGAAAAGATGCCGCCGAGCTTCGGATCCGTCTCCGGGTCCACCTCCACGAGGGCTTTTCCTCCGGCGTCGAGATATTGGGAGACCATGGCGGCCTCCTGCGGAAAGAAGGCCCGCGTGGGGCCCGCGATAACGAGCACATCGCAATCGGAAGGGACGCTATTCGAGGAAACCAGGTTCACGGAATCGGTGGTATAGCCTTCTTTCTTGAGTCCCTCATCCACGAGGCTATAGCCGCCCCCCTGTCCGTCGCTGAGAGACTTCTCGCCATGCCCGGTAATGAAGCAGACCATTTTGACTTTGTTGCGCGTGGCTTTCAGGATGGCGCTGGTGACGTCCTGCTCGGAGAATTGGCCTTCGGGGCCCGGCTGGATGGGCAGCTTCACCGAGCCGGAAGCGAGGATCACGTCGCCGAGCTGCGTGGCGCCGTAGTCCTTGGCGACGTCCGGCTTTTCCTGCGGATCGACGATCTCGAACTTGATGCGCGGACTCAGGCTCTTGTACTCGGTCATCAAGTCGCTCAAGGACTGGTTCGGCTGCTTGGCGAAGCAGATGATGGTGACGTCCTGCGAAAGCCCGCCGACAATTTTCGTGGTTTGATCGGAGAGGGTATAGAGTTTTTCGGTGGTGAGGTCGAAGCGCTTGTGATGGCGATACCCCACGAAATTCGCGATGCCAAGAATGGCGATCACGGCGAGCGCCAGGATCGTGGTGTTGGTTCCCAGCCGCGAGGAGCGCTTGGAAAAGAATGCGAGAATCCGCTGAAAGCCCAGAACAATGGCAGCGACGACAAAAATGCCCCCGGCAATGAGCGTAATCTTGCTGAAGAGCAGCAGCTCTCCCTGAATCGAATAGCGCAGGTAGCCGGCGACGAGCATGGCCAAGCCGATGCTCCCGGTAAATTCCGCCGCTTCACGCCGGTTCCACTTCATTCTATGAATCCCTCCGCAGCCCGTGAGGCCGCGCCGCATGCCAGGGCGCGGTGAACCAAGCCTCAGGGGCTAAAGCCCTATTTTTTCGCATATGATACGGCACGGCTGCCCTTCGAAGCTCAGGGTAAAAAGCCATGCCCTGACACACACCGTGTAACCTTTGGCGGTTGCGCAACATTAGGCGCGCCGCCAGCGCATGGAATCCACCGACCGCACGGTGAGAAAAACGAAAAGAAAAATGAAACTCACGTAATAGATCAGGCCCGAAGTATCGATGATTCCCCGCGTGAAATCCTCGTAATGGCCGATCACGGAAAGATAATGCAGCACAGTGGCCACGTTGCCGTCCGCGTTTTGCCCGATGTCCAGCACCCAGACGATCAAGAAGGCCGCAAACGTGAGGACGGCGGCAATGAGCTGGTTTTCCGTGAGCGAGGAAATAAATGTGCCCAGCGCCAGAAGCGACCCGCCCAGCAGGAGCACGCCCGCGTACCCGGCGATCATGATGCGCCAGGAGGGCATCGGGTCGCTGTGAAGATAAAGGAAAATCACGTAGCCGGCCGTGGGGAGCAGCATGATGGCGAAAAGCGTGAGCGAGGCAAGGAATTTGCCGAGCACAATCTGCAGCTCGGTGATGGGCGAGGTCATGAGAAGTTCCATGGTGCCGCGCTTGCGTTCCTCGGCATAGACGCCCATGGTGAGCATCGGCGTGATGAACAAGATCAGAGTGGAAAGGATGCTCAAAAACGCGCGCATCACTTCGCCAGGCACGTCAATTCCCGTGGCCATGCCCTCCATCTGCATCTCAAACGATCGCTGGATAACTTCGGTCAGGATCACATCGAAAAAGAATGCGCTGAGAACAAGGAAGACGCCCACGACGACGTACGCGATGGGCGAAACGAAGTAGTGGCCCATCTCCTTACGATACATGGCGTAGAAGCCCTTCATGGTTTCTTTCGCTCCTTAGCTGCCGGGAAAAGCGCGCATTCAACTTGATGGGGACGGCTGGGCGTGCGCCGCGTCGTCCGTAGTCAACTCCAGGAAAATATCCTCGAGACTCAAGCTGACGCCGCGCAGCTCGTAGAGCGCCCAGCCCTTTTCGACGATCTTCGCGGCGATTTGGCTGCGGATATCCTGGCCCGGGGCGGTCTCGATGGTCGCCGTGAGGCGGCCATCGGCGCGCGCCGGCTCGACTTGCACGCGAAAGGCGCCGGGAATCTGGGTAAGCAAATTTTCCAAGGGCTTTTCCGGCGCCTGGACTTCGACGCGGATCCTCTGCCCGCCTTTAAGGCGAGCGGCCAGATTTTGCGGCGTATCCACGGCAACTACTTTTCCCTTGTTGATGATCACCACGCGATCGCACGTCATGCTGACTTCTGGCAGGATATGCGTGGAGAGGATGATGGTGTGGCCGCCGGCGAGGCCTTTGATCAGGTGGCGCACTTCGATAATCTGTTTGGGATCGAGGCCCACGGTGGGCTCGTCGAGGATAATAACTTCCGGATCGTGTACCAGGGCCTGGGCAAGGCCCACGCGCTGCTTATAGCCGCGGGAGAGGCGCTTGATCAGCTCGGCGCGCTTGTCGCCGAGACTTGTTTTCTCGAGAGCGTCGGCAACACGCGCGCGCCGCTTTTCCGCGGGGACGCCCTTGATGCGGGCGACGAAATCGAGATACGTCCCGACGACCATATCGGGATAAAGAGGGGGCGCCTCGGGCAAGTAGCCGATGCGGCGGCGGACTTCGAGGGAGTCGTTGAAGACGTCGAAACCGGCGACGGCGGCCGTGCCGGATGTCGCGGGCATGTAGCCGGTGAGGATGCGCATGGTAGTGGTCTTCCCGGCGCCGTTCGGCCCGAGAAAACCCAGAATCTCGCCTTTGTTGACGGAGAATGAAACGGCATCAACCGCCCTAACCGGGCCAAAGGCTTTGGTCAGGTCCTTCACTTCCACTTCGATCAATGCATTCCTCCCAAAATGAGGGGGTATTCGATTCGCCGAGGCCTTCCGGACGGGCTGTTATACCAAAAATCCGCCAAAATCAAAAGTTGCCCGGTTCGGCAGAGACACTGAAATATACTGAAGTGCGATGCATGGGGGCGCGCGGGAGTTGCCGCCCTAGAGGTTCCAGGCAACGAGGTACCCGCTGGGCGCATCCACATGGCGAACCATGCAGCTCATTCCAGATGACTCTCAGGGCTCTCCATCGGGATACGCCAGGGGCGCCGCAGCGGGCCGGCCGGAGAAGTGCGTTGACACTCCGCGGTCATTTTGTTATTCAACATGTTTGGCTAATTGCTCCGAAGGTTCGACATGGGGGATTTCGCTCCGGCCCGAGCCGTTCCGAATCAGAAAAATTAAGGTGATATGACGATCCCGAAGACGTATGCGCGCGCGACCGGCGGTGCCGCGAAAGGCGGCATCACTGGTGCCCATTCTTCCGGCCCGATGAGACAGTTTCGGCTGGCCGCGGCTCTGGTGCTGGCCTGCCTGGGCGTGATTTTGCTTGCTCGGTGCGGGGGCGGCTCAACCCCCATCACCATAGAGATCCAGCCCAGCGTCGCCCCAACGGTGGACGCAAGCGCGCAGACATGCAACGCGCCCAATAATTTGAGTGGATGCCAGATGATCAACTTCACGGCAACGGTTGGCGGCGATACGACCAACAGCGGAGTAACCTGGAATCTGACAGTGCTATCCACAGGCTGCGCCGGCAGCGGCTGCGGCACGCTGATCAACGCCACGGCTGTTTCCGTCACCTACGTTGCGCCGTCCAACATCGCGGCGGAATTGACGGGTGTGATGCTGCAAGCTGTGTCCAACGCGAAAGCGAATACGACTCAGGCCATCGGCATCAGCGTCGTCCTGGTCCCGACATTTTCGCTGACCGCGCTGCAGCAATGCGCCTTGGGCGTGTACTGCCTGCCGAGCGGCTCGAATGGCATCACTTACAATTCCAACCAGGCGATTGCGGTTACAAATGGCGTGGGCCCTTACACATTCATCCCGCAAACGGCGGTTCCCGCTCCTATCCAGATTAACGCCGGCGGACCCGCTGTGGCTCCCTTCGTTGCCGACGAAGATTTCACGGGCGGCTCAACGATGAGTTCCATCAACCCTATCGACACCAGTAAGGTGATGGACCCGGCGCCCGCGACGGTCTACCAGACCGCGCGCACCGGCCCCAGCTTCAGCTACACGATTGGCGGCTTCACGCCCGGATCAATCCACCTCCTGCGGTTGCACTTCTGCGAGACGCTGGTCACGGTCACGAAGGCTGGGATGCGCACCTTTAACGTGAGCATCAACGGCACGCAGGTGCTGACGGGCTTCGACATCTTCGCTACGACTGGCGGGCAAAACATCGCCAATATCCAGCCGTTCACGGAGAGCGCCGACGGGAACGGGAATTTCGTGATTCAGTTCACTTCGGCGACCAACGCGCTCGTGAGTGGTATCGAGGTGGAGCCCAATTCATGCCCGGTCACGCCGCTGAACATCGGGACGCTGCCACCAGGCCTGACACTCAATCCAGCGAGCGCCGCGATTGTCGGGAAGCCCACGAGCCCCACAGTGAACAATCCCGCAATCCCATTTCAGTTCTTGGTTCAGGCTACAGATAGCAGCGCCACGCCGGTTTCAGCCTGCGCGAATTTCCAAATCACGGTCACGCCTCCGCCCCTGCTTACCATTACGACCACATCGCTGCCACCGGGTACCGTGAACGCTGCCTACAGCACTTCGATATCCACCAACGGCGGAGTCACGCCCCTTACATTCACAATCACGCCGAATGGCTTGCCTCCAGGGCTCAACTTCAACGCCGCAAGCGGGCAGATCACCGGCATTCCCAAATCAACGGGCGTATTTCCCTTCACCGTGCAGGTGCAAGATTCCTCTTTGCCCTCCGGGCAAATAGCCCCCACACCACCGTTGCCACCCCTGCCGCTTTCCATCACGATTAACGCCCCGGCGCCGCTTGGAATCACATCGAACCCCAATCTGCCCGCGGGCTTCACGGCGACGACGTACGGCCCGCTGCCTTTGATTGCCACGGGCGGCGTTGGACCGTACACATGGAGCGTGATCACGGGGCAGCTTCCGGCTGGGCTGACGCTCGCGCCTGATGGCACGATCTCCGGAACTCCGGTGCTGGCGACAAACCCTCCGACGAATACTTTTTTCACGGTGCAGGTCGCGGATTCGGAACTGAATCCGATCACAGGGCTGCCAGCGCCGCAAATAGTGACGCTGCAGTTCAACATCACCATCTCCCCTGGCGTGATCAGCCCCAACACGCTGCTCAGCGGGCAATATACGTTTCTCTTCAACGGCTTCGACGTGAGCGGGCCGGTGACGATAATTGGTACGGTGTTCGCGGGTGGCAACGGGGTTCTATCGGGCGAAGAAGACATTTACAGGCAGTCCGGCGTGATCAGCAGCCCGCCCGCGCCGGTTTCGGGAGTCTATTTGATCGGCTCGGATGGGCGCGGCACGATGGAGCTTGTGGCCACAAGCCCCATTTCAAACGCCACGCTCACCACGGACTACCGCTTGGTGCTCGATTCGGGCGGCGGCTCGGGGCACCCGAATGTGCGGCTCTTCGAAGACAACTCCACGAATACGAATAATGACGCGCCCAACGGCACGCACGGCGAAGGAATCATGAAGCCCGTGGTCGGATCGGGCTTTACAGACGCCAGCTTCGGAGGGAATTATGCCTTCGGATTCGGCGGCTATGAATCGGCCGGAAAACTGCCCGTCGCTCTGGCGGGTGTGCTCCACGCCGACTCAACCACGCCCACGCCGAGCCTGACGGGTACGTGCGATTTCAACGACGCAGGGGCTTATAGTTCGCAGACGTTATCAGGCACCTTCGATACCACGGTGGACGGATTGGGAAGGGGCATAGCTCAGTTGGATTTCGCGCAACCGGGGAAATCGCAGGTGGCGCTGAGTTTCGTTTACTACTTCGTTTCGCCGACGGACATCTTATTCATGGAGAATGACACCTCGGCATCGAAATCGGTGTTTTACCTTCTGAACGGCGAGATGCTCCTGCAGCAGCCGGGATATCAATTCACGAATGCGGCTTTTCTGCCAGCGGCTGGACCGCCCAGCACGAGCGGCGTGAGCGTGGCGACGGGCGCGGGTTTGCGCCCGGCATCGGTAGTCGCGCCTCCATGCGCGCAAGCGTGCGCCAGTGTGTTTGCCGGGCTGCTGACGGGAGTGACAAGCGGCAATGCGACTCTCTCCTACGACGAAAACAACGGAGGCACGCTTGCATCGCCCTCGTTTACCGGGACATATTCGGTGGCGAATAATGGCCGCGCCAGCTTTACGGGTCTCGGCTCGACTGCGGCGACAACGCGCGTGGCGGCAGCGTATCTCACGGGGCCGGGGCAGGGATTCCTGATCGGCAGTGACACGGCCGTTACCACCGGGCTGCTGGAATTGCAGACGAGCGCGCCTCCCTTTGTTGCGTCTTCGCTGCAAGGGGGCTATACGTTGGGCACAGGCGTTCCGCAAGACAATCTCGTAACCAATGTGATTGGCCAGGTCTATTCGGATGGCAGCACACACGTGACGGGCACGGTGGATGAATACGATCCTCCCAGCGTGGCGCATCCGGAAGGTCACTTAAACTTGGGGCAAGCGCTTAGCTCGACGTATTCCGTGAGCGGCACAGGCCGAGGCACGCTGGCGACGAATTCTCCGCTGGGCTTCCCCACAAACCTCATCTTCTATATTGTCTCGCCGGGAAGTTTCCGCGCGATTTCCGCCGACTCGAATCCGGGCAACGGACATCCGGTCGTTTATTTCTTCAACCACTAACCGCGATCTTTTAGGAGGTTGTCATCCCGAGCGAGGCCGCCGTCAGGCCGACGAGGGATCTGCTTTTGGTTTTCATCGCTGGTGCGACAACTAGCTCTTCCCCCCGCCCTTTTTCTCGTCGAAGCGCAGCGCGGCGGAATTGATGCAGAAGCGCTGGCCCGTGGGCGCGGGACCGTCGTCGAACACATGACCCAGGTGGGCGTCGCAACGGCTGCAGAGAACTTCCGTGCGAGCCATCCCATGCGAGCTGTCGCGCTCCACGGCGACATTTTCGGGCGCGATAGGCTGATAGTAGCTCGGCCAGCCCGAACCCGAGTGGAACTTGGCGTCGGAGCCGAAAAGCGGCTGCCCGCAGCAGACGCACATATAGGTGCCTTCGTCGTCCGTGTCCTCATATTCGCCGGTGAATGGCGGCTCGGTTCCCTTGCGGCGCGTGACCTCGTATTGCTCCGGGGTCAGCTTGGAGCGCCACTCCGCGTCTGTCTTGCGAATTTTTTCGCTCATGGTGTCCGATTATATCAATCCGCTCGCGGAATGCACGGGGGTTCGGGCGCGCATGCGGCGACCTCAGGGCTTGGCGGGGGCGATGGGGAGAAACCGCACGGCGAACGGCATCGGCACACTGACAGGCGCGCCCCGCGGAGTCAATTTACCGGTGGCGAGATCAATTTTGAAGACGAGAACATTGTCGCTACCGTGGTTGGCGACGAGGAGCCAATGCGCGGTGGGATCGAAGTCGAAATTTCGCGGCATCTTGCCCTGCGTCGGAACGCGCTCGACAAAGGAGAGGCGTCCGGTGGCGGAATCCACGATGAACACGGCGATGCTGTTGTCGCCGCGATTGGTGCAGTAGAGAAATCGTCCGCTCGGATGGACGCGAATCTCAGCGGACGTGTTCGTTCCTGTGAAGCCCTCGGGAAGGCTCGAGATCGTCTGCACTTCCGTCAGCGTGCCGCGCGAGGAATCCCACGCGAAGACCGTCACCTTGCCCGCCATTTCGTTCAGTACGTAGGCGAATCGTCCGGCGGGATCGAAATCGAGGTGTCGAGGGCCGGAGCCGGGAGCGACCGTGGCGAAAGGAGGATCATTGGGCGTGAGAGAGCCGTCGGTCGCGTCAAAGCGATAGATGAAAATCTTGTCCAGACCGAGATCGGGGACGAGCGCGAAATGATTCGTCGGGTCAACGCGAATGGAATGCGGATGCGGCGCGTTCTGGCGCGCGGGATTGACGCTCTTGCCCGTGTGCTGGAAAAAGGCCGTGCGCTGGCCGATGCTGCCGTCAGGATTCAGGGCGAATGCGGCGATGGTGCCTCCCGCATAGTTGGCGACGAAGAGGTACCGGCCCGTCTTGTCCAGGCTGACGTACGCGGGGCCGGCGCCGGCCGAGGGCTGCTCGTTGATCAGAGTCAGGCGCGCGGTTGCCGGGTCCACGGCGTACGCGCTCAGGAATCCGGTCGGCTCGCCCTGATACGTATCCACTTCGTTTGCGGTGTAGATATGCTTGCCGTCGCGAGCAATCACGAAAAATGCGGGATCCGCCGATTGCTGCAAGAACTCCGGCTTCGTCAAAGCGCCCGTGCGAGTATCGAAGCGAGCGACGGAAAATCCGTGGCCGGGCTGGTCCACATGCGTGCCGAAGAACACCCACATTTCCTTGGGCGCGGCGGGAGAAACGGCAACCGCCACCGCAATCGCCAAAGCAAATAACCGCGCGAGAATTCCAGGCATGGAGTTCCTCCCCTCAGCCACCGCTCTCGACGGGAATCGCCGCCGCTATCCGCAGCCGCAAAGTTCGGCACAGGATACATCAATGCAGGGGGTAGAGGTAAGAGGTCGGATGTTCGCGGCGGACTTCCCTCCTTGGCTCCGAAAAAAGTTGCGACTGCGGAATGTACTCGGTGTGCTGGGTCGGCTATGCTGCGTCCCGTTGCGGCTCAGCCCCAGCAGATGCGGGCGGGAGGAAGCGAGAATGGCGAAATCCAAGAGAGCAGTACATTTCGTACTCGGGCGGCTCACCGGGCCAATCCCTGACTCATTTTGCTTGCAGCCAGCTATTTCGCAGGAGATGCGCGAGCAAATCGCGCGGGTGGAGCAGTACCCGAGATATGCAGAAGCCCGCCAGGCCATCCTAGATGGGATCACGAAGACGGGCTGGCGGGCTGCGCTGGACGGAAGCCTAACTTGTCCCGATCCGAGCCTCCTAACGACTTTGGCGTGCGCAGTAGTGTTCTCCGGACACCTAACCCGCAAGGAGAGCTTAGATGGTGTCTCAATCGAAGAAACAGGCAAGACCTGGAAGGCGCTACGAGAGTTTCCCGAGCGGATAGAATCTCTCGCGGGGGAAATCGAGAAGGTGAACGCCGGTGGCCTATTTGCTCCAGAAAAGCAGATCGACCCCAAAAAGGAGCAGGGCGAATGCTTCCGCCAAGGCTTCCGAGAGCTGCCCGACATGTTGCGGGCTTGGTCCAAGGCGCTGAAGGAGAGAATGAAAGTCATACGGCGGTTGGATGCGGCTGTATTCGGCGATTCGGACCCGCAGGCGCATCTTCAATTCCTGGTTAAGGAGAGCATGGGGAAACCGAATGATCCCTTGGTCGCGAATTTGCTGAACGCAGCCGCGAGGGCGCTTGACCGTCCTTACGGCATCGACGCCGCCAATCTTGCCAAGGCGCGCTTCCGTCGCCGGAAGACTAGAACATGCGGCAGGCCGTAGGTGTGTGCGCGTCCGTTTACGGCACGAGCGAACTCATGCCCTGACACGAACCATTGCGGGCAAAGACAAGGGCGGGGCGACCGCCGCCAAACCCCGCAAAAATCGCATCCCCGCCGCACCCGCGTAAGACTCCTAACCATCAGTTGTAAAAGGACTTGCGGAACGCCCGCGCCGGAGCCGATTTGACATCCATGGTATAATGCGGCATGATACTTAAAAGGCAACATAACATTCGTCCTGGGAGCCTCTCCTCCACTTCCTCTGCCTCCTTTATTTCCCGTGTCTCTGGGGTCTCCACCATCCAGCCTCTGGCTTCCAGCTTCCAGAATTCTAATCGAAACAAGCTGGGAAATAGAAATCGCCGCAACTCCCCCAATATCAGTGACTTAATTTTTTCTAATCGAAACAAAATAGGGGGGGTCGCCAAGACGAAAAGCGAAGAATTCGCGAACATTTACGAAGAGGATCCCGCATTGCGGCTGCGAATCACCTGTCACGCGTCGCCAGTAGATGTCCCTGGGAACGCCGTTCTCCTGAACGGCGCCTCGATCTTCGCCAATCGGGAGATTGGCGCTCCCGGGGAAGGCAAGATGCCGTGGTGAGGCCCGCGGCGCTACATTTAAATCTTCGCAGCACGCGGGAAGATTTATGTGGGAGGGAGGGGGGAAGGTGTGATAGTTTGGAGATGCGTTTGTTGCTCTTGTAACACCTTTAGATACGATGGAAGGGGCTGCAAGGTCACACTTGCGGCCTTTTTTGCAATACGGCTGGAGGCGGCCTACACCCCAGCGCGCAAGAGCGCTCTGGGGACCCCGGCTACGAGAAGCACAAATAGCTTACAAGAAAAGCGAGACCATCAGTGAGAGAACAAGGAACAGTGAAGTGGTTCAATGCCAGCAAGGGTTTTGGGTTCATTCAGCGGCAGTCGGGCGAAGACGTTTTCGTCCATTTCTCGGCTATCCAGGCCGAGGGATACAAGTCGCTCAATGAAGGCCAGGCGGTGGAATTCGAAGTCACCCGCGGCCCCAAGGGCCTGCAGGCAGCGAATGTAACCAGCCTCTAGTCGAAAAGGGCGTCCCGGTCAAAACCACCGGGACGCCTTTTTTGTCGCAATAAGGCAAGGAAGGCAGCGGATGCGAGACGAGAGGGTCCAGGCAGTACGAGACACTCGATGAGCGACAATGTGATGGTGCAGTTCGTGGGCTTCCAATCGAAGGCGCAGGTTCGCGAGTACATGTTTACGGTGCGCGAGCGGGAGACGGAGCCGCGCGAATTCACCGTGTCGATTGCCAACGAAGCCTTTGATGCCCGCCGCGTGCGATTCCAGGACGCTCCGGACATCTGCTCGCACAAACTCCATCGCGAGCTGGCCGCCACGGAAAACCACCCGCCGAAAAGCCATTTCAGCCTGAGCAACGCGGAACTCGACGAATACCGCACCGCGCACATGGCGAAACCCCCGAAATACCCCTACGTGCCCAAACCGGATCCAGAGGCCTAGCGCCGAAAAGATGGAACCGGTTCGGGAGACGCAAACCCGCGCGCCCGCCCTCACGCAATCTTTTCAATACATACGCGAGCATTGGCGGAGATTTTTGGCCGTGTCGGCCATCATTCTGACGCCGTGTTTTTGGCACCGTCACATCGCGGCGGCGGACCTGGGAAGCCACCTGTACAACGCGTGGCTCGTGGAACTAATCGAGCGCGGCCAAGCGCCCGGCCTGTGGATCGCGCACCAGTGGACGAACGTACTCTTCGATTTTCTTCTGAGCGGACTGGGAGCGGTTTTCGGATTGCACGCGGCGGAAAGGATGGCCGTGTCGCTGGCGGTGCTCGTCTTCTTTTGGGGAATGTTTGCGCTGGTTTCGGCGGCCGCGCGGCGCGCCCCGTGGTTTCTCGTCCCCATCCTGGCCGTATTTGCTTACGGCTACACCTTCGAGGAAGGCTTCTTCAACTATTACATGGCTTTGGGACTCGCGTTCTTCGGCGTGGCGATTATCTGGAGAGGCCAAGGCTGGGAGCGGCTATGGGCATTGGCGCTCGGGCCGCTGATTATGCTGGCGCACCCGTTGGGCCTTGTGTGGCTTGCGGGAGCGGGCGCGTATGTGGCGATCGCGGAAGCGGCCCCGCGCCGGCAGGCGCCGCTGTTTTTGGCGGGGGTCGCCGCGCTTTTCGCCGCGCATTACTACCTGTGGCATCACTTCGCGGTGGATCGCAATGAAAACGCGGCCTACTGGCTGAACGGCGGAGACCAGTTGCTGGTGTACGGTGAGCGGTACGCGATTGCGGAGTGCGCTCTGATCGTTTTCGCCCTGGACGCATGGATCATGGATGTGATTCGCCGCCGGCATGAGCCGGGACTCTGGCGGAGTTACGCCATCCCGCTGCAACTGTATATCCTGGTTGAGCTGGCGGTTCCGCTGCTGCCCACGGGCATTTACATCACGAAACAGACGGCGGAGATTGCGCTGTTAAGCGAACGGCTCACATTGGTCTCCGCCGCGCTGGTGTGCTGCCTTTTAGGAGCGATGCGGCCGAGAAAATGGCACCTTGTGTTTGCGCTCGGGATTGCCGCCCTGTTTTTTTCGTTTTTGTACCGCGACACGGGAACCATCAACAAGATGGAGGCCCAGATCGAGCGGCTGGTGGCCATGCTGCCGCCGGGCCAGCGCGTGCTGGCCACGATTATGCCGCTGGACAACTGGCGCGTCACCATCCAGCACATCGCGGATATGGCCTGCATCGGCCACTGCTTCAGCTACGGCAACTACGAGCCGGGTTCGGGAGTATTCCGGGTGCGCGCGCTCCCGGGCAATCCATATGTGATGAGCAGTTACGACGATGCCGTCTCGATGGAGGACGGCGACTACACGGTGCAGGCGGAAGACTTGCCCGCCTATCAAATCTATCAGTGCAGCGAGAGCGGGACGGATCTGTGCATACGCCCGCTTGTGGAGGGCGAGGACAACGACCGGCTGGGCATCCATCCGGGGGACGAATGACGCCCGATCGCACTAACTCGTTTCCGCGGTGACCGGCTCGTTGGAGTTGGGCCGGGCGCTTCCGGCAGCGCCAGACTTGTGGCGCCCATAGAGCCACGCGCCGAGCCGCCAGGCGAGCAAAATGCCCACCATCCAGGCGTACTCGAGCGGCTTGCGCGTGTCGGATTTTACCTGCCAGTAGTAATGGACGACGCCCAGGATAGCGATGAGATAAATCGCGCGGTGGAGCAATTGCCAGCGCCTTCCGCCGAGGCGGCGAATCCAGCCCGCCGTGGAAGTGACGGCCAGCGGAATCATCAGCACGAAGCCTATGAATCCCACGGTGATGAAGGGCCGCTTTTGCACGTCCTTCCACATTTCGGACCACGCAAAGAAATGGTCCAGGGCAATCCATGTGGTGAAGTGCAGGGTGGCGTAGAAAAAGGCAAACAGGCCGAGCATCCGCCGGAAACGAATGAGCTGCGGCACATGCAGCGTTTTGCGGAGCGGAGTGATGGCCAGGGTGATGACGAGGAAACGCAGAGTCCAATCGCCTGTCCTGTGGGTGATGAAGGTGATGGGGTCGGCGGTGAGATTATTTTGGAATCCGCGCCAGACGAGCGAGGCAAGCGGCGCGAGGCAGAGCGCAAACACGGCAACTTTGGTCCACTTGCTGGAGAGAATACGGTTCACCGGGCGCGGCTCCCGTCAAAAATTCTTGCGCAGGTCCATGCCCGCGTAGAGGCCGGCCACCTGATCGCCGTAGCCATTGAACATCAGAGTGGGAATGCGGCGCGTGAACAGACCAAGTCCCGGGCCCAGGCGGCGCTCGGTTGTCTGGCTCCAGCGGGGATGATCCACCTGGGGGTTCACGTTGGAATAGAAGCCGTATTCGTTGGGAGCGTAGAGATTCCAGGTGGTGGGCGGCTCGCCCTTCACGAAGCGGATTTTCACGAGCGACTTGATGCTCTTGAATCCATACTTCCAGGGAATGACCATGCGCACCGGGGCGCCATCCTGATTGGGGAGTGTCTCGCCGTACATGCCGACGCAGAGGAGAGCGAGCGGGTTCATGGCTTCGTCGAGGCGCAAACCTTCGACGTAGGGGAGTTCGATGCCCGCGGCGTATCCGAGGGGCATCTGCTTCGAGTCAAAATAGGATTGGAATGCGACGTAGCGGGCCTTGGGCGTAGGCTCAACGAGTTTGGCGATCGTGTTGAATGAGTAGCCGATCCAGGGCACGACGATCGACCACCCTTCGACGCAACGATGGCGGTAGATGCGCTCCTCGAGCGGGGCGAGCCGCATGATTTCATCCATCGTGAATGTGCGTGGCTTGGCAACCTCTCCTTCGACGGAAACAGCCCACGGTGAGGTGCGGAAATTTTTCGCATTCTGGGAGGGATCTCCCTTGTCCGTGCCGAACTCATAGAAATTGTTGTAGGTGGTGGTCTTTTCGATGGGGGTCTCGGTCTCGGTGGTGCTGTAGGGCCACTTGACGAGGCCATTCAGCTTTACGGGGACCGAGCCGGTGCCAGGGCCGGAGAGAAGGTTCGGCAGCTTCTTCCAGCCGGCTACGACGGCGGTCGTCGCCAGAAGGCCGAGCAGAAAATTCCGCCGGCCCATATAGAGGGACTTGGGAGTGATATCCTTGTACGTCAAATCCGTTGGTTTCTTAATGGGCAGCATGGCCTCGCCATCGAGCGCGTAGATCCTACCAAGAATAGTACGCGCGCCCTATGCAATTGGATGCCGCAAGCCGGCACGAGGGCACAATTTGTGAGCCTTTCGCCACGAGACGCGCGGAGAAAGGCGAGCTTACTCGCGGGTCAATTCCTCGAGGAGGACGGACCGGACGCGCGCCTGATGCTCGGGCGTGAGTTTGGCGCCGGCCGAAGTGAGATAGAAAACGTCGATGGCCATCTGGCCCTCGGTTTCGATGAGGGCAATTTCGATGTTGCACTTCTCGCGCGAGAATTGCGAGCTGATGCGATAGAGGAGCCCGGCTGATCCTGCGTAATCACCTCGACGAGGGTGCTCTGCGCGGAGCAGCGGTCGTCTATTTCGATCCGCGTCTCGATCTTGACCTTCGGGGCGGCGTTTCGATCCGAGCGCATGCGGTCCTTTAACATTTTTTCCAAGTCCGCCTGGCCGAGCAGGACGTCGCGAATGCTGGCCTTGAAACGCTCCCATTCGGGCAAATTCAATTCCAGAGTGCGGAAGCGGTCGGTAAAGAAGAACTCGTCCAGAACGGTGCCCGCGCGATTGGAAAATGCGGCGGCCTTCACAATGTTCATACCCCACGCCGCGAGCGTGCCGGCGATTTTGGCAAAGAGGAAGGGGCGATCGAGTGTGACGACGGTCAGCTGGTACCACTGGCGGCCGCGAGTGAGATCCAACTGCACAGGGTCTTCCGCCAGGCTGCTGGACATTTCCATGTGGCCGAGGACGTCGCTGGCTGTCTGTGTGCTGAGGTAACGGCGCGGCAATCCCTCGAGAAAATTCTCCAGTTTTTTGCCGGCGGCCGGAGCGAGGGTGCGGAGATGGGTCAAGATCTCATCATCGGCGCCAGCGTGGAGGCGTTCGTCCACGGTGCGAGTCATGTGGTTGGCCGCGCCGATATAAAGCTGCCAGATATTCTCCGCCTTCCAGGGCGTGAGGGCTTCCGGGTTCACGGCCTTGATGTCCGCAAACGTGAGCAGGCAAAGCATCTTCAAGTGCTCCGGAGTTCCGGCCTTATCCGCCAACTGGCGCAGGGTGCCGGGATCGAAGATGTCGCGGCGCAAAGCGGCGCTCATTTCCAAATGGCGGAAGATGAGGGAGAGGACGGTCTCGCGATCGGGAGCGTCCATATCGAGCCGGTCGAGAGCGCGAGAGGCAATCTCGACGCTGGCCTGGACGTGGTTATCGGTTTTCGCGCTCTTGCCCGTATCGTGCAGCAGGAGGGCGAGGTAAAGCAGATCGGGCTGTTCGATTTCGTCGAGGAGTTCGGCGTAGCGCACGTCCCATTTGGATTGCGATTGGCGCAGGAGGTGAAGATTCTCGATGGCCACGAACGTGTGTTCATCCACGGTAAAGCGGTGGGAGTAATCGCGGATCACGAGCGAATCAATGCCTTGCAGCTCCGGGAGGAGAAGCGTGAGCAGGCCGAGAGAATGCATGGCGCGCAAAGCATCCGCCGCGTGCGGGGCGAGCAAAATTTCCTGCAGGTGGTGCCACATCTCCGCGCCACTGGGCGGGGCCTCGGCCAGGAGCGGCAGCAGCTCCTGTATCTGGTGTTCGGTGGCCGAGCTGAGGGCCAGACCGTGGCGCGCCATGAAGCGAAAAGTGCGCAGCGGCAAACCGGGATCGCGCAGCGATTCCCCACGGTGGAGAAAAATCCTGCCATCCACCACGGAAAACTCGGCGTTTGAAAGGCGCGAGCGCAGATTCTGAAACTGGCGGTAGAGCGACGGGCGGGCGGCGGGAAACTCCTCGAGGAGCTGCGTGGCCACGCGATGAATCAAGCGCGCATGGCCGAAATAAAGCCGCATCCAGTCCGAGGGGGTCATGGGGTTCGCATTCGGCGTGCCGATCGAGAGGGCCGCGGCTTCGTCCTGCGCTTCCCAGGCGAGCGTGTTGTCGTCCTTCGAGTGGCGGAAGTGGAGAAAACAGCGGACGGACATCAAAAAATCGAGGGCCGCGTCGAATTGCGTACGGAGCGAAGGGGGCAGGAACGATCCCTCGGGGGGCCAGCCGCCTTGCTCCTCGATGGCCGAGATCAAGGCGAGCCAGCATGCCACGTTGTAATCCCGGAGCCCCCCGGTCCGTCTTTGACGTTCGGCTCGAGGTGAAACACGGAGTTACCGAACTTGTCGTAACGGCTGTGGGTGAGGTCGGCCAGGCGCTGCACGATGAGCCGAGACTCGCGCGCCACGAGCTTGGGAATGAGCTGGTCGTGGAGACGCGCGAAAAGGGCTTGATCGCCTGCGAGATAGCGGCAATCGAGGAGGGAAATGGCGAACTCCACGTTGTTGGCGTCGAATCGCTCGCACTCGGCGAGCGTGCGGGTCGCGGGGCTCAATTTCAGGCGGAGGTCCCACATCTGCTGGGAGAAATTGCGTATGGCCTCCTTGAACTGAATTTCTGTGTCGCCGCCGGCATGGAGAAAGAGAACGTCAACGTCCGAATAGGGGAATAGCCAGCGCCTGCCGAAACCTCCCAGCGCGACGAGCGCAAATTGCGGAGGGCCATCGGTCTGAGGCGAGATCAATTCCTTCCAGAGGCGGAGAGCGATGGACTCGACCAGCGCGGTGCGCGCGTGGACGGTCTCCCGGCCGCTCCGCGTGGCGGAGAAGTCTTTCCGAATGCGCTCGGATTCCGCCGCATAGAGATCGCGCAGTTGGCTTCCGAGTGTGGGTTTTGCGGCCATGCCGATAGGGCGCGACTTTCAGCCCGCGCGCTGACTCTTCCGGTGGCATTCCACCCGGGCGCACGCGCATCCCTCCATTGCGCGCGGAGACATCAGAGGGCGCTGTCGCCCCTCTCGTCGTTGCGAATGCGGATGGCGTCGTCAATTTTGCTGAGGAAGATTTTGCCGTCGCCGATTTTCCCCGTGCGGGCCGCGGTCATGATGGTCCCGACGGCTTTCTCCACCATGTCGTCGTGAAGGACCATCTCAATTTTGAGCTTGGGGATCAGGTCCACCGTGTATTCGCGGCCGCGGTAGAACTCCGTGTGGCCTTTCTGCCGGCCATGGCCGCGAGCCTCGAGGACGGTCATGCCCTCGACGCCGATTTCGTGAAGGGCGTCTTTAACCGCATCCAGCTTCGACGTTTGGATAATCGCTTCAACCTTAGTCATCTTCGCTCGTTTCGGCTAACTCATTTTGGCCGCATCGTGGGAGCGTGCCACCGCGCATTATACACGCGCGATGGCTGCAATTATGGGTGTAAATCAAGGCGGTATCGGTACACACCGGCACGCGTGCGCCGGATATGCGAGCGGCGCGACGGACCGATTCGTAAGCGGGATGGAACGGCCGTCATCGCAGCAGGGGACGAGAAGCTGGCTTTCCGAGTGTGGAAGCAGATCGTGTTCTCCAGCCGCCAGTGGGTCGTGAAGAGCAACACGGTCTTGGCAGCGCAAGCATGATGGGCGACAAGTGCCGCGTGGTCGGATGCAAGCGGGACGCCGAGACAGAATGGGAGCCGCTGATGAACCTCCACGGCTCCCCGGTCCCCGTGTGCTGGCACCACTTCAAATTGAGGCTCTGGTGGTATCGCGGTTACTTTTTTGCCGGGACGAGAACTGATGGATGGAGATGGTCGAGTGATCGCCAACTGTCCTATTCTGATAGGATGGAAATGGGGATAGGTACATTGCCTGATTGGTTGTATCAAGGGATTATACTGATCGTAATTAGCTCAGTTTTCACTTGGGTTTGCGCCGCCGTTTGGAAGCCTATCCTAAAAGGGATGGTGACACTAGCTGCGCTAGCCGTGAACCCCTCCGGCGGAGTAGATATTGAGCGTGTCCGCCTTCTGCGAGTGGACCGAAGCAACCCGCTTACTAATGATTGGCAGTACTACACGGATGAAAATCGCGGCGAATCCGTGGTTTTTTATCGTGTGTCCTTTCCAAAATTTAAGCCTATAGGCGAACCCATTGTGATAATGGGCTTGATCGGGTTGACGACGATGTTTACAACGGCTGAGGAGCGTCTATTGAAAGAGTGGGGCATCCGGCATCAGGAAGATATTATTGGCATCTTGCCGCCGTATGGATTGATTTACTCGCTCCGCTGGTATCTGTCGGCTCGGTATTATAATTGGCAATCGGAGCGATATGCAAAGCAGCTAAAAAAGCTAGGAAAATAGTAGGAACACCCGCGCAAAAATCCTCTGCGCGGGTGTTCCTGGCGTGGAGCGATCCGCTACCGTGGGTCGACAGTGCTACTTTTTGCCGTCGGGGTCGATCCACTTCGACTTTGAGCCGTCGTAGATGAAGATTCCGCCTCGACCCTCAATCCTTCTAGGTTTAACCGCTCTGCTCCCGGCGACCTCCCTCATGCGTTGCGCTAGATCGCGGAACGCTCCAGCCGCGAGTCTTTTGACGCCGTACCAAAGGTAGAGTTCGTTCCACGTGATGTGAGTGCATCCGTTGTTGATTGCATCTTCAATCCGAGTGGTAAGCACCTCGTCATATCTTTTTTGCATGTCTGAGCCTCCCCTAAACAAAGCGGCTCATTATAACAAGAATCCTAGTGTTAACAAGAACTCTATTTTGATTGAGGTTTGATAATCCCTTGGCCTACTTCGGCGGCTCGGTGACGCCATCGGCGTCGCTGTATACCGGGGCAAAGTTTGACAGAAGCGTTCGGTAATCGGGGGGCGGACCTTTGTCGTGCGCTTCTTGAAGCAAAAGCTGAGCGGTGACGCCCCGCTGCGCGAGCCATGCTTGAAGCTGCTCGCATATCTTTCGTGTACTCGTCGTAATGGAGTAGTCCTCGTTGAGGTATACCCGAGCCTCCCACTCTCGGTCTGCGTTCCCTTCGGGTTGGTTCGGGTTTCGCAGAAAAACGGTCTCTTTGAATCGGACTTCGCCGCAAGTCTGCGTCCGCCTCACGGTGACCAGACCGCCAGCGGTTGTCGTTCTGGTATTCACCCACCAGCCTTCTAGCTCCTCGGGGCTCGTGACGCGGAGCGTAAAGCCTATAAGCCAAGGATTTTCGGGAGGGGTAACGACGGGACGGAGCGCGTCGGCTTTTATCCCTACGGTTTTCGGCTCTGCAAGGACTTCTTTTTCTACGTGCGGGTGCTCTCCCCCACCGGGAGTGATTATTTCAAGCCCCAATGCAACAGCAAGGGCGGTGGACAGGACTGCTTTTTTGACTGTCATTTGCCAAGCCCACCGGGGATGCTACCACCAAGCCGCGGTCCCAAAGATCGGGGATTTTTTTATTTCCGTCGTTTGATAACTCCCGAATTTCACCGCTGCCGGGTACTTGGGTGTATGCCCTGCAAAATCCATCCCGAGCGTGAGCTTACCTGCCTAGCCTGCCAAGGCGCGAAGGGCGGCAAGTCGAAGTCCCCCGAGAAGCAGACCGCGGCGCGGAAGAACGGCCGCAGGAACAAGCCGAAGTTGGTGCGGGACGCCGCCGAGGAAGTGATGCGCGTCGCGGACAGGATGCTCGGGGGGGCGCTGCAAGCCGTGAAGACCCCTAGTTCTTCGAGACGTTGAGATCGGCGAAGACAGCCTGGAAGCGCCGCTTTTCGCCTTGGTCGTGAAGCAAGACCACGGGCGAGACGTGCAAGGATTGCTTGCAGCCCCGGCAGGTGGTCATTTCGCCTTGCAGGTCCTGCACAAACCCATCGGTAAAGTGATAGGCGGACCGAGGCCGGCGGGCGGCCTTGGTACCCTGCGTCCTGCAATGCGGACAGGTGTATTCAACGCGGTCTTCGAGAGGATCGCGATTCAAAGCAGCCCAACCTGTGTAACGAACGCCCACGGTTTCTATCGAGCTTCGATTCATAATGACATCCTTCCTTACCCCAAACCCTCAGGGTTATGACAAAAGTTTAGACGCATGAATTGTCCCGTACGATGCACATATGGCAGAATTTTTGTAAGTTACTGATACGGAAGTTGTTAGAGGGACTTTCGGGAGTCTGGGCGATGCACCCATCACCAAGTCGTGCTCGGGGGAGGAGTCGCCCCGCGCAACTTCGGGGGCCTCGCGGGCGTATGCTAGGATGAGCGAGTGATGATGCCTCGAAAGACGACGATCGCGATGGGAGAAGCGGTGCGCATCGCGGGGGCGAGCCTGTGGGCGCACAAGCTGCGCAGCGTGCTCACGCTGCTGGGCGTGGTGATCGGAGTGATGAGCGTGATCGCCGTGGTCAGCGTGGTGAACGGGCTGAACCGCTACGTAGCCGAGAAGGTGTTCAATCTGGGCGCGGACATCTTCCTGATCAGCCGCGGCCCGCTGATCCAGACGAACATTGACCAATACGAGGCAACCCAAAAGCGCAAGAAATTCCGGCTCGAGGATTACGAATGGGTCCGCGACAACTGCCGGACGTGCGTGGATGTGGGCACGGACGCGAGCCACACGAGCAGCCAGGTGAAATACGGGACGCAATACCTTTCGAGCACGCGCGTCTTCGGCTGGTCGGCGGAAATGCCGCGGCTCTATGATTACGACCTGACGGCCGGGCGCCACATCAACCAGGCGGACGTGGCCAGCGCCGCGCCCGTGTGTACGGTGGGATTCGCTGTGGCGGACGGGCTGCTTCCGGGAACCGACCCGCTGGGCAAGGAAATACGCGTGGACACCGGCGAATGCGAGGTGATCGGCGTGGGGAAAAAGCTCGGGTCCGCGATGGGACAGTCGCGCGACGACTGGGTAATCCTGCCGATCACGACGTATCAGAAAATTTACACCGGCGACGATTCGCTGATTATCTGGGTGAAAGCCGACGGGACGAAGGCCATCGAGCCGACCATGGACGAGGTGCGGCTGCTGCTGCGGGGGCGGCGCCACGTTCCCTATGCGGCCCCGGATGATTTCGCGATGGAAACGAACGATTCGTTTCTTTCGTTGTGGGCCAGCATCAGCGGGGCGTTTTTTGGGGTGACCATCGCCATCGCTTCGATCTCGCTGGTGGTGGGCGGGATCGTGATCATGAATATCATGCTCGTCTCGGTGACGGAGCGGACGCATGAGATCGGATTGCGGAAGTCGCTAGGGGCGCGGCAGAGCGACATTCGGCTGCAGTTCCTGATGGAGTCTGCGACACTCGCGGCCGTGGGGGGAGCACTGGGCGTGGGCCTGGGAATTCTGCTGGCGAAAATAATCACGTGGACGACGGAGCTGCCGAGCGCGATTCAAGCGTGGTCCGTGGTTCTGGGGTTGGTGGTGGCCACGAGTGTGGGGCTGTTTTTTGGCGTGTATCCCGCGGCGAAAGCGGCGCGGCTCGATCCCGTGGAGGCCCTGCGGTCAGAGTGAGCGAAAGGCGGAAGCGGTGCTCGAGAATCGAGGATTCGTCGAACTGAAGGAAGCCGTCGGGCTGGCGCTGGACGCGCTGCGGCGGAATCCCCTGCGCTCGTTTCTGACGATTCTGGGGATCGTGATCGGGGTGAGCACGGTGATTGCGATCAGCGCGGTTGTCAACGGGCTGAACTCGAACGTGATCGGCAAGGTCGAGTCCATGGGGTCGAACATCGTGATTTGCTACCGCTTTCCCTGGGCCACGCTGGGCCGGCTCCCCCCCGAATTCCTGCAGCGCAAGGAACTGAATGCGGAGTGGGCGGAGGGGCTCGGGAATCTGCCGCACGTGGAGGCCGCCACGGCGACCGCGCGGATCTTCCGTCCGGAGTTCGGAGCGGGTTCGAGCAACGTCCGGCGCGGGGGCATTCGCGCCAAGAACGTGATTATGCAGGGGAACACCCCGGCGGTCGCGCAGATCTTCGATCTCGATCTCGACGAGGGCCGCTGGTTCAATCAAATCGATATGGAGCATCGCTCGGCCGTAACCGTGCTGGGCCACGACACGGCGGACACGCTCTTTCCGGCGGGCGAAGATCCCATCGGCCAGGAAGTGTTGATCGAAGGAACCGTGTTCACCGTGGTGGGCGTGGCGGCGCGGCAGAAGCAAGCCTTCGGAAACGGGAACAATCCCGAGGACAACATCGCCTATCTGCCCCTTTCGACCATGCAGAAACTGCATCCGGAGTTCAAGGATTACGTTCTTTTCGCGAAGGCCACGGACGCGAAATACGTGCCGGCGGTGGTGGATGAGATGCGCGAGTATTTGCGCCGCATGAGGAGGTTGCCATCGAACAAGCCGGACGATTTCGCGATCTTCACCCCGGATGCGTTCCTCGACCTGTGGAGGGAAATTTCGAGCGGAATCTTCGTGGTGATGTTCGCGGCGGGGTCCGTGGCGCTGCTGGTGGGAGGAATCGGCGTGATGAATATCATGCTCGTCAGCGTGACGGAGCGGACGCGGGAAATCGGAGTGCGCAAGGCCATCGGCGCGCGCCGCTCGAACATCCTGATGCAATTCCTGCTTGAGGCGACCACGCTCGCCGCGATCGGAGGCGTCATCGGCGTCGTCGTGGGCTCGATCCTGGGCCTTTCGGTGCGGCTCGTGTTCCCCTCGCTGCCGACATCCATTTCGCTTTTCTGGGTTCTCGTGGGCTTCACGGTTTCCGCCCTGATCGGAATCTTCTTCGGCGGCTATCCCGCGTGGAAAGCGGCCCGCCTCAATCCCGTGGAAGCGCTGCGCTACGAATAGGGATGAGGGCGAGGGATGAGGCGTGAGGGATGAGGGCGAAGGACGAAGGGTAAGGATGAGGGGTGCGGCGTCGCCGCCCTTTCCCCACTCCGATGGGGAATACCCGTCGAACGTACAACATCTTCGTTCCGTGCAAATGATCACGAGACTACAAATCGGATTGGTAATACTGGCATGCTGCGGTCTGGCCGGTTGTCATACAACCCAGCCTCCCGTGGCGCGAGATGCCCTTGTAGGCAACTATGTCTACAAGTCTGAGGACCCCGGAGGCAGAGCGACAGATCACGCGTGGGACCGTCTGACTTTGCAGGCAGATGGGAAATATGACCTCGTACAAGGAGGACCGACCAAGGCGAGATCTGAAACGGTCGGTACGTGGACACTTTGGTCTGGATTAGGTAACGGTCCGGAGGTTTTATTGGAGCATACGGGCTATCCGATTCAGATAAGAGGGGATGAAGTGAGGCTCTTGATCGATGAGGACGTCGGAATATGGTACGCCAAGACGAAGTGAACCGGGGCAGGGAGGG
This sequence comes from uncultured Acidobacteriota bacterium, assembly GCA_963797345.1. Taxonomy (GTDB): domain Bacteria; phylum Acidobacteriota; class Terriglobia; order Acidiferrales; family UBA7541; genus Palsa-295. The sequence goes on along the minus strand of CAWCPO010000015.1, from coordinate 53,328 downwards.
GCGACGATGAGGGGCGAGGGATTGCCAGCGACCATCAAAACCTATCGTGATTTATTGGTTTGGCAAAGGGCTATGGATCTCGTGGTCATGAGCTATGAATCCGCGAAGACGCTTCCCGCCCACGAACTATATGGCCTCATGGCTCAAATCCAGCGAGCCGCGGTTTCGATCCCCGCAAATATTGCTGAAGGGCACGGCCGCAGGCACCGGGGCGATTATCTGCACCATCTCTCGATGGCTCGGGGCTCCTTGCTCGAACTGGAGACACATTTCCTAATCGCAGTGCGCCTAAAATACCTCCAACCAAACGACGTTCAATTGATTCTGGAATCAACGGACGAATTGGGCCGGATGATTTCAGGTCTGATCCTCAAACTCAAGAACAAGGATCCGTAGGCCCCTCACCCCTCATCCCCCAGTTTCTTGTCCGTGTCAATTAGTCCTGAGGCGGCGCCGGATGGAAAAGTAAAAGGTCCAGCACATGAGGGCGAGGGTCGCGTAAATCCCGAACGCGACGGGATAGTCGCGCAGCACGAAATGAAACTCCGTGAGGTGGAGGCCCGCGAACTCGACTTTATTGGTTACCGAGAGAACGGTGAAAATTACACCGAAGGCAAATAGCCAGCGCTGCCGGCCGAGAAGTCTCCGCGCGCGGCGAAGGGACTTCAACTCGAGGTCCGGAGGGGGAGCGGAAGGCGTGATTTTGGCAAGGCCCTCCGCCCATTGCAAACGAATCCGCTGCGCAAGCTCCGAATCCTGTTTCATGTATTCTTCCACGAGAACGCGCGTAGCCGGGCTCGCGTCGCCCGAAAGATACACCGGCAAGAGATCCATAATAACTTCCCGCGTGACGTCCATAGCGTTTCCCTCCGATCGGTCGAATTCATGCCCGTATGCTACGGGTTGCGAATGTTGGAAAGCGCGAGCCGCGCCCGATGGACTTTCACTTTCACAGCGGCTAGTGAAATTCCCAATGCCCGCGCGATTTCTTCGTAAGGCATATCATCAAAAGCCCTCATCACGAGGGCCGCGCGGTCGATTTCCGGCAGCTTCTGCAGCCCCACGAGCACGGCTCGAAGCTCCGCCTTCTGCTCGGCCCGCGCATCTGGGCCGGCCTGCGCATCGCGCAGCTCTTCATCGAGCGCAACGTGGCGCGATTTTTTCCGCAGCCCCTGCAGGAAAAGATTGCGCGCAATCGTGAAGAGGTAGCCCTTCACCGTGGCCGTCCTGATCCGTTCGGACGATGCCCACGCGCGTACAAACGTCTCCGAAGTGATGTCCTCGGCCTCGCCACGCTCGCCCGATAGATACAGCGCGAAGTGGTATACGTCCGGCGCATATTTCCTGTATAGCTCGCCGAAGCTGGTCATATGTGCGTCTCAGGGGAGTTATCCATGTACGGCCGGAAAGTTACACCAGCGGAAGGTATTTTGCTTACCAGTAGGCACAACAGATTCGCGTTAGCCCCGCACGAGCGACAATACCCGCAAGCACATCGTTGTTCAACCTGGGCCCCTCATCCCTCGCCCTTCATCCCTCGCCCCTCGTCCCTCGCCCTGCCTGCCCGCTACGACTTGCGCTCCGCGATCTCTCGAAGGGAAATTTCATACGGCGGGCGCGCGATGCCGCGCTCGGTGATGATGGCGGTGATGAACCGTGCGGGGGTCACGTCGAAGGCGGGATGCGCGGCGTGGACATCGGGTGAGATGCGCACGCCGGCGAGATGCGTCACTTCCTCCGGCGGGCGCTCTTCGATGGGGATCAGCTCTCCGGAGGAAAGCGAGAGATCGAGCGTGGAAATGGGCGCGGCCACATAGAACGGGACCTTGTTCTCCCGCGCCAGAACCGCAATTCCGTACGTGCCGATCTTATTGGCCGTGTCGCCATTGCCCGCGATCCGGTCGGCGCCCACCACGACGGCTCCCACGCCGCCCGTCTTCAGGAAATGCCCGACCATGTTGTCCGTGATGAGCGTGAGGGGAATGTGGTCCTGATGAAGCTCCCATGCGGTGAGCCGCGCCCCCTGTAGGTAGGGCCGCGTTTCGGGGACCAGCACTTCGATGCGGTAGCCGCCCTCGACCGCCATGCGAATCACGCCCAGGGCTGTGCCAATGCCCGCGGTGGCGAGCGCGCCGGCGTTGCACTGCGTCATCACGCGGCCGTTTCTGGGCATCAGCTCCGCGCCGAAGCGGCCCATGCGCTCGTCGGCTTCGCGGCGCTCCTGGTGCACCTTTTGCGCTTCTTCCACAAGCTCCTTCCGGATGCGGGCAAGACCGGCGTGGCCCTCACCGGCCGCGAGGAGCGCGAGACCCTCGAAGCGGCGCTGGAACCGCTCGATGGCCCAAAATAAATCCACGGCGGTGGGACGCGTCCGCGCGAACGCGTCGCAGATGGTGGCAAACTCCGCGCGCATCTCTTCGATTGAGTTGGCCCGCGAGCGTTCCACGCCCAGCGCGATTCCCATGGCCGCGGCGACGCCGATCGCCGGCGCGCCGCGAATGACCATTTCCTTGATCGCCTGGGCCAGTTCGCGGTAATCGGTGTAGGTGTGAAAAACGGTTTCGCCCGGCAGGCGGCGCTGGTCGAGCAGGACCACGCCCTCAGGCGTCCATCGAATGGGTTCAACCGTGTGCAACCGATGATCCTCCGTGTCTGCCGCGCGGCGGCCGCCGCAGCGAGCAACCTGCCATTCTAACCGAACTCGCGCCGGCGCGAGGGAGACGAAGTTCAAAAGCTGGCAGGGAGCGACCGCAGCCCATGAGATGCGAAAAGAAACATGATGGAAAGGACGGAATTGTAACTCACGTGGAGGAGATAGCTGGCGGCCACCGTTCGCGTCACGGCGCGCACATAGGTGAAAACGATGCCGACGAAGATCAACAGTCCGATCTGCGCCCAGCCGCCCCACAATTGCGGGGCGTGAAGCGCTCCGAAGAGCGTTCCGGTGATGATGACCGACGCGGCCACGCCGAAGCTGCGCGCCAGCAGGGGATAGAGGTAGCCGCGAAAAATGGTCTCTTCCACGACGGGGGCAAGCAAGATACTCGATAGCATCAGCAGGAGCGCGGCGCGGCGGTCGTCGAAAAACGCCTCGATGGGCAACTTCGCGTTCGTGGCGAATGCGCTCGATGCAATCTGGATTACGACCGAGAGCATGATTCCGCCGGCAATGAAACCGAAATATGCCACGACGGGAGGAATCGCGCCGGCCTCAAGCGGGCGCCAGCCGATGGTGCGCCAGAAGGGCAAGCCAAATTGCCGCCGTATGTGGACGGCAAGGTAGCCGAGCAGCGCCAAAGAAAGCAAAATTTGATTCACAATGGCAAAAAGGTTCCTTTCGCTCGGGGAATTCCGAATCTGCGCCACGCTCACGTGGAACAAGGCGAACACACCCGCCAGAAACATACTCGCCAGGAATGCGGCGCCCAATGCAATGGCCACGAAAATCAAGAAATCGAGCCAGCTCCACGGCACGCGGAGATCTTCCGGAATCACACGGCCCGGGGAAGCTGAAATTTCCTGCGAAACCATCTCTTCTCCCGCGGACGCAGGCGCCGCCGCTTCGTCGGATGGCGGCGGTTGGCCGGCGCCTTGTGGAAGCTCGGGCTCGAGCGGGTTGCGCTCGCTCGAATTCATCGGTCTCGATTCGGTGTCATCCACGCTCATAAAAGGGTCCCTACACTATATCTTTTTGTTTGTGCCGGCTCAAAGGCGCGCAGGCTGACGCCATGCAGCAAACGGCGCAAGCGTCAGCGAAAGCGGCGCTCCGGGAAACCCGGGTTGGCAAGCTCGCGGTAAGCGGCTATCATGGCCGGGCTCGGTTGTGCGGAAAGCGAGTGAGCGGATGGGTCAGCCGCAACGAAATCGATGGAAGAAGGCCGCGGCGGAAGCGGCCGCCATGCTCGTCGAAGACGGCATGGTCGTGGGGCTGGGCACCGGCTCGACGGCGGAATTTTTCGTGGACGCGCTCGCCCGGCGCATTCGCTGCGAGCGTCTGCGCGTGTGGGGGATTCCCACGTCGAAAAAGACGGCGGCGCGGGCGCGCCGCTTGCGAATTCCGCTCTCAAGCTTTGCCAAGCATGCGGAAATTGACCTGGCCGTTGACGGCGCCGATGAAGTCCAGCTCGGCACGCTCCATTTGATCAAGGGGCGCGGTGGCGCGCTGCTCCGCGAAAAAATCGTGGCCGCCGCGAGCAAGCGCATGGTGGTGGTCGCGGACGAATCGAAGCTGGTCGAGCAACTCGGCTCGCTCGTGGCCGTCCCCGTGGAGGTGGTGCCATTCGGCTGGCAAGAGACGCTGAGACGGCTCGAGCGGCTCGGCGGGAATCCTTCGCTGCGGCTGATCAAGAGCAAGAAGCCGTATGTCACCGACGGAGGAAACTACGTCCTGGACTGCGCCTTCGGGCCCATGGCGGACCCGAAGGACGTGGCGCACCAACTGGACCATGTGATCGGCGCCGTGGAGCACGGGCTTTTTCTGGGATTTGCGCGAGGGGCATTCATCGGTGGGCCGGACGGAGTGAAAGTCCTGCGCAAGGACAGGGGAAGATTAAAAACCGGGAACGGCGAACTCTAAATCCTCATTCTTCGCCCATCGGCCTCCGGGCGAAGCGAGCGGGCAACGTCCTCTTTTAATTTTTTGCCGCGCAGGCTTGCGGATACACCGCGTCGAGCGCGCCCCAGAGCGCCTTCAGGCTGCGCTCGGCCGCGCAGAGCACGTCAAACGTGTCGGCCTCCTTCTGGCTCGAGAGCCAGGCGCGCCAGGCAGCGCGGTGGCGCACGTCCGCTTCCTGGTGAACGCTGAAATAGGCCAGGGCGCGGGGTTCGTCGATGCCGTAGAAGCGGCGCAATCCGGAAATTTTCTGCGCGGCGGTCTCGGGAACCTGCGCTTCATAGGCGTAAAAAGACGCCACGGCCTGCGCCATGGTCCCCTGCGACGCGACTTCGTCATAGGTATCGAGCAGCGCCGCAATTCCCGGCAGCGGGCGCGCGTCGTCGAGCGCGGCCTCGCTCACCCCGAGCGATTCGGCGAACTGCCGCCACAGCGCGGGGTGCGGGGCCTTCGGGTCAAGCTCTTCCGCGAGATTTTCCTCCACAAGCTTCGCCAGATTTCCATTGGCGCGGCTTGCCAGCCGGCTCAGGTTTTCCGGGAACGCACGGACGTGCTGATAATATTGCTCCGCGTAGGTCTGAAGGGATTCCCTGGGAAGGCAGCCTTGGGTCCATGCGCGATAGAAGGGATGTTTGAGCAGGTGGTGCTGGTCAATCAGGGAATCGAGCAATGCGAGCATATTCTTTTCCGGGCAGTTCTTGGCCATAATGAGTTTCGGATCCTTCCCCCCCCCCCCACAGAGGCGAAACAAAACGCAGCGTATCGTACTCGAATCGGTCCTGAAAATCCACCCCGAAGCTTCCCTGCGCGCAAAAAAGCAACAAGCGGCGCCGAGGATCATGCGGAGACTTGCGAATCAAGCTGCACGGGCTCGAGCCGCGGCGCCAACAGTTGAATCACGAGCAGTGCGATCAGATACGCGGATGCGGCAATCGCCAGGAGAGGCGTGTAGCCGTATTTCCATTGAAGCAGATACCCGGCAAGCTTGGCGATGCAAAACCCGCCGAACGCGCCGGCGCCGGTCCCAATGCCAACGACGGAGGCGACCGCGCGCTTCGGAAACATGTCCGAAGCCAATGTAAACAGGTTCGCCGACCAGCCCTGATGCGCCGCCACGGTCAGCCCAAACAGGCCAACGGCTATCCAGAGATTCTTCGCGTTAGCCGCCAGGATCACCGGCGTCACCGCCAGCGCGCAAATCAACATGGCCGTCTTGCGCGCCGGATTTACGTGCCAGCCGCGTCTCAGCAGTGTCCCCGAAAGCCAGCCCCCCGCAACGCTCCCGACACTGGCCATCGAATAGATCACGACGAGCGGCAGCCAAGAATGCGCCAGCGTCACACCATATTTGCTATTCAGCAGCTTCGGAAGCCAGAAAAGGAAAAACCACCAGACCGGGTCCGTACAGAATTTCCCAAGCACGAACGCCCAGGTTTGGCGGTGAGGCAACAGCGATAGCCACGGAATCTTGGCGGTTCTCTCGGGAGGGTCGCTTTGAATGTACGCCAGTTCCGATGCCGAAACTTTCGGATGCTCCTGGGGCTGGCGGTATATCGTGAGCCATGCTACCAGCCACGTGGCGCTGAAGACGCCTGTGAACACGAATGCCCAGCGCCAGCCCCAATGTATGGCGATCCACGGGACGGCAATCGGCGCTATCAACGCGCCTACATTCGTGCCGGAGTTGAAGAGTCCCGTGGCCAGCGCGCGCTCTTTCTTGGGAAACCATTCGGCAACCGCCTTCAGCGACGCCGGAAAATTGCCCGATTCCCCCAGCCCAAGCATGAAGCGCGCCGCGCCGAATTGGAACACGGAGCGCGCCAGCGCATGGCCCATTGCCGAAAGGCTCCATATCCCGATCGCCAGCGCATAGCCCAACCGCGTGCCGATCCGGTCTATGATTCCGCCCATCACGAAAAGGCCCAGCATGTAGGCGATCTGGAAGGCTGCGATAATGTCGGCGTACTGGATTTCGCTCCAGCCGAACGTGTGCTGCAACGTGGGCGCCAGCAGCGAAATCACCTGCCGGTCCATATAGTTGATGGTCGTGGCGAAGAAGAGCAACGCGCAAATAGTCCAGCGGTAGCGGCCCGGACGGGCGGAGAATTCTTCTTGGGGGGTCATCGGATGCGGATCCGCGCGGTCAGCGGTGGGAGCCGCCGCGGAAGGAGCAGAGCATGTGCCTTCCCATGGTTCATTTACGGAACGCAGCTTCGAAAACTGCTTTTCGTCCTTCGGTCCCTATTTGCGGCTGCCTTCCAGGCCTGAGCCGCCCTGGCTGAATGCCGGCTGCACATTGACGACGCCGAACTGCCGGTCCTCTTTTTCCCTGTGCGCGGCCATGGCCCACAGGAAGCTGATGCGATGGCCCGGTATGGAAATATTCGGGTGATACCCGCCCGGCATGAGCACGGCATCTCCATCGCGCACCACTGTCACCAGCTCGGGATACTCGGTGTTCTTGTAAACCAGTTGAAGCGCGAACGCCGGTTCCGGCATCTGGAAGTATACATACATTTCCTCCAGCATTATCTCGTGTTCGTGCGGAGGCCAGCTGGTCCAGTTGCCGGGTTCGGAAACCGTGAATCCCGCCAGAAGGCGGCCGGCGTTCACGTTCTTGCCGATCAGGATGCTCAGGTCGCGCGTGGTTGACGCTCCGCCGATGCCCATCCGCAGCGTCGGGTCCTTGGAAATTTCCCGGTAGGAAACGAACTGCACGGGGTAGTGGTATTCGACATCCGAGGAAAACTCCGCGATGTCCGCCTGGCTCCCCGTCTTCACCTCGATGTGGCTGTCGCGAGGAATATAAATCGCGTCGTATTGCCCGAGATGAAAATTCTCGGCGCCGATTTTCACATCCGCGCTTCCCGAGAGGCATATCAGGCCGGTTTCGCATTCGCCATTCGAAAACGCGGCCGACGGCGTGGAAGCATTCAGGATGATACGCCCGTAGGCCAGATGGCGCATCGTGCTGTTGGCGGGCGCGATGGAGATGTGCCGCCCAAGCTGGGCGTTGGTTTTGCGAAACACCATTTTTTCAAATGCGGCTTGCGCTTGCGTGCTCATCATGCAACTCCTCTCCATGGCGATTGACCCTCAGGGTATCAGTTGAGGGCACGCCCCGGCAAATGGCGCCACTGGCGACCCCTCGAAGGAATTGACAAAATCTGTTCGAAGGGGGTATCAGCTTATGCGCTGGGTGCCGCAATTAGGATTCGGGGAGGTTCATAATTTCAGGCGAGAAGAGCATCGTGCAAGAGAATGAAGAAATCCTGGAGCAGGTGATCCGCGTCACCAGCGGAGAGGTTCGCACACAAGCCGAGTTGCCGGCTCGGGATGATTTCATGCCCTGGAAGAGAGGTATCCACATGTGAGCGGCGACGCCATCAAGCAGGAAAACTTCAGGCTGGACGGCAAGGTCGCCGTCATTACCGGCGGAGGCAGCGGGATCGGCCGCGCCATCGCGCAAACTTTTGCCTCGAGCGGCGCCGGCGTGCGCGTCCTGGACCTGGACGCGGCGGGAGCGGAGGCCACCGTCCGCGAAATCGCCGCCTCCGGCGGATACGCTTCTTTCCATGTTTGTGATGTCTCGAACCACACCCAGGTGCGGGCAACATTTCAGGATATTTTTCGCCGCGACCGAGTTCACATCCTGGTGAACAGCGCCGGCATCTCGCATATCGGCACGCTCGAAACCACCACCGAAACCGATTTCGACGCCGTCTTCCGCGTGAACGTGAAGGGCATGTACAACTGCATGGCCGCTTCCATTGGCCACATGAAAGCGCGGGGAGGCGGAGTGATTCTCAACCTGGCCTCCATCGCCGCTTCCGCGGGCCTCGCGGACCGCTTCGCCTATTCCATGAGCAAAGGCGCCGTGGTGGCCATGACCTATTCGGTGGCGAGAGACTACTTGGACCACAGCATCCGCTGCAATTGCATTTCCCCCGCACGCGTTCATACGCCCTTCGTGGACGGCTTTTTGCGCCGCAATTATCCCGGCCACGAAGAGGAGATGTTCGCGAAGCTGGCCCAGTCGCAGCCGGTGGGAAGAATGGCGAATCCGGATGAGGTTGCGTGGCTGGCTCTGTTTCTGTGCTCCGACGAGGCCGCATTCATCACGGGAACCGATTATCCGCTCGACGGAGGTTTTCTGCGGCTCCGCGGCTGACGCGCAAAGGGACGTCTAAATCACCCAGGAGACAATCCCTATGAAACCGAATGGCATGACGCGAAGAGACTGGCTGGCCGGCACAGGCGCATCCCTTGCCACTCTGGCGGCTGCATCCGCCATTCCCGTGAACGCGGCCGCTCGCCTGGCCGAGCTGCAGGACGTTCCGTCCCAGCCTCAGGCGGAACCGCCAGAGTCGCCCGCACAAATCGCCGATCGCATCCGCCGCATGAAGTGGTGGCACGAGGCCCGCTTCGGAATGTTCATTCATTGGGGTCTGTACAGCATCCTCGCCCGCCACGAATGGGTGATGGAAAATGAAGGCATCCCCGTGAGCGAATATGCGCCGCTCGCGAAGCGGTTCAAGCCCGTGCCTCATGCCGCGCGCGCCTGGGCCCGGCTCGCCAAACAGGCCGGCCAGAAGTATATGGTGATGACCACCAAGCACCACGAAGGCTTCTGCAATTTCGATGCTTCCAAGTACACCGATTATTGCGCGCCGAAACAGGGCCCGGGACGCGACCTCGTAAAGGAATACGTCGAAGCGGCGCGCGCGGAAGGCTTGCGCGTCGGCTTCTACTACTCGCTGATGGATTGGCACCACCCCGATGGCGCGCGCTCGGCGGACGACGAAGACGCCCGCAAGCGTTTCGTGGAGTACACGCACGGCCTGCTCCGCGAACTCCTGACCAATTACGGAAAAATAGATGTCCTCTGGTACGACGTCGCCTGGCCGCTCGACGCCCAGGGCTGGGAGTCGGAACACATGAATCAGATGGTTTTCCAGCTCCAGCCCGACATCATCGTCAACAACCGCAACAAACTTCCGGGCGATTTCTCCACGCCCGAGCAGCAGATCACCGCTTCCCAGGAGGGCCGCGCCTGGGAATCCTGCATGACGCTCAACGATAGCTGGGGCTATCAGCGCGCGGACAACGACTGGAAAAGCTCGCGCCGCATCGTTCAGAACCTGATTTCCTGCGTCCGCGACGGCGGCAATTATCTCCTCAATATCGGCCCTCATGCGGACGGTTCCGTCCCGCTCACGGAAGTCCGCGTGCTCACCGAAGTGGGCGAATGGCTTCGCCGCAATGGCGAATCCATCTACGAATCAGACCCATGCCAGCCGCGCCGCTCGAGTTACGCCAGCTTCACGCGCAAGGGCAACACCCTCTACATGCACGTTCATTTCTGGCCTGGCGGCTACGTCGCCATCGCCGGTCTGATGGCACAGGTGAAATCCGCGCATATGCTTTCGACCGGCCGCAAAGTGAACTTCCAGCAGGACCGCTTCCGCGTGCGCTTCACCGGCCTTCCCCTCGAAGCGCCCGATTATCCGGTGACGACCATCGCCATCGAATGCGACGCGGAGCCAACACAAGACAACATCTTCGTGCGCAACCAGAAGCCGCGGGATGGCGTGTAGCATCAGCCCCGGCGCCGGAACGGACTTTAAGAATTTCCCTCCCTCAGTAAATGATCTTCAAACCAAAGAAGATGCAGCGCACGCCCGCCGGACAGTCGTTGTTGGCGCTGCGCTGGACAAAGGGATTGGCAAAGCCGACGCCCGGAGACGCCAAACCGGCGTCCTCGATGAACGGGTCGATCCCGACGAATGATGTGCTGCCATATTGGGGATGGTTGAAGACATTGTTCATGGTCATGTGCCACTGCAAATTGACGCGTTCCCCAACCTTGGAATTCTTGAATAGGCTGAAATTTCCTACGTTGGTCCAATGGTCGCGGACGCTGTTTCGGCCCGCGTTGCCAAAGGGCGTGCCAAAAATCGCGTTGGCTTCCGCACCATTGGCTATAAAACGGACCGCACCTTTCGCAACGGGCACCACAGTCGCCGTGGCGTTCAAGCTGTTTAGACTGACCAGCTCGCCAGCAGGCTCCCCGCAAGCTTCGCCAAAAACTGAGCAGGCGTCAGCCGCATAAATGCCCACCTGAGTCTGCGGAGCGCTCAAGCTCCCCACAAAGGGACGGGAAGTCTCCGCGACGCCAATGTTCGCAAGGTTAAAGGCGGTGTCGTTCGCCACTCCAACGCTGGCAGAGTTTGTGAATGCCTGCGAGGGCGTGAACCCTTGCCCCGATTGGAGCACATAGCTTCCGGCGACGCCCCATCCGCCCAGGATATGCCCCATCACGCCTCGCTGCGCGCGCAGGAACGGAATATCCTCGACAAAGGCGAGAGTCCAGGTATGCGGGAAATCAAGACCCGATAATCCGTATTCCTGGCCCTTGAAATTGAGGACGTTCTGCGCGTACGCGATGGTGTTGCCCGCGGCAAACGTGCTGAATATTTCGCTCGTGTTATCGAGGGTCTTGCCCCATGTGTACGACGACAAAAGCGTCAACTGGTGAGCCAAATTGGAAGCGCGAAACTGCGCCTGTAAAGCGTTGTAGTTCGAAAAACCCGTGTTGGCAGTTTCGTTGGTGATGCCCTCGCTGCAGTTCACCCGCCCCAAGGCATTCGGAACCGTGGAGATGGGCGTCGTGCAGGGTGTCACGCCTTCGGGAACCAGCGCGGGATATCCCGCAGCCAGACCCGCAATATAGGGGTTCACATTGATGGATTGAAATAGGTCCCAGGCGTGGTTCCCCACGTAGCGCACCTCCAGCGCGGAATTTGTAGTCACCTGGCGCTGGAAACCCAACGACCATTCATGCACCCGGTCTGGACCGAATCCGGGCGGGACGACGGTGCGATTGAAGTTCCGCGGATCGAAGACGCCCGGCGTCAGGTCCGGTGCAAATTCGGAACGAATCGCCGGACCAAATGGCGCCGCGGGAAGCCCCATCGCCGGCTTAATCAAGGTCTGTTCCAATACCTGCGGAGCGGAAACCGCGGCCAGGACAAAGGTGCTGTAATACGCGGGGTCATAGGCCAGGCGATACCCCCCGCGGATCACCGTTCGCCCGCCGCCCGTGAGCCACCCAAATTTCGGCGACCATGCAAATCCGATGCTGGGACCGAAGAGATCCTTCACCGAGGATAGGTCTGGGGATGTGGTGGCCGAAAGAGGCAGCGCAGGATTCCAGAAGGGATTTTTCCCCGTTTGCTGCGCCACGGTCTCTTGATGGAACAAATTGGCAGGGTGGCCGTAATACGACCACGTCAGGCCCAGATTCAGGGTCAAATTGTCCTTCACCTTCCAGTCGTCGCCAAAATACAGAAACGTATCCCACTCCTTGAAATCGAACTTTGGATTGCCCTGGGCGATCGTTACCGAAATCGGAGGAACAAAGTTTGGGTCCGTGGGGGAAAGGCCGCTCGCGGCAAACGCTCCCCAATCCGAGAAAATGAATGCTCCGTTGTAATTCGGCAGGACGATGTTCGGAGATTTCTGCAGCGTGATGTTGGCCCCCATCTTCAACTGGTGCCGTCCGATCGTGTAGTCGAGGTTATCCTGGGCTTGATATGTATTCACGATGCGGCTTTGCGGCGCGCTAATGGGAGGGCCAAATGGCATGAGGCTCGTCTGGGTGAAAGCGACGCTTGTCAATGCGCTGCCGATCGCGCCCGGGACTGGAATCGTGTTTCCGATTGTGTTCCCGCCGAACTCCACATTGAGTCGGCCGTAACTCATCCGGAATTCGTTCACCAGCCGGTTGCTGAAAATGTGCGTCCAGGCGGCCAACCATTCGCTGGTAAAGGATGGTTCATTCGCCGGATATCCAGCCACTTGGTTCGTGGAAGTAAAAACAACACCATTGAAAAAAGCCTCCTTTTGGAAGAGGAACCGCGCGAAGAAGGAATCGGCGCTGCTGACGTGGACGTCCACGCGGGTCATCCAGTCCCACCTGTGGAAGCCATTAGGAAGCATGCGCGAGACGCCGCCCAACTCGTAGCCGCACGCCGGATCCCCGAAGGTCGGCCCCGGCGTCTTATCGGTCGTGTTAGGCACGGGCGGATTGTCAAAGTAGAATTCCTTGGGCGTCGGCGTGGCCGCGACCGTCGGGTTTCCTCCGGTAACGCCAAAGGGACCATACTTTTCGAGCGCGGCCACGCTCGTGCTCCCCGGGAAGCAACTGGCCAATTCCGCCTCTCCCGTCGGTGTGGGGGTCAGATTGCCCGAGGTAAAGAGTCCGTTCGAGGAATTAATTTCATCGTCGAAACCCCCGAAGAAAAACACCTTTCCCTTCCATACCGGCCCGCCGATTGTCCCGCTCGTAAATTCCTGGTTAAAGCGGGGAGGCTTCGTCAGGGGAGGTTCTGTCAGGGGAGCTGTCTCGAAATTATCGAGACTCGTCAGAACCGAGTTCGTTTCCGTTCCGCTTACTGTTCCGTGCCAGTTATTCGTCCCCGACTTCGTCACCTCGTTGACCACCGAGCCCGAATTCCGGCCGAACTCCGGCCCGAAATTGTCCGTGGTGATTTCGTATTCCTGGACGAAGTCCACATTGCCGACGAAGATAGCGGGGCCCGTCACCGAATTGTCGTTATTGTTCTGCCCGTCAATTTGCTGGTCGTTCTCCCGGCCGCTCAGGCCGTTCACCGAAAAATCGACGCCATTCATATTCGCGAAGCTGATGTCGCGGGTGTTTCCCACGCCGGGCACCTGCAACGCCAGAAAATCCAACCCTTCGTTTTCCACAACTCCGGGGAAGATTTGGAGTGTCTCGCCCCCGAAAACGGTCGTCACCTGCGCCGTTGTCGCTTCCATCAGGGGAGGCGCCGCGGTCACTTGGACCGTGGTGCTTCCCTCCCCGATTTCCAGCTTCACGTCTCCCACTGCGTTTTCAAAGTTGGCCTGTGCCGCGACACCTGCGAGCTTGAGCGTCTTGAAGCCACTCTTGCTGATTTGCGCATTGTAAATCCCAACCGGAATCAAGGTGAAGCGAAACGCCCCGGAATCCGTAGTCGTTGCTGTGAGCGTGGCAGCGGTGCCCCTGTTGGTTAGCGTCACGCTCGCGCCCGGCACACCGCCGCCGGATGGATCCACAACGCGGCCACTGATTGTCCCCGTGACTACTTGGGCCGCTGATGTCGGGAGCGTGCCAAGAACGAGAAGCGTGAAGACAAGAAACGAAACTAAAAGGGCAGCGGCGAGTTTACATATTGATAAGGATGCCTTCATGGCGCCGCCTTACGGGGCTGTCTTGCGCGTCGCGACCCGCGATCGCCCCCCATGGCATCCCTCCCTTTTCGACACTCAAACCAATCCGCGCCCTAGCGGTCATTCACATTAGCACACTGTGAATTGTTCATACTCAAGCCGCGAAAACCCAGAATCACCCGTAAGTGACACATAACAGGCTTCGTAGGCGAAGCCCACTGTAAGTGATGCGAATCTACTACGATTTATCGCGCATGTAAAATAATAAAAAAGTAAATGCGAGGGGAGCCGGCCTTATCTATGCTACGGTGCGACGCCAACTTCTCCTGTCACGGGGACGGCGGCATTCGCTCATGCGCGGCTCGTTTCCTCTCGTGCCCTTTCATCGCGGAGGGCAGGGTCAGGCAACCCCTGCCATTCTTGCCATTCACCGCGCCTGCAATCGTGTAAAATGACCGCCGAAGTGCGCATGGATCGTCGTAGTAGGAGGATGAATCCTTGACCGCCCCGCCGCCTCCATCTCCCAAAGTGATTCCATTCCCAATTACGAGCGCCATTCTGCTGCTCGCTCTTTCCGCTGTTCTTCTCTGTTCGCCGGTCACGGCTCAGACCCCCACATTTCACAACGCCCCCGGCGAAGCCGTCCAATTGAAAAATCCGTATGCGGGCCAGCCGGACGCTGCGGAAGCAGGCGCAAATCTGTACGCCAGGAATTGTTCCTCCTGCCACGGCAACAAAGCCCAGGGAATCGCCAATATTCCCGCGTTGGCCAAAGGGCCGACGCAGCGGGCAACGGACGGCGAGATTTTCTGGTACGTCACAAAGGGCGATCTCGCGAATGGCATGCCTTCCTGGGCGCGCCTGCCGGAGCAGAAGCGCTGGCAACTGGTCACCTACCTGAAAGCGCTCGCGACCGCCCATCCTCCCGTTCCATCGCCGGGTTCTGCGCCGATTGCGGGTCCCAGCGAAGCACATGCTCCGCTTCCCCCGCATCCATTTACCGATTATCGCTTCGAGAAGCCCGGCGTCGTTCGCAAGATTACCGTCGAGGACCTTCCTGCGCCTTATGCGACCCCGACCGTGGATAATAGCCCGGACATTGTCCCGCGCCCGGCGGGCGTCTGGCCCAAGGCTCCCGCCGGCTTCCTCGTCGAGCGATACGCCACGGGCCTGCATAACCCGCGGCTGATCACCACGGCCCCGAACGGCGACTTCTTTGTCGCCGAAAGCGACGCAAACGAAATCATGGTCTTACGCGGCGTTTCCCCGCACGGCAAAGCCGAGACGACTTCCGTCTTCGCGACCGGCCTCGCCCACCCTTATGGCGTCGCCTTTTATCCTCCGGGCGCGGACCCGCAATGGGTGTATATCGGCAATACGGAATCCATCGTGCGTTTTCCTTACCGCAACGGCGATCTGAAAGCGCGCGCTCCCGCCGAGCACATTGCAGACCTCCACGGCAACCGCGGCCACGTGACCCGGCCTATCGTTTTCTCGCGGGACGGCACGAAAATGTTTGTCGCCGTGGGCTCCGGCTCGAATGTGGACGACCCCGATACCACTCCCGCGGAAAAGGATCGCGCGGACATCCTCGAGTTCAATCCCGATGGCTCCGGCATGCGCATCTATGCCTATGGAATCCGCAACTGTGGCGGCGGAATCGCCATAAATCCGAAGACCGGCGAGCTATGGTGTTCGGTGAACGAGCGGGATGGCCTGGGCGACAACCTGGTTCCGGATTACATCACGCACGTCGAGGAGGACGGCTTTTACGGCTGGCCATGGTGGTATATGGGTGGCTACCAGGACCCGCGCCACGAAGGCACGCACCCGGAGTTGAAGGACAAAGTTATTACGCCGGACGTGATCCTCCAGCCCCACAACGCCTCGCTCGGAATCACATTTTATGAAGGCAATAAATTCCCCGCCGAATATCGTGGCGACCTTTTTGCTTCCGAGCACGGCTCGTGGAACCGCTCGGTGCGCGCGGGCTACGAAGTGATTCGCGTGCCCCTGCACCACACCGGCCACGCCACCGGAGAGTACCAGGATTTTGTCACTGGATTTGTCCTCGCCGACGGCAATGCGTGGGGCCGCCCCGTGGGCATCACCGTAGCTCAAGATGGCTCGCTGCTCGTCACGGACGATGGCTCGAACGCCGTCTGGAGGATTGTCTATATCGGGAATAAATCCGCGCCACGGCACCACGCTTCCCGCTAAACTTGGGCGCTCAGTTCGTCTTGTCCTTTGAGTAGCAGAGCGAATCCAGGTTGCACTCGCTGCACTTTGGCTTCCGCGCCTGGCAGACGCGCCGTCCGTGCCAAATCAACTGATGCGCGAAGAGAATCCACTTATCCTCGGGAATCACGCGCATCAGATCCTGCTCGATTTTCTTCGGGTCGGTGTTCTTGGTTAGATCGAGCCGTCCCGCCAGCCGCTGCACGTGCGTGTCCACCACCACGCCAGCCGCGATGCCGAAGGCCGTGCCCAGCACCACGTTGGCTGTCTTTCGCGCCACGCCCGGCAGCGTGACCAGCTCTTCCATCGTTCGTGGGACCTCGCCGCGGAATTCCTCCACGATTTTCTTGCTCGCTCCCATGATGGATTTCGTCTTGTTGCGGAAAAAGCCCGTTGAGTGAATTTCCTGCTCGACCTCGCTCGGGTTGGCGTAGGCCAGGGCCGCCGGATTCGGATACTTGCGGAAGAGCGCCGGGGTCACCTGGTTTACAGTCACATCCGTGGACTGCGCCGAGAGAATCGTCGCCACCAGCAATTGAAATGCGTTTTCGTGCTCGAGCGCGCAGGTAGCCGCGGGATAGGCCTCATCGAGTTTTCCTAGAATGGCCCGCACGCGCACGGGATCCGTCCCGCGCCCCGCCCCCTCGCTTCGCGCTCCGCCTTTCGGCGGCCGCGTGCGCGCCGGTTTCCGGCGAGCCACGGCCTTTTTCGCGGCCCCTTTCCTGGCCCCTTTCGCCGCCACTTTTTTCTTTTTTGCGCCGTCCATGAAGTCGGGAACTATAACACGAGAGGTCCCCAATCCGCGGCGAGCCGCTAAACGGCGAAGAAGAGACTTTGCGCGAATGGCCACTCCGCATCCGTCCACTGCCCGGCGCAGCGGTAGCCCGTGCGCTCTCCCATGAGGACCACTTCCTTGGCTTTGTATTTGTGCGAGCTTTCCGTCCAAATCGTCTCGCCCTCGCGAAGATGGATCCGCAAGCCCGCCTTGCGTATCGTCACGCGCTGCCACGCCCTCGACCGCAGATGCATTTCGATCCGCCGCTCGGACTCGTCCCAGCGCACGGCATGCTCGAAGCGCGCCAAATCGAAATCGGCGTCCAGTTCACGGTTGATGCGCGCCAGCAGATTCTTGTTGAAGGCCGCCGTCACGCCCGCCGGGTCGTCGTAGGCCCGCGTCAGGACCTCCACCGGCTTTTCGAGGTCGGTCGCGAGCAGCAAGGCGTCCTCTTCGCGCAGCCTCGCGCGCACTTCGCGCAGGAACTCGTCGCCCGCGGGGCGGTCGAAGTTCCCAATCGTGCTACCCAGAAAGAGCACCAGCAGCCGCTCGCCTTCGCGCCGCCGCGCGCCCACCTCCTCGAGCCCGTCCAGATACGCGTGCTCGAACCCCACGACGCTCACTTCGTCCATGTGGGCCAGCTCCTGCTGGCACCGCCACAGCGCGCTCGACGAAATATCGATCGGGTAATAGTTCACGCGCTGCCGCCGCGCCAGCGCTTCCAGCAGCCAGCGCGTCTTCTGCCCGCTTCCGCTGCCGAGTTCCGCCACCACCAGCGGGCCGGGCGCGCGGCTCACGATTTCCGCGGAATGGCGTTCGAGCAGCCGCATTCCCGCGCGGCTCAGCCCGTATTCCGGCAGCAGGCAGATCACCTCGAAGAGCGCCGAGCCGATCGCGTCGTACAGGTATTTGGAAGGAAGCTCTTTCTGTCCCGGCTGGCTCAATCCGGCGGCCACGTCGGACGCGAACTGGGCGATCGTCTCCGTCGGGGGACTTGCCGCGGCCATGCGCGGAGCCGATGCCATGCCCTATTCCTCCACGCAGCGGAAAGTGGCGTACACGTACGGGTAGTGCGGCTGGAACCAGTTGCGGAACGATCGCCGCAGCATGCACGCATCGGTGCGAGGCGATCCGCCTTTCATCACGTAATGTTTTGCGTCGAAGAAATTGGCCGAGTAGCCGGGATAGAAGGCGTGCGCTTTGAATCCCGGCAGCGGCCCGAAGGTCGTCGAGGTCCACTCCCATCCGTTGCCGAGCATGTCGTGCACCCCAAACGCGCTCGCGCCTGCGGGATGCGCGTCCACGGCCGCCGCGTCCCAGCGCCGGTGATGGAAATTGCCGCGCAACGCTTCGGACGGCCCGTCGGGCGGAGCATCGCCCCACGGATACGCGCGCTCCATTCCCTCCGGCGCGGCGTACGCCGCGCGATGCCATTGCGCTTCGCTCGGCAGTTTCTTCCCGGCCCAGCGCGCGCATGCCGAAGCCTCCGCGTGGCTCACGTACACGGGCCACGACATCGGCAGCGGAATCGTTCCGAACATCGCGCGGTACTCCCACTGCGTGTCCGGATCGGTCGCCGGAGAGCTCGACCGCGCCGCCCACAAGTGCGGATGTTCCAGCCGCTGCCGGTGTTTCCATTCCCAGTCTTCAGGATGCCAGTAGCCGGGCGTTTCATATCCGCCGGCGTGGACAAATTTCAGATACTCATGGTTGGTCACGGGAAATACGTCGATCGAAAAGCTGGCCGCCTTAAATTCCTGCACGCCGAATTCGTTATCCCAGCCGAACGGCTGTGGATTCCGGTGCGGCTGCCCCAGCGTGGCCACGCCCGCGGGAATCGTTGCCTGCCGCAGCCGGGGCGCCGGCTTCGGATCAGCCACGGTGGCGGGATGCGGAATCATTCTTTCCACCGCCAAATTGTGGAGCAGGTAGGCGAGCGTCTCCGCGTGCATCAGCCGGTGCTCGATGGCCACGTCCAGCAGAGTTCCATCCGCAAGCTCCGCCCCGCCGGCGCGTAATGCATCTGGGTCGCGCAATCGTTCACCCAGCCGCTCGCGCACCCGCCGGCTGTACTTCTCCACCTGCGCGATACTCGGCCAATCGCCCGGGACGTCCGCCGGCAGGCCCCCGCCCACCGGATCAATTCCAAATGCGAAGAGCTTGTCGAATTGCGCGTCGTGCGTCTCGAGCCCCAGCGCGCTGGCGAGCAGATTCCAATCGAACGCTTCCAGGTGCCCGAGATAAAAAATCAGGCGATGCCGCTCCGGAATGGGGCGGGCGTAAAAGGAATTGGGCGGCAGCAACTCGAACAGCGCATCGGTCCGCGCCCGCGCCTCTTGCATCCGGGAGAGCAGTGTCTGCTGGCGGCTCAGCGCTACTTGGGACGTAGCCATGGGTCTCCTCCAGGGGGGATTCCGTTGTACTCCCCTCAGGCCTCCCGGGGCAAGCTATTTCGCACCCTTCCCAATTGGATGCCGGGAACCTACAGAAGAGTCACCGAATTTTCCGCCGTGAGAAGCTCCAGCGCCTTACGAAACGCCTTGCCCCGGTGGCTGAGGATATCCTTATCTTCCGCCGCCATTTCCGCGAACGTGCGGCCCATTTTGGGAAAGAAAAAAACCGGGTCGTAGCCGAACCCATTTTCTCCGCGTGGTTCCTTTAGGAGAATCCCCTCCGCGAAATCGGAGACGATTACCAGCGCGCGCCCACCAAGCGCAATCGCCGTGACGCACACAAACCGCGCGCGCCGCTCCTGGCCCTCTTTTCCTTCCATTTCCTCGAGCAGCCGCCGCACGCGGTCCGCATCCGACGCATCCGGCCCGGCGTACCGCGCCGAATGGACTCCCGGCCGCCCGTCGAGCGCCGGCACCACCAGACCCGAGTCGTCCGCCACCACCGCCTCGTCCACGAATCGGCTGTAGTGCAGCGCTTTCCCCGCGCCGTTTTCCGCGAATGTGGGCGCCGATTCCTCGAACGCCGGCAGTTTTTTGAAATCCGGCATCAGCTCGAGCGTGATCGCGCGCTTTCCGGCCAGCCTGCGGTACTCGCGCAGCTTCCCCGGATTCGATGATGCGAGAAGCAATCTCATAAACGGTTTGCCGGGAGCGGCGGGCGTTCGTAGCGCCGGTTTACCCTGAGAGGGGAAGGGCGTCCCGCCGGCTCTTTTTCTGCGACTGTTCGTCGGGAACTAATGTAGCCGCCCTGCTGCCTTTGCCTATGTAGCGCTGGTCTTTAGACCGGTCCAGCGCCCTTCTATCGCGAACGCACCGGAAGGGCGGGGTTTCAACCCCGCCGTAGGCGGCGGCTTCCTTTCGGGGGTTTTAACCCCTGAAGCATTCTTGCCAGATTTTTTCCGCAAGCCGTTTATCGCGAACGCCCACTGAAGTTCATATGCAGCAATTCCTGCTGCGCCTCGCTCAGACGCCGAATGCCGCCGGTAGCCAGCTCGATCAGGCCCTGCAATTCGCTGTTCGTGTAAGGACGCCCCTCGGCGCTGGCCTGCACCTCCACGAACTTTCCGCCGCCGGTCATCACCACGTTCATATCCACCTGCGCGCGGGCGTCTTCCTCGTACGCCAGGTCCAGCAGAAACTGGTCGTCCACGATCCCCACGCTTGTGGCCGCCACGGAATCGAGGAGCGGCACCGCCCGCAGCATTCCCGCCGCCACCATGCGCTCCAGCGCCAGCGCCAGTGCCACGAACGCCCCGGTAATGGACGCGGTTCGCGTCCCGCCGTCCGCCTGGATTACGTCGCAATCGAGCCATACCGTCCGGTCGCCCAGCGCCTTCAAATCCGTCACCGCGCGGAGCGTCCGCCCGATCATCCGCTGGATTTCGAGCGTCCGACCGGATTGCCGCCCGCGCGAAGATTCGCGCGGCGTGCGCTCCTCGGTCGAGCGCGGCAGCATTCCGTATTCGCCCGTCACCCAGCCTTTTCCCGTGCCCTTCAAAAACGACGGCACGCCCGCCTCCACCGTCGCCGTCACGATCACGCGCGTCTGCCCCGTCTCGATCAGCACGCTCCCTTCCGCGCTGGGTATGAAATCCGGCGTGATTTTCACCGGCCGCAAATCATCGTGTGCGCGTCCGTCCGCTCGCAATTGCCGTCTCCATTCCCCGCCAAGTGCTCAAGCTCGAAGGAAAGCTCGTGTCTTCTTCCCGCTGGAACCGCGATAAATGCTTCGCACGCCAGTTTGCCCACCGCCGCCGGAAGTGTCAACACTTCCCGCGAGAGGGTCGTGGGCCGTTATGCCCTGAAAAGCGCCGTGCTATAATCCTGCCTACTCCCATGACAGGCGCCGATGCGCAGTATCTGCTTGAATTATGGGACAAACGCATTTGCCCGTTCTGTGGTAAAACCATCCCTGACGGAAAGGCAATTGGCAGTGGTAGTCCAGCCGAGGGAAGATTCTGCAGCCTTGGCTGTTATGATGACTACCACCACGCAGAGATAATTGAACGAGCAAAGAAAATCCAAGCTTTAGCGGGAAGGCACCGCAATTCTTGACCATGCGCAGGAATAATGGGAATGGGGCAGTGGAGCTACTCACACAGGCATCGCGCAACACACCCCGCAAGGACGGGATTCTGCCCGCGCAAGAAATCCGTGAGTTAATAGACAACGGTAAAATTCTGTCGCGCGCGGAGATTGCCGAAGATCAGATACAGCCGGCAAGCATTGACTTACGCTTGTCGGATAAAGCGTTTAGGCTCCGGTCAAGTTTCCTGCCGAGTGGGAAGTCACTGATCGGCCCGAAGATTCGAGAACTGTTAGTGGAAGAGATTGACCTGAGCCAGCCCGCGCTGCTTGTCCCTGGGAATGTGTACATTGCACAGGCGGCGGAATATCTGGACCTTCCACCAGGCCTGCAAGCGAAAGCGAATCCGAAGAGCACCACCGGCCGCCTGGATGTATTCACGCGTTTGTTGACGGAACGCCAGCATATCTTTGAGAGCGTGCCGAAAGGCTATTCGGGCGACTTATATGTCGAAATTTTCCCGCGAACCTTCCCGATCATAGTGAAAGCGGGTACCAAATTAAACCAACTGCGTTTTTATCGTGGTGAACCGCGATTTGATGATGAACAGCTAAGGAAATTGGCCCAAAAGCGGCCGCTTGTGTATGAAAACGGGGGAACGCCAAGCAAACCGATGATCGATCGAGGGTTGCACATATCAATCGACCTTTGCGGTAGCGGGGAGGGCGTTGTAGCGTACAAAGGAAAAAAGACCAAGACTCCTATTGATCTCTCGCGTGTAGGGGCGTACGACATCGAACAGTTTTGGGAACCGCTCTACGCACAGGATTTAGGCGGTAGTCTCGTCCTTGAGCCCGGTGATTTTTATCTTTTGGCCTCAAAGGAAAGAGTCAGCGTTCCTACCGATTACGCAGCGGAGATGGAATCGTACGACCCCTCGATAGGGGAATTTACGGTCCACTATGCGGGTTTCTTCGACCCTGGATTTGGCTTTGGAGAGTCCGGCGAGATTAAAGGTACAAATGCAGTTCTTGAGGTGCGCGCTCACGAGGTACCCATTCTGCTGGAGGACAGCCGAGAGATTGGGCGGCTGATCTACCATAAAATGGCGGACCGGCCGCACAAAGTTTATGGCTCAGGAATCGGTTCCTCCTATCAAAAGCAGCACCTCGCGCTGAGCAAACAATTCAAAGCGCCGCATAAGAACACACACCCCGCGGTTTCCATCTCGGCTTCGGCAACCCCATAATGCATTCGATTGTTTCGCCATATTCCTCGCCATAGAGCAAAACCCCGGAAAAATCGCATCCTCGCCGTACCCGCACAAGGATTCTAACCACCACTTCCCAAAGGACTTGTGGAACGCCCGCGCTAGAGCCGACTTGACAGCCATGTTATAATTAAGGTATGATACTTAAAAGGCAATCTAACCCCCTTCTTCTCAGAATCCTCCGTAGCCCGTTCTCTTTCTGGTGGGTCGCAGATCCGCCGTGGCGGACGAAGGAGGACCAGAATTCTAATCGAAACAAACCAGGAAACAGAAATCGCTGTAACACGTCTGTTACCAACGACTTAATTTTTTCTAATCGAAACAAAATAGGGGGGGTCGCCGGTCAGAAAAGCGCGCTTTCTGCGTCCCGGTCCGGTTTTCGGACTCCGGTGGAGTCCACCGGACTCCCGATACCGGAGACGCTTCTGCGGGACGAACAATTTGCGAAAGTTCACCCTGAGGGACCCACGGTGCGGGTTTCGAAGGGTTACCCAGAGAAACCAGAGGCTCGGGTTTTGCCGAAGGCCCTGAGCGACGCCGAAGGGAAGGGCAGGCGGCTCTTCGAACATCAGACCTCTAACCTCCGCCTGTCCGCCGAAGCCCGCCCCCTCCCAGGCGGGCGAAGGCGGAAACCTCTGCTTTCAGGGGTTCGCCGGTTCTGCACTCTGCGGATTCAAATCGAAGAAGCCGGTCAGGTCCACGTGGCCGGCGAGCGTCTCCACTTCCTGCCCGTGAATCAGGATTTTCAGCCGATGAAGGCCGCTTACGTTGCTCTCGAGCGTCCGCGCGATCGAATCCACGGTCATTTCCTCACTCAAGATTCCCGAAGGTGTTTCCGTGGCCAGCGCGTCGGAGAAATCCGCGATCGCCGTGCCGTCCGGAAGGATGTAGAAGCCGAGCAACTCGGCGTCCGCGGGGATGGTGCGCTGGTCGGGCGTGGGAGGGATCGTCATCAGCGCCTGCAGCACCTGCTTTGACCGCTCGACCGGGTCAGCCGAAAGCGCCAGTTCCACCACCACCGGCGCCACGCGGTCCACTCCCGATGCCCAAAAAATTTTCGCCTGCACCTTCACGTCCGTCGGAGTGGAAATCCGCGGCGCGAGCACCTCGCGGCGCGCCTGCTCTTCCGCAGCCTGCATCTGGGCCAGCCGCTCGACTCGCCGGTGCAGGCTGCGCAGGCTCAGCAGCCCGATCACCACGCCCACGGCGAGTATCGCCAGCGCGATTTTCAGATTGCGCGTCACGATCACTATTTCGTCTCCGCCGCGTTTGCCGGACGAAACGCTTCGAGGGTTCGCTCGATGCACGTGCTGAGCGGCACCTCGAAGCCTCTCAATACGTTTTCATCCGTCACGGCCACGCTCGAAATTTCAATCGCCATGGCGGGCGCGGCCACGGACCGCAACTCGCGCACTCCCGCTCCGGCGGACGCTGCCGGCGACCCCGAAAATGTTTGCGCCAGTTGCGCCTGCATCAGATCGGCCAGCATGCGGCTCCGATCGGCGAAGGGCCGCTGCGCTTCTTGCCATTCGACGAGGCCCGCGCGCGGCGGCGGCGCCGCCGTATTCGGGGCAGGCGCCGGAGCGGGCAAGGGAGTCCAGAATTGATAGTAGTAGGCGCGCGCCGAACCGATCGTGCCCGTGGAGGCCACGTGCAGGCTGATGAATATCGCGTCGTGATATGCGTTCGCGACGGCGTCGCGGTCGTCGTAGGAAGGATTGGAATCGTCGCTGCGCGTCATCACCACGTGATAGCCCGCGCGCTCGAGCGCCCCGCGCACGTCCTGAGCATATTCGAGCACAATATCCTTTTCTGCCAGGCCGTTTGGACCGCGCGCCCCTGGGTCGGTGCCGCCGTGCGCGGGATCCAGCACAATCACAGGCCCCGTATAGGCCGGCTGCGGCGGGGGGGCTTGCTCTGGTGGAGGCGCGGTCTGGTCGTTGGGAGCTTGCTGCCCAGAGGGTCTCTTGCGAGGGCGCCGCACCGCCGGGCGTCTGCGCGGCCGGCCGGCCGGCGATGGCCGCCGCCGTCACGCCGCCAAGAAAAATTGCACACAAGAACGCTTTCCGCACGCCGCAAAGAATAGCAGAAATGCCGCGCCGTGCGGCCGGGAAGAGACGCGAATGTTTCGCGCCCCACCCGCAAGCCGCCGATTGGCCCGTCAGGCGAGGGCGCTGCGAAGGCGTTCGTATGTGGTCGCAAGCGTCTCGGGTTCGAGACGCGTTTCGCCCACCACGGTCATGAAGTTGGCATCCCCGGCCCAGCGAGGCAGCACGTGCATGTGCAGATGCCCTGTGACGCCCGCGCCGGCGGCGCGGCCCAGGTTGATGCCCAGATTGTAGCCTTCGGGATGGTACGTGTTTTCGAGCGCCTTCTGGACTCGCTGCGCAATGCGCATCATTTCGGCCAGCGTTTCCGGCTCCGAGGCGGACAATTCCGCGACATGCGCGTACGGCACCACCATCACATGGCCGCTCGTGTAGGGATATTGATTCAGAATGACGAAATTTTTTGCGCCGCGCAGAACGATCCCGGCGCTTCGGTCGTCACCCGCGGAGACGGCATCGCAGAAGATGCAGCGGTCGTTTTTGGTTTTGTCGGCAATATAGCGGTATCGCCAGGGGGTCCACAGATAATCCATCCCGCTCAGTCCTGCGCGCCAGGGCCGGAGCCGGCAGCGCCGCTCGGCGCGGGTTGTTGACGTAGTCCTTCAGTTCCTTGCTGGGCTTGAAATAGGGGATCTTCTTGGGAGGGACTTCCACTTTCACGCCGGTCTTGGGATTCCGCCCCGTGCGGCCCCGGCGCTCCCGCGTGCGGAAGCTGCCGAATCCGCGGATCTCGATCTTATCGTCGGATTGCAGCGCGGCGATGATGCTTTCGAAGATGATCTCGACAACCGCCTCCGATTCCTTCCGCGAAAGTTCGGTCGTATGCTCGACCTCTCCCACGAGGTCCGCCTTCGTCACCGTATGATTTTTGTCACCGTGCTCTCCCGCAGACTCTGGCATCGGTCGAGAGCCTCCTCTCACAGCGTATCGTGCAGATGGGCCGTGTGTGCGCTTGGGCGGGGCGCGCCACGCTCTTTGCATACCATCAAATGGACAGAAGGTAAATGATTTTCCTGCCTGGAGATGGCTCTCAAAGGGTCTAGTCCAGGCCGGGGAAACCCGGCGAGCGCCGCTCCAACTTTTCGAGCCTCGTGTCGGAAAGCTTCCCTGCGCTCGGTCCATCGCCTGCCGCGCTTCTGAAACTTGCGGTCATACATTGGGACGCCACTTAGGACATCTGTCGCTTGGCCATAATGGCATCGCCAATCGTGGCATTGGGCGATGACTTCGACGAGCGGAACGTCTCCATCTCCTGCCGCTCGACCTGCTTTTGAGCCGCGCGATAGCTTAGGCTGATCTTGTGCTGTTCGGGTTCGAGCCGTAGAACCTTGAATTCGCACTCCCGGCCCGCCGCGAGCACGGATGTGACCCGATCGCCACGCGAAGCCTTCTCTTTTTCGCGCTCGCCCTTGGGCCGGCGCTCTTCGATCTCGGAAACGTGGCACAGCCCCTCGATGCCTTCGGCCAGCTCGACGAACGCACCAAAATCCGTCGTGCGCGTCACTTTTCCCTTCACCAGGTCGCCGATCTTATGCTCGCCGAACCAGCGCGCCCAAATATCGTTGATCTGCTTCACGCCGAGCGAAAGGCGGCGGTTCTGCGAGTCTATTTTCAGCACGCGGGCTTCGACCGTATCGCCCTTCTTGAATTTTTCGCTGGGATGCTTGATGCGCCCGGTCCAGCTCACGTCGCTGATGTGGATCAGGCCTTCGATGCCCTCTTCCATCTCCACGAACGCGCCGAAATCCGCGAGGTTCCGAATGCGGCCCGTGACCACGGCCCCCACCGGGTATTTCTCCGCGGCCGCTTCCCATGGATCGGGCAGCGTCTGCTTCAGGCCCAGGGAGATGCGCCGCTGGCCCGTGTCGACGCCCAGAACCGCCACTTCGATTTCGTCGCCCTCTTTCACGATTTTCGAGGGGTGCTTGGCGCGCTTCGACCAGCTCATTTCGCTCACGTGTACCAGGCCTTCCACGCCCGGCTCGACCTGCACGAACGCTCCGTAGTCCGCCACACCCATCACTTTCCCCCGCACGCGCGTTCCCACGGGGAAGCGCTCCGGAACGCTGGCCCAGGGGTCGGCCAGCAGTTGCTTGCGCCCCAGCGAAATGCGCTGCTTATCCTTATCGAATTTCAGAATCTGGACCTGCAATTCATCGCCGGGCTTTACCACGGCCGAAGGATGCGGCACGCGTCCCCACACCAGGTCGCTCACATGCAACAAGCCGTCGATTCCGCCCAGGTCCACGAAGACGCCGTAATCGGTGATGTTTTTTACGCGTCCGGTGACCACCGCGCCCTCGCTGAGCGTGGCGGCCAGCGCCTCGCGCATGGCCTTCTGCTCTTCTTCGAGGATGGCGCGGCGGCTCACCACCACGTTGCCGCGCTTGCGGTTGAGCTTCAGGACGCGGACTTCGATCTCGCGGTCCTTCCACGCTTCCAGATCGTGCACCGGGCGCAGCTCGATTTGCGATGCGGGCAAAAACGCGCGCACGCCGATATCCACCACCAGCCCGCCCCGGATTCGTTCCGTGATTTTGCAGGGGACGTTCGAGTGCTCACGGTGCGACTTTTCGATGCGCTCCCACACGCGGCGGCGGTGCGCCCGCACGTGCGAAAGCAAAATGTATCCATCCTTTCGCTCGTGCAGGCGTTCGACCTCAATGGTTTGTCCCGCTCCGAACGATATGGCGCTGCCCGAATCCAGAAATTCCTGCGCCGGCACCAGGCCTTCGAACTTTCCCCCCACGTCCACAATTACGCCCGCTTCGGTCACCGCCAGCACGTGGCCATCGAAAATCTCGCCTTCGCCCGCTGGCGTTTCCGGCGAGGCAAATTGATCGAGAAGCTGGTCCATCGTCTCGGTCGTCTCGGCTGTTTCGGATGGTTCGCTTGCCTCAGGTTGGGTTGCCTCGGAATGTTCGGCTATCCCGATTGTCTCCGTGGGTGCGGCGGTCTCGGCAGGGCCCGTGGATTCGGCTACCTCGGTCTGTTCCGCAGGCTCCGCGGCGTCCGCGGGCTGCGTGTTCGGCGCCGTGCCTGCCGTGTCTTCGTGTGCGGTGGAATTCATAGTTGACGCTGGCTCAATCATAGGGGCCTCCCGCTCCCGCGCGGGAGCAGTTGCAGCAGCGGCTGCGCCGCCAGTCACCAGTAAATGGGCGATGATCGGGTCGGAACTCTCGCGTGAACTGCCTGAAGTGGTTTCCGCCGTGCCGCCTTCAACGACAGATGGTTCTGGATTCTGGCCATGTTCGGCTGACATTGCGAAAGGCCTCCCTAGGGGATTCGCATCCTGCTTGCCGATACTTCCACCTCGGTCACTCCACCCTGCTGGGGCTACAGCATGGAAGGGGATAGAGCACCCGTGCTCGGCGACTTATGGGGAGAATGATACGCGCCCGATTCGCGCCTTGTCAATCGAACCGGAGGCGGGGGTCTTTCGCCCTTTCGCCCCTACGCTCCGTGTGCCCGTGTGGCCCGTGCTATACTTCGGTTCTTCCAATCCTTGGACGCCAGATTCCACGGCCGAGTAACTGAGGGATTCATTCATGGAGCGAGATCCAGAAGAGATTAGGTCTTTCCCGCCACTCGGACCTGCGATCAAGCTTCTCATGGTCTGGCCGCGCTTTCCTGCCTCCTTTTGGAGCCTTGGGGAGGTGATGGAAATCGTTCCGGAGCGCTCGCTCGTGCCTCCGCTCGGGCTCATCACCGTGGCGGCGCTTTGTCCCAAGCAGTGGAAAACCCGCCTCCTTGACCTTGCCTTTCAAGAATTGCGCGATGAGGACATCCTCTGGGCCGATCTCGTGATGGTCAGTGCCATGGCGGCGCAGCGCGAAGGCGTGCGCCAAACGCTCGAACGCGCTTCCAAGCTGAATCGGCGAACCATGATCGGAGGCCCGTATGCCAGCAGCGAGCCGCAGGCGCTGCTGCCGCTGGCTGACCATGTGGTGGTGGGTGAGCCGGATGAAATTTTTCCCGAGATCGCCGCGGATCTCGAGCGCGGTACAGCCCGCAAGCTCTACACGATTGCGGAAAAGCCCGACGTGAGTCGTACGCCGGTGCCGCGTTTCGACCTGTTGGCGCTCGACAAATACACCCTCATGTCCGTGCAATTCTCGCGAGGCTGCCCGTTTACGTGCGAGTTTTGCGACATCATAACCATCTACGGGCGCCGCCCGAGGACGAAATCTCCGGCGCAATTGATCGGAGAACTCGACGCGCTTCTGCGGCTCGGCTGGCGGAAAGACGTATTCGTTGTGGACGACAATTTTATCGGGAATCACAAGGCCGCCTTGGAGCTCGCCCAGGAATTGGAACGGTGGCAGCGCAGCAACCGGTATCCGTTCACGTTCTTCACCGAGGCTTCCATTGATCTTGCTACGCGGCCGGCATTGCTGGATGCCATGGCCAAGGCAAATTTCTGCCGCGTGTTCATCGGGATCGAATCGCCCTCCGCGGAATCGCTCAAGGAAACGAAGAAATTCCAGAATCTCCGCCGGGATCCGTTGGACAGCATACGGCTGATTCAGCAGCATGGGCTTTGGGTCATGGGCGGCTTCATCGTCGGCTTTGACAGCGATCCACCGGATATTTTTGGCCGGCAGATTGAGTTTGTGGAGCGTGCCGCAGTCCCTTGGGCGATGGCGGGCATGCTGCAGGCGCCGCCTACCACTCCCCTCTATGAACGCATGAAAAGAGAAGGCCGGCTGCTTGAAAACAACCCCGAACCGAGTAACTTTGACCCTCCAAACTTCCGGACCGTGCTGCCCCTGCACGAACTGCTCGAGGGCACGAAGCGGATGCTGCTCACACTGTACGACCCGCGCCGCTTCTACGAACGCGTACTCGATTCCCTGGAACGCTGGCAGCTTCAACCGGAACAGAAAGCCCCGGCGCTTTCCTTCCCGTATTTATGGAGAGTGCTGCTTAAATCTGTTTGGAAGCAAGGCGTGCTCTCGGGCGATCGCCGGGCGTATTGGCGTTATATGCGACGGCTCATGTTGCGCTGGGGACTCGACCCGCGGAAGAGGCGGCTGGGGTTCGAGCTTGCTCTCTCCGGCCACCACTTCATCGGCTATGCGCGGCAGGTCGCCGAGTCTCTGGAAGCTGAAAGCCGCCGGGCAATCGAGTTCCTGCGGCCCGGGTTTGTTCCCCCCTCGGATGGACCGGCGCGGAATTTGGCGCAGATCACAAGCGTGCCGGGACATTCGTAGCCCATCCGCTAACTCAACCAGCTGGGAGGTCAGAGCAATACGGCGTAGAATGCCCACGCTTGGCGCCTTATCGCGACGATGGCACGCGCTCCGTTTCCCTTGGATCATAAACACCACCTTGGAAAGCAGATTTATACCAGATGGTGTTGCATCGACCGGTTGAACCCGCACGATGAATCAGAGATCAGCCCAAGGATGGCACTCCGCCCGACGAAATCATCGCCAGCCGTGCGAATGATATTGCCGCGTGGGAACGAGTACTATTGACAACCGTCTCCTTATATAAGACGCTTACATGTAAGAGGACAATGTATGATTCGAACGGAACTCAAACGAGGCACCGCGGAACTGGCCATCCTCAGCGTTCTCGAACAGGGCCCGCTTCACGGCTATGAAATCGGCCGCCAAATCGAACAACAGTCCGGCGGCACCTTGCATTTTACACTCGCCGCGCTTTATCCACTCCTATACCGCATGGAAAACCGCGGCTGGTTGCGGGGGGAGTGGGGAAAGGGTGAGAACGGCAAGCACCGCCGCTGCTATCGCCTGCTGCCGCGCGGCTGCAAAATGCTGAAACCGATGCGCGCTGAGTGGGTTGATCTCTTCCGGGCCCTGCGCCGCGTTGCCAAGGTGGCCCATGCCTGACTGGCGCGCCTATGTGCGAGACCATCTCGGTTCGCCTTGTCATGCCCGAGCCGAGAAAGAGGAAGTAGTCAGCGAACTGGCTGGGCATTTGGAAGAGTGCTATGCGGCCTTGCATACGAAAGGGATGCCGGAAGAAGCAGCCCTTTCCGAGACGTGCGCGCGGGCGGGGAACTGGGAGGAATTGCGCAGGGGAATTATTTCAGCAATGGAGGAGGGAACGATGCACGACCGTGTAAAGCAAATTTGGGTTCCGGGCCTGGTCACGCTTCTTTCTTCTTACATTGTCTTGGCGCTTCTCCAGTGGGCCGGCACGCGCCCCATGATCTCGCATCCGGGCGAACCACGAGGCGTAGTTTTCTATCTACCCTGGCTATTCCTTCTGCCTTTGATTGGGGCAGTCGGTGCGTATTTGTCCCGCCGGGCGCAGGGACACGGTTGGCGCGTATATCTTGCTGCCTCTCTTCCCGCCCTGGCGCTTGGAGCAATTTTTCTGCTGCTTTTCGCGCTGGCTTTTGCTCTCGACAGGCATGTCCCACTTCAGGTGAAAGGAACAACGCTCGTCGCAATGATGGGTGGTTGGGTAGTGCTGCCGGGCATCGCTTTGTGCGCGGGGGTTGCGTTGCAAGGTCTTCGAAAAAGGCAGAGCGCATGCTGCTAGAGCAAAAGACTCGCCGCGCGATTGAGAGGTAACGGGATTCGTCGGCTGCCACATATCCTCAATCTCTGATTAACGCAGCAGCCCGAAACCAACCCACTACCCTAACCCGGGCGCTCCACAACTTCTCGAAACGCCCTCGCTCGCCGCCGTCGTTGTGCAGGCGCGAGGATATGGTAGAGTTGCGGGCCGATGCGGATATTTGTTCTGGGAGCCGGCGGCACGGGGTCCTTGCTCGCGCAATTGCTGGTGCGCCAGGGGCACACGGTCGTGTGCGGGGATCGCGACCCCGTGCGCGCGCGGCGATTCTTCCGCAAGAAAGACAAAATCGAGATTCGCGAGGCGAACGCCCGCAACCTGTGGTCCATCGTGCGGGCGGCGCGCGGGGCCAACCTGATCGTCAACGCCTCGCCCGCCGTGTACAACGAAATCATCCTGCGCGCGGCTCTGCGCCTGCGCGCGCATTACCTGGATTTGAACTCGCATCTCGTGCGCCAGCCCTTCAAACCGGAACAGTTACGGTTTCACAAGCGCTTTGTGGCTAAAAATCGCGCCGCGCTGATTTGCGCCGGCGTCGCACCCGGTCTCACGAATTTGCTCGGCAAGCGCGGCGCCGAGCTGCTCGATTTTTCCCACTCGATTCAGATCCGCCTCTTCGAGAGCACGGAAAGCAAGGACCCCATTTCCACGTGGTCCGCCGACGTGGCCTACGACGCGGCGATTTCCCGCCCGCGCATCTACCGCCATGGGCGGTTCGCCCTGGCGCGCCGATTCGACGAGCGCGAAAAATTCCGCTTTCCTCCTCCCATTGGCGAGACGCCCGTCTATCTCGCGGCGCAGGACGAAGTCTGCATGCTCCCCTACGTGATTCCCCTTCGCGACATGGACGCCAAGATCGGCGGAAACGATTTCGAGCGCCTGCGCCGATGGTATCGCCAGGGACGTCTGCGCCGTTCGCAGGGGATCGTCCACAAGCGCTTCCCGAAGACTCCCACGCCGCGCCAGGTCGCCCGGCTCATCCGCCAGGGAGTGCTCGAAAATGCGCGCTTCGCCGCGGCCGTGCTCGTCCGCGGCGTGAAGGACGACCAGCCGGTGCTCGTGCGCTGGGACGCCAAATTTCCCACGCTCTATCAGATTCGCCAGCGAGGATTGGTATCCACTCCCATCGCCTACGCCACGGCGCACCTCGCGGCCATCTTCATCAAGCATTTCCCGCGCAGTTCCGCGGGAGTGATGGGTCCGGCGGGCCTGCCGGCTGAAACGCGCCGCGCCATTCTCGCGGAAGCTCGCTCGCGCGATTTTCGCATCAATCTGAAGGTGACGCGCCTGAAGAAAAACGAGGACGAAGACGAACTCGACGACGCTTCCCCCCGGCGCGGGATATGCTATAAACTTCGCATCGAAGGAGCAGCGAGATCGCAGAGACACAAGCGGACGCTTTCGCAGCAAAGCTGGAGGTTCCAAAGGAAGCTGCCGTCGTGGGCGAGCAAGATCGGGAGTTTGCTTCCAGTTATTGCCCGCGGTGCTCAGCCCGGCTCGAAGGGCGGAGTTGCAAGCTCATCTGCCCGGGCTGCGGCTATTACATGTCCTGTTCGGATTTTTACTGAACCGGGTTTTCTCCGCGGCGGAGATTTCCGGCAAAATTCTGAGTTTCTTTGAGGAGGCGCGAACGTGGCACTGAGGATGACCGACCGGGATGTGCATGGCGTGAATGTGCTCGATATCGAAGGGCGAATCGTGCTGGGCGAGGAGAGCAACTCGTTCCGCGAGCGTGTGAAGGGCCTGCTGGCGGCGGGCAAGAAGAAGATCGTGCTGAATCTCGCGAATGTCTCTTACATTGATAGCGCCGGCCTCGGCACGCTCGTGGCCGCCTTCCATAGCGCCCGCTCGCAGGGCGCCACGCTGAAATTGACGAACTTGGGATCGAAGTTCAAGGAAATACTCCAGGTCACGAAGCTCATCACCGTCTTCGATACCTACGACAGCGAAGCCGCCGCAATCCAGAGTTTCGGCAATTAACCTTCGCGCTCGCGGCGGCTCTCACGAGCGCTCCCTCGAGCGCCGCGGGATTCTCCGAAGGGCTGCGCAGCGCATACATCGCGCCGCCCTTCGCGTCTTATCCTTTGATGCGCCCCTCCACTCGCCCTTCGACACGATAGATGGCCACGCCGCTCAGCAGCTTGGGATAGAAATCAGTTGATTTCTGCGGCAGCACGCCGCCGCCCAGCGCAATATCGGTCACCTGCTGCACACGCACCGGATTCAGCAGAAACGCCACCTGGGCCTCGCCGCCGTCCACGGCCGCGATGGCCGCATCCATTTCCCGCTCGTACCCCACGTTCTTCTCCGCCGCCACGGCTTCGCCCGTGATTCCCAATCCCTTCTCGAGCATCAAGCGGTGCAGCAGCACCACGTCGAGCCCGCGCTGCGCCTCGGAAACGTCCGGCAGCATTGCTTCCAGATCGGCATCACGCCGCAGCACGAATAAATAAAATGCCCCGCTGCCTTTGCCTGCGGGATAGACGCCGATCGCACGCCGGCCGTGATTCTGGCTTTCCAGGTCTTTGCGGAATTCCGCATAGCTTGCGGCGCGCTCTTCCGGAGTGGGAAATGGATAGGCGTACCAATCGAAGCAGCGCGCCATACGCTCGCGGAAACCTTCGAAATCGAAATTCTCGAGCCGCCCCACCACGCGATGCGTGGGCAGAATAACCAGGCCCTTCGAGTGCGCGTTGATCAACGTCATCATCGCGAATTCATGCGCCCCGAGCGGGTCGGCCTCGCCCGATCGCGCGCGACATTCGTTCCGATAGGCCAGCGCCGTCTCATAGCGGTGATGCCCATCGGCGATCACCAGCTTTTTTTCCAGCATCGCATTTTGGATGCGCTCGATGAACGCCGCGTCGGAAACCGGCCAAAGGCGGTGCGTGACGCCCAGGTCGTCGCGCAGCTCAAGAGGCGTATTTTCGCTCGCGGCATCTTCCAGCAGAGCGTCGATGGCGCGCGCGGGATCGTCGTACAGCATGAAAAGCTGCCCCGTCTGCGTGCGCGTGCGCCGCAGCAGCTCGATGCGGTCCGCCTTGGGAGCCGAAAGCGTGCGCTCGTGGCGGAACACGACGTGCGCGTCATAATCCTCCACGCGCCCGAGCGCGATAAACCCGGTTCGCGAGCGGGTCGTGTGCGTTCCCGGAACCTGGAAAGTCTGCGCGTAGATGTAAATGCCCGGCGCCGCGTCCCGGACCAAAATCTTCTCCGCGATCCATTCCTCGACCTTCCGCGCCGCCCGCGTATAGACGTTGTTCTCCGGCGTATCGCCCGGAAGCATCCGCCCTTTTTCGATGGCAATCAGGTTGTACGGGCTTCGGGTGTAGTACCGCTCCTGCATCGCCGGAGTGATTTTGTCGTAGGGCTGCGTGAGCACGTCTTCCAGCGTGACGCGGTTCGCATCGTACCGGTATGCCCGAAACGCGTGGACTTCGGCCATCAAAGCCTCGGATGAAATAGTGCGTGCCGTGAAAACCAGTTATTGTAACAGCGACCGGCGATTGCGCCAAAGCCGGCCTTTCAAATCTTCTATGCTAAAATCGGGTGTTTGCACTATCGTCGCGATACCCTCCGGTGCGCGGCGCGCGTATAAAGGTGAATGATGCCGGACCCATTCGAGTTTTTCGAACTCCCTCCCGATGTTGTGGAGCGGCGCATCCATGCCCGCCAGCCGGTCAGGGCTATTGGCTACGTCCAATTGGACGAGAGCAATGGCGGAATCATTCTCAATATCAACGAGGGCGGATTTGCCGTCTTCGCCGTCGCCGCTCTGATGGACGATCACCTGCCCCACATCCGGTTTCAGATCCCGCAATCGAATGAATGGATCGAAGCCAGCGGAAACATCATTTGGAGAAGCGAATCCAAAAAATTGGCGGGTGTCCGGTTTTCCGATCTGTCCGAATACGCCCGCGGTCAAATCAGGGAGTGGTGTTATTCGCAAGCCCCTCCAGCCGTTCCCTTCGAGGCCACCGAGGAAGAAATCGCACCTCTCCGAGTCCCTCTCAAAGCTCATTCCGAGGCGCATCCCGAGGCCCCTTCCGAGGCCCCCTCCGAAGAAGGAAACTCGATATTCGGCGCGGTCGCGGCTCTCGATCCCGTGGCCCCGGCTCTCGATCCGCCGTCTCCCGTCCTCGAACCGGTGAACGTGGTTCCCGAGCCGCCCGCCCTGGTTCTCGAGCCCGCAGGCCCGCTTTCCGCTAGCTCGCCCGCCCCGGCGGACCCTCCTGTAATTCGTCCCATAAATGCTTTTCGCGAGCGCACGCTTTCCTACCCTGCTCGCCCCGACGCAGGCTTGCCCGCCGGCAGTCCGTCAGTAAGGAAGCCGCGAAGTGTAGCCGTGCCAAAGACCGCCCGCAATGCGGCGGCGGCCGACAGAATGCCCTGCAGCAGCCCGTTTCCCCAGCCTCGAATGCCGGCAAGTGGATTTTTTTCGTGGCCCTTTGTTTGGTTTTATCGGTGGCTGTGGGATGGGCAACAGGGCGCGGGACTTTGCGCCCGCTCTTCCTGCGATTCTTCCCGCAAAATCACAGCGCAGTTTCAGAGAGCGTCGCGAAACCTGTGCCGCAACAGGACTCTTCACTTCCCCCGGTCGCTAGTCCGGCTGCAAATCCGCCCCTCAGCCAGATCACAAGCCCTGCTAGCCCGGCCGGTGCCGGGCAGCCACGCGTCCCACCCGCCGTCTCCATTCGTGCCGCTGAACCAGACGCTTCCCCCCAGGTGTCTCGAAATCTGCCTCCGGAGCGCAGCAATGCCACCGCGGCGTTTGGGCCCGTGGTCCTCTCTCCTCCCGTTCGCTCCCGGAGCGCGCGCACCATCCCGATTCCCGCCGAGCCGGGCATTCTGAATTACGCGCCGCCACTTCCCGCCGTGTTCGCGTCTGCGAATTTGGATCCAGCGCCGCCGCCCGAGCCTTCTTCGCATCCGCGGCCCGGCGCGCTGATTCATCACGTCTCTGCAAGCTTTCCCGCCGCCGCGCGTGCGAGCCATATCGAAGGCACTGTAACCCTGCGCGCCACCATCGGCGTGAATGGCGAAGTCACGCATATCCAACCCCTCTCCGGCCCGCCGGCCCTTATCTCCGCCGCAGTGGACGCCGTTCGCCAGTGGCGATATAAACCCGCCATGCTCGATGGCCAGCCCGTCGAAACCCAGCAGGATATCGCCATCGCTTTTCGCCTCTCGCCCACGGATTAGCCCGCCATCTCCTCCCCGTGCACCAAGCCCGGGGCATCCTCTCCGCGAACAAAGCTCGCCGCTTTCCTCTGAGGTCGTTTTACTCTGACGAAGGCTTGCCCTGAAGCACGAGGGGAAGGAAGTGACGCGGCGAAGGGCGCGGCGGGCTTACTCGTAGGAGAGGGCTTCGACGGCATCCTTGCGGCTGGCCATCCACGCCGGATAGGACGCGCCCAGGAATCCGCCAAAAATGGCAATCAGCCCGGAGATGGCGATCCACTTGGGAAGCATCAGGATCGTCATCGTGGGGAAAATCCTCATGAAGATCGTTTTCATCGCGAAACTCAGCCCTACTCCGACGGCAATTCCTCCCAGGCAGAGCAGCGTTGTTTCGCTGAGAATGGTCCCGATGATATAGCTCCTCGATGCGCCCAGCGCCTTGAGCACCCCAATCTCCCGCGTGCGCTCGAGGACCGTGGTGTAGAGCGAAAGAAAGATCACGAGAAATCCGATCGTCACGGCGATGCCGACCATCACGCTGATAAAAGCGTTCAGCCCCGGCAGACCCGACGACGTATACAGCTCGATGATGTTCTTCAGCGGATGGACAGCGTATCCGGGGAGCAATCCTTGGATTTCATCCATCACGGCCGGTGTGTGATCGCTGCGGTCGCACTTCACGTAGAAAACCGAAGCCTTGTCGGATGCCCCCATCATCTCCTGCAGCGTGGACAGCAGGACAAAAACCCGCGCACCCTTGCCGTGCTCCACGATCCCCGCCACGTGAAAATCGTGCCCCAGGATGTGCAGCGTTTGCCCCACTTTCACATGCTTCCCGCGGGCATATATGTCGTCCACCAGTATGTCGTCGGGATTCTCCAGGTCGTGGCCGTCATGAAAGACGAACCCCTGCGAAACCGCTCGAAAACTCTCCGGATCAATCCCGTAGACAATGTCCAGCCCGTTCACGGCATTGAATTGAATCAGCACGGGCGTCACCGCCTGCACGTATTCCTGCTCCCGCAGCTTATCCGCTATGCTGACGGGCATGGGCGCGCCGCTGAACGCCATAAAGATGGACGCATTAGGCGGTTGGACCACGATGTCCGCTCCCACCCCTTCGGTGCGCTTCGCTGATTCCGTCAGCAGGCCCGTTGTCAGTCCCACCACGATGATTACCAGCGTCACTTCCACGGCCACGCCGATCACCGTAATCAGCGTGCGCAGCGGCCGGTGCAGGACGTTCTGCACGATCATGTATGAGATCAAGGCTGCGGCTCCTTGGCGCCGCCGGGGTCCCCGGCGGGTGCGTCCTCGCCCTCGCGCACCAGTTTCGTTCCCGGCGGCTGCTCGAGGACAAAATGCCCGGCGTCAATCGGCTCGTCCAGCGTCAATTTTTGGATCGCGATCTGAAGCTCGTAATTGCTGGCCGGACGCGCCAGCGATATCTCGCGCGGATATTTCTCGGCACCGAACGTGTCCCAGCGGCTGTATCGCGTGTCCGAACCCAGCACGCCTGCGGGTTCATACATTTCGACCCGCGACACATCCAGATTGCCGCGGTCGAACCAAATCTTGCTCGCGATCTCCCAACCTGCGGAATCCCCTGCGCCCGTCACCCGGACCACGGTGAGCACGTAATAACGCGCCGCCGCCCCGTTGGCTCCCTCCGCCTCCTCCAATAGCACGGGGGCTCCCGCCGGGATGGCCTGCCAGAAAATCGCATCCAGCAAATGCTGCGGCCGCAGATTCTCAATCGGCTTCGCCGCAGGCCGCTCCAGATTTGCCGGGCCGGTGACAAACTCGCTCTTCGACGGAATGAAAATGCGGAACGTTTTTCCGTCGCTGGTCATGTCGAAGATGTTCGTGCCTACCAACGGCGCCTGCCCGATCACGCGAATTTCCGAAGGCTTTTCCGCCAGAATGAAGCCCTTGATTTCATGATATTCCTCGATGAACCCCGTGTAAGCCGCGCCCGCCGTGAGCTTCATCGTCACCGTCGCGTTCACCGATGTAACGGCCTCGGCCTGGCGATTGTACTCCGCAATCAGTTGATCTTTCGTCGCCGTCTGGAGCTGCACGGGAGCCCCGGAAGGCTGCACCACCGTCTTGCGGCTCGTCGCGCAGCCGCAGAGAAAAGCCCCGGCGACGGCCGCGGAGATTACTCCCATCCGGCGAATTTTGGTTTTGCCGTTCATCCCGCGCTCCAGCTTGGCAATCTGCCGGCCCCTTGTCAACGAAACCGCGCCCGAGCTATTCCTCGTCCGCTCCACCGGAGACCTTCAGCACCGCCAAAAAGGCCTCCTGCGGAATGTCCACTCGGCCGACGCGCTTCATGCGCTTCTTGCCTTCCTTTTGCTTCTCGAGGAGTTTGCGCTTGCGCGATATGTCTCCGCCGTAGCATTTGGCGATCACGTTTTTCCGGATCGCGCTGATCGTTTCGCGCGCGATCACGCGGCTGCCGATCGCGGCCTGCACCGCAATCTCGAACATCTGCCGGGGAATCAGTTTTCGCAAGCGCGTCACGAGTTCCCGGCCGCGCTCGTAGGACTGTTCGCGGTGGCAGATGATCGTCAGCGCGTCCACGGGTTCCCCGCCCACCAGCACGTCAAGCTTCACAAGATCGGATTCGCGGTAGCCCGAAAGATGGTAATCGAGCGAGGCGTAGCCCCGCGAGACGCTCTTCAGCCGGTCGTAAAAATCGAGCACGATTTCATTCAGCGGCATTTCGTAGCTCAGCATCACGCGCGTGGGCGAAAGATACTCGAACTTTTTCTGCACGCCGCGCTTTTCCTCACACAGTGCCAGAACCCCCCCCAGCGACTCCTCCGACGTGATGATCATCGCCATCAGTATCGGTTCCTCGATTGTAAGGATTGCCGCGGGCGGCGGAAATTTCGTGGGATTGTCCACCTCCGTCGTCTCTCCCGCGCCCGTCGTGATCCGGTAGCGCACGCTCGGCGCCGTGGTGATCAGCTCGATATTGAATTCGCGCTCCAGCCGCTCCTGCACGATTTCCATGTGCAGCAAGCCGAGAAAACCGCAGCGGAAGCCGAACCCCAGCGCGACTGAATTCTCCGGCTCGTAAAAAAATGCCGCGTCGTTGAGCTGCAATTTTCCGAGCGCGTCGCGCAGCATTTCGTAGTCGCTCGCATTCACTGGAAAAAGCCCGGCGAAGACCATCGGCATGATGGCCTCGAAACCCGGCAGCGCCGCCGCCGGCCGCCCGGCCTCCACCACCGTATCGCCCACGCGCGCGTCCGCCACGCGCTTGATATTGGCGATGATGAAGCCCACGTCGCCGGCGGCAAGTTCCTCGAGCGCGATGGGTTTCGGCGTCAGCACGCCCAGATTTTCCACTTCGTAGACTTCGTTGTTCGCGCAGAGACGGATCTTCATGCCCGGCGCGATGCGCCCCTCCATCACTCGCACCAGCACCACGGCGCCGCGATACGCGTCGAACCAGGAATCGAAAATCAGCGCGCGCAGCGGCGCGTCCGCCGAGCCTTCGGGCGCCGGAATGCGCGCGACAATCGCCTCCAACACTTCCCCGACTCCCACGCCGCTCTTCGCGCTGATTTCCAGCGCATCGCCGGCCGGGATGGCCAGCACGTTTTCGATTTGCTCCCGCGCGTGGTCCGGCCGCGCCGCCGGCAGGTCAATCTTATTGATCACCGGAATAATCGCGAGGCCGTGCCGCGACGCGAGAAACGCGTTGGCCACCGTTTGCGCCTCCACGCCCTGGCTCGCGTCCACCACCAGTAGCGCGCCTTCGCAGGCCGAAAGCGCGCGCGAGACTTCGTAGCTGAAATCCACGTGCCCGGGTGTATCAATCAGATTCAGGCGGTACTCGTGCCCGTCGCGCGCCGTGTAGTGCAGCCGGATGCTCTTGGCCTTGATCGTGATCCCGCGCTCGCGCTCCAGGTCCATCGAATCGAGCACCTGCGCGGTCATCTCGCGCTGGCTTAGCGCGCCGGTCAGCTCCAGCAGGCGGTCCGCCAGCGTGGATTTCCCGTGGTCAATATGCGCGATGATGCAGAAATTGCGGATGAAGCGGGGATCCATATGTGGTTGTGCGATTGGCCGGCGCCGCCGCGAGCGATGGCCGCTCCGCGCGCGCCCGCCGCGCCTCTCGAATTACCGAGTTTGCCACAGTTGCACGCGCCCCGCCAGCAGTCTTGCCCTCCGCGCCGAAAGGGAGGCGCATATGGCGGGCGCGAATAAGCACGCTCAGCGATTCCCTGCGGATGTGCGGGCGGATGCGGCGAGCACCGTCTCGGAAAGAAATTCGCCCAGTCCGCGGCTCGAAATTTGAAACTCGCGGTCCCGAGTCGCGCGGTCGAGCCATCCCAGGCAGACCAGCAGGACGATTTCCGCCCACGATTCCGCCGCCCCTTCCTGAAAACCCACCTCGCGCAGCACTTCCGCAATTCGCGCGGCCTTCTTCCTTTCGATTGCCGCCACGCGGCTCGCCACGCGTTCATCCCGCCGCGCCCAAGCCCGCAGACCAGCTTCCGTGCGGATGCGCGCCGGATCGGCGGTCCGCTCGATGAATCGCGCCCATTGCGTTGCGGCGCTCCCATTGTCCGCGTCCTCATCCTGACGGCCGCCCTCTTCTTCCTCCCAGTGCGCCAGCATCCTGCCCAGCAGGTCTTCGCGGTCCCGGAAATGCCAGTAAAAGCTCCCTTTGCTCACGCCCAGGTCTCGCGCCAGCACCTCGACGCGCACGGCATCAATCCCTTCGCGAGACAAACAGATGAACCCTGCTTGAACCCAATCATTGGGCTGAAGATGTGGGGTTCGAGCTGGGGCTGGACTCGCCATACGCCTCCGTATGTAAGCCTGAACAATAGCCGTCCCGGCCTTCCGCGTCAAGCCATTCCGTATTCTCAGAACTACGCTTGCGCATAATCGAGAGCGGCAGCGGCGATGCCGGGATCGTCGCCAAAGCCGGAAAGCCAATGCACGCCTTGCTCCTTGCGGAACCATGTGATTTGCCGTTTCGCAAGACGCCGCGTGGCCTGCTGAATGCTCCGAACCGCTTCTTGCCGCTCCATGCGCCCTTCCACATGCTCCCGCAATTCTGAATAGCCGATGAATTGAAACGCCTTCGCATCCACTGGCACCCCGGCAGCGATCAGCCCGCGCACCTCTTCGATCCAGCCCGCCTCCATCATGGCGTGGGCGCGCGCGTCAATTCTTGCGTAGAGCGCCGCGCGCGGCGGCAACAGCCCGATTTTCCTCACCTCGTAGCCCGCAAGGCCCTCGCGTCCGCTGCGGTGAATCTCGCCCACAGGCTTCCCCGCCAGGACCCGCATTTCGATCGCGCGTATGATTTTCTGCGTGTCGCGCGGGGCGATGCGTGCCGCCGCTTCATTATCCACACGCGCCAAAATTTTGTGGAGATGTTCCGGCCCGCGCTCGCGGGCCTTTTGGCGAAGGCGCTCGCGCAATTCCTCGGAGCGCGCCGGCGCATCGGCCAGTCCTTCGAGCAGCGCGCGAAGGTAGAGTCCCGTCCCCGCCGTCAAGATGGGCAGCCGGCCACGGCTGCGCAACTCTTCGAGCACTTCAGCCGCCCGCCGGCGGTATTCGCCCGCGGTAAACACCTCAGCCGGCTCGACGAGGTCCATCAAGTGGTGGGGAATGCCGCGCTGCAGAGCGGGGGGAATCTTCGCGGTGCCGACATCGAAATGGCGGTAGACCTGCGTCGAATCGCATACCAGGATTTCGCCGCCGAGGCCTTCGGCAAGCGCAATCCCCAGCGCCGATTTGCCCGAAGCCGTTGGCCCGAGGACAACCACGAGCCGCGTGAGATTGCTCATCCTGAAAATTTCCAAAAGCGCAGCAGGAGGATGGCCAGCACGATGGCCGCAAGAAGAAGCGCGCC
The DNA here is from genome assembly GCA_963797345.1 of uncultured Acidobacteriota bacterium. GTDB lineage: Bacteria > Acidobacteriota > Terriglobia > Acidiferrales > UBA7541 > Palsa-295. The sequence continues at coordinate 10,992 of CAWCPO010000015.1, read as the reverse complement.
CAACACCTGATTGCGATGGGGTCTCACTAGAAACTCCACTGATCCGGGGGGATATTATAAAGGAAGACGATTCGCAATCGCAGATAGGGGCCGTGAAACTGCGAGGGCAGCGGCTCGAATGGGTTCGAGGCACGGATGGCGGCCATGGCCGCGTTGTCGAGCGCGTCCTTGCCGGACGTTCTTTCCATTATGGGGTCCGGCGGGGCGATGCTGCCGTCGGGATTAATCTGAAACGTGGTGTAAACGACGCCCCTATCTCCCATCTGCGCCGATACCGGCATCACGTTATCCCAATTGCGTTTCAGAGTGGCGAGCAGCCGCCGAATGTAGGGATTAAAATCCACGCCCTGCGTATCCGAAAGTATCTGGGCGCCATTCCCCATTCCCGGGCCGCCGCGAGACCCTCCCGTTCCCGGCAGAGGAGGCGAACCACGGAAGATTCCGCTGTTTCCGCTGCCATGACGGACAGCGTTATCGAGTTGATCTTGAAGCATTTTCCCCGGCGATGACTGCGGCAAATCCAGATTGAGCTTGGGATTCTGCTGCGCCGGACGTATCGGCTCCAGTTGCGAGGGCGCGGGTTGAGCCGGCGCCGGAATCGTGGGATTCTGCGGCCTCGGCGCTTCAGGCAGATTTGAAGGCGCTTTCATCGGATTCTCCGGCGGGAGCACCGGCTGTTCGATGGGCGGAGCAACCTTATTGAGCGTGTTGGGACTAATCCGAACCTTGGGGGCGGGCGGTACCGGAGGGCCCTTGGGTTCGGGCGGCAGAAGGTAAGTTAATTCCCGCTTCGCGAGATCAATTTCCTGCTGCGTAGGCGTGTGCGGCGGGAATAATTTAGGTATGGAGATCAGGAAAAGAATTAATCCGACGTGGACCGCGATGGAGAGAATCCGGGTCACCAGGTCCGACCTTGGGTCCCTTTTATCCTCCGGCTCCATCAGGAGGTTCGCGTCACCCGTATTGAAAATGTCGGGCTCGACGATCTCGCGCAGCTCGCGCGTCATCTCCGGCGGACGTTCGAATTCCTTGATTTCTTGCGGTGCGGGCGGCTCCACATGGGCCGGCACCACGGTGCGCGAGCCAAGGACTTCGAGCGGAAGAGTGTCCGAAATGGGCGACAGCCTCTCGAATGGCTTGGCCGCCATTCCGCGTGGCACAAGTGTCCTATTTACAAGCACATCGAGTGGCAAATGGGAAGGGATGGAGGTCTTGCCATCGAGCGGAGGCGCTTCCGAAAGCTCCGAAGGCACCACGGTGCGGTCGTCCATATACGTTGAAAAGCGGCGCGGCGGCCTCTTCGCTTCGTCGTCCTTCAAAGGACGCACGTCTTTGGGAACCAGGATGCGCGGAATCATGGAACTTCCAGTGGAGAGAATGCACCCAATTGGACGCGCCGCGCATGATCCAGGATGCCTGCCATCACCCGGTCGGCAAGCTCGAGGGCGCGGCGCCCCGCGGCGCCGTCCACAAGGGGAGACTTACGCGTACGCACGGATTCGAGGAAGGCGCCGAGCTCCGCGCGGAGCGGCTCGACGGGCGCAACCGGGAGCTTTTCGAAATCAATTTTCGGCGCATCCATTCCCGGCCGCGGGGAACCCGGCTCGACGCGCACGCGGAGAATATCCTGGCGTGCAAAATCGAGCGAAATGTATTCGTGCTCCTGAAAGAAGCGCATCTTGCGCACTCGCTCGGTGGAGACGCGGCTGGCGGTCACGTTGGCCACGGTCCCGGTGGAAAATTCGATGCGCGCATGGGCGATGTCCACTTTTCCCGTGATCACCGGGATTCCCACGGCTTTCAGATCCGTCACCGGGGCGTTCACGAACGAGAGCAGAATATCGAGGTCGTGGATCATCACGTCGTACACCACATCAATATCCAGGCTCCGCGGCGTAAAGATGCCCAGGCGGTGCACCTCAAAAAACATCGGCCGCGAAACGATGGCTCGCGCGGCCGTGACCGCCGGGTTGAACCGCTCGACATGTCCGATTTGAAGGATGCGCCCGGCACGCTCGGCGGAGGCGATCAAGAGGTCCGCCTCGTCGAGCGATGCAGCCATGGGCTTTTCGACCAGCACGTCGAATCCCGCATCGAGAAGCGCGCAACCGATGCGCGCATGATCCTTGGTGGGCACGGCGAGGCTCACGGCATCCACGCGCTCGGCGGCCAGCGCCGCAACGTCCGGAATTACGCGCGTGCCATGCTCCGCCGCGATTTGCCGGGCGCGCTCGGCATTCGTGTCCACAATTCCGGCGAGTTCGGCGCCTTCGATCTCGCCCCACACGCGCGCGTGGTTTCGTCCGAACTCTCCCACGCCCACGACGGCCACGCGGATTTTCTTTGCGCTCACGATTTCCTTTTGGGCGTTGCGTCTTCCGGCGCAAACGCTTCGATGGCGATGCCGGCCTCGTCGGCAGCGCCAAGCAAGGCCTCTCGCTCGAAGAGCAGCGTGCGGCCGGCGTCAATGCCCAGCGCCCTGGCGTTCGAGCGGCGCATCACTTCGATCGTTTTCATTCCCACCACCGGCACGTCGAATCGCATGTCCTGCCGGGGCTTGCTCACCTTCACCACCACCAGGCGCTGGCCGCCCGCGATGCGTGCCGCGCGCTCGATGGTTTCATCGGTGCCTTCCATGGCCTCGATGGCCACGCAGGCGCGGTCGCGCACGACCACCGTCTGGCCCAGATCGAGCGCGGCGATATGCCGTGCGGCCTGCCTTCCGTACGCGAGGTCCGCGGCTTCCTCTTCGTCCGGCCCGCGGCGCGTAAGGATTCCCGCCGCCGGCAGCAGAGGCCCCAGAAATTTCGTGGAATCCATCAGCTCGATGCCTTCGTCTTCCAGCACGCGGGCCACCGCGCCGATCAATGAATCCGTATTTTTGGCGGGCAGGGAAAAGAGCAGTTTCGCCAGGCGCCAATCGGGCCGGATGGCGCTGAAAATTTTATTGTGCTTCACCTGCCCGGCCATCACCGCGCGCTTCACTCCCTCTTCGTGTAGCAACGCAATGGCGCGGCTGAGCTCGCCGAGACTCACCCAGTGCAGCCGTTTCGCCGCGCGTTCGAGCGCCGGCGAAGCCTCTTCGCGGATGGCGATCACCGCCATCTCGATTCCCCGGCTGCGCGCCCCTTCCAGCACAAGAAACGGGAAGTCGCCGCTTCCAGCGATCAGCCCCCAGTTCCCGGACATGTTGTCTGCCGACGCACCCATGGCTCGCCTATTTCGTCAACCCGCGCTCGGCCCGACTCGATGAACTGTATCAATGTTAAGACGTCCGGAGATTGCGAGAGGGTTTCGCGCATTTTCCCCAGGGCCTGCGAGGTGTTCAACTTCGAGCGCAGCAGCAGCCGGTACGCCTGCGCGATTGGCTCGATGCGCTCGGCCGAAAATCCGTGCCGCTCGAGTCCCACGGCGTTCACCCCGTAGCAGTGCGTCTCGCGCGACGTGGCCACCATGGCAAATGGCGGCACGTCCTGCGGGATGATGGTGCCCGCGGCCATGTACGAATGAGCGCCGATGCGGCAGAACTGATGCACCAGGCAATAGGCGCTGAGTGTGGCGTAGTCCTCGACGTGCACGTGGCCCGCGAGCGACGCCCCATTCACGAAGATGGTGTGGTCTCCGATGACGCAATCGTGCGCGATGTGGGCATGGTTCATGATCAGGTTCTCGGTGCCGACGCGCGTTGTGCCGCCGCCTTTCACCGTTCCGCGGTTCACGGTGCAAAATTCGCGGAACTGGTTGGCGTCGCCCACCTCGAGCGAGACACGTTCGCCCTTGTAGGTCAAGTCCTGCGGATCGCCTCCGAGCACGGCGAAGGAATAGACGTGATTTTCGCGGCCGAGCTTCGCGGGGCCTTCGACCACGCCGTGATGGTCGAGAACGCAGCCCTCGCCGAACTCCACATCGTCGCCGACCACGGCATACGCCCCGATGCGAACGTTTTGCCCCAATCGCGCGGAGGGAGAGATCACAGCCCGGGAATCAATCTCGGTCATTCGGCCTTCTCGACAGTTTCCGCGGCAGGCATCTCTTGGCTATCGAGGTCCACCATCTTGCACATCATGGTCGCTTCCGCGGCCAGCTCTCCGTTCACCGTCGCGCGCCCCGCGAGCTTGCAGAATGTCCCGCGGCACCCTATGACGGTCAGTTCCAGCTTCAATTGGTCGCCGGGGAAGACAGGCCGCCGGAAGCGCGCGCTATCGATGGCCACGAAATAGAGCAATTTGTTTTCGCGGTCGGGAATATCCATGAGCAGCAACACGCCTCCGGTCTGCGCCATGGATTCGATGATCAAGACTCCCGGCATCACGGGTTTCCCCGGAAAATGTCCCTGGAAGTAGCTTTCATTCACGCTGACGTTCTTGATTCCCACAATGCGCTTCTTCGGTTCCATTTCTTCAATGGCGTCCACCAGAAGAAAGGGATACCGGTGGGGGAGTATTTTCTGTATTCCGATTGAGTCCAGAATCATCGTTTACCTCAGTGCAAATCTGTCGTTTTGCCGCCGCCGAATCGAACAATTCTATACGAATCCCCGCCGCCTGGGAATCGCCGGGCGAATCGCCGTTGCCCCTGCACGATACGGTTGGTAGCATACCCGAGCCGTGACCCCTCACCGCACGTCAATGCGCGCCTTGCTCCGCGACCTCCAAAAGCGCGAAAAGGAAATGCTTCGTCTGCTCGCGCGGTTCGTTCGCTGCGAATCGCCGAGCCATGAAAAGGCCGCGGTGGATGGTATGGCGCGCATGGCGGCAGCCGAATGGCGCTGGCGCGGGGCCTGCGTGCGCATCCTGCGCCAGCCCAAGCGCGGTGACCATCTGCGCGCGGAGGTTTGGCTCGGCGAGGGCCGTCCTGCGGGCCTGCCCGCCGTGGCGGGACAAATCCTGGTCCTCGGCCACATGGATACAGTCTATCCGCTGGGCACGTTACCCAAGATGCCGTTCCGCATCTCGCGCGGCCGCGCGTGGGGGCCGGGAACCTTCGACATGAAAGGCGGCCTGGTGGTGGGGCTTTTTGCGGTGGATGCGCTCCGAGCGGCCCGCGTTCATCCGGGCAAGCGGCTTGTGTTCCTATGGACCTCGGACGAGGAAATCGGCAGTCAAACTTCGCGGCGCGCGATTGAAGCCGAAGCGCGGCGCAGCGATGCGGTGCTCGTCCTCGAGCCGGCGCTCGGCTGCGATGGGCGGCTCAAGACAGCGCGCAAGGGTGCGGTCAGCGCCGAAATTATCGTCACGGGCCGCGCCGCGCATGCCGGAATCGAGCCGGAAAAGGGCGTGAACGCCGTGCACGAGCTTTCGCTTCAAATCGCGCGCCTGATGAAATGGAATGATCCCCGCCGAGGCATCACTGTGCAGGCCACCGTGGTAAGCGGAGGAACCGCGTCGAACGTCGTCCCGGCCCACGCGCGCGCGCAAGTGGACATTCGCTATGCAGGAGCAGCCGATGCGCATCTCATCGAGCGCAAGCTGCGGAGCCTGCGCCCGATCTTGAAAGGCACCCAAATCGAGGTGCGCACCGCGCTCGGCCGGCCACCTCTGGAACGTACTCCCGTGGTTCGAAAACTTTTCCGCCACGCCCAATTGCTGATGCGCGAAATGGGAAGGCCGCTCGGCGAGGCAGCCACCGGCGGCGGCTCTGACGGCAACCTCACGGCTGCGCTCGGCGTCCCGACCCTCGACGGCCTCGGCGCCGTGGGCGACGGCGCGCACAGCCCGCGCGAGCACGTCGTCATCCGCGCCCTCCCCGCCCGCGCAGCCCTCCTCGCAGGCCTTCTCGCCACACTTTGACGCCAATCGTTCATGTCAAGCCACAGCGGGAAACTTGCGAATGAAATTTTCATGCGGCTTTCATCTGGCGGTAATGAACGCCCCAAAAAACCGTTTTGGAACTCGTATACCTCTGCTTCGGGCGATCAGATTTAATCCTCGCGTCATCTTCCAATAACAATGGTCGCGTATTCACATCGTGCACGCGTTTGATTCCGGCAATCTCCCAGACGGCTCCGGCGGAGTGTGTGAAGGTCCGGCGGAAATAAGGTGAGGTTTGTTCGTGCCGGACGGCCGGATTCAGACTCGAATCCTTCCCTGCAAGGAGAATCCATGATTCCGAAGCATCTTCGAGGACTGGCAGTCGCCCTCATGGCCTGTGGCTTGGCCATGATAGCTGCGAGCAGCGTTCGAGCGGGAGACAGCGATGATTTCCCGTCGACCACGCCCATCAAGCACATCATTGTGATTTTTCAGGAGAACGTATCGTTCGACCACTATTTCGGCACGTATCCGTATGCGGAGCCAAACACGGATGGAAGCGTCTATTTCACCCTCAGGAAGGACAGCGACACGCCGCGGGCCAACACCCTGGACTCCGCAGGGCTGCTGACCGTCAACCCGAACTTGGCCAATCCCGCGCGCCTTGACCGCAGCAATGCGGTCACCTGCGACCAAGATCATGCCTATACGGCGGAGCAAGAGGCTTTTGACGGCGGTCTGATGGACAGGTTCGTTCAGTTTACCTCCGGTTCCGGCTGTACGAACAAAACCCTCGTCATGGACTATTTCGACGGCAACACCGTAACGGAGATGTGGAATTACGCGCAGCACTTCGCCATGAGCGATAACTTCTTCGGGACGACGTTCGGGCCTTCGACGCCGGGCGCGGTGAACGTCATTTCCGGCAACACCTATGAGGGTACCATGGAGGCTGGCTCCCCGACCGGTGTTATAGCTGGAGGGGTGACCACGGGATCGGTAATTGGAGATGCAGATCCTTACGGGGACACATGCTCCAGTAAGACGAAGTCGGTCAGGATGACCACTGGAAAGAACGTCGGAGACCTCTTGAATACGGCGGGGATCACTTGGGGATCGTTCATGGGTGGCTTCAACCTGGGCCTCACGAATCCCAACGGAACAACGGGCTGCGCCCGGAGTTCCACGGGACTGCCCGGGACGACCGCCGACTACATTCCACACCACGCCTGGTTCCAATACTATAGCAGCACCGAGAATCCGACGCACGCGCGCCCGTCGTCGCCTTCGATGATCGGCAAGACCGACGTGGCGAATCACGAATACGACGTGGATGATTTCTTCACCGCGCTCGCGAACGGCAATCTGCCGGCGGTGAGCTACATCAAGGCGCCGGCAATCGGTGACGGACACGCGGGCTACTCTGATCCGGTGGACGAGCAGACCTTCCTGGTGAATACGATCAATGCAATCGAAGCGAGCGATGAGTGGAAAGAGACGGCCATCTTCATCACGTACGACGATTCCGACGGGTGGTACGACCACGTGATGGGGCCGATCGTCAACCAGTCAAACGTCCTCGATGACGCCTTGCTGGGCCCCGGCAACTGCGGAACGGCGAAGCCAGACGCCGACGGAGTGACGGAAAACGGGAGATGCGGATATGGGCCTCGGCTGCCTCTGCTGGTGATTTCGCCGTACGCGAAGAAGAATTACATTGACCATCGCGTGACGGATTTCTCGTCCATCGTCCGGTTCATCGAGGATAACTTTGGTCTCGGCCGGATTGGCAACGGTTCAAACGATGCCATTGCGGGAAGGCTCAACGGCATCTTCGATTTCGACGATGGTCCGGCCGCGGACGATTTGATTCTCGATCCGAGCACCGGCCAGATCGTCCATCCGGATCACCACTAAACGCAAATTCCCCGCAGTTGTCTCTCACCTCGTAGCCCCCCTGGCTCGGGCCGCCTCACCGGCCCGAGCCAGCCCTTTTTCGCGCGCCCTGCGAATTCTTGCGGAACGCAACCACGCGCCCGCCGCAGCACACTCTAGCCACGCCAGTAACAAACCGGAGGATAGACATTCCAGCGCGCGCGAAATACAATCCACGTGTTCATGTAAACCACCAGGTCCAGCAAATAATAGGCGCCCCATGAGAGTCTATTCCCCGAGGCCGCGGCCGGAAACCTGGGCTGCGAACAGAAAGCGAATCACGTGGGCGTGGACCGCGCCTCTCTTCTTCACGGACTGGATCCTCGAATGGACGGCCTTTGGTCTAAGCAATTGGAAATTCCTCGAAGTCCTGGAATACCTCGGCAGTCTCAGCGTGCTCGTAGCCGTAATCTTCTACGTTTCGGAATCGGGCGATCGAACCATGCAAAGGCATTTCCAGGCCTGGCAGGTGATCAACACCGCGCAGGGAAAAGGGGGAAGCGGGGGAAGGATCGAAGCGCTCGAGGAATTGAACGCCGACCGCGTCCCGCTGGTGGGAGTGGATGTTTCAGGCGCATTTCTACAGGGAATTCGCCTTCCAAACGGGCGCCTGGCGCGCTCGAACTTCAGCGCCGCCGACGCCCGCAACAGCTCTTTCCGCTTCTCGAATTTTACGGATTCGGACCTGCACTTCGCCAATTTCCGCCAGGGCGATTTTTACGGCGCCCTTTTCGCCGGGTGCGACATGGACGACGCGGATTTCTCGGGCGCCGATCTCACCGAAGCGGATCTCACGGGCGCCACATTGGACCGGGCCGACCTCAGCAATACCACTCTTCGCGGCATTCGTTGGCAGGGAATCAAGAGCATCCGGATGGCGAATATCTACGGCGTCAAGGATGCGCCGGATGGATTCGTCGCCTGGGCTTTGCAGAAAGGCGCCGTCGCGACCGAACCTGGCGACAGCGATCCGCCACAACCCTCTCCCTAAAACCTAAAACCCTGGAGTTACTCTCCGCGCCAGCAGTCGGCCGCGCTCAATAGGGAATTTTATCGCCCTTGGCGCGCCACTCGCGGAACGCGGCCAGCGACTCTTCGCGCATCAGCGGAATCATGGGGATTTTGCGTTCCTCGCGCGGCCGCGCCAATTCGCGGTAGATGAATGAATCGTCAAATCCCGCCTGGGAGGCGTCGGCGGAAGCGGCCGCGGAATAAACGCGCTCGAGGCGCGCCCAATAGATTGCGCCCAGGCACATGGGGCAGGGTTCGCAGATGGCGTACATCTCGCAATCTTCGAGCGCGAAGGTTCCCAGTTTCCGGCAGGCTTCGCGGATGGCCATGATTTCGGCGTGAGCCGTAGGGTCGTTCGCCGATGTGACTGCGTTGGCGGCCTCGGCGATGATTTCGCCGCCCTTCACGATCACCGCAGCAAAGGGACCTCCGCGCCCCGCGCGCACATTTTCGATGGAAAGCTCGATGGCGCGAGCCATGTACCGGTTTCGCATATCCTATGCCTTGCCCGGCGGCGATTCGAGCGCCACCGATTCGAATGAGCCCGGGCGCTCATCGAAGGAGCGCTCCTTGCGGCGCCAAATATAGAGCAGCACGCTCCCAATCAGGATCAGGGCCACGCATAGGCCTGTCCAGAGTCCCGCAGCCCCCCAGCCGAGGTGGAAGCAGAGAAAATCGCCCACAGGGAGACCCACCAGCCAGTAGAAGGCCACCGAACAGATCATCGGTGTGCGCGTATCGCCCGCGCCGCGCAGCGCGCCCGTCGCGACAGCCTGCAAGCCGTCAAAAAGCTGAAAGAATGCGGCCACGAAGAGCAGCCCGCTGGCCGCATGGATCACAACCGGGTCGGGCGAGTAGATGCGCACAATCGCGCCGGGCACAACCCAGAAGACGATCGCCGCGCAGGTCATAAAGCCTGCTCCCAGCGCGAGGGCGGTCCAACCCGCGCGGCTCGCACCGGCGCCGTCTTTTCGGCCCAGCGCCTGTCCCACGCGCACGGCGGCGGCGGACCCAATTCCGAGCGGAACCATGTATGTGAACGAAGCCGTATTTAGTGCAATCTGATGGCTCGCTAGGGCAACCGCTCCCAGCTTGGCGATCAAGGCTGTGGCTACCGCGAATACGCCCACTTCCAAGCCCAGCTGCGTGGCCGCGGGGAATCCGAGACTCACAAGTTTCCAGACGCGGGGCATGTGCGGCCAGCGGGAAGCGTGGCGCAAACCCGTCTTGTAACGCACATCGTAATAAACGCAATACGCCAGCAGCACGGACGCCATATAAATCCGGCCGATGCATGTGGCCCAGCCGGAGCCAACCGTCCCCATGGCGCGAATTCCCAAGTGGCCGTAGATGAACGCCCAATTGCCCAAGATATTGACCAGATTCGCCGAAATCAGCGAGAACATCACCGGTTTCACCAAATTGATGCCCTGCAGATAGCGGCGAAAAACAAAATAGAGCAGCAGCGGCAGCGTGCTCCAATTAATCGCGCGAAGATACGGGATCGCCTGATCGAGCACGGGTTGCTGAATATGCAGCGAGCGCAAAACCGGCTCCCACAGCCGGATCGCGCCCATCAGCACCGGCGCCAGCGCCAGGCTCAAGTACACTCCGTTGACGAGCGACCGGTGCGCATCCTCCAAATCCCCCGCGCCATACGAACGCGAAACCAGAGTATCCAGCCCCAGCATCAGCCCGGTCCCGAATATCGCAACCACGTAGTAGAGAATGCTCCCCAGGCTCACCGCCCCGATGGCCACGGCGCTCGCCGCCTGCCGCCCCACCATCATCGTGTCCACAATGCCCATCGTCATCCAGCCCAGCTCCGCCAGGACGATCGGCGTGGCCAGCGCCAGCATGGGCCGCGCTTCTTCCGCGATATAACGTGCGAACAGTCGCTTCATCATAAATTGGTTCGCGTCAGGGCACGGCTTCAGCCGTGCCGAAAAGCTCTCACAATTCAGGGGTTTCAACCCCTGAAGTCTCAATTAGCCTACCAGATTGAAGGACGCAGGTTGGAAATTCCGGAAGTAACTCGAAAAGATTCATTGAGGAAAGCGAACGCGAGCGGCGCGGGGAACCCTCTGACAGCGCGGGTGGCAGTTCAACTATCCGTCAGAACACCTGCTCACCATGTTTTCTATCGAGGTCGAATTCCCATATTTCGACATTGGGGCCGATTAGATGTCCTTGTGTCTTAATGTAATGAGCAGCCAAAGTTACGTTTTTCCGCAGATGCTTCAACAGAAAAAGTATTTTTCGATAGCGGTCCGGGGCGACGCTGAACAAAAGCATT
>CAWCPO010000014.1:0-604055 GCA_963797345.1 uncultured Acidobacteriota bacterium | reverse complement strand
CATGATGCGCGCTTCAAAGTGAAGGAGATTCGTGTGCGAGGAAAGAAACTTGAGATTCCCTTGGAACGTGACCGCTGGGAGCGATACAAGAGTTTGGGGAAACTTGAATGCGTTCCCTCCCTCCTAACGGTTCGTCCTGTGCTTTCCATGGATTGGGAATCCGAGGGGAAATTGGTACGGAAGGGGAGCGCACCTCATGCTGAGGAGTTCTGCGTCCGCCATGTCTACCTCAGCGAGTCTTTTTGGGATGGCGCCGGCACCGGTGACATTGTTTTGAGTGACCACGGAAAACGTCCATCTAAACTGCGGATCACCGTTCACGACCCGTTCTTCGTCCGCTTGGAAGACCGCACGCAGAGGAAAACAAGCAGGAGATAGTTCGTCGTCCCGTGTGAAATAGAAAGGCGCGGAGGGACTTTGGGCTACATTGAAAAGAATTTGGTTCCCGGGGAGACGGTACTTTACAAGACGCGTCTCCATTGGATTGTCATGATCTGGCTGCTGCTGGAAGGAGTGCTTTTGGGAGCCATAGGGCTGGCAATGTGCATCGGAGGGTACGTAGAGAGGGGTGCGCCTGCGGGATGGATCGTCGCGGGGTTCTTGTGTCTGGCTGTGGCCGGCGTGTTGATTGCCGCGGGACTGATTCGGCGGGGCGCGACGGAAATCGCGGTGTCCAACAAACGCGTGCTCATCAAAAGGGGATTGCTTTCTCGCAAGAGCATCGAAGTGCTGCTGCCCAAAGTGGAAAGCATCAGCGTGAACGAATCGGCGGTTGGCCGGATGCTCGGATACGGCGATGTGATTCTGCGCGGCACGGGAGGAACATTCGAGACCTTCACGAGGATCGCGCATCCCAACGAATTCAGGCGCCAAGTGCAGCAGCAAACAGGCGGCGCCGAAACACGCTGATCCGGCGGCCAATCCGCGGGGAAAAGGATGAGTGACGGAGATGAGCGCACCCGCTCGGTTCCCGTTCAGACCGGCGCAAGCGCCGGCGAGCATTTTGCTGATTCGCCTGGCAGTGGGGCTGATTTTCCTTACGCAGGGAATTCTCAAGTACACGGACGGGAATATGGGCGTGGTACGTTTTGCGCGGATTGGGTTTCCGCATCCCTATTTCACGGCGCATTTCGTGGGAGCGTTCGAGATGGTTTGCGGCTTCCTGGTGCTGCTCGGGCTGTGGACGCGCGCGGCAGCGGTTCCGCTGCTCATCGTGATCGCGACGGCCATTGCCACCACGAAAATTCCGGAGCTTTTCCGCGCCGGCCAGGGCTTTTGGTACATGGTGAGCGACGCGCGGACGGATTTTGCGATGCTCTGCTCGCTGCTATTCCTGATTCTGGCGGGCGGCGGGGCGTGGTCCGTGGACGCGCGATGCGCCTCGCGCCACGATTCCTGAATCGGTGCTGTCGTTGATGGTGCGTCATCCGTAGCCCTTCACAAGAGGGCGTAGGATGGCGGAGAGGGTGATGCTTTTACGCTGTTCGTTTCCTCCGCCGAGTTGCGCGTCGGCGCCGAAGGGCTTGGCGACGATTCCTCGTGTAGTACTGCATAGCATGCCGCAGGAGGCCATTGGCTTTCGTTTGATAGCCTGGACCGTCGGATTTGAGCCAGGCGATGACGTCCGAATCGAGGCGCATGGTGACGGGCTTCTTTGCGGGCCGGTAGAACTTGCCGATTTCAGCGCCGCTCCAATCGAGTACCGGAGGCGCATCCGAAAAATCAATACCCGCGTCTCTTTTTGCGGCGATGGCTCGGATGTCCCGCTTCTGTTCCTTTGTGAGCTTCCTCATAGGCTTTCCTTTCATGCGACTCCGCGGCGCGCGCCGAGATGATACGAATGACCTCTTCGCCCTGCCTCTCATAAAAAGTATGAACAACCAATAGAATCGAACCCGGTCCTATGGCTCCCACGGTTATCCAGCGTTCCTCATGGTCACAGGTGCAGTCAGGTTGCGTAATGGCGCAGGGGTCGTCGAAAACAAGAACGGCAGTTTCGAAGCGAACATCATGCTTGCGCAGGTTTTGCCGGCTCTTATTCTCGTCCCATTCAAAAAGCATGGCTGGCCACGACGAAGACAGCATATCCCAGGGACGCCAGCGATGTCAATACATATGTATGTACACGTCGCGCTGGCGGGTCTGTGATCTGCGATTCTGGCGGGCCACGACCGATGATGATGAGCACTACGTCTACGCCATAGCCCTATGAATTCGGTCCGAGCAAACGAGACGGTGTCCGCCCGAGCCGGTTGGCGACGAACCGAAGATGACTCGCGGTTCTCCCGTAGACGAAGTGCTCCGCGATCCTGGCTACCTCATCATTGACCGATATCACGACCTCGGTCTTGTTCCGACGATTGATGTTGCGTTCGGCTTTTCGATCGTGCGTGGCGATGAACAATTTCGTCGGCGTCAACGGAAACAGGATCGTGCATCGGGGGTCTTTTAGACCGTAGTACCGCAGATGCGGCATGTCACCGGTCAGCAACTCGTGCCGGCTCGCCGACATGTCGAGCGTTGACCACTGCATGTTGATGATGATGTTGCCGATGCCGTCGTTCTCGATCGCGCTGACGACCATCTCCTTTGCAGCATCGTCGATCAGGTGCGGATGGTGCTCCTGCATCCACTCGAAGCGGGTCGGCGGATCGCCCTCTTGCTTGTCTGACTCGTACGACGAGTCCGCAAGGAGGTTCTGTCGGAGCGCGCTCTTGAAGGTCTCGCCGATCTCGGCGACCGCGGCCGGCCGGCGAAGCAGACTCGCGATCATGAATCGTGTCCAGGCTCCCCGCAGCGCCTCGGTTAGCGCGCTAGTGTCGGTGCCCAGCAGCACCCGGAGCGCTCTCGCCGCGGGGTCGTCCACCTTCGGGGCCATATAATCCTTTTCGATCGTCTGCTTCTGATCGTCGGGCAGCCCCTCCATCGTATAAAGGAACGGTTCATATCCCGTCGCCGCCGGATGGACGGGTTTGGCGATCACGTCCTTGTACGGGCGCGAATATGCGGTCAACTGGCCGGTGGTGCTGTCGCACCAACCGCGCAAGTAGAAGACGGGTGAAAAGTGATGCTTTATCGGATCGGCCACTAAGGTCAACTCTACCATGGGTTTTAGGGCCGGGCCATTCGGCCGCCGTCAGAGAAAGACAGCGACAGCCTGAATAGCGAAGCTCACACAAAGAAATGCGAGGCCGATCCGCTGGCGCACCACACGCTTCGCGTTGGCGGTCCTGATGGCGTTATTCGAGGCGGTCAGGGCATCGCTTCCGAAAATGCCGCCCTGAAACGGCTGAAGCGCGTAGCTGTTGAAGAACAAGACCACCGTGCCAATGGCACCGAGGATGGCCGACGCGAGTCCTGCCAATTGTGCGTGGGTCACTCCACCAATCCCTTCGGCTTACCGCCGTCGTAGCCATCAAACCCCGCAATCATGGATTTCGACACGCACTTGCAGCCCTCCTTGCGCCCCGGCCACGTCCACTCGCCGTTCAAGAACATGCCCTTGCTGATCAAAAAAGGTTTGCCGTTCGCCGCCTTGTGCGCTGCGTCCTGGTCTTCGCCGCCCGGCTGTTTGGGATTCACGCGGCACGGGGCACCGGAATAGAGCCATGTAGCGTATTTTATGCCGAGCTTCGTTTGCTGCTCTGCATTCATGATCGCTTTGGCTTTGAAGTTCAACGACCGTGAGATGTCTTCAGCACGCCGCTTAGGCATTCCTTCGATTCCCATCAGGGCCGCGTAGATGATGTTGAGCGCGCCGCCCACGGAAATGGCTCGGACGGCGGCTTGATAGACGGTCTCGAAATCGTTGGCGCCAACTTCGGGTAACGCGCGGATGTTTTCCCTGAGGTCCGCCAACACGGCATCTGTTACCCGCGTCGGATCGAACTTGACCGTGGGGATGCCATTGGCCGGTTTCTCCGGTCCGACCGGCGGTGTTTTGCGGTCCTTTTTGCCCCATCCAAACATAGATGCCTTGTTAACTGTATGACAGCGAAGCTATCACGTCGGGTCATAAAAACGACCATGACCACGCCGCGCCCGTGCTTCTCGTTGAGCACCGGTTCTGCACGCGCCGTGGCGGAGAGGGTGGGACCCCCTACGCCCTTCGGGCTTCGGGGGTTGAAATTCGTTTGCGCAGGGTTGCCTTTCCAGAACCGCTCTTGAGGTAGATTTCCAAGCTGCGCGCAGTTGCCTCCTGCTGTACGGCAATATAGGCCTCCATCTGCAGAGGCCGGCGATGGCGGGTAGGTTCGCACTTTCCTTCGGTGTGTTCTCTCCATCGCCGCTCTAAGTCATTTGTGGAGCCAACGTAATACCATCCCTCTTTCATGCTCTTCAAGATGTATACGTACCACATGATTATCCTCCCACCTTGTTGGCATAAGATGAGTTGTCGAAAGCCCGGCACAGACCGTCGTTGATGGCGCGTCATCCGTAGCCCTTCACAAGAGGGCGTAGGATGGCGGAGAGGGTGGGATTCGAACCCACGGTAGAGTTTCCCCTACACACGCTTTCCAAGCGTGCTCCTTAAACCGCTCGGACACCTCTCCGTGATAAAGGCTGATTAGCAGCGTAGCAAATTGGGCGCGCAGCGGCAAACGCGGCCTGGGGTTACAGTTTTACGGTGACGGTCTTCACCTCGGTGTAATTCTGGAGCGCGTACTCGCCGAGTTCGCGGCCGATGCCCGACTGCTTGTAGCCGCCGAAGGGAGCCGCGGCGTCGAAGACGTCGAAGCAATTGATCCACACGGTGCCGGCGCGGACGGAGTTGGCCACGGCGTGGGCCTTGGAAATGTCGCGAGTCCACACGGCGGCCGCGAGGCCGTAGAGGGACTTGTTGGCGCGGTCCACGACTTCTTCGAGGTTCTTGAAGCGCAAAATGGACATGACCGGGCCGAAGATTTCCTCCTGCGCGATTTTCATGTTGTCCTGCACATCGGCGAAGACCGTCGGCTCGATGAAATAGCCTCTGTCGCCCACGCGATTGCCTCCGGCGACGAGCTTGGCCCTGTCGCTTTTGCCCGATTCGATGTAGCTCATCACCTTATGGAACTGATCGCTATCCACTTGGGGCCCCTGCTCGGTGTCCTTGGCGAATGGATCGCCGACCTTGCGCGTTTTCGCGCGCCCGACGCTCCTGGCGACAAACTCGTCGTAGGCCTTGTCCTCGACAAATAGCCGCGACCCCGCGCAGCAGCACTGCCCCTGATTGAAAAAGATGGCGCGAATGCGCGCCTTCGATGGCCTCGTCCATATCGGCGTCGGCGAAGACGATGTTCGGGCTTTTGCCGCCCAGTTCGAGCGTGACGCGCTTGAGATTCGACGCGCCCGCCGCCTGCATGATCAGCTTGCCCACTTCCGTGGAGCCGGTGAAGGCGACTTTGTCCACGTCCATATGCCGCGCGATCGCCGCGCCCGCCGTGGGACCGTAGCCCGGCAGCAGATTCACCACGCCCGGCGGGAATCCCGCCTCGACGATCAGCTCGCCCACGCGCAGGGCCGTCAGCGGCGTCTGCTCGGCGGGCTTCATCACCACGGTGCATTGCCGGCGGCCAGCGCCGGGCCGAGCTTCCATGCCTGCATGAGAAGCGGGAAATTCCAGGGAATAATCTGGCCGACCACGCCCACGGGTTCCATGGCGGGTGTAACAGAAATAGTCGCCGGTGATGGGGATGGTCTTGCCCTGCATTTTGTCCGCCCAGCCCGCGTAGTAGCGGTAGCAGGCGATGACGAGCGGCAGGTCGCACGGCGCCGGCCACGGAATAGGGCTTTCCATTGTCGAGGGCTTCGAGGCGCGCGAGTTCGTCCGCGTGGCGCTCGATGAGATCGGCGAGCTTGTGCAGGAGCTGGCCGCGCTCGGAGGCGCTCATCTTGCGCCATGCGCCGGTTTCGAATGCGGCGCGAGCGGCGCGCACGGCGCGATCAACGTCAGCGGCGTCGGCTTCGGCCACCTGGCAGATTTCCTCGCCGCTGGCGGGATTGATGGTGGCGAAGGTTTTTTTGGAAATACTGTCCACCCATTCGTTGTTGATTAGAAGTTTTTTGGCTCGAACGGAGATATCTGGTTGCATCGTGCTTGTTGCCGTGGCCATAAGCCCTCCTCGCTGCTCGAACTGCGTGGCATTTTGCTGCTGGTGAACGGGAGTATACATCCGGTGTCTTGCGGCGGGCACGCGATTTTGCGAGGCGGGACTGAGCCGGAGTGGGCACTGCGCGTTGCCACTGGCTGCGGAAAATGAAAAGCCCGGAGCAGCGAATAGCTCCGGGCTTTCTATCGCTTGAAATGTCGTTTAGGCTGCTGTGTTTGCGCTCTTCTTAGCGTTTCCGCGCCGACCTAAGGTTGAGGAAACCGACCACGGCCATCCCGGCGCAAACGGCGATAAATGACAGGATTCCGAATATCATTGCGGTCGTCCCCTTTCCTCGGCCTCAATTTCCATTGTGGCCTTTGTCTCTAATTTGATACCCAACTATAGCATAACGACTGCGACCAGGACGAAAGATACGATGGTGAGCCGCTCGGGCGTTAGCCAGTTCAATGTTCCGTGCAGCCAAAAAGGATAGCGGAAGAGCACTGTCCCCTTTGACTCGAGCGCGACTTCCAAAGGGACGAATATCAAAACCAGCACGCCAACCTCGCGCATGGATTCTCCTAACAGCCGCGCACTTAGTAGCTTCTCTGTCATATAGCATCGAAGGATATCACAGGTCAGCCGGATAGAATAAAGACAGGTTTGTTCCGGCTAGTCTATTGCCCTTGTGCAGGTTGTGCCTCGAAGTTTCGGTGGCAGGGTGGGGCGAAAGTCGGTAAACTTTTGAAATCCACCCTTCCGGGGTAGTGCAATTGGTAGCACGCCAGCCTTTGGAGCTGGTTATCCTGGTTCGAGTCCAGGCCCCGGAGCCATTTTCTGCGGTTCCGCGCCTCCAAGCCAGCTGTTGATATCCTTAGTTTTCGCGGAGTTTGGAGGGGCGAGGGGTGAGGGCGAGGGGCGAGGGAGAAAGCAGATCCTTCTCTGCGTCCCCCGCCCGCCAAAGTGCGGCGGGAAAAGAGGGAACGGGGGACTCCGCTCCCTTCCTGCGTCAGGGCAGGCAGGATGACAATCGTGGGAGAGAGGCGCAAAAAAGCCGGCGAGACGCCGGCGCTACGAAAAACCCCCGCCTGCCCTACCAGCCTCAGGGGTTAAAACCCCTGAATAGGGGGCGCTTTTCGGCACGACTGAAGTCATGCCCTGACACGAACCGCTGCGGGCACAGCCCTTCGGCTGCGCTCAGGGTCTGCGACGTGCTGTGCCCCTACCAGAGGACACCGTGGCCTACACGGGCCAGTTATGAGGCGGGATCGAATCAGGGGAGCATCATTTTTTGTGGTTGGCCGCGCAATTTGGATATAATGGGCCGAATTCGTTCATTCGGCCAATCCCTGTTGCCCATGCTGTTGAGGAAAAGCGATGGCCTCGCAGGCCAAAGTTAAATCCGAACGTTTCGACGCGGCCAAATACGAAGGCTTGGGCCGCGACGCGCTCGTGCGCATCTACCGCACGATGTTTCTTTCGCGGCGGCTGGATGACCGCGAAATCCAGCTCAAGCGCCAGCAGAAGATTTACTTTCAGGTGAGCGCGGCGGGGCACGAAGCCATCCAAGTGGCCGCGGGCCTGGCGCTCAAGCCGGGATACGACTGGTTCTTCCCCTATTATCGCGACCGCGCGCTGGCCCTCACGCTGGGAATCACGCCCGGCGACATGCTGCTCCAGGCCGTTGGCGCGAAGGACGATCCATCGTCCGGCGGGCGCCAGATGCCCTCGCACTGGGGAAATCACCGGCTGAACATTGTCCCCAGCTCTTCGGCTACCGGCCCGCAATGGCTGCATGCCGTGGGCGCGGCGGAAGCGTCGCTCTATTACGGTCGGGATCCCGAAGGCGCTGGAACACGCTCGCAAAGCGCCGCTGGGAGAGTTTTCCAGCGCGCACGCCGACGAGATCGTTTTCACTTCCGGCGGCGAAGGCGCCACAAGCCAGGGAGAATTCTTCGAAGCATTGAACGCCGCGAGCCTGGGGCGGCTGCCCGTGATTTTTCTTGTGGAGGACAATGGCTACGCGATTTCCGTGGCCGTCGAGGAGCAGACGGCGGGCGGCAGCATATCGAAATTGGTCGCCAATTTCCCGCATCTGAGGATCGAGGAGTGCGACGGCTCCGAACCGCTCGAAAGCTACGCGGCGCTCGCCCGCGCCGTGGCGCATTGCCGCGCGCGCAAAGGACCCGCGCTGGTTCACGCGCATGTGACGCGTCCCTATTCCCACTCGCTTTCGGACGACGAGACGAATTATAAGACGCCCGAAGAGCGCCAGGCCGAGGCGCGCCGCGATCCCATCCCGAAATTCGGGCTGTTCCTGGTGCGCGAGGGCGTTCTCGACGAGCGCGAAATCGAGGCCGTTGAATCCGAAGTCGAAAATGAAATTCTCGCGGCCACGGACCGCGCCCTGGCCGCCGAGCCTCCCGCCACGGATTCCATTTATGCGTGCGTCTATTCGCCGGACGTGGATCCCACGGCAAAAAAATTCGAGGCCGCGCCCAAACTCGACAGGCCCCGAAAAGACGATGGTGGAGATGGTTTCCGCCACGCTCGCGGACGAAATGGCGCGCGACAGCCGCATCGTCGTGTTTGGCGAGGACGTGGCCGATTGCAGCCGCGAAGAATCGCTCGCCGCCGTGAAGGGGAAGGGAGGCGTCTTCAAGGCTACGCTGGGATTGCAGCGCCGCTACGGCAAGGCCCGCGTGTTCAATACGCCCATCGCCGAAGCGGGCATCGTGGGCCGCGCCATCGGAATGGCCATTCGAGGGATGAAGCCCGTCGCCGAAATTCAGTTCTTCGATTACATCTGGCCGGCCATGATGCAGCTTCGCGGCGAAATGGCCGTGCTGCGCTGGCGCTCGGCGGGCCACTTCAAATGCCCTGTGATCGTCCGCGTGCCGATCGGCGGCTATCTCACCGGCGGGCGCATCTATCACAGCCAGTGCGGCGAAGTGATGTTCACGCACATTCCCGGGCTGCGCGTGGTGATGCCTTCCACGGCGCTCGACCTCTGCGGCCTGCTGCGCACGGCCATGCGCTCGGACGACCCCGTGCTCTTTCTTGAGCACAAGCACCTGTATCGCCAGCCGTACAATCGTTCGGCGTATCCCGGCGCGGATTTCACGATACCGTTCGGCAAGGCGCGCGTGGCGCGCGAAGGCACGGACTTGACGATCATCACCTACGGCGCCGTGGTGCACCGCGCCGAAATCGCCGCGGCCGCGCTCGAACGGGACGGCATCTCCGCCGAAATTCTCGATCTGCGCTCGCTCAGCCCCTACGACTGGGACGCCATCGCCGCGAGCGTGGGGAAAACCAATCGCGTCATCGTAGCTTACGAGGACACGCGCTCGTGGGGCTACGGCGCGGAAATCGCCGCGCGCATCGGCGATGAACTCTTCGCGCAACTGGACGCCCCGGTGCGCCGCGTGGCCGCCACGGACACCTTCTGCGCCTATCATCCGTCTCTTGAGGACGAAATTCTTCCGCAGTCGGAGGATATTCTCCGCGCCGCACGCGAGCTGGCGGCGTATTAGTGACTCAGTTTTGCCGTTGCGGTGCCGCTCGGAGCCAATTCTAGTGTCCGCCCATAATAAAGGACATGGCTTCAGGGGCTGAAGCCCTTCCATTTATGCGTGGCTTATGGCGGGGTTGAAACCCCGCCCTTCCACCGACAAACTGAGTCACTACCCGTATTAAACTCCGCTTGCGCCCTTCGGGAATTTCGGGCATATCCTAGTGTGTCGTCCCGGACATAAATGCCAAAGGCATTTGTCCTCAGGGGCTGAAGCCCATTTGATTTTGCGGCATTTGTCGGAGCTAAAGCTCCGACCCCCTAAAAGACAAATGCAGCGAATTTGTGGGACGGCACGCAAGGAATGTGGTGAATCTGCGTGGGCGCCATGCGCGAGGGAGGTGGCATCATGACCTGCTGCAATTGCCGGAGAGATATTGCCGAGGGTTCCAATTATTGCTGCTGCTGCGGCGCGAACCAGTCCGCGTCCGCAGCCGCTCGACCGCGGGCGTCGAAGCGCCTGATGCGCTCATCGGTGGACTCGAGGATTGGCGGCGTGTGCGGCGGCGTCGCCGAATATCTGGATACGGATTCCACGATTGTCCGCCTGATTTGGGTGCTCGCGGTACTCTTTCCCGGGACGCTGATCCCGGCGGTGGTCGGCTATTTTCTGGCGTGGATCATCGTGCCGCGCGCGCCCTTGCCCGTTCCCGCGCCGCATGCAGCGCCGTCGGGCGGTTCCGCGCAGCCGGCGTAGAAGCGGTCTGCTCGCGCGGCGGACGCGTCAGTCTCAATCTCTCGATTTGCGCGGGGATTTGGGGGGCCGGCGCGCGCCGCAAAAAATGGCGTGATCGAATGAAATGACCCCCGCGCCTGTGGTGACGAGCGCGAACGCCGCGGCAGCCAGGACGAGAGGGAACTGGTAATTATCCACCGCCATGGGGTTCGAGAAGATGTTGTGAACCCGCCAGAGTGCCACCGCCATTTCGCAGGCAATCGCGAGTCCCGCGATGCACGTGAAAAGTCCCAGGATCAGCAGCCCCCCGCCGAATAGCTCGATAATGCCCGCGATATACGCGAAATATCCGGGAAAGCCCATGCCCACGAAGGCGTGCATGGTGGTTCGCGGATTCGCCAGCTTCGGATAGCCGTGATAAATGAAAATCACTCCCAGCGCCAGCCGCAGTAGCAGCAGCCCCAGCGGCTTCAGCTTTTCGAGACTCTCCATCGCCAATCTCCTCGCGAGCGAGCGCTCGCACCCCCCACTGCGCGGCCCGCATTGTAGCAGAATGCCGCTGCACGGCGTCTCTTGTAGCACATTGTGGAATCTTTCCCGGCAGGGCGTGAAGATGCGCCGCATCGATTGATGTAGAATCTCTGTTTGTACTGAGGATTTTCTTGATGCGCAAGATGTTCATTGGATTCGCGCTGGTGGTGGTGATTTGCGCCGGATTTTATTTGCGCGTCCGCCATCGGCGGCCTCCCCCGCAGACGGCCTACGCGGGCGATAGCCGCGTCATCCTATGGAGCACCACGGCGCAGGTGCGCGAACCCGTGGCCACGGTTGCTTTCGGCGATCGCTTGGTGGTTCTCGATCATTTCCAGGACCAGGCGCTCGTCCGCACCGCGACCGGCGACACCGGGTGGATCAACGAACGCGACTTGCTCTCCGCCGCGCTTTGGCAGGACATGCTCGCGCTCAATGCCACGGCGGACGCGCTGCCCGTCGAAGCGCGCGGCCATACCCGCGTGCTGAGCAATCTGCACATCGAGCCGGGCCGCACCTCTCCGCGCATCTGCCAACTGGGTAAGGAAACTTCGGTGGATTTGTACGAGCGGCGCGCGGTGGAAGTCCCCGCAGCGCCACCGGCGGCCGAGGCCGGCGACGCGAGCGAGAAAAACTCCGCCGATGAACCCGCCGAAGCCCGAAAGGAAGATTGGTGGCTTGTCCGGGCGAATATTCTGGACCATGCGCCGGTTTCCGGCTGGATTCTGGGCCGTTTCATGGACCTCGATGTGCCATCGCCCCTGCCGAACTACACAGCGGGAATGCGCATCGTGGCCTGGTTCGAGCTAAACCGCGTCGCGGGCGCATCGGGCGGCGGCGTGGCGCAGTACCTAGTGGCGGGTGTGCGCGGAGCCGAAGGGCAGCCGTGTGATTTCACATTGCTGCGCGTCTTCACCTGGTCGCAGCCTCGGCAGCGATACGAAACCGCGTTTGTCGAAAGCGACGTCTGCGGACAGTTGCCCGTACGCCTCGCGCCCGCGCCCGGCGGTGACGTCACCTTTTCCTTCGCGGACACGAGCGACGGCGCGCCCGTGGACCGCAGCTATCGCATGCATCAGACGGTTGTCCGCAGGGTGCGGGACGCCGGCTCCGCGCTCGCGGCGCAGGCGCACGCGCATTGATTCCGCGTGTGGCCGCCGCGCCGATTGCTTTCCGCGTGAAGAACGCGAAAGGAGATTGACTCGCCCTCCATGCGTCACGCTGCTTCATGGCTGATGATTCTGCCGGCGCTCGTGTGTTTCTCCGGCGTGTCCGGATGTTCCCGCGCCGATTCCCAGGACCGCTCGCAAACGGGAGTGGATGCGCTCCGGTTCGTCGGCTCATGGGGAGTCAAGGGAGACGGTCCGGGGCAATTGGACAAGCCCGCCTGCATCGCCACCGACGCCCTCGGAGACGTCTACATTGCGGATGCCGGAAGCCAGTTCATACACAAGTTCGATCCGAAGGGCACGCCCCTGCTTTCCTTTCAGGAAACTTTTTTGCAGAATCCCGATTCCATCGCAGTGGACGACGGAGGCGCGATCTATGTGGCCGATTCCGTGCGCGGCGACGTGTGGATTTTTCTTCCGAGCGGCGGCCACTATCTCTCCCTGCGATTGCCCCGGCATCGCGGCGCCGAAAACCCGCTAAGCGTAACCGTCGATGACGACGGGGTTATAGACGTGCTCGATACAGGCGCGGATAAAATTTTCACGTACAGCCCGCGCCTCCGGTTCCTCCATAGCTGGCAGCCTGACGCGGACGCGCGGGATTCGAGCAGCCGGCCTGTGGCCATCGCCGCTGCCTCCGACGGCTATTTCTACGCCCTCGATCCGCCCGCAAACCGCATCCTGCGATTCGATGCCGATAGGCGCCTCGTTTCTGAAATTGATGCCGGCGCCGGCACCGGCGGAATGGGCCGCAAGCTGAGCGGTGAATTCGCCGTTTCGAACGGCCTGATCTTCGCCATGGATTCGAACGGACGCACGCTTCATGTGTGGACCACGGACGGCAAGCCCAAGCTGGACGCCGATCTCGGCTCCCAGCTTGGCCCGGGAGACCGTCCCGCGCCTCCGCTGGCCGCCGGCCCTCACGGGGAGCTTCTGCTACTCGATGCTTCGGGCTCGCGCGTGCTTCGCTATCGCATCCGCTACTGAGCCTTCTGCCGCTGTAGTGGCCGGCTCGAATTGCAGGCGGACGTCTTGCTCTTCTTTCTTTTTGCTAGCGACATCTCCGAGCCAGCCTAGCGTTCGGGTTCTATACGGGTGTCTTGGTTTTTTTGATTTTGCTAGCGACATCTCTAAGCTAGCCTAGCCGGAGAATTGCTATGGCAGGGCGCTGCCTTTCGCGAAATAGGGCGATGCCGGCCTATGGCGTGAGCATCGGCTGCTTCAAGCCAGTAGCGGAGCCTGCAAAATATAGGGAAATATCAACGACTCTCACCCTTGAATCGTAGGCAGACATACCGCTCGGAAAAACGCTGAAGCCGCGAAGCAGAGCTTAGGAGCGGGAGTGGTGGAGCTTCTTTTCGAGGGCTTGGTACAGTCGCTCGCGGGTATCGGAGGGAAGGGGGGCGGGCTGGGAATTGCAAAAGACTTCGATCGTTTTCTTGCAGGTGTTCACCACCACGCGGCAGTTCTTGCACTTCGCGAGGTGCGCTTCGATCTCGTCGCGGAGCGCCGGATCGATGCCCTCGTCGAAATAATCCGCCAGTTCACTGATGAGCGCTTTGCACTTCACGAATTAGCCTCCGGCCGAAAATATCGGTTCAGTTTCTGACGCAGCTTCAACCGTGCCCTCAGCAGCCGCGACTTTACAGCCGGCACGGAAAGCCCCAGAGCCTCCGCGGTCTCTTCGGTGGACATCTCTTCGATGTCGCGCAACTGAAAGACGATTCGAAAAGATGGGTCCAGATCGGCCACGGCGCCCGAAAGGATCTGCCCCAGCTCGGTCTGTTTGTAGCGTTCCTCGGGGGAAGGGCCCCAATCCTCCACCTCGCGCGGAATTAAGTCCTCGCCGGTATCCAGTTCCTCGTCGAGCGAAACCACGTTGGGGCGGCGTTTCCGAAGCTTCATCAGCGCTTGGTTCACGGCGATACGCACCAACCAGGTATAGAACCTTGAATTGCCCTCGAAATCGCCCAGATGCTCGTAAGCCTTCAGGAAGGCCTCCTGCATGGCGTCTTCGGCATCTTCGCGGTTCAGGGTGATATTCTGCGCCAGGCGGAAAATCTTCCGTTCATACCGGCTGACAAGGGTTTCGAACGCGGAAATATCGCCGGCTTTCGAGGCCGCAACCAAGGCAGGCTCATCGTCCTTCACCACCTGCGATGGTGGCCTTTCGGGCTGCACGGGATCTAGTTTGGGCGAGCTCATGGCTGGTTCTTCCTTAAAAAGGGTAACACAGTTTCCCGGTTCGGAAATATCCTTAGAACCGGGCGAGCGCGGCGGCAGGAGTGTATTATCATGTTGGGTGGCTGGGCGGGTGCTCCGGGGCGCCGCGCCCAGGGAGGCGCTGGCCGCGCTGCCGGATCGTGCATTCCCGGAAAAAGAACTCGATGCGAACACTTCCCGATTACCTCCGCAAGAAGATGAAGATGATTTTGGTGGGCGCGAATCCCGGCGATCGCTCGGCCCGCGTGGGCCACTATTACGCCGGCCGCGCGAACCAGTTCTGGCCCGTGATGTACGAATCGGGCGTGATCCCGGAACCCCTGGGTTACACGGACGATCGCCGCATCCTCGAATTCGGCATCGGCATGACCGATCTGGTGAAGCGCCCCACGCGCGGAATCGAGGAAATCGAGCGGCAGGAATTTGCCGAGGGCCGCGTCCTGCTGGCGCGCAAGCTGGAAGAATTGCGGCCCCGGGTGGTGGCCTTCAACGGGAAAATGGTCTATGAGAAGTTTGCCGGGCGCCCTTGCAAACTCGGCCTGCAGAAGGAGACGCTCTACGGGGCGCGCGTGTTCGTCCTGCCGTCCACGAGCGGGAAGAATAGCAGCACGGCTCGCGGGATAAAAATGAGGTACTTCAAGAAGCTCGCCGCGCTCCTGAGGAGTCTTAAGGATTAGCGGCTTCGGGAAAAATCTTCCGCAAGGACTCTTCCTGCGAAGGAATCTAAGGAGGCCTCGAAAACATGGCGGGCGCGACCGCGCATTCGGCTGTTGAATCTCTCGTGCAGGAGGAGCGCTCAGGCGCGGTGGTTGCGCTGCGCCTGAACCGCCCGGAAAAGCTGAACGCGCTCAATCTCGAGATGGCCCAGGCCCTGCTCAAAGCCTTGCTCCGCGCGGAGGACGACGCATCGGTGCGGGCGGTGGTCCTCGCGGGCAAAGGGCGCGCGTTTTGCGCCGGCGGAGACCTCGATATGATCCGCGACGCGAGGGCCCGCCGCGCGCGGGGCGAATTCGAATCTCTTCTGGTGGCCGGCAAGGAAATCTGCCTGGCCATCGCATCCATGCCCAAGTTGGTGGTGGCGGCCGTGAATGGCGTCGCGGCCGGCGGGGGAATGAGCCTCGCGCTTGCGTGTGACCTGAGAATCGCGTCAACCGAAGCGACCTTCGCCCAATCCTTCGCGCAGCTGGGCCTGTATCCGGATTTCGGTGCGACCTATTTTCTGCCCCGGCTGGTCGGACTTTCGCGCGCGTCGGAACTGTTCTACACCGCGGAGACACTGACGGCCGCGGAGGCCTGCCGGATCGGAATCGTGTGCCGCGTGTGGCTTCCCGAAACTTTCGAGGAAGAAACGCGGAAGCTCGCGGCGCATCTGGCGGCGGGCCCGCCTTTGGCTTACCGCGACGTGAAGCGCACCATGATCGGAGAAATGCGGGTCGAACTCGAGCGGGCGCTCGATGAAGAGATTCGCCTGCAGTTGCACTGCTTTCTTACCGAGGATTGCGCGGAGGGTCTGGCGGCGTTCATCGAAAAGCGCGCGCCGGACTTCCGCGGCCATTGAGGCGGCGCCGCCTTTCCAGCCGGGAGCCGCGCGTGTCATCCTAATCATTGCCGAGGAGGAATAAACCTGTGAGTGCTCGAAAGGCTGTGGGAAAATCGAAGCGCAAGACGAAGAGCCGGGTGAAACAAGCCCAATTTCTGCACAAACCGAGTTGCACCACGTGCCGCAAGGCCCGGAGCTTCCTCGAGAAGCGCGGATTCCAGCTCTACTTTCGCGACCTGGACAAACGCCGACTCTCCTCGACGGAACTTGAGAAGCTGATCGGCCGCCGCGACTACACAGACTTTCTGAACACTCGCAACGAGCTCTTCCGCAGGAAAAAAATGAAGGAGCATCCGCCTTCGCGCCGGGAGGCCATCCGGCTGATGGCCAAGGAACCGAATCTGATTCGCCGGCCCGTGGTTCTCGCGGGCGGCCGCGTGGTCCTGGGATTCGATGAAGAGGGAATGGCGAGGCTTTAGGACGCGATGAATCCGCGCGAGCGAATCGAAATCCGCCAGGGCGACCTGACCGAAACGGACGCCGACGCCATCGTGAACGCCGCCAACAACGACCTGCAGCTCGGGGGCGGAGTGGCCGGCGCCATTCGGCGCAAGGGCGGGCCGAAAATTCAGGCCGAATGTGATGAGATCGGCGGGATTCCCGTGGGCGGAGCGGCCATCACG
This sequence comes from uncultured Acidobacteriota bacterium, assembly GCA_963797345.1. Lineage (GTDB taxonomy): Bacteria > Acidobacteriota > Terriglobia > Acidiferrales > UBA7541 > Palsa-295. Next base: position 587,585 of record CAWCPO010000014.1, on the reverse strand, counting down.
TCGGGCGGAAATCTGAAGGCGCGCTACGTGATCCACGCGGCCAGCATGGCGCTGGGCGGCCGAACATCCGCGCATTCGTTACGCAGCTCGACGGCGCACTCCTTGCGCATCGCGGCGCAGAAAGACTTGCGGACGATCGCGTTTCCCGCCGTGGGAACGGGCATCGCCGGATTTCCCATGCGCGAGTGCGCCGAAATCATGCTGCGTGAGGCGCGCACGCACCTGGAAGGCCCCACATCGCTCGAGAAAATTTCCTTTGTGCTGTTCGATGCGGAGGGGCTTGCAATTTTCGAAGAGGTTTTCAGCCGCATGAACGCGAAAGGCGCGGCTTCGCAGTAAAATCAGCTTCGCGCGGTTTCAATCGTCCTGCTCCCACCGGAAAATCAGTCGTCGGTCCGCCTCTTGAGGACGGGTTTATCCGATCCGGTATCGCCCGCGGGAGCTGGCGATGCAGCCGGCGCGGCGGTCTGCTGCGCGGGGGGCTGCTGCGCGGTGGCCGTGGCGGTGTTCTGGCCGGTGTAAGCCGTTTGCAGGTACCTCGCGGCCGCTTCCTGCGCGCCGGCGGTGTCGTCGTGTGTGTGCTGCGCCAGGCTGTATTCGTTCACGGCGCGCGCGCGCTCCCCGAGCAGGTCGTAAATCATTCCAATATAGATGTGGCTCCAGACTTCGACCCATTTGGGGTCGAGATCGCCACCAATCGCGGAGCGGAAGGAATTGGCGGCGGCCTGATAGTTCTTTTGATAGAACATGGCCTCGCCCATGCGGAAGTGCGCGAGCGAGTCGGTGGGCTGAACGTCGAGCGCTGCTTGGTATTGCTGAATAGCTTCAAAATATTTGCCGACGCTGGCTTGCGACTCGCCCCGGGCAATCATCGCTCGCACGCGCAGGCTGGGATTGGATTGCAAAAGATTGTTGTTTGGGTCAATCAGGACACCGTTGGGCTTGGGGCGTCCGAAAGTGTCAATGTGAAAATCGGTGGAGGTCCCGGAGACGAGAATCTTCTTGGATTCGGGATTTCCTTCGGTATCCACCCTGATTTCAACGGGCATTTGGAACGTCTCGAGATCCTGATGGATCTTGCCGACCACCTTGAATCCTTGCGGCGTGCGATACACGATGTAATCGAGCGTGAATTCGGGAATCCCGGTGGAATCGAGCCACTGCGAAAAAAACGAAACCAGGTTGAGCGGCGGCTGGTCCCCCTGCGGAGGCGGAGCCATGGCCGCCGCCATCGCTTCGAACCCCTCGAGGGTGGCGACTTTCCCCTTATATTCCTTGTAGAAGCTGCGGAGCAGGGCCGTGAATGCATCGTCACCCAATTCCGAGCGGAGCATGTGAAAGACCATCGCGCCTTTGTCGTCCACGATCGACTGGTATTGATCCGAATCAAGGCCGAGGTTCTGGGCCTGGGCGATGGGAGCGGTGCCCTCATACATCAGCGCGCCAATGGAGAAATCCTGGAGCGCTTTGTGCAGCCCGGCGACGCCGTCGGCTTGCTCCGCATACATCGCTTCGGCATAACGTGCGAGCCCATCCGAGATCCATGTATCGGAAGCAGAGGCAGGCAGGACGTCAACGCCCCACCATTGCCCGGCGGTGAGCCGCGAGAGCAGGCGATCATTTGTCTGCGTGGTCCACTGGCGCGCGCTGATCAGGAGCAGACCCGGCGCGGAAAATTCCGCGACTCCCCCATCCGGCATTTGCGCGATGGTCAAGTCCGGCGGGCTATCGAAGGTGCCAAAGGCGTCGGAGAAAAAACTCATGATATGCGCAAGCGAGTTCGCATACGCCGTGGCCGTCTGCGCCTGCGCCGGCGGCGTGTAGACGGAAATGCGGTAGCCTTCTGTCTGGACCGGCGACAATTGCAAATTCCCGGCGACGAACGACCCGGCCGGTGACGGACGATCGCAGTGGAATGTGTAGGACGCCTGTCCGGGCAGGTCCTTGCCGAGCGCCGGCATCATGACAGGCGGATCCGGCTTGCCCGTGCCGGCCACGGCCATGGTATCCGGCACGACGATTTTGAAGGTGCCGGTGTAGCGGTTCGACGGATAATTTGTCAGGGGAAACCAGCGCGCGGGAAGAAGAAGAGAGGCCGATGTTTTGTCCATCGTAGCGAAGCGCACGCCCCGAGTGGGGCTGTCGTCTTCGCTTGTGACCGAGCCGCTGTATTCGAAGTAGAGCGTAACCTGCTTGCCCGGCGTGGCCATGCCCGGAAGCGTTACGTTCAGAAGGAGCGGAAAAGTCTCATCGCGCTCGAAGGTGAGCGATTGTCCCGTGGATGTTTTCACGGAACTTACGATTAAATCCGGATGGAGCTCGACGAGAACGGTCCGCGATACTTCGGTTGCGACGAAATCTACTTTCGCGAGTGCCGTGAGCGACTGATTGCTCGGGTCCAAAATGACCTGGACATCGTAATGCGTGGCGCGAAATGGGAAGAGGCGCGGGGCTTGCGCCCTCGCGGAAGCTGCCGCAAGAAGGGCAAGCGCCAGGGCGGCGAACAATCGGCGCATTTTGAACAAGAAGAGCCCTCTTTCGGAAGAGGCGAAATTCTCAAGCCTATTTAAGATACCAGATAAGTCTGCTTCGTTGCCCCAGCATAAAGGATCAGAGCATCCCCGCGAAAATATCCGCGGCCCTCTCGATGGCGCCGCCGGGCCCTAGCTTAGTTCGGACCTCCGCAAGCCCCTCCTTCATTTCTTCCGAGGCTGCCGGATTTTCCAGCAGGCGGCGGACCTCCGCTTCGACGGTGGCAGGCGTAAAATCTCCCTGAATCAATTCCGGAACGACGCGGCGCCCGGCAATCAAATTCACCATGCTGAAGAAAGGCGTGTGAATCATTCGGCGCAGAATGAGGGCAGTGAGCGGCGCGACCCGGTAGACGACGACCATGGGCGTCCCGAGCAGCGCGGCCTCGACGGTGGCCGTCCCGCTCGCGACAATGGCGCAATCCGCCGCGGCCAGCGCGTCATATGCGCCGCCTTCGATGTGCTCGACGCGAACGCCGGGCGGGACTACGAATCGCGAAAACGTATCCGCCACCAGATTGGGCGCTGCGGCGAGAGCGAACTGTATCCCGCCGGCTCTTTCCATTTTCCGCGCCAAGCGCTCGCATGCTTCGAGAATCCGCGGATAATTTTGCGCGATTTCGTTCTGCCTGCTGCCGGGCAGAAGCGCCACGATCGGGCGCCGGGGATCGAGTCCGTGCGCAGCGGCAAACTCCGCGCGAGACATGGTCGCGCGCACCACATCCACCAGCGGGTGGCCGACAAAATCCACGGGAACGCCCGCGGCGAAGTAGATTGCCTCTTCGAATGGAAAAATCACGACCATGCGCTGGACCAGGCGCTTGATGACGCGCACGCGCCCCGCGCGCCATGCCCACACCTGCGGCCCAATGAAGTAGCCCACGGGAATCTTCGCTTGCTTCAGGCGGCGCGCGACGCCGAAATGAGTTCCCGGCGAATCCACGAGAATGGCGAGCGCCGCCCCGCGCCGCTGCGCTTCGCGAGCCAGCAGGCGCTGCACGCCGACGACGGAAGGAATCTTGTGCAGAACTTCGGTGAGGCCGACCACAGCTACTTTGTGATAGTCGGCCACCAGATCCACGCCCGCTTCGGCCATTTGCGGGCCGCCCATGCCGAAGAGCGTCGCGCCGGTGCGAGCGCGCAGCGTCGTGGCCAGCCGCGCCGCGTACATATCGCCCGAAGCCTCGCCTGCGGAAATCAAAATGGCAGGCGCGCTCATCCGATGGGGCCGCCGAGGGGAAACGCGAGGATCGGCCGGTCAGTCATGTGCAGGCGAAGGCTGCGGAAATCCGGGCGCCGTGGCATCCGACACCGGCGCGCTCAATTCCTGTTCCTTATACTGGAGCTGGTAGAGGCGATAGTAAATGCCGCGCAGCGCGAGGAGCTGCTGATGGGAGCCCTGCTCACGGAGGCGTCCCTTGTGGAAGACGAGGATGCGATGCGCGTGCTGGATCGTGCTCAGGCGGTGCGCGACGACCACGGCCGTGCGCCCTTCGAGAAGCTGATCGAGCGCTTCGCGGATCAGCAGCTCCGTCTTCGTATCCACGCTCGAGGTGGCTTCATCGAGAATCAGGAATTTCGGATTGTGGGCCAGTGCGCGCGCGAAGCTGACGAGCTGCCGCTGGCCCGCCGAAAGAGTCGAGCCACGCTCCGTGACCGGCGTTTCCACGCCCTGCGGCAGCGAATCGAGGAACGGGCCGAGGCCGACTTTCCGTAGAGCGCGCTCGGCTGCGGCGCGGTCAATCGCCGGGGTGCCGAGCTTGACGTTGGATTCGAGCGTTCCGGTAAAAAGGAACGGGTCCTGAAGGACGATCCCGAACAAACGGCGCAAATCCTGCAAGGAGAACTCGCGGATATCCACGCCATCGAGCAGAATCTGCCCGCGCTGGATATCGTAGAAGCGCAAAAGAAGCTGGATGATGGTGGTCTTTCCGGCGCCGGTGTGGCCCACAATGGCGAGCGTCTGCCCCGGTTCCACGCGGAAGGAAACGTCGCGTAAGACCCACTCCTCGTCCTTGGGCGTTGCGCCGCCGTGATAGGCGAACCACACGTTGCGAAATTCGATTTCGCCACGCGGCGCGGGAAGAGGCCGGGTACCCGATGGGGAAACAATCGTGACGGGCTCGTCGAGAAGCCCAAAGATGCGCTCGGAAGAGGCCATGGCCGTCTGCAGGATATTGAATTTCTCGCTCAGGTCCTGAATCGGCCGGAAGAATCGCTGTGCGTACTGGATGAAGGAAATCAACATGCCGAGAGTGAACGTGGCGGCAATGATGCGTATGCCGCCGGTCCAAAAGAGCAGCGCGACGCCGGACATACTCAGGAATTCGACCGCCGGATAGAAGAAGGAGAAGGCATCGATGGCATCCTTGTACGCTTCCATGTGGACTCGATTCAGGCCGGCAAACTGCTCGCGCGCCTTCCGCTCGCGATTGAAGAGCTGCACGATGGCCATGCCGCTGATGTGTTCCTGCAGGAATCCGTTGATGCGGGCGATGGCCGTGCGAATGCGCCGGTTTGCGTCGCGCACATGATTGCGAAAAAAGTAGGTGACCAGGATCATGAACGGCAACGGTAAAAGCGTAACCAACCCAAGGAAGGGACGCCACGCGATGAGAAAGACGGCCAAGCCTATGATAAACACGAAATCGTTGAGCATCGCCGCCACGCCGGTGGCAAAGAGGTCGTTCAAGGCGTCCACGTCGGTGGTCGCGCGCGTGACCAGGCGGCCCACGGGGTTGCGGTCGAAGAAGCTCATCGGCAGGCGCTGAAGATGCTCGAAGATTTCCTTCCGCAGATCGTACATCGTCCGCTGGCCTACCCACTGCATGATGCGAACCTGGCCATATTGCAGCGCAAAGCTTGCCAGTATGGAACCGAGATAGGCCAGCACGATCAGCGAAAGGCCCACGATAGCCGCATGGCGCCCGATTTCGCCGCGCATTCCGGGGACAACGAAGCGATCCACGCCACGCCCAAATAGGTAGGGTCCCAGGATATCCATGCTAGCGACAGCGAGGCTGAGCGTCACGGCCAGAATCACCGGCCACTTGTAAGGCCGCAAATACTTCACCAGGCGGCGCGTGAGGTGCGTGTCGTAGAGCTTGCCTAAATTTTCTTCTTCGCGGAAGTCGCTCATTCTCGTGCCAGCTCTTCTTCCAGCAGCTGTTTCTGATAGAGATCGGCGTAGTAGCCGCCCAGCGCCAGGAGTTCGTCGTGCGTGCCGCGCTCGACAAGCCGCCCCTCGCGGAGGACCACGATCTGGTCCGCGTGCTGGACGGTGGAGACGCGGTGGGAAACGAGGATCGTGGTGCGGCGGCGCATGACGTCGCGCAGCCGGCGCAGGATGCGCTCCTCGGTGTCCGTATCCACGCTTGAAAATGCGTCGTCGAGAATCAGAATTTTCGGCTGGCGCACGAGGGCGCGCGCCAGAGCGGTGCGCTGCTTCTGGCCGCCCGAAAGAGTGATGCCGCGCTCGCCGACCATGGTGTCGAACCGCTGGGGGAAGGCCTGCACCTCGCTGGAGATGGCGGCGATTTCGGCGGCTTCGAGAATGTGTTCCTCGAACGCCTCCTCGATGCCGAAGGCGATGTTTTCGCGGATCGTCTCGCTGAAGAGGAATGTATCTTGCGGGACGTATCCGATGACGCGTCGCAGCAGTTCGAGCGGATACTCGCGGATTGGGCGGCCATCAAGCAGCAGCGTGCCGGGCGGGGCTTCCCAGAGGCGGGCAATCAGCATCGCCAGAGTCGATTTTCCGCTTCCGGTGGGTCCGACGACGGCCAGCGTGGAGCCCGCGGGGATGAGCAGATTGATGTCGCGCAAGACGGGAGCAACCTGGGCCGCGTCGCCTATCGCCGGATAAGCGAATGTCAGATGGCGAAATTCGATTTCGCCGCGAATCGTGGATTCAGCGGGTGTGGCTTCTTCGGCGCTCTTGCGAGGCCGCGCATCGTCGCCGGCCTCGGAAACGGGCAGAGCGGCCGGCATCGCGAATTCCCGGCTCGGCATTCAGGATGTAGTTCAAGCGTCCCATGGACGCCGCGCCGCGTTGGAAGATATTAGTCACCCAGCCGAGCGCGATAATCGGAAAGACCAGCACCGTCAGGAAAGTGAAAAAAGACCAGAGCGTTCCGAGCGAGACGTTCTGGTCGATCACCCGCACGCCACCCTCGCCGAGCAGGATCACAAAACTGACGCCGATTAACGCCGTGAGGGTAGGAAAAAACAGACTCCACGAACTGATGAGCTGGATATTGCGATCCACGTAGTCGCGATTGACACGATCGAACAGCTCGATTTCGGATTTTTCCTGCGCGTAGGCGCGAACGACACGGACACCCGTGAGGTTCTCCTGCGCTCGCGTGGAGAGCGCGCCGAGCGCCGCCTGAATGCGCTCGGAAAGCCGGTGGATAATCTGGCCGAAGTAGTAGACAGCGATAGCGACCACCGGCACGGGCAGTAGCACCCAGAGCGTGAGGCTCGGTGACAGCTTCAGCATGAAAAACAGGGAGACCATGGAGGTCGCAATCGTCGTGGCCGTGTACATAATGCCGGGACCGAGAACCGCGCGCACGGCGTTGAGGTCATTCGTCGTGCGGGACATCAGGTCGCCCGTGCGATTGCGCACATAGAATTCGGGATCCTGGCGGACAAGGCGCGCCAGCAGGTCGTTCCTCAGGTCGTATTCGATTTCACGCGAGACGCCGATCAGAATCCAACGGGTCCAGAAGGAAAATATTCCCTTTACGAGTATCGCGGCGACGATGATCCCGCAGTAGAGGCCCAGGGCGTGACGGCTCATCGGCGCATAAAACCTCAGAACGGGCCACAAGATGCGCCGCGCATTTCCCGCGAGCGTGCTGAGAGGCCGGGGGAGACCGCTCAGGCAATCGGTGATGATTCCCTGGACGAGCTGCGGCAACGCCCCGACAATCCCCATCAGGGCGTCGAGGACAAGGCCGAGCGCGACCATCCCCTTGTAGCGCAGCACGTAGGGGACGAGCGCCTTGAGGTGAGACCATGCGGATGGTTGCCGCTCGCGCCCTTGCGCGGCTGCGGCCACCGGTTGCGCGACGGCGCTCATCCGGCCGCCTCCACGGCAGCGGACGCGGACACGCTAACGAGCCGCCAGAATTTCTTCGATGCGCGCTTCAAAATTCTCCTCTCCCTCCGACCATATCCGGAGCTGCTCGACAGGGACAGCCCTTTCAATCCCGCGAATCCAATCGAGAAGCTTGCGGATATTCTCCTGCGTCTTTTCCTGATACGCCTTTAGATTCTCGGGCCATGCCATGGCTTCAAGAAAATGCGCCTCTTCCGGGCTCTGTGGTGTGGCGGAGGAGCGCCGGCGGGTGCCGAGCAACCCTGCGTGGCCGGTAAAAAAGTGCTCGAAGCCGAGGTTGACTTCGAAATGGCCGTTCTGCCGCCAGTGCGAGTTGTCGTAATCCTCGCCGTTGCAGAAAATTTCGAATGGCCGCGGCTCCACAGTCCACCCGCTGCCCGGATCGAAAACCGAGAGGTCCCAGTGGCACTGGACTTCGCACGAGCAATCGCCGTACATGTGATCCCGGGCCATCTCGATGATGCCCGCAGCGTCGAGAGGGAAGGAGCGCAAATCCTGGTCGAGCACGGGAACCTCGGTCGCGTCGATGGCATGGATCGTCAGATGCGTGAATCCGGGCTTCGCCTCCGAGAAGGGAACGGTCGTGAGGAAGGTGCCCGACCGCTCGAGGATGCTTTCTTCGGGAAAATCCTTGCACCAGACATTCAGATACGACTGATTCGACATGCGGAACATTATACCGGGATACCCAGCTGAGCCGGAAACCGGCGAAGCGCGCGGATGCGGCTACTTCTTTTCTTGGGGCGGAGCGTCGTCCGCGCTGGAATCACGCGAGCCGCCCGGCAGGCTTTCTTTCAATGTGCCGCCCATGCGGGTGAGGACCTCGCCGCATGTTTCACGCAGGCGCTTCTCCGCCTCTTTGGCCAGCGCGTCGAGGACGGCCTGCGAATGCTGGCCGAGCGAGGAGACGGATGCGACCAGGAACGAGTTCGATACATTTTCGAGGCGTGCCTTAAATTGCTCCATGGATTCATCCGTGGATCGCTTGAGCAGCGCGCGCCACTCCCGCTGCTGCGTTTCGAGCATGGCCGCCCAGGCTTGCATCAGCCCGGCGACCTGAGATTGGAGGTACGTCTGGGCCTTTTCGACTCCCTGTAGGACTCGTCCTTCGAGCTGTTTGTGGAATTCCGCGAGAGAGCCCTCGCGGTGGTACTCCAAATCGGAGCGCGCCTTTTCCAGGGCCTGGCGCGAGGCCTGCTCGAGTTGGCGTAACGACTCCTGGGAAACCTGCTGGGCGCGGTTGGCAAAGATGGCGCTCGAAATTTGCGCCGATTCGCTGAGCCTTTCGCGCTCGCGGCCGACGATCTCACTGGCCGTTTCTTCCATCTGCGCCTGGCCGTGCTCAGCGTAGGTGCGCCGGTGATGATCGAGTTCCTGGGACACGAGGTTTGAAATTTCCGCGGCGCGGTCGCGCAGAGCTCCTGCGGATTGCTCGACGGCACGTTCGAGCGACGATTGCATCGTCGTGTGTGCTTTCTTCTGATACCACTCGGAGGCCTTCAGGAGCGCCTCGTAGGTGGTGTGCTGCGCCTCGGCGCTCTTTTGGGTGAGATCTTCCTCCACTTTCGAAATCATTTCGCGGCACGACTGTTCGAACTCGGCCGGATACTGGGCCATTTCCCGCCGGAGGCGATGGAGAGATTCCTCGATGGCCTGTTGCGATAGCTGTGCGAGCTCGTGCCGGACGACCGCCATTTCTTCGCGGATCGCCTTTTGTGCGCTCTTGCGCATTGTTTCGTCGAGGTTTTCCTTCACCTCGGCAGCCATTTTCGCCATCTGGAGTACGCTCGCGAGTTCCGCATCCTTCGACTGCGCCGCGTCCGGCACTACAAAAATTTTGTCCTCGCCGGATGGCGCAACCGACGCAGCGGATTCCGCCGATGCGGCGCCCAGGACTTCCGCGTTGTTCATGGCCGGCACAGACATGGAAGGTTTTTGCCGTGTGGGGGATGGCTCTGCTTGCGTAATGGCTGCCGCGTGCTGAGGCGCGGGTAATCCAGGCCCGTCCTTGCCGCGGCAGGGGAACCAATCCTCCGACGGAAACGCAATGTCCCAGACATTTCCAGCGTCCTCAAATTCCAGGCCGACCTGGAAGAGTTCGCGGACGGCCCGCGGCTGCTCGACCCGAACGACTCGCCCCGGCAGCGCGCGCGGCGGAAGTCCCGGACCAAGACGGGGAATTTCCAGCGTGACTATCGAATCCTTCGGAACGTAGTGCTTCGACTGGTATTTGCAGCCGTGGCAGCTCACGCTCACGGTCGTCGTGCGCTCCTTGAACGGCTGGCCGAGCGCGTCCACGCCCGTGACCATAATCGGCACGGCCTGCACGATGCGCGTGCTGCGGCGCTTCTGTATGCCGGCGTCGCTCGATGGCAATGACTCGGACACGTCTTCCTCCCCGAGGTAATTAGCAACCGTAGCACCGCGAAGCGCGCCAATCGAGCGAGAAAACCCACGGCGAGGCTACAACTCGCGGCGGCCTTCCATGGCCTTGAGCATCGTCACTTCGTCGGCGTACTCGAGGTCCGAGCCAACCGGGATGCCCATGGCGATGCGCGTGACGCGCACGCCGAGAGGCTTGATCAGCTTCGAGAGATAGACGGAGGTCGCTTCGCCTTCCGCGGTCGGGTTCGTGGCCACGATAATTTCCTCCACTGTGCCGCCCTTGAGCCGCTCGATCAGGCTCTTGATTTTCAATTGATCCGGCCCGATGCCCTGCAGCGGCGAAAGCGCGCCGCCCAGCACGTGATACAGCCCATTGAACTGCCGCGTCTTCTCCACGGCCTGAATGTTCGTGGCCTCTTCCACGACGCAGATTGTGCTCCGCGACCGCGTGGCGCTCGAACAGAAAAGGCAGGGATCGGCGTCCGTGATGTTGTTGCAGATTGAGCACTCGCGGACTTTCTCTTTCGCATCGCGGATAGCGTCGGAAAGCGCGAAGGCCTGCTCCCGGTCCACGCGCAGCAGGTAGAACGCAAGCCGCTGCGCCGTCTTTTGCCCGATGCCGGGCAGGCGCTTCAGCTCGTCAATCAATCGCGTCACGGAAGGCGCAAAATCAGGCATGAAATTTTGTCCCAGGCGAGGATTTCACTCTTGCAGTTAGAAGGGAAGAGGGAATCAAGTCCGCTCGAAAGCCTCTGGACTTCCAGCCCCACGAGGGGCGAATCCATCCCGCTCAGAACAAGCCGGGGATCTTCAAGCCCATGATTCCGGGCATATCGCCGGTGATATCCTTCACCTGTTTGGATAGCTCTTCGTCCACGCGCCGCGTGGCCTCGTTCACCGCGGCGAGAACAAGCTCTTGCAGCATCTCTTGGTCCTTGCCCTTGAAGACCTCCGGCTCGATGCGCACCTCGGTGAGCTGCTTCTGACCGTTCATTTTCACGGAGACCATGCCGCCGCCGGCCGAAGCCTCCACGCTCAGCTCGCCAATCCGCTTCTCGAGGTTCTCCTGCACTTGCCGGAACTGCGAGAGCATTTGCTGCAATGCTTTCACTTCCATGGGTTATTCCTCGCCCGGGCGCTTGACCTTTGAAATCTGTCCGCCAAATTTTTCCAGCATCGCCCTAACGATCGGATCTTGTTCAAACCGGGCTCGAAACTCCGAGCTTCTTCCCAATCCTACCCGGCTGGATTCCAGTTTAACACAGACGCGCAGCGGCTGGCCTGTCACTTGCTGCAAGACTGTGCGCAAACGTTCCATCGGGTCGCGCGCCTGCAGCATTTCCGCAAGCGCGCGGCTTTCCGACGGGAAAAAAAGCCGCAGCTCGCCGCTTTCCATTTCCCAGCGCGTGGCATGTTCGATCATGGACCATAAAAATTTTTGTCCCTGCAGCGCCGCCTTGATTGCTTCCACTTGCGCCGACGCCAGTCCATTCACCGTGTCTTCGGCGGCGCGCGCCACGATTCGCGGCGGCGAGGCGGGAAGCGGCTCCGGGGAAACAGTGGAAGAGGACGCGGGCCGCGCGGGCGCGCTGCCGGGCGCAGATGCATCCGCGGCCCCCGCCCTCTCAGGCGCTGTCGCGGACGTTGATGCTCGATCGGGCGCCGGCGCCATGCGAACTGCTGTCCCCGCTCCCGCGGCAGCGGAAGAAGAGTGCGAAACCGATTGCACGGCGGCCGCGCCGCGCGGCGGGACGCCCGGAGGAAGCGGCGAGGGCTTCGCTGCGCGAGCGGGGTCGCGAATTTCGCCGCGCAACTCGGCCAGAACTTCCTCGAGAGGTGCCAGCCGCTGCGCGTTCACAAGTTTCAGAAGTCCCAGCTCGAGATGCAGCCGCGGATCGGGTTTGCGCCGCAGGTCATCATCGGTCGCGAGCAATAAGTTGAAAAAGCGCGTGAGGTCCTCTTCGCTGAATCGCGCGGCCTGTTCCGCCAGGCGCGGGCGCTCGCTCGGTGGCGCCGCCACCAGGTCCGAATCCGCGCCGCAGACGCGCGTCACCAGCAGATTGCGAAAATGGCGGATCGCCTCGCGGCAGAAGTGCTGCAGATTTTGTCCGCCGCCGATCAGCCGGTGGACCAGGCCCAGAGCGCGCTCAGCGGATTGCGCCGCGATCGCTTCGACGAGTTCGTCGAGAACGCTTTCGGCCACCACTCCAAGCAATTCGCGCACCTCTCGATCCCCGATGGCGTCGCCGCAATACGCGATGGCCTGCTCGAGCAGCGAAAGACCGTCGCGCAAACTTCCTTCGGCGGCGCGCGCCAGAACGGCCACGGCGCCCGGCTCGATGGTCAGGCCTTCGGCCTTGGCGATGCGCTCGATCTCATCGGCAATCTCCCGGAACGCCAGCGAGCGAAACTGGAAAAGCTGCGCGCGCGATTTGATCGTCTCGGAAAGCTCCTCGGCGCGCGTTGTCGCCAGAATGAAGACCACTCCCTCGGGCGGCTCTTCGAGGGTCTTCAGCAGCGCGTTCGAGGCTTCCGCGGTCAGTTGGTGCGCTTCGTCGAGGATCACCACCTTGTAGCGCCTCGCGGCGGGCGCGTAGCGGACCATCTCGCGCAGCTCGCGGATCTGATCAATGCCGCGGTTCGATGCCGCGTCTATTTCCAGCACGTCGAGCGATGTCCCGGCGGCAATCTCGAGGCAGGAATCGCAGCTGTTGTCCGGCTCGTGCGTGGGACCGCTCGCGCAGTTCAGGGCTTTCGCGAGAATGCGCGCCGTCGTCGTCTTGCCCACTCCTCGCACGCCCGAGAAAATGTACGCGTGCGCCACGCGCCCCGATTGGATCGCGTTCGCGAGCGTCTGCGTTACGTGCTGCTGCCCGACGATTTCCGCGAACGTCTGCGGGCGATACTTCCGCGCGATCACTTTGTAGCTCATAGAAAGTTTTTCCGCCGGCCTGGCCGCTCCAATTTTCGCCCCCCGCGAGTTCCGGAAAGCGTCCGGGGCTGGGAGGAACTTCGGGTACTCCGCGGCACACGAAGCTGACCCGCTACCGTTGCTCCCTTCCGGGCCTGGCGGGGTTCGCGGGGAATCGTTGCACAGAGCCCGAAGTTCCACCGATCGGCAATCACGCGCCGAATTTTTCCCGTCGTGTGATTGCTGCGCGGAGTCTAGCACACCGCTTTGCGCGGCGAAAGCTGGCCCCTCGCCGCCCCGCGCGGGGGATGCCTCTTACGAACCTTCACACTCGATTTTCCCGCATCCATTTATGGCCTTGATGTATCTTATCGCTCGGGTGCAGCCTCCGCACCCACACCGCAGCGCCAGCGGCAACACCCCACGAAACGGGGCAGGCCTCGCTTTCCGGCCAGGCCACGGAGGAAAACATGAAACGCATGGTGTGTGTTTGTGCTGCAGTGTCCTTGTTGCTTCTGCTTGTCCCAGCGGTCCACGCCCAATCCAATCAAGTGGTTCCCGGCACCCAGGTGCGCCTTATCCTGTTGAACGGGCTCAGCACGAGCGTCGCTCACGATGGCGATCCTTTCACGGCCACCGTCGCGGAACCCGTCTTCATCGGCAGCCAGATGGTTCTGCCCGCCGGCGCCATCGTCCACGGCACGGTGAACAGCATCACTCGTCCGAAAATGTTTTCCATGTTTCGTGGCGGAGCGTCCATGAATCTCGTTTTCAATTCCATCGAGGTGGAGAGCCGGATCTTCCCGGCGCAAATGAGCATTCTCTCGATCTATAGCGGCTCAGCCGACGCGGAAAAGCAGCGGAAAGATCTGAAGACGGTCGAAGGTGCGGTCGTCCAGGAGAACCACGACGTCAAGAGCGATGTCGTGGATGTTGCCATCGGGACGGGTGGCGGCATGACGGTGGGCGCCATCTTCAGCCACGTGATGCGCGGCACGGTCATCGGCCTTGTGGGCAGCACCGCCTATATCGTGGCCAAGAAGGGCAAGGAGGTTGCGTTGCCTGCCCAGACCGGGATTCTCGTTCGCATGGACTCGACTGTGTCGCTGCCGGGTTCTCTCCTGCACAATGCGTCCTATACGTCTGAGTCGTTGAACCGCTGAAGTGCGGGGTGGGGCGTGAGCTGCTGAATAGGTGGAAGCGGTCTTGCGGGTGATGGCCGGACGCAGCGCGCGGAGAAAAATCACACGGCGTGCTGCGGATAGCCGGCATGGGGCGGTGCAATTCCGCCGGCGGTGATCTTCTTGCTGGCGCGCTTCAGAAAACGATAGAGGCTCGTGCGGCCAATGCCCAGCACTTGCGCCGCACGCACGCGATTGCCGTTGCACATCTCCAGAACGCGCTGAATGTGCAGGCTGCGGACCTCGTCGAGCGGCAGCGGGCGCCAATTGTCTTCCGTCGCCGTGCCACGCCGGTGCGGTTTTTGCAAATGTTCCGGCAAATCGCCCACGTCAATGAAATCCGCATTGGCGGTGATGGCGGCGCTGGAAATCACATTTTCCAGCTCGCGGACATTGCCGGGCCAGTCGTGCTGCAACAGCACGATCTGGGCCCGCCGCGTGAGCCCCTGAAACGGTTTTCCGTAAGCCTGGCTGTACTTCTTCAAAAAATGCTGCACCAGCACGGAAATATCCTCGGGCCGCTCGGTCAGTCCCGGGACGCGTATTTCGATGCTGCTCAGCCGGTAGAAAAGGTCCTCGCGGAAACGGCCGGCTAGCACATCCGCCCGCAAGTCGCGGTTCGTCGCCGCGATCAGCCGCACGTCCACTCTCCTCACTTCCGGTGAGCCGACGGGCTGGATTTCCCGGTTCTGAACCATGCGCAGCAGCTTCGTCTGCATTTGCAGCGACATTTCGCCCACTTCGTCGAGAAACACCGTTCCGCCCTTGGCATATTCAAAAAGTCCCGGGCGCGTATCCGTCGCGCCGGTGAAGGAACCGCGAACATGTCCAAATAGCTGGCTTTCGAGCAGCGTATCCACCAGGGCCGAGCAATTGCATATCGCAAACCGCTCCTGAGACACCGGGCTCAACTGGTGCAGCGCGCGTGCCACGAGTTCCTTTCCCGCGCCCGTGGGGCCCGTGATCAGCACATTCGTGTAATGCCGCGCCACCTTCTTTGCTAGGTCGAACACCTCGAGCATGGCCGCGCTTTTGCCCACGATGCCGTGGAACTGCAGGTTCTGGAAAAGCTTCTCTTCGAGATCACGGATTTCCGACCGCTGCGTGAAAACCTCCGCGAGTTCATCGAGCGTTTTTTCCAGCCGGGGGTAATCGAGCGGCTTGCAGAGAAAATCATAGGCGCCGCGCTTGATCGCTTCGATCGCGGAGTCCACCGTGTAATAGCCCGTCAGCAGAACCACGTACATCCCGGGGTCGAATTGCAGCACTTTTTCGAGGAAAGCCAGCCCGTCCATTTCCGGCATCTTGAAATCGGCCAGAACGACCTTGCAGCCTCCCAAGCGGACCTTCTCAAGCGCTTCTTGAGGATGCGTTGTTCCCACGACGGGATATCCGGCCTTGTCAAGCCGGTTGGTGTTCAACTCCACCTGGTCCGACTCGTCGTCCAACACACAAATCGGAAGGTTTCTGCGCGCGAGCGCAACCGCGTCTTTTTCCACGTCTTTTTCCATGAGAGCTTCCATCTGCCATCTATCAGGCACACGCCGTGCCAGAACCCCCACTTGGATGGGAAAACCTTGTCAATTGGGCCGTTCGCCCGGTCAAGCCTTCGGTTTTCGCCCTAAGCCTTCTCGATTGTTCGTCTTGATTGGAAGGGTATGGCTTACGCCAGCGCCCCGTTTCAGCCTCACTTGTGGGGAATCGTGTTTCTTGAGAGAGGCACGGCGTTCCGAACCGGCACCGCCGTGCCAAAGAGGAACGCGCTATAGGTACAGCGCGCGTCTTTGCGGCCACGGTTGCCGTGTCATCTCGAATGACCCAGCCACCGCTTCATGCCACGAGGATTGGGGTATCGTCCACGGCTCTTGTTTCTTCTCTGTAGCTTGCGCGCGGACGCATTTGCGCCAGGGAAATTCGCGTCCAGCCATCCGCGTCTTTCGCCATCAGCTTCACGGCCCTGTAAGCGACAGGGAAGTGGGCGCCTTCGTCCATCGGTTGCAGCAGACGCACAAACACGACGCAGCCTTCGCGCAGAGTGGATCGAAGCCTGATTTCCTGCTGTGTATTTTTGCCCCAATCGAGCGTCGTCTTTTCAACGAAGAAGCCTTCCAAGGCGTCCCACCCGGATACTTCCACGCGATAACTCCTTAGTAGCTCGGCCTGTAATTCCATTATGCGGCCTCCGGATAAGGCAACTTGCAGAAGTCATGCCAAAGGCCCTGGCCGTTCCTCGTTCAAATTCAAGAGCTTAGCGGCGTGCCCGAATACCCTATCTCGCCTGCGGCTGTTCCTTCCACAACACATGTACACCTTTGAAACAAATTCATTTGCCGCCGCGCGCCCGGAGCCGAGGCTGGAAGTGCTCTTCTGCGCGCCTCCAGGTCATCCATTCGCGCTTTGAATCACCGCAACCCGCGAAATCGCCCGCGAAATCGCTTGACACGATGCTGGCGCGGGTCTAGGCTGCCCCATAAATTACTGGCCTTTGCGTGCAATTTTCGGAGCAATGGGTAGGGCAGAGGTCAGCGGGAGGGCACGGCTGTGAAGGCAAAAACTCTGGCCCATGACAAGGCCCGGTCCGATCGCGAACTGGAATTATTGCTTCGCCGCGCTTCGGAATACCTCGGAATGCACCGGCGCCGTGTATTGAAGAAAGTCTCGCCGGTTCAAAGACGGCCGGCTTCCGCCGCATAGGGACCCCCAGGAAAATCCCGGGCTCCTGTGGCGATTTTGCGCCCCACGCAAAAGGAGCCATCAAATTTCATCCCTTGCTCCCATGGCCCCCATGTATGGATGGCAGGCTGGCAGCCGCAATGGACTGTCCCACGCGGCGGTTTTTTTCGTCCGGTAGCGCCAGGGAGACCCTGGAAGCGATCTCGGGGAACTCCTTGGACAACACTTCCCGCGCTTTCTTGAGGATGATTTCGCCCCCTACTCCGGTCGTCACACGGCCTAAAATCAGCACGCGATTCAACTCATAGAAATCGGCATAGTGCGCGATGCCGTAGCCCAGATAAACTCCCATCATTTCGTACACTCTGGCCGCCGACGCGTCGCCCGCGCTCATCTTCTCCTGCAAACTCACAAGCTTTTCCGGCAGCCCTGCGCCCTTCGGGAACTCGATGCCGGCGCGCGACGCCAGGCGTCCGGTGGCTTGCTGGGAATAGTATTCGACTCCGCAGCAGTCTCCCGACCACTCATCCACGGCGCCTCCAGGGCCATAATCCACCGGAGCAAACGCGAGTTCGTTGAGCCAGCCTGTTATATTTCCTTCACGGTTCACGTAGCCTGCCGCCTGGCTTGACCCCAGCGCGATCCCCAGCACGGGATCTTCGCCGAGCGACATGGACCCCGCCAGCGCCGTCACTTCACCATCGTTCGCCACTTCCATCGGCACGCCCAGTTCGTCGCGGATGCGCAGGAAGAGCGGCGCAATTTTTCCAGGGAAATCGCCCGCCGGAACGCTGCGATAAAGCGATCCGGCTCGCACGCGGTTGTTGATGTACACGCCCGCCGCGCTGCCACCCACGGCGTCGAGGCGCGGCAGGTGAGCGGCGGCCCGGCGGATGGAATCCATGATGCCTTGATAGTGGTACTCAGGATCCCGCGCGGCGCGCGGCTCCCAGACGATTTCCTCGCTGAAGATTGCTTTGCCATCCATCACGGCGCTGGCCTTGCGGTCGCTCGCGCCCAGGTCGAAACCAACGCGGCAGCCATCGAGGTGGCGTCCCAGAGGCGCGGCGGATTCCCGCGTCTCCGGAATGGCCTCGGCGCTCGTTACGGCCACTTCGAAGGGACGTTCATAAACTCCGCCCATGAACTCCGCATCGAATTTGCGCGCGCCTCGAAGCGAGTACGCCCGCTCGATGTGCCGTCCAATCTCGGCAGGACCGCCCACGGATAGCTTCCACCCCCCGCGCTGCCAGAGGAGGAATTTCACAAGGCGCTCGGCATAGAGGAGCGTGGCCTCGGTGTGCCCCGCTGATGGCGGCAGAACGGATGTGCAAAACGTCGAGATAGAACCGTCGCCCCGCTCAAACGCGATCCGCAATGGCACACCCCGCGATGCGGAAACCAGCTCGCGATATTTCTTCGAGAACAGAGCAGCCGGCAGAAACCCCGGATCCAGTGGAGCGAGAATGGCCGGTTTCACCTCGATGCCCGCAACTTCCAAGTTCATTCCGCTCCTTTAAGGCGCAACTCCCGCACCCGGCATGCCGGTATTGCTCGATGCTTCTTCCGGGATGCGCGCAAGTTCGCGCCACATCTGCCAGCCGCACACGATAGCCACCAATGAGAGAATTGTACCGGCGCCCCAATGCCGCAGCAGGAGTTTGCCAACGCCAAAAAGCGCGCCATACGTCATCGCACAGCCCAAAACCCAGAGCCAGAGGTTGCGGCCCAAATCGTGCGTCTCCATGATTTCAGGCGCGCGCCGCGCCACGCGCCGCCATCCAGTCACCTGCGGGCGCACCCTGCGATAAAAAGATAGTAGGATGCCATCCGGTTCAGGCTTGGTCACGAGCGTCGCCAATATCCACACGCAGGTGGTGGCCAGCGTCGTCACCAGCGCCGTCTTTGCGAAGACCACGCTGCCCGCGCCAGAGAAGGGCTCCCATACGCCCCACGAGCCAAAGCCACATCCTTCCCGGGCGCAGCGCCATCGTCGCGGCCAGCGAAGCGGACATGGCGGCGATCTCGCTCCATGCATTGATGCGCCACCAGTACCAGCGCAGCATGTAGACGCTGCCCGTGCCCGCGCCCAGCTCGAGCACCACTTCCCATCCGGCGCGGATCGAAGTCAGATGGGCCGACACATATCCCGTCGCCGCCACCAGCAGCAGAGTCACGATCTGAGATGCCACCACATAGTGCCGCTCCCCCGCGCCGCGCCATACGAACCGCCGGTAGAAATCCTCAACGAGATACGAGGTGCCCCAATTCAGTTGCGTCGCTATCGTGGACATAAAAGCGGCCAGGAACCCTGCCAGGATAATGCCGCGCAGCGTGTGGGGCACGTGCTCGGTCACGATCATCATGTAGCTCGTCTCCGGATGCGCCAATCCGGGATAGAGGGCCATGGCCGCCAGCGCCGTTAAAATCCACGGCCAGGGCCGCAGCGCGTAGTTGGCCACGTTGAACCAGAGCACGGAAAGCAGCCCCTGGCGTTCATCCTGCGTGCTGAAGATTCGCTGCGCAACGTATCCCCCGCCTCCGGGCTCCTGTCCGGGATACCAGAAGGCCCACCACTGAATTCCGAGATACACGACGAAGGTGATCACGGGCAGCGTCCACAATACCTGGCTCGAAAATCCGCGCGAAAAGTCGGGCAGAAATTTCAGCGGGTCCGCTCCTCCATTGGCCGCGCGCATCGCTTCGATTTTTCCGATCATCGCGCCCATTCCGCCCGCGGCCGCCACGCCGTACCACGCCACCACAATCACGATCGTCATTTTCAGCACGAATTGGAAGAGGTCGGTCCACAGCACGCCCCGCAGTCCGCCGAGCGCCGCGTAAATGCCGGTAAATGGAATCAGGAAAAATATGCAGATGGTGAGCGCGCAGCCATTCGTCCCGGAAAATGTCGGGCCGATTACCCTGCCGAGATAATTCGAAAGCCCAGTGACCACCGGCCAGCCCTGCATCGCCGGACCCATCGTCGTCGAGATGATGGAGATCATGGCCTTCGTGACCCATCCCAGAATCAGGCAGTTCATCAGCAGCCCGAGATAAACGGCGCGAAATCCGCGCAGAAATCCCGCGGGCCTGCCGGAATAGCGCATCTCGGCGAACTGCACGTCGGTCATTAGGCCGGAGCGCCGCCAGAGCCGCGCGAAAAGAAACGTCGTCATCATCCCCGAGAGCAGAAACGCCCACCAAATCCAGTTCCCGGCGATCCCTTGCGTGTACACCAGGCCCGCCACAACGAGTGGAGTATCCGCCGCGAAGGTTGTGGCCACCATGGACGTGCCCGCCAGCCACCACGGTACCCTGCGCCCGGAAATAAAATATTCCTCGGTGCTCCTCCGCGACCTGCGGCGAAAGTACGCGCCTATCAGAAGTGTGGCGGCGAGATAGCCGAAAATCGCGGACCAATCGAGCCACGTGAATTTCATGCGGATATCTTAGGAGATTGCGGGCCGCGCCTTCAGCTTGTCGCTTCCGCTTGTGACGCATCGAGCAGCATGCGCCCCATTTTTCGTTCGAGGCGCGCCAGGCGGCGCTCGAACCGCGCGCGGCTCTGGCGGCGCGCGCCGGGCGCCATGACGCCGAGGCGCTCCGCCTTGCCGAGTTCCGCGAGCGCCCTGCGCACCAGCGCCCGCGCGTGGCCGGGATCGTGCGCCCCATGCTCGTGGTAGATTGCCAGTTGCTCGTACGCTTCCAGGCCCTCGCGCGAATCGCCCAGCATTTTTTCCCACAGCTCTCGCGCAAGCCCCAAATCTCCCCCGCGCTTCGCCAGTCGTGCCAGCTGACGTTGCGCCGCGCGGCCCGTTTCCGCTGGGAGTTCTCCGGCAAGCGACTTCTCGTACAGCGTCCGCGCGCGCGCCGCATCGCCGCGGCGCTCGCAAATACGCGAAACGCCGTAGAGTTCGAGCGCGTCCCGCCCATGCGCTTCCGGATCGCCGAGCACCGCCAGAACCCGCGTCGCGAGGCCCGCGAGGCCGCGCAAGTCCATTTGATTATGATGGAAAATTGGGACGAGCGGCTCGGGCGGGCCGCCGCGCAGAAAATCGAAATACATCGAAGGAATCAGCTCCGACATCACATCCGTCCCCCGATTCCACCCGAGCACGTGCCGCTCGAGTTCCG
The DNA here is from genome assembly GCA_963797345.1 of uncultured Acidobacteriota bacterium. Lineage (GTDB taxonomy): Bacteria > Acidobacteriota > Terriglobia > Acidiferrales > UBA7541 > Palsa-295. The sequence continues at coordinate 566,642 of CAWCPO010000014.1, read as the reverse complement.
GGAGCCGCACCGAGCCGAGCCGCAGCCGCCACAGATTCCGCGCCGGATGCAAAAAATCCAGGTGCGCGCGCGGCGCGGGAAGGCGAATCGCGCGCGTCATCCGGTAGCGTGTTTCGAGTAGCGGCCAGTCGAACGATTTCCCGTTGAATGTCACGAGCACCGGCCGCTCCGCCATGCGTTCCGCCAGCGCCACCAGCAGGGAATGTTCCTCGCTGTGCTCGCGCATGAAAAGCTGCTCCACTTCCAGCCCGCCCGCATCCCACCACGCCAGGCCCACAAGAAACGCATACGTTCCGCTGCCACCGGCCAGTCCCGTCGTTTCCGTATCCAGGAAAAGCCACTGCCGCGGATCGCGCGCTTCTGGGCCGGCCTCGGGGGCGAGCAGCCGAAGCGCGGCGGGATCAATCTCTCGCTCGGGTGGCTCCCACCCGATGGACCCCGAAAACCACCGCCGCAAACCCAGATGCTCGCCGAAACGATTGCCCCGCGGCGATGCGCCCAGAATCTCCGCCAGCCGCGCCGCGCCTTCCGGAAGGTCCGGCGTCATTCCACGCGGCGCCTTATCATTTGCCAGGGTGGCGCTTCGTCGCGCGGGCTTCAGCGCCGCGAGCCTCGCAAACGGATCTTGCACTCTTGTGCTCATGCCGTTCCGTGGTCTATGCCGGGTTCAGGGCCTTACGGCTCAAGGAAGTCGAGATCGGCAAGTCGGAATATCACTGACCGTAGCAGACCCTCCGGGCCATTCACATCGACCCTAACGTGAGGTTCACCGGTAGAACCGGAAGGGAACGGCTCGCTGACAATCGTTCCGGACTGCCCCTTGCTTCTGATTCCGACCCTCTTTCCTTTTAGGCTCATTGCTTCTCTCTCCTTTCGGCGAATAGTGCACTTCCGAGCAAAGTCAGGCATGTCCATATTTTGAACATCAAGGAGGATACGTTGGTTTGGGACTGCTCAAAGTCAAGTAGGTTCTTTCCCGCATCGGCCTCGGCTTTCAATTGGTTGACATCATCGCTCTGTGGCTTGGCTAGAAAAACTGCCTCATGTTCCGACCATGTGGTTGCCACATTGTCGGCTATCCACATCCCACCGAAGAGCAGCGTCAAGCCGAGCCAACAGGCAAGCACAACGAATGCAAGAAATTTGCGAACATTTATGGGGATTTTCATTTTCTTTCTCCTTACGCGTTCGTCGCCTCATTCCCACCGTGGCGTAATCTCTTATCCGCACAGCTTTTTCAAAATAGCCAGCGCCGCTTCCTTCGCCCTCTCGCTCTTCTCGCCCGCCGGCCCGGTGCAAGAGGGGCACCCCTTCTCGCAGGGGCACGCGGCGATCAGCTCGCGCGTCTGCCGCAGCAGCAAATCGTGGACGCGGTACAGCGGCTCGCTGAATCCTATCCCGCCCGGATACGCGTCGTAGAGATACAGGCTCGGCTCGAAGAATTCCTTCTCCTCGCCTCGATCGTTCATCTTCCCCGCGAATTCCTGCCATCCCGCGTCGGCACCTGGACTTCCCGGCCGCTCTCCGATGGCTGTTCCCAAATCGCGGCGGTCGCACATCAGCAGCAGCGCCGCCATGGACTCGAGCGCATAAAGCAGCCCGAAGATTCCGCTCTGCCGCTCGGATAGCGCGAACGGCAATTCGGCCATCAAGCGCCGCTCGAGCGTGATCCAGAACGCCGTCGAGTGCATTTCGTTTTCCGGCAATTCCAGTTTTCCCGCGCCCACGTTTTCATTGGTGAAGAATTTGATTTTCTTGAAGCCCACCACCTGCGACCGCACTAGCACATCGCCATGCGCCCGCGCCGCGGGTCCCGCGATGCGTTCCTCCTCGGCGATTTCGAGCGCGCGCACCTGCGTGTAGCGAATCGCGTCCGTGAAATAGTCCGCGTCCACGGCCTTCACGTAAGCCTTGCGCTCGCCGAAATCCAGCCGGTCCACGTGGTATTGCCGCCCCTGGTGCAGATAGATTGCCTGCGGATGCACCGTCGTGAGCGCCGAAGAAAAATCCACCTCGCCGATCACCTCCGGTCCGGTTTCTGACCCCGGTGGTCACCGGACCCCTGGCTCGCCATCTTCCTCGCCGGTCGTATCCACGATCACGAAATTATCCGACGTCACCGACCGCAGGCTCACCGTGTCCGCCGGATACGCTTCCTGCACCCAGTGCCAACTCCCTCCGCTGCGATGCAGATACCCCGCTTCCGCCAGCCGTTCGCACAGCTCCTGCAAATCCACGCCGCCGAACGGCTCGTCCGCCGCAATGCGGCAGCTCGAACGCCGCGCATTTCAGGTGATTCACCAAAATTTCCAGATTATCCGGCTGGACGCACGCGCGCTCCGGCGCCCGCCCGAAAAAATAATCCGCGTGCTGCACGATGAACTGGTCGAGCGGCGCGGACGATGCCACCAGCACCGCGCACGACGTCCCGCTGCGCCGTCCCGCGCGCCCCGCACGCTGCCATGTGGACGCGATCGACCCCGCATACCCCGCCATTACGCACGCGTCGAGCGACCCGATGTCAATTCCCAGCTCCAGCGCATTCGTCGCCACCACCCCGCGAATGCCGCCCTCGCGCAACCCGCGCTCGATCTCGCGCCGTTCCCGCGGCAAATAGCCGCCGCGATAGCCGCGAATAGGCTCCGGCGCGCCCGGCTGCGGCGGGTTCGCCTGCTGCAAATATTTCAACAGCACCTCCGTGTGCAGCCGGCTATTCGCGAAGACGATTGTCTGCAAGCTCCGCGCCAGCAGCTCCTTGGCCACGCGCGTCGTCTCATTCAGATGGCTGCGTCGGATTCCCAGATTGCGATTCACCATCGGCGGATTGTAGAAGACGAAAAATTTCTCGCCCGCCGGCGCGCCGTTCTCCTCGACCACCTCCACGGCTTCTCCGGTCAGCCGCTCCGCCAGCTCGCCGGGATTGGCAATCGTCGCCGAGCAGCAAATGAATTGCGGCTTCGAGCCGTAAAATCTCGCGATCCGCGCGAGCCGCCGCAGCACATTTGCCAGATGGCTCCCGAACACGCCCCGGTAGGTGTGCAATTCATCGAGCACGATCGTGTGCAGGTTCTCGAAGAGGCGCGCCCATTTCGTGTGGTGCGGCAGGATGCCGGTGTGCAGCATGTCCGGATTCGTCAGCACGATGTGCCCGCGCTCGCGGATGGCCTTGCGCGCGTCCCCGGGCGTGTCGCCGTCGTAGGTGAACACGCCAAAGCAATCGTCGAGCCGCTTGGCCAGATCGTGCAACTCCGCAAGCTGATCCTGCGCCAGCGCCTTGGTGGGGAAGAGGTAGAGCGCGCGCGTGTCGCGATTTTCGAGAATCGCGTCGAGCACCGGCAGGTTGTAGCAGAGCGTTTTCCCCGACGCCGTCGGCGTCACTACCACGAAGTTTTTCCCGCTGCGCGCGAGTTCCACCGCCGCGGCTTGATGCGAATAAAGACTCTCGATCCCCTTTGCGCGGTACGCCTCTCGCAACTCCGCCCGCACCCACCCGGGCATGGCGCGGAATTGCGCCTCGCGCGCCGGAATGTGCCGCACCGCCGCGATCACCTCGTCCGTGTGGTAACGCCCGACCAGCGCCCCGAGCGCCTCTTCCACCGTCTCCCGTGTCGTTTGCGCCCGTCGAGCTAACCCCAATGTGGACGTGGCCATGGCCCCTCCTTCGCCTTTTCTTCGCTGACACTACCACGCCGCCCGCACCGGCGCAACACCCGAAATGTAGCCTGTGCGAACCTGCGCGCACGGCCATCGCATGACGCGCTATCGCCTATGCCACATGGCACATAATTCTTGACAATATGGCATCCTCGCGTATCCTGGTCTCTATGAGCCAGACTTTGATTCGCAAATCAACCGTTCCGGCGCCTGCCGCGCCGGCCCATGGGCCGGTGCGCCATACGGGATATCCGTTGCGCGGGGCCAGCCTGGGCTTGTCGGCGAACCACACAGACGACCTCATTCGTGCGGTGAAAAAGGGGTTTCCCATCCGGGCGCTGGAAACGTTTTCCGCGGTCACCGGATTCTCGCCCTCCCGCATCGCCTCCGTGATCGAAATCCCCGAGCGGACACTTGCTCGCCGCAGGGCAGCGGGCCGGCTTGGCGCCGGATGAGTCCGAGCGATTGCTCCGCATTGCGACCGTGTTCGAGAAGGCGGTGGGGCTGTTTGAAGGAGACGTAAGCGAAGCGTTGCACTGGCTCGCCACTCCCAAGAAAGCGCTCGGCGATAATATCCCGCTCTCCTACGCGCGCTTCGAGCCGGGGGCGCGGGACGTCGAAAACCTGATTGGCCGCTTGGAGCACGGGGTTTTCACGTGAGCGTTTCCGCTTGGCGAATCGTCAAGCGAAAACATGCCGCGAACGCTTTCTCGGGCGAGGGCGCGCGCCGCCCTCTATGGAGGCCGCTGGAATTCGCCGGGAGTCGCCATGATCTACACGGCGGAATCGCGGGCGCTCGCGGCGCTGGAAATTCTCATACACCTGGAATCCTCGAGTTTGCTTGGCGGGTATGTCGTCTTCGAAGTGAAGATGGACCCTGAACTAATTATCGCCTTGGATCCATCGAAGCTGCCGGCCGCCTGGCGAACGGACCCCGCTCCTCCCAGCCTTCAGGAGATCGGTGACGACTGGGCCAATCGAGGAGCATCGCCCGTCTTGCGCGTGCCCAGCGCGATCGTTCCGGAGGAGAGCCTGTTTCTCCTGAATCCGTTGCACCGCGACTTCTCGAAGCTCCTCATCGGGGAGCCATCGCCATTTCACTTGGATCCGCGCCTCCATTCGAAACGATAACCGCCCTGGCGAGCGGTCATTTGCTCGAGCGATACAAAATCACGCGCACCTTTTCGAGCGTCACCAGGCCGCCGCCGATCATTTCATCGAGCTGCGGCAGGATTTTTTCGATCCGCTCGGTGAATTCCACCACCTCGACGACGATGGGGAGGTCCTGCGAAAGGCGCAGGATTTTGTCCGTATGAAAGATGCTGGCCCCGCCGTATCCGCCCACGCCGCGCAGCACCGTCGCTCCGCTGAATTTCTCGCGCCGCAGCATCTCGACGATGGCTTCGTAGAGCGGTTTCCCATGCCAGCGGTCCGACTCGCCGATATGTATGCGCATCAGCGTGCGCTCGCCCTCGAACCGTTCATGTTTCGCAGCGTGTTCCATGGCGTCCCTCCTCTGCCCTTAGATCCGCTCCACCAGCCTGATTCCAAGGATCACGGCCGCGAGGCCGCCGACGACGCTCGCCAACACATAGACGCCCGCGCGCGTCCATTCGCCGTCTTCGAGCATCCGCGTCGTCTCCCAGCTGAACGTCGAGAAAGTCGTGAACGCGCCGAAAAATCCCGTGGTAATCCCGATGCGCCATTCGGGCGGAATCGTCACGTGGGCGAGCGCGTATTCCATGATCCCGCCCAGCAGAAAGCAGCCCAGAAGGTTTACCACCAGCGTGCCGAAGGGAAAGCTCGAGCCCGTGCGCTCCTGCACCAGCCCTTGCAGTCCATAGCGCGCCAGCGTGCCCACGGCGCCAAACACGACGAGTAATGCGATGCGCACAGTCTCCCTCTTTTCCGCTCGCCGCTTGCGCCAACAAAAAACTCCTGGGCGCCGCGCGGCGGCCAGGAGTCATCAGTCCACTAGCGGACGGTTCAGGCGAACTCCATCGCCCTCAAGTTGTCGCGCGCATTCTACCACGCCGCGCCCTTACGCAATCCCTTCTTGACACGCACGCCCGCCGCCCGCTATAGATTCTCCATGGCCCAATCCATTATGGTTTTCGATTTCGGCTCGAACGAAGACGCCGCGCAGCAGGCTCGCCTTAAACTCGAGGGATGGACGCAGGCCTTCCGCCTCGGCAAAAAAATCCTTCTCAAATTCGACCGCGAACGCTCCGGCGAAGGTAGTGACGAAGACAGCGGCCCAGCCTCCGCAGAAGGGGCCTCAGGGGAAGGGAAGTCAGCGAAAGGGAAGGCCGCGCCGAAGAAATCCGCCGCCAAAGCGGCGGCCAAGCAAGGCGAATCCAAGGACGCGAAAGAACCGGCCGGCTCCGGCATTCGGCTCCTCGTGCGACTCGATTTTTCCGGCCACGAAAAACTCTCGCATCATCGCTGGCTCGCCCGCATCCCGTCCGAAGAGCCTTTCAAATCGGCGATGAGCGAAATCATCCTCCACACCGATCCCGGCTTTCCCTCCGCCACCGAACGCTTCGATTTGCTCGGATGATTCACCCTCGCAGTGGCGAGTGACGAGTGGCGAGTGGCTGGTGATTCGTGATGCGTGATTCGTGGCCCGTGATTCGTGAAATTGGGCCGAGTTTCGGTTAGTGACCCCCCTGATTTTGTTTCGATTAGAAAAAATTAAGTCGTTGGCAGCAGGGAAGTTACGGCGATTTCTATTTCCCAGCTTGTTTCGATTAGAAATTCGAGATTGCGGTGCTGTTGAGCCGTTGCCCTGGGAACGCCGCTCTCCTGAGCTGCATCCCGCCGGCGTATTGTTCTTGCCGTTGGCCATGTAGCGGACGCCTCGAACTGCAGGCGGGCAGCTTTGGGGGTGGGCAATTCCCTCCCTTCCCGCATCGGCGCAGGCTCGCGAAGAAGACCGGGACCGAACCCCTAAAAAGCTGGAATTTCTAAGTGGCTTGTATTCTTTCATTTGCGTCTAATCGACTGTCGATTAGAAATGAGGTTTTTTGTTGATGCGAAAGGAGTTACGCGCGTTTCTAATCGGAAAGCACTACCGATTAGAAATTCGATGGAGTCGCGGTCCGGGTGATTGGAAATGAGGGAGTTACGCTCGTGGCGGTCAGGGGCGGGAGTCGGGGCGAGGGCCCGCCTACGCGATGAATCCGGTACGGCGCGGCAAGTGAGGGTGGGCGGCTCTGTTAATTTTATGAACATGTACATTTATAGCATACTTCATGCCAAATTGCAAGGGAAAAGATTACATGGTTTTAGTACGGATTGGGTTGGAGGGGGACGCCATTCCGAACCGAAGGGCCGTCTTGCCGGAACCGTCTGAGGGGGGCAGACCACTCTCCCATGGCTTTGTAGATGTTCCGCCAACTATGAAATGCGAGCGCTAGGCGGGACCGCGTCCTTAGCTCGAAGCCTGAAACCGGGTGGCTATTCGATTGACGGCCCTGCCGCTTGTTTACCTCGCTGCCGTTTCAAGCGGTGAAGTTGCCCGCCTTCGTCCAGTCGGTTCCCTGTTTGTCTACCTTGCAGCCAAGGCTCTCTAACCTGTTCGCCAAGTCATTGCGTTTGGAATAGTCGTCGGAGAGCCTCACGATGTGGCGACCTGCAATGTCACTGAATTTGCGCAGTTTGCCCACTTCTACGAGGATCGTCTTGGCGGGGTGCCGTCCCAGGGCAAGGCCTGCTTCGAAGAGAACATTCGGCCTCGGTTGACCACGCAACTGTTTCTCGCTCCGTCCGTCGGTCCTCGTGAGAAACTCAGGCCTGAGTCGCGCTTCGTCATCAGGCGAGAATAGGACGACAACTGCCTGTACCTTCGCCATAGTGTTATCAAGGATCTCGCCGATGTAGGGATTGGTCCTCTTGGTCATGAGCACGACTTTCTCCCATTCAAGCGGTTTCAGTCCGAGAGCACGTAGAAAATCGAACAGTGACCTCCGCAGCTTGTCGTTCCGCCCATGTACCACAAATACAGAGTTGTCCTTAGCTTTGGCGATTCTCAGAGTTTTTCTCGCCCGAACTGTTCGTCTTGCCGGCTGCTCCATCCCGGCTTCCGAATGAGATTGCGTTGCCTCTGGTCCGCCCGGACGGGTGCCTCTAATTTGTGCTCTTTCGTCTGGCGTCGAGTACTTCTGAATGTTGAGGCCATTTTCCGAGGCGACAACCAGAGCAGCGAGATGGCGATCGAGCAGCGTTTCGGATGCCTTTTCGGCAATGATCGCGTAGATCCTCGGACTGCTAACTCCCAGCTTCGTCTTCAGCCTTTCCAGCAGCTGCGAATTTATCTTGGCCATGTGTTAATTCTTTTTGTCCCGGGCCACTTTCTTCCCCTGGCGCCTCTTGCGACCGTGGTGCGTAGCAACGCGGACGTTGTTCTCCGTCATTCCAAGGATCGAAGCAACCTCCGACACGCTGAAGCCGACAGCCCTCAACAACGCAACTCGCTCACTGACTTGCCCGATGTCCCGGGTGGCCAGTATTCCCAGAAGGCGAGCTATCTTCTCGTCGGCGGAGACAGGTTCTGTGGTTGCCCGTTCCTTGCGGCGCTTACTGTTTTTTCTTTTTGCGGCCACTTTTCTTTTTGTCTCCCTTCTTAGTCCGCTTTGCCTTGCTGAGAGTCTCGGTCACGGACGCGTAAGTTGTACCCAGCATCGCCGCGACGTCCTTGCGCTCAATACCAGCCGCCTCCAAGAACGCGGCCTTCTCTGCAAGCGACTTGTCCTTGAGTTCGCCCATTTGAATACAGAGGTAGGCGAGAGATCGACCGATTACTGGAACCCATTCTTGATATGTTGCTTCATGATTGCTCAATGGCGCAATCCTCCCCTTGTTCACCAGACTCGACCCTGGGTATTAAACAAACCCCTAATTGGCAGTGACTTTCAAGGAAGAGCGTAGCAGACAGAGATGGCGCTAGCAATCGTCTATTGAGATTCCATGCGAAGCTGTATCAATCATGGCAGCAATGTATCAGGCGACTCGAGCCGCCAAGCGTTCGGCGCGGCGGGGGCCCGACCGCTTGACTATGGGGCCTTGTCGGTGTTATGAGTGGATGGAGGGGTCGCTTGGAGGTGACGCGCATGAGATGGGCTCCGTGGGTTGGTCTGGTGCCGACTGCGTTGAAATTTGCAGCTGAACTGTATTGTCAATTCAAAAAAAGCCCCCAGTCTTGATTCGCGATACAAGATTTGTTTCCAATTACCTTCCTTTCAGTAACTTCGGCTGAGTCCCCTTGCGGATCTGACGGTTTTGCCTTCACCATGCTATGAGCCCACCCCCCAAGCACGCTAACGAAGTCGCTAGCCCGGCGCAAAAAGCGAGGATCCTTCTGGCAGAAGTTCGCCGCGAGGAACGAAGGCGGGAAGAGGAAAGGCGCGAGGGCAGGAAACAGGGAGAACTCAGCCGCAGCTTGAGGGAGAAAATCGAAGCCTGCAACCCAAGGCAGCTGAAGCGGGTCATAAAGCTCGCCCGCCGAAGTATTAAGGATCACAAACGGGCGCCGGAGCTGTGGGAGATTCATCTGTACCGCAACACCAAGCTCCTGGCCCATGCCGGCCACAAGAATAGGCTCTTTTGCCTTGAACTCCGACCATGCGGGAAGTCTAACTGCCGGAAGTGCCCACACGGACCCTATGTTTTCTCCTACCACAGAGACGGCCTATACTACCCCTCCAAATCGGAGTCAAACTTCGCCCGCTTACCGAAACCTATCCGCGATGTCTTTGCGCCGATTCGTGCGGAAATAAAGGCGAAAGCCGCAAGTCGGGCGTGAGGTCCAGCCCGGTGCTCCATCTTTTCCGACGTGCGGGGAAGGGTGGGATCTCTCTTCCACTAGTCGCCAAACACTTTACCCGAGACGTGCGTTTCCGAGGCTGTGGGTAACGACAAATAGGGCGAGGGGCGGTCTTTATTTCGTCGCGAGGCAACGTTGGCGGTGTCCCTGGGAACGCCGTTCTCCTGAACGGCGCGTTGATCTTCGCCAATCGGGAGATTGGCGCTCCCAGGAAAGGCAACGGCAAAGGCAAGATGCCGGGCTTAAGGCCCCGGCGTCCCGATACAACCCATCGGGATGCAGAGGACGCACGTACATTTAAACCTTCACAGCAAGATGCCGGCCTACGCGATGAATCCGCTTCGGCGCGGCAAGCGAGGGTGGGAATGAGGGGCGAGGGTGGGAATGAGGGGCGAGGGTGGGAATGAGGGGCGAGGGTTGAGGGTGAGGGATGAGGGTAACGGCGACGGCGACGGCAACGGCAACGGCAGACGGCAACGGCAACGGCAACGGCAACGGCGAAGGCAAAAGCAGGTCCCTCGTCGGCCAGAATGCGGCCTCTGTCGGGATGACAACGTGAACGGCAAAGGCAAGGGCAAGGGCAACGGCAACGGCAAGATGCCGGGCTTAAGGCCCTCTTCCTTCGTCAGGGCGGGCCGGCGCTACATTTAAACCTTCACGGCAAACAAGGCGCCCGCAGCTTCCCAGGGGCTAAAGCCCCGCCATTTTTTTGCGGCTGACGGCACGAGTGAACTCATGCCCTGACACGAACTCCGCGGGCAGGGCTGCGGGCAATTCGGTGACTGAGGGCGGAGGTACGGCTGAGGCGGGCGGGGGAGCTACGGGCCAGGTGACGGCTGCGGCGATCTTGCGGTAGGTCTCGGGCGAGGCGCCTTCGACGACCAAGCACGTTGTGACGGCGCAATGGAGAAAGACGCCGCCGCTATCCGTCTGAAACTTGAAAAAATTGGGCCGGCGGTAAAGCTGGGTGCGCGTCTTATATTTCAGCTCGAGGGCTTCGCTGTATTGGCCGAAGAAGCGGGCGGCGTGCTCGGCGGTGTCGAGGCTCTGGAGGAATACGAGGTGAGTCTGCTTCGTCTGCGCGTCCTCGAAGAGGGCGTAGCGGTCGCCCGCCCATGCGGGAGAGAGCGCGGCGGCGCGGTCATGCCCGAGGTACTGCTTCAAAACCTCGTCGAGGCCGAACTCCCCCAGGACGTTTTCCTCGAGCAGATTCCAATCCGCCGGGACCAGGGCTTTCCAATCCGGCAGCGCGATTTTCACGGGCTTTACACCGGCGAGGTACAGATTGGGATGGCGAATCTGCTGCGTTGAAACCGGGGGATTTTCGAAGAGCAGCTTCAAATCGCCCCAGCCCGAATGCGCCTTCAGAAATTGCTGCGAAAACGACGCCCCCTCGAGATACGGGAAAAAGAGCGCGTCGCGAATGGCAGGCGGCGCTTTCGCGAGGATCGCATCCTTGCCCATCCCGGCGGCGACCTCCGAGCGCATCATCGCCGTCACGTCCGGCAGATCGCGGACGCCCATTTTTTCGTCGCGCAGCGTGTAGTCCACCATCGCCGCCATGGCCGTGCCTTCGCTGACGGATTCGCGGGCGAGTTCGGCGTCGTCGTTCGGGCGCGCGGCCTTGATCCACGGGTCGATGTCGAACGATTGATCTTCGAGCGCGTGCGTCAGCTCGTGGGCCATCACCTCGCGCTGGTCGTCCGGCGCGATCCAATCGGCGATGTAGAACTCCTTGGTCTTGGGATCGTAGAGTCCGGCGATTTGGTCCGTGAGGACGTCGAGCATGAAGGAATCGAGCGGAAAATTTTTTGGGATCAGGCCGAAGGCTTCGAGCGACTTCGTGTCGGCATATTGCTGCGCATCGCTCTTATCGTCCTTTTCCTCCTGGAGGATGTAGTCGCGGATTTCCTGCCTCGAACGCAGGCTCTTTTTGAGCGGCTCCTTGATGGGCAGATCGAGAATCCGGCTCATTTGCGCCAGCACTTCGTCGGCGGCGCGCAGGAATTCGGGATTGGCGCCCGCGGCGGCCTGCGCCGCGGCCCTGGCCCCGCCCGCGTAAGCCGCGGCGGCTGCCAATGCCAGCAATGCCAGCGCCAGAATCCATCCGGCAATTCGTCTCACGAGCGCCCCCAAAGGATTGTGGAAAAATAGAGGATAGCAGGTTTTTCTCGCCGCCGCGGGGGATGCCCTTCGTGCCTCAGGGCAAGGCTGAAGGGAGGGTGCTCAGCGTTTTGGCAAACTCGGAAGCTCCACGGTGAGCGCTTTCTGCACCGCGTTCCAGAAATCCTCAATGAGAAACGGCTTCGCCAGCAGGAGGCATCCCGATTTTCGCATCATGCACGCGGCTTCCGCGCCATTGGAATCCGAGGCTGTGAAAATCATCCGCGTGGCAAGCTCGGGGCGGTTCTTCTCGATCCAGTCGTAGAGAGCGGCGGTGGAAAGATCGCCCGGCATCTTCATGTCCATCACGGCCACATCCACCGATTCCCGCTCGAGCAACTCGATGGCTTCCCGAGGGGACCGCGCCGTAACCACGGTGACGCCGCGTGTTACAAGGATTTCCTTCTCGAGGTGCAATACCGCTTCTTCGTCGTCCACCAGCAGAACTTTTCCCGCCGCGCTCGGAGCGCTCGCGGCGGCGCGCGAGATCTTGCCGGCACGCGGCAGGCGGGATACCGGCTGGATCGGCAGCGCGACGGTAAACGAGGCGCCCCGCGGCGGCGAATTCCGCACCCGAATTTCTCCGCCATGCTCCTTCACGATGCCGTAGCAAATGCTCAGCCCCAGGCCCGTGCCCTTTCCCACCGGCTTCGTGGTGTAGAACGGGTCGAAGATTCGATTCGGATTCTGCACGCCGGAGCCATTATCGGTAAATTCGATGCACAGCTGGTTGTTCGTCTGCTGGGTGGAAATCCAGATTTCGCCCGGCTGGCCCTTTTCGTGCACGGCGTCCACGGCGTTATTCAGAATATTTAGGAAGACTTGCTGGAGTTGATGGAAGTCTCCGGTAGTCAGCGGCAGGCTCGCATCGAGCGCGCGGTGCACGCGGATGTTGTTGAGCTTCATGTCGTATTCGCGGAGCGTGAGCGTATCCTGCAGAATTTCGTTAATGTCCACGGCCGTGCGCTCGGGTTTGTGCTGGCGGGCGAAGCTCAGGAGGCTTTCGACGATGTGGCGCGTGCGCTGCGTCTGCTTCTCCAGCTTTTCGACGAAGTCCGCGCCGCGCGGATGCGTCATCTCTTCGGATTTCAGCAGCTGGCTGTATCCCAGAATGGCCGTGAGGGGATTGTTCAGCTCGTGCGCCACGCCGGAGATCAGTTGTCCCACCGCGGCCATTTTCTCGCTCTGCAAGAGCTGCTCTTGCGTGCGCCGGAGGTCTTCATAGGCCTCGCGCGTCTCGTTGAACATCTGCGATTTGTCCACGGTGGCGGCGATTTGGTTTCCCACCGCGGCGAGCAGATTCAATTCGATCGTCGAAAACTCCCGGGGTTCGCGCCAGCCGGCGAGAAGCGTGCCCATGAAGCGGTCCCCGGCCCAGAGCACGACCACCTGCGACGCCTCAATCCCTTCATGCCGCTGCATCTCGCGCAAACCCTCCGGAAGAGACGAGTCGGACCCGGAGAGCACCGTCGCGTGGGACTGGCGAAGCTGCTGCAACCATGCGGGAGAAACCTCGGCCGGCGTGGCATGCCGGGCGTAATCGGACCGGTAGCCCATGGCCACCGAAGACTTCAACACGTGGCCATGATGCTCGTCGAGAAAGTGCAGCGCCGCGATGTCCGCACCGAGAAGATCCGTTACCTTGAAGAGGGTCTCCGCCAGCCCCCCTTCGAGCGTCGGAGACTGGCTCAGGTCCTCCGCGATTCCATTGAGCGCCAGCAGCTCGCGATTGCGCTGGCGCACCTCGCGTTCCGCTCGCGTCACATCGGTGATATCCAGCAGGAAGCCCTGGTAGGTCACGATGGCCCCGCTGGCGTCGCGAGTCACAAATCCCGATTCGCGCGCCGTGCGGATTTCGCCGTCGCGCCGCCGGAACTGAAATTGGAATCCGGCCACCTCGCCGTATTCGTTGAGCAGGCGCATCAGCCGCGAACGCTCGGCCCGGTCAACATGCAGCGAAGTGATTTCCACACCGAGTAATTCCTCGCGGTCTTCATACCCGAGGATGCGCATGAAAGCGTTATTGAACTCAACGAAGCGGCCCTCCGGCGCGGCCGTGAACACTCCCTCCAGCGCATTCTCGAAGAGGTCGCGGAATTTGTTTTCGGCTTGGCGCCGGCTGGTGAAATCCTTGAGCACGTGGATGGTGCCCAGCCCCCCGCCTTCGCTATCGTGGAAAGCGGAGTCGGTGGCAAGAAAATAGCCTCCAAACGACGGGTCAATGGCTCCGGTCTTTCCAGCAACTTCCTCGCAATATGGGCAAAGCTTCCAGGCGGCGTCCCCCTGGCGGAGCACATCCGAGACCTTGCGCCCCACGAGGGCGTCTTGCTCGATGTGCAAACGCGCTGCGAGCGCCCGATTCCCTCGCAGGACGAGCCCCTCCGGCGAGTGCACAAGAATCAGGTCGTCAATCGAATCGAATGTGTCGGCCCATTGCCTTCTCGATGCGGCTGCGCTTTCAAATAGGGCCACATTCCGCACCGTCAGTCCGAGCAGGTTGGCGACGTTGACCAGGAAATGCTCCTCGTCGCTCTCAAAGGTTCGCGGGGCCCTTGACCCGATTCCCAGCAGCCCCAGAGGCGTTTTTTCCCCGGGTATGCGGATCAGCACGATCGCCGCCAGCTTCTCCAAATCCATCCATTGCCGCACGGCGACATCTTTTTCCGTCCGCCCGGCGACAAACGGCGTCTCCTGCGCCAGCACCTTTTGCACCCACGCCACGCTGGAAGGGACTCGCGCATATTCCTTGCGGTAGCTTTCGCTGAATCCAACCGACGCCCGAAGCACCAGCGCCGCGGGGTCCTGCGGGTCGTCGAGCAGATACACCAGTCCGTGGCTTGCGCCCAGGCTTCCGGTCAGATGGCGCAGAGCTCCTTCGAGCGTCTCATCCACGCGAAAGGAGCGAGTGGCTTCGGCCGTAATCAGCGCCAGGCGCCGCAGTTTCTCGTTCAGGTCCTCGGTTCGGGCGCGGCCCGCTTCGAGAACCAATACGACCATGGAGATTCCGATGGCGATTCCGAAAAAGCCTTCGAAGGAAATGCTAAACAGCCCAAACGCCTCCCCTGTCCACGCGGGGCGGTCCATTCCGTGGAGTCCGCGCAGCATGAGCGATCCCGCGAGCAGCTTCCATCCAACTCCGGAGTGCCGCGATTGCGACCGCCAAAGAATCCATCCGCCCGCCAGATAGAACGAGCACTCCGTGAGCGATTCCGTCCATTGCTTCGCGTCGGGCAGCTTCGCCACAGCGCCGAGTACGACGACTCCGCTCGCCAATACCACGGCCAGTGGCCATAGATACTTCAGCCGCTTTCCGTGCCCGCTGCACTCCAATACGGCGGCAAAGAACAGGGTTGCCGCAACCAGGGAAAGCTCCGAGCTGAATCGGGGATTATCCGTGCCGCCGCGCCAAAGCGACACAATTCTGAGCCCTTCCAATGCGGTGTAGAGGAACCAGCCCCCCAGCCAGTATCGAAAGAACCGGGCCGGGAAGTCCGGGGCCAGCAGCCAATAGAGCACCAGCAGGATGAATGCGGCGGAACCTTCCATGAAGGCAACCGCCAGTAAGCCCGGGTTAGACACAAAAGGCAAAGCACATTCCTTTTACGGCGCAACGCCGCTTTGCATCACGCCACGGCCTGAATTTCAGGAAGAAAGGGAAGCCATTACAAAACCTAGCACGCGCTTTTGAAATATGGCAACACAACCTTCGTAGGGTGTGTTCTGATTCATAACGGTGATGTATTCGGGCGGAGCCAACTTGGAAAAGCACAACATTCTTGTCGCGGATGACGAAGAAGCGATTCGCGAGGTCGTTTCCACGCTCCTGGAAAGCCAGGGTTATCGCTGCAAGGCTTGCCCCGACGGCCGCGCGGCCCTCGATTCTTTCCGCAAAGGCTCGTTCGACTTGGTCCTAAGCGACATCGTCATGCCCGAAATGAACGGCTTGAAGCTCCTGGCGGCGCTGCGCGAGGAAGATCCCGACGTCCCCGTCATCATGGTCACGGCCATGCACGACATCTCCATCGCCCTCGAAGCCATTCGCGCCGGGGCCTACGACTACATCCTGAAGCCATTCGAAAAAGACCAGCTTTACTTGAGCGTCCGCCGCGCTCTCGAACACCGTCATCTGGTCCTCGAGAACCGGACCTATCAGACCGGCCTCGAACACCTGGTCGCCGAGCGTACGCAGCAGCTTTCCATCGCCCTGCAGGACCTGGAACAATCCTACGACTACACACTCGAAGCCCTCGGCAGCGCCCTCGACGCCAAGGACGCGGAGACCGAAGGCCACTGCCAGCGCGTCACCGCGTTCACCATCACCATTGCCAAGGCCATGGGCGTGGATAAGGCCCTGCTGCGCCATATTGCCCGCGGCGCTTTCCTCCACGACATCGGCAAAATGGGCATCCCGGACCAGATTCTTCGCAAGCCCGGTCCCCTCACGCTGGAAGAGCGCGAAATCATGCGCCGCCATTGCGAGATCGGCTACGCCGTCCTCGAGCGCATCCCATTCCTCAAAGAAGCAGCCGAAATCGTGCTCTCGCACCAGGAGTGCTACGACGGTTCCGGCTATCCCCGAGGTTTGAAGGGCGAACAGATTCCCGTGGGAGCAAGAATTTTCGCCGTGGCGGATACGCTCGATGCCATGATCTCCGACCGTCCTTATCGCAAGGCTTTGCCGATTTCCGCCGCTCGCGAGGAGATTCGGCGCTTCTCCGGAACGCAGTTCGATCCGCGCGTGGTCCAGGTTTTTCTCGACCAACCAGAAAAACTCTGGTTCGACCTTCATGAAAGCTCCGGCGGCCCCTTCCGCCTCGCCGAGCTCGAACACGCCTGAGAGTTGTGGGGGAAGCAGCGCTTCGCCGCTGCGGAAAATAGCTGCGCCCATCCAGAAAGGCTACTTCACTTCTGTTAATTTCTGTGATGCGGGACCTTCGATCACAATGGGCACGTCGAAGTAGGTTACTTCTGCCGGTGCGCCGCGGGTCTTCACGATGTTGGCGCGCCAATCGTCGTTGAAGTGGTCTTCCGCGGCCTTCCGGTTCTCGAAGAGATAAATGCCGCCGAACTTCCCATCGTCCGTGAGCGTGTAGTATTTTCTGACCAGGCCGGGCAATTTCTGATATTCAGGAATGCTTTTCACCATGCCCGCCACAACCTGCGCGCTGTTGACCCCCTGAGGAATCGGAATCTTTACCACAACCGCCACCAGGGTCGATGCCGCAGCGTCCGCAGCCGTTTGTCCGGAGGCAATCGCTGGCTTCGTTGTTGGCGCACCTACGCACATCCATAGCAACAGCAGGATCACTGTCGTTCCCGCAAGTCTCTTCATGCCTTCGCTCCTCTCTCTCTTTGGCTTGATCCGGCGACTGGGGAATTCTCGCTCCGGCTGTGTTGTTGTGGGCACGTAAGTCCAGCCGGTTTTCCACCAGATGGCTCGTACAGCGGCATTCTACCAGCAATTCGGCTTGCAGACGATCTCGCCCGCGGGCCGGTCAAAACATCGAGAGAAGGCGGCGAATCCCTTCCGAGAACGCCGGCTCCGGCGTAATCAGGCTCACGATCAAGTGGCCGTCAGAGGGGAAATCAAAAAAATGTCCGGGATGGACGTATACATCTGTTTTCTCTAGTAGCTCGATGGCCAGCTCCTCGTCGGAGCGCGTCGCGGGCGCGCGAAGCACGGCATACCAGCCGCCTTCTACCTCCAGGCGGCCGCAGGATTTCTGCGCGGCCAACTGGCGGTCGAGCTCCGCCAGGTTTTTCCGCGCGCGCGCCATCACCTGCTTCTGAAACCCGTGGCGCTCGTCCAGGAAAATGGGCGTGGCCCACTGCGTGGGAGCGTTTATCGAAAGAAACGTATCGGCGATCACCTCGATTCGCGCGAGGGCTTGCGTCTTCGCCGCCTCGGGGCCGCCGGCAATCAGCCAGGCAATTTTCATCTGCGGCAGGCCGGAGATTTTGGAGAGCCCGCTCAGAGTGAAAGTGAGCGCGCCGGCATTCGCGGCGAAGCTGGCCGGCTGCTTTTCGCCGAACGCAAAATCCAGAAATACTTCGTCCGCGATCAGGGCCATTTCGCGGGCCGCGCAGATTTCGTTGAGCCGGGCAAGCTCCTCCGGTTTTGTGAAATGTCCCGTGGGATTATTGGGGTGAACCACGATCACCGCCCGCGTGCGCGGCGTGATGGCCTGCTCGAGCGCGCCGAAATCTATCTGCCAGCCGTAGTCATACACCAGGGGATAGCGCGCGAGCTTGACGTCCTCGATATCCGCGAGGAAATCGAACAGCGGATAGCTGGGCGCGGGAACCAGCAATTCGTCGCCGGGATTGCACAGCGCGCGAAAGACGAAGGAATACGCCTCGCTGGTGCTGGCGGTGAGAAATATATCCTCGACCGGAATTTCGCATCGCGCCATCCCAGATACGCCGCGGCCGCGCCACGCATAATATTCGGCAACCGCGCGCCGCGCTATTTCGAGGCCTCGCGGGTTCGGCTCATACGCGAGAGCGGACGGGTTCGCGAGCGCCCGCAGAATCTTCTCGCGATCGTAATCGAATCCGCATGCGGTGGGGTTCGAGGCGGTCAGATCGGCGAGCGGCCTCCCGCCGGCGCGGTGCCGGACCAGGGCTTCGCTCAAGCGGTTCGCGGCCATGTTCCAATTCGTGCGGTCGGCAAACATTGAAAATATTTCGCGGTGCTTGCAATCACGAAAGGCAGGTATGCGGTCGAGTGGATTCGAACCACCACGCTCTTGCGAGCGCCAGCCCCTCAAGCTGGTGCGTCTGCCAGTTCCGCCACGACCGCAGAGGATAGCTGCACGGTAAAATTGTAGCAGAAGCCGCTACTTCTGGGGAGGCGGAGTCTGCGCGGGAGACTGCTGGCTCGGCGCGGAGGCCGGCGCGGGCGCATGGGTTGGCTGAACCTGGATTT
Source organism: uncultured Acidobacteriota bacterium (assembly GCA_963797345.1). Classification (GTDB taxonomy): domain Bacteria; phylum Acidobacteriota; class Terriglobia; order Acidiferrales; family UBA7541; genus Palsa-295. The sequence goes on along the minus strand of CAWCPO010000014.1, from coordinate 548,073 downwards.
CCACAGGAGGCGCAGGGGGCTTCGCCGGCGCAGGCGCCGAGGAAGGCTGCGTCTGCTCGAGAATCGAGCCGGTGCTGGCCGCCATGTTCGAGCGTTTCACGGAAAGCGCGAGCGACGTCATCATGAAAACGATCGCGCACCACGTGGTGGCGCGGGAAAGAAACGTTGCCGCGCCGCGCGGGCCGAAGGCCGTCTGACTGCCCGCGCCGCCGAATGCCCCGGCAAGGTCCGCAGCCGAGCCGCTTTGCAGCATGATGACAATTATCAGCACGAAGCAGACCAGTATGTGCAGCGTCACGAGCACAGCCGAGACGCGCCAGCCCACCCAAATCAGGCCCATGGCCACGGCCAGCGACAATCCCCATTTTGCCCACGATGGCATTTTCTGCTCCGAACTCCCGTGGCGCGCGAGCCTGCCGCGCACCGGCTCAAAAATTCACGATAGCCGCGAACGACTTCGGGTCGAGGCTCGCTCCGCCCACGAGCGCGCCATCAATCTCTTCCTGGGCCATCAAGCCTTTGATGTTATCGGGCTTGACGCTGCCGCCATAGAGAATCCTCACGGCGGCGGCGAGCGCCGTGGAAAAGCGCTGCTCCGCGCATTCGCGGAGAAACCGGTGAACATCCGCGGCAATTTCCGGAGTAGCCGTTCGCCCTGTGCCGATAGCCCAAACCGGTTCGTATGCAATCAGAATACGGGAGAATTCCTCGGGCGTCAATTCGCCGGGACCCTGGGTGAATTGCGTTTTGCAGATTTTATGGGTGTCGCCCGCTTCGCGATGGGCCAGCAATTCGCCCACGCAGACGATCGGAGTGAGGCCCGCGGCGAGGGCGGCCTTGGCCTTCTTGGCGACGGTCTCATCGGTGTCGCCAAAAAACTGGCGGCGCTCGGAGTGGCCGACGATCACGTAGCGGCAACCGGCCTCGACAAGCATGGGGGCCGAGATTTCGCCGGTGTAGGCGCCTTCCTTCTCCCAGAAAACATCCTGCGCGGAGATGGCGATATTCGTTTTTTTTGCGGCTTCGGACGCAGCAGCCAGGGCCGTGAAAGGCGGCGCCACGACGATGTCGCAATGTTTCGTCGCGGCAACGAGCGGCGCGAAGGCCGCAAAAAAAGCGCGCGTCTCCGCCTGCGTCTTGTACATCTTCCAATTGCCGGCGATGACCGGTCGGCGCATTCAGTTCACCTTTCCGGCGCCCGGCTTGTCCGTGAGCGCTTCGACGCCGGGCAGCTTATCGCCGGCGAGGAATTCGAGCGACGCGCCGCCGCCCGTCGAAATGTGGGAAATCTTATCGGCGACGCCGGCCTGCTCGACAGCAGCCACGGAATCGCCGCCGCCGATGATGGAGGTGGCTCCCGCCGCCGTGGCAGCGGCAACCGCGCGGGCGATGGCCAGCGTGCCCGCGGCGAAGGCGGGCTTCTCGAACATTCCGAGCGGGCCGTTCCAGACAATGGTGCGCGCCTTCGAAATTTCTCCGGAGAATAGCGCGATGGTTTTCGGGCCGATATCGAGGCCCATCCAGCCATCGGGGGTATTCGCGATGTCGGTAGTTTTGGTCACCGTGGAATCGGGCGATTCCGCGAGGACGTGATCGACGGGCAGGACGAGGCGGAATTTGCGGCTGCGCGCTTCCTCGAGCAAGCCGCGCGCGAGATCGAGCTTGTCGTTTTCAACCAGCGATTTGCCCACGGGCAGGCCCTGCGATTTCAGAAACGTGTACGCCATGGCGCCGCCGATGAGCATGGCGTCGGCCAGCTTCATCAAATTTTGCACCACTTCGATTTTGTCCGATACCTTCGCGCCGCCCAGCACGGTAATAAACGGGCGGTCCGGATTCGAGATGGCCTTGCCCAGATAGGTGAGCTCCTTTTCCATCAGCAGGCCCGCGGCAGCCCCGCGCACATTTTTTGTGATGCCCACGACGGAAGCGTGGGCGCGATGCGCCGAACCAAACGCGTCGCAGACGAAGATTCCATCGCACAGCGCGGCAAGCTGCTTCGAGAACTCCGGATCGTTCGCTTCCTCCTGCGAATGATAGCGGACGTTTTCGAGGAGCAGCACTTCTCCATCGCGGAGCGCCTTGCTCTTGGCCTCCGCATCGGCGCCCACGCAATCGGCGGCAAATTCCACGGGTTTGCCGAGCAATTCGCGGAGCCGCGCAGCCACCGGCGCCAAGCTGTATTTCGGATCGGGCTTGCCCTTCGGCCGGCCTAGATGCGAGGCCAGCACCAGACGCGCGCCGCGCTCAATCGCCAGGCGTAGCGTGGGCAGCGTGGCGCGGATGCGCGTGTCCTCGGAGACTTTGCCGCCATCCAGCGGGACGTTGAAGTCCACGCGGATGAAGACACGCTTCCCCTTCATTTCCAGATCGCGAATCGAGAGTTTGTTCATGGTCGTGGCAAACGCAAAGCTCGCGCAACGGGATGTGCGCGACTACAGCCGCGCGGCGAGGAGCTTGATCAGGTCCACGCAGCGGCACGAATAGCCCCATTCGTTGTCGTACCAGGCGAGCACCTTGACGCAATTCCCGCCCACCACGCGCGTGTAGCCCGAGTCCACGATCGAGGAGCGCGGATTGCCCCGGAAATCCACGGAAACCAGTTCCTCCTCCGTGTATTCGAGGATGCCCTTCAGCGGGCCTTCCGCCGCGCGCTTCAGTGCCGCGTTCACGCTTTCGACGGTCGCGGGCTTCTCGGTCATCACCGTCAAATCCACGACGCTGACGTTCGGTGTCGGCACGCGGAGCGAATAGCCGTCGAGTTTGCCCTTGAGTTCGGGGATCACCAGGTGAAGGGCCTTGGCTGCGCCAGTGGAAGTGGGAATCATCGAAAGCGCGGCGGCGCGGGACCTGCGCAGGTCCTTGTGCGGCAGGTCGAGCAGCTTTTGGTCGTTGGTGTAGGAGTGGATGGTGGTCATCGTTCCGACGACGATTCCAAATGTTTCGTGGAGCACTTTTGCGACGGGCGCCAGGCAGTTCGTCGTGCAGGAGGCATTCGAGATCACATGGTGCTTGGCTGGATCGTACGTCTTGTCATTCACGCCGAGGACGAATGTGGCGTCGGGATCGGTGGCCGGCGCGGAGATGATCACTTTCTTCACCGGCCCGCGGATATGCTTGCGCGCGTCCGCACCCTTCGTGAAGAGGCCCGTGGATTCCACGACGATGGACGCTCCCACCGAAGCCCAATCCAGTTCCGCGGGATCCTTCACGCGGAAGACCTTGAGGGCCTTGCCGTCCACGGAAATCGTGTCGTCCGTGTGCGTGACCTTATTAGGAAGATTGCCGAGGATGGAATCGTATTTCAGCAAATGCGCGAGGGTCTTGGAATCCGTAATGTCGTTAGCGGCCACAATCTCGATGGATGGATCACCCAAAGCAGCGCGGAAAATGTTGCGTCCAATGCGTCCAAAACCGTTAATCCCTACCTTCACCGGCATACGTCCTCCCTGGTATTTGTGCTTTCTTCGTGACTTTTAACGGAACGGCTACTCCGCGGCGCCGTGCGCGCCGCGCTCCATGGCATCACACACCCACTATGCGGCCGCACAGGTTTCCGGGCTGTGATGCGAACCACAATCGGCGGTGACGAATGTCACAAGCGACGAGCGGACCATCCGCGCGAAAGACTCTCGCAGCCTTCCCGATGAAAGTACGATGCTAGATGGCAGGGAGAAAAAAGTCAATGTGCTCCCCGCGGCTGGCATTTCCCGCTCTCCCGCGCGGATGATTGCTTGACGCGGCGCGGTGCGGACGCTACGCTCTCGAAGACTCGGACCGAGCGCGGGGGTCGTGTCCTGCACAATGCCCGAAAACAGTGAAGCTCCATCGCTCCTATCGTATGCCGGGGACGCACTCAAGCGCCAAGTCCTCGCCGTGCAGGATTATTCCCTCCTGGCCTTGCAGTCCGTCTTGAATCTGTTCACGCCGCCGGTCTACTGGACCGATACGCTCGAGCAGATGGATGTGATCGGCGTAGGTTCGCTTCCCATCATTATTGCCGCCTCTCTCTCCATCGGGGGCGTGCTGGTTCTGCAGACCGCATCGCAATTCGAGCGCTTCGGCGAAACGGCGCTGACGGGCGACACCGTCGCGCTGGCCCTGGTCCGCGAACTGGGCCCGGCCATCGGGGCGCTTCTCGTGGCCGGCCGCAACGCGTCCGGCATGGCGTCGGAACTGGGTTCGATGGTCGTCACCGAACAGGTGGACGCGATGCGGGCGCTGGGCACGGACCCGATCCGCAAACTCGTCACGCCCCGCGTGATTGCCATGGTGGCGATGGTGCCGCTGTTGGTTGCCGTCTTTGACCTCGTCGGCCTTTTCGGCGGATTCATCGTGGCTTCCCTGACCCTGCATTTGGGAGCGGTGCAATTCTGGACGCGCGCCATCGACGCGCTCGTGTTCGGCGACCTCGTCCAGGGGTTCACGAAGCCGGTGGTCTTCGCGTTCATCATTTCGACCGTCGGATGCTTTCAGGGGCTTCGGGTCAAGGGTGGAACGCAGGGCGTGGGTCGAGCCACCACTTCCGCCGTGGTCTATTCCTCCGTGCTGGTGCTCATCGCCGATGTTTTTCTCGCGCGCCTGCTTCTGTATCTGTTCCCCTAGAGAGGCGTTTCGCACTATCTGTTTGCGCGACCGTGAAGCATAACCTGCCAGATGAGCGCACTGCCTCTCAAACGCTTTGAAGACGGACACCCACCAAGAATGTAAGCGCCGCCGGGCTTCGGAGCGCCTATTGTTCAAATGCCGCCGCTGACTCTCATCGCCGGCAACTGTATTGGCTGGGATTGATTGGGCGGGACGGTCAGAGGCACGGGCGCGGCAGTACTGCCCGCCATTTGATAGGTGTAATTGCCGGGCGGAAGTCTCAGGTGAAACTGGCCCGTCGAATCCGTGAGCACGGTTCTCGGGTGAACCCCGCCGACTTCTGTGAAGGTAACCATGAGCTGCTGCGCCGAAGGAGTGGAGACGGCGCTTCCTTTGACCATGGCCGCATTGTCCGGGGCCGGTGTCGTCCAAAAAAGAACCGTGTCGGAGACCTGGTCATAGTAGAGCGTTGTCTCGAACTGGGGAAGCAGGGCGGAGGCGCAGGTGTGACTGTACAACGTCCACGTAATCGTACCATCCTTCACCGTGCAGCCCTTCGTGACGCACCAAGTAGGCTCCGTTGCGGCGCTCGTACCGTTGCCAAACTTATTTATGTAGACGAAGGTGTTATCGACGGTGGGCGTGACAAAGTTCCCATTGGGAAAATTGGTAGACGGCCCCGAACTGGGGAAGAAAGTAGTCGGAGTCCAGGCCGGAGGGTCCGCCGGGGTCACTCCACCCCCGAAACTTACTGCGGTGTTCAACGTTACGGTATTTTGAGTGCTCGTGGTGTAAGTCGTGTCAACTTCCATCGAATTCCCGAAAGTCACCGATTCGGATGTTCCTTGGGGCAATCCTCCACCACCGCCACCCGCCGCAGCCGTGGCCGCCGTCGCGACGTCAGAAAAAGCCTGCATGGGGTTTAACACAAAGGAGACAGAGCTGGTGGTTTTGGTTATCGTGGAGTTTTGCGTACCGTTCACTTGGGATTGCGACACGCTATTGCTCCACGCTCCCGGAATTGCACAGTAGTCCCAATTAGAAGCGTATGGACCTTCGATGGGCGTGAATCGGGAGCTATTCACGAGAAATGAAGGAGGACCCTCCGACTGAAATCCGTTCACACCCAATAATGAAGACGAGATTGAACCACCAATGGGATGATTGAGCACGGTCGTGGGTGGCACCAAGGGGTCCAATGCAAGGAGTCGCTGCACCGGAGTGAGTGTCTGCGTGACTGCCCCGAGTGTCTGCGTGATGGGATTGGCTGGCACCGCCCCTTGAGGCGGAGTATTGAGAAGCGTGTTCAGGCATGGGGTATTGGCCCCAGCCTCTTAAAGCTCTTGGACGTAGACCTCGCACTTATTCCATTGGACCGGCGGATAAAATCCCGGATCGCCCTGCACGGGCGTGTGGATGGCAGTTGAGACATACACCGGGGCCACCGGTATGGCGACCGGAGCTTTGGGTCCGTAGTTGTAGGCGCCGACATATTTCACATCAAACGTCGGATTCACATAAAACCAGATAATGTCGAACTCACTTGGGTTGCCCACAAAACCCGCGGGTGGAGACGCTTTTTGAATCGACCCAAAGGTATGAGTGGATTGCTCGGACAACTGCGATTGTTGCGTGGTTGTGGTGCCCGAAGTCTGCGTGACGCCGGATCCTGCGAAGGTCGCATTAAAGCTCGTCGTCCCGCCAGTAATGCTGGCCGTTATTGACGTGCTGGATGTCTGGTTCGAATTTGTATAAGTGAAAGTCTGAACCGGAGCGGAACTCCCGGTGGCATTCGGGTCCCCGGGCGGAGCGTAGATGACGCCCAAAGGGATGATATCGAGGTAAACGGTCTCGGTATAGTCCAGAGCTACGCCGGAAGTGATTGTGCAGCAGGGCGTGACGCCATCGAAGGAGGCTTGGCGGGTCCACATGTTGGCCCAGACGGGAGAGCCCTTCTGATAGCTGGGGACATTGTTGTACTTCGGTAGAACCTGAATATTGAACGCCCACCCCCCGTCATTCACTGTCACTAGGATCAAGGGCGGTCCTCCATTGCTGCCCGGTCCCACAATCCCTTGTATCGAGGTGAGAATGCAACAAAGTTGAAAGCTGTGTTGCATGTACCATATTTCGAGGTTGATATTACCGGGCAGCGTAGCTGCTCCTGACGTGACCGCGGCAGCGGGCGCTTGCGGTGCCGTCGCAGCTTTTGCAGCGGGAGCGGCTGGTGCGGATGCAGGGGCCGGAGTCTGTGTTTGTGCGGAAGCGTTGAACGACAGAATTCCCAGACAGAGAACGATGCAGCCCAGGCTGCGCAGAGTGCAAAACCGGTACCTTATAGCGTTCATAAGCGCTCCTAGCCGGCCAGCAAGCCAGAATTTCCTTTTTGGCTTTGAAAACAGCGCCATAGTACACCTGTCTCGCTTGGTCGGATACTGTCAAGCGATTTTCATCGTGAGCACTCCCGACAGTCTGCCATCCACTCCAGCACTGCACAAAATTGCGCCATTTGTGGCCTACCTTTGCAGATCTCTCCTTACCCCAGCCCCGCCGTAGACGGCTTCCGCTGCTGCCTTGGCCTCCAGCTCTCTATCCTGTCCGTAGCAGTAGCACCGCGATCCTGCCGTCCCCGTGGAAAGCTTATCCTCCTGCTGCGAATCCGGCGCGTTTCCATCTATAATCCGGCCATGGCTATCGCGGCAATTTCTCTGCGCTGCCCGGGAGGCGAGGGATCCCTTCCCGCCGCTCCCGTTTGCATGAGCGCGCCTGGCAGGCGCCAAGCTCGCGAGGCGCGCGGACGGTGGGCAAGATGACCCAGATTGTTCCCGGCCAACCCCTGATTGCGTTTAAGGACGTCCGCATGGGATTCGAAGAAAGCGATGTGCTGCGCGGAATTTCCTTCGAGGTCTGGCCGGGCGAAACGAAAGTGCTGCTGGGCGAGAGTGGGTCGGGGAAAACGCTGATCATGAAACTCGCGGCCGGCCTGCTGCATGCCGACGCGGGACGCATCTGGGTGATGGGGCAGGATATCGAGGACCTGCCCGAAAAGGCGATGCTCGATTTCCGGCGGAACTTCGGCTTCGTTTTTCAAGAAGGCGCGCTTTTCGACTCGCTGACGGTCAGGGAAAATGTCGCCTTCCGGCTCAGCGAAGAAGACGTATCCGGCGAGGAAATCGAAGAACGCGTGCGCGAGGCTTTGCGGTTCGTGGAAATGGAATCCGCGCTCGAAAAATATCCCGCCGAGCTTTCCGGCGGCATGAGGAGACGCGTCTCGATTGCCCGCGCCCTGATTGACCGGCCGCTCATCGTCTTCTATGATTCGCCCACCGCGGGGCTCGATCCGGTGACGTCGCAGACGATCATTACGCTCATCCTCCGCGGGCGCGACCTTCAGGGCGTCAGTTCACTGCTCGCCACGCAGCGCGTGCAGGATGCCTTCGGGCTTGCGAATTTCCGTCTCCAAAAGGAGACCGGCCGCGTGGTGCCGGTCGCCGGGAATGGAGCGGGCTCCGCGGGCCGCGCGGGGGAAGAGGGCGCGGCGCCGCCCACGAACGTCCTGGTGGTGCGCGAGGGCCGCGTTTATTTCGAGGGGCCGGCGAACAGCCTTCTGCACACGTCGGATGATTATTTGAAGAACTTTCTTGCTTCCGCGGAATAGTTTTCCTATACGCGGGACCATTGAGGAGGAAACGCCATGGCGCAACGCAAGCAATTGACCTGGACAGAGCTGCGGGTGGGAGTTTTTGTGCTCATCGGGCTCTTCATCCTGATGCTCGCGATTTTCTACGTCACCGGGGCGGGCATCCTGGGACCGAAATACCGCCTGAAAACCTATTTGCCCGAAGTCGAAGACTTGCAAGCGGGAGCACCGGTGCGCCTGGATGGCGTGGACATCGGCAACGTCCAGTCCGTGGAACTGTCGGAGCATCCCGAGGACCGCATGCACAACATCCAATTGACCCTGCGCATCAGTAGAAAATATCAGAACGACATTCGCACCGACTCGGTTGCCAGCCTGGGAACGGAGGGCTTGCTCGGCAACCGCTACGTGACCATCTCGCGCGGCTTGACGGGCACGGTCGTCCCGTCGAATGGCACTATTCCCGGCGCGGAAGAAGCCGCGATGAAGGAGATCGTCCAGCGGGGCGCCGACCTGGTGCAGAACCTCGGTGCGCTCACCACGGATATGCGCGGCATCATAGGCGAGGTCCAGCAAGGGAATGGGACGCTCGGCAAATTGTTGAGCGATCCTTCGCTTTACAACCATCTCAATGATACGGCGGCGAAGCTTGATGCCGTTGCCACGGGAATTCAGCAGGGGCAAGGGACGGCGGGCAAACTGATCGCCTCGGACGAGCTATACAACAAAGCCGACGCGGCCATGGGGCATATCGAGGACATTACGGCCGCCGTGCATGAACAAAAGGGCACGATGGGCAAGCTGATCTACGACCCCACTCTCTACGACAACACCCAGGGGCTGATGGAGAAGGGCAACGCCCTCTTCGGCGACATTCGCGAAGGCAAAGGCACACTCGGCAAACTTGCCACCGACGACGCGCTCTACTCCAACCTGCGCGACGCCTCCGCCAATGTTCGCGACGCCACGGCGAAGCTGAATTCGAACACGGGAAGCGCCGGAAAATTTTTCAGCGATCCGGCGTTCTACGACAATATGACCGGCCTTGCCGGCGATATGCGGCTGATGGTTGATGATTTCCGCCGCAACCCGAAAAAATTCCTGCACGTTAAGCTGAGCATTTTCTAGCGCCGTTCCAATTTATTGCGGCGCGCCCGGCGGGCTGTCTTCGACGAGCGATAGTTCCGCGGCCATCTGCCGAATGCGCCGCAAGTCGAGCTTTCCGGTGCCGAGATGCGGCAGCTCTTCCACGCGAAAAAACTGGTTGGCGCGCGGCGTCCACAGATTTGGCAGGCCTGCCTGCGGCAGTTTTTCGAGCGTGGCGTTCAATTCCTCCGGCGCGAGCGTGTGCAGCACCACCAGCCGCTCGCCCTTCTTGCCATCCGGCACTCCTGCGACGGCGAACCTCTGTTCCATCGCGCCCGCAAGTTCCTGCAGCGTCTCTTCCACCTTGATGTGCGGCACCATCTCGCCGCCGATTTTGCTGAACCGGCTTAGCCGGTCCGTAATCGTCAGAAACCCGTCCTCGTCTTCCGCGACGATATCGCCCGTGATGTACCATCCGTCCCGCAGAACCTCCGCCGTCTTCTCCGGCTTTCCCAGATAGCCCTTCATCACGTTCGGCCCGCGCACCAGCAGCAGCCCCGGTGTTCCCACGGGCCGCCGCTCGCCGGTTTCCGGGTCCACGATGCGCACGCTCACACCCGGAAGCGGATGCCCGATGCAGCCGCGCTTTGCGCCCACCTGGCGGAATCCCGGTGCGCGGAAATCTTTCGTGTTCACGGCCACCACCGGCGAGCATTCCGTGCAGCCGTAGCCTTCGAGCGGGCGGATGCCGAAGCGGTCCTCGAACGCCACGGAAAGTTTTTCCGGCAATTTCTCCGCGCCCACAATCACGAAGCGCAAGCTGCCGAAATCCTCGGGCGAACACCGCCGCAAATAGCCCTGCAAAAATGTGGGCGTGGCCAGCAGAAACGTCACGCCATACTCGCGGACCATCTCGCCGATGGCGCCGAAATCGAGCGGACTTGGGTGGTACGCCACTCCCACGCCGAGCACGGCCGGCAGCCACAGCGTGACCGTGAAGCCGAAGGAGTGGAAAAATGGCAGCACGCCGAGCAGGCAATCCTTGCGGCCGAGCATGAACGTCTGCGCCATTTGCTCGATATTCGACGCGATGTTGTAGTGCGTGAGCATCACGCCCTTCGGATCGCCCGTGCTGCCGCTCGAGAAAATCACGGTGGCAAGATCGTCGAGCGTCTTCGCGTTTCCGCCGCCGAGCGCCCGTTCGAGCCACGCTCCCGGAAGAAACCAAAGCAGCAGCGCGGCGATTTTTTCTCCCAGGCGCGGCGCCGCGGCGGCTTCCTCGAGCAAAATGGTTTTCCCCGGCACCTGGAGCGGAATTTTTTCCAGCAGCAGCTTCGTGGTGATCACGGTTTCGATGTGGCACTGCTCGGCGCAGGATTCGAGCGTTTCGTTCGAGGACGTGTAATTCAGATTCACGGGGATTTTCCCCGCGAGCGTCGCCGCGAAATTCACCAGCGCCCCCGGAACCGACGGCGGCAGCAGGATTCCCACCATTTCCTGTCCGGCCCATACTTGCCGCAGCCGCCGCGCCAGGAAAATCGAGCTGAGCAGCGCGCCGCCCCATTTCATCCGCGGGCGCCGTTTATCGCCCATGGCGAACCGCCAGGGCCAGCGGTGCGCCGTGCGAATCAGCAGGCGATGGAGTGTCCGCAGGCGCTCCTTGCGATGAAGATACGCGTCGGTCTGCAATTCCTGCACCGCCTCGCGCACTTCGAAGGGCGTCGCTGTAGCCGGCATCGGCTTGCCAAAGCTTACCGTGACGGGGTAGGGAATCGAGCGCGGCATTTTCCACAGGAACCGCCCGCGCTCGAAGCTGAAGATGCTGCCCCATATCCCGTCGAGATCCACGGGCACGATCGGCGCGTCCACGCCCTTCATGATTCGCTCCATGCCGCGGCGGAACGGCAGCAATTGTCCGATGCGCGTGATTTCTCCCTCGGCGAAGATGCACACCACTTCGCCCGAGCGGAGCGCCGCGGTCGCCTCGCGCAGCGAATGGAGCATCTCGCGCGGATGAAGCTCGGAGGAGATCGGAATCGCGCGAATCATTTTTGCGAAGGGCTTGATGAAGGGAAGATCGTAGATGTCCTTGAACATCAGGAAGCGGATGGGGCGGTCGGTGGACGCCATGAGCAGCAGCGCGTCCACGAACGACATGTGGTTCGAGACGAACAGCGCGCCGCCCGTTTCCGGAATGTTCTCGCGCCCCTCCACGCGAATGCGATAGACCGTATGCGTCGCCAGCCACAGCAGGAATCGCAGCAGCGAATCCGGCAGCAGGTAGATCGAATACGCCGTCGCCACAAGCGTCAAAATCGCGCCATCGAGAAAAACTCCGCGCGCCGTCTGATGCAAGCCGCTCACGAAGACCCAGTAAGCGCCTGCCGCGAGAAAGATTCCGACGAAAGAGAGCAAATTCGCGGCGGCGATTACGCCTCCTTTTTGTTCCGGCGCGGGCTGATGCTGAATCAGCGCTCCTAGTGGCACAATGAAAAATCCGCCGAAAAATCCGAGCAGCCCAAGATGGACGAGAGAGCTCGATACCGTTTGGCCGGGGTGATAGAGGAGCGCCGAGAAAATCGTCATGCCGATGGCGCCGAGCGGGATCAGTCCGTATTCGATTTTCCCGCCGGAAAGATAGCCGGCCGCGAAGCTCCCTACGCCGATCCCGATACCGATGGCGGCCTGCAAATAGCTGATATGCGCGTCGTCCACCCGCAGAATGTCGTGCCCGTACAGAATGATCGTGAATTGCAGCAGCGCGGCCAGGAAAAATAAATACGTGTTGCCCAGCACGGCCCATCCCAGCACGCGATCGGCGCGAATGATCTTCATTTGCGCCCCAAAATCGCCCAGCGGATTCCAGCGGAATTTTCTTGCGGGATTCGCCGCGGGAACGCGCGAAATCCCCAGGCTCGCCGCGAATCCGGCGCAGCTGCACGCGAGCAGCAGAATCCCCGCCAGACCCTCGCGCCCGTGATACCGCACGGCGAGAAAGCCAGCCGCCATCGTTCCCGCGATGGACGCAAGAAACGTGCCCATCTCGATGATCCCATTGCCCCACGAAAGCCGCGTCTCCGGGAGCAGCTCGGGGAGCAGCCCGTACTTGGAGGGGCCGAACAGCGCGGCTTCGGAGCTGATCAGGAATACGCTCGCGCACTCCATCGGCAGGCTGTGCAGGTAAAGCGCCACGATCACGAACGCCATCACGGCGATTTCGAGCACCTTCGTGCCGATCGTCACGCTGCGCTTGCTGTAACGGTCGGCGAAAAAGCCGCCCGCCATGGAAAAGAAAATGAAGGGAAGCGCAAAGAGCGCGCCGACCAGCGGAATCAAGCGGTCGCGTATCGCCGACTCGAGCGCCATCGCCACGATGATGTAGATGACGAGAAATTTCAGCGCATTGTCGTTGAACGCGGTCTGAAACTGCGTGGCGATCAGGCTCCAGAAGCCGCGCTGCCAGCCGCGAGTTCCAGACTCAGCGGGATTCGGCATGGGTAAGTTGCCGCTACCGCGTCAGGGCGCGGAGAGAAGGGCTTGTGCCGGAAACATGTTCTGCGGGCATGGTTGCCGCCGCGGGCAGAGGAATTTCGCGCTTGTGATATTTCGCGGACACGTAATCGTTGAGCAGCGTCTGAAAGGCAACCGACAGCTCGTCGTACGTGCCTTCGAGCGTCGTGAACTTTTGCCCGTCAATATATACAGGGCATCGCGGAGCTTCGCCCGTGCCCGGCAGGCTGATCCCGATGTTCGCGGCCTTCGATTCCCCCGGTCCGTTGACGATGCAGCCCATCACCGCGAGTTTCAATTCCTCCACGCCTTCGTATTCGCGCTTCCACTCCGGCATTTTGTCGCGGATGTAGCCCTGGATGCTTTCGGCCAGCTCCTGGAACGTCGTGCTCGTCGTGCGCCCGCAGCCGGGGCACGCCGTCACGCTCGGCGCGAACGTCCGCAGCCCCAGCGATTGCAGCAGCTCGCACGCCGCGTACACCTCCTCGCGGCGGTCTCCGCCGGGACGCGGCGTCAGCGACACGCGAATCGTGTCCCCGATTCCTTCACCGAGCAGGATTCCCATGGACGCCGCGGACCACACCAGCCCCTTCGTCCCCATCCCCGCTTCGGTCAATCCCAGGTGCAGCGGCTGTTCCGTCCGGCGCGCGAGCTCGCGATAAATTTCCAGCAGGTCGCGCGGACGCGAAACCTTGCACGAAATGATGATCTGATCTTTGCGCAGCCCGGACTCGAGCGCCAGCTCCGTGGATTCGAGCGCGGAAAGCACCATGCACTCGTTGATGATTTCCTCGGACGATTTCCCCAGGTCCTTGTCCGTGTTCTCCTGCATCTTGCGCATCACCAGTTCCTGATTCAGCGAGCCGCCATTCACGCCGATGCGCACCGGCTTGCCGTTGTCGCGCGCCACTTTGCAGATGGTCGAAAACTGTTCGTCGCGCCGCTGGCCGTGGCCCACGTTGCCGGGATTGATCCGGTATTTATCGAGCGCGCGGGCGCAATCGGGATATTTCGTCAGCAGCACGTGGCCGTTGTAATGAAAATCGCCGATGATCGGGACATCGCATCCCGCGTCCATCAGGCGCTTCTTGATTTCCGCCACGGCCGCGGCCGCTTCCGGCATGTTCACCGTGATGCGCACCAGTTCCGACCCCGCCTGCGCGAGTTCCAGGCACTGCCGCGCCGTCCCTGCGGCGTCGGCCGTATCCGTGTTGGTCATGGACTGCACCACCACGGGCGCGCCGCCGCCCACCTGGATCTTGCCCACCTTCACGCCCACCGTCTTGTGCCGCTTGTGCGTCATTGCGTCCCTCTATTGTATCGAATCCGGCCCCGCGATACTGCCCCGATTTGAATCCGTGCCCAAACGTGCGCGACCCCACTCTTGCCTTCGAATTTTCGGGTGCGCGGTGTCTGCGTCCCGAACGATGCTGCGGGACCCCATCCTTTGCGTCTTTTGCGATAGGTCTAACAGATTGTTGGAAGAACAGGGAGGCCGTGCAGGCTGGCTAGAACTCCTCGCGGCGAACGACGGGGGAAGGCTTGCCGCCGCGCGGGGGAGGCACAATCGTCGCCATCTTTCGGATCATGGCCAGGACAAGCTTTTTATCGTCGTCCGACAATGTCGTCGAATATCTCTTAATCTCCGCGAGAAACCGTATCTCTTCATCGGAAAGCTCGCCGAGCACCTTGCGAGTCTCGCGGTCCTGCGGGGTGTCCGTACCGGGGAAAAAATCGGCCAGGCTCATTTCCATGGCCTCGGCAATTTTCGCCAGCGTCTCAAGCGAAGGGACGGTGTGGCCGTTCTCGACGCGCGAAAGATAGCAGCGGAGAAGCCCCGTCCGCCGTTCGATGTCGCCCTGCGAGAGTCCCCGGTCGCTCCGGTAGTTCCGGATGACCTCGCCGATATTCACCTTGGGCTTTTCTTTGGGCACCGTATCGTTTCCTACAACTGGCGGCATCTTACGGGTTACCCCAGCCGCGCGCAACATGAATTTGCATGGTGTTCCTCACAGGAAACACATCGGGGGCGGCGAGGACATGTTCCGCTTTGGAACGGTAGGCCGAGTGACGGGGCTTCGTCCCGGGGATGGGTCCTGCCGCGCCTCGCCCGATTCGACCGCCCCCCATCCGTACTTCCACGTAGTTACCACACTGGTCGATTCCCTATGAAATACTCATATTGTGGTTTCCGTCCAATCGCCAGAGATACAAAACTTCGCGCCTCGATCTCTTTGTGCATGGAGCGGGTCCCTGAATTAGCTCGGTTAGTTATTTAGGATACATAGGTACTATTCCTGAGGTGTGCCTCCGAATCCCCTGGCCCTGCTTCGCTCCGTGAGCAGGGGAACCCTGGTTGTTGCGCGCACCCTCCCTACACGCTAATTTGCGGCCTCGTAAGGGGTCTCCATACCACTCTGAGGAGGAAAAATGAAATTCGCCAAATTTGCTTGGGTGTTGTTGCTTGCTTTCGGGGTTCTCGGCGCTCCGACGTTCGCGCGTCAGGGACGTCCCATGCCGCCGCACACCCCGACCTTCGCGCGTCAGGGACGTCCTATGCCGCCGCACACCCCGACCTTCGCGCGTCAGGGACGTCCTATGCCTCCACACACCCTGACATTCGCCCGTCAGGGACGTCCCATGCCGCCGCGTAACCCCGTCGCTTAAAGAATCGCCTCCATTCCTCATTGCCTTCTTAGGGGCGGGTTCCAGACCCGCCCCTAATCACTTCTGGTGCCACGACTCCATTTTCTGTGGTAGTATTTACCGTTCCTCTAAACAAAGACTTTGATGTTATCCCTTCTTCTATGGCGAGCCGCGATCTTTCTGGAAGGGCTAATTTTGTTCCGGGGTTTCCGGGGCAAGACACTCGCAAGATACCCCTTTTTCTTCGCTTACATTGCCTGCGCGTTTGCCGATGACATTTTAGGCTATACATATTACTCGTTG
Organism: uncultured Acidobacteriota bacterium; assembly: GCA_963797345.1. Lineage (GTDB taxonomy): Bacteria > Acidobacteriota > Terriglobia > Acidiferrales > UBA7541 > Palsa-295. The sequence continues at coordinate 532,301 of CAWCPO010000014.1, read as the reverse complement.
ACGGGGTCAGCGTCTTATGGGTACTGGCTCGGAGAATTCCTGACGCTGATCATCGGATGCGGCATCATTCTGGAGATTTTTCGGTGCGTGCTGTCTCCCTATCCGGGGGCCGAAAGATTCGCGAGGATTATGGGATTCGCCACATTTGTGGCGATCGCCTGCTTCGCTGTTATCTTTCCGCTCATGATGCCCGCATGGTCTCACGCGGGAACAATGTATGAACTCGCACGGGACTTGCGGACGGTCCAGGCTATTCTCCTGGTCGGTTTGTTTGGGGTAATCCGATATTACGGAATCCCAATTGGGAAAAATATGCGCGGAATGATCCTGGGTTACGGTTTCTTTGTTGGAGCAGCTCTCGTCGGTCTGGCTGTGCGATCTTTCGTCGGCACCCCACTCCCAGGCACCATTATGATTACGCAACAGGTTTCCTATCTTACGGCGCTGCTCATTTGGATTAATGCGCTCTGGTCATACCATCCTAATCCGGTTCCCGATTCATCCATCCGCCTGGAAGAAGATTACGAGGCGTTTGCCGCCAGGACCAGAAGCACGATCGGCGCGCTGCGCTCTCATCTAACAAGGGTGGCCCAACCATGATCGAGTTGATTCTCTTCCTGCTCGTTGGCGCGTTGCTGCTGTTTTCGCTCCTTTTCTTTACGCCACGCAAGCCGCAAGGCCAGAAAGGCCCGGAACCTCTGGCAGAGGTCCGGCAGGCGCTGAACGTTTTGCAACTTGGACTTCTCTCACCGGAAATAGTGGGCCGGATTTTTGCGAAGGAGGATTTCGATTACGTGATGTCGGAAACAACCGGGGATGTCCAGAAGCTGTTCCTCGAGGAGCGCCAGAGGCTCGCTCTTTCCTGGGTGGGGCAGATTCGCCGCCAGACTCTGAGCCTCAGGCGTTTTCATTTGGGTTCGGCGCGGTTCCACGCCCGACTGAGGTTCCTGACTGAAATGAAGCTCGCCGGTGACTTCGCCGCACTGCTGCTTGCGTGCCGTGCCCTCCAGGCCGCAGTGTATCTGCGCGGGCCTTACGCAACTCCGCGCCTAGTGGGAGCCACTACCGCGGCGGCGGCAAGGGTGTGCGGTGTTTCCGAGAAATCCCTCGACTTTCTGAGGCCGGCGCGCCTGAGCTCCTTCGGGGACGATTCGGTCGGCGGTTCGGCGGTATAGCGGTGCGACCATGATACCCATCTCCCAGCGGATGCCCCGGCGAATGGAGGTCGTAAACGCCGTGGACGACCTCCACCGGCGCACTCTCTCCAATATGCCGAGGCCGCTCGACCGGCTGATCTATTTGGCCTCGACGCGGGACTACAACACGGGCACTTACTATCATGAAGGTCTGGCGTCCCGCTTCACCGACGAAGTGGCCTGCGAAGCCCTGGCCGGTTGCCACGGCGAAGCTTTCGGCGAACTCATTTCTTCTTCTCTCCAGGACCTGGTCGCGCAGCTCGAGGGATATAGGGATTCGACGCATAGCAGCCCCGGCGAGTTCAATTCAGCCTGGAGAAACCTGGAACCCTACCGCGTGGCTATTCCCGTGGAAACCGATCCGCTGGCAGCGGAACTGCTTTTCTCGAACATTAGAATCGCCTTGGCAATTTTGGAAACGCGCCGGAAAATTCGTCCGGTGGCGGGACCAGCCGCATCGCCACGCCCGTCACTTGACCGATGATTTCCGCCTCGGAAGGATAGGCAAACTGCCGGATCGCGGCGCCCGATAACGGGTGCGGTATCAGCGTGATCTGCGATCCGCGCACCTCGCACCACGAGCAGGCATATCCGTCCCGTAGTTCGATGAAATGAATCGGGCGGTCGAATTCCGTGCGCCATTCCCCCGCTTCCATGCGCACGGGCTGGCTCTCGATCTGCACGAAGGAACCCGGCCGCAAGAGGGGATACATCGTATAATCCTGCATTCCGACGTAGCCGTATTGGCAATGCCGCAGGTCGAGCCTTTGAACCAGCGCAATGGGAATCTCTCCCCAGATCTCCACCATGCGCGCAATCAAACTCGTTTTTTCCAGGCTGAAACTCTTGTCGAAGCGCACCGGGAAGGTGATCGCTCTTTCCGGGTCGAGCGGCTCGTCCGCCGCCAGGTGCGTATTCTGCAGCGGCAGAGCAAGCTGATAGCGCGCGCTGGCATTCAAGTCAATGCCGAAGATGGCGAGTAGATCGTTGAATCTCGTTCGATAGATCACGCTCAAGCTGTACAGCTTGAAAATGCTGGGGATGGAGTTCTTGTTTTCCAGTTGCGTCAGCCAGGCGTTCGAAATGTAGAACTCTTCATTTTGACGGTCCTCGGCGATCATGCGCGTGCATTCCTCGACCTCGCGCGTCGTGACTCCCAGCCTGTTTCTCAGTTCCCTCAGGTGTTCCCCTGGGCGGATGGGCGGTTCGATTCGCGTATTCCGTAAGCTCATGTAACCCCCGCGGAACTCAGAACGTCAAAACTTATGACTTTCGGCCCTTCAAATCAAGAGCCTTGGGAATTTGCAAGGTTTGCGCCCGGACGACTGGTGGAGCGAAGGTAGCTGCCTTGCGGTTTTGCGCTATTTTGCCGTGGCGGAAGAAACTACTGTTCCAGCCATTCACAAAAGATGGCGGGTTGGGGGATGCTTCTTGGGCATTTGCAGTCAAAGGACGAGAAAGAACTAATAGTACTAGGCTGCTCGGAATAAGAAGCAAATTTGCATTTGTTCTTCGATTCCGGCGTGCGTGGCTTAAAAGAACCAGGGGCGGTATAGCCTGAAACTCCTAATTTCCTGCGAAAGAAAACGCTTGGAGTATACAAAAATTTCGCCGTCTCGCTCCAGCGGCACTGTAAATTAGGCTCTCCCACCTGATTTTTAGGGGATTCCGTAGTATTCCTTAATGACGTCCGTAGGACCCGCACCGAACTGTACGTATGTTCTCCCTGGGCGGCCTTTGTTTGCACACCGCCTACTGCTACCGGAACTCGTGCCCGGGCGTTTTCAAGCCCAAGAGGGATGTTTTTACTTCGGCATCACTATCAGATGGCACCGGTAGCCGCGCGACGATTCTTGTGTCATTCTTGAAGGATAGGGAAGAAGAATTATGAGCGATCATTTCAATGGCCCGTTAACCGCTCCCCCGGCGTTCGCTAAGAAGCGCGAGGTGCCACGCTACAGTTTCATCGTCGTGGTGGATATTATCGAACCAGCGAGCGACCTGCATCTGACTGGGAGGGTGTCTGAGATCAGCCGCAAAGGGTGTTACGTGGACATTCTGAATACGCTGCCGGTGGGGACCGTGATTCGATTGCGCATGTCCCGGGATCGAGGCAGCCTCACGACCCTGGGGAACGTCATCTATGTTCAAGAAGGGGTTGGCATGGGCGTGGCCTTCAAGGACACTGCTGCCGATCAAATGAAGATACTCGATGCATGGTTGGCTGAACTGAACCAGTAGCAACAACAGCCTCAATGAGTCCGCACGCTCCGCTCACACGATGCACCCACCTTTTTCGGTGGCCGCACATCGCTTCCGAGTAACACGCCATTCATCCTGAGGGTGTATGCTCAATGCGTCCGCAGCAAGGAGGGATGCATCTAACGATGGAATTTCCAGAGCCCGCCTGCCGGAAGGAGGTAGAAGTATGGCTTCCGCAGCAACCCCCGGTCCAGCAAGTTTGCCCGATTCCGGACAACCCTTATCCTCGGAAGAATTGCGCAAGATGCACGCCTATTGGCGTGCCGCAAACTATCTCTCCGTTGGGCAAATCTATCTTTACGATAATCCGCTGCTGAAGCGGCCGCTCGCGCCCGCGGATGTGAAACACATGCTGCTGGGACACTGGGGAACGACCCCTGGGCAGAACTTCATTTACACGCACTTGAATCGGATCATCAAGAAATACGACCTCGATATGATTTACGTGTCCGGCCCGGGGCACGGCGGCCCGGCTGTGGTGGGCAACACCTATCTCGAGGGCACCTACAGCGAGGTCTATCCCAACATCAGCCAGGATGAGGCCGGGCTTCGGAAGCTCTTTGTTCAGTTTTCGTTTCCCGGGGGAATTCCCAGCCACGCGTCGCCGGAGTGCCCGGGATCGATCCACGAGGGCGGCGAGTTGGGCTATTCGCTCAGCCATTCGTTCGGCGCGGTGTTCGACAACCCCCATCTCGTCGTGGCCTGCGTGGTGGGCGATGGCGAGGCGGAAACCGGACCGCTGGCCACGGCGTGGCATTCCAACAAATTTCTCGATCCGGCCACGGACGGAGCGGTGCTCCCGATCCTGCATCTCAACGGCTACAAGATTTCCAACCCAACCGTCCTCGCCCGCATCACGCGCGAGGAATTGGAGCAGTTGCTCCATGGCTACGGATGGACGCCCTATTTCGTCGAGGGTCACGAGCCCGAGCTGATGCATAAGGCCATGGCCGCGGCGCTCGATACGGCGGTTGAGCAGATCAAAAAAATTCAGCAGGACGCGCGCGTCCATGGCAACTTGACGCGTCCGCGCTGGCCGATGATCGTCCTCAATTCACCCAAGGGCTGGACGGGTCCGAAGATGGTCGATGGTTTGCAGGTGGAAGGCACTTTCCGTTCGCACCAAGTGCCGATCACCGACCCGGCAACCAATCCTGAACATCTCAAGCTGTTGGAAGACTGGCTGAGGAGCTATCGGCCGGAGGAACTCTTCGATCGAGAGGGCCGCCTGAAACAAGAACTGGCCGAACTTGCGCCCGAGGGCGAACGGCGCATGGGCGCGAATCCCCACGCCAACGGCGGCATTCTGCTCCGCGACCTGCGCATGCCGGATTTCCGCGACTACGCGGTCGACGTGCCCTCGCCGGGGGTGCGCGGCATCGGCGACACACATGTGCTTGGGCGATTCCTTCGCGATGTGGTGAAGCTGAACAGCGAGCACCGGAATTTCCGGCTCTTTGGCCCTGACGAAACGCTCTCGAACGGCCTGGAGGCCGTCTTCGAAGTGACCAAACGCCAATGGGACGCCGCGACCGTGCCGAATGACGAATTTCTTGCGCCCACGGGGCGCGTGATGGAAATGCTCAGCGAGCACCAATGCGAGGGCTGGCTCGAGGGCTACCTGCTCACCGGGCGGCATGGACTCTTCAATTGCTACGAGGCCTTCATCCACATCGTCGATTCGATGTTCAACCAGCACGCCAAGTGGCTGAAAGTGACGCGCGACCTTCCCTGGCGCCGGCCGATCTCTTCCTTGAACTACCTTCTTTCCTCGCATGTCTGGCGCCAGGATCACAACGGCTTCACGCACCAGGACCCCGGCTTCATCGACGACGTGGTGAACAAGAAGGCAGACGTCGTGCGCGTTTATCTGGCGCCGGACGCAAACTGCCTGCTCTCGGTGATGGACCACTGCCTGCGCAGCCGCCATTACGTCAACGTCGTGATAGCTGGCAAGCACCCCGCGCCGCAATGGCTGGCGATGGACGCCGCCGTCAAGCACTGCACCGAGGGCATCGGCATCTGGCAGTGGGCCAGCAACGACCAGGCCGTTGCACCCGATGTGGTCATGGCTTGCTGTGGCGACGTGCCTACGCTGGAGACGCTCGCCGCCGTCTCCATCATGCGCGAGCATCTGCCCGATCTGAAAATTCGCGTGGTCAACGTCGTCGACCTCATGAAGCTGCAGCCGCCATCCGAACATCCGCACGGCTTGAGCGACATGGATTTCGACGAACTCTTCACCAAGGATAAGCCGGTGATCTTCGCCTTCCATGCCTATCCTTGGCTGATCCACCGGCTCACCTACCGCCGCACGAACCACGATAACCTCCACGTCCGCGGCTACAAGGAAGAGGGGACCATCACCACGCCTTTCGACATGACTGTTCTGAACGAACTGGACCGCTTCCATCTGGTGATGGACGCCATTGACCGCCTGCCGCAGACCGGCGACAAGGGCATCTACCTGAAGCAGCAGCTCAAAGACAAGCTGATCGAACACAAGCAATACATAGACAAACATGGCGAGGACCTGCCGGAAATCCGCGATTGGAAATGGCCCTATTAGGCCGTGAAAATTCTGGTCCTCAATTCGGGGTCGAGCAGCCAGAAGAGTAGCCTCTACGATATCCGCGGCCATTTGCCGGCAGAGCCGCCGAAGCCCGACTGGGAAGCCACCGTCGAATGGGAAGGGAACCGGGCGGAAATAAAAGTGGCCACGGCGGCCGGCGCAACATTCAAGGATGATGTGCCGGCAGGGTCGCGCAAACAGGCAACCGAAGAGTTGTTGAAAAATCTTTGGACCGGGCCGGCGCGCGTTTTGGAAAAAGCTTCCGAAATCAGCATCGTAGGTCACCGCATCGTCAACGGCGGGAAAGATTACGAGCAGCCCACTCTCGTCACCGCCGAAGTGAAGGCCGCCATCGCACGGATGGCCGCGTTTGCGCCGCTTCATAATCGCGCCGAGCTGGAGGGGATCGAAATCGTTGAACAAAGGTTTGGCTCCGTCCCGCAGGTAGCGGTTTTCGATACGGGCTTTCATAGCCGCATGCCGGAACCCGCCCTCGTGTATCCGGGGCCATACGAATGGCTGGCGCGAGGAATTCGCCGGTACGGATTCCACGGAATCAATCATCAATATTGCGCGGAGCGTGCCGCCCAATTGTTGGGCAAGGATTTGGCGGCGCTCAGACTCGTCACCTGCCATCTGGGAAACGGCTGCTCCCTCGCGGCCATTCGCGAGGGCCACAGCGTGGACACAACCATGGGTTTCACGCCGCTCGAAGGCCTGATGATGGGCACGCGCTCCGGATCGGTGGACCCCGGTATCCTGATTTACTTGCTGCGGGAAAACCATCTCACCGGAGACGAAATGGACGGATTGCTGAACACGAAGTCCGGCCTGCTGGGTATTTCCGGCGTTTCCGGCGACATGCGGCAGGTGATTGGTGCAATGAAGAACGGAAATGAGCGGGCGAAGCTGGCGTTTGAAATTTTCGTGCACCGCTTGCGTTCCTGCCTCGGCTCGATGATTGCGGTTTTAGGTGGAATCGATGCCTTGGTATTCACGGCCGGCATGGGGGAAAATTCGCCCGAGATTCGAGCCGCAGCCTGCGCAAACCTTGCATTCATCGGCGCGAAACTTGATCCGAAAAAGAACGCGCAGCCGAAGCCGGACGCGGACATTTCACATCAGGATTCTCGCGTGCGCATTCTGGTGATTCGCGCGCAGGAAGATTGGGCCATCGCGCGCGATTGTTGGCGGCTCGCGTCTGCCCGAAGCGCCCCGGTTGGCGGCGTGTCGGCTTAACGGGGAATTGGTGCCGGAGGAGGGAGTCGAACCCACACGGCCTTGCGGCCAACGGATTTGTATCCTAAAAGGTATGAACCCGCCGCAAACCCCCCAGGCGAGTAGCTCGCGTGGGTTCGTAAAAACAACAGTCACGGTTGTTGAAGGCCATTCGGACGACCAGTTTTTTGGACGCCGGCATGTTGAGAGCGGAACGAATCGCAGGGGTGTTCTGAGTGATAACGCTTCGCCAATGTTTTAGCTCTGAGAAGATCTTGTCGCAGTTGACCCGATCTTCTTCCGAGTCACCAGATGCCATCGTTCCGCCGGCGAGCGGAAGATAGACGGTTCCATCAGCGACAGTAATTGCGAAGTTCGCGTTGTAGCCGCGAAGAGAGTGGCGCTTGGCGGCCGGAAAAACTTCCGGGCGTAAACCACTATGCTTTGCACGGGCGATAATCTCCGGCCAGTTGTCGTGCAAAATTTGGATGAGCTGTGTGTTCACCCACAGATACTCCGCGTTGTGGCGTAATGACTGGATTGCGAATACGTCGGATTCTGTTAATACACAGAAGAGGAGTGGCTCGGTTCCGTCGGTACGGAAGTGCGGATCATAGGCACGGAAGTGCAGATGTTGTATTCCCCAACAGTCGAGCAATGAGTCGTGCTTGTCGGGGCGTTTCTTTTTGGGGATGTCGCGGCTGAGGTATGGCTTGAGATCACCGCCAGCCTTGATGAGAGTCACAAGTATTTCGTAGTCCGCTCGATATTCGGGGGGAATGGAAAGTTCCCGCGATTCATGAACGGCTCTGGACTTCAGTGATGGGATACGCCGGTTATACGCATTGAGAAAGCGCATTGTGTTCTCTTCCGGCGTGCGGCCGTTCTCGTATTTGAGACCGCAGGCAGGTAGGCCGGTAGTTCGCAGGTATCTCACCCAATCACCTTTGAAATCCGTGTCGATTTGGTTGGGCGCACAGTCGTTATTGAGTTCCTCGGGTGCGAGTCCATCAACCATTGGAACGAAACTGTCCGAGGCCCGAAAATACGGGCCTGCCTCCTGGCTTCGAGCCGCAATCATTCCCATCGCCGCCGCAGCGGCGTAAGGGTTGGTATTGGAGTGGATCACGAAAGTCCGACTGAAGCCCTTCGTTTTGGCGAGGAATTCGTCTCCCATCTTTTTCGCCTCTATCTGTGTCCCAATAATGCACTGACGCCAATTGGTGCCGGAGGAGGGAGTCGAACCCACACGGCCTTGCGGCCAACGGATTTTGAGTCCGCCGCGTCTGCCATTCCGCCACTCCGGCGTGCACAAAATTTTAGGCTACCTTGCAGGGAACAGCAACAGCGGCTTTGCCTCCCGGCGGAATCTTATAGCGAAGGTGCGGACGCGCTATCGCGCGGGTTCGCGGTTGCCGGAGGCGCGCGGCGCGGGGACGACGGCCGGCTGGGGCGAGCAGCGCGAGCGGGGATCGAGAAAGAAGTGCAGGAATTCGGAGAGGGTCATGCCGAGCTGGCTCCAGAGCCGGCGCTTGAGAGTGCGATAGTCCTGCGCGCCGCTGAACACATCTCGAATCAAATCTCGAAAAGTGGGCGAGCAATTTAGGAGTTGCACCATGCGCGTGGTGACGGCGCCGCCCAAAAACGTGCCGCGGAAGAGTTTTCGCGCGAGCAGGGCGGCGAATTCCAGGTCCGTGGAGAAAGCCGAGCGCAAGCGTTCGGGATACGCCTGGGGCTGCCCTTCGGTGAGCGCTTGCGCCAGCAAGTCGCCGGAGCGCAGGGCGTAGTAAAGGCCCTCGCCTGTCACGGGATCGACGCAGGCCGCCGCGTCACCGGCCATGGCCCAGTTTTTGCCGGCGATGCGGCGTGCGCGCATGGTTTGCACGCTGGGCGAGGGCAGCACGTGGCTATAGAACTTCGCGCCCTCCATGGGGATTTTTTCTTCGGCGGTGAAACCATCGAGGTGGCAGCGCAATTGCCGGCTCGAGCTTTGTCCCATTTTCGCGCAGATGCCCACGGACAGGTGATCGAGGCGCGGGAACGACCACAGGTAGCCCTCGAATTGCTTTAAGAATTTCACCTTGAGAACATTTTCTTCGGTGGGGACGAAGTAGCCGAGAGTCATTTCGAGATCAGTTTTGCCGAGGGGCGTGGTTTCGGGCAAAAGTTGATTGCGCGCACCCGCCGCGAGGACCACGAAATCCGAGGAACGCTCTTCGCCGGAAACCATGAGCCGCACGCGCTCGGCGTCCGTGTTCACGCTGGTCACGCGCGATTGAACCACCGCGCAACCCGCGGCGAGGGCGCGGTCGAGGAGCAGGCCGTTGAGCACCTTGCGCGCGTAGATCACGATGGGATGCACCATCTCGAACCGTGCGCGATCTCCGCGGCTGGATATCAGCTCCGCAGTGTGGACAAGTTTTTTAGGGTGGGGCGAGTCGAGGAGAAAGGGATAGGCTTCGATGGCCTTGTGGGTCAGTCCGCCGCCGCAGGGTTTCTCCCAAGCGAGACGCTCGTCGAAAATGGTCACGTCGAAGCCCGCGCTGGCTAGCCGCTCTCCGCAGAGCGCTCCGGCGGGCCCTCCTCCGACGATGGCGATCTCCCTCATACCCCTCGGCTTAGCAGGCCATTTTTCGCCGCGGAGTCCATGCAGCGGAAAACTGGGCGCAACGAACTAAAGCGCGAGTATAGCACCAAAAAAGCGGCGCGCGCGGAGTCGTCGGAAGAGTTTCCAGCGCGCATGGTAGAATCATCTGCTCGGCTCGTTCCCGCGGGAACGGATCGAGGGACAGGCGTTTGGGAAAAGTTGTCTCGCAAAAGGAGTTGATTCGCCGCCGGGGCGAGTGGGAACGCAGCGGCAAGGCCGTGGTGTGCGCGAGCGGGTCGTTCGACCTGCTGCATCCGGGCCATATCCGACTTCTGGAGCAGGCGCGGTCGCTGGGCGATATCCTGGTGGTCGCGGTGCGAAGCGACGCGAGCGTGCGAGCGCGTCATCCTTCCGGTACGGACACCAAGAGAAAATCTCTCCGTCCCATCACGCCCGCCGCGGAGCGGGCGGAAATTCTCGCGGCGCTCGCGGCCGTGGATTACGCCGTTGAATTTGAGGGAACGTCTCCGCGCGCGCTGCTGGCTCAGCTTGCACCCGCCGTGGTGGTGCGGGGCGGCGACCCGCGGTCCGCCGAGCTGGCTTCGCGCGAAGATGAGGAGCTCGAAGCGGCCGGTTGCAAAGTTGTGCGCATCCCGCTCGAGCCCGGCTATTCCACGGCGCTGCTCATCGACCGCATCACCCGGCCCCCCGCATGATTCTCCCACTGGTCTCCGAGCTTCTCGCGCGCGTGGCGCGCCAGCCCGTCGTCGAGGAGGCATTCGAAAGGCTGCGGCATGGCTCCTGCGAGGTGCGCCTCGCGGGGTTGACGGATTCGGCGAAGGCGCTTCTTGCCGCGCTGGTTGCCGCGGAGCTTGGCCGTCCCGCTATCTTCCTGGTGGAATCGAGCCAGATAGCCGAATCGCTGGTTGATCCGGTGCGCTGGTTCTATCGCGCCGCCACCGGCAAACCTGGACACCGAGTGGCGTATCTGCCCGCATACGACGTGCTACCGTATGAAAATCGCTCGCCGCACGCCGAAATTTCCGAGGCGCGCGCCGTGGCGCTCTGGCGGCTGGCGACGGGCGAAGCCGACATCCTGATCGCGCCCGTGCAGGCGGCGCTGTGGCGGATGCGCGAGCCGGAATTTTACCGCCGCTTGGCGCGCACGGTCGCACGCGACGAAACCATCGCCCACGAGGAACTCATCGGTTTTCTGGCCGGCGCCGGCTACGACAAACAAGCAACCTGCGAAATGCCCGGGCAATATGCCGTCCGCGGCGGGATCATTGACGTGTTCTCACCCGAAGCGCCGCAGCCCGTGCGCATCGAACTGCTGGGCGATACGATCGAATCCATCCGCGCCTTCGATCCCAATACGCAGCGTTCGACAAATCCCATGGAACGCGTGACTCTGTTGCCGCTCGCCGAATTCGTGCGTCACGCCGAAATTCTCGAGCTGCGGCGCGTTTCCTCCCCCGTAGGCCACGAGGACAAGGACGATGGCGCGCCCGAAGGTTTCTATCCCGGCTGGGAATTCCGCGAAATTCTTCGGGAGGGCCGCAAAGCGTTATTGTTCGATTTGGCGAGCGAACCCTTGATCGTGGCCGCCGAGCCGTCGTTGCTCGAATCGGCCGCCGGGAAATATCGCTCGCGTCTGGCGGAGGCGTTCGAAGAAGCCGAAGACCCGCTGGCCGCCAGCCCCGATGGCTACCTGTTCAGCGAGGAGGAATGGGCGCTGGCACTGGAGCTTTCGCCGCGCCTGATGCTCGAGCATTTAAGCGTCGCGGGGGGGGGGGCCGCGCCCTTCGCGCTGCACACGCAGCCCACCACGCGGTATCACGGGAATGTGGCCGCGTTCATGGCGGAAGTGCGCGGGCGGCTGGGAGCGGGCGAACATGTGATGGTCTCGGCGGCGAGCACCGGAGAGATGGAGCGCTTCGCGGACATCTGCCACGAATACGATCTGCCCTACCGCCTGGGCGAACTCGAAGAGAACACGACGATCACGCGCCTGGCCGAAGAAGCGAGCGTCGGCGCGGCTCCCGCTATGGTGCTGGTGAAGGCGCCGCTGGCGGAGGGAGTGGCGTTTCCCGAGGCGCGGATCGTGCTCTACGGGAACGCCGATCTTTTCGAGACGTTCGCGGCACCCCAGCGCACGCGCTCGCGCCCCAAGGCCGCGAGTTTTTTCAGCGACCTCTCCGACCTCAAGCCCGGGGACTATGTGGTGCACGTGGACCACGGCATTGGGCAATTCGAGGGCTTGCGGCAGGTGGCTGTCGAAGGCGCGGCCGGCGACTTCATGCTGCTGCGGTATGCGGGCGACGCGCGGCTCTATGTTCCGCTCGCCCGGCTCGACCTGGTGCAGAAATTTCAGTCGTTGGGAGGGGCGGAGCCCACGCTCGACCGCCTGGGCACCACCGTGTGGGAAGCGCGCAAGACGCGCGTGCGCAAATCCGTCACCGACATGGCGGAAAAGCTCCTCGCGCTCTACGCGGAGCGGAAGACGGCGCCGGGCCATGCCTTCCCCGCCGATACCAATTGGCAGCGCGAATTCGAAGACGCCTTCGAATTCGAGGAAACTCCGGATCAGCAACGCGCCATCGAAGATGTGAAGCGCGATATGGAATCCCAACTGCCCATGGACCGTCTGCTCTGCGGTGACGTCGGCTACGGCAAGACGGAAGTCGCCATGCGCGCGGCCTTCAAGGCCCTGGGGGATTCCAAACAGGCCGCGATTCTTGCGCCCACAACGGTGCTGGCCTTCCAGCACTATGAGACTTTTCGCCGCCGCTTTGCAGCCTTTCCGGTGCGCATCGAAATGCTCAGCCGGTTTCGCTCGGAAAAGGAGCAGAAAAAAACTCTCGAAGAGCTAGAAGCCGGGAAAGTGGACATCGTCATCGGAACGCACCGTCTGCTCTCGCGCGACGTCAAATTTCAGGACCTGGGGCTGCTGGTGGTGGATGAAGAGCAGCGCTTCGGCGTGGCGCACAAGGAGCGCCTGAAGGAGATGCGCAAGAACGTGGATGTGCTCACGCTTTCGGCCACGCCCATCCCGCGCACGCTGCACATGTCGCTCGTCGGGCTGCGCGATATGAGCGTGATCGAAACGCCGCCGAAAGACCGCCTGGCGATTCAGACCACGGTCGCGCCTTTCAGCGAACCGCTCGTCCAGCGGGTGATCGAAGAGGAGCTCGCCCGCGAAGGCCAGGTGTTTTTCGTTCACAACCGCGTGGAATCGATCGCCTCGCTGGCCTTGCTCGTGAAGCGGCTCGTGCCCAAGGCCCGCGTCGTGGTGGCTCACGGGCAGATGCGCGAATCCGAACTCGAAAAGGTGATGCTGAAATTCATTCGCGACGAAGCCAACGTGCTCGTCTCCACCACCATCATCGAAAACGGACTCGACATTCCCCGGGCCAACACGATTCTGATCAATCGCGCGGATCGCATGGGCTTATCCGAGCTTTATCAGCTTCGCGGCCGCGTGGGCCGGTCGAACCAGCGCGCTTATGCCTACCTGCTCATACCGCCCGAAGGGGCTCTCACACCCATGGCGCGCCAGCGGCTCGCCGCCCTAAAGGAGTTCAGCGATTTGGGCGCGGGCTTCCGCATCGCCGCGCTCGATCTGGAACTGCGCGGCGCCGGGAACCTGCTCGGTGGCGAGCAGCATGGCCACATCGAAGCGGTTGGTTTCGATATGTACTGCCAAATGATGGAGCGAGCCGTCGCCGAACGGAAGGGCGAAGCCGTGGCGCCCGAGCGCCGCGCCACTCTGAATCTGGGACAGGAAATCCGCATCCCCCCGGAATACATCGAGAGCGAAAACCTGCGTCTGCGAATTTACAAGCGCATCGCAGGAATCACCTCCGAAGCCGAACGCGAGGAGGTTCGCCGCGAACTCGAAGACCGGTTCGGGCCTCCGCCGCCCGCAGTCGCGAATCTGCTCGATTACGCCCTCTTGAAGGCCCTGGCCGAAAAACTATTCGTGGCCTCCGTGGACCGCCGTGGCGATCAGGTGGGGATTAAGTTCTATGACGATACTCCGCTCGGGCCGGATCGCCTTGTGGGATTGATCCGCAAGCGGCACGGGATGCGCCTCGATCCGGCGGGCGTGCTGTGGACAGATTGGAAGGGCGATCAGAACGGCATCATGTCTGCGGTGAGAAACGTATTGCTACAACTACAATCGTAGGGATAAAATCCCGGCTGAGAGGAAAGATGAAACTTGCCATTCGTGGTTTCTACGCATTCTTGGGTGGTTGTGCCGTGCTTCTGCTGATTCCCGCGCATCTGGGTGGGCAATCCCAGGGCGGGGGCACTGTGGTCGAAGAGATTGTCGCCCGCGTGAACAACCAGATTATTACCCTTTCCGATTATCAGAAGGCCGAGGCGGACCTCCAGCATGACGTTGCCCAAGAGTGCCAGAAATGCCCGCAGGCGACCCTCGACGCGGAATACAAGGATCGCGAGAAGAATTTGCTCCGCGACATGATTGACCAGCAGCTCCTGATCGCACGCGCCAAGGACATGGACATCAACGTCGAGACAGACTTGATCAAGGAACTGGACGACGTCCGCAAGCAGAACAATCTTGCCAGCATCGAGGATCTCGAGAAGGCCGTGGAAGGGGAGGGGGCTTCCTGGGAAGATTACAAACAAAAAATGCGCAACGGTCTTATGACCCAAGCCGTGATCCGCCAGGAAGTCGCCGGCCACATGGAGATTGGCTCCGACGAAATAAAACAGTATTACGAGGCCCACAAGCAGGACTTCAACCGGCCCGAGGAAGTGGAGCTACTGGAGATTTTCCTGAGCACGGATGGCATGAGCCCCGAAGAAATTGCCGCCGTGCAAACGAAGGCGGACGGCCTCCACGCCCGCGTTCTGAAGGGCGAGGATTTCAGCGAACTCGCCAAGCGATATTCCGAAGGCAGCACGGCCAAGGATGGCGGTCCCCTGGGCACGTTCGAGCGCGGCCAGCTCGATCCCAAGATCGAAGAGGTCGTGTTCAAAATGGACAAGGGACAAGTGAGCGATGTCATCCAGACGCAAACGGGTTTTGAAATCCTGAAAGTACAGAACCACTATGAAGCGGGCCTGCAACCGCTGGAGAAAGTGAGTGCCGAAATCACGAACAAAATCTATGAAGGGAAGATGCAACCGGCGTTGCGCGATTACCTGGCCCAATTGCGCGAGGAGAGCTACGTGAAGGTCCGGCCCGGCTATACGGACACGGCAGCCGTTCCTGGCGCAACGGTGATCGAAGAAGTAGCCCCCACGCCGGATACTAACTCGAAGAAGAAAAAGAAAGCATTGCCGCTGCCGAAAGTGTCCAGTTGATGAAACCGCACTTCGTCTCCCAGCTTGCGGAAGGCCAGATTGTGGCCTCGCACTTTCTGGTGCGAGAAAAGGAGATTCGCACCTCCGCGCGCACGGGTTCGTCCTGGCTGCAACTCGAGCTGGCCGACCGCACCGGCACGATCTCCGCGAAAATGTGGGACAACTTCTCGGCGCTCGCTTCGGCTTTCGAGCGCGGCGACGTGGTTCTGATCCGCGGGCGCGTGAAAGTGTATAACGGCCAGAAGGAATTGACGCTCGAACAGATCGTCCCTGCCGCCGAGCGGGACTACGACCTGGCCGATTTTTTGCCGCATACCAAGCACGATGTCGAGGGGATGTACTCGCAGCTGCGCGCCGCCATCTCCGCGATGAAAAATCCCTGGCTGAAGCAGTTGCTCTCGAACGTGGCCGAAGACCCCGCCATCGTTCCCCGGCTGAAGCGCGCGCCCGCCGCGATGACCATGCACCACGCCTATATGGGCGGCTTGCTCGAGCACATCGTCAGCATGATCGGCCTGGCCTCCGCTATCGCGGCGCACTATCCCGAGCTCGACGCCGATCTGCTGCTCACGGGAGTGGTCCTGCATGATATCGGAAAAATCGATGAGCTTCGCTACGAGCGTGATATCAGCTACACGGATGAAGGCCGGCTGCTCGGCCACATCACCATCGGCGCGGCGCTCGTGCGTGAAAAAATCAAGGCCATTGCGGGATTCCCCGCGCCGCTCGGCGTCCTCGTCGAGCATCTGATCTTGAGCCATCACGGCTCGCTCGAGTTCGGCTCCCCCTCTTTGCCGCAGACTCGCGAAGCCATCGCCCTGCATTTTATGGACGACATGGATTCAAAAATGGCCAGCATGCGCGCGAGCCTGGAACTTGCGCCGGGCGCGGCCGAGGCGAATGTCTGGACGGAACGCAATCCGTCGCTCCGCCGCGCGCTGCTTCGCGTGGACCAATTTTTGCAGGAAGGCGCGGCCGCGGCACGGAAAGGATGAGCGCCGCCCATGAGTGATTTCGCCACGATTCGAGCGAACGGCCGTAGCCGCTCCCAGCGCCACGCCCTGCTCGATCTCGCTCCTCTGGAGCTCGATTGCATGAACACGCTCTGGCCGGCAGGCGAAGCCACCGTCCGCGAAATCCGCGACCGCCTCGCCGAGCGCCTCCCGCGCGCCTATACCACGATCATGACGATTATGGACCGGCTCGCGCAAAAAGGAGTCGTCACGCGCCGCAAGGCTGGCCGCGCTTATATATACCGCCCGAATCTCACCGCCGAGGCAGCGCGCGCGCAGGCTCTGGGCCAAGTGGTTCAAAATTTCTTCGGGGGATCGAAAGAGGCTCTCCTCGCGCATCTCGGCGCAAGCGCGCCCGCCTCCTCCGCGCCTCCCAAAGCGGCCTCCGCCAGTGCCTCCGGCGGTGCGGCTGGCGGCACGGCCGTAGGCTCAGCTATCGCACTCGACGCCGCCGAATCGCCCGGCCAATAAATAAAATGTTTCCCGACGAACTCACCATCCGCGATCTCGCTATTCGGCCGGCTACTATCCTCGCGCCCATGGCCGGCGTTACGGATACTGTTTTTCGCCGCGTGATCCGCTCGCTCGGCGCCTGCGGTTTGATCATGACGGAATTCACCAGCGCCGAAGGACTCACGCGCAAAGCCGCGCGCACCCTACGCTATCTTTACTTCGGAGAGGACGAGCACCCTATCGCCGCCCAGATTTTTGGCTCCGACCCGGACGTGATGGCTTCCGCCGCCGCTCTCACCGAAGACCTCGGCTTCGACCAGCTCGATATCAATCTCGGCTGTCCGGTGAAGAAAGTCGTCAAATGCGGCGGCTCCGGCCTGCTGCGCGATTTGCCCCATCTTGAAAAGCTTCTTCGCGCCGTACGCGGCGCCGTACGCATCCCGCTGACGATCAAGATTCGTTCCGGGTGGGATGAAAATAATATCGTGGCCGTGGACGTGGCGCGCATGGCCGAACAGATCGGCATTGAGGCCATCGCCGTTCATCCGCGCACGCGCATGCAGGGCTATGCGGGCGCAGCCGATTGGGAAATAATCCGCGCGGTGAAGCAGGCCGTGCGCATTCCGGTCATCGGCAATGGGGATATCCGCATTCCCGAGGACGCCGTTCGCATGGTCGACGAAACCGGCTGCGACGCGGTGATGATCGGGCGCGCCGCGTCGTCGAATCCGTGGATCTTCCGCCAGATCGCGGATTACGTGGCCACCGGGCCGCTATCGCGAGCCGGATGAAAACGGCCGCTACCGCCTGCTCTCCGATTATTTCCGCAACCTCATTGCCGCCGGCATGCCGGACGCCATCGGCAAGATGAAGCAGTTCGCCACGCTCTTCACGCACGGCGTGCGCAATGGCGGTGAACTTCGCGAGGCCGTCCATCACGCGCGCACCGCCGCCGAAATCCTCGACCGCGTGGATGCCTTCTTCGCGCACACCGCCGCTTCGTCCGCCGATTAGGGATTTTTGAAATTACTCGTCGCGAGTAATGAGGAGCTGCTTATAGGCTTCCCGCCGCGTAAGCCCGCGCTCGCGCGCCGCTATCTTGAGCGCCGCCTTGCGGTCCGCGCCACGCTCTTTCATTATTTCTTCCACGCGCCGCGCGAGCGGCACCGCGTTTCGAGGATTGGCGGCGTCCGCCGCGTGCTGCGGCTGGCCATCCGCCGGCGCGATGAGAAGCGTGATTTCTCCGCGCGGCGGCTTTTTCCTTACCGTTTCGACGAGCTCCTCGAGGTGCCCGCGGACGAATTCCTCGTACATCTTGGTCATCTCGCGCGCGATCACCGCCGGGCGGTTGCCGAGAATTTCGAGCGCGTCTTCGAGCGCATCGAGCAGGCGGTGCGGGGCTTCATAGAGCGCGAGCGTGCGCGGCTCCGCCGCCAGCGCGCGCAGCGCCTTGCGCCGCTCGGTCGGGCGCGACGGCAAAAATCCCGCGAAGATGAACTCCTCGATGGGCATCCCCGAAGCCGCCAGCGCCGCCACAAACGCCGAAGCGCCCGGCACCGGCATCACCTGGATTCCATGCCGCAGGCACAGGCTCACCAGGCGGTGTCCCGGATCGGAGATCGCCGGAGTGCCCGCATCGCTTACCAGCGCGATTTTCGCTCCTTCTTCGAGTTCGATCACGATTTCCGGCGCCTGCGTGATTTCGTTGTGTTCGTGATAGCTGATAAGGCGTTTCTGGATTTCGAAGTGGGTGAGCAGTTTTAGCGTCTGCCGCGTATCCTCGCACGCAATGGCGTCCGCCTCTTTCAGAATGCGCAGCGCCCGCAGGGAAATGTCCTCCAGGTTGCCAATGGGCGTGGCTACTACGTAGAGGCAGCCCTTTCCCGCTTCCGCCGCCTTTGCAATTTTCAATTTCTTCCGCATGCCGTATCGAGCCTATGCCCTCGCGCGCCTTCTTGCAAGCAGCGAGTCATGGCGTATCCTACGCGCTTCGCGGTTTCGGCGGCGGCTCGAAAGCGTGCTACTATTTTGCTTTCACGAATAGAAGGAGTATCGCGTTGCCTTTATACGAGTACAAGTGCGTGAAGTGCGGGCATCGCTTCGAGAAGATTGAAAGCGTTTCCGCCTCGGAGACGAAGAAATGCCCTGAATGCGGCGCGAGGGCCGCCCGGCAGATTTCGTCGTCCGCGATCCAGTTCAAGGGTTCGGGGTGGTACGCCACGGATTACGCCACGAAGAAACCCGAGCCTGCTTCCGGCGAAAAATCGGGCGATGGCGAGTCGCCAAAGCCACAGGAAAAACCTGCCGCATCCGAACCTGCGGCAGCGAAGCCCTCCACGGAAAAGGGAACTCAGAAAAAGAAGAAGTAGATGCGTCGCTCGCGGCTCCGGCGCGCCCGTTACAGCTTTAATTCCTGCAGGTAGGCGCGAAAATCCTCGCCAAACTGCTTATTTTTCAGCGCGATCTCGACCGTCGCCTTGAGGAATCCCAGCTTATCCCCCGCGTCGTACGTTTTTCCGTCACGGACGTGCGCTAAGAGGCCGCCGTCCCGAGCCAGTGTTCGCAGGGCGTCGGTGAGCTGAATTTCTCCCCCCGCTCCCGGTTTCGTGCGTTCCAGGTACTCGAAAATCTCAGGAGGCAGCACGTAACGGCCCGTAATTCCGTAGTTCGATGGGGCCTTCTCCGCGCTCGGTTTTTCGACCAGGTCCTTCACGCGCAGCAGCCGCTCGCCCCACGGAGTGTTCCCCGCCGGGCTTGCGTCTATAATTCCGTAAAATTGCAGGCGTTCGCGCGGCACCTTTTCCACGTCAATGGCGCCCATTCCGGTGGCTTCATATATCTTGACGAGCGAGAGCGTTGCGGGCTCCGGCCCGTCCAGGATAACGTCTCCCAGTAGCACCGCGAAAGGCTCGTTGCCCACGAGTTCGGCCGCGCACAGCACGGCGTGCCCCAGCCCCAGCGCCTCGCTTTGGCGCGTGTAGCTGAAGTGCATCCCCCCGCTGATCTCCCGGACCATTCGCGCCTGGTCCGGCTTGCCACGATCTTCGAGGAAGCGCTCGAGTTCGGGCGCCGAATCGAAGTGATCCTCGATCGCGTTCTTTCGCCGGCCGGTGACGAAGATGACGTGTTCAATGCCCGAGGCGATGCATTCCTCGACGGCATATTGGATCAGTGGTTTGTCCACCACCGGCAGCATTTCCTTGGGCATGGCCTTCGTGGCGGGCAGGAAGCGCGTCCCAGACCCCGCGACCGGCAGCACCGCTTTTCGCACTCGGCTTGGTTTACCGCTCATGGGCATGTTTTTTGCGAAGGCCTGCGCCGCCTCGCGCCATACCCTCGCCGTTGCCTATGCTACCATAGCGTTTTTGCCGGTAAAGTCGGCAGTGCGCTTGAGGTGCGTCGTGAGCACGGGCGAAAATCTGATTCTCGGCATCGAATCGTCCTGCGACGAGACGGCTGCGGCTGTCGTTGCCGGCGGGCGGCGCGTCCTCTCGAGCATTGTCGCCTCGCAGGTCGGAATCCATCGCAAGTATGGCGGCGTCGTCCCGGAGCTCGCTTCGCGCGAGCATCTGCGCCAGATCGTTCCCGTCGTGCGGGAAGCCGTCGAGCAGGCGGGCATTGCCCTGCGGGACGTGGACGCGATAGCCGTCACGCGCGGCCCGGGCCAGATCGGTTCGCTCCTTGTCGGCGTGACGTACGGCAAAGTCCTTGCGCTCGCGCTCGGAAAGCCGCTCATCGCCGTGAATCATCTCGAAGGCCACATTCATGCGGTGCTCCTCGAAGCCCACGCCGGCGGACGCCGCCCTGCGTTCCCCGCCGTCTGCCTGATTGTCTCCGGCGGACACACGATTCTCTGCCACGCGAAGTCCGAAACGGACAACGGTGCCGCGCGCCTTTCCTACGTGCGCATCGGCGGCACGCGCGACGATGCTGCCGGTGAAGCCTATGACAAAGTGGCCAAAATGCTGGCCCTCGGGTATCCCGGCGGACCCGTGTTGGACGCCCTCGCTGCGCACGGCGACCCGCGCGCCATTCGATTCGCGGAGCCTAAAATGAAAGGCAATCCATACGATTTCAGCTTCAGCGGAATCAAGACGGCGGTGCTTTATCATCTGCGCCGCAATCCGCGGCTTCAGCCGGAAATCGAAATCCGCCGGCAGGCGCTTGCGCGCGGCGAATGCGGCGCGGACGCCTTGCGCGCTCTGGCAACACCTGCCACTCTCGATCTGATCGCCAGCTTCCAGCGTGCCGTTGTGGACGATCTTGTCAACCGAACCCTCGCCGTGGCCGCGCAGTATGCCGTAGCCACGGTTCTTGTCTCCGGAGGCGTCGCCGCGAATAGCGAATTGCGCCGCAAATTCGAGGCGGAAGCGCAGCGCCATGGCCTCGCGCTCTTTTTCCCCAGCCGCGCCCTTTCCACCGACAACGCCGCAATGATCGCCGCCGCCGGCTACGCGCGGTTTCTTTCCGGCGAGCGCGAAAACTCTTCACTCGACGCCGACCCCGGTCTTTCGCTCGCGTAAACCCGCGGGATGGGTTTCCTTAGGCGCTGGATTCCCGCCGCGCTACAATCCGTTCGTGGCGGAAATCGTGACAGGGAGGAAGGAAAATCCATGCAGGAAACACCGCAGGAATACCTCGAACGCATACTGGCTCATTCGCGGGGGCGCGACCCGCTGAAATTGGGGGCCGCGGCGCCGCGAAAGCTGGAACGCTTGCTCAAAGGCGTCGCCGCATCCAAACTGCGCAAGCGCCCTGCGCCGGGCAAATGGTCCATCGCGGAAATCGTCGCGCATCTCGCGGACGCCGAACTCGTCCGAGGCTATCGCATGCGCGTGATTCTCGGCGCTCCGGGAATGCCCATTCAAGCGTTCAACCAGGAGGATTGGGTTGTGGCCCTGCACTACGAGAAACGCCGCGTCCGCCAGTCGCTCGAAGAATTCCGCGCCCTCCGGGAGTCAAATCTGGCCCTGCTAAAAACACTCCGGCCCGAACAATGGAAGCAGCACGGTGTGCATTCGGAGCGCGGCGAAGAAACCATCGAAACCATGACCCGCATGTTTGCCGGCCACGACGTCAATCACATCCAGCAGATCGAGCGCATCCTCGCGGCGAAGAAATCCTAGCCATGCGACCTGAAGCCGTTTCCTAAATGGTTTTTAGGGGGTCGGAGCTTTAGCTCCGACAAAAACCCGCGGCAAAAAGGGGGCTTTTACCCCCTGAGGTCGGCGGTCTTGCGGGGCTGCCTGAAATCAATAATCTCGCGTCATACGGCTCGGCAAGCGGCCGTGGTCAGCAGGGAATGGGGGATGCAATCGGCTAATCGGCGGGAAGCGGCGCCGCCTCGGGCATTTGCAATTTCGCTTTCGCCAGTGCCCGCACAATATTGACTTCCACCGTCTGCTCCGACGTGTTGCGCACCGTGGCCAGCTCGGTTATCAGAAGAAACTTCGCCCGATCCAGCATTTTCTTTTCGCGGAAGGAGAGCGGCTTTGTGCGGCTCAGCGCCACCAAGCCCTTAAGAACCGCCGCGACCTCCATCAGTGATCCCGTGCGCATGCGATCCGAGTTTTCCTTGAAGCGGTGTTTCCAATCGTGGTGGGAAGCGGAACGGCCCTTTTCCAGGTAGGAAAGAACCTCGCCGGCTTGCGTGGACCGTATAATGTGTCTCAAGCCGACGCTTTCGACGTTCGATTGCGGTACCATCACCTTCAAGCCGCTCGCGGCGATCCGCAGCATGTAGAAACGTTCTGTTTTCCCGTTTACGTAACCGTGACTTATTTGTTCGATGAGCCCGACGCCGTGGTTCGGATACACAACCTTTTCGCCAAGCTTAAATTCCATAGAATTGGTTTCCCTCCCCAGAAGCATATGTATAGTCTAGGCACATGCAAGCGTGGCGTCAAGCCATTCTCATCATTTCTGGCGGAATGAAATCTTCAGAAACCCCTTGTTTTTCCGGGGTTTGGCACGCCAATTGCCCTATAATTATCGCGTGCTTATCCTTGCACTGGACACGTCCTCTTCCGCCGGAAGCCTGGCTATTCTCGAGGATGACAAAATCCTCGGAGTAAATTCCATGCGGGCCGAAGCGCCCCATTCTTCGTCTTTGTTTCTCTCCCTCGACTCTCTGCTGCGCGAACTCTCTCTCTCCCTAAGCTCCTTTGACCTTTTTGCCGTCATAGCCGGTCCCGGTTCCTTCACGGGATTGCGCGTGGGGCTTACAGCCGTTAAGGGTTTAGCGGAGGTCTACAGCAAACCCATTGCCGCCATCAGCGCTCTGGAAGCCGTTGCCGCGCAATCTCATTCGCCCACGCCCGTTCTGGTACCGGTCCTCGATGCTCGCCGCGGGCAAATCTATTTTGCCTTTTACCGCCGCGCGGAATCGCCTGGAAGTTCCGAGTGCCTGGCACTCGAAGGCGACGAGTGCTTGGCGACGCAGGAAGAGTTCGTCGCTGCCTTGGAATCCCGTGCGGAACACTCGGACCTCGCCATTGTGACGCCCGACCCCGCGATAATTTCGAGCGCCGCGTATCGCTCTGAGACATCTCCGACTCTGGCCCGGCGGATTTCCCTCGAGCAAGTTTCCCCTGTTCTCGCGCCTTTCGTGGGGCAGCTCGGTTTTCGCCGGGCGCAGCAGGGGCAGCTTGCCGATGCGCTCACACTCGGCGCAAACTACATTCGCCGGTGCGACGCCGAAGTCCACGGGAAGGAATCCCAAGGCTCTTGAACATCCGCCCGCTCGAATCCCGCGATATCGAAACAATCCTCGCCATCCAGTCAGCGTGCCCCGAAATTGCACAGTGGACGATGTCCGACTACGCCCGCGTCGCGCACGGCGAAATGGTCGGATGGGTCTGCGAGGGAGAAGCGGATATTCGCGGGTTCCTCGTCGCGCGCCCGAGTGGGAGCGATATCGAAATATTGAATCTGGCCGTGCGGCCGGAAGCGCGGCGCCTCGGCATCGGCGCGTCGCTCTTGCGCGAAGCGCTCGAATGGGCCCGGGCGCAGCACGCGGAAAGAGCCATCCTCGAGATGCGCGTTTCGAATGCCCCTGCGTTGCTCTTCTACGAACGCTTCGATTTTCAGGTGGCTGGCCTCCGCCTACGCTATTACTCATCTCCTCCCGAAGACGCCTTGCTCCTTGTCGCTTCGCTCCCTAAAATCAAATAGCCACTCGGGAAGGGGGCCATGAAGCCACGCAGCGCTATTTTTCTTCTTCTCACGCTGTTTTTTTGTCCAAGAGCCGCGCTGGCGGGCCCTCCGTTTCAGACCGATGATCCCGAGCCGGTCGAATACCGGCATTTTGAGCTTTATGCTTTCGGATCTTCGGATGGCACTGCCGTCGAAACGGACACCGAAGGCCCTGCCGTCGAGTTCAATTGGGGAGTTGTTCCCAATGTGCAGCTCCATATCATCATTCCCGCGGCCGCGGTATTCCCTTCGAATAATCCGGCCCTTCTTCCTGCTGGCGCTGGACACAATGCCTTTGGGCTTGGGGATATCGAAACGGGCGTCAAATTCCGGTTCGTACAGGAAACGAAGCACCGCCCCATGATCGGCATATTCCCCATGTTCGAGGTGCCCACGGGCAATCCCACCAATGGTTTGGGCGTCGGGAAGGGGTGGGCCAAGCTCCCCATATGGGCTCAGAAAAGTTTTGGTCCATGGACCACCTATGGCGGCGCCGGTGAAACCGTGAACACCGCTCCCGGATATCGTAATTTCACTTTCGGCGGCTGGCTCGTTCAGCGTGACATCGGTAAAAAGCTGACCCTCGGAACGGAAGTCTTCTCCCACGGACGCGAAGGCCTGGCAACCGCCCAGACTCGCTCCGCCACTCTGGTGGATGTCGGCGGCTACTACTACTTCCGCAATCCCGGCTTTCAACTCCTTTTCTCCTACGGCCACTCCGCCTTTGGCCAGGGAGAAAATTATGCATACCTCGGCCTCTATTGGACATGGGGACCAAAGTCAGCCCAGCGCGATAGCTCCCAAATGCCCTCCGAAAGCTTCCTCACCGTGCTGCCGCACAACTAACGCTCCCGCGCCCTCGCCGTAACGCCTCTCGCCGCCGAATCGCGCGGCACGTCTACCCAAACGATTAATCACACCCGTACCAAATGTCTATTGGCTCCGCGCCTCGATTTGTGATAATTGTTACAACTATGTGAACGCTAGCTACATTCCGGGAGGGGGATGCATGGCGACGACGACGCATGATATCCGGCAGTCCTTGATGACCGCGGATGCGGAATTCCGGCGGCTCGCGGAAGAGCACTCGCGGTGCGAATCGCAGTTGGAACAGATTTTGAAGCAGCCCTACCTCAGTTCGGAAGACCTTCTCCAGGAAGTGGCCCTAAAAAAGTTCAAGCTCCGGCTCAAAGACCAAATGGAACTCATCGTCGCGCGCCACCAGGATCATCCGGTTCACTGACGGGCGTCTGGCCGCCGCACCCGCCCTCTTCTGTCGTACAATACACCTGTCTCAGGATAGACTCCTTCTCTCATGATCAAGGATGCGTACCGATTTGCCCTTCCGCTGCTTGGCATGGGCCTGGTCTGTTTGTATCTCCGCTGGCCCTGGCCCACGGGGGTCCTGATTTTCCTGGGCCTCTTCGTTTTCTATTTTTTCCGCGACCCCGAGCGCGCCATCCCTTCTGGTCCCGGCCTTGTGGTTTCCCCCGCCGATGGCCGCGTCGTCCAGATTGTTGACGAATCCCTCGATTCCCAAATGGGCCGCCGCGTCAGCATCTTTCTTTCAATCTGGGATGTTCACGTCCAGCGCGCGCCGATCGCCGGACGCATCGCCGGCGTGGTCTACCGCCCCGGACGCTTCTACGGCGCGTTTCGCTCCGCCGCCTCCCAGGAAAACGAGCAGAACATCATCTCCATTCACACCGGCGGCGGCACGCTGGTCTTCAAACAAATCGCCGGAGCAATCGCGCGCCGCGTGATATGCTGGAAGCGCGTGGGGGATGACGTCGCCCTGGGTGAGCGCGTAGGCCTCATTCGTTTTGGCTCGCGCGTGGATGTCTGGCTGCCCGGGGAAGCCCAGCTCCTCATTGCGCGGGGGCAAAAGGTCAAGGGGGGCGAAAGCATCCTGGCAAAATGGAATTCGACCACCTAGACCCGATCGGCAACGAAGAAGAATCCCGCCGCCCATTCCGCAATCATCGTCTCCGCCGCGGCGTCTATATCCTTCCCAGCATTTTCACCGTTGCCAATCTTTTCTGCGGCTATTACGCCGTCCTGGCCACGCTCGAGGGCCAGCCCGGCTATTTCGACAACGCCGCGCGCGCCATCGGCTTCGCCATCATTTTCGACGCGCTCGATGGCCGCGTCGCGCGCGCCATGCACACCAGCAGCGAATTCGGAAAACAGTTCGATTCGCTTGCCGACGTTGTCACCTTCGGAATCGCTCCCGCATTTCTCGCCTATGCATGGGGCGTGCGGGCCAGCGCCGCCGCGGACGCTCCCCAGGCATTCCATCTCATTCAATTGGGATGGCTCGTCTGCTTCATTTACATGGTCTGCTGTGCGTGGCGCCTCGCGCGCTTCAATATCCAGGGCATGGCGCCCGGCGGCAGCCGCTATTTTGCCGGCTTGCCTACTCCCGCCGCCGCCGGGATGATCGCGGCGATGGTCCACGGCTTCGTCAATCCCATTCAAGACGCGCGCGTCTCCCTGCTCTGGCTCCTGCTGATCCTCGTTCTCGGCGTGCTCATGTCCAGCAGCGTGCGCTATTACAGCTTCAAGGACATTCAATGGACCCGCCGCCTGCCCTCCCTTAACGTCGTCCTCGTGGCCCTTCTCGCAGGCTCGATTTTCCTCTTCTCGACGATTGTTCTGCCCTTGATCGCCAGCGTCTATCTTCTTCACGGCATCGTATTCCAAATTGTGCGCTCCGTTCGCCATCGCCTGGCTGCGCGCCACGCCTGAGCCATGCCTCCCTCGAGAGATGCCATCCCTCGCCGGGCCGGTGCCACCAAGACTCTCTCTACCCTGTACATTCTCGCCCTGCTGCTCGCGTTCGCGCTCCTCGTCTCCGGCGGCTGCGGCTACCACGTCGCCGGCACTACCGCGCACCTGCCCTCCTCGTGGCAGACCATCGCCATTCCCGCCTTCACCAACGACACCACCACCTATCGCATCGAGCAACGTCTCACCGAGGCCGTGATCCGCGAATTCACCGCGCGCACGAAATACCGCATCATCCAGGACCCCGCATCCGCCAGCGCCGTCTTGCATGGAGAAATCCTCTCCATCGAAACCACGCCCATCCTTTTCAACGCCACCACCGGCGAAGTCACCGCCATGCTCGTCACCATCCACGTGAAAGTCGCGCTGGTGGATAATCAGACGCAAAAGCCCGTGTACCAGAATAACGATATGGTCTTTCGCGATGAGTATCAGATTTCGCCCGACGTGAAGAGCTTCTTCGAAGAGCAGGACCCTGCGCTCGAGCGCATGTCCCGCGACTTCGCCTCGCATCTCGTCGCCGACGTTCTCGAGAATTTCTGATGCCCGAACTCTCACCCGAAAAACTCGCCGAACGCCTCGCGCGCGGCAAATCCATCCCTGGGGTCGTTCTCCTCGGCACGGATTCCTACCTGCGCGAAATGTGCCGCAACCAGATCATCGAGGCCTTCGTTCCCGAAGGCGCTCGCGACTGGGCCGTGGCGCGCTTTTCCGGGCGCGGCGCCCGCTGGGACGAGATCCTCGAGCGCGCCCAGACCGTCCCGATGCTCGCCCCGCGCCAGGTGATCGTCGTGGACGACGCCGAATCGCTTGAAAATCTTGGCGACAAGGCGCGCGACGCCATTCTCGTGGCGCTCGCGAAATATTTCGATTCGCCCGCGCCCTTCACCATCCTTCTTTTCGAAGCCGCCGCGCTCGACGGCCGCCAGAAATTCGCAAAGCTGCTCGCGGAGAAGGCGCTCATCGTGCGCCTCAGCATCGGCGGCGAATCCGCCGCCGCGCTCGCCCAGCACATGGCGCGAGGCCTGGGCGCCGAAATCAGCCGCGAAGCCGCCGCGCTCCTCGCCGACGCGGTCAACGGCGAGCCCGCGCGCATGCGCATCGAAATCGAAAAGCTCGCCGCCTACGCCCACGGACGCCCCCAGATTACTTCCGCCGATATCGAGGCGCTCGTCGTGGCCGCGCGCAAAAACACCGTCTGGCAGTTTGCGGAAATGCTGGCGAGCCGCAATCGCGCCGCCGCGTTCGCCTTCCTCGATAATCTTCTCCGCGATGGCGAGCAGCCCATCGCCATCGTCGGCGCGCTCGCATGGACCTACCGCAAAATGATCGAAGCGCGCGCCCTGCCCGCGCGCACGCCCGGCTATCAGGCCACGCGCCAGCTCGGCATCTACGACCCGGCCGCCGCCGAAGCCGCCATCCGCAACGCCCATCGCGTATCGAAGAGGGAACTGCTCGCGGGACTCGCCGCGCTCGCCGAAGCCGATAGTTTTTTGAAGTCCTCGAATCCCAATCCCCGCGCCTCCCTCGAATTTCTCATCGCCCGCCTCGCGTCTCTTTCACCCTGAGAAACCCACGGTGTGGGTTTCTCAGGGCCGTCTCCTCCTCGTCCCGCGCCGCGATTTGACGCGTTCATTTTTTTCTCGCGCGCGCCGCACAAAAAAAGGCGCCCCAATCTCGGGGCGCCTCTCGAATCCTCGCGTGAATTTTCTTTACGCCGGCTTCTTCGCCTTGAGGCCGTTCAACGCCAGCGCCAGCCGCGATTTATACCGGTTGGCGGTATTCTCGGATAGCGTGCCCTTGCGGATGGCCTTATCCAGTTCGGAAAATGTCGCCGACGCCAATTTCCCCGCGCCTGCGGCATCCGCGGCGGTAAGCGCGGCGCGCATCCGGCGCATGGCCGTGCGCACGCGCGTGCGGTTCATGCGATTGATGGCCGCGCGGCTTTCCGTCTGCCGGATATTCTTCAGCACCGACTTCGTCTTCTTCCTGTGTTTTACGGGCGTGCCCTGTGCCATCCATCGCTCCTTGGTCTGTCATCTTGAATCACCAACAATATCCGACCCTCGCATCCCTGTCAATTTTCCGCCCGAATCCGTAATGGGTCAGTTTGAATCTTCGGGCTTTGGTTTTCGCTGCCACCGGATATCTACGTACTCTCCAGGCATAAACAGCCGGTCGTATTTCCAAAGGTTGTCAGTGGAAGTTGATACTGGCGATGCCTTAACCTCAAAACCATCCGGCGGAATAACTTCAACTGTTATTCCTATAGTCGGCGATCCAACGTGCATGGTAAAGAAAAACTCTTGGGGATACGTCACGGAGAACGCCGATTTGAAGTGATAGCGAATCCCCTTTGAAGTAGGGCTGATTTTCGTAATGCCTGCGATGCCCTCCCACACTTCAGGGTCTTCGGGCTTCTCAGTCCGCTCTGGAGTCTTGGTGTAACTCCCCTGAGAAGAAACAAGCGTCATTACACCAAATATGGGTTTTTCAACCTTCTCGCATTGAACTAGGTGAGTAAAGTCTTGGTCTTCGTTAGTGGGATTGATGACCTCAAAAGAGGCCTCTATCTTCAAGAGCATTGAACCTTCTGCAGGTTCAAAAACACACCTCAAGTCGAGGTCTCTGCGAAATAACTTCGTATTGGAAACCAATTCCCTTAAACGCGTCTTGATTTCAGGTTGTTGGTCAAACCCTAAGATTAAGTGAAAAATCCCGTCGGCGGCCTCTCGCAGTAGGCGCGCCTTAACAAAGGGATCCACAAGCCAAACCAAAATGCCCGCCACCATGAAAGCCTCGCCTAACGAGTGGCGAAAATACTCCGGGCCGCGCCAGTACATTAGCAGGCCACCAACGACAATGAGCGTGGTGGATATGTATGCTATACGCAGTTTTCCGATAAATTCTTCCCACCAATTCTCAAGGGAAAAAATCGGCGCAGTTCGCTTCATCGTCTCACTTTCGTATTCGACTGCCTTTTGGAGCAAGATAGATTCCTGCGATTCTCCCACTAATTGTCCTAATAGCGCCACCACATCCTCAACGTCCCAAACATGGTCTGTAATTCCTGCCGCCATCGCCGGCGTTATGCGAAGCGATCGATGGGTCCGGAAATTCAAACTGACCCGCTACCCCTCGAATCGAGAGCCGCTCGAACCGGCGTGGTAAAATCCTTCCGTGAGCAAAAAGACCATTTCGCCGGGCGGGGCGATTGACGGCGTCGCGGAACTTCCCGGCGACAAATCCATTTCGCATCGCTATGCCATTCTCGCCGCGCTCGCCGAAGGCCCGAGCGAAATTTCCAATTACGCCTCGTCGGCGGATTGCGCGAGCACGCTCGAATGCCTGCGCCGCCTGGGCATCGTGGTCGAAACCGACGAGCGCCGCGTCGTCATCGTCGGTGTCGGCCTGGGCGGCTTGAAGCCGCCTCGCAAGGCGCTCGACGCCGAAAATTCCGGCTCGACCATGCGCATGCTCGCGGGCGTGCTCGCGGGCCAGCCCTTCACCTCCACGCTCACGGGCGACGATTCTCTGCGCCGCCGCCCCATGCGCCGTGTGATCGAGCCGCTCGAGCAGATGGGCGCGCAAATTGCCAGCCGCGATGGCGGCCGCGCCCCGCTCGAAATCCGCGGCGGCCCTCTTCGCGCCATTGACTACACGCCTCCCGCGCCCAGCGCGCAGGTCAAATCGGCCATTCTTTTTGCGGGGCTTTACGCCGACGGAATCTCGACCGTCCGCGAGTCCGTCGCCACGCGCGACCACACCGAACTCGCCCTGCGCGAATTTGGCGCCAAGGTCGAAACCTCTAAAGGAATCATTCGCATCCATCCCCGACCGAAACTCATCGGCCGCCGGCTCACCGTTCCCGGCGACCTTTCGGGCGCCGTCTTTCTGATCGCTGCCGCGCTCATCCTGCCCGAATCGTCGCTCATGCTGCACAATGTGGGGCTCAATCCCACGCGTGCGCGCGTGCTCGATTTTCTTATTTCCCTGGGCGCTTCCATTCATCTGGCCTCGGTGCAATTGCGCGATGGCGAACTGATCGGCGACGTTATCGTGCGCCACGCCCCGCTCACCGGCGGCCGCGTTTCCGGCGCGCAGGTCGCCGAAATGATTGACGAGCTGCCCATGCTCGCCGCCCTCGGCCCCTTCACAGAGAAGGGAATCGAGATTCGCGACGCTCAGGAGCTGCGCGTGAAGGAAAGCGACCGCATCGCCGCCCTGGCCGCTGGCCTGCGCCAGATGGGCGCGCGCGTGGAAGAATTTCCCGACGGGATGTTCGTCGAGGGACGCTCGGCGGGAAAATTGCGCGGCGCGCGCGTGGACCCTTACGGCGACCACCGCATCGCCATGGCGCTCGCCGTCGCGGCGCTGGGAGCCGAGGGCGATACGACTATCCGCGACGCCGATTGCGCCGCCGTCTCGTTCCCCGAGTTTTTCTCCACGCTCGCCCGCCTTCGTGGCGCAGAAGGCCGCTAAAACCTGTCCTCAGGGGCTAAAGCCCCCTTTTTAGAGCGGCTTTTTGTCGGAGCTAAAGCTCCGACCCCCTAAAGAACATTTATGAGACAGCTTCTATTGATGTCTCAGCCTCGGCATCCTGCCTTTAAGATTTAAATGTAGCGCCGCGGGCTTAAGCGCGGCATTTTGGTTTTTCTCGATTTTCGCCTCATTTTCGATATGCAAGGCTGAATTTTGGCTGGCGACCCCCCTGTTTTTGTTTCGATTAGAACTGGTCGCCGTCGTTTATTTTCATGGAGTTGCAGCGATTTCTATTTCCTGGTGTGTTTCGATTAGAATTCTGGATGCTGGAGGCCAGAAGCTTGAGGCTGGAAAGCCCCGATAGGGTCCCTGTCTCGATCTTTCGAGCCTTCGAGTGCGTCATCAAGGACACACGTCCTCTCTCCCCGTTACATGGCAATTCCAGGGTTGAGCGCGTCCAACGGGTCTGGCGCGCTCAACAAAAGCAACCCATTGTAGCATATAGATACTTAGTTGTCAATACCAAAGTAAGGGACGGTAGGGGACTGATTTGGAAGGGGATATGGGTGCGGGCGAGGGGTGAGGGGCGAGGGCAACTGCAACGGCAAGATGCCGGCCTACGCGATGAACCCGCTTCGGCCCGGCAGGCCCGCCTGCAAATCGAGGCGGCCGCTACGAGAGCAAAGGCAAAGAAAAGGCTGCCGCTCAGGAGAGCGGCGCTCCCAGGAAAGGCAACGGCAAGATGCCGCGCTTCCCGGTCAAAAGCACCGGGACGCAAAAACCGCGAAAGGCCGCGGGGCTACATTTAAACCTTAACGGCAAACGCTAACTAATTTAGCGCACCTCCGGCGTGGTCAAATTGACAGCGTTATACCCGTGTGTTAGCGTTGTTTGTCTCGCTTACTGCACGAAAGAGCAATTTAGCCCCTGGATTGCCTTTCATTTCGCCGGAGGACACTGTATTGGCGCACGACGATGATAAGTTCCTGTTTACCTCGGAATCGGTAACCGAGGGCCACCCCGACAAAATCGCGGACCAGATTTCCGACGCCGTTCTCGACGCCGTCCTGAAAGACGATCCGCTCGGCCGCGTGGGCTGCGAGACGCTGGTCACCACCGGGCTTGTGGTGGTGGCGGGCGAGATCACGACGACCACGTACGTGGATTTCTCCGATCTCGCGCGGGAAGTGATCCGGGACGTCGGCTATACGCGCGCGAAGTTCGGATTCGACGCCGAGACGTGCGGCGTCGTTTGCGCCATCAAGAAGCAGTCTCCCGACATCGCCATGGGCGTGGATACGGGCGGCGCGGGCGATCAGGGCATGATGTTCGGCTACGCCTGCGATGAGACGCCCGAGCTGATGCCCATGCCTATCCAGCTTGCCCATCAGCTCACACATCGCCTCGCCGAAGTCCGCAAAGCCGGCGTGGTTAATTTCCTCCGCCCGGACGGAAAATCCCAGGTCAGCATCGAATATATTGACGGGCGCCCCGCGCGCGTCGAGTGCGTGGTGATTTCCACGCAGCACAGCGAGAAGGTTTCGCACACCGACCTCGAAGACGCGGTCGTGGCCCACGTGATCAAGCCCGTGATTCCGGAAGGCATGTTCGACAAAAAGACCAAAATTCACGTCAATCCCACCGGCCGCTTTGTTACCGGCGGTCCCATGGGCGACGCGGGCCTCACCGGGCGCAAAATTATCGTGGACACATACGGCGGCTATGGCCGCCATGGCGGGGGCGCGTTTTCGGGGAAAGACCCGTCGAAGGTGGACCGCTCGGCGTGCTACATGGCTCGTTACGTGGCCAAGAATCTGATCGCCGCCGGTCTGGCGCGCAAAGTGGAAGTGCAGCTTGCCTATGCCATCGGCGTAGCCGAACCTGTCTCCGTGATGGCGGACACTTTCGGAACGGGCAAAATTCCCAACGCGCAGATTACGGAGCTGATCCGCTCCTTCTTCAAGCTGACCCCGGCGGGCATCATTGAAACGCTCGATCTTCGCCGCCCCATTTACCGCCCCACAGCCGCCTACGGCCATTTCGGCCGCACCGGCCCGGGCTTCACATGGGAGCGCACGGACAAAGCCGCCGCCATTCGCAAGGAGGCTGCTTCGAGCGGCGCCGTCGCCGTATCGCGCAGCTAGTCGCGGAACGCTCGAATTCGCGCCATCAAATTTCGCGGAATCTCAATGGGGGAACCATCTCGTGGAAACAGCCGCCAAGCTCTCGGGTGATGTGAAAGACATCATGCTTGCCGAAAAGGGCAAGCGCCGCATCGAATGGGCCAATCAGCACATGCCCGTGCTGCAGTTGATCCGCAAGCGGTTCATTAAGGAACAGCCGCTCAAGGACGTGCGCATGTCCGCGTGCCTGCACGTCACCAGCGAGACGGCCAACCTGGCCATCACGCTGCGCGATGGCGGCGCCGATGTGGTTCTCTGCGCCTCGAATCCGCTTTCCACACAGGACGAAGTGGCGGCATCGCTTGTGAAGGACTACAACATTCCCACGTTCGCCATCAAGGGCGAGGACAACGACTCCTACTACGCCCACATCAATGCCGCACTCGACCACAAGCCCCAGGTCACCATGGACGACGGCGCCGACCTCGTCACCGTGCTGCTCACCAAGCGCACGGACCTGATCAAGGGCGTCATCGGCGGCACCGAGGAAACCACCACGGGCGTCATCCGCCTGCGCGCCATGGCCAAGGACGGCACGCTGAAGTATCCGATCATCGCCGTCAACGACGCGCTCACGAAGCACTTCTTCGATAATCGCTACGGCACGGGGCAATCCACGCTCGACGGCGTGATTCGCGCCACGAATTTATTGATCGCCGGGCTGCGCGTGGTGGTGGCGGGCTACGGATGGTGCGGCCGCGGCGTGGCCATGCGGGCCAAGGGAATGGGCGCGGACGTCATCGTCACGGAGGTGAACCCCACGCGCGCCATCGAGGCCGTGATGGATGGCTTCCGCGTGATGCCCATGAGCGAAGCCGTGAAAATCGGCGATGTGTTCATCACCGTCACCGGGAACAAGTCCGTGATCGCCCACGAGCACTTCGAAAACATGAAAGACGGCGCGGTGGTCTGCAACTCCGGCCACTTCAACGTCGAGATTGATATTCCCGCGCTGGAAAGACTTTCCAGCGGCAAGAAGCCGGCCCGCCCCTTCGTGGACGAATTCTCCATGAAGGACGGCCGCAAACTCTATCTCCTCGCCGACGGGCGCCTCATCAACCTATCGGCGGCGGAAGGCCACCCCGCCGCCGTGATGGACATGAGCTTCGCCAATCAGGCCCTGTCGTCGGAATACCTGGTCAAGAATGCCGCGGAACTTCAAGCCCAGGTCTATCCCGTCCCCGAGCATCTCGATAAGCAAATCGCCAAGCTCAAGCTCGAGTCCATGGGCTTCCAAATCGATAAGCTCACACCCGACCAGGAGCATTACCTGGCCTCGTGGTCCGAAGGCACCTAACGGTAACGCCGGGCCGGTAGTTTCGTCCGGCCCGGGAGTTTTTCCTCTCGGCTAGCCTCCCCCCAAATACATCACGTGGCAGTACGTGCCCAGCCTCGTGTTATACGCGAGGTACCATCCAATGTGGTCCGGATCGTCGTAAATGATGATGTCGTCGCCATTCCAGTCCCAATCGCTGCAGTCGTCCACGTCGTAGGGGGCGATGCTGAAGTAGAAGCCGCCAAACCAGAATCGGCCCGGCCCGCCGCCCTCGATCCGCCATATATGGCGTGGGCCAATCTCGCCTCCAAAGCGCCCGTGCTCCCACGGATGATCGAGGTGGTAGTGAGGATCATTCCGCCCGGTATCGTGGCCGACCCAGACGTCCGTTTTTCCTCTGGTTTCGACGTGGGGACGATTATCGGAATTGTGGCCACCCTGGAAGTTACCGTTGTCATGGTGCTCATTCTGGGCCTCGGGATGCGCGGGAGTCGCGTTCTCGTGGCCCGCATTATTCGAGGGGTGTGGCTGGCCCCTGTAGGGAGTAGGAGCAGAAGGTATGTGTCCATTTCCCCAGTCGTGCCCGCCCTGCTGTTGGCCACCATGTTGCTGGCCTCCTTGCTGTTGGCCCCCCTGCGGCTGGCCGCCATGTTCTTGGCCGCCTTCGGCATGGCCGCCCTGAGCTTGGCCGCCGCCCTTGTTGCCGCCGTTCCCTTGATCTTTGTGGTCTTGCGCGAGGGCCGGAAGAGAAAATACTAACATCGCCAGCATCGCTGCAAAAAATCCGATCGAGCTTTTCATTTTATCTTCCTCCGAGTACTTCTGGTCCTGCCAGTGAGATTCTCCAGCAAGCCCATTGGTTACACCACAAATTTTTTCTACCGACTTCGGCGGGAGCTCGCCGCCGCAATCAGGCGTTCTATTTCTCGAATAACCTGCCAGGGCACGATTCTTTACGCAAGTACCCCCTTGAAACTTCGCTCTCCAGTTGCTAGGTTCGTTCCTGCTTTGTTGAAACTTTAGCAGGAGCCGAAAGGCACGGATGCAAGAGCTAGCCAACTGGGCGATGGAGACCGCCACGCGTCGTGGCGCTACGTATGCCGACGTGCGCGTGATGGACATCCGCCATCGCGACATTTCCACGAAAAACGGCGAAGTGGGCACGCTCGCCGAAAGCGAGTCATTCGGAATCGGCATCCGCGTGATTGCCGGCGGCGCCTGGGGCTTCGCGGGAACGGACCTCCTCACGCGCGAAGGCGTCGAGGCCTGCGCCGCCGAAGCCGTCGCCATCGCCAAAGCCTCGGCGCTTGCCAAGCGCGAAAATGTCGCGCTGGCTCCCGAGCACGCCTACGTGGATACCTGGCAGAATCCGTTCCTGAAGGATCCCTTCCGCATTCCCGTCGAGCGCCAGATGGATCTGCTGCTCGCGGCGGATGCTGAAATGCGGCGCGTCAAGGGCGTGACCGTCGCGGAAGGTTCGATGTCGTTCCGGCGGATCGAGCAGCTCTTCGCTTCGAGCACGGGCTCTTCGATCCACCAGGTGAAGATGCAATCGGGCGCGGGAATCGTGGCTACCAGCTTCGCCGGTTCCGAAATCCAGAAGCGCTCCTACCCGAATAGCTTCGGCGGCCAGCACATGCTGCAAGGCTATGAGCTGGTCGAGTCGCTCGATTTGGCCGGCAATGCGGCTGCGCATTGCCGAGGAGGCCGTCGCGCTGCACTCCGCCGCGCAATGCCCCGAAGGCCAGCGCACGATCATCCTCGGCAGTTCGCAGCTCGGGCCTGCAAATTCACGAGTCCATCGGCCATCCCATCGAGCTTGACCGCGTCCTCGGCATGGAAGCGAATTTCGCGGGCATGAGCTTCCTCACCGTTGATAAGCTGCGCAAGCTGAAGTATGGCTCCGATATCGTGAACGTGGTCGCGGACGCCCGGCTCGAGCACGGCCCCGGCCTCGGCACGTTTGCCTACGACGACGAAGGCGTTCCCGCGCAGTGCACGCCCATCATCACGGACGGTCTTTTCACCGGCTACCTGAGCAATCGCGAGACAGCCTCCGCCATCGGCGAGAATCGCTCGAACGGCACCATGCGCTGCGAAAGCTGGAACCGCCTGCCCATCATCCGCATGACCAACATCAGCCTAAATCCCGGCGCGTGGGAATACGACGGCCTGATTGCCGATACCGACGACGCCATCCTCATGGACACCAACCGCTCCTGGTCCATTGACGACCGCCGCTACCATTTTCAGTTCTCCACCGAAATCGGCTGGGAAATCAAGGG
Organism: uncultured Acidobacteriota bacterium; assembly: GCA_963797345.1. Lineage (GTDB taxonomy): Bacteria > Acidobacteriota > Terriglobia > Acidiferrales > UBA7541 > Palsa-295. Next base: position 495,456 of record CAWCPO010000014.1, on the reverse strand, counting down.
CGGCAAGAAGACGCGCATGCTCAAGAATCCCAGCTATAGCGGCATCACCACGGAATTTTGGAATAGCTGCGACGCCATCTGCTCCCGCGACCACTGGACGCTCTGGGGCACGCCCAACTGCGGCAAGGGCCAGCCCATGCAGACCATGGGAACGGGCCACGGCGCCGCGCCCGCGCGCTTCCGCAACGTGAAAGTCGGGGTCGCCTTCGCAAAATAATGGCCACCAGTCACAAAAAAATATCCGGCGCAAAGGGCGCCCGCTTCACGGCGGCGGAACTCGAACGCATTGCCGCGCGCGTTTTCAAGTTCAGCGAGGCGGAGGAAACGGAAGTCGAGATTAGTTCCGAATCGAGCGCCCTCACGCGCTTTGCCAACAACACCATCCATCAGAATGTCGCCGAGCGCACGCTCTCAATTTCCGTCCGCGCGGTTGTGGATGGGCGCACGGCTCGCGCCTCGACAAACAAGACGGATGACGAGTCCCTGCGCCGCGTCGTCGCGGCCGCCGCGCGGCTCGCGCGCAACGAACCCGAAAATCCTCATCTGCTTCCCATGCTGCGCGCGCAGAAATATCAGCGGGTGGCGCGGTTTTTTCCGGCCACGGCCGCGGCCACTCCCCAGGACCGCGCCCGCGCCGTCGCGCGCGTCTGCAAAATGGCGGAGAAGAGCAAGCAGACGGCGGCGGGAATTTTCTCATCCGGATCTGTGCAATCCGTGCTGGCCAATTCCAGGGGGCTCTTCGCGCGCTATGAGCAGACACGCGCGGAATTCTCCGTCACGATCCTCGAGGAAAATTCCTCCGGCTGGGCCAAATCGAATTCGCCCGACGTTCGCCAGATTCATCCCGACGCGCTCGCCGAAAGCGCCAGCCGCAAAGCCACCCAGTCGCGCCAGCCCCAGGAGCTTCCGCCGGGCCACTACACGGCCATCCTCTCGCCGTCGGCGGTGCTCGATCTCGTCGGCTTCCTCTTCTACGATTTCGCGGGCACGGCCGTGCTCGATAAGCGCTCGTGCCTCACGGGCCGCATGGGAAAGAGAATCTTCGGCGAGAACATCACGATTTGGGACGATGCCTATCACCCGCTGCAAACGGGCGCGCCCTACGACGGCGAAGGCGTGCCGCGGCAGAAGGTGCTGCTCGTGGATCGCGGCGTGCCGAAAAATCTCGTCTATGCGCGCGCCACCGCGAAAAAAATGAAGGCGAAGCCCACCGGCCACGGCTTCTCGCTGCCGAACGATTACGGCGAAGCGCCCATGAATCTCGTTTTCGCCGGCGGCGATAAATCCGTGGACGATATGGTCCGCTCCACCGAGCGCGGCATCCTCGTCACGCGTCTGTGGTACATCCGCGAGGTGGACCCCTACGAGAAAATCCTGACGGGCATGACGCGCGACGGCACATTCCTCGTCGAAAATGGCCGCGTGTCGCGCGGCATCCGCAATTTCCGTTTCAACCAGAGCATCATCGAGATGCTTGCGCGTGTCGAGATGCTCGGCCCGGCTGTTCGCGCCGCCGGCGAAGAATCTTTTGAGATGGTCGTCCCGGCGATGAAGGTCCGCGATTTCCACTTCAGCGAGGTCACGAAATTCTAGCCCCGCGCGTGTAAGCTCCTGCCCGTAACGCCAGCGGCATCCGCCGTATAGTGGGGCCGAAATGGGAAGTACGCCCGAAATCACATCGTACAGTGACGTAAGTCACAGCTTCCCGTACAATTTCAGCGCATGCTTCGCATGCTTGGTTCCTGAAGCGCTAGGAAGCGCTGGCGCCAAGAGGGGAGATTCGATCCAGGGAATCTCGGCTGAGAGGTGGTCCATGGCTGATACCCAAGCACCAAGCCGCCATTCAGGCCGCGGCAGGCTCTTTTCGCTCCTTGGCCCCTTGGAACGAAACGGGCGCGATGGCAACAAGTACGTCCATATAGCATTAGGGCTTCTGGCCGCAGCGATCCTGATGACGCTTCTGAGCCCGTCGCTCTTTGCGCAGGGTTCGCCGAGCATCACGAGTGTGGATCCGCCCTCCGGCAAAGTGGACGACACCCTGACCGCGACGGGAGAGAATCTGGGGAAAGGCACCGTTTCCGCCGTATTCCTCTCCGACGACAAAACCGATTACAAGGCCACGCTCGTGGAACAGGACGAGGATAAGCTCGTCGTGAAAGTCCCTCACGTGAAACCCGGCGACTACAACATTTCCGTTCAGACGGGCAATGTGATCCGCATCCAGCCCGTCCGCTTCACCGTGCAGGAATAACCGTAGCCACTTTGCCGAGGCATGTTGGTTTTGGTGGCGCAGGCACCCTTACCTGGGCACATAAGCCCGAGCATCCGGCGAAGCGCACAGCCAGGAGTGGCTGTGCCACCGCAAAGCGACCCACTACCCCGTGACAAATTTGTTGTTTCGAGGGCGGGGGAAGCGTAGGATGCGGCAAGCAGAAGTCCCAATCGGGAATTCCGGATAAATTCTCTCGTCAGGGAGGAAGGAGCCTTATGGATGCGCAAAGCACGATGTTCACAGGTATGTTCGGGATGACCTTCTTTGTGTTCGTCATAGCCGCCTACATCTATGTGTCTCTGGCGACCATGACCATCGCCACGAAGACCAACACCCCGAATGGCTGGCTCGCATGGATCCCCATCGCCAACGTCTTTCTGATGCTTCAAATCGCGCGAAAGCCACTCTGGTGGTTCATCCTCTGTTTGATCCCGCTGGTTAACATCGTGATCTTCATATTGATCTGGATGGCCATCGCCGAAGCGCGCCACAAGCCCAGCTGGTGGGGCATTCTGCTGATCATTCCCGTGCTGAATCTAATTGTGCCGGGTTATTTGGCCTGGGCGGACTGATTTGCCGGGCCTCCGAAGGGCAGGCGTAGCACACAAAGCTGGTTGCCGGTAACTCTTTTTGTGTTGCAGCCTGCTCTCCTGCAGGGCCGCCTTAGCCGCGTTTCGGACGCGAACGGAAGCATAGCGCCCGCTTTGCGCGTTCATCAGGCATGTGGATTACTTCCGGATACGCCGTATTCACGGGAGTTGTTGATGTAGAAATTCGCTTGTCCGCCCGTTGGCGAGCGCTGCCGCGGCGGCATTGTAGTGTGCGCCATTATGTCGAGAGAAGGCATGATTCTGACCCGGATAGCTGTAGACTGTCGTGTTCGGTTTCCTGGCAAGTGCCGCTTTAATCTCAGCTTGCGCAGCCTTGGAAATGAACTCATCCTCCTCGGCCAGATGCATTAGAAGGGGCGCATTAAGCCCATCGACCTCTCCCAGATATTTTTCAGTATCGCCGCCGTGATAAGCGACCGCAGCGTCGACGCCGTGGTAGCGCACGGCTGTCAGGAAGACCATCAGCGCGCCGAGGCAATAGCCGAGGACGGCAACCTTGCCGTTGCACTCCGGGAGGTTGCGTACTGCGTTGACGGTGTCCTTGACGTCCTTCGCGCCCGCGTCTCGGTCATAAGCTCCGTACAGACGAAGGCCGTGTTGCCAGTCGGCCTCGGAGGTAACATTAAGGTCGACGCCCGGCTCCTGCCGCCAGAACAGGTCTGGCGCAACCGCAAGGAAGCCTTGTTCCGCCAGTTCGTCGCAGGTCTTGCGGATGTCGGCGTTCACCCCGAACAGCTCCTGCAGAACGACAACGGCGGGAGCCGGCGAGGTCTTCGGTTTTGCGATATAGGCGGCGAACGCGCCGTCATGTCCTTCTACGGTGATGTGATCGTTCATTGTGTTCTCCTCAGACGACGACACTCATCCGGGCCTCCGCCGATGTCGTCGCCTGGATCGGCGGAGGCCCACTATCGAGCGAGGCGGGTTCAGCCGGCGGCACGCATGACGGCCGCAGAAGTGGCAGCCTCTTCGATGAGCTTGGCTGTTTCCTTCGGGCGAGACATATAGGCAACATGGCTCGCCTTTACTTCGACCGTCTTGGCCTTGGCGCGCTTCGCCATCATGCGCTCCTGATCCGGATTGATCGACCGGTCTTCCGTGGCCACCATGTACCAGGTGGGCTTGTTCTTCCACGCGGGATTCGTAACCTTATGGGTGAACGAGTCGGTGGAGATCGGCACCTGCGATATAGCCATGAATGCCGCCTTCTCCGGTGGAATGTCCGCTGCGAAATCGGCCGCGAAATGCGCCTCGTCTATCCACCAGTTGTCATTGCTGTCCGGCTTGAACGCCTTGGACGCTTGCGGCAGGGCCTGTTCGATCGACGCACAGCTCTCACCTTCATCGAGAGCAAATGCGGCAATATAGACAAGCGCCGCAACGTCTGGATGATTGCCGGCCTCGGTGATGATGGACCCGCCATAACTGTGGCCCACGAGAACCACCGGCCCGCCCATGGCGTCGATTGTGGCCTTCGTGTACTTTTGGTCGTCGGCGTACGAGGTCTCGGGGGGCTGCGCCACCGACACCTTGTACCCATCATTTTTGAGGATGTTAGCGACGGCTTCCCAACCTGAGCCATCGGCAAATGCACCATGCACTAGAACCACGTTCTTGATCGTCATTGTTGTTCTCCTTGTTTGCGTGTCACACGTTCAGGGCGCTGCGTTGAACCAGCCGTCATTACTCTCCTCCTCTGTTTTTTGTATGCTCAAGCCGGGCTGTTCTCTTGCAGAATCTTGCTGGTTTTGTTGTTTGTTGCCTAAAAATCTTCCAACTCCGTGGTTGACGGTGCGAACCCTAGAAATCGACTATGTCTCGAGGAGCGTGCCGAGCAATGCGGGCCACCGATTTTCGAAGTCGCCGTCCCTTTGGAGTCCGCGCTTTAATAGAGCTTGGATTCGCTGCTGCGTTTCAGGCCAAGTCAGCGCGGTCTCAAAAGAAGTGATGGCGTCGAGGAGCCGGTCGGCGGACGGCAACGAGACATGGTTGACGAGATTCTTCGCGGCGGCGATGGCACGCCGGTCGAAGGAGGCGATCCGGCGCGCGAGCGCGTCGACGAAGCCGTCCAGTTCGGCGTCTGGGAGTGCCCTGTTGACGTATCCGTATCGTTCCGCGGTGTCGCCGTCGAAATCGTTCGCGCCGAGAACGATTTCGAGCGCCCGACCGCGCCCGACCAGATGTGGAAGACGTTCCGTACCGCCGCCGCCGGGATGCAATCCCACCCCGACTTCGGGGTGGCCGAGTCGCGTATTCTCGCGCGATGCGAAGCGCATGTCGCAGGCGAGGACGAACTCGCTGCTCACGCCCCGGACGCAGCCTCGGATCTTCGCGATGCTGACCACCGGAGACTTGGTGAGACGCACGAACGTATCCATTAGGATCGGGAGGCCCGAAGCCCCGACAGCAGTCATGATGTTCCCTATCTTGCCGGTCAAATCAAAGTGGGCAAGGTAAAACTCGGGGTTCGCGCTTTCGAATACGACGACCCGCAGGCTCGGGCTGGCGTTCATTCGCGCGAGCAGATCCTGTAGGGCTTCGAATATGCTGGCGTCTACGATGTTGAAAGGCGGGTAGTCGAACACAACCCTCCAGTACGCAGGCGTTTCCTCGATGACCCGCACGTGCGCTGCAGAATTAGTATCAGCCATATGTTTCTCCCTTCTTAGACCTCGAAACCGCGGGACGGCGAGGTGATTTTCTTCCTTAACAAGCGCGTGACCGGCTGACCTTAGGCTCTTGCGCGCGTGCCATCTTGCGGGATTTTGCTTGTTTTGTTGCTTATTGCCTAAAAATGAGTCGCACTTATGGACCGGGAGGCGCGACCGTCTCGAAAGACTAGGAAATGGGGCGTTAATCTCGGGAATGCCTTGTCATGTAATGCCGTCGCCATCTTCCGGGGCTGACCCCGACGAGTTGATGGAATGTGCGCGTGAACGCTGCTTGGTCATTAAATCCCGACTGAATCGCGATGTCGATCAGCGACATGCTGGTCTGGCTCATCAGTTGTTTGGCGTGCTCAATGCGATGCTGAATCAGCCACTGGTGAGTGGAGGTGCCGAAAGAGGTTTTGAACGAGCGGGCAAAGTGGCTGACGGAAAGTCCGCATTCGCGTGCAACGTCAGAGAGCCGGATGCGGCCATGCATGTTCTCATGAAGAATTTCCGACGCTCGTCGCTTCTGCCATGGCGCTAGGCCCCCGTTTGAACGCCGTGCTGCTTTCTGGAGTACACCGTACTGCTGGATGAGATGCGCTCCGAGGATGAGACTGAATTGATCGAGGGCAAGCACAGAGGGAGCGTCGCTCCGCCCAAGGAACGGAAGAATGCTCTTCGTGATCTGGGCCACAACCAGATCATCTTCGAGCACTGCCAGGCGATAGTCACTCACCCGGCCAAAACCGAGATCCTCGGCAATGTCATCTAGTCCCTTACGAGGGACAGAATAATGAACGTAATCGAAGGCACTACCTGCCCAGCACCTTGGCTGCGAATCGAAATCGATGACATTGGAGCGAAACGGGTGAACGATGGACGTAGGAATGAGCTTGTCTGATGTCCAAACCTGGTAGCTCGATGACGGCAGAGACTTAAGGGAGATCGAGACTAGCAGAGCGGGGACGGGCGATAACTTTGTGATTCGGTCAGGAAGCCCAGCCGACGACTGGAGCCGAGTGATCGTAAAAGTCCCCGGAACACGAAACTGCGATGGAACTGGGGACTTCCCGTCCAATTGAATGAACGTTGTGAAGGGAGCTTCAGGTGACGTCTGCGGAGCCTTACCTGCCTTCGGCGAAGCGTTCTTGTCCATCGCCACCTCCGCTGCGGTCCGACCTGTCGCGCATATGATGACAGCTTTCAGTCAGCATTGCATCCGTACAAGGCGGCTGCGGCCAACCGCGTTCAGAGTTTCCGAAGTGATTGGCCTCGACTATCGGCGATAAGTGTCCTATCGGCCACAGATCCCTCACTTCCGATTGTGTCCGGATGGTCGGCTACTCGGAAGTCATCTTCGGTGCCGACTCTCTAGCGGTCACGTGGACGGTTTGGCCGATAATCGGAAATTGATCCTCCGTCAGCCGCCGATTTCTATTGACTTACTAGTACACGTGTGATATAATTTTCTTGGTTTTATGTGGACTGAACATAGTGTCCGCCCAGTGGTTATGCCCGGCCGGGGGCGGGGATTGCTCCCGCGTCTAATCCATTTCTAATCGACACGCTGGCGATTAGAAATAGCCGTAAACCATTGAAAATAAAGGAAAGCGGCCTAGTCTAATCGATACAAAACCGGGGCCGGAACGCTGCCCCATGATGGTGCAATTGAGGCAGCGAACCCCGCGCGAGGCGCGGGGGCTCTTGCCCGCCGCAGCCGATGTGCGGCGAGGGTGGCGTCCTCCTAGCGAGGACGGTAAGGATCTTTGACAACTGAATCGGGGGCAACCGCAAGCTATGGCGCGAGTATCAGCCGCTTCAAGCCAGTAGCGGAGCCTGCAAAACATGGCCCGCAAACTGCGATGATGCCCTTATCGGTCCCTACTGGCTAAATTGCAGGCTGGAAATGGCGCGCACGATCACATTTTCCTGAATTTGCACCAGGTCGCTATCGGCGCGGGTCATCCCAAAGATGGTATAGAGGCGCGCTCCTCGCGGCACGAAGACGGCAAACCCGGACCAGTCGTGGTCGTCCACGCTGCCGCGAAAGCGGCGCTCGATCGCCGCGCTGTCCGAGACCATGATGCGCGTCTCACCGAGCGGGCGAAAGTTGTCCATCACGTCGGTGAGGCGCGTTTCGGCCTCGCGCATGTCGGCCTCGAGCGATTTCCCGGCGGGCTGCTGTCCGATCAGCAGGTACGTGGTTTCGTCGTCGGTGCCCATCGCGGCAATGGCTCCGGGGAGCAGGCTGCGCGCGCCCGCGATCACTTCCCAGTCCGGCGGCTTGTACATGCGGAAGCCGTACGTCTCGTTCGTGTATATGTTGCCGCTCACTTCCTCGCGGATGGGTTCGGGCGCGGCGGGTTGCGCTGGTGGGGTGGGTCGAGTTGGTACGGCGGCTGGAGGTGGGACGCTTTTCGCGATGACAGGCGCGGCCGGTGCGGGCGGCGTGGGCGCGTTTGCGGAAATCTTTTGCGGCGCCGACGGCGCCAGTTGAGCCGACTGAGCCGCGGGGGCGGTCACCTTCTGGCTCTTGGCGGGCTTGGCGGGCTGCGGTTTTTCCGCGGCAGGCTCAGTCGTTTTTTCCGCCGCCGCTTTGGCCGCGCCGGAGATGCTGATCGAGACGACTTGATCCTTTTGCACGACGGCGAAGCCGTAGCTCGTCTGTACCTTGAACGAGTTCTCTTCGAAGCCGACGATCGTGCCGGTGATCATGGTCCCGTCTTTGAGTTTCAGCTCATCGGCCTGCGTCGCAAGGGAGGCTGCCAACACAGCCGCAATCGCGGCGGCCAGCGCGAAGCGCATCGCATACTTCATCCTTGGAGTATCGCCCTGACCGCCCCGCCCGGCAAGCTTCCGCCCGCTGCCGTTGCCCGGTTAGTCAGCGGCAATGGCGTGCCATCCGTAGCCCTCCGGAGGAGGGCGCAGGATGGCGGAGAGGGTGGGATTCGAACCCACGGTAGGGTTCCCCCTACACTCGCTTTCGAGGCGAGCTCCTTCAACCGCTCGGACACCTCTCCGCGTCGTTGCTGACTTTCTCAGCTTAACAAACGCGCGGACAGCCCACAACTCCGCCGCGGGCGCTCGGCGCGAAACGCTATCGGCGCGCGGCGAAAAAAACCTTTAACAGGCTCGCCGCTTCTTCCGCGAGAACGCCGGGGACCACATCCACTCTGTGGTTGAGCTGCGGGTGGTCGAGGATGGAAAAGCACGAGCGCACCGCGCCGCCCTTGGGGTCGTCCGCGCCGTAGACGAGCCGCGCGATGCGCGCCTGGATCATCGCTCCGGCGCACATGGCGCAAGGCTCGATGGTCGCGTACAAGGCCGCGCTCGTGAGCCGATGATTCCCGATTTTCGCCGCGGCCTCGCGCACCGCCGCTATTTCAGCATGGGCCGTGGGATCCGATTCGGTGATGGTGCGGTTCCCGGCGCGCGCGACGATTTGGCCTTCTACCACAATCACCGCTCCCACCGGCACTTCGCCCCGCTCGGCCGCAAGACGCGCTTCTTCGAGCGCGGCTTCCATAAATGTTTGGTCGTGCATATCGTCCAGCGCTTTCCGCGAAGAGAAATCCTCCGGCCGGCATGTATCCTGGCGTCACAGGGACGATTCTCGCCGGCCTCTTTGAACCGCGCTCCTCGCAATACGTGAGGATAGCATGGCTCGCGCGCGAGCCATTCCCGCCGAATGGACGAGGAAGCGAACTTTGTCCCGGCGATGGCTTCGGTATAAGATGGCCTCGATGAATTCTTCCTTGGGGAAAATGGAACTCAGAAAGGATCCCATCACCCGCAGTTGGGTCGTGGCGGGCCATCCGGCGCAGGAAAAAATCCCGCCGCAGCCTTGTCCGCTCTGCCCGGGAAAACTTTCCGGCGCAAAACCCCTTTTGGAATTGCCCTCGCACGGGCCCGCACAGGTGCGGGTGTATCCCCATTTCCGCCCGCTCTATCGCATCGAGGGAGACCCCGCGCGCGGCGCCGAGGGCATGTACGACCGCATGGCGCCGATCGGGGCGCATGAGATCATCGTCGAGACGCCGGAACATTCGCTTGCGCTCGCGCAATTCGCGGATGAAGAAATCGAGCGCGTGCTCGAGGCATATGCCCTGCGGATTGCCGATTTGAAGCGCGATGCACGCTTCAAGTACGTGACCGTGTTCAAGAACCAGGGAGTGCAGTCGGGAGAGGAGTTCCCGCACTCGCACTCACAAATCACCGCGACGACGTTTGTCCCGCGCCGGATTCTTTACGAGCTGCGCTCGGCGCGGGAATGGTACCGGGATCGCGAGCGGTGCGTTTTCTGCGACATCCTGCGGCAGGAACTTCGCCAGGCCAAGCGCGTGGTTGATACGGCCGGGGACTACTCCGCTTTTTGTCCCTACGCCTCGCGCGTGCCATACGAGATCTGGCTGATGCCCCGCACGCACAATCATCAATTCGAAGCGCCCCTGCCCGGCGAGAACCGCCGCCATCTTGCCAGCTTGCTCGGCCGCACCCTCCGGCGTCTTCTACAAGTGACGCCCAATTACCACATGGTTCTCCACACGGCCCCGAACACGCTGCAAACCAAGGGTGAGCTGAGCGAATACTGGAGGACCATCGCGAGCGACTACCACTGGCATATCGAAATCCTTCCCATCGTCGAGGCAAAAAGCAAGTCCTACAGCATCAAGGAAGTCTATTTCAATGGCACCCTTCCTGAAGAAGCGGCCGACGGCCTGCGGCAGCTCGATCCGAGCAAATGACCGCTTGCGCCGGATGCCGCTTCACGCCAAATTCCCAGCGAGGCGGGATTTTCTTCCGGCTGTTATTCCTTCTTTTTCTCGCGGTGCTGCTTTTCGCCGCTTACCTGGCGCGCCATCCGCTGCTCAGGCTTGCCGGCGATTTCTGGGTCGTGAACGAATCGCCGCAGGCTTCCGACGCCATCGTGATCCTCGGTGACGACAACTATCAGGGTGACCGCGCGGCGCGCGCCGCGGAACTTTTTCATGCCGGCTGGGCTCCGCGCGTGGTCGCCAGCGGCAGGTTCTTGCGCCCTTACGCCAGTATCGCGCAGCTCGAAGAGCATGATCTGGAAAGCCACGGCGTGCCGGCGGCGGCGATCGTACGTTTCGAGCATCACGCGGAGAATACGCGGGAGGAAGCCGTCGCACTTAGCCAGCTTATTTCGGCCCGAGGCTGGAAGCGGATTCTGCTGGTCACTTCGAATTATCACACGCGCCGCTCGGAGTATATATTTGAGCGCACACTCCCCGCCGGAACGGTCCTGTGCGTTATAGCCGCCCCTGACTCCGAATACGATCCCGGGAATTGGTGGCGAAGCCGCGCTGGCGTGAAAATATTTTTTCACGAGACTGTGGGAATGATGGTTGCGTTGTGGGAAATGCGCCACAGCGACGCGCAGACTCAGGGCGAAATTTTTTCCACATTTCCACATTTTCACAATTTCCACAGGGACGATCTTTAGCAAATTTCTCCATTTGTTCGCACGAGTTTTCGTAGGCAACTCGTGCACCCAGCTCTTGGAACATTCTCAGCAACTCGCTATACTCCCTGTTTACAATTAATTGTGGCTGTACTATAGTTTTTTCTAGCCAGAAACGGGGCGCCTGCTCCCGGGGGCAGAGTCCCAGTACCCACTTGGGAGGTGGACATGTGGCGTAAATCTGCAGATGACCAGGGAATGCCTTCTTCAACTCCTTTCCGGATGCTTGCGACATCTCAACCAGTTTTGCAGAGCACTCCGCAACCGGCGCAGCCTGCATCCATAGTTCCCGCAACCACCGCCCAAACCGCTTCCCGGGAGAACGTCTCCTTAGCAGCATCGAGGATTGGCGCCGGGCTGAAAATTCGCGGGGAATTCTCGGGGAAGTCGGACCTATATATAGATGGCGAGGCGCAGGGAAAAATCCGTCTCGCGGAGTCGCGCGTAACCGTGGGTTCCACCGGCCACGTGCAGGCGGATATCGAGGCGCGCGAAATCGTCGTGGATGGGACGGTCGAGGGAAACCTGAAAGGCACGGAAAGCGTGCGCCTCGGGCCGTCGAGCCGCGTGCAGGGAAGCGTTCACACACCGCGCCTGGCAATTGATGATGGCGCGCGACTTCGGGGCTCCGTCGAGACAGTACGTGCCAGCGAGCCCAGTGGCTCTATCGCCAAGGCACCCGCGCAGACTGCGGATTCCGACGTGCTGGATCCCGTACATGCCCATGCCGAAACTGAGTAAGCAGCCATGAATTGGATGGCCAAGACGCATCCGGCGGCCAAACCGGCGGCTCATGCCCCCAAGCCCGGACCCATCCCTGCGGCTGCTCCCTCGGCTAACATTCGTATCTCGAATGGGCTCAAGGAGTTTCTCTGGCAACTGAGCGATGCGCCCAACTGCCGGGTGCTCGATCTCGGTCCCGTGTGGCAATCCACGGTGGCCTTCTTCGTGGATAAAGGGTATCGAATTAGCACCGAGGACGTGCTGCGGACCTGGAGGGACTTTCTGTCTGCGGAGGAGGAAGGTCTGCGCACATGCTCCGCCGGCGACGAGGGCGAGAGGGTTTCCCAGGCCATGCTCGGCGAGAAATTTCTGGCGGCCGCCCTGCAATATCCCGAGCAGAGGTTTCATGGCGTGCTGGCATGGGACCTGCTTGATTATTTCGATGCCGAAGTTGCGCCCTCGCTGATGGAGCGCCTCTTCAGCCTCTTGCATCCCGGCGGCGCGATGCTGGCGCTTTTCCACAGCCGCCCAGCCGAGCGCTTTCACCGCTATCGCGTCGCGGACAGCCAATCGGTGGAGCTGCTTGCCGCGCCCACGATCGCCGTACATGCCCGCGTTTTCCGCAACCGTGAAATACTCGATCTGTTTGGAAGTTTCCGCTCGTCGAAGACCTTCGTGGGCCGCGATCAGGTTCGCGAAGCTCTTTTCCTGAAGTAGAGGTCGTCCCCCGCCGTTGCGCCAGCCAGACCATCGACCATGCACACTTCTCCTGTAAACTCCGTAATATCGTGCAGACTCCGAAATATCGGGCACACAGGTTCTCGCCTCCATGCCTGACGAACCGATAGAAAGCTCGCAACTGAGGGACTCCTAGACAGTTAGGAGCGTTGTGTGACTACCTTCACACCGTGGAAGCAGGCGTGCCTACTAGACGAGAGAGAGTTTTCTGCAGGCGTCGCGGTCTGCCCGACTGGGATCCGAGAGAGAGGGTAAGCCTGAAATCGTAAGTCTATGATTCAGAAGTACAAACAAAGAATTTGGATGCCAAGTTAAAAGGAGAACACTAAATGTATTACACCGATGATTCGCTGTACCCAGAGAATATGCAGCCGCTGATCATCAATGCGGCACCCTACGGACCGCAGTGGTTGCCCAGTGACGCCAGCGATATCCCAGTTACCTGGGACGAACAGGTCCAGGCCGCGAAGGACTGCTACAACGCCGGCGCCACCATGCTCCATGTCCACGTCCGCGACCCGCAGACCGGCCATGGCTCGAAGAACTTTGACGAGTTCAATTACTTCATCGGGCGCCTCAAGGAAGCCGTGCCGAAGATGATTCTTTCGGTCGGGGGGTCCATTTCGTTCGCACCGAAGGACGCCGAATCGAAAGCCAAGTGGCTGGACTACGACACTCGGCACATGCTGACGGAGCTCAATCCCAAGCCTGACCAAGTCACCATCGCCATCGGCACAGGCATGATGGATGTCGTGCAGATGTGGAGCGAAGACGACATTAAGGGGACAGCTCTCGAAAACAACCCGACATTGCAGGCAGCTTGGGCGGGCCTATTTGCGGACGCCGGCCCCGCCTTTTACATCGAGCACCTGAAGCGTCTCCGTAAGAACGGCATCCAGCCCTACTTTATGCTCGGTTACGTCAACCAGCTCGAGATCGTGGAGCGCTTGATCCGTAAGGGCCTCTACATGGGACCATTGAATCACAACCTCACGGCCATCGGCGGAGGTGCGGTCGGCCGCAATCCGTTCGACTGGATGGAATACCTGCGTCGCTCGCCGCAGGGCTCGGTGGTTCATTTCGAAAACACTATGCGGGGCGTGATCCCCATGTGCGGGATGGCAATCATGCTCGGGGTTCATACGCGCGTGGGCAATGAGGACAACCTCTGGCGGGTCAAGGGGGAGCGGTTCCCCACGGTCAAGCAGATCGAGCAGATGGTTCGCCTCTCTGAGGGCTTCGGCCGCAAAATCGCCACGGCGGAGGAGGCCCGGGAGATCATGAAGATCGGCGTGTGGTACAACAGCCCCGAGGAAACACTCATGGCCCTCGGTCTGCCGCCGAACCGCAAGGAAGGCGAGCCCGGGTTCCTCACTTGGGAGACCACCGGGAAAAAGTCGGTCGCGGCGGCTGCCTCCGATTCGCACCCCATGGCTTATTGCATGGTGCCGCCGGCGGCTGCCGCAGCCGCTAAAAAGTAGACAGAGACAATCGTCGAAACGCACACCGGTCGGGTCCTGTCCCGAAAGTGGCGGGACCCAGCGCGCCCAATGCCTTGACATTTTCGATGATGAATCGTTTCCCGTACCACACACAATCATGACCGCGCCCGTCACTCACTTCGAGATATTCGCGGAGCAGCCGGCCAAATTGGCCGATTTCTACCGGGAGCTTTTCGGATGGAAGATCGAAAAAGCCCCGGGCGTGGACTATTTTCACATCGAAACCGCCCCGCCCGAGCAAGGAGCGATCCGCGGCGGGCTCACCTACCGCCCCATTCCAGGGCCGCGCAGTTGGGTGCACTACGTTTGGGTTAAATCTCTCGATGACGCGGTAGAACAGGTGCAGCGGCTCGGTGGCAGCGTGTTGCGCCCGAAGACACCGGTTCCGAAAACGGGGTGGTACGCAGTGCTCGAAGATCCGGAACGAAATATTTTTGCAGTTTTTCAGCCCGATCCGGCCGCGATGCCAGAGCCGGAACCGAACTGAGCGCAATCCAGCAAGCCAGAAAGCGAGTGCACGCTCTGTGGTGGAATATCTCGAAGCGGAACTGCTGGACAATCTGCCCCCGGGTAGAGGCACGACGGTAACAGTGGCCGGGAAAGACGTGGCGCTTTTCAACGTCGAGGGCACCATTTACGCGATGGACGATTCCTGCCTCCATCAGGGACTGTCTCTGGGAAACTCAAAACTGGAGGGCAAGATCGTTACTTGCAGGGGGCACGGCTGGCGCTACGACGTGACAACCGGCAACACCATGCATGTTCCCGACTATGGAGTCACCGCTTACCCCGTGAAAGTTGTGGACGGAAAGATCCTGGTGGCGGTTTCCTGAGTTGCTCGCGGCGTTTGTGCCGCATTATGCAGGATTGAGAACTCGTCGGGCAAGAACGTACCATGAAAGGACAAAGCCATGAACATCAATGCCACTGGAGACCAATCGGCGGTGAAACCTGCGCGACAGGTAAACCCGTGGGGTTCGTCCCTCGACAAACTAAAGGAATGGGATCCCAAAGGGGCGGAACTGCTGTTGCGGGTAGGAACGAACCCGTGGACGAGCGGCGTTCTGCCACGCAAGGAGGTGGAGCTGATCTATCTCGCGCTGAATTGCGCTTGCACGAACCTGGACGAGGAAGGCACGCGCCGCCAGATTCGCGCTGCGCTGGACGCGGGCGCAACGCGCGATGAAATTCTCCTCGTCCTTAAGTGTGGCGTCGGACTGGCGGTCCATTCATGCAGCCTGGGCGCGCCCATCCTCCTTGAGGAGATGAAGGCGGCAGGCGTGAAGCCCGCGGGAGGTCCGAAGCCGGAGACTCCGGCCTGCGATGCGATGCGCGCGATGGGCCAATGGAACGCCGCGTGGGATCCGTTCTACGAGCTTTCGCCACTATGGACCGATCAATTCTTTGCCTTCGGAGCCAGCGTTTACAAGAGCGGCATCTTCACACCGAGGTTCATGGAATTGATCAGCATTGCCTTCGATGCCTCCATCACGCACATGTATGCGCCCGGCACGCGCCGGCACATCCAAGGAGCGCTCAAGGCGGGAGCGACGCCGGAAGAGATCATGACGGTTCTGCAGATTTGCGTTTCCATGGGCGTGGAAGCGTGCGCGAAGGGCGTGCCCATCCTGGCCGAGGAACTAAGTGGCCCGTAAGCGAACTCTCAGGAACCGGCACCTGGGAGCGGTAGAGGTTCCGAGCTGTCCAAGTCCTGATTAACGCGCCAATCGGGAACTGACCCTCTACATTTTTCCTCTTGCATTCTTCGAAGCGCGGGCGTAATACGGACTTGAAGTCGCTCGTGATGGGAGGACGTATGACTCCACCGGGCACTGATTCTTGACACCGTTTACCACACCGCTTTTGCGGTGCGAACCTCGGCGATGCTTTACGGCATTGGCGAGGCTGTCAAAGAAGCAAAACGGGGAACTGCCAGGTTCCCCGTTTTGCATTTAAGAGCGCTTTTGCTCACGCTGAGGGTGAGCGATTTTCCGGGTCGGTGCGATGGAGCTGCGGCGTTGCCGGCGCGCCTTTCTTTCCGCGGGATTTCAAGGCGTGGTACGCGGCGGGCAGGAGCGAAATAACGATCACCGCTGCGATAATGTAATGGATTTTCCTGTCCACATTGGGCACGGTCCGCCCGAGCGTATATCCCACGAGCACCATGCTCCATACCCAGCACACGGCGCCAAAAATGTCGTAAACCAAATAGCGCGCGTAGCTCATCTTTGCCGCTCCGGCAACGGGTGGGCAAAACGTGCGGATGATGGGGAGGAACCGCGCGAGGATGATCGTCTTGCCGCCGTATTTTTCATAGAAATCGTGCGCCGTCTCGAGGTGGCGCCTCTTAAAGAACCGCGAGTCTTCGCGGCGGTAGAGGCTCGCGCCAGCCTTCCGGCCGATCCAATAGCCCGACTGATCCCCGGCAATCGCGCACAGCGTCACCATGGAGAGCAGCCAGGCCAGCTTCAATTGCCCCGCCCCCGCAAAGACTCCCGCCGTCACCAGTAGGGAATCGCCTGGCAGGAAAAACCCTACGAACATGCCCGTCTCGACGAAGACGATCCCGCAGACGAGCAGTGTCCCGCCCCATTCGATTAGCCCTCGAATGTCATAGAGGCGTTCCATCAAGTGTTTTAGAAGTTCGATCATTCGATTGGCAGGTCCGTTTATCGCGCGCTAGGTGCCGCTTGCGGGCGCATCTCTAACGATAGCAGAAAAGTAGCTTATGGCGCGGTGTCGGGATGCTTCTAGTACTACCCTCCTACGAGTTTTAGCCCTCTGTACCATTGGCCTGTCCTTCCGCGCGCCTGAAACTCGCATTGTTCGAGGTAGTCACTTCTGAGGAGGAGACGACATGGTGGGAGGTTACGCGGTATGGATGGGGCAGCCAGTGATACTCCGCGTTGTAACAGGGAATTTGAGGGTGCCATTGCGGGGGCGCCTGCTATCGGAAACCTGCGACGTGGTGCGGCTGCGCGTTGCGGATAGCTGGGACGTGGACATCTTTAAATCCATGGTTGTGGCGATCGAACACGACAACCCTGTTTGCATTGTCAATTAAGAGAGCCAACGGGCATGCACAGACGCGAGCACTGGAACTCGAATGGCGCCGCTATCGCGGCCGCCGTGCCCTTTCCCGGCGGCCTTGAGGACCGGGCCGCGCCGAATAGGGTTGCTCTTGCGAGCAAGCTCTCCTTGCTGCGCGTGGCCCTTCTCGCGGGCGGGTTCCACTTTGTTCTGCGGTTGATGCTGCTGCTGAAGGCGTTGAATTACTAGCTGAATCGGGGCACAGCCCGCCACGGCGGGCGCCCCTACCAGAGAAATTGCTCTCGGCCCAGCCAGCTTGCATCCCCGAGCCCGGGTCTTGACCAGCAGACCCGGGAATTTTCCTTTCGAGATTGCCAACCGATAATTTGTCTTTTTCCCCTCGCACTTCCCAATCAGCAAAACGGCGGCTCCGCGAGATTCAGCAAAATCTTACAAAGAGGATTGAGTGGCGGGCGAAGTCACGGTAATGTAGTCGCTTGCCCCGAGGGGGAAAATCAAGGAGCCCAGTTCATGAGGATCGCCGGTGTCGGCAGCGCTTTTCCCAAGCATTATTTTAAGCAAGAAGTGATTGTCGAGGCGCTGAAAAAGTATTGGCAGGGCCGCCTGCCCAATCCCGAGATTCTCGGACGCCTCGATGAAAGCATGAAAGTGGACGGACGGTTCCTGGTGGAGCCGATAAGCTTTTACGAGAACATGCAGAGGTGGGGAGAGGCGAACGACGTCTGGATTAAAGAGGGGCTGGACCTGGGAGAGAAGGCATTGTGCCGTGCGCTGGCGCGCGCCGGGCTCGAGCCGCAAGACCTGAGCGCGATCTTTGTGGCGTCCGTCACCGGGATTGCGGCGCCGTCGCTCGATGCGCGGCTGGTGAATCGGATGGGGCTTTCCCCGAACATCAAGCGCATTCCCATCTTCGGACTTGGCTGCGTGGCGGGCGCGGCCGGAATTTCGCGCGCGGCGGATTATGTGCGCGCCTATCCGGATCAGGCGGCTGCGCTCCTATCGGTGGAGCTGTGTTCGCTCACGCTGCAGCGCGACGATATCTCGATGGCGCACCTGATTTCCGCGCTGCTCTTTGGCGATGGCGCTGCGGCGACGGTCGTGGTTGGTTCCGAGCTGGAATCCGACGGACCGGAAATTCTTTCGACGAAGTCCATCTTCTATCCGAATACGGAGCGCGTGATGGGCTGGGACATTTCCGAGAAAGGCTTTCACATCGTATTATCGCCCGAGGTTCCGGACACAGTGGTGCGCCACCTAGGCGGAGACGTGGATACATTTCTTGGAGAGCAGGGGCTTAGCCGCAGCGACATCAAGAGCTGGATCATGCACACGGGCGGCCCCAAGGTGCTGGAAGCCACCGCGACGGCCCTGGGACTGACGGAAAAAGAGCTTGAGGCGTCATGGGAATCGCTGCGCAAGGTCGGCAACATTTCCTCCACTTCCGTTCTGCTGGTTCTCGAGGACGTCTATATGCACCGCCGTCCCGAGGCGGGATCGCTGAGCATTCTCGCCGCGATGGGCCCGGGCTTTTGCGCGGAGCTGGTTTTAACGCGCTGGTAAGCGGAGCGGCACGGTGAGTGTCCAGCCGGACATTCTGATTGTCGGCGGAGGACCGGCAGGGCTTGCGACGGCGATTGCCGCGGCAAGGCAAGGCTTCCGGGTCGCGATCGCTGACGGACGCACTCCACCAATTGACAAGCCTTGCGGCGAGGGGCTGCTGCCGGACGCGGTCGCGGCCCTGAGCGGCATCGGCGTCGTACTTGATTCCAGCATTGCTTTTCCCTTCACAGGAATGAGGTTTACGGACGAAGCGTCTTCCGCCAGCGCAAAAATAGCGCGAGGCAAGGCCTTCGGCTTGCGCCGGACCGTCCTCCATCATATGCTTATCCATCGCGCGGCCGGAGCGGGCGTCACATTTTTCTGGGGCGCGCAGATTTCCGGCTTCGATTTTCGCGGGGTGTGCGTGAACGGCGAGTTCCTTCGATATAAATGGCTCGTGGGAGCCGACGGCTGGAACTCAATGGTCCGCAGATGCGCGGGATTAGGTTCCCGCCGTCCGCGGCGTTCCCGGTTCGCGTTCCGCCGCCACTTTGCAGTCCGCCCATGGACGGACGAGGTCGAGGTCCATTGGGGGGAGCGGTGCGAGATGATCGTCACGCCGACGGGAGCGGAAGAGATTTGCGTGGCGGTCTTTTCGAATGACCCGCAGATGCGGATTGACCGCGCGCTTACGGGATTTCCCGAAATCGCGCGCCGCCTTTCGCGCGCGCGGCCTCTCTCGGCGGAAGCGGGCGCCGTCACATCCCTGGGATGCGCGCGAAGCGTCGCGCGGGGCAATGTGGCGCTTGTGGGCGATGCTTCCTGCACGCTCGATGGGATCGCGGGACAGGGGTTGAGTCTGGCGCTACAGGAGGCCAAGCCTCTTGCGGAGGCTTTTGCGCGCGAGGACCTGGGTTTTTACGAAGCCGCGCACAGGAGAATCACGCGAATTCCCGCGCGCATGACGCAGCTCCTGCTGTGGATGGATGCGAACGTGTGGCTTCGCCGAAAGGTGTTGAGACTGTTCGCGAGCAAGCCCGCCGTTTTTTCGAAGGTGTTGGCGATTCACACGGGGGCGTCCGCCGCGCCAACGTTCCCGGCGCGCGAAACCCTCAGCATTTGCGGTCTGGCGCGTCGTCTGTGACGAGGAGTTCCTTGGCGCGCTGCGCGGCCTTCACGACTGCTTTTATGAGCGTGACACGCAGGCCGCCCTCTTCGAGTTCGAGAATGCCGTCAATGGTGCAGCCGGCGGGAGTGGTGACCGTGTCCTTTAGCTGGGCGGGATGGTCGCCAGTTTCGAGGACGACCTTCGCGGCGCCGAGCGCGGTCTGGGCGGCGAGGAGCGTGGCGAGCTCGCGCGAAAGTCCCATTTTGACTCCGCCTTCCGCCAGCGATTCGAGAATGATGTAGATGAAGGCTGGACCGC
Source organism: uncultured Acidobacteriota bacterium (assembly GCA_963797345.1). Taxonomy (GTDB): domain Bacteria; phylum Acidobacteriota; class Terriglobia; order Acidiferrales; family UBA7541; genus Palsa-295. The sequence goes on along the minus strand of CAWCPO010000014.1, from coordinate 475,455 downwards.
TGCCCGAAAGTCCCGTGATGGCGTCCATATTCTTTTCATCCACGACGACGGTTTTGCCGACGGCGCCAAAAAGCGTTTCCGCGATCTCGACGTGCTTCTGGGCCGCGAACTTTCCCTTGGCTATCGCGGTGATTCCCTCGCCTACCATCGCGGGAGTATTGGGCATCACGCGAATCACGGGAACATTCGCGCCCAGCCGCCGCTCGATGTAATGCGTGGGCACGGATGCGGCAATGGAGATCACCAACTGGCTCTCTTTCAGGTCGGGGCGGATTTCGTCGGTCACCTGCGCGACATTTTGCGGCTTCAGGCAGAGGATGATGACGTCCGCCGCGCGCACCGCCGCACGATTATCTGTCCCCACGGAAATGGGCAGCTTGGCGGCGTTGGCGCGGGCGAGGTCGGCGGGATGAGCCGTGGCGGAAATATTCTGTGGCGGCACGAGTCCCCGCTTCACGAACGCCTCGATCAATATGCCGCCCATTTTCCCCGCGCCCAGGACGGCCAGTTTCATTTGCGTGGACGAGTGTGCCATCTGCTTCATTCCCCTTTCGCGCCGTGCCCTGCGGAAGAAGCCGCGCCGCTTGGCGTGGCCGAGTCAAAGGCCTAGGTTAGCAGCTTATTGAGAAAACGATCGGGGGGAGCTTCAGGGGCTAAAGCCCCACTAAATTTGCAGGCTTTATGTCGCGGCTAAAGCCGCGACCCACAAAACCTTCCCCCTTTTTCAACAAGCTATTGAGATGCTCGCCGACGCCCGTGCGCCAGGCGCGTCCCGTGCATCCAAGAGAGCATGTCGCATGATACAGGAGGAAGGGCGCGAGTTACAAAATTTTGCCGCCGAGATACTGGAACTCTGGAAGCTCGCGGGCGGAATTATCCTAGTGTGCGAAGACGATGCGAGAAGCATGGCGACGAAGCAATTGAGGAGGCATGGGAGCAATGAAGGAGCGCACAATGCAGGAAAAACTTGAACTGAAGGTTTCCATTCGATTGGGTCTGGCCATCTTCGGCGCGGCCATTTTGTGTCTGGTTCCGGCGGGCAGGGCTGCTGCTCAATCCGGCACGGCTGGCCCGCTGCCGGCCGCTACGCCTGCCGGCCAGCCAACGCCCGCGCCTCAGCCTGCGGCTCAAACTGCTGGCGCCAAACCAAACATGGCTGGCACATGGGCGCTGAATAAGGCTCAGAGTGACGACCCACGGCAGAAGATGCACGATGCGATGGGGGGCGGAGAGGGCGGGCATGGCGGACAGGGCGGAGGCTACGGCGGCCGTGGCGGTTGGGGCGGAGGAGGTAACGGCGGCGGAGGTAACGGAGGTGGTGAAGGCGGCGGGTACGGCGGCAATGGCGGAGGCGGCGGGCGAGGTCAGGGACGAGGTGAAGGCATGATCAACGAGCTTTCCCAACTCACGATCGAGCAAACAAGTACGTCCGCAAAAGTCACCGGGAGTTCCGGCCGCGTGCTCGCGCTCTATTCCGCGAATAACACGGCTAGCTCGACGAGCGCGCAAGGAAGCTCCGGCTCTTCTTCCGGGTCGTCAGGCGGCGGGGATGAGTACGCGCCTCCGGCAGCGCAGTGGCAGAGAAGCCAGCTCGTTGCCGTAGCCGAGAGGCGCGGAGGCACGAACACGCAGACGTATGAATTGTCTCCCGATGGCAAGCAGCTATTCGTGACCACGAAAATGGAGAGCCAGCGGTTCACACAGCCGGTGATTTTCCGTCTCGTTTATGATCCCGCGAAGAGCAGCGGAGGAGGCGGCAGCCAGTAAGTGGCACGCATTTTCTTTGGTCCGGCCCGCTTCAAATGTGAAAATAAGGAGGCGCCTCTCAACCCGGTGCTCCTGAGGCGGGCCTGGACCACCAAAGTGCTGCCGAGATGGTGAAGCAAAGCAACAATCGCTTCGAGCGCGTGATCTGGATCGTGCTCGATAGCGTCGGGATCGGTGAGCTGCCCGACGCGGCGGATTATGGCGACGCGGGCCGCGACACCCTGGGGCACGTGGCGCGTTCGCGCCCGCTGCGGCTACCGCATCTCGTCCGGCTGGGCCTCGCCAACATCAAGCCGCTCGAACATCTCACTCCGCCTGCGCGGCCCGCGGGAAGCTACGGCAAAGGGGCCACCGTCTCACCGGGGAAAGACACCACCACCGGCCATTGGGAAATGGCCGGCATCTGGCTCGACCGCGCTTTCCCCGTCTATCCCCATGGCTTCCCCAGGCTGCTGATTGAAGAATTCGAACGGCAGATCGGGCGGCGCACGCTCGGCAATATCCCGGCATCCGGCACCGAGATCATCCGGCAACTGGGCGAGGAGCACATGCGCACCGGCTTTCCCATTGTGTATACGTCGGGCGACAGCGTGTTCCAAATCGCCGCCCACGAAGACGTGATTCCCATCGCTGAGCTTTACCGCATGTGCGAAATCGCGCGAAAGCTGCTCGATGGGCCGCATCGCGTGGGGCGCGTGATCGCGCGGCCGTTCCTGGGCGCGCTGGGAAATTTCAAGCGGACCGAGCGGCGGCACGATTATGCCGTCGAGCCGCCGCGTCCCATGCTGCTCGACGCGCTCGCGGAGCGGAAAGTGCCTGTGCTGGGCGTGGGGAAAATCCACGATATCTACAACGGCCGCGGCGTGGAAGATTACGTCACCACGAAAAATAACGCCGATGGAATGGCCCGGCTGACGCAGGCACTCGCGCGCCAGCCCGCGGGCTTGATCTTCGCCAACCTCGTGGATTTCGACATGCTCTACGGCCATCGCAAGGACGTCGAGGGATTTGCGCGCTCGCTCGAGGAGTTCGACGCCCTTCTCGGCCCCTTCGCCGATTCGCTTGGCTCCGGCGATCTTCTAATGATTACCGCCGATCATGGATGCGATCCCGATTCCGCGAGTCCTTCGACCGATCATTCGCGCGAATATGTTCCCATCCTGGCGTACAGCTCCGGCGCGGCGGGCGGAGTGAATCTGGGGATTCGCACGACACTCGCCGACATGGGCCAGACCGTGGCCGCGAATTTTGGCGCAGCCATTCCGCACGGCAAAAGCTTCCTCGGTGAAATCTTCGCATCCGGGATACGCGAATAGAAAGCGTGCTTTATTGCGGCGACTGCGGCGAAGTTTCACTCGACCCCTGGCTGCGATTCGCTGTGATATTATCCGGGCGGCATTAGCTTAATTCGGACGGAACGAATCATGTTGTTGTCCACTCCATGGCGCCTTCTCCTTTCAACGATGCTGTTGCTGGGAATTATTACCTCGCGGTCAAAAGCACAGGACGCTCAAGTCGAAGATATGTCATTCGTAGACGACCAGCACGGCTGGGTCTCGATGGCGGGACCGAATGCGGCCATCTTTCGCACTTCCGACGGCGGGAAAACGTGGGCTCAGTTATCCGTGCCATCCAAGCGCGGCTATTACCAAGTGCATTTCCTTGACCAGCACGCGGGAATCGCGATTCAAATGGACTTGTTCCACGCAATTACGATTTACCGCACCGCGGACGCCGGGCAGACGTGGAGAAAAATCAATGAATTCCTAGCGCCAAAGGGAGAGACGATCGTTGGTTCAAACCTCAACAGCCGGGCGGAAGGCTTTATCGTTGGGGAGGGAGAGGGCGGAGTGGCTTTGGTACACCAACTGCTTAACGGCGGCCGGACCGTAAGGGTTCGCACAGACGTTGCGCATCTTGCCGGTGAAGGCGCATTCGGTGTGTTCGGCGATGGCACAGGGCACATCTGGATCGTAGGGGGCGGGTTCATTTTGCATTCGCCGGACGGCGGCAAGACATGGGAGAGGCAATCCCCGACTCCGAATCCTGCCGAGTACACGGCCTGGTCGGGGACCGCGTTGCCGGGCGGCCATGCGTGGGTCACGATTGCATCAGAGATTTACAAAACCGACGACTACGGCAAGAGCTGGACGAGGGCGCTAGCGACGACAGACGCGGGCAGAGTCGAATTTGAAAGCATTTCTTTCGTGAATCTCCGCGAAGGATGCGCCGTGGGAAGTTCGTCATTCATTTATTGCACGGCGGACGGAGGGAGCACCTGGTCGAGATCAACAGTGTTCCATAAGGTTCCCGCCTCTGCTTTTTCTCCATTTCCGAAACTTCAACTCTTCGCATCATCGCACGGCTGGGCGAGCATTGATGGCGCCTTGTATAAGACCGAGGATGGCGGGCGTAGCTTCAGCGAAGTACTCACCAAGTCGGCGCCGGTCGAATCCAGTGTACCCGGGGAGTTCGAGGCGCTCAAAACATGGATAAACGGACCTACGGACCTTGCCTACGACAACAACGGATTCTTATATATTGTCGAAGCCGAGCAGGGACCTCTTCTCCGGCTGGATGTAAAGGGCGATTCGCTTAAAGTTGTGCTGCCAGAGCCTGAAGGTGGTCTTTGGAAGGATTTTGATTACCCTAATGCCATCGCTGCTGACCAGAAGGGAGACCTCTTCATCGCTGATTTCAACGGACGACTCAGGAAGCTGGACACGCACTCCGGGGATTTCAGGGTACTCTTGCCGGCTCCTCAAAATGAGTCTGAGGGGGCGTTCGATATTCCTCCGAAAGCGATGACAGTCGATGGCCAAGGGAACCTGCTAATCACGGAAGACCACAAGCTGTTCCGCTGGCGGCCGGGGTCAACGAAGCTCGAAACAATCGCTGGCACTGGAGACGGAGGATTTGATGGTGATGGAGGGTTAGCAACAAAAGCGAAACTGAATTTTCCTCAGGGTGTAACGGTCAACAGCGACGGAGATATTTTCATTGCGGATTACCAAAACTGCCGGATTCGGAAGATCGACGCCAAAACTCGAATCATCACAACGTTTGCAGGCACGGGTGAGTGCGCATCCAACGGAGATGGAGGACCTGCGATCAATGCAGCGCTCAACTATCCGGGTTCGATAGTTTCAGACAGCGCCGGCAATTTGTTCTTCGTTGAAGAGGGGACGGAGAGGGTGCGCCGAATTGATGTACGGGGCGTAATCACGACATACGCGGGAACGGGCCAGAAAGGGTTTGGCGGCGACGGGGGGCCGGCGGACAAAGCTAAGCTTAGGAACCCCGCGGGGGTCGCCGTGGACCCGAACGGCAATCTTTATATTTCGGAGTTCGTGAACAACCGCATCCGTCGTGTTGATGCGGCGACGCATGTCATCACGACAGTTGCAGGCGATGGGAAGCCTGAAAGAGTCGACATCCAGATGTAGTCGGAAGCGTCCTGCTAGTTGCCGGCGGCGGAGGGCGCCTTCTGCGCGTAATAGCCGCTGCGCGTGCGGACGGTGAGCTTTCCGCGGTCTTTCGGCGGATCGACCAGTTGCACCTGCACGGTGCGGAATGTTCCGTCCTTTGCCGTGTTCGCCGGATAGTAGCCGACGGAATATTGGCTGCGAATCTCGTGCGCGACCTGCTCGCAGATGGGAGTCACCTGCGCCAGGTTGGCCGGGAAGTAGGCCGCGCCGCCCGTGACCTGGGAAATTTCCGTAAGCACGCGCGCGGAACGCTTGACCATGCCTTTGTCGTGCTGGCGATCGTCCTGGCTGAACACGCCGATGGCGTAAATCGTGGCGTCGGATTGCTCGGCGAATTTCAGGGTGTTTTCGAGGGTGTTGGTGCTGGCGTCGTCGTCGCCGTCGGTGATCAATAGCAGTACCCTTTTATCCTTGTGCCCCTTTTTGAGATGGTCGAGCGAGCCGATGACCGCATCATAGAGCGCCGTGCTTCCGTGCGTGTCAATGCGCGATAGGGCGTCGCTCAAATTCTTCGGATCACTGGTGAAATCACCCTCGGTGTCGAGGTAATACTCGTCGTTGAAATTCACCACGAAGGCTTCGTCCTGCGGGTTGCTGGTGCGCACGAAGGCGAGCGCCGCGGCATTCACCTGATCGCGCTTCTCGCGCATGCTGCCGCTGTTGTCAATCACCAGGCCCATGGTGACGGGAATATCACGCGCGGAAAAAAAGGAAATTTTCTGTTCGGTTTTGTCTTCAAACACGCGGAAATTGTCTTGCGTCAGCCCGGTTACGAATTCGCCGCCGGAGTCGTCCACGACCGTCACGTGCAGCACGACCAGCTCCACCTCTGCCTTAATGGTATGGGCTTGGTCCGCCTTCTGGTCCGGGGGCGTATAGCCCGGAGGAGGAGGCGGATTAGGGGTCGTCATTGTGGGAGGCAGCGGGTTTTGCGCGTGCGCCCAAGGGCCTGCCACCAGGGCCGCCAGCGAAAGCACGAGGATACGAGCGAAGGTGAGAGGATTTCGAGGCAAGGGCCGCTCTGTCTCCCGGCTCGAACAGGCCGATGGCGTACATCCGAACAGCCGCCTCCTGAACGAACCTGCGAACATCATTTTCCGTGTATCGGCTGTGATTATCTCTCCCATCCGATAGGATGAGCAAAGACTTCTTTCCGTTACGCGCCGAAGGCATCCGGCACAGACCGGGGCACATGCCATAGTACAAGGGCGTCCGCCTGCGCGCGACCGTGTTCCTGGGACGGTTTTGCAAAGCGTCAACATCTGGCGCAGACGAGCTCGCGAGTTGCGGCTGTCCCGCCATGTTAGGATTGTGCGGAAGCGAGGAGGCTCGGCTCTCTTGATGGCAGAAAACGCACCGGCGAAAGTTCTGGCCGTGATTCCTGCGCGGCACGCGTCGTCGCGGTTTCCGGGGAAGCCGCTGGCGCCGATTGCCGGGCGGCCGATGATTGAGCACGTGGTGGAGAGAGTGCGCCGCGCGCAGCTTGTGTCGCGCGTGGTGGTGGCGACAGATGACGCTGGCATCCAGAAAGCCGTGGAATCCTTCGGCGGGGAAGCCATACTCACGCGCGCCGACCATCGCACGGGGACCGACCGCGTGGCGGAGGTCGCGCTGCACGACGCCGCGGAAATCTACGTGAACGTGCAGGGAGACGAGCCGCTCATTGATCCCGAAACGGTGGATGCGCTCGTCTCCGCGCTGCTCGAAGACCCTTCCGTGCAGATCGCAACCCCGTGCACGGCGATCACGCAACGGAACGACATCATGGATCCGAACATCGTCAAGGTCACCCGCGATTTCGACGGCAACGCGCTTTATTTTTCCCGCGCTCCGATCCCCTGGGTCCGCGCCACGACCGAACGAATTGCGGCGCGGCACTGGAAGCACCTCGGCCTTTACGCCTTCCGCCGCGACGCCCTTCTGGAGTTTCCCACGCTTCCGCCGGGCGAACTCGAACGCATCGAGCAGCTCGAGCAGCTTCGCTGGCTCGAGAATGGATTCCGCATCGGCGTGGTCGAAACGGAATACGACGCGGTGAGCGTGGACGTGCCCGCCGATATCGAGCGCGTCGAAAAGCTTCTGCGCGAAAATTAATTTTGGGCGGGATGGCTCGGGCAAAAATCGTGGTTTGACACGCGCGGAGTTCCCGGCCATAATGCGGAGTACGCCGATTCTTTCCGGAGGAATTCGAGCGCCTTGCCGACCGGCCCGAAGTACATCTTTGTTACGGGCGGCGTGGTATCTTCCCTGGGCAAGGGAGTTGCGGCAGCTTCGATGGGCTGCTTGCTCGAAAGCCGCGGACTTCGCGTAGCCCTCCAGAAGTGCGATCCCTACCTCAACGTTGATCCCGGAACGATGTCTCCCTATCAGCACGGAGAAGTGTACGTCACCGACGACGGCGCGGAGACCGATCTCGACCTGGGCCACTACGAGCGGTTCACGTCGGCTCGCCTTACTCGCGACAATAACTGGACCACCGGCCGCATCTACGAGTCCATCATCGCCAAGGAGCGGCGCGGGGATTACCTCGGCAAAACCGTGCAGGTGATCCCGCACGTCACCGACGCCATCAAGGCCGCGTTCCGCAAAGTGGCGGACGGCGTGGACGTGGTGCTGGTGGAAATTGGCGGGACGGTCGGCGACATCGAATCGCTGCCGTTCCTCGAGGCGATACGCCAGATGCGGCTCGAGCTCGGCGCGGAAAACACGGTGTTCGCGCATTTGACGCTCGTGCCCTTCATCGCCACGGCCGGCGAACTGAAAACGAAGCCCACGCAGCACAGCGTGAAGGAGCTGCTGAGCATCGGAATCCAGCCGGACATTTTGATATGCCGCAGCGATCGTCCGCTGGGCGCGGATCTGAAGGCCAAAATTGCGCTCTTCTGCAACATGGCGGAGTCGTGTGTGATTTCCGCTCCCGACGTGGGCAATATTTATGAAGTTCCGATGTCGCTGGCCGCGGAGGGACTTGACGAGCAGGTTCTGCGCCTGTTGCGACTGGAGGCTCCGCCGCGCGACCTGAGCCGGTGGCTCGCCATGCTCGAAACGCTCGAGCACCCGCAGGGCGAGGTGCGCATCGGCGTGGTGGGGAAATACGTGCAGCTCGAGGATGCTTACAAAAGCCTGCGCGAGGCCCTTGGCCATGGCGGACTGGCGAATCGCCAGCGCGTGGCCATCGAATGGGTCGAAGCCGAGGATATTGACTCGCCAGCCGCCGCCGAACGCATGCTGCGCCACGTGGATGGGATTCTCGTCCCCGGGGGGTTCGGCAAGCGCGGCATCCAGGGCATGGTCCACGCGATCACGCACGCGCGGGAGAAAGGCATTCCGTTTTTCGGCATCTGCCTGGGCATGCAGTGCGCCACAATCGAATACGCGCGCGAGGTGGCCAAGATCGAGCACGCCGACAGCACCGAATTCGATCCTTCCACTCCCAATCGCGTGATTTATAAACTGCGCGAATTATTGGGCGTGGATGAAATGGGCGGGACGATGCGCCTGGGAGCGTGGCCGTGCAAACTCGAGCCCGGGTCGTTCGCGCACGCGGCCTACGGCAAGACCGAAATCTCCGAGCGCCACCGGCATCGCTACGAGTTTAATTGCGAGTACGAAGAGACGCTCACTCGCGCCGGCTTCCGCATCACGGGCCGCACGCCGGACGGCGTGTACGTGGAGATCGTCGAAGCCCCCGAGCACCCCTGGTTCGTCGGCTGCCAGTTCCACCCGGAATTCAAATCGAAACCGCTCGCGGCGCATCCGCTGTTCGCGGCGTTCATCAAGGCCAGCGTCGAGCACCGCCAGCGCCGCCTCGGCGCCGGCGTCAACGCTGAAACACGCGTTTCCACTGCCGATTCCGTCAACGATTAGCCCGAGTTCTGAGAATTTTAGGCCTGCCTCCCAGCCTTCCGTTCGTTCGGGAGGCGGACGTCTTGGCGGCGCTTCTGGATTTGCCGCCGGTCGCGCCGAGCGTGGCTGCCATCCATTTCTTGGTGCCGAGGAAACCCTCTAACAGAGCGGGAAGATAAATATCAGCATCCAGTTTCGGAAAATGAATACCCAGTCCCGATGGAGTAATCTCGATCTTATCGAGTTGAGACGGCGTGGCGTTTTCCAACCCTTGCGCGTCACGCGGCGAAAATGCCACATCCAGTTTCGAGCTGAGACGTATCACGATGCGCCCGAGTCTGCGATCGTAGTGAGCGGCGACGGCTCTGGGAACGGTGGCTTGCAAATCCTTAGCGCGCTCGTTCGCCCGGTCAAAATCGTCGTATATGGCCATGAATCCTCTCCCATGCGCTGCACAGCTTTGTCAGGTGGTTAATCAACACCCTCTGAATCCGCGCGATCTTCCGCCTCGAGAATCCGAAATTGTCTCGGATGCTCACAGGTCCCGCAGGGCATTTCAGATGGAATGCCGCCTCGCATTCATTTCCGATCACATGGACATGAGCGGGACGGTGGTCATTGGTGTAAATTGTCACGCGTAGGCCGCCGAACCTCAGAACTGTCGGCATTCCATGTCCTCATAGTATGTTACCAGAATCCTAAGCGCTTGGGTTATTTATTTGGCGACGGTTGCCAGACGAACGTGACGCTGGTGTTGACGGGCAGCGTGTAGTCGAACGCCTGCTTATGCCAGCGGACGCGGAACGATTGCGGGCTGTCCGTGTCGTTGTAGGCGAGCAGGACGAGCGAGCCATCGGGATTTTTGAAGGCCACGTTAAGGATGTCCGAGTTCGCGGTGGAGTCGATTCGATAGGCCCCTTTGCGCACAAACTTGGTCAGGTGGCCCAGCGTGTAGTATGTGATTCCGTAGTCCACCTGCCCGGCATAGGCGTCGTCGGTATGAACAGTCACCAGGCCCGCGCAGCCGCCGCACCCGCCCACGTGGGGACCGAAGTTCTCGTCCGTCGCCACCGGCCATCGGACGATGGCCTTGCCCCAATTGCGGAGTACGCCCACCATCATTTCGAAATCCGCCTTCTGCGATTTGCTTCCGCCGCCGTGCCCGGCTCGTTCGGTCAGGAACCCGTCTATGCCATAGCGGTCGTGAATCGTGGATTGCACGGTGACGTCGCCGCCATAGCCATGCCAGGCTACACCGCCCACGTACGGCGAATTGCGAATCGCAGGGTCCTGCAAGAGGGGTTCGAGCAGTGCCACGCTGTTCCAATTGAAATCGAGGAGAAGAATTTTGGTGGTGAGATGGTTGGCCTGGAACGCCGGGAACCAGTAATTCTTGAGCATGGCAATCATGTCGTCGGACGTGATCATCTTCACGGAGGGATAATTGATGGAAGTGCAGCAGGTCGGTTCGTTATTCAGCGTCACGTAGTCAATGTGCACGCCCGCGGCCTCGTACGCCTGGATGGTCTTCACGAAATAATTGACGTGGTGCGCGTAATACTCGGGCAGGATGCCACCGGCCACCAGGCTGCCGCTCGATTTCATCCAGTGCGGCGGGCTCCAGGGATTCATCATGAGGGTGAGCTCGGGATTCAACTGGCGGGCCCATTTCGTCAGCGGCAGCACGTCCGCGCGGTCGTGATCGATGCTGAAGTGCGGCAGGCTGGCATCGGCCTTATCGCTCTCGTCGTCATCGTAGGTGTACCACTTGCGCGTCAGGTCGGAGGAGCCCATGGGGTTGCGAAGGAAACTGATCCCGATGCCTTCCTTGGGATCGAACAGCCGCCGCATCACTTCCTCTCGCTGGACCGGAGAGAGCTTCTCATTGATCAGCCAGGCCGCTCCGTCGGTGAACGACGCGCCGCCGCCCTCCATGGTTTGAAACGTCTTGCTGTCGTCCATGTCAATCGTGGCGGCCGCGATTTGGCCCTCCACGGCGAATGCGATATCGGGCTGCCGCTCGAGGCCTTTGACCACGCCCGCATCGTCGGAGGTAGTAATCCAGAGTTGGACCGAAGGCGTTTGCGCCACCGCCATTCCCGCGCCGAATGCTATTTCCAGCGCGCCTAGCAAAAGTATCCTTACATATGTCATCGTGATTTCCCTTTCACGTCAGCCGTTGGCCGCCCTATCGCATTCACCCGCGGCATTCTTCGGCTCCCAAGGTGTGCGCGCATAGTAACGCCAACCGGCCCTTCGCCGCCATTGTAATTCCACGGTTGAAAACGGTCCAGTTCCCGAATAGTCTGTTGCGTGGGACGGAGGCCCCTCTCGAATGCAACTGGCGCGCGAATTCACGATCGGAAAAACTCGCGTGGGGGAAAACGCGCCGCTTTTTTGATTGCGGGGCCTTGCGTCATCGAGAGCGAAGCGCACGCCATGGCCTTGGCCGAGCGGCTATCCGCGCTGGCCTCGGAACTCGGCGTGCCGCTCATTTTCAAAGCCTCGTATGACAAGGCCAACCGCTCCTCTCTTTCGTCGTATCGCGGCCCGGGCTTGGAGGAAGGTCTCCGGATTCTCGGCGCCATCCACAAGCGCACCGGGCTGCCGATTCTCACCGATGTGCATGACGTCTCGCAGGTCGCCCGAGCCGCCGAAGTCTGCGACGCGCTGCAAATTCCCGCCTTCCTTTCGCGCCAGACTGACCTGCTGCTCGCCGCCGGACGCTCCGGCCGCGCCGTGGCCATCAAGAAGGGCCAGTTCCTTTCGCCGTGGGACATGGCCAACGCGGCGGAAAAGGTCTCGAGCACGGGCAACGAGAAAATCATCCTCATCGAGCGCGGCACGTCCTTCGGCTATCACAATCTCGTTGTGGACATGCGCGGCTTTGCTATCATGCGCAAGCTAGGCTATCCGGTCGTCTTCGATGTCTCTCACGCCGTGCAATTGCCGGGCGGGGAGGGGAAGTGGAGCGGCGGGCAGCCCGAATTCATCGAGCCACTGGCGCGTGCCGCCGTGGCTGCAGGAGTGGATGGGGTGTTTCTCGAAATTCACGACGATCCCGCGCGCGCTCTTTCCGACGGCGCGAATGCCCTGCCGCTCGGCCAACTGCGCCCGCTCGTCGAAAAGCTTCTCCGCCTCGCGGCGCTGGCTCACGAATGGGACGCCCCTCGATGACTCCGGCGAGCACCGCAAAATCGAGCCTCGCGACGGCCCAGCGCGTCCTGCGCATTGAAGCCGAAGCCATCGCCGGGCTGATCGCGCGCCTCGACGCGCGCTTCGAACAAGCCGTCGAGCTTCTCTATGCCTGCAAGGGCAAAGCGGTTGTCACCGGCCTCGGGAAGTCAGGCCTGATTGGCCGCAAGATCGCGGCCACGTTTGCGAGCACCGGAACGCCTTCCCTATTCCTGCACGCCGCCGAAGCCCTTCATGGCGATCTGGGCATGCTCGCCGCCGAAGACGTCCTGCTGGTGATTTCCTATAGCGGCGAAACCGAAGAGCTGATCGAGCTCCTCGAAGCCACCAAGCGCCTGGGGGTTCCACTCATCACTTTTACCGCCAAGCCGCAATCCACGCTCGGCGCTTCGAGCGACGTGGTCCTCGATATTGCCGTGAAGGAAGAAGCTTGCTCGCTCAATCTGGCCCCCACGGCCTCGACGGCTGCCGCCCTGGCCATGGGCGACGCCCTCGCCATCGCCTTACTCGAACGCCGCGGCTTTCAGGAAAATGATTTTGCCGCGCTGCATCCGCGCGGCGGGCTGGGCAAGAAGCTGCGCCGCGTGGAGGCCCTGATGCATGCCGGCGAGGATGTCCCGCGCGTGCTGCCCTGCGCCAAAATGCCCGACCTGATCTACGAAATGAGCCGCAAGGGACTCGGCCTCGCTGCGGTCACCTCCGAGGACCGCATGCTTCTCGGCATCGTTACCGACGGTGATCTTCGCCGCATGATGCACGACCGGCACGGCAACGTCCTCGAGCTTACCGCCGCCGATTGCATGACCCGCAACCCGGTGACGCTTCCGCGCAACGAGCTGGCCGCCGCCGCCCTGCGCCTGATGGAGGAAAGGAAAATTACGTCCGTGCTCGTCGTGGACGCCGCCGGGCGCCTCGAAGGCGTCCTGCACATCCACGATCTCTGGACCATGCAGCTATTTTGACGCTTCGGAAACCAAATATATGTAAGGTTGCCCGCCTCAAAGGCAACGCAGCCGCTCCGAGAGGAAAGGATGATCGCGCCCGTTGCATTTCCGGCGCATACAAATATGCCCATTCGCGAAATCAAGTTCCCCGCCAAAGTGCTCCGCCGCGCGCGCAAAATCCGCGTCCTGCTCATGGATGTGGACGGCACGCTTACGCGCGGCGTCGTGTGTCTCCAGTCCTTTCCGGACGGCAGCGTGGGCGAAATGAAAATCTTCGACGCGCACGACGGCGCAGGCATCAAGCTGGCCTCCATCATGGGCATTCGCACCGGCCTAATAACCGGGCGCGATTCCACGGCCACGACCCGGCGCGCCCGGGAGATGGCCGTCGAGTTCGTCCTTCAGGGCCAGGCCAAGAAACTCGAGGCCTATAAGGGCATTCTTGCCCGCACTGGCGCCACGGACGATGAAGTGGCCTTCCTCGGCGACGACCTCCCCGATCTGCCACTCCTCGAGCGTGCCGGCCTCGCCGTAGCCGTTGCCGACGCCGTTCCGGAGGTGAAGCGCGCCGCGCACTACGTCACGACCGTGCGCGGGGGGTGCGGCGCCGCGCGCGAGGTCGTGGAGCTGATCCTCAAATCCCAGGGCAGGTGGAAAAGCGCTATTCCGCAGGCCATGGCGTAGGGTACCCGCTGGCCAGACTGTTCGTACTTTCTACCAAATCTGCCCCTTCGACCAGTATCTTCTCGACGCGATTGGATTTAGGCTTTTCACAGAGGACGAGAACATGTCCACTCCGTCACGTTGCCTGAAGGCGCCGGGGATCGTTCTTCTGGCAGCCCTCCTTTGCCTACCTTTGGCCGCGTATTCCCAGCGATATGTGGAGGCCCGGAACTCATACGACGAATTTGGCCGGTTGGAAAGCCAGATGTGGGAAATGGTCAACCACGACCGCATTTCTCCCGCGCAGGCCGAGGAGACGAAGGGGCGCGCGCGTCCTCTCGCATGGGACGCGAGGCTCGCCACCGTCGCCCGCGCGCATTCCGACGAGATGGCACGCACAGGAGTCTTCAGCCACACAGGTTCCGATGGAAGCCTGCCGGCCTGGCGCGTTTCCATGGCCGGAGTGCAGTGGCTATCGACCGGAGAAAACATCGCCAAGGCGGATGACATCGTGCAGGCCGAAGGGCTGTTCATGAATGAGCCGAAATTCGAGCGCAACCACCGCGCAAACATCCTGAACCCGAACTACACGCATGTGGGGATCGGAATCGCGCGGGGGCGGGACGGATCACTCTACATCACGCAGGAATTCGCGCAGATCCGCTAGCAACTTCCGTTGTAACTCTTCTAGAAATGTGTCTCTGGAGCGGGCGATGGGAATCGAACCCACGTCCGAAGCTTGGGAAGCTTCTATACTGCCATTGTACGACGCCCGCTCCGTCTGGAACGCCCCGGAGAATATCACCGCCGCCGCGGCACGTGCAAGGAGCCGATTTCTCCTTTGAGGGGCTAAGCCGCTTTAGAGCAGTGAGGTCCCACTTTGCGCCCACGTTTCAGATTCCAATTAAGCTACAGGAGTTCTAGTACTATCAGTCGATAAAAAATTATACAATGGATAAAAATAATCATTGACATCGTTTCCCAAATCGGAGAATCTTCCCTTCAAGAGAACAGCCGATTTTCGTAGTTGCGTCACGTTGGTACGCTTTTTTTGCGGTGGAAAGAGCAGATAGAGCGGCAAATAGTGGAACGGCGCGGGGTGGGAGCTAGGTAGCATTGGGTAAGCTGAAAGTACAAGCTCAATTCAAAAAAGAGGGGTGGCCAGCTATGCAATTCCGTCTGCGCACGGTTGCCGTAGTGTGTACGGCTATTTTCTTTTTGTTCGTCGCTGCTGTGCAAACAGCGCGCGCTCAAGATATCGTCGGACGTCTTTCCGGCACGGTTACGGACACCCAGGGTGCCGTAATCACCAATGCCACGGTTACCATCACCAACGAAGCTACGGGTGTGTCTCTTCCCCCGATCCCCGCCAACTCGAACGGCTTCTACGTGGCCGATGATCTCCAAGTGGGCAGCTACACCGTCACGGCCACTGCCAAGGGATTCAAGACGACGTCCGTGACTGGAAACTATGTCGTGGCCGGCGGCCGCCTTACCGCGGACATCCAGATGGAAATAGGCGCCGTTACGGAGACCGTCACGGTCACAGCCTATACGAACAAGCGCAATACCGTCTCCGGCGAAATCCAGACAACCCTCTCTCAGCAGCAGATGCTGGATATACCCTTGAACCAGCGGCACTACGAGGAGGCCGTCACGTTGGTCCCTGGCGCGTACGTCACAAGCACCGGACAAAACGCCGCCGCCATATTCAGCGGATATAGCAACGGAGTCGCGTTCATAAACGGCCAGCGCGGAGACGGCCAAGTCTTTTCCATTGACGGCGGGTTCAACGAGGACTCCGGCTCGAACGCCAGCAACTTCAACGAAGTCAGCATCGATTTCGTTCAGGAATTGGATGTGCAAACGAACAACTACGACGCCGAATTTGGCCGGTCTACCTCGGCCTCGATCAACGTGGTAACAAGGAGCGGCGGAGATCAATATCACGGCACTGCGTTTGAATTCATTCAGAACAATGATTGGAACGCCAGACTCTCACAAACCAAGCTGCAAACCGCCAAGTGCGCTTCTGGCGGTAATCCTGGTGGGAAATACGTGTGCCTACCGGCCTTCCACTTCAACGACTATGGATGGGACTTCGGCGGGCCCGTCCCCTATATGCAAGCCAAGGGCAAGCTCTTCATTTTTGCGGGCCAGGAGTGGAGGAAGTTTCGCGGATCGGCCGCGGGATTACAGGCTGCGACGGCAACCGAAACCTTTCCCACACTTGCGGAAGGCGGAGTCAACGGCGCCGGCGTTTTCACTGGCGGCAACTTCACCGACATAGCTGGGAGCGTTACCTTGGTCGTCCCAGCGAACGCTCCCGCAGGCTGCACGATTGTCGCTAACGTGATGTCCGCCGCCTGCATAACCACGGATGGCAAGGCGATTGCCAAGGTTTACGCGGCGGCGGCAGCGAGATCGGTGCTTGGGGGGCTGCCCACCGCCGCCACATCCGGCAATATGCTTTTCAACCTTCCCAATGCTGGGAACACGCGCGAGGACATCATTCGCGCGGATGAGCACGCCAACGACCACCAGAGCCTCTATTTCCGCTACCTCCATGACTACGTGCAGGTCAATAATCCCTATTCCACGTTCGGCAACAACCCTGAGGTTCCCGTGGATCCCGACTCGCGCCATCGTCCCGGAACGAACCTGCAATTCGGCTGGACGGACATCATCAGCCCGAGCTTGATCAACGAATTCAAAATCAACACCGACTGGCACAGCCAGACGACTCCCCTCACGCCGTTGGGCGGCCTCGGCGCCGGTGTCACCGGCGCCTCCTACTTGGCGTCCAGTTACGGCTTCGGATTTCTTCCCCCGCTCGGTCAGCCGCCCCAGTTCCCCGGCGGGCTTCCGAACGTATCATTCTCGGCTTCGAATGTCGGCGCTGATCATGCGGCGAACGTCAATGGTGGGCTTACCGTGATTGCTGGTCCGGGACCGAACTACCTCGGGTCTCCCACGTCGGATATCAATCCTATTGATAACGTCACGTGGGTGAAGAACAATCACACCATAAAGTTCGGAGTGGAATACGCGCGCAACCGCAAGGAACAGAACTCGCGCGCCAACACGAACGGCGGTATCAACTTCGCGAACAGCAGTCCGAACACGAGCGGCCTGCCCTTCGCCGATGCCCTTATGGGGACTTTCAACACCGTCAGTCAGACGTCCTCCAACCCCGTCGGCCAATTCCGGTTCAACGTCGAGGACGCCTTCGTCCAGGATACCTGGAAGTTTAACCGCAAGTTGAGCATCGTTATGGGCCTTCGGTTCTCACACACAACGCCTCTCTATGCCCAAGGCAACAACATAACGCAGTTCGACCCGTTGGTGGGTACCGTGGGTGGATATCTCCCTTCGGCTGCTGCCACCTTTACGGCGCCTGGGAATGGCAGCACGATCTCCTCTACTTCAAACGGCCTCTGCCCGGTTCAGCTCATTACCGTTCTGGGGATGCCGACGGGAGCCATTTATTGCAATGGATTGACGCGGCCGGCAGGCGTGCCTGCGGATCAGGCCGGCAGGGTTTCGGTTACCAGAACCGATCCCGTGCTGCTGGCTTCCATACCGGGCACGGCGGCGCGCGGCATGTATCTGCCGCAAAACCTGTTTGCCCCGCGGTTCGGCTTCTCGTATTCTCCCTTTGGCGATAAGACCGTGGTTCGCGGCGGCTTCGGGATTTTCTACGACCATCCGGAAGGCAACGTGATGTGCGGCGGCATCAACTGCCAGGGTTACGCCCCGTGGACTCAGACGACCACTGCCACGGCAACGGGCGCGGTGCTTCCTTCAAACAATTTAAACTTTTACGATGCGCCCGCGAGCGCTGCTGTGCCAGCTCCATCGTCGCAGGGCACGAACACAGTTGACCCGCGGCTCAAGGTGGCCAGCAGCTATCAGTATAGCCTGAGCGTGCAGCGCGAGTTGCCTCAGGACATGTTGCTTCAGGTAGCCTTTGTGGGCACACTGGGCCGGAACGTCCTGCGAGGACCTGGGATCAATTATCCTGCGTGGACATCGCAACAATTTACGCCTGGTTCGCCGAACCCGAACACCTACCAGTGCCCCAACGGCACATTCCTTCCTGCGTATGGTTGCACCTTATCGGTGGCGTCGGGGAACTATTACGCGAATCCCGCTATCCAGCAAGGCCAGGTTAGCCCGTACTTGGGATACACCACGGGCATTGGTTTTGGAACAGGCGATGTGAATTCCAACTACAATTCCGGCCAGATTCAACTCACAAAGCGGACCGGGTTTATAACCACCAGCATCGCCTATACGTATTCGAAGTATATGACCCAGGGCGCCGGCGCTGGCGATGCCTACAACGAGAACGCTGAGCCGGAATGCCCGTACACCTGCCTCGTCAGCACGGCATACAATCCCACCGGCGGGGGACCCACCGTGCCCGGATCGAATCCAGTCACGGTTACTCCTTCCACTGGAGGGTTCGGCGTTTGCACCGGCGGTACACCTGGGTACGTTGCCGTTGTCGGGGGGTGCCAAAGCGGCGGCACGGTTATGAAATGGAACAGATATTACTATGGCGAGGCGTCGGTTAATGCTACGCACATCATAGCTACGAGCTTCACCGTGGAATCGCCATGGGGCAAGGGTCGATCGGGTCCGAGGCCCTCGCGATAAGAGGGTGGTCGGTGACCGGTATAGTTCACTATCAGACCGGCCAACCCAACACTGTATTTGACTCCATCAACCTCGGCGCTACAGGTCAAAGCGTCGGTCGGCGGGCGAGTATCGTCCCAGGCCTGCCAATCTACAACGCACCCGGATGCGTGGCTGCACTGGCGAATTGCTGGGTCAATCCAGCCGCCTTTGCGGCTGCTGAAACTACGCTTGGCGCGGGCAACGGTCCTATTGGCGCCATCAAGGGGCCTGCCTTCTATCAGTGGGATATCTCGGTGCAGAAGACGTTCATATTGCCCTGGAGAGATGGCATGAACTTCCAAATCAGGGCAGATGGGATTAACGTCTTCAACCAGACAGATTTCACCAACTCCTTCAAGAGCCTGACCCCTGGCAACGCCAGTTTCGGACAAGTTAACGGTACGAACCCAGGACGCATTGTTCAGCTCGGCGGGAAATTCAACTTCTAACCGTTCGATAGGGCTGTTGCGAGACTTGCGAGCAATCGCAAGTCTCGCAACAAGTCCCACTCTCCTCGCCTGATCCTCATCCGAGATTTCCCGTTCCTCCAAGTCTGCACGTTCGCATTTTCTCCGTCATCCCGATCGGATGCGGCCATTCCTCATCTGTTGCTCCGTCGTCTTGGATGGGAAGCGCGGATTCACGCGGAAGGAATGGCGGGGACGACGAGACTCGAACTCGCGACCTCTGCCGTGACAGGGCAGCGTTCTAACCAACTGAACTACGTCCCCGCGAGATTGGCGCCTGATGGTGGGCGGTCAGCGATTTGAACGCTGGACCTTCCGGGTGTAAACCGGATGCTCTAGCCGCTGAGCTAACCGCCCTCTGACCTTCCTATCGTAGCAGATGCCGCGGGCCCAATGCCAGTGCCGGCTCAACGAAATGAGACATATTTGACGAACTCCGCTGCGCCGCACGCGCGGATGTCCGCGAGAATATAGGCGTGAGATTGAAAGAAGTCGAGATCTAATTAAGATAAGGCAACGTCGGCTTCAGCTCAGGAGCAAGAACCCTCCTGTACGAGCGTACAGGTCTCCGCGCGACTTATCGGGTGTTAGCTGATTCACTACGAATCCCGCAGTGTGTTTCCAACTCCGATGCGAGTGCGTGTTACGCTGCCTGTTAGCCCGGTTCTAGTACCAGGGACGCACAAGCATGTCTTCCCGGCTCGGCGAAATTCTGGTTAAAGACAGCCTGATCACTGCGGATCAGTTGAAGCAGGCGCTCGACTATCAGGCGAAGAGCGGCGGGCGTCTGGGCACCTGCCTGGTGAAATTGGGACTTGTCAGCGATGACGACATTACCGCGGTTCTCTCCCGACAGTACGGCGTTCCCTCCATCAATTTGAAGTTCTATGCGGTAGAAGCCGCTGTGATCCATCTCGTCCCGCAGGAGACCGCTGTGCGGTACCAGATTGTGCCGCTATCCCGCGTAGGATCCACGCTGACGATCGCGATGAGCGACCCCACAAACGTCTTCGCGATGGACGATATTAAATTCATGACGGGGTTTAACGTCGAGCCAGTGGTTGCTTCCGAGACCGCGATCGATGAAGCCATACAGAAGATCTATGGCGAGACCGAGACGGTAGACACGGGCGAAGAACTCGACAAGGTCATGAAAGACCTTGCGGACGACGACGCCAACGAGTTGGAACTTGCCGCCGATCAGGCGGAGATGGATTTGGCCTCGCTTTCCAAGGCCGCCGAAGAAGCGCCCATCATCAAGCTTGTCAACTTGATCCTGACGGACGCGGTGAAGCGAGGCGCCAGCGATATTCACGTGGAGCCGTACGAGAAGCAATTGCGCGTGCGGTTCCGCATCGACGGTATTTTGCAAAACGTAATGGCGCCGCCCCTGAAGCTGAAAGACGCGATCAGCAGCCGCATCAAGATCATGGCTAAGCTCGACATCAGCGAGAAGCGGCTCCCGCAGGACGGCCGGCATCATGATCAAGTACCTGAAAGACGGTAAGAAAAAAGAATTGGACTTCCGCGTTTCGACTGTCCCGACGCTGTTCGGCGAAAAAATCGTGATGAGGCTGCTGGACAAGGAAAATCTGCGCCTCGATATGACCAAGCTCGGATTCGAGGCTGAATCGCTTGAAAAATTCGAGCGGCAAATTCTCAGGCCCTACGGAATGGTGCTGGTCACCGGCCCCACGGGTTCGGGCAAGACGAACACGCTCTATTCCTCCGTCGCGCGGTTGAACACTCCGGAAACAAATATTATGACCGCCGAGGACCCGGTCGAGTTCCAGCTTGCCGGCATCAACCAGGTGCAGATGAAGGAGCAGATCGGGCTGAATTTTGCCTCGGCCCTGCGGGCCTTCCTTCGCCAGGATCCGAACATCATTCTGGTCGGAGAAATCCGCGATTTCGAAACGGCGGAAATCGCCGTCAAGGCCGCGCTCACGGGGCACCTGGTGCTTTCCACGCTGCACACGAATGACGCGCCTTCCACGATCAGCCGGCTGATGAACATGGGCATCGAGCCGTTTCTCGTCGCCACTTCGGTGAATTTGATTTGCGCGCAGCGGCTTGTGCGGCGCATTTGTGCGCAATGCAGGGAGCCCCTGCAAATTCAGCCCGAGGCGCTGGTGGATGCGGGGTACACGCCGGAAGAAGCCGCGACAGTTGTGGTGCAACACGGGAAGGGGTGCGGGACTTGCAACAACACAGGGTATAAGGGGCGCGTGGGCCTTTACGAAGTGATGGAGCTTCATGATGAGCTTCGCGAACTGGTATTGGTGGGGGCGTCCGCACTGGAACTGAAGAAGAAAGCGCTGGAGACAGGAATGATCACCTTGCGGCGCAGCGGTTTGTTGAAGGCGGCCGCGGGACTCACGACGATGGAAGAAGTCCTGCGCGAGACGGTTCTATAGGGGGGGAGATATGGCGGGGATTACGCTGAGTGAGCTTCTGAAAAAAATGATCGAGATGGGAGGCAGCGATCTGCACCTTTCGACCAACAGCGCCCCGCGGATCCGCGTCCACGGAAAGCTGCGTCCGCTCGACATGCCTCCCCTCACCGCGGCCGATACGAAGGCACTGGCCTATAGCGTCCTCACGGACGTGCAAAAGCACCGCTTGGAGGAAACTCTTGAACTCGACTTTTCTTTCGGTCTGAAGAGCCTCGCGCGGTTCCGGGGCAACGTTTTTCACCAGCGTGGCGCGGTCGCCGCTGTTTTCCGGACGATTCCCTGGGAGATCAAGAGTTTCGAGGCGCTGGGCCTTCCGCCGGTCGTACGCGGGCTTTGCGACAAGCCGCGCGGACTGGTGCTAGTCACGGGCCCGACCGGCTCTGGAAAGTCCACAACGCTTGCCGCCATGCTCGACAAAATCAACGGTGAGCGCGAAGAGCACATGATCACGATCGAGGATCCCATTGAGTTCCTGCACAACCACAAGAAATGCCTTGTAAATCAGCGCGAACTGCACTCGGATACGCATTCGTTCGCCAATTCGCTGCGGGCAGCCCTGCGCGAAGATCCCGACGTCGTTCTGATCGGCGAGATGCGGGACCTGGAAACGATCGAATCCGCGCTGCGCATCGCCGAGACGGGCCATTTGACCTTTGCTACTCTGCACACGAACTCCGCGGTTTCGACGATCAATCGCGTGGTGGATGTTTTCCCGGCGCACCAGCAGCCGCAGGTGCGCGCGCAGCTTTCAATGGTGCTCGAAGGGATTCTTTGCCAGGCCCTGCTGCAGCGCCCGGATGGCTACGGGCGCGCAATGGTGATGGAAATTCTGATCCCGACCGCCGCCATTCGCAACCTGATTCGTGAAGACAAGATTCATCAGATTTATTCGGCCATGCAGACGGGGACGGGGCAATCCGGAATGCAGACCTTCAACCAAAGCCTCGCCAACGCTTATTTCCAGAAGCTGATTACTTTGGAAACGGCTCTTTCGCGGTCGTCGAATCAGGACGAATTACAGGATTTAATCAATCGCGGGGTAGTCTCGCCGCCCGCAGGCGGCCGGGCTCCTGTGCGGCGATGAGATAAAACGGAGGTAGGAGATCATGCCGGTATATACATATCGCGGGGTGAATCGGATGGGCGCCAAAGTCACTGGGGAGCGCGCAGCCGATAGCAAGGCGGAACTTACCGCAGCGTTGCGCCGGGAGAAAATCAATGTGAGCAAGCTCTCCGAAAAAGGGAAGGAGTTTAACTTCCCCACTTTTGGAGGCGGCGTGGACGCCAAGGAACTGGCCGTCTTTACGCGCCAGTTTTCCGTCATGATCGACGCCGGCTTGCCGCTGGTGCAGTGCCTGGAAATTCTCGGGGGGCAACAGGAAAACAAGACCTTCCAGAAAATTATCGTGGGCGTTCGTGGCTCGGTCGAGGGTGGCGCGACTCTTTCCGCTTCGATGAAGCAGTATGAAAAAGTGTTCGATCCCCTCTATTACAACATGGTGGAAGCCGGCGAGACGGGCGGCATTCTGGATACGATTCTTCAGCGCCTTTCCACCTTTATCGAAAAAAACGTCAAGCTGAAGCGCGCCGTGAGATCGGCCATGATCTATCCAGTATCCGTGGTTGGCATCGCTGTCCTTGTGATTACGCTGCTACTCTGGAAGGTCGTGCCGATTTTCGTTACGTTATTCAATGGCTTGCAGGTCAGCCTGCCGCTTCCCACCCGGATTGTGATTGGGTTAAGCAACATCGTTGGCAGCATCTATGGATTGATGTTTTTCGTGTTTGCGGTCGGCTCGGCAGTCGCCGCGAAATTGTGGTACGGGACACCGCAGGGCCGGATGGCGATCGATAGAATGCTGCTGAGGGTACCGATCGTCGGACTTGTGCTGCGCAAGATCGCCGTGGCGCGATTCACGCGAACGCTGGGAACACTGATATCCAGCGGCGTCCCGATTCTCGAAGGTCTCGATATCACCGCACGCACTTCGGGCAATGCCGTGATTGAATTGGCTATTTCGAAGACGCGTAAGGAAGTCGAAGCGGGCCGCTCATTGGTCGAGCCGCTGAAGGAAACAGATGTCTTCCCGGGGATGGTGACACAGATGATTGGCGTGGGTGAACAAACAGGCGCTATGGACGCCATGCTCCAGAAGATCGCGGATTTTTACGAAGACGAGGTAGACGCGGCCGTAAAAGACATGCTGACGGCCATTGAGCCGATCATGATCGTTTTCCTCGGCCTTGTTGTTGGCGGTGTCGTGATTTCCATGTATTTGCCGTTGTTCACACTGATCGCTAAGCTAGCCGGCTGACATTGAGCCGGGACGCCGCGTCCGCGCCGGCATAGGGAGGCGGGGCGCCAGCCGGATGAGGGACGGGTCCGATGGCATGGCCTCCGAAGTAGGAGGGGAGGCTGTGGGGAAAGCCGGAAAAGATCGCTGCATCCGCACAATGGAATTTGAACTCAACATGAATGAATGGTTGCCCTGGCTGGGCCGCGTCCGCTTCCTAATGATCACGTTTCTTGTGGCGGTCGTTGTCGCCGTCCGCCAGTTGACACCGCTTCCCCTTCCAGCCCGCGGACTCGTTCCCCTGATCGTTCTGTGGTACACGCTCGCGATCTTCTATTTGATTTTGCAGCGATGGCTTCCGGATGCCCGCTGGCAAGCGCCTCTGCAGATGGTGCTCGACGTGGCGATCATCACGGGGGTCGTATACGCCACCGGAATTCAGGATAGTTATTTCATTCCTCTCTACCTGCTTGCCGTTCTGATGGGCAGTATCTTGTTTTCCCGGCGAGGCACGTTCCTGATTGCGGGCGCGAGTTTCGTGTTACTCGGATGTGTTACGGACCTGGCCTACTACGGCATAATTCCGCGGACGGCTGCTTCCTTGCCGGCGATGCGGACGCTCCTATACTGGCTGGCGACCAACCTGTTCGCCTTTCTTGCCACGGCCTATTTGGGGAGCCTCCTCTCGCAGACGATTCGGAGCAAGGGAGCTCAACTCGAGGAGAAGAGCGCAGAGCTAAAAGACCTGCAGGCATTTACTCATGACATCATTGAATCCATGCGAGGCGGGCTGCTCACCATAGATGCGAAGGGACGCATACTCCTCCTCAATCACGCCGGTGCAGAGATGACGGGGAAGGAATCTGGCCTGCTCCGTGGCGCGAACGTTGCCGATATCTTCCCGGGCTTCTGGCCCGTGGAGACAGACGAGGAAGGCAATCCCCTCGCCTCGCGCAAAGAGATCGAATTTCGAACGCCTGCGGGAGCGACGCGTTTCTTGGGACTCTCCGTCTCCCCGCTGCACACAAGGCAGAATGAAGATGGCGGGTTTGTGTTCAACTTTCAGGATCTTACGGAATTGAGGCGACTCGAGAGAGAGGTGGTTACGAAAGAGCGGATGGCCGCTTTGGGCCGTCTCTCGGCGGCCATCGCGCACGAAATACGGCAGCCCTTGACGGCCATGACCGGCGCACTGAAAGAACTGGCACGTCTGGCGCCTCTCGAAGACGACGACAAAAGGCTGGTCCAAATCGTCAGCCGTGAATCCCAGCGCTTGAATCAGATCATTACGGACTTTCTCGACTATTCCCGTGAGAGGACGTACTCATTTGCGGAGGTGGATGTCGCGGCGCTGATCGAAGAGACGCTCTTGGTGATTGATCGCGACGCATGGTCGGCCGGCAAGCAGCGCATCGAGTGGAGTTTGGAAGCACGCTGTCCTCGCATCCGCGCGGACCGCGACGCCATCAAGCAGGTTGTGTGGAACCTTTGCAATAACGCCTTGCGAGCCATACAGGGTGGGGGCGCGCTCTTTGTGACCCTCGAATCCACCCAGGAGTGTGTTCGCATCGCGATTCGAGATACCGGCGTTGGACTCAACCCCCGCGACGCGGCCCGTTTTTTTGAGCCGTTTCAATCGGGCTTTACCGGCGGCACGGGGCTTGGGCTCGCGATTGTGTACCAGATAGTCCAAGCACATTCCGGACGAATCCGCGTCGAATCTGAAGAAGGGCGCGGGGCCAAGTTCATCGTCGAGCTGCCGCGCATTCCGCGGCCTCAAGCACCCGCACCATCGCCTTCGCGTGCCGCCGTGAAATCGCTCGTGCCGGCGGGGAAGGACTAGCGCCCCCATGGCCCATTTGCTCGTTGTCGATGATGAACGGTCCATCTGCGAGTTGCTGGAGATCAGCTTTCGCAAGGAAGGCCACAAGGTCGAGACGGCCACGAGCGGCCAAGCCGCGAAGCGCCGCGTCGCTTCTCAAGTCTTCGACATCATCATCTCCGATATCCGCATGCCCGATATGGACGGCGTCGAGCTGCTTCGCTATTGCAAGGAGATTTCGCCCGCCACCAAGTTCATTCTGATTACGGGCGTACCCACGATCGACTCGGCCATAGACGCTGTGAATTCCGGCGCCGACCGCTACGCCATCAAGGGCGACCGTCTCCTCGATGAACTTCGCCCTGCCGTTCAGCAGGTTGCGGAAACGCTGGCCTTGAAGAAGGAGGCCGGCTATCTGCGGCGCGAGATTCGGCGGCTCACCGGGCTCGGCGGCATCATCGGCGCCAGCGCCAATATGCGCGCTATCTTCGATTTGGTTCAAAACATTGCGCCGCAGACGAGCCGCGTTCTGATCACGGGTGAGAGCGGTACGGGAAAGGAACTCGTGGCCCGCGCCATCCATGAGAACAGCCCGCGGTCGAAGGCCCCTTTCATCACCATTAATTGCGGCGCGTTTCCCGAGACGCTCCTCGAATCCGAGCTGTTCGGCTACGTCCGGGGCGCGTTTACCGGCGCGAACGAAAACCACCGCGGTTTGTTCCAGGCCGCGCATGGGGGCACTCTTTTCATGGACGAGATTGGGAATATGAGCGTCACCATGCAGGTGAAGCTTTACCGCGTGCTGCAGGAGGGCCAAATTCGTCCTGTCGGAAGCACGGAAGAATCCGCCGTGGACGTTCGCGTGATCGCCGCGACGAACAAGGACCTCGCAAAGGAGATCGCCGAGGGCCGTTTCCGCGAGGATTTGTATTATCGCTTGAGCGTAATCCCCGTTCATATTCCGCCGCTTCGGGAGCGCCGCGACGACATTCCGCTGCTCGCGCGCGAATTCCTGGTGCGCTTTGCCAAGACCATGCACAAAAAAATTGACGGCATTGAGCCGGAAGCCATGCGTCGGCTGGAAGTCTACGATTGGCCCGGTAACGTCCGCGAACTCGAGAACACGATGGAGCGCGCCGTGGCTCTCGAAGCCGGCCACCGTGTTTCCATTGAGGCTTTGCCCGACAAGATCCGCAACTACTTTCAGGAATCGATTTCCCACGCCCTCCACAACGGCAATGGGCTTGCTCTGCCGGAGGAAGGGCTGAATCTCGAAGAGCACGTCCGGCAGATCGAGCGGTCGTTTTTACTGTCGGCTCTCGAGCGTTCGGGAGGCGTCCGGACGCGCGCCGCGATCCTGCTGAAGATGTCGTATCGTTCCTTCCGGCATTACGCCAAGAAGTACGGCGTCTAAACCCAAACGGCCCCTGTCGTGGAGAGGTTTTGAGCAAATGCCATTGTGAAACTTCGGCAGCGATTTATGTCGTTTGAGGCGGTCACAAAATGTCAGTTTCAGGATGGGGTGCGCGGGGTCATCTTCAGGTAGTGCGCATGGTGTGCTGGATAAGGCCTGTATCTTATTGCATTGATGGGGTATAATCTGTTGTATCGTATGAGTTAACGCTTGCTGGCCACGTGGCACCGCTCGTGCATCTTACTTGAGCGTACCCCCCGCCAGGGCGTACGAAAAGATTCTGGAGCAATGCTCCGAGGAGAGTTAAATGATCAAGAGAGAGAAAGGTTTTACGCTAATCGAGTTGCTGATCGTCGTGGCGATCATTCTGATCATCGCGGCCATTGCGATTCCGAGCTTGCTGCGTTCCCGCATGGCGGCCAATCAATCTTCGGCGGCCGCTTCTCTACGCACCCTCAACACGGCCGCCGTCAGCTACAACGCCGGTTGGGGTAACGGTTTCCCGACGACGATGGCTGAGATATCAGGCCCAGCTACATTAGCCAACTGCAACGCTGGAGGGTACATTGACGCGGTGCTTGCCGCAGGAACGAAGAGCGGTTACACCTTCGCGATTGTGCCTGGCTCGACGGTTGTTGCGACGTTGCCGCCTGGCTGCGCCGTCAAAGGTGTGAGTGACGGCTATGTCTTTACGGGAAATCCGGTAAGCACTGGAACTGGGTCAGTTGCTTACTGCGTGGATGCCAGCGGCGTGATCGAGTTTGTGAACTCAGCTGCAGGCGCCCTAGCAGTAGCTACTAATAGCGCTGCTCCTGGTCCGCTTTGCACCATGACTGCTCTAGGTCAATAGTAGTGCGCGGGAGGGGAGGAAGGGTAAGACCTTCCTCCCCACTCGTTTTTTTTTGCCGCCTCGAAGACGCAAAACTCCAAATCAGTTTCAGGACACCTGCTAAAAGCGTCGTATCGCTGCTTCCGCCATTACGCCAACGACAGGCATTCATCTTCTCTGACTCCGGGAAACGCTGATTGCCGCGCCCTTCCCCTCGCCGCCGTTAAACGCTAGCCGAAGGAATAATCCACATGGTTTTTGGTACGTGCTGGGAGATGATTGGCTGAGGCATCCGCGACGCAAAAGCCTCGCCACGCAGAACCAGGGCGAGCGACATAGGCAAAGGCCGGGAAAAGGAGCCTGGTAGAAGCCGTTCCCTTTCTGCGTCATGGCAAGCGCTGCAGAAAAAACCGCGTGCATTAGAGGATGTCAACAGAGCGATGCGGCGTCTAAACCACACCCCCGCGTCGTGGAGAGGCTTTGAGCAGGTGCCATTTTGAAACTTCAGCAACGATTTATGTCGTTTGCGGTGGTCACAAAATGTCAGGTTCTCGATCCTGTGCGCGCGCCATCTTGAGGCGCTGCGTGGGGTATGCCACAGAAGGTCTGTATCTTATTGCATTGATTAGTGATAATAGATTGTATCGTATGAGTTAATGCTGACTGCTGACGTGGCACGGCTCGTGCATCTTCCTTCACCGTACTCCCGTCAGACTGGGTGTACAAAAAATTCTGGAGCAATGCTCCCGGGAGAGTCAAAAATGATTAAGAGACAGAAGGGATTTACGCTAATCGAGCTACTGATCGTTGTGGCGATCATTCTGATCATCGCGGCTATTGCGATTCCCAGCTTGCTGCGTTCCCGCATGGCGGCTAACCAATCTTCGGCCGCCGCTTCTGAACGCACCCTCAACACGGCCGCCGTTAGCTACGCGAGCAGTTTTGGTAACGGTTTTCCGACGACGTTTGCTGAGATATCGGGCCCAAGTACAACGGCCAACTGCAACGCTGGAGGGTACATTGACGCGGTGCTTGGCGCAGGAACGAAGAGCGGTTACACCTTCGCGCTAGTGCCTGGCTCGACGGTTGTTGCGACGTTGCCGCCTAGCTGCGCCACCGCAGGCGTGACTGACGGCTATGTCTTTACGGCAAATCCGGTAAGCACTCAAACTGGGTCAGTCGCTTACTGCGTGGATGCCAGCGGCGTGATCGAGTTTGTGAACTCAGCCGCAGGCGCCTTAGCTGTGGCTACCAATAGTGCTGCTCCTGGTCCACTTTGCACCATGACGGCTCTAGGTCAATAGTAGTGCGCGGGAGGGGAGGAAGGGTAAGACCTTCCTCCCCACTCGTTTTTTTTTGCCGCCTCGAAGACGCAAAACTCCAAACTATGCGGTGCGGAGCGATCAGAGACTCCAGCCGTGCAGGCCTGATTGATTCGAGTTGTTCTCCCCACGGAAGCGAACCTTTTCCAGGCGCGGGTCCGGGCAGTGTCCAAATTTGGAAAATTCCCCGGTCTTGAGGAGAGGAAGAGGGATTCCCCGCAAAAGCATCCGGGGCACAAAAGGCGTGCTTCGACTACGTCCCGCACCCCCACATATCGGGGGAAAAAAAGCGCCCCTTCGACTGCGCTCAGGGCAGGCGGGACTCCGCTCAGAATGGGCGCGGTGGCGCGGCATCTGGCCGAAGCCGCGTTTCATGTGTTGAGCCGACAACAGGGTTATCGAGATCCGGCTGCGGTCGTGGGTCGGACCAGCGAGGTGTGAGCGCGACATCGTCATGAGCCTCTGGCTCGCAGAATGAATGCGACACACCTCCGGATAAATTCATGCCCCACCCGAGGGCGTAGAGATGACTGGGTACGACCCCGAACTCTGTTCGGACCTCGATAGCTTGACTATCGCGCTTTCAGAGATGACGATCGCGCTTTCAGAGATGACGATGCAATGCGTTTCGCTCGAACTGAGACACTGCGCGGGTCCGACGGAATGTGCATTCAGGCGTGCAGTCTTGCTAAACTATAGGCGTCTTGATGGCACTTCTCGCTTTTCTGCTCACTACCGTTGCGTCTCCGGTCCGCAATGCCGAAAGTGTGCGCCGGGCTTTGGAGGCCCGCTACCAGCACGCGCGTACACTGAAAGCGGACTTCTTCGAGCGTTACACGGACGGCAGCGGGGGCGTCACGGCGGAATCGGGCGCCGTTTATTTCCTGCGTCCGGGCCGGATGCGCTGGGAGTACGAATCCCCGGAGAAAAAGCTGTTTCTTGTGGATGGCACCAACGTGTGGTTCTACGTTCCCGCGGACCATATGGCCAGCCGCGCGAAGTTGAAGGAAAGCTCAGATTGGCGAACGCCGCTCGCTCTTCTGGCTGGCAAGGCGGATCTATCGAAGCTTTGCAAGAGCATCGAAATCGTGGGTCCCGCTTCCGGGCAGGGCAGCGAACCGGTTGAGGCTCCAGCAACGCCAGGAGACACGGTGTTGCGCTGCGTGCCCCGTGGCCCATCGGACGCCGCGGGCGGCGCGGGCCAGGACGTGCTGCTCGAGACCGATGCGGACGGGAATCTGACGGGCGTGGTGATTCACGAACCCGGAAACATTACCACCGAATTCCGCTTCGGCAACTGGCAGGAGAACATCCCGCTCCCCGAGGCGACATTTCACTTTCAAGCGCCGCCAGGAGTGGCGATTGTAGATGAGGAGTCGCTGGCGGGCGAAATTCGCTAACGGCGGAGGATTATTCTCATCACGCAAAGAGTGTTGAGGCGTTGCGCTGTGCAGCTTCAGGGGCTTCCCGACAAAGACCATTGGGACACCCCGATACAACCCATCGGGATGCACAAGACGCACACAGACCGCGAAAGCGCTTCTGTTTATGAGTGGCTTGCGGCGGGGTCCCTTCGGCTTCGCTCACGGCAAGTTAAACCCCGCCCTCCTACCGGCAAAGTGAGGCACTAGCGGGCGGCCGGATCCTTCGCTTTCAGGAAGGTCCCATACAGCCTTTCTGGCGTTGTCACATCCTATTAACAGCGTGTTTTCCAGGCTTCCACTGGGGCCAGAAGGGGTTATGCTAACCTTATAGGGAGCGGCCCGCAGGAGAGAACGCTCGCACATCGCCATGGCGGAATACGTTTGCAAAGTCGGTGATGCCACCGGCCGGGTTCTCCAACATTTGGAGACGGCGCAATCGGCGGAAGAGGCCCGGCAGAAGCTCGCCGACCGCGGCTTTTACGTTTTCTCTGTCCACACTCATTTCGACATTCTGACACGGTTTAGCCGTGCGCACAGCGACCGCAAAGTCCGCCCGAACGATTTTCTGGTTTTCAATCAGCAGTTCAATACACTGGTCAAGGCGGGGCTGCCGATTTTAAAAGCCCTCGATCTTCTGGCGGAGCGCGCTGCAGCGATGAGTCTCCGCCCCATCCTGGCAGAGGTCCGCCGGCGCGTGCGCGAAGGCGCTTTGCTGTCGGAGGCCCTCGCCGCACAGGGGGCGTTTCCGCCCGTCTATATCGCGGCCGTCACGGCAGGGGAGCGCAGCGGGAATCTCTCCGGAGTCCTCGAACAGTACATTGAGTACCTCCAAGTGAGCACCGGATTTCGCAGCCAGCTGATTACCACTCTGATTTATCCAGCGGTTCTCACCGTAACCGCTTTGTCGGTGGTGACGTACGTGGTTACCTTCGCGATGCCTCGCTTTGCCGCGCTTTATAAGGACTTGGGCATCCCTCTTCCCGTGCCTACTACCATCCTGCTTTCCATCGCCCTGCCCTTGCGCAATTATTTCCTGATCATTCTGGCGATTGCGGCGCTCGCAGCCATCGGCGTCTTTGTCTGGACGCGGTCGGATCGTGGCGCGCTGGCGATTGACCGCCTCAAGCCGAGGATCCCGATTTTCGGCGACATCTGGGTGAAGGCTCAAATCGCGCAGTTCGTGCGCACGCTTTCGACGCTTCTCTCCGGTGGCACGCCGCTGGTTCCGGCGCTGCACACCTCCTCGGCGGCCATTGACAGCCGTCTGCTCTCGGTATCCATCGAGCAGGCGACGGCCCGCGTGAGGGAAGGGCAGGCTCTCCACCTCAGTCTGGCCGAAACGCACTTGGTTCCGGCGCTCGCGCTGGAAATGATCGAGGTGGGGGAAGCCTCCGGAGTCTCGCTGCCATGCTCACGAGCATCGCGCAATTTTATGAGGAAGAGGTCGGCATGCGGCTGCAGCGGACGCTGGCAGTGATTCCGATGGTGATTTTGGCGGTGATGGCCGTTGTGGTAGGCTTTATACTGATTTCCCTTTACCTGCCTATGTTCTCTATTCAGGTTGGAGCTAGCTGATAAATCTCCATGGAAACACGCACGAATAATCCGCCGCTTCCCACCGTCACCGACGACGCCGCCGAACACGAGGTGGCGCGCCGCTTGGCCGAGCGGTACCGGTGTCCCTTCATTGATCTCCGCGAGCAGCGCATTGACCCGGAACTCTTTCGGAGCATTCCGGCGGAGATGATGTTCCGCTACAACTTCGTGCCGCTGGCGGCGGGCGAAGGCACGCTCGTCGTGGCCATGGCCGACCCGAGCCAGTTGCAGCTGACCGACGAGCTTTCTCTGCTTCTCGGCAAGCGTCTGCAGATCAAGGTGGCCACGGCCTCGCAGATCGGCGACCTGCTGAAGCGCACGGAGCAGTCGCAGCGCGTGCTTGACCAGGCGACGGAGGGGTTTACTCTCCAGGTTGTCGGCGAAGATGGGGACAGCGAAGAAAATATAACCATGGAGAAGCTCACGCGCGAAACGGGCGTGAGCCCCGTGGTGAGGCTAGTGGATACGGTGATCTTCACGGCGCTGGAACGGCGGGCGAGCGATATTCATATCGAGACGCGCAACGCCGAAGTGGTGGTGAAGTACCGCATTGACGGCGTCCTGCAGTACGCCATGCAGCCGCTGGCCAAGGACTGGCATGCCACGATTCTTTCGCGCATCAAGGTGATGAGCGAGCTCGATATCGCGGAGCGCCGCATCCCGCAGGACGGGCGCTTCCGCGTCCGGTACAAGGGCCGCTTCATTGATTTCCGCGTGTCGGTGATGCCGTCAGTGCACGGGGAAGACGCCGTGCTGCGCGTGCTGGACAAGGAGTCGCTGAGCGAAAAGTTCCGCAATCTCACGCTCGACGTGGTCGGCATCGATGCCGAGGAATTGGCCGAGTTTCGGCGTTATATTCACGAGCCGTACGGTATGGTGCTGGTCACCGGCCCGACGGGTTCCGGGAAAACGACGACGCTCTACGCCGCCATCAACGAAATTAAGAATGACGAGGATAAGATCATTACTATCGAGGACCCCGTCGAATACCAGGTTCGGGGGATCACGCAAATTCCCGTGAACGAGAAGAAGGGGCTCACCTTCGCGCGCGGCCTTCGCTCCATCCTGCGCCACGATCCCGACAAAATCATGGTGGGTGAAATTCGCGACCAGGAAACGGCGCAAATTGCGATCAATGCCGCCCTCACCGGCCATCTTGTCTTTACCACGGTCCACGCCAACAACGTGACCGATGTGATCGGCCGATTCATCAACATGGGCGTCGAGCCTTATAATTTCGTCTCCGCGCTCAACTGCATCATGGCCCAGCGGCTGGTGCGCGTCATTTGCGAGCACTGCAAGAAGAAAGTGGTTCACGCGCCGGAGGTGCTGGCCGAGTCGGGCCTCGTTCCGGAGGAGTGGCGCCAGGTGCCGTTCCATGAAGGCGCGGGCTGCCTGGAATGTTCGGGCAGCGGCTACCATGGCCGCACGGCCATCACCGAGCTGCTCGACCTTTCCGACCGCATCCGCGAAATGATTATCAACCGCCGCCCGACTTCCGAAATCAAGCGGACGGCGCGGGAAGAGGGCATGATGTTTCTGCGGGAATCGGGCCTCAAAAAGGTTCGCGCCGGCATGACCACGCTGCGCGAAATCAATAAGGTGACTTTCCTTGATTAACCCGGCCAAATCGTCCAGCCTCGAGGCGCGTTTTTTCCGCATCGGCTTGGTGCGCCGGGTGAACAGCTTGCTCCGCGTGATGCCGCATCCCACCGTGGTCGTTGAGATTGCGCAGGGCCGAATTGCCGCGGCGCGCTGGAGCACCACCGGCGTGCAACTTGAGTCCGTTGCCTTCGAGTCCCTTCCGCCAGGCTCGCTGATGCCTTCACCTGTCGAAAACAACATCACCCAGCCCGATGCAGTCCGCTCCGCCTTTCGGAGTGTCGTGGAGCGCGTTCGGGAGCACGGCGCGCCCATCGCTCTGCTGATTCCCGATCCGGTTGTGCGGCTTTTCATACTTCCTTTCGAAGGACTCACGCGCCGGCGTAAAGACGCGTTGCCGCTTTTGCGCTGGCGATTGAAGAAAAGCGTGCCGTTTGACGTGGAGGAGACTGTCCTCTCGTGGACGCGCCAGGCCGGCAAAAGCGGAGATCTTGAGATCGTCACCGCCGTCGCGCGGCAGGGGATCATCCGCGAGTACGAGGAGATCGCCGAGAGCGCGGGGCCCAGGCCGCGGTGGTTGTGAGCTCGACGCTTGCCACGCTGCCGCTTCTCGAGGAGCATGGGGCAAGCTTGCTTGTCCGCCTGTGCGGGAAGATCCTGGCTACCGTCATCGTCCGGGACTCGAAGTTGTGCGTGTATCGTGCCACGGAGATGCCCGCCGAAGCGGCGCTGCTCGACCCGCAGGCCATGCTGGAAGAAATTTTCCCGGCGATTGCTTATTACCAGGATACCTGGGGGGCATCCATCGATCGCGCCCGGATTTCGGGCTTCGGCGCGCGGGAAGAATTGTTTCGCAGCGCGCTCGCGGGAGAATTGAAGGTCGGGGCAGACCCGCTCGCCGATGCGGAGGGAGCGCAAGATCTCGACGCGTCTGCGAAGGACCTGTTCCGTGAGGGCTTCGACGCGCTTGCCGGCTGGGCGATGAACGGGGGAGCATAATCGCATGCGCAGAGGCGTGCATGGCACAACCGCAATGATTGATATCTTTTCGTTTTCGGGAAGACGATGAAACTTCGCCTCAATCTTTCGACGACGCCGCAGGAAAATAAACGGCCGTTTCTTGCCAGCGCCGCTGTCGTGGGGACGGTGGGCCTCTTCGCGCTCGCCTTCCTTTCCCATGCGGCCTACGAGTCCTGGCGCGCCAGCCGTGCGCTCCGCGCCGATACCGCCCGCTTGGAAGACCAAATTGAAGAGGACTCCGCCAAACGGCAGGAGTTGGAGGCGTATTTCCGCACGCCGACGGCGAAGACGATCCTCGACCGCTCCGCTTTCCTGAATTCCTTGATTGACGCGCGCAGCTTCCCCTGGACCAAGATCTTCATGGACCTGGAGCAGACCCTTCCAGCCGGTGTGCGGGTTGTGAGCATTACGCCTCGCCTGGTGAACGGTCGCGCCGAGGTGGAACTTGTAGTGGGCGCTGAAACCGAGGACAGCGAGGTCGGTTTTCTCAAGGCCATGGAGAATTCCACCGTCTTTTCAGGGATGGTGGTGAAGGATGAGAAACGTGAGAACCGGTCCGGATCGCAGGATCCAATTGTTGTGAATCTCACGGTCTGGTATTCCACAACGTAAGCATGAACCGCGCCTGGCAAACCTGGAAGGGAATGGCCCGCATCGCGCTGGCGGTGCTGATCGCGGTGGATCTCTGCCTGGTCTTTTTTCTCTGGCAATCCGATCGCGAGGGACCCCAGAGCATGCGCGCCCAGCGCGATCGCCTCGCCCTGGACGCAGCACTGCTCAAGGCGGATGTGGAACGCGGCGAGAAAATCCGCGCGTCCCTGCCCGAGGCGGGGAAGGATTGCGACGCCTTTTATCAGGAATCTTTTCTCGATGCGCCTACGGGATACTCCTCGATCCAATCGGACATGAACGCCATTGCGGCCAGAGCCGGGGTGAAATCTTCCGGGCTTATCTTTGAGCAGAAGGCCGTCGAGGGACGTGGCGTCACCGAGATCTCGATCAAAACGGACGTCGAGGCGGATTATCCCGCCCTCATCCGTTTCGTTAACAATATCGAGCGCTCCAAAAATTTCTATTTACTGGACGACCTGCACCTGGCCTCGGCCATGGAAGGTTCCCTTAAGCTGGATATCACGCTGCACACATATTTTAGGACCTGAACAATGATGGCACGCCGTTATCAAATGTTTGCTCTGGTGGGACTCCTGGCCGCGCTTCTGGTGGCTTTCTGGTCCACAACGCGAAACTCGGTCCCCGGTATTCCGGGAGTTCTTGCCGCCGATACCAAGTTCAAGCCGCTGGACGTGCAGGAGCCGCAGCTCCGTCTCGACTTGCTCGCGGAACTTAACAAAATTGAATATACCGGCGCCCACCGGAATATCTTCATCCTGCAGCCGCTTCCCGTGCCGAAGACACCGGCCCAAAAGGCGCAAGAAGTCGCGCGCCGTTTCGTGGGCCCCATGCCCCCTCCGCCACCTCCTCCGCTCAGTGTGCCGGTGCAATTTTTCGGGTATGAGTCGCTCCCGAATTCGGGCGCGCGGGTGGCATTTTTTACGAGTGGCGACGACGTTCTCATCGTCGGCGAAGGCAATACCTTTCTGAATGGCTTCCGCTTGGTGCATATCGGCAATGATTCCGCCGACGTCGAGGAAATCTCCAGCGGACGCCGGGCTACCATCCAGATGGTTCCACCGCAGCAGCCAGGGCAGGGCGGATCCCAATGAGCGTCTGGCCATATGCACGGCCCGCGTCCCGCATCGTACGGGCCGGAGGGCTTCGCGGGCAGGCTCCGCAGCGCTCCCGCGAGTCGGGGTATGCCATGGTGATGGCTCTTCTTATGGTCGCCGCTTTCATCATCAGCTCTCAAATCGTCCTGCAACATCTGGCCACGCAGGGCCGCCGCCAACGCGAGCAGCGCACCATTTGGTGCGGTGAGCAGTACGCCCACGCCATTAAGCTCTTCTATCGCAAAACGGGGCGCTATCCTCAGTCACTCGACGAATTGAAAGAAGGGATTCCCGGGGTGCATTTCCTGCGGATTGAGGCCTACAAGTATCCGATGAATCCTGATGACGCGTGGCGCCTTATCTACGTGAACGCCGCTCAGCAGATCATCGGCAGCGTGCGCTATGGCTCGCTCCCGCAAATGGCATTTGCGATAATGAACGGAATCTCGCCCACTCAGGGGGGCGGGCTGCCCGGCCAGTCCGCACAGCCGGATGCGGCCGGCTCCAGTTCCGCCGGATCAAGCGGGGTGAGTGGGACTCCCGTGGATGATGGCTGCGGACCACCCCTTCCGGGCAGGCCCGTCGCAGGCGGACAATCTCCTGGGGGGCAAGGGGCGCCCGGCGCGGGAGCAAACGGTTACACGAACTCTGCTACGAACTCCTCCGCTCAAGGAAGCCGAAGCTCCATAGGGCAGCCTTTGGGCGGCCAGCTCGTTAATCCCTATGCCGGAGTGCAACCCACCGGCCCCGTCGACGGCCCGGTCATCGGCGGTTTCCTTACCGGCGTGGGAGGCCCCGCGAATGAGGATGCATGCTCGGTCAAGGTCTATCAAGGCGGGAGAAAATACAGCCAATGGGAATTTATCTGGAACCCGGTTTTGGACCAGGCCAGGGCTCTGCAACAAGGCATGAGTGCCGCGACGCAACAGGCTGGGCAGCCGGGGGCCAGCGGGGCCACAACGGGCGCGAATGGCGGTCAAACAGCCCTTCCGCCCGGACAGGAACCCTCATCGCCCGCTGGCCCGTAATGGTGACCGCAGCGACCAAGCGGGCTTCTGTATAATGCGCCATGCCAGCCGCGCCAGTTTTATTGTTCGGGTGATTTTTCCGCTTCGGCGAGTTCCGAGGTAATTCGCTTTACATAATTTTGGGTTTCGGGGAAGGGGGGAATGCCGCCATAACGCTCGACCATGTCCGGGCCTGCGTTGTACGCGGCCAGCGCCAGCTTCAAATCCCCGCGGTAGCGTTCGAGGAGGTCCTTCAGGTATCGCGTGCCGGCATCAATATTTTGAGCCGGGTCGAATACGTCCGCGACGGAATACCGCGCGGCCGTTTCCGGGAGCAACTGCATCAGCCCTTGCGCTCGCTTCCGCGACACCGCGCGCGGATTGAAGTTCGATTCCGCGGAGATGACGTGGGTGATGAGCTTCTCGCTGACGCCGTCTTTTACCGCGGCGGCGCGGATCAATGCCGCATACGGCCCTGTCGGAACCGCCGGCGCGGGAGCCGGCGCGACAAACACGTCCTCTGGCTCGACGGTGACCAGCTCGCTCGCGGCCATTTCGACTACGCCGCCCACGACGCTAAGCCGCACGCGGTCTCCCACGCGCTCGCAGCCGGTGATGTGAAGACGCGTCCCCGAGCGCAGGACGGCATAATCGGCGCGCGCCGCCGGAGCAGCAGCGGCTGCCATCGCCGCCAGGGCCGCTATGAACATCGCTGGTTTGCGCATCATTGAATCGTCCGGATCGGTCTTACAAGGCGTATTTCCGGATGGCGCAGGCTACGCCACCCTCGTCATTAGATAGGGTAACCGCCCAGCCCCGGGATTTCAAGTCCTGTATGCTATTGCCCATCACAACTGGTAACCCCGCAAACTCGAGCATTTCGCGGTCGTTCCAATTGTCGCCGATGGCCATTACATTCTCGCGCGCGATCCCCCGCCGCCGGGCCCATTCGGCCAGCGCCGCGCCCTTGGTCACGCCGCGGCGCAGCACGTCCAGAATGGAGAGGTTGCGCTGCTCGTATTCCGCCAGCGCCAGCGTATATTCTCCGGCGAACGCCAGGGTTTCGAGCGCCTGCATCGTCGCGCGCATGGCCTGGCATCCGCCCACGTACATCACTTGAATGGGATCCTCGCCGTTGAGGCACGCCGCGAGCGGCACGGACTCCGCAATGAATTCCCGGTTGCGGCGGAAATATCCCCCGCGAAGGGGGTCGTCCCAATTGATGTGCTCAAGAATCAGCTGCTTGCCGCCCGGCCGGTCGAATACCACAGCCGCTCCAGCGCGGAATTCCGGCGTGGCCTCGAGCACCCGCCGCGCTGTATCGCTTGGGAGCAGCAATCGGTGGTGCGTTTCGCCGGATTTCGATTTGATCAGCGAGCCATTGTTTACGATCAGGTGCAGATCGCAGGGCAGGGAATCGGCAATCCCCCGCGCGAAATCGAATCGCCGCCCTGTGCTCAGGATGATTTCGATCCCGCGCGCTGACGCTTCCGCAATCGCACGCGTATTCTCCTCGGGGAGCTGCCCGTGGCTATCGAGCAGTGTCCCGTCGATGTCCATGGCGATCAGGTGGATGGGCATAGGGATATTGTATCTTGTATCGTCGGGGCGATGGAGCGCGGCGAACCCCCTCCGGGGGTAAATAAACGGAGCCGGGGGTTTGTCCCGATTAGAAAAAATTAAGTTGCTCGAAACAGGAGGGTTAGCGCGATTTCTAATAATCCGTGTCCCGATTAGAAGTTGGCCACGGACCCGCCTACGCGGTGAATCTGCTACGGCAGGGCGGGGGCACAGAGACACGGAGCGAGGAGGGGTAAAAAAAGCTTGATCCCCCCGAGTTTTGTTTCGGGTAGAAAAAATTAAGTTACTGATGGCAGGGGAGTTATGCGGAATTCTACTTCCCGGGTTGTTTCGAGTAGAAATTGGGAATTTGCGGGCGCAAAGGTCGCTCTGTGAGGCGGTGGCCTCGGTGAGTCGAGCGGTTGAGCGCGTCATTGCCTTTCTTTAGGTGCCTTTGACCCCTCGGTCACGATGTTCCCTCGGGGCGACGAGCCTTGTCGGTTCGTCGCAAACCTCCCCTTCTGTCCGTTGAGGGTATTTCAAAAGTTATTCGCGCCAAACGGCGAGGCGCGAGCAACAAAAGCACTGCAATATAGCACATATTAGCTAAGTTGTCAAGGCATGTTTAAGGGACGGGAACAGGCTGATTTGGAAGAAGTTACGGACGCCATGGCCCCATTTCTCTGGCGGCATGGGAAAGACGGCGGCTTTGCGTGGTTGGTGGACGTGGGGGGGCTCGAACCCCCGGCCTCCTCGTTGCGAACGAGGCGCTCTCCCAGCTGAGCTACACGCCCACGGTGAAATAGGTCTAATTTACGGAACGGCTTCCATTATCCCACCTTCGCCTTCGGAAACTCAACTACAGCGGGTGTGTCGGTTTTTGTGTCGGTTCGCACCAGCTTTGCGGAATTGAGTGTTTTTCTCGTCGCCAAGCTTAAAGATCGATAAGTTTGGCGAGGGTGACGACCGCGCGCACATTCGACGCGTTGGTCCAGGACGAGCTATTTGGCATTCAATCGTGCCTCGACCTGTTGCAGAAGTAGTTCAAACTGGGGCCTGAATGGCTCCACTTGTGCAACGGACGGATAGGATTCGGATGCCGCAATTTTTCTATGGGCATGGAAATCCGCCACCTTACGCAGTCCATTCTCCAGGTGCTCGAAGCTCTCCTTAAGGCTCTTGCCAACATTTGCTGCGACCTGGGAGAACGTGTCATGCCCGAAGACCGGTGAAACATGGTTGAGCACGGTTCTCATCAGCAAGGCGGTCGCTAGAATGTTGCCATGTGCGAAGGAGGAATTAATTTCTCTGCACATCTTCACCAAGGACCCGACATCCGCAGCGTCTGATTTCTTTTGAGCCAGTCGTGCAATAAGGCCCGACTCGACGATCCACGTGTTTCCGCCGCTGCTCACCCCAGCATCATCGGCGAATTCGAGAGCGGCTTCGATGTCAGGAATAAGTGCATCCAATTCTGCTTTCGCCTCGTATGCCGAATACAAATCATTAATTTCTACGTCAATTGAATTGAGCCTGCTCGCGGCCTCTTCGGGAAGAATTGGTCCAGCGAGCCTCTTGAACTGTACGACCAAATAGCGATATCCACTTGTGACGGCCGTTTGTTCGTCAGGGTCGTCCCCCGGCCCGCAAAACCGGAACCTTTGTGCTTGCTCGATCAGACTCACAATGATTTCCTTCTTAGTTGACGCCATGTGTCTCAAGTCGAGCCCCTAACGCGGGGGCTGGGTTAGATTCGGTGGCCCTTGCTTTCTTTACCTTTAGCATGGCGCACAGTGTACAAGCAAAGACATGGCGCATGATAGAATCCCGCGCATGTGGGCGGGGGCGGGGATACTTCGCCCTACGAGAAAGAAGACTTGGACACTTATTGACAGGAAGGGTCTCAGTTGATTGCGGGCGTGTCCACCATCCACCGAAGAAACTGGGCCAAGAAAGAATTGCCAGAAATTTTGTCGTGGCCTTAATTTTGGTCTTGGTCGCGACGATTTTCAAGGGGAGGCTTTGCGTGTCAAGGATAGTGGCAATCGTTCTTCTCTTGGGAAGCGTCGTGCGAAGCGCGGCTTCAAACTCTATCTTCTGGGACGCGCTGACTGCAATTTTTACAGGAATTACCTCCGGCGGCGTCTATCTCGCAATTCGTCAACTCCGGTTTCAGGCTTGGTTAAGGGCACAAGAGGTTTGGACCGCACGTGACTTTACGGAGAGCAGGGGGCGCATTTTTGCCCGCCTGGACAGCGGGAACTGCGAATGGACGAAGGAGGAAAAAACCGAAGCGCTGGAAGTCTGCCGCAAAATGGACGAGTTCGCTGAGCTGATGCCGTACCTGCCAAAGCGAGTTGCATTGCGGATATGGGGGGTTCCTTTCGCAAAGGCATGGTGTGTGCTCGAGCCAATCGTCAGGGAAGAACGCGATTACAATAAATGGGAGGACAAGTGGGGCAGATTCAAACAACTCGGAGCTTCTGCTCTCCGGCGCCACCCGGAAATTCAAGAGAGAGCGGCTGCAAATAAGTCCAAACGCGAACGAATCAGGGCAATAGCGAGAATTGAGCAGCGCACACAGGACGATTGTATGGTTGCATGTTTAGCGATGATGTTGGATTTGTCCTACGATACTGTTGCTGAATGGTTTGCCTCTCCCCGGCGGTGCCCTAATAGTTTAGCGGACACAATGCTTATGTTGGTTAAGCACGGCTACACGGTTCAGCTTTTCGATAATCGAGGCTTTGGGATGAACGGCGGCTCTCGTCGCCTGATTGGCTCGGTCGAAAACGCAAGGCCGCTCGCCAACGGAGAGTCTTTTCAGGTTGGACATGTTTTCGTGGCAGATGAAGACGAGAGCGTAATAGACCCGACCCCCGGTATGACAGAGAGATGCAACGTCGATGCACTTTTTGGCAGAATGGCCGCCCTCGGTGTGCGGATAGAGTGGGTCGCCCTGATTCAGCCCCTTCCCTAAGAAAAACGGCGCGGGCCGCCTGGGGATTCCGCTGCCTGTCCGGTCATCTATTCATTGCGATGTCCAAACCGCCAGGAATCTTGGGGGTGCCGTGAACATTCGGCAGTCCGTGTTCGGCGAAATTGCGATCCGCCGGGGTAATGAGATTTCCGGCGTTGACATTGAGGCGTTGCTTCGACGTCTTCTCCTGTTCGACAGGGTAGTAATAAGGTCTGCTCGTCTGCGGGAGATCCGCCCCCTCATTCGCACCTTTCGGAGTTCTGGATTTCTGCAGCTATTCAATTCGGGGATACTCAAGATTTCTTGTGAGGCGCTCGTCCTAGTTATTGCGGTAGAGCGCGATGGGGTACCGACACTCCCACCTTGCCACTTCTCCTTCGGGAGGGCGGAGTTGGCGGGGCGCGAAGAGATGCTCAGGAAAGAGCTGTGCTCGCTGCAGGGCATTGCCGGCCTGGGAAACTCCGAGCGTCAAGCTATGGAAGAAACCATTATCTCGGGGCTGGTGAGAC
Source organism: uncultured Acidobacteriota bacterium (assembly GCA_963797345.1). Taxonomy (GTDB): domain Bacteria; phylum Acidobacteriota; class Terriglobia; order Acidiferrales; family UBA7541; genus Palsa-295. The sequence goes on along the minus strand of CAWCPO010000014.1, from coordinate 432,840 downwards.
CGCCTGCCGACTATGGGCCTCAACTTCAGGAGCAGGTCGAATCTGACATAAGAACCAACAGTCCAGCGCTAAGAGCGGCGGTTGAAAAAAAGCTCCAAGAGATATTTGGGAATTCCGGACCGCCGTTCGAAATCCACGTCGAGGAAACGGAGCCCCGGGTCTTTCACATCATCACGAACCTTTCCGATGCGTATGGGTTCCCCGAGCAGAAGACGCACGACGTACTACAGTCGTGCGTTTCTAGTGTGGCAAACCTGAACCAACGCATCGCAGACATGAAGGCATATTCGTCTATCACGGGCTTTACTGAATCCGAGGCCCCGATGCTTTTCGGTAAGCTCGCGGGCATCATCAGTCAGCAAAACCCCGAGCCCATCGAGAAGCAGTTCGCGCGCGTCGTCACGCTCGCTAATCTGCCGGACTTTGCACCCGGCAGAAGGCTGGACGTGGACAAGCTCCTGCAAGCAAGGGAAAGCCCGGAATGTGTCGAGTTCCGCTCCTGGCTAACGAAGCTCGAAGATGTCCCGGATAAACAAATTGAAGAGATGGTCAGCGGAATTAGAAGCAGACTCGGCTCGATGTTACACGGCGGCCCCGGCAAGGCGTGCAGGCTGGCGGTGACCATCGCAGCGGGTCTAATTCCAAAAGCCGGACTGGCCGCAGGTCCAATAGTCGGCATACTCGACGCATTCCTGGTCGACAGACTCTTTCCCTCTTCCGGTGTGGCGGCCTTCCTGACCCAGACCTATCCCTCTTTATTCGATCCGCCCTGAGATGGCGAAAGCGGCGGGGTCCCAGGACAGGCCGAAGGTGTGTCGGTATGTGTGCTGGTTTATCTTTCCTGCCGCTGCCTGGGCGTGCCCGCGCGTGCCGTCGTGTGTCGGGCGTGTGGGTGTGGTGTGGAGCGGGAGAGTACGTCAACGCAGCTTAGGTATATTTTGCCGGCTCCGCTGCTGGCTTGAAGCGGCCGATGCTCGCGCCATAGGTTGGCATTGCCCTATTTTGCGAAAGGCGATGCTCTGCTATAGCAGCTCTCCGGCTTGGCTAGCTTGGAGATGTCGCAGGCAAAATCAAAAACGAAGATGCCCGCCTAAAAAGCAAGGCGGCCGCTACAAGGACAAACCCAAGGCAAAATCGAAAAAACGAAGATGCCCGCCTGAAATGCAAGGCGGCCGCTACAAAGGCAAACCTAAAGCAAAATCAAAAAACAATTGATCGACTCCGCCGGGACGCGATTCATCTTCACGTGCGATTGGGAACCGATCCAGGGAAAATTGGAACGGTGCTAGGGCTGAGTGCCTGCGGCGGCTTCGCGCTCGGCGACAATCTTCCGCGCGTCGGCGTAGAGCGCCTTGGCCTGTGGAATGGATTCGATGGCCTTGTCGAGCTGGGGATCATCTTCGAGCGCGACCCGGTATCCTTCATCTAGGCCAAAAACAGTGGTGAACACCTCGCGCTTGATGGTCCATTTCAGCCACGGCAGGCTATTCTGCAGGTCCTTTTCCGTGAATTGAATGTGCTGCTGGTTCAGGTAGATTCGGAACTGGGCGATCACGGCGTCATCGGTTTGAAAATCCTCCGTGACGCTGGGTTTCTCTCCCAGATAGAAGCGTACGAAGTCGCCCACGCCTAGAGGCAGTCCCGGCTCATAAGGGTAGAACACATCCCGCTGCAGCAGCAGATCCTCGAAGTCATTCGGCTTGGGTTCCGCCACGACGACGTCGGGGGTAATCCCGCCCTCGCCGTACACCTGGCGTCCGCTATCGGTAAGTTTCACTTCGGGTGCGTGCGGCGGCTGGGGATTGTAGTGATAATCGTAGAGCGTGACGTTCTTGTAATCGCGCTGGATCAGCCGGCCACTGGGGGTGTAATAGCGCGCGGTCGTGAGCAGCAGGCCCGTATTTTCGCTCAGCGGAAACTGTGTCTGCACCAGCCCCTTCCCGAACGTGGTTTCGCCCACGACAAGGCCGCGGTCGTGATCCTGAATCGCACCGGAAAAAATCTCCGATGCGGAGGCGCTCTGCCCGTTTACCAGCACGACGAGAGGAACCTGGATGCCTTGATTGCCGCGCTCCGCGTAATAGCGCCGCTCGGGTGACGACCGTCCGTGATGCGACACCACCAGCTCGTTCTTATCGAGGAACGTGTCCGCCATGCCCACGGACTGGTTGAGCAATCCGCCGCCATTGTTGCGCAGGTCGATGATCAGGCCGTCGAGCTTGGGATAGTCGAGCTGCTTGAGCGCCTCGGCGAGATCGGCGTCCGTGGTTTCGCTGAACGTCCAAACGCGCACATAGCCGATGCCCGGGCGCACCATCGCGGCATATTCCACCGCGGGGTGCGCAATCTCATCGCGCACGACCGTGACTTCGATGGGCTTATCCCATCCTTCGCGGCCCAGGGAGATATTCACAGCCGTGCCCTTCGCCCCTCGCAGCATGTCGGCCACGTCGTTCGTCGTGAGTCCATCGCAGGTCTTGCCGTCCACCTTGAGGACGATATCGCCGGGGCGAATCCCGGCCTTATAGGCCGGCGACCCGACGAATGGCGCCTGCACCACGGTCTGATTCCCGCGCTGCGCCACGATCATTCCCACGCCGTAGTATCTTCCCCGCTGCTCCTCGCTGAATTCGGCGTACTGCTTGGGATCGAAGAAGTTGGAATGCGGGTCGAGGACGTGCAGCATCCCGGGGATTGCCCCGTCGTAAATCGCCTTGTTCGCGTCCACCGGGTCGGCATAGTTGCGCTCGACCACATCCAGCACGCGCGTGAAGCTTTTTACGGAGTCCTGCAGATCGTCCGAGCTAGCCGCCGTGGCCTTCACGGAAGGCCCGTAGAGGCCCCCCAGCAGCGCCGACATACCCAGCACCAGTCCTAATAGAACTACTCCTCGCGCGGGCGACGATTTCGTTGGTTGCGAAGCTTGCGGCGATTCCATGCGGTCCCTCTTTTTCCAGATAGTGCAGTATAACATAATCCCCCTGCGCCCGTTTGACAGGCCTCCGTACGTCTTCTATGATGCAAAAACGGCTCCCGGAGTACCGGCCGCAGAGCTCTTAATGCTCAGCATCCCTCATCTAATCGTTATCTTCGTTGTCGCACTGATCGTTTTCGGGCCCGAAAAGCTTCCCGAACTGGCCCGGAACTTCGGGAAGGTTATGGGCGAATTCAAACGCGCCACAGGCGAACTGCAAAGCACGTTCGAGGGCCATCTCCGCGACCTTGAGCGGGAGTCGGACCGGAGACGAGTAGGCGATGCCCCTCCTGCCCCTCCAGCCCAAGCCACGGCGGCGCTTGCTGCTTCAGGGACGGTTCCTGCGGACCCGCCCCATGCGGCCGCTACGGGCGGGGCGGTGGCGGCAGGCTCCACGGCGGGAAGTCCGGCAGGGAACGAGCCGCAGCGGCCTGATGACCCACCCATCGAGCCGATCATGAGATGGCGGACCATGGCGGCTCCCGTCCAGCCTGAGCGCATCCCGCGTCTGCCTGCCGGCGAGGAACCCGGCGCGCGGATGTCCTTCTTCGACCACCTTGTGGAACTTCGCACGCGCTTGATCAATTCCCTGGTGGCTATCGGCGCCGGAATGGTGCTCGGACTGGCTGTCTCGAAGCGAGTGATCAATTTCATTTCCGCGCCCATGATGGCGGCGCTGCGCTCCGCGCATCTCGATGACCACATGATTTACACCAGCCCGGCGGGATATATCAGCGCGTATATCAACCTGGGGTTGTATATCGGGATCGTGCTGGCCATGCCCTACGTGCTCTATCAAATATGGCTCTTCGTGGCTCCCGGACTTTACAAGCACGAGCGGCGCGCCGCTGCCGGATTTATCGTCTCTTCCATGGTGCTTTTCGTCTGCGGAATCGCCTTCGGCTATTTCGTGATGCTTCCGCAGGTGCTGAAATTCCTGGTGGATTTCGCCATAGATGGTCCCGTGAGGCCGCTGATCAGCTTCAACGAATATTTCCATTTTTTGCTGGTCGTCCTGCTGGGCCTGGGCCTCATTTTCGAGATGCCCGTGCTGATTTTTGTTCTTTCGGTTTTCGGAATTGTCACGCCGAAATTCCTGCTGAAGAATTTTCGTTACGCCATGCTCGGAATCACCGTCCTGGCCGCCATCGTCACGCCCACGCCCGACGCCACCACGATGATTGTCTTCATGGCGCCGATGGTGGGGCTGTATCTTATCGGCGTGCTCGTTTCCCATGCGGTGGTGCGCCGCAAGCGCGCGCAGGCCGTGGCTCACGGCGAGGCGCAATAGATGGCGCGCGGAAAGTTCACCATGGGGAGGCTTGCTGGCATGACTCGACTTTCAAAGCCCCTGCGGATCGCCGCCGCGGCGCTCGGTGCGTTTCTTTCGGTCGGATGCAGCCATGATGCGCCGCGCCCGAACGCCGCGCCCGCCGTTTCTTCCAGCTCTATTGCGCCGGTTGATCCCACGTCGGCGCAAGCAGTGGTGCCGCCCGGGGATCAGGCGCCCCCGGCATCGCAGACCGGCGGATTCGACGGCGCTCAGGCGTATGATTTCACGGGGAAACTCGTCAGCTTCGGCCCGCATCCTCCGGATACGGACGCGATTCGCCGCACGCAGGCCTATCTCATCTCCGAATTGAAGGGCTTTGGGTGCGCTGTGGACGCCGACGATTTCCACTCTCCCACGCCCATCGGCTCGCTGGCCATGAAGAACATCATCGCCAAAATCCCCGGCACGGGGCAGGGCATCATCCTGCTCCTCACGCATTACGACACGCTGCGCCTCGACAATTTCGTCGGCGCGGACGACGCCGGCTCATCCTCAGGGCTGATGCTCGAAATGGCCCGGCTGCTCTGCGCGGAAAAGACGCGGCAGCCGAATGCCGTGTGGATCGCTTTCCTCGATGGCGAAGAAGCGCAGGCCGTCCAAAATGGTGTCGCGCAGTGGACGGACAGCGACAGCGTCTATGGCAGCCGCGAGCTTGCCGCACGGCTCGCCGTTTCGGGCGATCTGAAGCGCGTTCACGCCGTCATCCTGGCCGACATGATTGGGCAGAAAAATTTGCAGCTCCCGCGCGATTCGGGCTCAACCAAATGGCTTACGGATGTTGTTTGGAACACCGCGGATCGCCTCGGATATAAAGGCGTGTTCGTTTCCCGCGTTTACGGGCCGGTGGGAGATGATGATGGGCCGTTTCTCAAACGTGGGGTCGCCGCCGTGGATGTGATTGATCTGGACGGTTACGATTACTGGCACACGACCCAGGACACGATGGATAAGATCAGCCCGCGCAACATGGCCATCGTCGGGCACGTGATTTTGGAATCGGTGGGTGAGCTTCAGAAAAAATTCCCTTAGCGTCCTCTCGATGGTGCGCCCGTCATCGCATTCTTTCGCTTCCTGTGCTACATTTCTTGCCTGACGATGCCCACGATCACCGTAGCCAGTTCCGCCGGGCCCTATCGCATCTACTGCGGCCGCTGGCTCGCTCGCGCAGGCTGCGCCGCTGATGGCGCGGCTGGGCGACTCTTCCGGAACATTCATTTTATCTTCGCCTCGCGTCTGGCGGCTCTGGGGCGCGGCTCTGTCCGCGAAGATTCCCGGTGGGCGCTCTCACCCTGCAATCCTTTTCGGCGATAGCGAATCCGCGAAGCGCCTCGCCACGATTGAGGAAATCGCGCGCAAACTCACGCGCGCGGGCGCCGACCGCCGTGCCACACTCGTCGCCGTGGGCGGCGGCGTTGTGGGCGACGTCGCTGGCTTTGCCGCCGCGGCGTATCTTCGCGGCGTCCGCCTCGTCCACATTCCCACCACGCTCGTCTCGCAAATTGATAGCTCGATCGGCGGCAAGACGGGCGTCAATCTTCCGGAAGGGAAGAATCTGGTGGGCGCGTTTTATCCGCCGAAATTCATCCTTACCGATCCGAGTTTTCTCCGCACGCTTCCGCACCGTGAATTTCGCTCCGGGCTCTACGAAGTGGTGAAGACGGCGGTAATCGCCGACGCTCCGCTCTTCGCGTTTCTCGAACGCCGCATGGTCGCTGTGCTGAGGCGCGATCCGGTGGTCCTTTCGTGGATCATCCCGCGCTCGATACGCGTGAAGGCCTATGTCGCCAGCAAGGACGAACGCGAAAGCGGCCTGCGCCAGATTTTGAATTTCGGCCATACGCTCGGCCATGCTCTTGAGACGGCCACGGCCTACCGCCGCTTCCTGCACGGCGAGGCAATCGCCTGGGGCATGATCGCGGCAACCCTGATGGCGCTCGGGACCGGACGCCTTCGAGAGCGCGAGGCGAGCCGAATCATTCGCCTGATTTTGGCCGTCGGGCCGCTCCCGCCGCTCGGCAAGATTACGGCGCGCGAGCTTCGTCCGATTCTCGCGGGCGATAAGAAAGTTCGCGCGGGGCGCGTCCTATGGGTTCTTCCGCGCCGCATCGGCAAGACGGAATGGGGCGTGGATGTTCCCTGGCCTGTATTTGCTCGCGCGTTCGCCGCATTGCCCGCAATCGCCGCGAAGGCCCGGGGCTGATCACGGCCCGACGCCCATGGCCATGTCCGCTCAACGACTCGAAAAGCTTCCCGGGACGCGCCCCGAAGGCGCGCGCGACGAACGCGAAGCCGCCGCGCGAGTCCGCGAGATGTTCGGCCGAATTGTGCCGCGCTACGACTTCCTGAATCATCTCCTCTCGTTCTCACTCGATCGTGTGTGGCGGCGCCGCACCGCTCGACGATTCCTGCACATCCTTCGCCATCCGGAAGCCCGCGTTCTCGACCTCTGCTGCGGCACCGGCGATCTGGCCTTCGCGCTCGACCGCATGCGCGAGCGCGGGGATTCCACCACGCAACGCACGCCGGTGATTGGCGCCGATTTCGTCGAAGGCATGCTCGAACGCGCGGGCGAAAAAGCGCGCCGTAACAACCATGTCGCCGTCTTCGCCGCCGCCGATGCCTTGCATCTCCCATTTCCGGACGGGAGCTTCGATCTCGTCACCTCGGCCTTCGGCTTTCGCAATCTGGCGAGCTACGAGCAAGGCCTCCGCGAAATCGCGCGAGTGCTCAAGCAGGGCGGGGAAGCAGGCATCCTCGAGTTCAGCGAGCCTGTTCGTGGACCAATGGCGGGACTCTTCCGCTTCTATTTCAAAAATATCCTTCCACGCGTCGGCGGAGCTATCTCCGGCGATAGCGAAGCCTACGCGTATCTTCCCGGCTCCGTCGCAAAGTTTCCATCTCCTCCGGAGCTTGCCGCGCTCATGCGTGAAGCTGGGTTCGCGGATGTTCGTGTCGTCTCGTGGAATTTCGGCAGCGTCGTTCTCCACTCCGCACGCCGCGCGTGAAGCTCTCAAAAAAAAGGCCCGCCGGTTTCCGGCGGGCCTTTTTTTAGCGTTTGGCGTTGCCCCCATGCAGTGCAACATGTAACGCGCATGGGCGCCAGTGAGTTGGATGGTTCAACCCTTCACGTCAATCGTTGCCGGTTGAGCCAGTCTGAATGTAAGAGGGGTCTCGGCGGGAAGCCGGACATCCTTCTTTCCGGTTATCATCGCCACCGTTAGTCCGGCTCCTGCACCGACGGGCCCGCCGATCAAAGCACCTTTTCCTCCGGCCGCGATGGCCCCGATGAGCGCCCCGCCACCCCCGCCTCCACCGATGAGGGCCCAATTTCGCTTCTTGTGGCTGCCGCCAACTCGGAAGTCAGAATCGGTGCGAATGCGATAGTCGCTACCATTCACGTCAACAGTTTCCAGAGCAAGCTGTAGCCGTCCGCGGCCCATCAGCCTTCCCGAGTGATGGGCATCCACAACAAGCCCTCTGACCTCGGCTCCCTCGGGTATCACGGTCTTGCCGTCAATGACGACGGGTTGAGAGACGGTGGCCTCGAAGTGATCTCCGGGCCTGTTCTCGTTGCTCGCCAGCGTGTTATTAAGCGTCACATTAATGGGCGACAGTTCCGGCACGGTCACTGGGTCCACGCGGTTCGACTCCCTAAATGCCGCGAACGTCCCCCCCATGGCCAGCAGTAATGCGCCAACGATTGCCATATAGCTGTACTTATTCAGGCGTCTAAGCATAAAACACCTCCGCCAAATTAGAGAGCAGACAGGGTTCCATGGTGACGTTTTTAAGCTACTGATAAATAACGGGATATCCTTGGCTATTTGTTTCATCCGGACAAGAATTCCAGGCATCGGGAACTTCGGTGGTACTGGAACCTCCGTCGCGATTTTTTAGCTTTTCTCCTCATTCGCCCGCAGCGCCAAAGTCGCGCTATCATGTCGATATGCCTGACGCCGCCTCGCTTCCCGTCGTAGACCTTCGCAGCGACACCGTCACGCGCCCCACGCCTGCGATGCGCCGTGCCATGGCCGAAGCCGAAGTCGGCGACGACGTGTATGGCGAAGACCCCACCATCAACCGCCTGCAATCCCGCGCCGCAGAAATCTTCGGCCGCGAAGCCGCCCTCTTTGTTCCCACCGGCTCGATGGGGAATCTCCTCGCCGTCCGCGGCTGGACGCAGCCCGGCATGGAAGTGATCTGCGACGAGCGCGCGCACATCCATCAGTACGAAATGGGTTCGCTATCCGCCATCGCCGGATGCATGGCGCGCACCGTCTCCGCTCCCGGCGGCATCCTCACATGGGAGCTGATCGAGCCGCTGATTCGCCCTAAAATTTACACTCGCCAACAGACCGGCCTCATCGAGCTTGAAAATACGCACAACATGCACGGCGGCGCTGTCTATCCGCCCGAAATCGCCGCCGATATCTGCGACCGCGCGCACATCGCCAGCCTCCGCGTCCATCTCGATGGCGCGCGTATCTTCAACGCCTCGGTTGCATCCGGAATGAGCGTCGCTGCCCTCACTCGCGAATTCGATTCCGTGATGTTCTGTCTTTCCAAAGGACTCGGCGCTCCGGTGGGCTCGATGCTCGTTGGCTCGCGCGATTTCATCGAACACGCCCGCGCTGGTCGCAAACTTCTCGGCGGCGGCATGCGTCAGGCCGGTGTGCTGGCCGCGGCGGGGCTGGTGGCGCTCGAAGAGTCGCCCAAAATCCTCCACCGCGACCATGAAAACGCGAAGCATCTCGCCAGAGGCCTCGCGCAAATCGAGGGCCTCGCGCTCGATCCGCAAAAAGTTTGCACGAACATCGTCTTCTTCGATGTGCGCGCCACGGGACGCACCGCCGCCGAGCTGTGCGCCGCGCTTGCTCCGCGAAAAATTCTTTGCGGCGCGATTGACAAATTCTCCGCTCGCATGGTCACGCACTACGACGTGGACCGCGACGGTATCAACCGCGCCCTTGCCGCTGTCCGTGAGGTGCTAGCCCAGGCGTCATGATGCCTGCTTTTCTCCGCGTCTCGGCTCACGTTCTTTACATAAGCACCCCCTTGAAACTCCGCCCTCAAATTGCTAGGGTCATACGTTACTTATGGCGATGACGACAACACGGACCCCTCACGGTGTGTACCGCTTCGCCGTGGCTACCTCGTTTGCCACTCTTCTACTCTTAATGGCCGGAGCGCTCGTCACCAACAACAATGCAGGCGATTCCGTTCCCGATTGGCCGCTCGCCTATGGCCGTCTTATCCCGCCATTCGTCGGAGGAATCCGCTTCGAATACTCGCACCGAGTCCTGGCTGGCATTGTATCCATCATGACTCTCGTCCTGGCGATCTGGCTTGCGCGGGTGGAGCGGCGTCCGCTGGCTCGCCGACTGGGCTGGACCGCCCTCGCGCTGGTGATTGCGCAGGGGGTCTTGGAGGAATTCGCGTCCTGGTGGGCTATCCGGCGATTTCCGCCACGGCTCATGCCACACTGGCGCAGATATTCTTTATCGTTGTGGCGGGATTGTCGCTTTATCTCAGTCCCTGGTGGCAAAGCGACCTTCCGCAACTTGCGGATTCTGGCTCACCGTGCCTTGGTGCTCTCGCCCTTGCGACAACGGCCGCCATTTTCGTGCAGGTCATCCTTGGAGCCGCCTTCCGCCACGGCGCCCTCGGCGGAATGCCGCATCTCGTGGGCGCCGGTGTCGTCACGGCGCTGGTCGTATGGACCGGTATTGCCTCGAAGAGGCGCTTCGGGCAGGTTCGCGACCTCCGCCGCTCCGTCATCTTGTTGCATGCGTCTTTTGGCCTTCAGATTTTGCTCGGCATCGCAGCCTGGTGGGTGATGTTCACGCCGAGCGGCCTCCGGCAGCCGGGAATGCTCAATGTGGCGCTTACCGTCTCGCACGTCCTTGGAGGCGCCCTGTTGCTGGCTGCATCCGTGATTCTGACGCTTGTGTGCTCTCGTCTGATTCGTCCCGTGGCTTCGGTTGCTGGCCATCGAGCGACATCCCATTCGCCCGCGGAACGCTCGCCGGAAAGCGCGGGGGTGTAGAGAAAAGCCATGAACGACTTGCGCGCCGACGCTATCACCGCTCCGGAAAAGCCCTGGGCCTATGTCGCCCTCACCAAGCCCGACGTCACATTTCTGGTCGTCATCACGACCGTCGCGGGATTTTATCTTGGTTCGCCGGGCCCGCTCGATTGGCTGCTTCTGCTGCACACCCTCGCCGGAACGATGCTCATCGCGGGCGGCACAGCCGCGCTCAATCAATATGTCGAGCGCGAAATGGACGCCGTGATGCGGCGCACGGCCTCGCGGCCGCTTCCGTCCGGGCAGTTGCAACCGCGCGAAGTGCTCGTTTTCGGGGTTGGCACGATTCTCATCGGCGCCGCATGGCTCGCGCTTGCCGTGAACGCCCTCGCGTGCCTTGTGGCTCTTACCACCGTGGTCCTCTATCTAGGTGTTTATACTCCGCTGAAGAAGCGCACGACGCTCGCCACTGCCGTGGGCGCGATTCCCGGCGCGTTGCCTCCGGTGATCGGATGGGTGGCTGCGCGAGGTTCGCTTTCCCTCGGCGGATGGGTGCTGTTCGCCATTCTTTTTTTCTGGCAGTTTCCGCACTTCATGTCCATCGCCTGGATCTACCGCGACGATTATGCGCGGGCAGGCATCCGCATGCTGCCCGTGGTGGACCCCAAGGGCGACGCAACATTTCGCCAGATCGTCTGCGGCTCGGTGATTCTCGTGTGGGTCAGCGCGCTTCCATCGGTGATCGGCATGGCGGGCATGCCCTATTTTTTCGGGGCGCTCGTCCTGGGCATGCTTCTGCTTCAGGTGGGGCTGTGGGCCAATCGCTCGCGCACGAACGCGCGCGCCAAATTTCTGATGCATGCGACCGTCGCGCATATTCCCCTGCTGCTCGCCTGGATGATTCTCGACAAGCTGGCGATGCGATGAGCATCGCCGTTCTCAGGAAGCGGAGCGGCGGGGGAATCTCTCTTCGCGCCCTCGCGTAATGCGCTCGTCGGATGGCACTCCTCCCTCTTTCGTCACTTCCGGCCGTCAACGCGGCGCTCAACGGAGCTTGCACTGTCTTTTTGCTCTGCGGCTACTCGTTCATTCGCCGCCGAAAAATCCTGGCCCATAAAATCTGCATGATCAGCGCGTTCATGTGCTCGTCCACGTTCCTCGCGTTCTACGTTTATTTCCACCTGCATGCTGGAATCATCCGTTTCGGGGGCCGGGGATGGATTCGCCCCGTCTATTTCACGCTCTTGATTTCGCACACGTCTCTGGCTGTGGTGATCGTTCCGCTCGTGCTGATCACGCTTTCTCGCGCCTTGCGGCAGAAATTCGACCGCCACCGCGCCATCGCCCGCTGGACGCTCCCGCTGTGGCTCTATGTTTCCGTTACCGGCGTGATTATCTATTGGCTTTTGTATATCGCTTACACGCCGATCGGGGCTTTGAAGCTGGGGTGAAGATGCTCGTCGGATCAAACATGTCCGGAGAGTGGGGATGAAGGAAGTCACTTGTAGGAAACAATCGCCTGGCCATTCACTATTTGAACGTCGCTGATGTCCGGGGGCAGGCGCAATGTCTCGCGGTTTTCGGGCGAGGCCATCATCTTCTCGACGGCTGAATCGAGAGTGGACTGCGGGAGGGGCAGGGATCCAAGTTTTCCCGCCACGGGATCGAATTTCACGTAGCCGTCCTGGGCGCTCAGGTGCCCGTCAAGTTCGAGCGACAAATCCTTCCCGTGAAAATCGAAGATCACGTATGCCTTCACAAGGTCGCCGTCCATATCCACTGTCACATCCTTCACCGATGATTGCACCTCGTTGAGCGTCGGTTGATCGGCTCCTGCAACTGCTGTGGCCGCTCCGGTTGCTGGAGAGCCAGTCGCCGCTTCGCCGGCGGGCGCGGAACCGGGGGCGTCCGGGTTGCTCGTCTGCGCCGAACCTTCGAGTGCAAGATTTTGCGCCAGATAAGAGTTCAGCTCCGTGCGATCAAGCTGCACCTGGGCCGGCTGGCCGGCGGCCTTGGCTTGGTCCGCGGCTGCAAATTTTTGTTTGGCGCTCGCCGCGGCGGCCGGATCGTAGGCAACATCGGGTGGGGGCGATTTCCGCAGCGCGAGAAGGAGTGTCAGCACGAGCCCCGCAAGGGTGGCCCAGCTTAAAAATCGATAGAGTGTCTTGAGCGACGCGGGAATGGGCATGGATTCTTTCCTCTTCGTGCAGAGTACCAGAGGAAAGCCCGGCGGCTCGCATTTACCCCTTCTACCGTCGCCAATGGACTACTGGCCGGAAGTGCAGTGATTCGTGAGACGCTGTTATACTCCCGCCGATGTTCAGCAGCGCTGTCTTAGAGCATTTTCGCAATCCGCGCAACGTTGGTGAGCTGCCCGATGCGACGGCCAGCGTGGATGTAACGAATCCCGTATGCGGCGACGTCTTGCGATTGTCCGTGCGCGTCGAGGACGGGCGCATCGCCGCCGCCCGTTTCAAGGTGCAAGGCTGTGTTGCCGCCATCGCTTCCAGTTCGATTCTCACGGAACTCTTGATCGGGAAATCGCTCGCCGAAGCGCGGGGAATCACACCCGGGCAAATCTCCGAAAAACTCGGCGACCTTCCGGCCGCCTCTTTTCATGCAGCGCAGCTTTGCTGCGATGCTGTCGCGGCGATACTTACGATGGTTTGAGCCTGTGGCCACGGAGAGACAGAGGCACGGAGGGATGAGGGCGAGGGACGACGATCTTCGTAGGGTTCTCTTTCACAGATTCTGAATCGCTCGATGGAGTGTTTCGGGATCGTCAAGGTTTAGGACTATGGCTTCCTCTTCGGTTGGAACTTCCGCTACGTCCTTTGCATGGGCCCAAACAACCTGTCTTGCGCCGATTTCGGGCGATGCGGCGAGCAGCTCTTCGTACAGCGCCGCGCGGAAAATTACGGGGTGGCCGCGCCGTCCGCGGTAAGCCGGCAAAATAACCTGCTTGCCGCTTGAGTCGAATTCACCGATGAGTTGCGCGACTATCTTCGCGGAGATCAAAGAATGATCCACGGGGCAGAGAATCAGCCCTTCGGTTGTCTCGATGGAGAAGCTCCGAATCGCCGCGTGAATGGACGATAGCTGTCCCGCGCGCCAGTCCGGATTTACGACAATCGAGGCAGGTTCGATCTCGGGCAATTTTGCGCGGATTGCCTCCGCATCAGCGCCGAGCACGACGACCGTTACGCCCATGCGGGGGTGGCGCGTCGCCTGAATCAAGTGCTCGACGAATGTTCGTCCCTGAAGCGAGAGCAGCGCCTTCGGCGCGCCCATCCGGCGGGATTCACCGGCGGCGAGAATTACGGCGGCAAGCACGGCGTCATTCTACTTCAGGGGCTAAAGAGTGTGCATGAGAACCAGGAAACTTGCACCTCAGCGGCTAAAGCCGCACTGATTTTGTGCCTGTTGCGGCGCGGCTGAAGCCACGCCCTGACACAAAACGGCAGTTCCCACACAGACTCTAAAGCCCCGCTAATCATGAACGGTTTATGTCGGGGCTACCCTTCAACTTCGCTCAGGGTAAAAAGCTCCGACCTCCTAGAAAGCTCTTTTTCAGCAAACTGGTGAGTGCCGTGGCGGGAACGAAAGTTGGACCTAAAGAGAAAAATCCCGCAGCAGGTCGCGCGCCTCCCAGAGCCCGAAACCCATGCTCCCCGCGACAGCAAGCCAAAAAATGTCCGTGGACGCATCCGGCAACTGCTGAAGCAGATAGATGGCTGCGAGCGCCAGGCCGGAGTAGGCGATCCAATCGAGCACTTCGACAAAGTCCCTGAATCGCAGCCCTTCAGGCCTGGATTTGATTTCCGCGAGCACGCGGCGCTCGAAGCTGGCGGACAATTTTGGCGGCACGATCGCGCGGGCGAGGCGGGCGTCCAATTCCTGCTGGCCCGCGAGGAAGGCACGGCAACCGCCGCACATCGCGATGTGCGACTCGACCCGCTTGCGATCGTCCGGCGAGATCGCGCCCTCGCAATATTCCAGAATCAAATCTTGGAATTGATCGCAGGCCATTGGACTTTTTCCTCCTCTTGCTTCGCTTGCGCGTTTGCTCCCAGCAATGAGGCTAGCTCTTTTTTCGCGCGGTGCAAATAGGTCTTCACCGTGCCCATGGGCAGCGCGAGCGCTTCCGCTACCTGTTCATAGGAGCGCTCCTCGAAATAGAACATGACCAGCACCTGCCGATATTTCTCCGGGAGACGCTCCACGAGCGCCCGAATGTCTCTTCCGTCGTCGGCGTGGTTTTCCTGGGATTGCAGCGACGCGATTTTGGCTTCTTCGAGCGGTAGCGTGTCCCGGATGCGCTCGCGCTTGAGCCTCGTGAGGCACGTGTTGCGAGAGATCGCATAAATCCAGGTTCCAAGGGAAGACTGGCCGCGAAACTTAGGCAGCGACTTCCACACCTTGATAAAGACCTCCTGGGCGGCGTCTTCGGCGGCCGCTTCGTCTCGCAGAATCGAACAGGCCAGGCGGAAAACGCGGCCTTGATACTCTTCGACGATGCTCTCGAACGTCTCCCCGGAGTTCGTCTCATCCACCATCGTCCTGCCTTTAGACCTATGGGCAGACACAAAATGTTTCAGCACGCCTTTGAAACATGGCGCCTCCGGCGCAGGTCTCAACGGCATAACCGGACAGCTCGATTGGATTATAGTCCGGCTGAATAATTCAGGAGGCAAGACAATGTACAATGTGCTGAGCTTTGTGATTCCGGTCACAGCGTGGGTGGTTTGCTTCTTAGGTCTCCTTGGCATGGAGTCCGCCAGCCCGATGGAATTGGCCGATCGATTGCGGGACGAGCTTCGGGGAGCGATAGACTGATCCGCGCAGCGGAAACAGCGAGTTGAAACAATTGTCTGGATTGAGGAGTCTCAAGGGCAGAAGTGGGCTGTGGATGGTGGCCTGGTCGGGGGCAGGAGGGCAAACAATGCATGTCTCGGATAATTTAGTAGGCCTTGCGGCGGTTATTATGGCGTTGGCGATACCCATCATCGTGGTTCTCGCCGTCGCCATCCGAAAGATCAGGGTAAGCCAAATGCTTCACGAGGAGCGGATGGCAGCGATCGAAAAGGGGCTTCCTCCTCCGTCTTCGGAGGACTATGCTTTAGCCTCACAGAAAACGGTTCCGACCTTTAGAGATAGAGAGAGCCTGCGTCGCGGGCTTCTGTGGGGTTTCGTCGGACTCGGCTTGCTCGTTTCCGCCTGGACCTTTACCGTTTCCGGAATCCAGCATCACAGGGAAATCCTGCTGGCGGGGGGAATCATCTCGGTTTGCGTCGGCGCGGCGCATTTGATTTTCTACTTCATCGAGAGCCGGAAGCCGGACGGTCCGCAATCATGAGGGGTAGGAAGTCAATCGGTGCTCAGTTCTGTCAATGGCGCGAGCTAATCGCTCGAGGGTGTGGCGGCTTTCGAGAGCTTTATTGACTTGTGCGGCAGATCACCCGCGGCGTTGCGGCGGACGGCGATCAGCTCCGCCGTGATGCTGACGGCAATTTCCTCGGGCGTGAGCGCACCGATATCGAGTCCCACGGGCGCATTGACGCGCTCGAATTGGGCGGGCGAAAATCCCTCCTTCTCGAGCGCGTCATACACCGAGAGCACCTTGCGCTTGCTCCCAATCATGCCGATGTAGCGCGCTTCGGTTCCTACGGCCCAGGCGAGCACGCGCATATCGTCCTTGTGGCCGCGCGTCACGATCACGAGATAGCTTGAAGCAGTCGGCGTGATTTTTCCAAAGGCGTCCTCGTACGACGCGTAAATCTCCGCCGCCATCGGAAACCGCTCCGCGTTCGCAAACATCTCGCGGTCGTCCACGATCCCGACGGCGAATCCCGCGTCGCTGGCCGCCCGCGCGGTGGCGATAGACACATGGCCGCCGCCGAAAAGATAGAGCATCGGCTGCGGCAGGATTGGCTCGACGAAAATCTCCAAGGTTCCTCCGCAGATGAGCCCCGCATCGTAGGCAGCGTCGTGATTCAGATGAAACGCCATTTTGCGCGGCTGTTCGCTCCCGATCACCTCTTTTGCCGCCGCCCACACTTCCGCCTCGACGCACCCGCCGCCGATGGTCCCGGCGATCGAGCCGTCTTCGCGGACCAGCATCCGCGAGCTTTCGTAACTCGGGATCGAGCCATTCGTGTGCACGATCGTGGCGAGCGCCCCGCGCTGGCCCGAACGCCGCATCCGCACGATCTCTTCGAAGAGGTCCATCGAAAATTCAGGAGGTGAAAGGCGAAAACGGGCCCTTCCCGCCTTCGTCTTCTGAGGTTACGTCGGCCGCCGAGGCGTGTCAATTCATTGCACGCGCTTCCTAGTGTGGATGCGCCCGACTGTATTTCGCGCGCTGCTCGGCTATGAACGCCGCGAGTTTATCCGGGTGGTTGACCCAGTCGATAAAGAGCGGGCGAAAATCTATCTTTTCACCGAACATTTCGCGCTGATCGGCCGGGAGTGGCGGTCCTCCGGGGCTGCCGGCCGCGGGGATCTGCGGAGGAAGCTGCACGGCATACATGCTGCCGCCCCCGAGCGCCTCATGCGTATAGCCCATCAGCCACGAGCAATTGTGAGCGTCGAGAATCATGTTGGCCGAAACTACCACCCACTGTCCCTGGTCCGCGGGCGTGGGATGCTGGCAATTCCATAACCGAGCCTGAGGCACGGGCACGCTGGGATCAAAGTGGCCGTAAGAGTCCACTTCGATCGTCTGCAGGCCGTGCTGTTCGGCAAATTTTGCCACATCCGGCATGGCCTGGCCCCAGTCCACATCCGCCTTACCCGCCACCGTGTATACGGGATGTCCCAGGCTGAGCGCGTTGATATAGGGGATATAAAACGGATACGCGCGCACTGCCGTGAACAAACAGCTCAGGGCCAGCAGCGCGGCGAGTGAAGCGGCAAGGCGCGCCCCCGTGGAAGAGGATGCCCCGAGCCGCTTCAACATACGAGGCAGGGGAGCCAGCAACAAAATCATCAGAACCACAGGGATGCTGAAATGGCGAAAGCCGATATTGAGCCGTGCCGCTATGCAAAATACCGTGAACACGATGAACGATGTCCATAGGACTCGCCAGTGCAAACCAAATTTCTCCGGAAGGATCGAAGGAGACGTTGCCTGGCCGCGACGCCGCAGAAGCAGTGCCAGTGCTAATGCCAGGACGAGCAGTGCAAGGAATCCCAGCGGAGATTTGAACAGGAAGAGTACCGGGAAATAAAACCAGACTCCGTGCTTGTACGCGTGGCTCAGGATGAATGTTGGCCGGCCCGCTTCGAACACGACCAGCATGACTCCGCCGAGATAAAGCGCCGCCGGCATAAGCACGCGTCGCAGAGGCAACGGTATGTGACCGTGGCTGAGGCGAGCGAGCGGCTCGGTCGGCTGATGCAAGGAAAGGATGAAGTAAACCAGATAAACGAAAAGCGCGGCCCAAAGGATGCCGCGCCCCGTCGCCTCCCAGCGGAAGCGGCGCCAGACGCGTGCCTCCGGCTTCGTGGCGGGCTGGCCCGGCACGGCGCGCCAGCGCGTGCTTAGGGCAAACGCCACGAATGCGAAGAAGAGAATTCCGGCTGTGAACTTCGAAAGCAGCGCGCCGGTGAGATTCAGAGCGAATATCATCACATTCCTGCGGCTGGGCTCGCGCCACACTTCGGCAAAAGTCCAGAGTGTTGTCAGGGAAAACAGTGTGATGGCCACGTCAGTGAGAACGAGTGGGCCGAATGCGAGAAAGACGGGCATGCTGACGAATAGGCTGAGGCACAGCAGACCGCCCCAGCCGCCTCCCAGACGGCGCCCGTACGCAAAAACAATCCAGCCCAGCGCCAGCGTCAGAAGCAGCATGGGCGCACGCGCCCACGCGAGAGTTGTCACTGGATTGTTCCAGCGCGTCTGAAGCGATGCTCCGAAAAGCCACTCAAGTCCGAAAGGAAATTCCCCACTGACGGTCCACGCCGGATTCGAGTAGTCGGCACGCACCCCGCGTATCACTAGTGGCAATGCCGCAAGCGCCTTCGCCAGTGGCGGATGCTCCACGTTCATGCGCAGGTCAAGTTTTTGGAGGTAACTTACGCCGGCGCCGATGTGTGTGGGCTCGTCGAACCCGGCGGATTCGCGCCGCACGGAGCCGGCCATCAGAACCGCCATGAAAAGCAGCAGCAGCGCGGCTACAATCGGGAAGAATATACCCTGGCTGGCTCGCGCGCAGCCATTGTCGTGCGGAGCGGACGCATCGGCGGGCACCTGATTCTCCCCAGAGATAGGATTACTCATCGGATTTCATTAACTTCATTAACCGGTGCAGAGGAGTCTACACCAAAACGAATCAGCGGTGTGGCTCGAATGGCCGCCGCGCATCCCATGATCTTATGACGAATACACTTTCGGCGACCTTTCGCCGTTGTGTTAGAATTTGCCGTATTCAAGGATACTCGCAGGGAATGGGAGTGCAAGCATGAACGTTCGCGCGAAATTTTTGATCGGTTCGGGAATCATCGTTGCCACGCTCATAGCGCTGGCCTACGCCGGCTATACACAGAGCAAAAGCTACTATCACACGATCTCCGAGCTTGCCACCCTGCAAGGCCCAGCGCTTCGGGAGCGCATGCGCGTTTCCGGCAACGTCCGCGCGGGTTCGATCGCTCATCTCGATGGGCGCGTTGATTTCGTTCTCGAAGAAGAGGGAAAGGGGCTGCCGGTAAGTTACGTGGGTGGCGATCCCCTCCCGGACACGTTCAAGGATGGCGCGCAGGCGCTGGTCGAGGGCCGTCTCGCGCCGGACGGCCATTTTGTCGCCGAGCAGGTCCAGGCGAAGTGCGCTTCCAAATATGAGGCCACGCCCGGCTCCGCTCCCGCCACAGCCTCTCCGGGCCAGACGACGAACGGCTCCGGCGCATCATCCGGCGGCAATAAGACCTAGGAAGGGCAAGGAGATTCATTGGACATATTTGGCTCGTTTGCACTCCTGCTGGCGCTTGTGGCGGCCGTGTATGCGTTTGCCGCCGGAATCGCCGGGATCCTCACGCGGCGCTCACTCGTCACAAAGAGCGCGCGCAACGCCGGCATGGCCGTGTTCGGCCTCATCACCCTGGCCGTGGGGGCGCTTGAATATTTTTTCTTCACCGATGATTTTTCGATGGCGTATGTGGCCGCGCACAGCAACCGCGCGCTGCCCGCGTTTTACAAATTCGCCGCGCTTTGGGCCGGGCAGGAAGGATCGCTGCTCTTCTGGAGCTGGCTGCTCTCGATCTACGCTTTTTCCGCGCTCTTCCTGAATCGCAAGAAGCACCCCGAGCTAATGCCTTATGTAGGAGTGGTTCTCGCCGGTGTGCAGATTTTTTTCCTGCTGCTGAATAATTTCGTCGCCAGCCCGTTCCATGTGCTGGGCGCCGCGGATTCATCGGGCGCGTTTCACCTGGCCAGGCTTTCCGAAGGAAACGGCCTGAACCCGCTGCTGCAATATCCCGAGATGGTGATCCATCCTCCGATGCTTTATCTCGGCTACACGGGCTTCACGGTTCCCTTCGCGTTTGCGCTGGCCGCGCTGCTCGGCCGCTATCCTGGGGAGAAGTGGATTCACATCACGCGCCGCTGGACCATGATCGCGTGGGGCTTTCAAGGTATCGGGATTCTCTTGGGCGCGCACTGGGCCTACGCCGTTCTGGGATGGGGCGGCTACTGGGCGTGGGACCCCGTGGAAAATGCTTCGCTGCTGCCGTGGATCACCGGCACGGCCTTTTTGCACTCCGTGATGATGCAGGAAAAGCGCGGCATGATGAAGGTGTGGAACGTGTGGCTGGTGTTCATCACCTTCATGCTCTGCATCCTCGGAACCATGCTGACGCGCTCGGGCGTGGTCAGCTCCGTGCACGCCTTCGCCGAATCCTCGATTGGCAGCTGGTTCGTGGGCTTTCTCGCCATCATTCTCGCCGTCTGCCTGGCCGCCTGGTACAGGAATCGCGATTACCTCCGCAGCGATAACCAGCTCGATTCGCTCGTCTCGCGCGAGTCCGGCTTCCTTTTCAACAATCTCATTTTGCTCGCCGCGTGCTTTGCGGTGCTTTGGGGAACGCTGTTTCCGGTGTTCTCGGAATGGTTTACCGGCAGCAAGATCAGCGTGGGCCCGCCGTTTTTTAACAAAGTGAATATCCCCATCGCCCTCTTTCTGTTGTTCCTTACCGGCGTGGGTCCCATCCTCGCGTGGCGCAAGACTTCGCTCGACGCGCTGCGGCGCAATTTTACGTGGCCGCTAACGGGGGGGCTTGCGGCGGGCGGGATCGCGCTGATTTTCGGGTTCAGGAATTTCTATGCCCTGGTATGCCTCATCCTTTCCGTTTTTGTGGCCCTGACGATTTTCTCGGAGTTCTATCGCGGCGCGCGCGTAATCGCCTCGCGCGATCATGTAAACCTGCTGAGCGCCGCCGGCGAACTCACCATGCGCAACACGCGGCGCTACGGCGGCTACGTGGTCCATTTCGGCATGGTGCTCATCTTCATCGGCATTGCGGGGTCGGCGTTCAATCGCGACATCGAAAGGGAAATGGGCGTGGGGCAAACCCTCACGATCGGCCCCTATACTATCCTCTGCCAAAATTTCGATCAGGTGGCCAACAACAACTATCAATCCGACCGCGCCACGCTCGAGGTCTTTCGCAAGGGCCGTTCCGTGATGATGCTCTATCCCGAGCGCCGCTTCTTCCTGGCCAGCCAGGTGACGGAAACAATGGTCGCCATCGAGACGTCGCCTCTGCGCGATCTCTATGTGGTGTACGCCGGCAGCAGCCCGGACACGGGCAAACCCGTGATTCACGCGTATCTTAATCCGCTGGTCAAGTGCATCTGGTTTGGCGGCTTGATCGTCGCGCTGGGCACGGGTCTCGCGCTCCTGCCCGGCCGCCGCGCTGCGCTGGTTTTACGCCCTGCGGCCGAAAAATCCTGGGGTCCAGGTGTCGTGGCCGATCGCGCTTTTCCTGTACGCGCTGTCGCGCGCCGCACGGATGCCCATGAGTAGGCGATCCATCCGCGGCGCCCGTTTTTCGGCGATGCTCGCGCTTCTTGCGGGCGCGCTCATTTTCGTTCTGGCCACGCCCGCGCAGCAGACTTCCGAGCTGACTGCCGAACAAACCACCCGTGCGAAAGCGCTGGGCCAAAAGCTGATTTGCATGTGCGGCTGCAACGAGATTCTGACGGCCTGCAACCACGTCGGTTGTGCCACATCACACACGATGCTGAAGGAGTTGGACGATCGAATTGCCCGCGGCGAATCCGACGACCTCATCCTTCAGGATTTCGTGCAGGAATACGGCGCGGCTGTGCTGGCCGAGCCTCCCCGGAAGGGTTTCAACTGGCTCGTCTGGATCGCTCCGATCATTTTGCCGATCCTTGCATTCGTTCTCCTCTGGGAGGTCGTGCGGCGCTGGCGCCGGCGCACGATATTACAGCCCGAGGGTCTGGCCATTTCTCCCGAGCTTCTGGCGCGCGCGCGGCACGAGGCAAGCGAGGAGTCCCATGAGTAGCCTGGATATAGCCGTCGCCTGCGTGCTGCTCGCCGCGGCAACCATCGTTTTCGTCTTCAACGTGCGGCTCGATGCATCCGATTTCGCCCCGCATCGCACCAAACTCGACCAGTTCATGGAGCGCCGCGACGCCATTTACGACAACCTCCGTGACGTTCGCTTCGAATATCGCGCGGGAAAATATTCGGAGCAGGACTACGAGGAAATCAGGCGGTCGCTCGAAATCGAAGCGGCCCGCGTGCTCGCGGATATGGACCTGCTCACAGGCGGCACACCGACACCCGCCACGCGCCATACCGCGGCCGAGAAAGGGCGCCAGCCATGATTCGCCGCGCCTATTTGCGATGGCTACTCGTCTCCCTGATTCCTTGCCTCCTTGCCTCAGCTTCTTCCGGTGGTACGGTCACTGGCACGATCCGCAACGGCACCACTGGTAAGCCCGCGGCGGGCGTGGACGTAATCCTGATTCAGCTTCAGGGGACCATGCAGCCGGTGGCGAATACAACCACCGATTCCGAGGGCCGCTATCATTTTGACAATCCATCGCTCGGCGCCGCGCCCATGCTGATTCGCGCCGTGTATCGTGGCGTCAACTACCATCAGCCTGTCCCGCCGGGAACGACCACCGCCGACGTAGAGGTCTTCGAGCCCACGGACAAGCCCGGCTCTTTCTCCATTACGGCGCGCGCCATCATTTTGCAGCCGAGCAGTTCCGGGTTGACCGTCGGTGAGGAATACAGCATCCAGAACAATACGCAACCTCCCGTGGCCTACTATCGCGCGGGCGGCTCTTTCGTTTTCTCGCTCCCGGGCGGTGCGCAGCTCGATCAGGTTTCCGCCATTGGCGCGTCCGGCATGCCCGTCACACAGTCCACGATTGATTTGGGCAAAAGCCAGGAAGCCATTGATTTCCCGTTTCGTCCCGGTGAAAGCGGCGTGCGCGTGTCTTACAAAGTGGCGTATGCGGGCGACGAGGCGAACCTTCATTTCATCTCGCCCTACGCCGCGGACCGTGTCGCAGTCTTTGTCCCACCCGGGGTGCAGATTTCAGCCGACGGCTTTTCTCCCGCGGGCCAGGACCAGGGATACAACGTGTACTTGCGCGAAGGCGTTGCCGCGGGCGCTCCTCTGACTGTCTCCATTTCCGGCACCGCGCCATTGCCTCCGCAGGACAGCGGTTCATCCGGCAATCCAGGCTCTGCGGGCAGCGCGGATGACTCGCAGAATCCTTCGATCAACTCTCGCGCGGATTCCGGCCAGGAGATCCCCTCGGCAACCGCCACTGCGTTGCCTGCGCGCCTCGACAGCCTAAAGTGGATTCTCGTGGCCGGTTTCGCCGCTGTATTTTTCCTCGGTCTCGCGTATCTCTGGCGCCAGCCGCAAGCAGCATCCGCCGACGGTTTCGGGGCCGGCCCGGACAATTTTGGGCCGGCGGCTGCGCAACACACCGTGCCGGCTGGCCCTGCCGCGGCGGAGTCCTCGTCTCTGGGACCAGGTAGAGGAAGCGTTTCTGGCGAGATCGATCGCCAGGTCCGCGGCAGCTTGGATGATTTGAAAGACGTGCTCTTCCGCCTCGAACTCCGCCATCAGGCCGCCACGATCAGCGATGAGGAATACGCCCGCGAACGCGAGCGCATCGAGAAGGTGCTGCGCAATCTCATGAGAGGCTGAAAGTATTCCCTGGATGCCTCCTCAAGCGATTTCCGCTCCGACCGTTCGCGGCATCGGCGTCTGTTTCGACCGCGTCGAAAAGCACTTTGGCCCCTTCTTCGCCTTGCGCGGGATTTCTCTCGACATTCGGCCGGGCGAATTTGTCGTTCTCATCGGCCCGAACGGAGCAGGGAAGACCACGCTGCTTCGCATCGCTGCCTTGCTCGCGACTCCATCGACCGGCAGCGTCCGCTTCACGTCTTCGCGCGAGGCGGATGCCGCTGCCCGCGAGCCGGCGGGCGGCGATTCTCCCAAGCGCGTCATCGGCATGGTCGCCCACAGCACGCTGCTCTACGACGAATTGACCGCCGAGGAAAACCTCACGCTATTCGCGCAACTGTATGGCCTCAAGGGCATCGCCGCGTGCGTCGCGGCTTCGCTCGAGGCCTGCGGCCTTTCCTCTCGAGCCACCACGCTCGTGCGCACTTTTTCGCGAGGCATGCGTCAGCGCCTCGCCATCGCCCGCTCGCTCCTGCACGGCCCGAGCCTGCTGCTTCTCGACGAACCTGCCGCCAGTCTTGATAGCAAAGGCCTAGCCTGGCTGGCCGCGACCCTCGCGCGGCTTCGCGACGCAGGCTGCACCGTCATCGAGAGCACGCACGCGCGAGACGAATCGCTCGATCTCGCCACGCGCGCTATTTCGCTCGTGGAGGGCCGGATCGCCTGCGATACCGGCCCGCAGGGCGACCCGCGCCCGCTCCTCGCCGAGTTGCGTCATGCCGAGGCCTGAATGACGACCGCCCGCGCCGCCGCCATCCTTCTCGCCAAGGAGCTCCGCCTCGAATTTCGCACGCGCGAACTCCTGAATTCGACGGTTCTCTTCGCGCTGGTCGTTGTCGCGCTCTTCAGCATCGCCTTTGAACCCACAGCCGCCGAATCGCGCCGCTATGGGCCGGGCCTTTTGTGGATCGCCTTTCTCTTTGCCGGCTCGCTGATGCTGCAACCCTCCTTTGCGCGGGAGCGAGCGAACGACACCCTCGGCGCCCTCCGCATGGCCCCTATCTCGACCTTTGCCATCCTTCTGGGCAAGATGCTGGCGAACTTTGTCTTCCTCTCGCTTGCCGAGGCCGTGATCGTCCCGGTCTTCGCCGTTCTCTATAACGTCTCGCTCGCGGGAGTGGCGGGCCGCTTGGCCGGTGTTCTCATGCTCGGCACCGTGGGCCTGGTGGTGACCGGCACCGTTTTTTCGGCCATCTCGGCGCATGCCCGGATGCGCGAGCTGCTGCTGCCGTTGCTGCTGTTCCCGATTCTTTCGCCGCTGCTGATTGCCGCCGTCGCAGCCACGGCGTCTCTCTTCGGGGAACAGCCGGCTCTCGACCGCACCTGGCTCGCATTCCTCGCAGGATTTGATATCGTCTTTCTGACGGCTTCTTGGCTTCTGAGCGATTTTCTGATAGAGGAGTGATGGGAACCGACCTATGAAGAGCCGCATGATTGCCACGCTGCTCGCCGCGGGCCTCGTTGTCTTCGCCGGCTACGCCGCCCTATTCATTGCCCCGGACGAGCGGACCATGCACGCCGTGCAGCGCATCTTTTACTTCCATGTGGCTGCCTGGATGGCATCCTTCACGGTCTTTTTCATCGTCTTCATCGCCAACATCGCCTATCTTGCCACGCGCCGCATCCACTGGGATTTCCTGGGCGTCTCCGCTGCGGAGGTGGGCGTAGCCTGCTGCACGATCGGGCTGATTACGGGGCCGCTCTGGGCGCGCCCGGTGTGGGGCATCTGGTGGACTTGGGACGCCCGCCTTACCACCACCTTCATCCTCTGGCTGCTTTATATTTCGTATCTCCTTCTTCGCGGCTTGCTCGAAGACGCGCCCCGCC
Organism: uncultured Acidobacteriota bacterium; assembly: GCA_963797345.1. GTDB lineage: Bacteria > Acidobacteriota > Terriglobia > Acidiferrales > UBA7541 > Palsa-295. The sequence continues at coordinate 407,448 of CAWCPO010000014.1, read as the reverse complement.
GTGCAACTCTTTCCGCCATCTTCGGTGTTTTCGCTTTTCTCGATGTTCCGCTGGTTTACATGTCGAACCGGCTGTGGCGGACGCAGCATCCCCAGCCCGTGTTTTTCGGAGGCAATGGTTCCGGTGTGGACCCCACGATGAGCCGGGTGCTCTTCCTGTGCGCGATGGCGCTCTTCGGCGTAATGATCCTGGTCCTCGTGGACCGCTACCGGCTCGAGCGGCTGCGTCACGAAGCCGGCGCGTTGCGCGTGGCGGTGGAAACCCGGCGCGCGGATTTGGAATCTACTTCTTCAAGAGGCGCAAGATGAAAAATTTCGAATATCTGTTTGCCGCATGGATGGCTGTCTGGGCGGTCTTCTTCCTCTACGAAGTGTCCGTCGCCAGCCGCATCGCCCGGTTGCGCGACGAAATCGAGCTTCTCAAGCGGCAGCTCCGCGAAGGCTAATGGAGCGTTTCGTGGTTTGATGATTGTGGGGCCATCATGAGCGCGCCTAAGAAAATCGCTGTGGTCCTCTTCCAACTCGGCGGGCCGGACACGCAGGCTGCCGTCGAGCCGTTCCTCTACAATCTCTTTTGTGATCCGGACATCATCAATTTTCCCGGCTCCTTCCTCGCCCGCAAGCCGCTCGCCAAGCTGATTTCCACCACGCGCGCGAAAGTAGCCCGCCAGCGCTACGCCGAAATCGGCGGAGGCTCGCCCATCCGCCGGCTCACTGAGCAGCAGGCCTGGGCGCTCGAAGCGGCCCTGTGCCCGCATATTTCCGCGCGCACCATCGTAGCCATGCGCTATTGGCATCCGGACACGCAAGAAGCCATCGCCGCGCTCGGGAGCGCTTCCTTTGACGAGTTGGTTCTCCTTCCGCTTTACCCTCAATACTCCTTCGCGACCACCGGCAGCAGCCTCAAGGAGTGGAACCGTCTCTATAAGGCCGCAGTGCCGGTGCGGTTGATCCATCACTTCTTCGATCATCCGGATTACATTGCCGCAATGGTCGAGCGCATTGAGGGCGTTCTCAGCCAGCTCCCGAATCCGCGCGAAGTTCATTTGGTTTTCAGCGCGCATGGGCTTCCCCTGGCGGTCGTCGAGAAGGGCGACCCCTATCCGCAACACATCGAGGCGACCGTGCGACTGGTTCGCGAACTCGGCGCCTGGCCCAATCCGCATGTCCTTTGCTTCCAGAGCAAGGTGGGCCCGCAGAAATGGCTTCAGCCTTCGCTCACCGGCACGGTCGAGAAGATGGCGCACGACGGAGTGAAGCGCGTGCTCGTGATTCCGGTTTCTTTCCTCACCGATCATGTCGAGACGCTTCACGAGATCAATATCGAAGCGCGCGAGCACGCGGAATCGCTGGGCGTCTCGGACTTCCACATGATGCCGGCCTTGAACGATTCGCCCCTCCTCATCCGCGCGCTCGCCGACCTCGTGCTGCGCTCGGTGGGAATGCGCGCGGGTGTCGCGTCGTTCGCGTCATAGTGCTCTGCCGCGCACCCGCGGTACCTCGTGGTCTCGACGGGCCGCCATCCGCCTTTCGCCTGTTTCCTGCGACCCGCATGGTATAAATATAGGCCGCGAAATTCTCGCGGCGGACGATTCCACTTTCTGATTTGCCTTGGGAGATAGACAAACATGAAGCTCGGTAGCATTGAATTTCATATCCTCACGGACGGCCACGTCCTGCTCGACGGTGGCGCGATGTTCGGCATAATCCCCCGCCCGTTGTGGGAGAAGAAAATTCGGCCCGACGCCCGCAATCGCGTCCGCCTGGCCATGAATTGCCTTTTGATCCGCGCGGCAGGGAAGCGCATTCTCGTCGAGACGGGCGCCGGCGATAAAATGAACGCCAAGCTCCGCGACATCTATGGCCTCGGCGAGCCTCGCCTTCCCGGTCTCCTCCGCGAACACGGCCTGGAGCCGGGCGACATCGATATCGTCATAAACACGCATCTCCATTTCGACCATTGCGGTGGAAACACGCGCGTCGAAAGGGGCAAAGTCGTCCCCACCTTCCCGAACGCCGAATATATTGTCCAGAAAGGCGAATTCGACCACGCCATGCACGCGACCGAGCGCGAACGCGGCAGCTATCTGCCGGACGACTACGCGCCCTTGGAGCACGCCGGCCGGCTCATGCTTATCGAGGGCGATCAGTCCATCGCCCCCGGAGTCGAGCTTATCCGCATCCCCGGCCACACCGCCAATATGCAGTGCGTGAAGCTCACGGGCGGCGGCCAGACGGCCTTCGTGTTTGCCGATCTCGTTCCCACTACGGCGCATCTCCGCCTGCCCTGGATTATGGGCTTTGATATCTGTCCCTTGACCACGCTCGAAAACAAGAAGAAGTGGATTGGCGCTACTGTCCGCGAGGGGTGGCTGGCGCTCTTCGTCCACGACTCCACGGCTCCGGCCGCCTATATCCGTGAGCGCAATGGCCATTGGGAACACGAGCCGGTCACAGTAGACTGATAGTGTGGCGGGAGGGACCGTGGAGGCACGGAGCGCCGTGCTCGGTAGCGCCGCGCCTCACAAGACGTAATCTCAGGAGCGAGAATGGCGAAGAAAAGAAAGCACGCTGCGAAAAGTGAACCCATCACCATCGGAATTATCGGCGGGAGCGGACTTTACTCCATGCCGGGACTCACGAACGCGCGCGAGGTTCGCGTGAGGACTCCCTTCGGCGATCCCTCCGATGCCTTCGTGGTTGGCAGCCTGGAAGGGCGCCGCGTGGCATTCCTGGCCCGCCACGGCCGCGGCCATCGCCTCTCTCCCAGCGAGATCAACTACCGCGCCAATATCTGCGCCTTGAAAATGCTCGGCGCCACGCAAATCATCTCCGCCAGCGCGGTCGGCTCGCTCCGCGAGGATCTCCCGCCGCTCGACTTTCTTATTCCCAGCCAGTTCTTCGATCGCACCCGCCTCCGCATCTCCACGTTTTTCGGCGGCGGTATTGTCGCTCACGTCGGATTCGATAAGCCCACGTGCTCACGCCTCTCGGAGAATCTCGCGGCCGCCTGCGACCGCGCGGAAGTGAATGTCCATCGCGGCGGCGTCTACGTCTGCATGGAAGGCCCGCAATTTTCCACGCTTGCCGAATCGCACACTTACCGGCAGCTCCGCTTCGACGTCATCGGCATGACCAATCTTACCGAGGCCAAACTGGCGCGGGAGGCCGAGCTGTGCTACGCCGCCTTCGCCATGATCACCGATTACGATTGCTGGCATCCGCAACACGATGCCGTCACTCTCGATGAAATCATCCGCAATCTCGGCAAGAACGCCGAAAATGTCCAGCGCGCCATCCGCGAAGCCGTCCGCGCTTTGGACGGAACGCGCGATTGCAAGTGCGGCTCGGCGCTTGCTCACGCGATCCTCACGGATCGCAAAAAGATTCCCGCGGCCGCGAAAAAACGCCTTGCCCCCATTATCGGCAAGTACATTTCGTAGGAGTTCCCATGTCCCTTCTCGTTGTCGGCTCGATTGCTTTCGATGCCATTGAAACTCCTCACGGCAAGGTGGACCGCACGCTCGGGGGAGCGGGCAGCTACTTCGCCCTTGCCGCAAGCAATTTTACGCCCGTTCGCCTGGTCGCCGTGGTCGGCGAGGATTTCACCGAAAAGCACGCATCCGTCTTTCGCGGCCGCCCCATTGACCTTGCGGGCCTCGAACACGCGCCGGGGAAGACGTTTTTCTGGTCGGGCCGCTACAGCCGGAACATGAACGAGCGCACCACCCTCATAACCGAGCTCAACGTCTTCGCGGGCTTCCATCCGGTTCTTCCGGACGCATATCTCGATTCCTCCGCCGTCTTTCTCGGCAACATCGACCCCACGCTCCAGCGTTTCGTCCTCGAACAGATTCGCCGCAAGCCCAGGGTCATCGGCCTCGATACGATGAACTACTGGATCGAGGGCGCTCCCGCCGAGCTTCGCAAGACGCTCAAGCAAGTGCAGATCCTCATGATCAATGACGAGGAAGTTCGCCAGCTCACCGGCGAACACAACCTTCTCCGCGCGGCGAAGCGCGTCTTCCGCATGGGCCCGCGTGCCCTTGTCATCAAGCGCGGCGAGCACGGCGCCCTGCTGATCAGCGGACAATTCATGTTTTCCGTGCCCGCCTATCCCCTGGACGTGGTGCGCGATCCCACAGGCGCGGGCGACAGCTTTGCCGGCGGCTTCATGGGCTATCTGGCGAAGGCCGGCCGCGTTAACCGGCAAACCCTCCGCTGCGCGATGGTCTACGGTTCGGTCCTCGGCAGCTTCGCGGTGGAGCGCTTTGGCGTTGCGCGCCTCGCCACACTCACGCGCCGCGAAATCGAATCCCGCGCTCGCCTCTTTTCGAAGCTCACTTTTTTCAAGCTCTGATCCGCTGCCGGCGGAATGTTCTCTTCCTGCATTCCTGCTTCCTTGTGTCCCTCGTTTCCTATAGTAGAATTGCTTCCGCTTCGGGGACAGGGGGGCGCCATGCTGCATGACCTGAACATCTACATTGTGGGCCGGCTTGTTCTCGCTGCGATTCTGGGTGGAATTGTCGGCCTCGAGCGGGAGCTTCGCCATAAGCCGGCTTGCCTTCGAGCCAACCAATCGTGACTGCCTGGAATCCGAGTTGACGTGCTGCGCGTGGGGGTGATATCAATTTGTCTGCCTTGCGGGGAAGTTTGCACGCCGTGGCCGGTTTTCCTCGTTCCGCATTCCTGTCCGTGAGTGGCGGGCGGCTTTGAAATCCCCCGCTGGAATTTCAGGAGGAGCATTCGATTGACGCGTTCGCGGTGGACTGTGCTTGCCTTGCTGGCAGGATCGCTCGTACCGCTCGCAAACTGCGGCGGTGGTAGCGGCGGCACCACTTTCAACGGCACGCCTTCTATCGCCTACGTTTTTCCGGCCATCATCACCGCAGGCAGCCAGGGCTTCACGCTGTTCATCGCCGGAACGAATTTCCAAACCGGCTCCGGCGCCGCAACATTTGCCTTTTGGAACGGCGTTCCGCTCTCCACCGTCTATAATTCCACCACCACGCAGTTGCAGGCTTCGGTTCCGGCGTCTTTTGTCGTGAATCCGAATGTCGTCCAGATAACCCTAATGAATCCAGCCCCGGGCGGCGGAGCCTCCAACGCGGTGTCATTCACAATCGAGCCGCTCGTAAATGGCGCCCCGGCCATCTCGTCGCTTGTCCCCGCTAGCGTCAATGCGGGGGCCGCAGCCTTCATTCTCACCGTGAACGGCTCGAACTTTACAGCCAACGATGTGGTCACGTGGAACGGCAATTTCCTTGCCACTACTTTCGTCTCCGCCAATAAGGTCACCACGCCGATCTCCAGCGCCAACGTCGCTTCTGCGGGCATCGCCAGCGTTGCCGTCCTCGATACCGTTTCGGGCATCATTGCCTCTCCCTCCGTTCCGTTCACGATCAATGGATCGAGTAACCCCGCTCCTAGTATTTCCTCATTCTCTCCCTCGTCTGCGCTCGCGGGCGGACCCGATTTCGAACTCATCATCAACGGCTCGAACTTTGTTTCCACCTCCTCTGCGGCATGGAACGGCAGCCCTCTCGCGACTGCATTCATCAGCGGAAGCCAGTTGGGTGCCTGGGTTCCGGCAGCGGACATCGCTTCGGCTAGTAGTAGCGGCGTAACGGTGAGTGTCACGAATCCTGGAAACGCTACGATCGCCAGTCTCAAGTACCCGGTTAATAATCCTGTGCCGGCGATCGTGGCCTTGTCGCCCTCGACCATTACAGCCGGCAGCCAGAACTTTGTCCTTGCGATCTCCGGAACGAATTTCATTTCTGGCCCGAACGGCGCTACCTTTGCCTTCTGGAATGGCTCTCCGCGCTCCACGACATTTAATCCCCTCACCCAACAATTGGACGTCCTCATTCTGGCGTCTGACGTCGCAACATCAGGCACGGCCAAGGTAACGGTCGAAAATCCCGTGCCCGGAGGCGGTACCTCGTCGTCTTTGTCATTTACCATCGCGGCGCCCCAGACTGGCGGACCCGTAATTACTTCTCTTGTCCCCCCGAATGCATTTGCAGGAAATCCTTCCTTCACGCTCACTGTGAACGGATTGAATTTTGTGTCTTCCGACGTCATTACATGGAATGGGCAGCCTCAGATCACTACGTTCGTGAGCTCTATACAGCTCACCACGCAGATTAACGGCACATTAATAGCGCTTCCGGGGCTTGCCAGCGTCTCCGTGATGCCCACTTCCGGCGCCTCATCTCCCTCGGGGGCTTTCACCATCAACGGCCTGAACAACCTGCTCCCGACACTCGCTGCCATTTCCCCAGTCTCTCCAACCTCCGCGAACTCAGGAGGCCCGGCCTTCGAGTTGACCATCAATGGCTCGAATTTTGTCCAGACCTCCTCCGTGATGTGGAACGCCACGTCTCTCGCGACCTCATTCATCAATAGCGACCAGCTTGTCGCCTGGGTTCCGGCGTCGCTGATCGCCGCCTCTGGCAGCGTCAATGTCACTGTCTTCAATCCTGCGCCGGGCGGTGGTACCTCGCAAATCTTCGCCTTCACCATCCATTAGAGGCGTTCGCCCACAGCTACACCCTCCCCCCGCTCTTCTGGACTCCATCCGCAAAATTCCTTATTCTCGATTGCGCCACATGCCGCAACCTCTCAAACCGCCTCCCATGCGAGCGGGCGACATCATCCGCGTTCTATCGCTCGGGAGCCCTGTCGAGGAAGATCACCTCCGCAAAGGCTGCGACGAACTGACGCGCCTCGGCTACGCGCCGAAATTCGACCGCGCCCGCGTCCTCGCCCGCCATGGTTTTTTCGCCGGCTCCGCCGCGGATCGCTCCGCCGCGCTTCGCGAAGCGTTCGCCGACACTGCCGCCCGCGCCATCTTTTGCGCCCGCGGCGGCTACGGCTCGAACTACCTACTCGACAGCTTGAGTGCGCCGTCCAAACCGCCCAAAATCTTTCTCGGCGCAAGCGACATCACCTCGCTCCAAATCTTTCTCTGGCAAAAATTCCATTGCGTTACGTTCTATGGCCCCATGGTCGCCACGAATTTTGACCGTGGCCCGGGCGCGCCCCATGGCTACGACCCCGAAAGCCTCACCCGCGCCCTCACGGAAACCCAGCGTGGCTGGTGCCTCGACCTTCATGCTGAATCGCTCTTCCCGGGCACGGCAGAGGGTGTTCTCCTTGGCGGTTGCCTCACGCTCGTCGAAACGGCGCTCGGCACTCCCTGGCAGCTCGGCACCCGCGGCGCAATTCTCGTTCTCGAGGATCTCCTCATGAAGCCCTACCAGGTGGATCGCGTCCTGATGCACTTGATGCAGGCTGGCGCATTGCGCGGCCTCGCCGGAATTATTCTCGGCGAGTTCCCGCAGTGTGACTCGCTGCTCGACGATGAGACGGTGAAGGACGTCGCGCGCCGTATTTTGCAGCCGCTCGGTATCCCCGTCGTTTGGGGCGCGCCCGTCGGCCACTCGTCGCGCGCCATGTTGACCCTGCCGCTCGGCGTTCCCGCGCGCCTTTTCGCCGAAGCCAGCGGGCGCCTTGAAATCCTCGAACCCGCGTGCGCTCCATGACATCCTCCTTCAAGAAGCTGCCGCCAGGCCGCGTCCATCTGCTCGGCATCGCGGGCTCCGCGATGGCCCCGCTCGCCGGCATGCTCAAGGATCGCGGCTTCGACGTCTCCGGCTCTGATACCGGTGTTTATCCGCCCGCCTCGACGCTTCTCGATTCGCTCGGCATTCGCTGGAACGAAGGCTTTCGCGAGGAAAATCTCAAGCCCCCTCCCGATCTCGCCGTCATCGGCAACTCCATTTCCCGCGGCAATCCCGAAGTCGAATACATCCTCGACGAAAAAATTCCCTACTGCTCCATGCCCCAGCTTCTCGAGGACTATTTCATCCCCGGTCATTCATCCATTGTCGTCGCCGGCACTCACGGCAAGACCACCACCACGGCCATGCTCGCCTGGATTTTTCACACTGCCGGCCGCCGTCCCGATTTTCTCGCCGGCGGCATCCTCCCCAATTTTGGCGGCTGCAGCTACGGCCTCGGCGGCGGAAATGAATTCATCATCGAGGGCGACGAATACGACACCTCCTTCTTCGACAAAGCGCCCAAGTTTCTCCATTACCATCCGGAAGAACTCATCCTCACCTCTCTCGAATACGACCATGCCGATATCTATCCGGACCTTGCTTCCATCGCCCTCCAATTTCGCCGCCTCGTCAATCTCGTTCCGCGCCGCGGCCGCATCTTCATTTGGGGCGAAAGTCCGGATCTGAAAGAAGTCGCCGCCAAAGCCTTCTGCCCGGTCGAAACCTTCGGCCTCACTCCCGATTGCGGCTGGTGCGCCGGCGATATCGCCTGGAACGGCGATGCCACGGAATTTCGCGCCGCCCATCGCGGCAGGGAAGTGGCCCGCATCCGCATGCCCCTCGCGGGCCGCCACAATGTTTTGAACGCCCTCGCCGCCGTGGCCCTTGCTTCTTCTCGCGGTGTCGAATCTGCTTTCATCGAGCGCGCCCTCGCCTCGTTCCAAGGCGTCCGCCGCCGCATGGAAATCAAGGGCGAAGCGCGCGGCATTCTCGTCGTCGAGGATTTTGCGCACCACCCCACCGCCATTCGCGTCACGCTCGAAGCCGCCCATTCCCGCTGGCCCGGCCGCAAAATCTGGGCCGCCATCGAGCCGCGCTCCAATACCATGCGCCGCAAAATCTTTCAGGATGCCTTGCCGAGCGCGCTCTCGCTTGCCGGTTCCGTCCTCATCGGCCCCGTCAATCGCCCGCATTTGCTCTCGGAGGATGACCGCTTTTCCCCCGACGCACTGGCTGAAGCACTCCGCCGCGGCGGCCGCCATGCCCGCGCGTTCGCCTCCGCCGAGGAGATCGCGGAGCACATTGCCGCCAACGCCCGCTCGGGCGACCTTGTCCTCGTCATGTCCAACGGCAGCTTCGGCGGCCTGTGCTCGATCCTGCTCGAAAAGTTGGCATCCGCCCACGAGGCCCGCCGATGATTGTTTTCCCGGGCGCCGCCATTTGTTCCGCGCGGCCCCTCGCGCGCTTTTCGGCCGTGCTCATCGCGCTGCCCTTCTTCTTCGCCGCTCCCGCGCGCGCCACAATCCATTACACGGTCTCGCTCGATCATCCAGAGCGCCATCTCTTTCATGTCGAAATGGAGATATCGAACCCCACTCCCGGAATGTTGGTCGCTCTCCCAGCATGGAATGCCCTCTATCAAATCCGCGACTTCGCCATTCGTCTTCGCGGTGTCGAAATCGTCCCGCCCTCCGATGGCGCGCTATACCTGCCCCTCCGTATGATTGACAAGCAGACCTGGCAAATCGAAGCCTCCCCGCCTATTGCCGCGGGCCGCCTTCCGAGCCAATGCATCATCCGCTATTCCATCGAATGGGACGATCCCGGCCCTTTCGATTCTCAGCTCAACGCTCACCACGCCTTCATCAATCTCGCCGAAATCTTGATGTACGTTCCCGATCGCCGCGGCGAAGACGCATCGGTCACGTTTGCAAATCTCCCCGCCGGATGGAATATCGCCGCCGAGCTTCCCCCCGGCCCGGACCACAATTCATTCACGGCCCAAAGCTACGACGCGCTTGTGGACGCGCCCGTCGAAGTAGGGAACTTCACCGAATTTGAATTCGATAATGCCGGCGCGCATTTCCGCGTCGTCGTGGACGCGATTCAGGCCCACTGGGACAGGAGCCTCCTCGAGAACGATGTTCGCCGCATCACCGGCTACGAATTGCAGCTTATGGATGGACCTCCGTTCGACGCCCCGCGCAAGGAGTACATCTTCATTTTTCACATCGGCTCGTATGCCGATGCCGGCGGTGGCGGCATGGAGCATGCCAACTCCACCGCCATTTCCGCCGCGTCCGTCGAAGCCGCTGCCGCCATCGCCGCCCACGAATTCTTTCACGTGTGGAACGTCAAGCGCATCCGTCCGCAATCTCTTGAGCCTGTGGACTACGCCCGCGAGCAGCCGACGCGCGCGCTCTGGTTCGCCGAGGGTGTCACAGACACCTACAGCAGTTATACCCTCGAACGCGCCGGCCTCTGGTCCAAGGACCAGTTCTATCGCAATCTCGCAGAGCAGGTCTGCGATTTGGAATCGCGCCCTGCGCGCAAGTGGCAGAGCGCGGAAGAATCGAGCCTCGACGCCTGGTTCGAAAAATACGACGCCTATAACGCCCCGGATCGCAGCATCTCGTATTACAACAAAGGCCAGATTCTGGGCGTCCTTCTCGATATTTCCATCCGCGCCGCTACCCAAAATCACAAATCTCTCGACGATGTCCTTCGCCGCATGAATGTCGAATACGCCCGCCAGGGCAAGTTCTACGACGATAGCGGCGCCATTCGCGCCGTTGTCGAGGAGGTGGCCGGGAAAAGTTTCCAGGACTTCTTTGCCCAATATGTCTCGGGCGTCGCCGAGATTCCCTACGACAGCATCCTCGCCCAAGCCGGCCTCGCCTTGAATATCCATGCGGATCAATCGTCCGGCGCCGGCTTCTTTCTCGGCACGGGGGAAAACGCCGCCGCTGTATCATCCGTCGAGCCGGGCAGCGCCGCCGAGGCTGCGGGCTTGCTCTCGGGCGACGTCATCGTCCAGGTGAATGGCAAAAAAGCTCCCCGGAACATGGCCGCATGGCTGCGCGGCCTTTCTGCGGGCCAGGCTCTCGATCTTCGCGTCCTTCGCGGCGGCCAAACCCTGGAAATCTCATTTTCCGTGGATACCGCTCAAAATCTCTCCTGTTCGATCTCGGAATTGCCGCATCCTGCAGATCTCGAGCGCCGCATCCGTGAGGGCATCCTCCGCGGCTCTACAGACTAATGCTCGGGCCCGCCATTCGCACCGTCGCCGTTCTCCTCTACCTCGCGCTGGCCCTCATCTTCGTCATGCCCTGGTTCATTTTGTGGGGTATCTTCACGAAGAACCCGGACCCCATGTACCGCGCCGCCATGCGCGCCATCCACTTCGCCAATCGCCTCGCCGGAATCCGCGTTCGCGTGGAAGGCCTCGACAACATTCCCCCGGGCGTTTGCATTTTTGCCGCGAATCATGCCTCCACCGTGGATCCTTGCGTCCTTTTCCCCGAAATTCCACGCCGCGTTTCGGCCCTCGTCAAAAAGGAAATTTTCCGCATCCCCATTTTTTCCACCGGCTTGCGACTCGCCCAATTTGTTTCCGTGGACCGCGCCGACAAGGAAGCGGCCGCCGCCAGCGTCAATACCGCCGCCGCGCTCCTGAAGACCGACCTTTCCTTCGCCATTTTCGCCGAGGGTACGCGCAGCCCCGACGGCCGATTGCGCCCCTTCAAGAAAGGCGCCTTCATCATGGCCATCGAGGCCGGCGTTCCCATCGTTCCCATTTCCCTTGTGGGGACTTACGGCGTGATGCCTCGGGGCGCATGGACCGTGCATCCGGGAGATGTCACCATACGCTTCGGCCCTGCAGTCAACGCCGCCGCATACACCCTCGACCGCCGCGGCGAACTCCTCGCTCGCGTCGAATCCCTTGTTGCCGCCGCGCTCCCTCCGAACCAGCAACCGCTCCCTCCTCCAGTTCGCCCAATCGAGTAAAGCCGCTCTCCCCTCGGACCATTCGGATGCACCGGCCGTTCCTGTTTGGCGTACAATTCTTGTTACATGCCCTTCAAGTCTGGATTCGTCGCCATTGTTGGTCGGCCGAACGCCGGGAAATCCACGCTTGTCAATACGCTTGTGGGCCGGAAGGTTTCCATCGTCTCGCCGAAGCCGCAAACCACCCGCAATCGCATCCAGGGAATTCTGAATCGCGACGACGCTCAAATCGTCCTCGTGGATACGCCCGGCATCCATGCGCCTCACAATGTGCTCAGCCGCCAGATGATGGACGAGCTGCAGCACGCTTGCGAGGGAATTGACGTGCTCACGCTTATCGTGGACGCTTCGGCTGGCTTCGGTCGGGGTGACCGCTTTTCCATCGAATGGGTGCAGCGCTTCCACGGCCCCGTCTTCCTGCTGCTGAACAAGGTGGACCGCGTCCGCAAGCCGTTGCTTCTGCCGCTTATCGACCATTGGCAGCGCGCATTCGATTTCGCGGAGATTTTCCCCATCGCAGCGCTTACCGGCGAAGGCTGCCTCGATCTAGTGAACGGCTGGCTCGCGCGATTGCCTGAAGCTCCGCCGAGCTTTCCTCCCGATCAGTTCACGGACCAGCCCGAACGTTTTCTTGCTGCTGAGCTGATCCGCGAGAAGGCCATTCTCGCCACGCGTGGAGAAGTTCCCCACGCCATCGCCGTGGTGGTGGAGAGTTTCGAGGAAAAGGGAGATCTGATCCGGATTCGCGCCACGCTCTACGCCGAGCGCGATGGCCAGAAGGGAATCCTGATCGGCAAGGGCGGCGAAACGATGAAACGAATCGGGACGCAGGCGCGCAAAGAGCTGGAATCCATCCTCGGCGCGCGCATCTTCCTTGAACTCTTCGTCAAGGTCTACCCGAACTGGCGCCAGAACGCGCCGATGGTGCGCCAGCTCGATTGGCGCCGCCAGCTCGCGCAGCTCAGCGAATATCAGGAAGCCAAAGGCGCGGATTCATAAAGCGGGTGTCAGTTGCTCCAAGCTTCCAGCAACACCATCCAAAAAACGTGCGTGAATTGGCCGGCGCAGTGAACGAGAATCACCGGCGCTTGCGCAGCCTGCGTGCTTGCGGACCGCTGTTAACATTTGGAACTTCTTCGCCGAGCGCCGTGGCCAGGTCAATTTGATGGTCCTGCTCCTGCATGAGGATTTGGCGAATCTGTTCCGCCATCGCGAATTCTCCGAGCAGTTCACACTGCCGAATGCGGTCGCGGTAATTGCGAATCGTCTCGTTTTCATTCTCGAGGTCGTACCGAAGCATGTCTTTCGCATTCTTCGATGTGCGTACCGGCTTGGGAGTGACCACGGGCATTTTGCCGAGATAGTCGATCTGCCGCGAGAGGACCAGGGCATGATCGAGCTCCTGCTTGGCGTGGATTTCGAGCTGGGCGGCGATGTCCATGTATTGGGCGCCGCTGAGCACCTGGGAATAGACGACGTAGGCGATGATGGCTTGATATTCGCGGGCCAAATCTTCGTTCAATAGCTCCGCGAGGCGGTCGCGGGAAATGTCATTTTCGTTTGCGGCGGGTTTGGGATCAGGCATTTGACTCCTCCTTTGAATTGAAAGACAGAATATAGTAGCGCGCCACCCGCAAATTCAAAAGCTAAGCCGCCCGCCGGAACCGAATGGCTGCGACGATGGTCAGCACGGAAAAAAGCGCCAGGGCGACGAGCTGCGTCACTTTGAACGGCGGTTCGTTCCGTGTCGGCGCCAGCGCGTCCACCTCAGGTTCCGCGACGCACTCACACGCGTTTTCGGTCTTCCAGCAGCGCATCCAGCGAGTAAGCGTTGTACTCGCGCGCGGCGAGCAGCGCGGCATAAATGACGCTGTAAGTTAGTTGGATGGCAACCGTATCCCAATCCGAGCGGAGCGCGGTGCCGAAGATGAGCGTGGCCATGGTAGCGGCGCCCAAAAGGAGCGCCGCACGCGTCCACAGGCCGAAGAGAAGAAGCAGCCCTAGAATTGATTCGACGAAGACGAGGCCCACAGCAAACGGGCGAACCATCCAGGCGGGCAATGGGGTTTCGGCGAAGGCGCTGACGAGGCCATCGGCAAAGGAGCCGAGGTGAGGCAGACGAACGAGACCATGGATAAGGATGCTGAGACCCAAGCTGAAGCGCAGGACGAGATAGGCGAGCTTGCGATCGAGGGCCGGTTCGGGGTCCATATGGATTTGGATGCAGCGGGAGTGATAGAGGTGGCAGAATCGCGCCAGCCTTGACGGCTGGTCAGCCAACAGGCTTGGGCTGCTCGACGCCGCCAGTCGCTAGTTTACCTTGGCAATTCTGAATGAAGCCCCGCCGTAGCGATGCGATGGTGATCGCGGCGAGCAACATCACGATAGGATCGATGGGAAGGCGATAGCGAGGCAGGGTGAGAGTCAAATAATAGGCGCAAGGGAAAATGACCGGAAAGACGGCTACGGGAAACGCGTACGCATTGCGCCTCCGAATGAGAACCACGATCCCCAGCAATGCGCCAATGGCGGCAAGGACGTTGAAAAGCAATACGAAGCGAAACCACCAGGAACGGGCGCGCAGGAAATCTCCGAGCGGGTAGGGCGTGCCTCCGGCCCAGAGGGCGAGGAAGCGATGCCAGATCAATTGCGCTTCCCGGCGCGGGTGCGACAGCATGAATCGAAGCGCCAGCTCCCTTTTCTCGCGCATGTAGGCGATTTCACCCATCTCGGTGTATTGGGCGCGCTCATCCGCATTGAAAATCGGGTGCTGCGTACCCAGCCAGACGTATCGAGATTCCGGATTGTTCCCCAGCCACAACTGCAATCCAGCCACGGAACGCAGCGGAACGAAGCTATGGAAATTTTTGTAATTGCGAATCGTCCACGGCACGCAGCATAGAATGGCGACGACGGCCGCGAGCGCAGGTCGCACGAGCCACGATCTCGCGTCACACCGGGCCTGCGATGGGTCGTCCGCGCGGGAGCGCAGCCGGGCGCGATATGCGAGCCAGGCCAGCAGAAATGGCAGCAGGGAAGCCATGGCCGCGCTGGTCATCAAAGTGAAGCCCCATAGGAGGCCGTAGGCGCACCAATCGCGCAGGCGGCGGGATTCGTCGAGCTTGAGAGTGGCCCACAGGATGGTGGCCGCCAGAAGCGCCGCGAGACATGCGTCCCACATGCTCTCCACCGGAATCTGGAGGGCGTTCGGGAAAACCGCCCAGAGCCATGCCGCTCCGGCGGCCACGCCGATTCCGCAAACGCGCCTGCCCGCGAAAAACAGGGGAACACATACGAGCGCCGAGAAAAAAATGTTCAAAAAAGACGCGGCGAGAAAAGTAGAGAAAGTATACGTCCCGAAAACGTGGAAGACGCTGGCGAGGAGCGCCGGATAAACGGGCGTCATCCATGCCGTGGGGCCGGTCGGCACGCGAAAGGGAGAGCTGAATCCATTTCCCGTGGCGAGCGAATACGCGATGTTGCCCGACTCGAAGAGGAACGGCAGGACGCTGAGGGCTTGATGGGGATTATGACGTTCGTAATTCCAGGCAAAGCCCAGCCGAAAGATGAGCGCGACCGCCAGAATGAGCCAAGGAGACGTCGCGGCTGTCCGGAACCGGCATCGCGTCGAAACGCTTGGGACAATCGGAACGGCCATGACGCCCGATTTTCTCATGCTTATGTTAATTCGCAACCGCCGCGCGAGATTGTGGTAGGGTTTTCCTCAGGTGACGGATGCCTCGGAAGAAAAAGCCGCGTCTGCGAATCGGGAAGGAAGCGCGCCGCCGCGCGCGTCTGGGGATCGGACCACCTCCGCCCGAGCGAATTATTCCTGATAAGAGCCGCAGGCCTCCCAAGCACAAAAAGCCTCACTTGGATTTAGATGCGTTTTAGTGGATGTGGCGCGTCTTGCGGCCAACGTAATCCATCAGCAGATACTGCCCGAGCGTATAGGGCGTGGTGAAATAGGCCTTGCCGCGGCACAGCTCGGTGATCTTCTGGACGAAGTGGACCAGGCTGTAATCGCTCGCCAGCATGAACGTATTAATGAGGATTCCGGCGCGCTTGCACTTGGCCGCCTCTTCGAGCGTCTGCGTGACCACCAGCGGATCGAGCCCGAAGGCGTTCTTGTAGATGCGGCCATCCTCGAGCGTGAGCGCGGAGGGTTTTCCATCCGTAATCATCACGATCTGCCGCATGTCCTTCTTCTGCCGCGCGAGAATTCGCTGGGCCAGCCGCAATCCTTCGCGGGTATTCGTGTGGTACGGCCCCACCTGCACGCGCGCGAGCTTTCCCAGCGGAATTTCCTCCGCGCTATCGTGGAAGAGAACGCAGTGCAGTGAATCGCCGGGATACTGCGTGCGGATCAGGTGCGAGAGCGCGAGCGCCACGCGCTTCGCCGGCGTGAAGCGGTCCTCGCCGTAGAGAATCATGCTGTGGCTGCAATCGAGCATCAGCACCGTGGCGCACGAGCTTTGATACTCGCACTGGTGGACCATCAGGTCCGGATAGTCCAGCTCGATGGGTATTCCCGCGCCGTTGCGCGCGACGGCATTGAAGAGCGTGGCGCTGATGTCCATGTTCAGCGTGTCGCCGAATTCGTAGGGCTTCGATGCGCCGCCTGATTCCACGCCCGTGGCCAGGTCGCGCGTGTCGTGCCGGCCAAAGCTGCTCTTGCCGAGCGAGGCGAGCAAATCCTTCAGCGTTTTGTAGCCGAGAAAGTCGAGCGCTTTATCCGTGATTTCGAAGCGGGCCTCCATTTTCGGCTGCTCGCGCCCGATTTGTCCGCCCGGCGTCTCGGAGGGCGGAGGAGTGATGCGAGGAGGCTGGTGCGGCGTGATATAGCCTTCCTGCTCCATGCGCTCGATGATCTGGTCAATCAGGTCGCGCAGCTCCTGATTTTTCGTGAGATCGGGATTCTCGAGCAACTGCTCGAGAAGTTCGGGCGGAACAAGGTCGCCCTCCTCGAGCGCGCGCAGAATCGCTTCGCGAAGTTGCTCCATGTGCTGCTCCCGGGAGCGCTCCATATCCATCTCGTAAATTCCATAGGCCGAGTCATATCCACTTTGGAGCAGGAAGTCCGAAAGACGGCTCATCAGCTCCTGGAGGTCAATCTCCCCAGCGGCATCGGGCGTGTAGCGTGAATAGCGGATATATTTCATTGTGTGGCGCGCCGATTCAATTGAACTGCCGCCGCGGCATGCGGCCCGCAGGCTCCTTCGGGTCGCGAGGCTCGGGCGGGTTTTTTCGCGCATCGGCAAAGAAGCCGCGCTCTTCGCTGCGGCTGATTCGCTTGTGCGCGCAGAGCCCTTCCAGGATGAACTCCGCCGCGCTCGTTTGCATGGCGGCATCATCCTTCGGCCTCACTCCCACGGCTTCGAGATGGTCGAAAAGCCCCTGAATCTTTTTGAGCTGCGCCAGCATTTCGGCGCTCGAGGCGTTCGCGGGAATTTTGAGTTCGCCGCCCATTTCGAACCATTGCACGACCGGCTGAAAATTCGCGCCGGCGAAATATTTCGAGAATGTCTTGGCGGTCGCGGCGCGGATCAGCTCGCGCGCGATATTTTCAGCCCCGCGGATTTCGCCTTCGTACTCAAGCTCGAATTTTCCGGTCATCGCCGGGATGGCGGCGTAGACATCCGCCACGCGAGCCACGGCCGAGGAGTCGCGGCTGCGAACGGAGCGCTGCTCGGCGCTGCTCAGCACGTTTTCGAGCGCGCTGATCGGCAGACGCTGGCTGACGCCCGACCGCCGGTCAATCCGTTTGTCCTCGCGCGCGTGGAAGGCCACCTCTTCGACGATCTCGCGGATGTATCCGGGCAATTCGGCGCGCCTCTGGCCGCCGCGGTCCGTCCACGACTCCTGCGCCGTGATGGACATTCCCTCTGCGGCTGTCGCGGGATAGTGCGTGCGAATTTCGGACCCGATGCGGTCCTTGAGAGGCGTGATGATTTTGCCGCGCGCCGTATAGTCCTCCGGGTTGGCCGTGAAGACGAGGAGCACATCCAGCGCCATCCGCACCGGATAGCCCTTGATCTGCACATCGCCCTCTTGCATGATGTTGAAAAGTCCCACCTGAATTTTTCCCGCGAGGTCCGGCAGTTCGTTGATGGCGAAAATCCCTCGATTCGCGCGGGGCAGCAAGCCGTAATGAATGGTCAGCTCGTCAGAGAGGTTTCGTCCGCCGCGCGCGGCCTTGATGGGGTCCACGTCGCCGATCATGTCCGCGATGGTCACGTCGGGCGTGGCCAGCTTTTCGACGTAGCGCGCCTCGCGCGCGAGCCATTCGATGGGCGTGGCATCCGCTTCGGCGGAGATCCTCTCGCGGCAGGCGCGGCAAAGCGGCCGGTAGGGGTTGTCGTGTATTTCGCAGCCCGCCACCACGGGAATGTGCGGATCGAGAAATTGCCCGAGCGCGCGGAGAATCCGCGACTTGGCCTGCCCGCGAAGCCCGAGCAGAATGAAGTGGTGGCGCGAAAGGAGCGCATTCACGATTTGCGGAATCACCGTATCGTTGTAGCCGTGCAGGCCGGGAAAAAGCGCTTCGCCCTTCTCCATCTTGCACAAAAGATTTTCGCGCAGTTCCTGGCGGACGCTGCGCAGTCCCACGCGCTCTTCTGACCATTGGCTGCGGCGAAGGTCTCCAAGATTTCCCGGTTGGCGGCTCATGCGATCACCCGTTTTCATTCATCGTGGCGTGTAGCGAACGGCGCGCCCGCATCCATTATAGAGCAGCGCCGCGCGCGCGGATAGTTGGATGGGTTCGCGGCGGGAGAGTGTTGCCCGCTCCGCTGAGGAGAGGGATTCAGCGAAGGGCTTCGAGCGCGGCCTGCATTTCGTCGCGCGCGTGGACGTCGCCCGCCTTTGCCGCGGCGACGATGCCGTCCGAAAGGAGTTTGCAGGCCTCCTCCACGCGCCCGAGACGCGCCAGGAGCTGACCGAACTGGTAGTACCCGGCCACGTATTCGGGATGCGTTTCGCGGAGCTTTTCAAAGTGGCAGACGGCGGTCTCGTCGTCTCCCAGCTTCGCGCATTCCAGCGCCAGCCCGTAGCGCGCGAACGCGTCCGCGGGCCTTTCCGCAACGAATTGCTCGAGAACTTCGCGGCGCGACTTCTGTGCTTGGGCCATGGGGTGAATGCGCGTATTATAGCGGGCGGAACGGGGAAATCGCAAAAGGCAAATGCCCAAGAACGGAAAAAAACAGGCCGCCGCGCCGGAGAAATCCGGGCGCGCGCCCGTATCGAAGGGCCAGGGCAAGCCTGTGAGTGCTTCCCGCTCCGAATTGGTGGAAATCGTTCTCCCCAACGATGCCAACGTGCTGGGCAATATGCTGGGCGGCCGCGTGATGCACTTGATTGATATCGCAGGAGCGCTTACGGCTGGCCGCCACTCGAATAGTTACGTCGTCACAGCGTCGGTGGACTATCTCGATTTTCGCTTTCCCATCCAGGTGGGTGAATTCATCGTCCTGAAAGCGAGCGTCAATCGCGTCTTCCGCACCTCCATGGAAGTGGGAGTGAAGGTGTTTGCGGAAGACATCCTGGCTGGGGAGAGGAAGCACACGAGCAGCGCCTACCTGACCTATGTGGCGCTGGACATGGATCGCCGGCCGCATCCCGCGCCGCCGCTGATTCTCGAAACGGACGACGACCGGCGGCGATACATCGAAGCGGGCGAGCGGCGCCGCCTGCGCCTTTCCACGCGCCACAAGCGCACCCTTCCCCAATCCTAGCGGAACGCCAACTTCGTTACTGCGCCACCGGCAAATAGGCGCGCACGGCTTCGGCGGCCTGGAATCCTTGCTCGACGCATTTCCCGAGTGATGGCCCCTCGAGATAATTCCCTGCAAAAAATAGTCCGGGAATCCCACGCTCGGCGTCGCGAATGGCTCGGACGATGTGCGCGTGCCCCAGGTTGTACTGCGGCAGGGCCTTGGGATGCTTCCACACGGCCGTGGTCAGGGGCGGCCCTGTGATTCCCAAAATGCGCGCGTTTTCCGCCTCGACAATCGCCGCGATTTCTTCCTGCGGTTTATCGAGGATTTCCGGATCGGTCGCGCCTCCCACGAAGCTCGTGATGGCGACCTTTCCATCGGAAGCCCGTCCCGGGAAGAGCGATGAACTCCACACGGTTCCCAGGATGTGATACTTCTCGCTCCGCGGGACGAGGAAGCCGAATCCTTCGGGCGCTTGCGAAAATTGGCGCGCGTAATAGCCCGCGGCAACCACGGCGGCGGGCGCGTAGGCGATTCCGGAGAGCGTCTGTGCCAGCGGCGGCGAAAGCGTTCCGGCAAGATGCGAGGCGATGTACGCCGGTGTAGCCAGCACCACGGCCCGCGCCGCGATTGTTTCGCTTCGTCTGCTCTCAATGACGCGAATTTCATAGCCGCCGGCAGGGGAATCCGCGCGGTGCAAGGACTCGGCTTGCACGCCTGTTCTCACGCTGCCGCCCAGGCGCTCGGCCAGCGCCTGCGTCAGCGCGCCGAGCCCCCGCGGAACGAGCAGAGCGGCGGCGGTCCCTTGTCCTTCGCCAAGCCGGGCGCAGAGCCGAGCGCCGAGCCTTGGTTCCCGCGCGACTTCATCGCCCCGCGAAGGATGCTGCCGTATTCGCGCTCCCATTCCTCGAGCGTCGGAAACGCTGCGCGCAGGCTCAGCTTTTCGGGATCGCCCGCGTACACCCCGGAAACGAATGGCGCCACAAGATACTCCAAAATCTCATGCCCGAATTTGCGGCGCACGAAATTGGCGATGGATTCCTCCTCGCCGGGCGGACGGGTTTTCCTCAGGGGCTCCGAAAGAATTTTCCAGCGTGAACCCGCGCCGAGCAGGGAACTGGTGAGCACGGCCTGTGGGGACATGGGGACTTTGTGCAGCCGGCCGTGGCGCAAAATATATCGCGGGGCGCGCGGGTCAGCCTTCGAAAGCTCGCCTTCGATCCCCAGCTCTCGAATCAGCCCTAGCAGCGCCGGCGTGCCCTGAAAACTCTGCGGCCCGGACTCGAAGAGGAATCCATCCCGCTCGGCCGGTGCCGATGAGCCCTCCCACGCGGCCGGATGCTTCGAGCAGCAGGGCCTCCACTCCGAGCTGGCGCAGCCGGTAGGCGCAGGCGAGGCCGGAAATTCCCCCGCCGATTACAACGGCTGGCGCTTTTGCGGAATCATCCATATTGGTGTAGGAGACGCGCCCGCCTATAGCGTTTTCGAAAACAGCGGCCGCCGGTCCATTTGTTGCTCGCGGAGGTAGCGGTCGAAAATCATGGCCACATTGCGGATAAAGATGCGCCCGAGCGGCGTCACGCGGATTTCGCCGCCATCGAGCGCGACGAGGCCCTCGGCCCGCGCTTCCTCGAGTTGCTCGAGCTCCGGCGCGAAATAATCGTCGAAAGCAATCGCGAATTCGCGCTCCACTTCGTGTTTCGGGATGACCGTGTGGCACAGCAGCCGCCCGATCACGGCGCGCCGGATTTGGTCGTCGGGCGAAAGGCGATAGCCGCGCATCGTGGCGATTCCCCGCTCGGCCACGGCGGCTTGGTACGCCGGCACTTCGCGCCGGTTCTGCGCGTAGGCGCCGCCAATGGCGCTGATGGCGCTCACGCCCATGCCGTAGAGATCCGCGCCCGCTTTCGTCGTGTAGCCCTGAAAATTGCGGTGCAGCGTGCGATTCGCTTGCGCGAGTGCGAGTTCATCCCCGGCCCGCGCAAAGTGGTCCATGCCGATGTAGAGATAGCCCGCGCCGAGAAATTTTGCCAGGCCGGCGCGGAATATTTTGAATTTCTCGCGCCCCTCCGGCAGATGGGCCTCAAACGATCCTTGCTGTTTCTTGAGCCAGGGCACATGGGCGTAGCTGAACATGGCCACGCGGTCGGGCGCGAGCGCGAGCACTTTGTCAATCGTCTCCTCGAAACCGGCGGCGGTCTGATGCGGCAAGCCGTAAATCAGGTCCACGTTGAGGCTCGCAAACCCCATCTCGCGCGCCGCCAGAATCAAGTCGCGCGTCATTTCATAGGGCTGCACGCGATGGATCGTCTCCTGCACCTTCGGATCGAAATCTTGAATGCCCATGCTGAGCCGGTTGAATCCCAGCCGCCGCAGCGTTTCGAGATGCGCGCGGCTGGTGACGCGCGGGTCCACCTCGATGCCGATTTCTGCGTCCGGCGCGAACGCGAACCGCTCGCGCGCGTGCTGGAAAAGCTCTTCCATCTGCGCGGGAGCAAGATACGTCGGCGTGCCGCCGCCCCAGTGAAATTGGATCACGGGACGCTTTTTGGAGACCATTCGAGCCATGTGCTCGATTTCGCGCTTGAGCGCGGCAAGGTAGGGGACGGCAACGCCCTTGTCCTTCTGTATGGAAACAGTGCACGCGCAGAAGAGACACAGGCTCTCGCAAAAGGGAAGATGCATGTAGATGGAAAGGGGAGTGGCCAGAGTCTCCGCGCGCGCGCAATATTCTTCCAGGTCGCCTGGGCCGAAATCTTCCTTCCACACCGGTGCGGTCGGATAACTCGTGTAGCGCGGCCCCGGCCGGTTGTATTTTTCGAGAAACGCGTCGGAGATTTGCCCGATCTCGAATTCCGCCGCCGGATTTGTCTTCGCGTCCCGCATTTATCGCTAGTCCGTCTTGCACGCCTGTGCGCGCGCGGGCTGCAAAATCCTCTGACCCTCTTCCACGAAGGCCCGGGCGCTCTCCACCGGCGTCGCCGGCAGGATTCCGTGCCCAAGGTTCAGGATATGGCCTGCGCCGCCCGTTTTGTCGATTGCCTCGCGCACGGCGCATCGAATGCCTGCCTCATCGCCCAGCAGGATGGCAGGTTCGACATTGCCTTGCAGGGCCACGCGGCGTCCCAGTGCCCGGCGAGCCTCGGCCAAATCGGTTTGCGAGTCCACGCTCAGCACATCGGCGCCCGATTTTGCCAAGCTCGCAAGATGCCGCGCCGAGCCTTTGGCGAAGAGTATTTTCGGCACGTCCTCGTGGTCCAGCGCCTCAATAATCATCTGCGTTGCCGGCAACTCGAACGAATCATACTCCGCCGCGGCCAATTCGCCCGCCCAGGTGTCGAACAGTTGCACGGCGGAGGCGCCCGCGGCAATCTGCGACTGGAGGTATGCGGCCGTCGCGCGCGCAATCCGGTCGAGCAATTCGCGCACGACCTCCGGCGCTTCCCGCAGCATGCGCAGTGCGCTGGATATATCCCCGCGCGTGCGCCCCTCGATCATATAGCACGCGAGCGTCCACGGAGCAGCCGCAAACCCAATCACTGGGACGTCCGCCCCGGCCTCTTTGCAGATCGCGCGGATAGCGTCGCCCACAAAGCGCGTCTCGCGCTCGGGATCGAAATCGCGCAGGCGCCCGACACCCGCTGCATCACGCACGGGATTCGAAAGCACCGGCCCCGCGTCCGGCACATCGAGCGGCATTCCCATCGCTTCCGCGACAATCAAAATATCCGAGAAAACGATGACGGCGTCCACCCCCAACGCGCGGAACGGCTGGAGCGATACTTCCGCCGCCAGCCCCGGTGTCTTGCAAATTTCAAGGAATGTGTGCTTGGCGCGGACAGCCTGGTATTCCGGCAGGTATCGTCCCGCCTGGCGCATAATCCACACGGGCACTCGCTCGACCGGCTGGAACCGGCACGCATCGAGGAAAAGCTGCTTCTTGCTGTCGTGTTTCCGCCGCATTTGCTTAGGAAATTCAGTGTAATCATAGCAGAAGCCACTCGCGCGGTCGCTCGCCACGCGAGCCAATCATCCCCGGCATACCGCTTTCGCGCTGCCTGGCTCGTTCGGCGGTATAATCCTTCGGTTGGGGGAGCCTTTGAGCTGGATGACAAATCACCTGGGATACCTGGCTTTGGCGCTCTACGCGGCTAGCTTCTGCTGCTACGCGCGCATTCTTTACGCTCCGCATACCTGGCTAGGGCGTCTGGCCACGCTTCTGCTTGCGGCGGGCATCCTCCTCCAATATTTCGCCCTGCTCGAACGCTCCCACTCGATGCATGCGGTTCCCTACGACGATCTTTACGGCTCGATGTCGCTTTTCGCATGGCTTCTGGCCGTCACGTATCTCGGACTCGAGATATTTCATCGGCAGCGTTCCGTGGGCGCGTTTGTGACGCTGCTACTCATCATCTGGCTGAGCTTGCTCGAATGGCTGGCGCCGCTTGAGAAGCCGCTATCGCCTCCCGCGCGCGGACCATTGTTCGCCTTGCACGTCACGCTCAACACCTGGGCTTATGCGGCCTTCGCGCTCTCCTTCGTTCTCAGTCTGATTTATCTCGCCCAGAACCGCATCCTGCGCTCCCGGCATCCCGGCGCCGCCTTCTGGCGATTTCCCGCGCTCGACGCGCTCGACCGCATGGCCCGCAGCAGCGTCTACGTGGGGCTCGCGGCGCTCACCGCGGGCGTGACGATGGGTCTCATATGGGCGCACCGGCTGATGGGCAGCTCGATCTGGAACGATCCAAAAGTGGCTGTGACGCTTGCCATTTTTATCATCTACACGGTGTATCTGCGGCTTTCCCGGCGCGCCAACTGGCGCGGCGCGCGCGCGGCCCTGCTGTGCGCTTCGAATTTCATGGTTGTGCTGTTCAGCTACACGGTCGTGAACTTATATCTCACCAGGTTCCACCGCTTCCTCTGATGGCCGCGCCTTCCAACGCGAAAGGCTCCAATGCACCGCGGGTCCAGATCGCGCTCGTCGGCTGCAATCACCGCACGGCGCCGGTCGAGCTGCGCGAGCGCCTCTCTTTCACCCCTCAGCAGGCCCTGGACGCCGCCGGAGAACTTCGCCGACAAGGAATTCTCGAGGAAGCCGTGATCCTTTCCACCTGCAATCGCAGCGAGCTTTACGGAGTGCCCGCCGAAGCCGCGCCGGCGGACGCCATGGAAGAGTTCCTCACCTCCTTTCATCGCATCCCGCGCTCGCAACTCGACGGCAGAGTCTATCGCTGGTCCGGCGCCGATGCCGTTCGCCATCTCTTCCGCGTTGCCGCCGGCCTCGATTCAATGCTGCTCGGCGAGGCGGAAATTCTCGGCCAGCTTCGCGCCACATATGGGGAGGCCCTCGCTCGCGGCGTCACGGGACCTGTCCTGAATCGCGTTTTTCAGGGCGCCCTCGAAGTGGGGAAGCGCGTCCGCGCGGAAACGGAAATTGGGGCGCGGCCCATGTCCGTCGCGCTGGCCGGAGTGAAGCTCGCCGAACGAGTTTTCGGAAATTTGAAAGGCCGCTCGGCGATGATCCTCGGCGCCGGAGATGTGGCCGGGCAGGTCGCCGAGCAACTGCGCCATCGCGGCATCGGTAGCCTGCGCATCGTGAACCGTTCCTACGGCCACGCCGCCGAATTGGCGGGGCGGGTGGGCGGCGAGGCGGCCGCGTGGGAATCTCTGGAACAAATCCTGCCGGAGGCGGATGTCATCGTGGCATCGGCGGGCGGCGCGGGCGTTGTTCTCACGCGCCAGACTCTTGAGAGCGCCATTTCCGCTCGCGGCGGACGTCCCATCTTCGTCGTGGACCTGGGCGTGCCGCGCAACGTCGCGCCCGAGTCCGCGGGCCTCTACAACTTCTACCTCTACAATGTGGACGACCTCGGCGAAATCGTCGAGCAGAATAAAAAGGCTCGCGAAGCGGAAGTTCCGCGTGCGGAAGCCATCATCGCCGCGCACGTCGCCAAATTCGAGGCGTGGCGCGCCGCTCTCGAATCCGCCTCGGTGGCCGAGGACCTTCGCGGCCTCTTCCACAAGCAGCGCGAAGAGCTTCTGCGCGAGCGCTTCGCCCAAATGCAAAATGCATCGCCCGAGGAGCGCCAGCGCATCGCGCGCATCACGGAAGAATTGGTCGAGCGCGTTCTGAGTCAGCCCACCGAGCTCCTGCGCAACGGGCGGGGGATGCGCGGCCGCCTCAGCGCCATCGAAGGCTTGCGCCACTTCTTCGGCCTCGGTGAAGGCCCCAAAAATGACGAGGATCAGGATTGAAACCCCTCCGCATCGGAACTCGCTCGAGCCCTTTGGCCCTCTGGCAGGCGAACCGCGTTCGCGAGGCGATCGAGAAAAATTCCGGCCGCTCCGTCGAAATCGTCACCGTGAAGACCTCGGGTGATCGCTTCGCCACCGCGTCATACGATCAGATCGGCGTCGCTGGCGTTTTCACCAAGGAGTTGGAAGAGGCCCTTTTCGACCACCGCGCCGACATTGCCATCCACAGCATGAAAGATGTCCCCACCGACTTTGCCGATACCTGCCGCATCGTGACCGTCTTCCATCGCGACGATCCCCGCGATGTTTTGGTATCGCAAGACAACACGCCTCTCGATCGGCTGCCGCGCGGCGCGCGCATCGGCACCAGCAGCCTGCGGCGTGGGTCGCAGCTTCGCGCATATCGCAGGGATTTCGAGATCGTCGAGATCAGAGGCAACGTCGAGACGCGCCTTCGCAAAGTCGAGTCTGGGGAATATGAAGCCGTTGTCGTGGCCAAGGCGGGGCTCGACCGGCTCGGATTCGCGTCGCGAATCACCGAGATTCTTCCGCCGGAGGTGGTTCTTCCTGCTGTGGGACAGGGAGCTCTCTGCGCCGAATACTTCGAACCGGTTGGAGATGTCGTGTTGCCTCTGCTGAAGCCCATGCAACACCGCGAGACGACGCTTGCTGTTTCCGCCGAACGCGCGCTGCAGAGCGAGCTGCAGGGCGGCTGCCGCGTGCCTTTGGGCGCCTGGGCGCGATTTGAAGATTCGCACAAGGGTGGCGCGAAAATGATGCTCGACGCGTGCGTCCTTTCGACGGACGGCACGAAACGCATTCAGCGTTCTGGCTCTGTAATGTGCGGCTCCATCGCCGAGGCACGGGCTTTTGGCCAAGCCATCGCGAAGGGGATGATCGAGGCCGGCGCGGATAAAATCCTGCGCCTTGCGGGAAGGTCTGTGGGACAAAGCTGATGGCGGGAAGCGACAAGCCGCTCGCGGGGAAGCGTATCGTCGTCACACGTGCGCCCGCGCAGGCGGGCGAATTAGCGCGCTCTCTCGAAATCAAGGGCGCGGAAGTTCTGCTGTTGCCGATGGTCGCCTTTGCCCTGCCGGATGACTGGAACCCCGTGGACGCCGCCTTGCGGACGTGGGCGCAGTTCGATTGGGTTCTATTCACCAGCCAGAATGCGGTACGATTCCTTCAAGGACGCGCAACCCAATTGGGCGCCACATCGCAATTCGCCGCTACAACACCGAAAACGGCAGCCGTTGGCCCGGCCACGGCCGCTGCCGCGAGCGCGGAAGGATTTCGCGTGGATTATGTTGCCGAGGAGCAGTCGGGCGCGGCGCTCGCGCGTGAATTGCGCGATGCGCTCGCGGGGCAGCGTGTCCTGCTCCCTCGCAGTAATCTCGCCGATAACCGTTTGCCGGACGCGCTGCGCGAATTCTGCGCGCGCGTAACCGAAGTGGTCGCTTACCGTACCGTCGCTCCGAATTCCGCCGATCCTGCGATTCTGGCAGTCGTCCGCTCAGGTCGCGCGGACGCCATTCTGTTTTCGAGCGCCTCGGCGTTTCGCAATTTCGCGATTTTTCTCGGCGCGGAGGAGCTCGAAAAACTCTCGGGGCGCGTCGCTTTCGCCGCGATTGGTCCCACCACCGCCGCCGCGATGCGCGGCGCAGGCGCTCGCGTCGAAATCGAAACCGAAGAATCGTCCGCGGATGCTCTCGCCCGTTCGCTCGCTCACTATTTCGAGCGCGCGTCGCATGCAGCGAGGCGCGCGTGACCTTCCCCGTCCATCGCCCCCGGCGCCTGCGGCGCACCGAATCCCTGCGCGAATTGGTTCGCGAGACACGCCTCGGCACGCGCGGCCTCGTCTATCCCATGTTCGCCTGCCCGGGAACAAATGTGTGCACCGAAGTCGGCTCCATGCCGGGAATCTATCAGCAGTCCGCCGATCAAATCGCCGAGGAATGCCGGGAGACCGCGGACCTGGGCATTCCCGCCGTGATTCTTTTCGGCTTGCCCGAGCGCAAGGACGCGACCGGGTCGGAAGCGTCCGCCGCCGATGGCGCCGTGCAGCGCTCGATCGCCGCAATCCGCAAGGCCAAGCTCGACCTGATCGTCATCACGGACGTTTGCCTCTGCGAATATACGAGCCACGGCCACTGCGGCGTGGTGAAGGATGGCGAAGTCTTGAACGACCCCACGCTCGATCTTCTCGCGGACGCGGCGCTTTCTCACGCGCGCGCGGGGGCCGACATCGTCGCGCCCTCCGACATGATGGATGGCCGCGTGGCCGCCATCCGCCGCAAGCTCGACGCAAACAGCTTTCCGGACGTCGCCATCCTTTCCTACGCGGCCAAATATTGCTCCGCGTTCTACGGCCCGTTCCGCGACGCCGCGCAATCCGCCCCGCAGTTCGGCGACCGCCGCGGCTATCAGATGGATCCGGCGAATGCGCTCGAGGCCCTCCGCGAAATCTCGCTCGATCTCGAAGAGGGCGCGGACATCGTCATGGTCAAGCCCGCGCTGCCGTATCTCGACGTGATCCGCCGCGTCCGTGACCGCTTCGACGTTCCCGTCGCCGCTTACAACGTCAGCGGTGAGTTTTCCATGGTGAAAGCCGCCGCGCAGAACGGCTGGGTGGACGAAAAGCGCGCCGTGCTCGAAATCCTCACCTCCATCCAGCGCGCCGGCGCCTCCATCATCCTCACGTACCATGCCAAGGACGCCGCCCGCTGGCTCAACCATTCCTGATGTCTGGCCGCGCAAAGCGAGGTTTTCCCGAATCCATGTCCGATCATCCTCCGGATTCTCGCACCTCCGATGTTCTCGCTCGCGCCCAGAAAATTCTTGTCGGTGGCGTCAATAGCCCCGTCCGCGCATTTCGCTCCGTAGGCGCCGCGCCGCTCTTCGTGGACCGCGCCCAAGGCTCGCGCCTCTGGGACACCGGCGGCCGCGAATACCTCGATTACATCTGCTCCTGGGGCGCGCTGATTCTCGGCCACGCACATCCGGAAATAATCGCGGCCGTCGCCGCGCAATCCCGCCGCGGCACGAGCTACGGCATCACGTCGCCCGTTGAAATCGAGCTGGCCGAGCGCATCGCCCGTGCGCTCCCCGCGCTCGACCGCATCCGCTTCGTTAGCTCCGGCACGGAAGCTGCCATGTCCGCCATCCGCGCCGCGCGCGCTTTCACCGGACGCGACCTGATTCTCAAATTCGAGGGCGGCTATCACGGCCACGCCGATAGCTTTCTTGCCCATGCCGGCTCGGGACTGGCCACGCTCGGTATTTCCGCAAGCCCGGGAGTGCCGCAGGCGCTCTCCGCGCTCACGCTCGACGCCCCGTACAACGATCTCGCCGCCGTCGAACGCATCTTCCAACGCCACGCGCGCAAAATCGCCGCCGTCATAGTCGAGCCGGTCGCCGCCAATATGGGCGTGGTGCCGTCCGCGCCGGGCTTCCTTGCCAGCCTGCGCGCGCTCACTGAGCGCGATGGCGCGCTCCTCATATTCGACGAGGTCATCACCGGTTTCCGCCTAGCGCTCGGTGGCGCGCAAACTCTTTTTCGCATTCAGCCGGACCTCACGCTGCTCGGGAAAATTATCGGCGGAGGATTGCCCGCGGCCGCCTACGGAGGCCGCCACGATATCATGGGCATGGTTGCCCCGCTCGGCCCGGTCTATCAGGCGGGGACGCTTTCGGGAAATCCGCTGGCCATGTCCGCCGGCCTGGCCACTCTGGCCGCGCTCGAAGTCCCCGGTTTCCATGCCGCGCTCGACCGCAAGGCCGAGCGTCTTGCCGTGGGTTTGCGCCGCGCGCTCGAGGAATCGAGGGTCCCCGGCTCGGTGAATGCGGCCGGTTCGCTGCTCACGCTCTTTTTCACGCCCGGGCCGGTCGGTGATTACGCCGGAGCGAAAACATCGGACACCGCCCGCTTCGCCGCCTTTTTCCGCGAAATGCTCGCGCGCGGATTCCTTCTGCCGCCATCACAATTCGAGGCGCTCTTCGTCTCCGCCGCGCACACGGATAGCGACGTGGACGACACCATCGCTGCGGCGCGCGAAAGCCTGAAAACTATCCGCTGATTTTTGTCGGGAAACGTCCGAAGAGCTTCGAGAAAAGCCGGTTGCGCTTCTATCCCAATTCGACGGTCACTTCCGCGCCGCGCCCGGCCCCCAGCGTCTTGCCGGCGCTGCCTTTGTTCACGCCAATTTCAAGATAGCCGCTCGACCCGAGGAACGCGATGGCCTCGCCCGCCGCACCTTGGCCAAATGTCTGGACCACCTTGTTTATCTCCGCGTTGCCCACGCGAATGGCGAATTTGCTGTCCGCGGCGAACAGCGCGGGCGCGTCTTCCGGCGTGATGTTGGTGATCAGATTGCCGAAGCGGTCCATTCGCAGCACCGCGCCCTTGATGATGTTCCCGGACGCTTTCGGTTTGGGGATGTTGAAGCGCACCAAATCGGTGATCGGCTCGCCGAAGGCCGACGTCTGCCACGATTTGGAAAGCCACGCCGCCACGGGCGCGAAGATATCGCGTCCGTGAAACGTATTGCTTACCGGGTGCAGGAAATAGTGCTCCGAGATGATGTGCCATGCGTGGAGGTCCTGCGCTTGGCCGTAGGCGTAGCTGAGCACCCCGTTATCCGGCCCCACGAAATAGTGCTGATCCACCGACACCAGGATCGGCCTTCTCTGCGTTCCCACTCCCGGGTCCACCACCACCACGTGGATCGTCCTCGGCGGGAAGTATTTGTAGGCATGGCCGATCGCGAGCGCGCCATCGAGAATATCGTGCGGCAGCACGTCGTGCGTAATGTCCACGACGTTCACTTCCGGATGGATGTTCAGGATCACGCCCTTCATGGCGCCCACCAGCTGGTCGCTCGTGCCGTAATCCGTGGTCAGTGTGATGATGGGACGCGTCAAGGTCGCTCCTGCCGGCTTGGCGCGATGCATGATGGCCGCGCCGTCCCTTCGACGCTAATGGACGCTCGCGCCCCTGTCAAGGCAGCCTGCGCTTTTCAGTAACGCAAGTTTCCATGAATGTAATGTATAGTTTTGTTTCGCGGGCGTGCGTCTCTCTCCGTATCGTTCCTTGACCCTCGGCAGTCGTGCCCGTATTCTGATAGCCGGGAATTGTTCCTAATGAACGTCTACCTGGATTACAACGCCACAACGCCCGTGGACCCCGCCGTCCTTGACGCCATGCTGCCATATTTCGCAAAAACCTTCGGCAATGCCGGCTCCATTCATTCGGCCGGGCAGCGCGGCCGTGCTGCCGTGGACGCGGCGCGCGAATCCGTCGCCGCCCTCATCGGCGCGAAGCCGGGCGAAATCGTCTTCACCAGCGGCGGCACGGAAGCCGATAATCTCGCGCTCTTCGGCGCTGTGGCGGCATGGGCGAAGCCCCGCAAGCACATCGTCACAACCACCATCGAGCACCACGCCGTCCTCAATGTTTGCCAGCAGCTTGAAAAGCAGGGCGTTGAGGTCACCTTCGTTCCCGTCGGCGGGCAGGGCATCGCCGCGCCCGAAGACATTCGCCGCGCCTTGCGCCCCCACACGATTCTCATCAGTGTGATGCATGCGAACAATGAGCTCGGCGCCATCCAGCCCATCGAAGAAATCGGGCGCATCGCCGCTGAGGCGGGCGTCCTTTTCCATTGCGACGCGGTCCAGTCCGCGGGCAAACTCCCGCTCGATGTAAACCGCCTGGGCGTAAGCCTTCTTTCGATTTCCGCGCATAAAATTTATGGACCCAAGGGCGCCGGCGCACTCTACGTTCGTTCGGGCGTGCCCATCGAGCCGCTCTTTCGCGGCGGACACCATGAGCGCGACCGCCGTCCCGGCACCGAGAATGTTCCCGCCATTGTGGGACTCGGCAAAGCCGCCGAACTCGCCCGCCAGTGCCTCGAGGACGACGCCCAGCGCATCCGCACCCTCCGCGATCGCCTCGAACAATCGCTGCTCGCACGGATTCCGGGCGCGCGCGTGAATGGCGATATCTCCCGCCGCGTGGCGAACACGTCCAATCTGGTTTTTCCCGGCGCCGGTGGCGAGGCGCTGGTGATTGCCCTCGATCTCGAGGGCATTGCCTGCTCCACGGGCGCGGCCTGTTCCTCGGGCTCGATTGAGCCTTCGCACGTCCTGCTGATGACCGGCCTCTCGCAGGAAGACGCGCGCTCGAGCCTGCGCTTCAGCCTCGGCCGCCCGACTTCCGCCGAGGAGATCGACCGCACGATTTCGGTGATTCCCGGCGTCGTCGAGCGCCTCCGCGCGCTTTCACCGCTCTCGGCTGGCGCCGTGGTCAGATGACGCGATAATGGCATCTCACATTCAAATGGAAGCAGATTCCGCGCCTGGCGCGGCCCCATCGCGCGCCGTCGCTGTGGCCCAGTCTGGCGCGGTCGCCGTAGCCATGTCCGGAGGCGTGGACAGCTCCACCGTGGCCGCGCTTCTCCACGACCGCGGCCAAGCCATCATCGGCCTCACCATGCAGCTCTGGAACGAGCGCCGCCTCCCGCAGCTACGCGGCGATGGTCCCGTGCAGCACCGTTGCTGCTCGTCCGAGGATGTATACGACGCGCGGCGCGTGGCCTCGCATCTCGGCATCCCGTTTTACGTCGTCAATTTCGAGCGCGAATTCGAGCGCACCGTCGTCCGCCCGTTCGTGGAGGACTACGTTGCCGGCCGCACCCCCATTCCCTGCACGCTCTGCAACAATCACGTCAAATTCGGACAGCTTCTCGATACCGCGCGGCAGATTGGCGCTGAAAAAATCGCCACTGGCCACTATGCGCGCGTCCGCCACAACGCCGAAACCGGCCGTTACGAACTGCTGCGCGCCGTGGACGAGAGCAAGGACCAATCATATTTTCTTTTTGGGCTTACGCAGGAGCAGCTTGCGCGCTCCGAATTTCCTCTCGGCGAACTCTCGAAATCCGAGGTGCGCGAAATTGCCCGGCGCCTGGCCGTTCCCGTCGCGGAAAAGCCCGAAAGCCAGGAAATCTGCTTCATCCCGGCTTCGAGCTACGTTCCATTCATCGAAGGCTATTTGCAGGAGCAGGGAAGCGAGCCTCCCGGCGAGGCTGGCGAAATCGTCACCACGTCGGGCGAAGTGATCGGCCGCCATGCTGGCCTGCATCGCTACACCGTGGGCCAGCGGCGCGGCTTGGGATTATCCGCCGGGCGCCCCCTGTATGTTTCCGCGCTTGATCGCGCTGCGAATCGCCTGGTGGTCGGCGAGGATGCCGAACTGCGCAGCGCCGTATGCGAAGTCCGCGACGTGAATTGGATTCCTTTCGATGTTCCCGAAAATCCCGTCGAGGCAAACGTGCGCGTCCGCAATCGCCACGAGCCCGCTGCCGCGCAAATTGTTCCCCTCGGCCCCACGACCGCCCGCATCACCTTTCGCGAGCCGCAGCGCGCCATCACGCCCGGCCAGGCAGCCGTGTTTTATTCCGGTGAACGCGTCCTGGGTGGTGGCTGGATCACGTAAGGAATCCATCTCGATATTGGCAGCCCCTAGTGTAAGGTTTTGGAGCGCGGCGAAACATTTCGACGAGGACTTCCTCGGCGGACATGAAAAAGGAACAGATCCTGATCCCTCCCGTAATCAAGCGCAGTCAATGGATCTCGATGCCGGTTGGTGCACTAAGTCGGCGGTTACTCCTGTGCCTAGCGGTCGCATTCGGCAGCCTATGCCTGGCAGGCATAAAGCAGGAGTCCTTTCGGCAATATGAAATCAATCCGCAGGGCGTGGACGCGGCCGCTTTAACTCCGAGTGGATCACAAGCGGCACTCATTAAGCACGACGACATCGTGGGGGCGTCGGGTAACTGGGATGGTGCATACGACGACCTGCAAGTTTGGGACTTCCCTGGCCAAAAGCTCTTGCTCGAAAAGCAAAATATCTGGCACGTGAGTCCTGGTCAAGAGAACAAACGGCTCCACTGGGAGTCCGCGTTTCAGAGAAGCTTGGCGTATACACCGGACGGTCGCGAATTAGTCTTCTGCGATGGTATGGCGGTACACGTTTTCGACACAGCCGACTATCACGAATTGCGTCAGTTTTCTGTCACTCCCGCCAGGACGGAGAATCAAGAATGGAAGGTCGAAAGCTTGCGAGTTTCCCTGACGGTCAAGAAGTTGCCGTCAGGCTCCATGTGGGGGGTTGGAACAATGATGTTCAAGGTTCCTTTGGCATAATGTTGCGTGTCTTTTCGCTGGCATCGGGGAGCTTGAAGCGCGAATGGACATTCCAAGGCTCTAATGGCTTTGACCGAGGTCTATCCTGGTCACCTGATGGCACCGAGCTCGTTACGACTCTGATTTCCTACGAACAAAACGACGGCGCGGCATCGATTCCCAAGAATTTCCCCGATTTGCGCGTCGTAAATGTTACAACTGGGCAGCTCACATCGGAGGTCATGACAGGGTCTCCCTCAGGTATATCCGACGTAGCCTTTGTGGGCAACGAGGCCGTGATGACAGTCAGCTCTTACCCCGGCGCGAGTTTCCGCGACAGAAGTGGCGTGCTGCGTCTTTGGAATATCAAGACGGGCACCATATTACAGGAGATCACGAGCCCGCCCAACGGAGTCCACTATGACGTGCAAGTGTCCCAGGACGGGCGCGTCCTCCTGGGCTATGCAGGGAAAAGCCGCGTGGTAGAAAGTTATGTCGTGGATGCGGAGCAACGATTCCGCTTGTGGGATACTACAACTTGGAATGTGTTATTTACATCCCCTCCGATAGCGAAGCTTCCCGATGTCAGTAAGGATGACTTTTCAATTTTTGCTGGGCAGAAATTGCACTTTGCTGTGAGCCAAAATGGCAAGCAGGTTATGGTCTGGCGGCAAGACATCGAAGCGCCAATCTACTTGTATGATCTGGAATAACCTGCGCTCTCCAACTTAGGACACCACCTGCCCGAAAGCTGGCTTTGCAAATGGGCGGTCAAAGAGGCAGAATAGAGCTGGAAGGAAGCACTGGCACACATGGCCATAGAACTCGCGAAGGGCGTCACACTGGAAGTGCCGGGCGAGGATGCGAATTTCCTCAAGGACGAAGGCATTCTCTTCGCCTCGCTTGATAAAGTGGTGAACTGGGCGCGCCGCAGCTCGATTTGGCCCATGTCCTTTGGCCTCGCTTGCTGCGCCATCGAGATGATGTCCATGGCCGCCTCCCGCTACGACATTGCCCGCTTTGGCGCCGAAGTTTTTCGCGGCTCTCCGCGCCAGTCGGACCTGATGATCATCGCCGGGCGCGTGTCGCAGAAAATGGCGCCGGTGATCAAGCAGCTTTACGCGCAGATGCCGGAGCCCAAGTGGGCCATTTCGATGGGCGTTTGCGCCACTTCGGGAGGCGTCTTCAACAACTACGCCATCGTGCAGGGCGTCAACCAGGTGATTCCGATTGACGTGTATGTTCCGGGATGTCCGCCGCGCCCCGAGGCGCTGCTCTATGCCATCTTCCAGCTTCAGAAGAAGATTGACTCGACCCGCGGCAGCTTCCGTCGTTCCTTCAATTTCGAAAAAACAGGCAACTGAAACCCTAGCGGCTTGATGAAAGACTCTGAAGGATTTGTGGGTCGTGGCTTCAGCCACGACATAACCCCGACAAGATGAGCGGGGCTTTAGCCCTTGAAGTTCCTCGCAGTTGACTTGTCAACTGACTGCCAGTGCTTCTCCCATTGCTTCATCGCACTTCCGCCGTCCCGCCATCCATTTCGACAACGCTGCCCGGCGCAAAATGCTCGCGCCGCAGATACCCCATGCCGATGGCCGCCCCGGCCGCCGGAGAAAATGCCGCGCTGGTCACATGGCCCACATCCGCGCCGGCTGCGCGCAATTTCGTTCCGGGCAAAGGCGGCTCGACGGTGGAGAATTCGAGCGCCACGCGCTTGCGGTTCACGTGCCCGCGGGACCGCACGCGCTCGACGATTTCCTGTCCCGTGTAGCATCCCTTCGTAAAGCTGATATGCGTATTTTCGAGCGCCGCTTCGTGCGGAATCATCGCATCGCCGAAATCAGGGCCGAACCAGGGCACGCCGGCCTCGAGACGCAGCGCGTTGAGCGTGTCCATGCCGATGGGTTCGCCGACGTGCGCGCGCACAGCCGCGAGCAGCTTCTCCCACAACAAAGGCAGCCAATTCCGCGGTGTGATGAACTCCGCTCCCGCCCCGCCAAAATGCGACCGCCGCAGAAGCTGGCACGAAATGTGCCCAATTGTGACGTTCCGGATGGCCATCTCGGGGAGATTCTCAAGCGCCACACCGCAAGCCTGCTGCACAATCGCCGCTCCTCGCGGTCCCTCAATGGCCATGCTCCCCACCTTCTCCGTGAGGTCTTCTATCTTGACGTCCGACGAGATGATGTACTTGGTGAGCGTCGCGAGTGTCTGTTCCCGGACCGACGCGTGCGACCGCACGAGTAGCCTTTCCGCCTGCGCATACACTTCGAGTTCAGCCAGAATGTGGCCCTGCGGATTCAGCAGCAGCGCGAGCGTCCCGCGCCCCTCCTCGAGCGCCTGGATATTGTTCGACGTAATCGCGTGCAGATACTTCGCGCGGTCGCGCCCGGTGAGCGAGAAAACGGCATGCCAGTTCGTATCGAAAAGCGCCACAGCTTCCCGCGCCGCGCGATACTCGCGCTCGAAATCCGAAAAAACGGCGGGCAGCAGGCAGCCCACGTATTCCTCGAGCCGCGCTTGGGCTGCACGATGTTCGTTCGCGAGCGGAGTCTCCATGATCGCTGTGGTTTGTCCCTCCATGATAATTTGCGCGCACCCGGACTTCTTCATCTTACCAGATGCCCGCAATGCGATTCATCGCCCCTGAGCAGCGTGATACTCTGCGGCTTTCCTCGCCTTTGCTCTCGTAGCGGGCCGCCTCGATTTTCAGGCGGGCATCTTAGGCTTTATGATTTTGCTAGCGACATCTCTGAGCTAGCTTTGCCCTTGGGTTCTATGGCGACGCAGAAAATGTCGCTATGCCTGTCGTGGGGAAAGATGCGAAGCCGCAGGCGTCGTGCTGCAAAAACCAGAAAGCGAACCCAGAGATCATGCGAGGACATCCTTGCGCTATACTCAACCCTGATGCCGCCAAATCTTATTCACGAAGTCATTCCCGTCGGCTTGCTCCAGTGCAATTGCTCGATCCTGGGCGATTCCGCGAGTCACGAAGCCATCGTGGTGGACCCCGGAGACGAAGTGGAGCGCATCCTCGAAATCCTCGCGCTTCACGATCTCAAGGTCCGAGCGATCGTCAGCACGCACACGCACATTGACCACGTGGGAGGGCTCGCGGGCCTCCACCGCGCGACCGGCGCTCCCGTCCTGATCCACGAAGGCGATCTCGAACTGTACCGCCATCTCGATGTCCAGGCGCAATGGCTCGGCGTTCCCACGCCGGAGAGCATGTCCATCGAGGATTTCGTGAAGGAGGGCGGCGCGATTCGCTGGGGCGGGTTCGCGGCGCATGTTCTCCATACGCCGGGGCATACGCCGGGCAGCATTAGCCTCGTGATCGAGGAGGCGAGCCGGGAACCGGCTGCGCGCTCACCCGAAGATTCACGCGGTAGCGCGCGCTCTCCCGCCCGGCTCATCGCAGGCGACACCCTGTTTCGAGGCAGCATTGGCCGCACCGACCTTTGGGGCGGCTCCCATACACAAATTCTGAATTCGATTCGCGAAAAATTGCTGGTCTTGCCCGGCGAGACAACCGTCTACCCCGGCCACGGCGAAAACACAACCATCGGCTTCGAGCGCGCCTACAATCCCTTCTTTAGTTGATATCCGCTTGCGGCGCCGCCTCCGCCCGCACATATAGAATTGCTCTCTGCCCAAAATAAAAGCGTCCCGGTGAAAACCACCGGGACGCTTTTTTTGTTCTCCGTTTTGGTTACTGGTCGGCCTGCACTTTCTTGAGCGACGGCTTGGGCAACATCCAGATCAGCCCGGAGTCGTCCGCGCTGTGCGGGAAGAACTGAGCCGACTTCGTGCCGGCGGGCAGAAGAATAACGTCCACGCGGCGGTTATAGGAAAGCCAGTCGGTATGCTTGTCTCTGAGACGCGCCTTGGGTGGCTTGCTGGGGTTGCTCGATTCGAGCTCCTTGACGGCGCCCTCCTCAAGCGGGCGTTCTTTGCCGTAGGCCGCTGTTTCGACCTTGTCGGCCGAGATGCCCTGATCCACCAGGAACTGCTTGATGCGCTCGACGCGGCGTTCGCTCAGGTCCTGGTTGAAGGGCTTGGACCCGCGCACGTCCGCATAGGCCTCGATCGAAAGCTTGGCATCGGGATCGTAGACGAGATAATTCTTGAAATCCGAGGCCGTTGTTGCCAGCACCAATTGCTGGCTCTTGACCAGTCCCACCTGCGGATGCTCCTTGTCGGGATAGTCCGTGGGGTAGAAGACGCTCTGCAACGTGACTTCCGGAATTGGCCCGACTGTGCCGGTAATGTGCAGGGCCGCGGTCTGCGTGGCAGACCCGCCGCAAACATTCGTGCCAGTCAGCGTGTACGTTTTGGTTTCGTCGACGGTACGCGCCGGCGATCCTGCCGGCACGTCAGAGGTATCGGCGGGTTCCGCCTGCACCGTCTGGCTGCCGTTCAGGTCCACTTTGCCGATTGGATCGATCGAAACGGAATCCGCATTCGATGTTTGCCACGTCAGCAGGGATGTATCTTGCGTGATGACCTTGTCCCCGAGCTTGAGGTAGTGAACCTCGGTCGGGTTCGCCGTCAGAGAGGCAGTCACCGCGGTATTGACGTTTACGGTGGCGGGGCTGGTTACCACTCCGCCCGGGCCCGATGCCGTCATCGTGTACGTTGTCGTGGCATGCGGCGAGACGGCCTGGCTGCCGGGTGAGGTAACCGCCCCGACGCCGTTATCAACGGTCGTATCCACCGCCTCGGACGTGTTCCAGCTCAGATTCGAGGTCTGGCCGCAATTGATGTTCGCGTTATCCACTGCGAAGCTGTTGATCTTCACAGGCGCCACTGCCACCGTGGCGCTCGCAATGCCCGCCTTGAACCGCGGCTGAGGCTTCAGTTTGTTTCCGCGATTCCAATCGGAGGTTTCCTGGGTACCGGAGGGGAGATGGATCTTGACCTTCTTTCCGACCACGACGGTCACATCGCCTTCCCAAACGGTTTTCCCATGCTGCGTCACCACAAGGTGATGCTTGCCGGCCGGGAGAAGCAAATTTTGGTGCCAGATCCAGTCCCAGTCGAACTCATCCACGTGCCCGACAAGATAGGCGGGCGTCGTGCCGTTCGAAAGCACCGCGGCGCGGGGTTCACCTGAAAATTCGATATCGCCGAAGGGTCCGCTTACATCTCCGCCGCCGGATGGATCGAGCTTCACATCGAGATCGGTTGACTTCCCGGCTTGAATATCCACGTCCTGCGACGACATTTTGAAGCCATAGTTCACCACCACGACCGTATGTTTTCCGGCCGAGAGCGATATCGACTGGCGTCCATCGCGGATGGCGTTGCCGTCAACAAAAACATAAGCCTGGTGTGGAGACACCTTAATCCTGAGCTTCCCATCCTGTGCAAAGCCGGCATTCGCGCTGAGCGCGACGGTGAAGAGGATGGCCATGAAGTATACGAATCTTCGCATTTCGTTCTCTCCTGAGTGGCTGTAGGCGGTTTAAACTGTTGCTCCCTCGCGCCCTTACGGGGGAACCCTGGCTGGAGAATGTAACTTATATTCCTTAGCCTATCGTTGTCAACTTGTATTCCTTTACCCGCAATAGAATAGCAATTTGAATTCCAGATCGGAACCGTCCCTTCCACGTTAGAAGCCGCCTTTAATCAAGGGGCTACGGAAAGAGACCTAAGCGCCCAGGGCGTCGCGCTGTCCGACATGTCGGAGCACCTCCGAGATATCGGACGTCCGCGGAGCACACTTAGTTACAATGCGGAGCACAATCTGAGCTTCGTCGTTACGTTCCGCATGACTACCCTGTTCCGGCAAGGAACAACGTCCTTGACACGCGGCGAATAGAAATGTAATGTTTCGTGAGGCCCAAGTTACTTTTGCGGGTCAAAGGATTTTGTAGCCGTGATTCTACCCTTTGGACATGAAGGCGGGGACGAAAGACAGTTCGCGAACCGACTTGTCGTCGGACTCGTATCGGTAGTAGTACGAGTGCGCACATCCCGGTCCGGAGGGTGAGGGCGAGCTGAGCAACGAAAGAGTAAGGCTCCTGAAACCCACCGGCCGGAAGCCAGGCCAGGTGGGTTTAATTTTTTTAGCGGACTTCGAGAAGGCAAAAGGAGATTTCGATGGGCAGTGACAAAAAAAACCTCACCGGATCCAGAATTCTCTGGGAGTGTCTGGAGCGCGAAGGCGTGCGCCACGTCTTTGGATATCCCGGCGGAGCCATTCTTCCCGCATACGACGCGCTGAAGCACAGCTCCATTCGGCACATTCTGGTGCGCCACGAACAAGGCGCTACCCACATGGCGGACGGCTTCGCGCGAGCCACGGGCGGCGTGGGCGTGGCTGTGGCCACCTCGGGACCGGGAGCCACGAATATGGTCACCGGGATCGCCACGGCCATGATGGATTCGTCTCCGATCGTCTGCATCACGGGGCAGGTGGGCAGCAAGCTCCTCGGCTCGGACGCCTTTCAGGAAACGGACATCACCGGTGTCACCATACCCATCACCAAGCACAACTATCTCGTCACGCGCGCCGAAGACGTGGCGCCCGCCGTCCGCGAAGCCTTCTACATCGCGAAATCCGGGCGCCCGGGGCCGGTCCTGATCGATATCACCAAGGACGCGCAGCAGAGCACGTGCGAATTCGACTGGGAGGCGGCGGCGCCGCGTCCGCGCGGCTATCGTCCCGATTTGTCGCCCGCCAAAAGCGAATACGACAAGGCCCTCCAACTCATCAAGGAATCGAAGCGGCCGCTGATCCTGGGCGGACACGGCATCCTCGTCTCCGGGGCGGAGCAGGAGGTGCAGGCGTTTGCGGAGCGAACCTCCATCCCCGTGGCTATGACGCTATTGGGTCTGGGCGCTCTTCCGGCCTCGCATTTCCTCAATCTCGGCATGATGGGCATGCACGGCGAGGCCTGGGTGAACAGCACAATTCAGGAAGCCGATCTGCTGCTGGCCTTCGGCATGCGCTTCGACGACCGCGTCACCGGCAACCTGAAGACCTATGCCGCCAACGCCAAGAAAATCCACATTGATATTGATTCGTCGGAAATCAATAAGAACGTGAAAGTGGACGTGGCCCTCATCGGCGACCTGCGCAAAATTTTGCAGGAACTGTTGCCGCGTGTCGAGGCGCGGAACGGCCGGGAGTGGCTCGAGTCCATCCAGCGCCTCAAGGGCGATACCGCCGTCCGCGACATTCAGAACCTGGCCGACAACGGCCATCTCTACGCCGCTCACGTCATCAACGACCTCTGGCACGAAACCCGCGACGGCGACACGATCATCGTCACCGACGTCGGCCAGCACCAGATGTGGGAGGCGCAATACTACAAGCACGAGCATCCGCGCTCGCTCATCACCTCCGGCGGCCTCGGCACCATGGGATTTGCGCTGCCCGCGGGCATCGGCGCGAAGGTGGGGCGCCCGGATGCGGACGTGTGGGTTGTGCCCGGCGATGGCGGCTTCCAGATGACCATGTCCGAGCTTGCCACCATCGTGCAGGAAAATCTCAAGATCAACATCGCCATCATCAACAACGGGTTTTTGGGCATGGTCCGTCAATGGCAGGAATTTTTCTACGATAAGAATTACGAAGCCACGCCGCTCTTGAGCCCCGACTTCAAAAAACTGGGCGAGGCCTACGGCATTCGCAGCTTCGCTGTGAAGCGCCGCGGCGACGTGGTCCCCACCGTGCGCGCCGCGAAGGCGCACGACGGGCCCGTGCTGATTGATTTCCAGGTCGAGCAGGAAGATTCCGTGTATCCGATGGTGGCGGCCGGCGCGTCGTTGAACGACATGATCCGGCGCCCGACCCCGCTGGTCGAAACCGCCTCGGACGAGTAAGGACGCGAGTAAAACACTATGATGCACACATTCGTCGTTTACGTGGAAAACAAGCCCGGCGTGCTCTCGCGCGTGGTTTCGCTCCTGCGCCGCCGCGCCTTCAATATCGATTCGCTCACCGTGGGACGCACCGAAAAGCCCGACGTCTCGCGCATGACCATCGTCGTGGACTCGACCGAAGATCAGGCGCGGCGCATCGTCGCCAATATCTATAAGCTCGTGAACGTACTACTCGTGGACGACATCACCAGCGAGCCTTCCCTCATGCGTGACCTTACATTGGTGAAAGTCGGAGCGGCGCAAGAGGCCCGCTCGCAGGTGCTAGAGCTCGCCAACGTGTTCCGCGCGCGCGTCCTCGACATCGCCTCCGAATCCATCACGCTCGAAATGACCGGCAACGAGGAAAAAGTGGACCGCCTGCTCGAATTGTTGACCCCCTATGGATTGATGGAAGTGGTCCGCACAGGCGTCGTCGCCATGCGCCGCGGCGCCAAGTCCGACGCGCTTCCCGCCTCCAAGCCCGCCCCAGCCGGCGCCATGGACGACGTCGACCCCGCCTTCCATTCCGCTTAGCTCGAAAGTACTGCCTTCATCGCGCTGCCGGAGGCTCCCGGTCGGTGGGAATTCCGACGAAGTGGCGATAGAACGCGACGGCCCGGTTGACGGCGGAAGACTCATTTCCCGAGACCATCCGGCTCGCGTGCGCTCCTATCCGTACGATGCTGTAGTAGCGCCAAACGTTCTCCGATTCGCGATCCAGAAAGTAGACTGTCTGCAACTCGCCCGGATGGAAGAGAGTCAGGAAGAGATAGTGCACCGTGCTGATGTTTTCGACTTCGACGACGACCCGGTCCGCCGATGCCTCGGCAATTTGCATTCGATATGTGACTTTGCCGGAGAGGTTATCTACCTGTTCGAAGTAGAATATTTTTCCTTTTTTCATCTCCTCGGGCGTGAAATCCGCGCGGCGTTGGCCGGCCCGCGAGTCAGTCACGGCGTATGCATCTACGATGAGTGTTTGCCACTGCTTATTCTTGGCCGACCAGTAGCGCACGCCCGCGAGTTTTGAAATGGCCCCATGTGGCGAAGCAAGCCCGGTCCTTCCGAGGTAGTGCGAAATCGGGCGCCGATGGTCACGAGTGTCGCAAAGCCCAGCGCGGACCAACCGGTGCACGCGGGTGGTCTCCAGTCGCTGCCGAAATCAATTTTGCTCCATGACTTCACGACGGCCGAATCATCCAGGCTAGGGATGGGCGGAACGGGTTCCGTTCCGCATGGCGGCTGCGGCCCCAATGGCGCATAGCCATGCGCTCCCTTGCTCTCATCTCCCATGGCGTCGGGAGGAAGCCCCAAAAGCAAAGGCCGTACGGCGGCGCCCCATACGTCGGCGATGATGGCTCCTCGCGAAACGACGGCGTGGGCCGGAGCTTGGACGGGCCAGCTAGCGAACAGGAAAATTGCCAGCGCAAGAGCGCACGCTATTCCAAACCTCGTCCTGCCTCCTCCGCGCCCTATCGCAGCGAAATGAGGCACTAATCGGATCCCACTCTACACTGCGCAAGAGCAACGAGTTCGGTATTCATCTTTTTCTCCCGTTTCATAAATCGATTCACTCTTGACCTTCCTGTCGAGCGATGTCAGTGTTTCCGATCCCAATTGCCCCGCTACAGCATAAAACCGCCCCATTTTCAAGGCTGTCCCATATCGCACAGGCTCTTTCATCCAAACGGGCTCCGCCCTTTGCCTATGTAGCGGTGGCCTCGAATTCTAGGCGGGCATCCGACGAAAGGCGAATTTCCAATTTCGAGTTTTGTCTAGTGAGTGCGGCCGCCTGAACCCGAACTCGAGTGCGTCTCCGTTTGCGGCTGCGAATTCGACCTTGCCGGCTCGGTCCCCGTGTGGTTCAAGGGTGGATGAACGTCGTACATGTCTTCCCGCGCCCTTACGGGAGCGGCGTATCTCACAGAGGACCGCTCTTCGCTCGACGCGCCATCACGACCCGTCGCAGCATGGTCTTCTCCACGCGATGGCGGACGCGAGTCCGCCGAAGCACCGCTATCCGCGTGCGAAGGCGGATGGAAACTCTGGAAGCCCGGCCGCGATGCCGCCGTCGCGGAGCTATTGACCGCGGCTGAACTATTAGCCGCCGCTGAATTATTGGCTCCCTCATCGGGCTGTGAATGGCTCTCATCCGCAGCCGGGTGTTTGAACGGCTGGCTGTCATTCGTAAACTCCGGGGTCTGGCGGCTAGCCGGAGCCGGCGGACTCAGCCGCGCGACCACCGGGCGCTCCGAGAACGGTACCTCGGGTTTTGTCTCCGCGATCTTTGCGGATGCGGAGACGTAACTCGCGCGCGTGGGCCCGAGCGTCGCGGATCCCGTCGCGTGCGCTTCCTCGATTTGCTCCGGCGTGACGCGCACCGTTTCCTTTTCCACGGAGCGCGCGCCCACAAACGTCTCCTTCGACACCACCGTCACAGCCTCGGCATTGTGCGCGTACATGAAATTCTCGGTCCCGTGGCCGCCCGTGACCATATTCACATCGTTGATCTTCACCATCTTCGTGTTCGTGATATTTATGTACTGGACGTAACGCGAGCTCGCGCGATACCCGGGCACGAAGACGTCACGCGGCCCAAGCGGGAACCATCCTACTCCTTCTATTCCCGGTCCAAATTGCGCCGAAATGCCGAAGCGGGATCGGCCTGCTCCCACGAACGCCACCAGCGCAGGCGCATACACCGGCCGAACAACCATCGGCCCGGGCACCCAGCCCCAGCGGCCTCTTACGAATGCCCACCGCCCGTAATGAAATGGCGCGAAGCCCCACGGTTCTCTGTCCACCCACGTCCAGCCCCACGGGAAGATCCACACCCAGCGGCCTAT
The DNA here is from genome assembly GCA_963797345.1 of uncultured Acidobacteriota bacterium. GTDB lineage: Bacteria > Acidobacteriota > Terriglobia > Acidiferrales > UBA7541 > Palsa-295. Next base: position 362,998 of record CAWCPO010000014.1, on the reverse strand, counting down.
ACAGTAGGGCGCCCACCCCACCGCGACGCCCGTGGGATACCATATCTCTCCGTAGTCGGCGTCGCCCTCCCAGTCTCCATTCGCATCGAGGTCGTAGTAGCCATCCACGTCGCGGGAGACGTATTGGGCCGAGACCGAATTGTTCTCCTCCTGGTCGCGCGCCTGGCACCATGCCTCAAAATCGTCGAATCCGGGGGCTGACCCTTGATCGTAGGTGAGCTGATCCGTGCCGGTGAAGATGTATTGCTGGCCGGGGCCGAGGTCGTAGGATTCTCCGCCGCCGGTGACTTCACCTTCGCCTTCGCGGACCACGATCACGGTGGAACTTCCGTCGGGATCGGTCTCGATGAGATATTCGCCCGCGCGCATCAGCGTGAACGCCAGATTCGGCGTATCAATCTCGAATGCATCGCCCGCCGTATCGTTCCGCAGGTGAACCTCGATCGTCCCCTGGGGGAGTTCCAATTGAACCGTGCGGTCGTCGAGGTTCAGGAAGGAAAGGCCTGTCTCGCTGGAAAGGCGGATGGCGGTGCTGCCGATGTGAACTTCGGCGCGCGAGTCTTTGTCGGCCCAGATATTATCGCCGGTGGTCAGCGGACGATTCGGGTCTGCGTCCACCCAGTCTGTGTCGCCCGAAACCTGATAGGAAACCGAGCCTTGGACGTAATTCAGCCGTGCGACGCGGTCCGGGGGATCATCCTGCGCCCGGGAGATCGCGGGAAGCGCGGCGAGCGCCGCGCCAACAAGGAGAAACATGGATAAGAGCGAGACGGCTTTCTTCATGGCTTCATTCCTCTCACGAGCTGTCCCAAGCGTGAAACCGTTCGAGCCGCGCGATACTCCGCGCTTCTCGAGTCCTAATGATTAGAATACCGTGGAACGAAATTGGTTTCGCACCTCTTTGACTCCGTGTTGCGCGCTCCGAAATTGCGCCTGGAATGCCGCGGCCCCGATTGCTCGGGGCCGCGGTTATGATTAGTAGGGGTATGAATGCAATGTATCTAGCGCCGGTGGCCGCCTCCTCCGCCACCTCCTCCACCACCGTGATTACCGCCTCCGCCTCCACCGCCATGATTACCGCCGCCCTCGCCCCCCGAAGGACCACGCGGCGCGCTATAGCCGCCGCCCCGCGGCCCGTTGTAGGAGCCTTGCTGCGACCCGCGGCCATTGTTGGAAGATGAATTTCGCGGCGTCACGATCGGCTGGCGCATATTGAGCGGCGGACGGGAGTTTGAATTCGAGGAGCCTCCGAACCAGCCGCGCGAAGACTCTTCGGGCGGCTGATTGTTCCGCTGCGACCCACGCTCTGGCGGATTATATTGCTCCCATCCGCTGCGATTTCCCGAAGTGGGTGCCGAGTTACGCGAGCCCGAACCGTACTCTTCGCGTGAGGAGTTGTTCGTCCCACCGTGATTCGAGGATTCCGGAGGCGTGAATGTGCGCCAGCCGGATCGCGAGGATTGCCCGGAAGCCGAACCGCCGCCGCGGTTCGAAATCGTTCCCTCGGACGAAGACCGATTCCACGAGCCGCCGTTTCTGCCGGCGCCAAATGACGATTGCTCCCGCGTCGAATGGTTCCCGAAGGTCGTGCCGGTCCGGGACGACGTAAAGAAGTGCTGCGAGCCGGACGGAGCATTCCGGAAGGATGATGGATCAGCCCCATGGCCGGCCGCACTGTAACTCCCGCGCCCCGGCGTGGCGGGTATCTTGCCGGTCATCATGCTGGCCTGCCGGAAGGAGGCTGCGCTCATTCCTTCCTGGTGCGACGGAACAGAGGAGTGCCCGAACTGGCTTGCGTTCATGGAGCGCATTCCGGCGCGCACACGGTCATTCGTGAAGGCTTCGTGGACATTCGAGAAGCCATGCTCTCCGCGCAGCGGGGCGAACCCATTGTGAGACTCGCGATCGCCGAAATGATCGTAGGCGTTGTAACGGCCGCCCCACCGTCCCCACCACGGGTGATACCAATCGCCCGGCCCGCACGGAAGCCAGCCAACGCTCCCAAATCCGAATCCGACGCCGAATCCAAAACCCCAGCCTCCGCCTCCCCAGCCGAAGAAGGAAACGTACGCCGGCGCCCAGACGGGATAATAGCCGGGGTACGCGGCTACGGGACCCGGCCACCATGCCCAGCGCCCACCGTAAACAAACCAACGCCCATAGTGATATGGCGCCCAGCCCCACGGCTCATAGGAAACCCATGTCCAGCCGTAGTAAGGCTCCCAAACCCACTGGCCTGAGCTATAGGGCGCCCATCCCGGTCCTTGAGAGGGAGTCCACACCTGGCCATAGTCGGGGACTTCGGACCAATCACCGTACTGGTCGAGGTCTTGCGATCCCGTGTAGTAGGGGTCCGTGTGCTGCCAGCTTGTTGCGCCTGTAATTGTCCTGTTCCGGTCGTTATTCCAGGTATCCCATTCATCGCCCCCCGGCGCGGGATCTATTTTGTATTGCGGGTTGTCGTTGCTCGCGCCCTCGATAGTGATCATCTGGCCCTTTTCCACGCGCGTGCTGCCTTGCGGCGTGGAGATTTCCGCCGAGCCATCGCGGACGATTACTTGCGTTTCCTGGTCGGAATTGACGACGATGCGGTAATCGCCCTCGCCCAGCGGATGGACTGCGGCGTTGGGCGTGTCAATTTCCGATGCGGCCTGGGCGCCCTTCAGAACGGAATAGGTGGTGACACCCTGGCCCACCTGCACCTGAATATTCGCGCGATCCAGACTGGCGATTTTGGCGGTTGCGCTGCTGGACATGCGCAAGATGTCCGCGAAGTCGAGCTGGAGTTCCGCGCGCGCGCCTTGTCCCGTTGAAACGCGATCGCCCACGGCGACGGGAGTGTTCACCGTCATGGCGATCCAATCGCCGGTGTCGCCGCGCTGCGTGGAAACGCTGCCTTGAATAAAGCTGACGCGCGCCATGCCGGGCTGCGCCTGATTGCCCTGATCGGACGGAGGAGCTTGATCGGAAGGTCCGGCTTGATCGGGCGGACCTGCTTGGCCATACGGTCCGCCCTGATCGTACGGTCCAGGCTGTTGATTTTGTGGCCCTGCCTGATCATATGGTCCGGCCTGGTCGTACGGTCCAGGCTGCTGATCTTGCGGTCCAGCCTGATCGGGTGGACCGTCCTGATCGTATGGCCCCTGCTGTTGATCTTGTGGCCCAGCCTGTTGTTCCTGGTCTTGCGAAACCTGCCCTTGCGGCGGCTGCTGGTCTTGCGCAAAGGAAACGCCTACTGTTCCGAGCATCAGAATGATGACCGTCGAACCGACTATCAACTTTTTCATGGTTCTCCTCCCGGCGTGCGCACCGCCAGGAACCTTTGAATCCACCCTCGATAATGCAGGGCCAATGCCAAAGCGAAATATTCCCGCGTGCAGAGCTATAACTTTTGTGTGCAGTGAGTTACGGAAGGGGGTGCCGAAACCATTGCCTGGAAACCTTGTGGTTCGGTGGTGGTTTTCAAGCGGACGTGGTGGTTTTCAACCGCCCGCAGGATTCAAAATCACGCATGGGATCGAAAGGGCCATTCACGCGACTTGGCCGAGCGAATCAGGTAGATGGCGATGGCGAGGGCGATGAAGACGAGGGCGCGGGCAATCAGCGCCAAGTGGTCATACAGGACGAGGGCAAAACCGGCGAGGGTGATGAGCACCGGCAAAGGGTAAAGCCACATGCGGAAGGGGCGGGGGTGCGCCGGGTCCGTGACGCGCCAGACGGAGATGCCCACGGCCTGAACCAGGAAGAGCAGTAGGATGCGAATCACGACGAGGGCGCTCAGGAGGTCCTCCAACTGGAAAAGGCAGAAGAGCGCGGCGAGGGCGCCGAGGAGAAGAACACTGTACGCGGGGAATTTGCGCTTGGCGTCCAGTTGCTGAAAGAAGGAGAAGAAATTGCCGTCTCGCGCGGCGGCAAAGGGGATGCGCGAATATCCGGCCAGAAGCGAAAAGACGGATGCGAAGGCCGTCCAGATGACTAGGAGCGAAACGAGAGTGCCGGCCGAATGGCCGTAAACAACCTCGGCGGCGCGCGCGGCGGCAAAATTGTGGCCCGTCCCATGGGCCATGGCCACGATTTCGCCGGCCGGCAAGATTCCCAAAATGCCTATGTTCATTGCGACGTAGAGGACGGCAACCACGGCGACCGAGAGAATGATGGAGCGAGGGATTGTCTTTTGCGGCTGAATCACTTCTTCGCCGAGGAAGCAGACGTTTTCGTAGCCCCAGTAGTCGTACAGGGAAATCAGCAGGGCCGCGGAGAATCCCATCATAAAGCCGGACGATGGAGCGTGCGACCAGCCGGGGGGAAACGCGAGGCTGCGATGGAAGTGCGTGACGCCGATAAAAATCACGAATCCGAAAGTGGCCGCTACTCCGATCCAGAGAAGTTTTGCGATGCGGCCCACGCCGGTGATCCGCCGATAGACGAGCCAGGTGGCGAGCAAGGCTGAAGCCACTGCCACGAGCGTCGCGCCGGAAACCTCGAGCCGCAATTGCACGGGGCCGAGGAAATGGATCTGAAAATCGGAGTGCCAGAAAACGCGGCTAAGCTTCGGGAAGAGGTAGGAGGAATATCCGGCCAGCCCGATGCAGCCGGTGGCCATCGAAACCGGGGCGGCGAAAACGACTTGAAACACGAACAGGAAAGAGAGCAGACGGCCGAGTTTTCGACGCCCGTAAATTTCCTCGAGGTACTCGTAGGAACCGCCGGCCTTGGGCATGGCCGCTCCCAGCTCGGCCCAAATCAGGCCGTCGGACATGGAGACGACCGCGCCGGCTATCCAGCCATAGAGTGCCTGCGGGCCGCCCATGGCGGCGACCATCAGCGGCAAGGTGATGAATGGCCCGGCGCCGATCATGTCCGTCATATTCAATGCCGTGGCGGGGAAAAGAGTGAGGCCCCGAACGAGTTGCGGGGCGGCGCTGGCAGGGGCTCGGGGCGCGCCACGAGGGGGTTCGGGTGGGGTTGCAGTCACGGAGCGGGATTATATAATCCAGCGGGCCGCCGGGAGGCAGATATCATGGTGAGACGCATAACGCAGGAATTATCCCCAAGCGGTGGCCAATGGAAAGGGTGGCAACAGAGAAAAATGAAAAGAGAGGAGCAAATGTGACTCGGTTAGCATGAACCCTAGCGTCTTATAAATGTAGACTCGGCAGGCTCAGAACTCGAGGCGTGCCTGAAGGGCGATCATGCGTGGAGAGCTATCGCCTCCCAGGCCAACACCCAGCAAGCCTGAGGGCGGAGACGTGCTGTAACCAATCGCACCGAAGCCCGACAGAGTGGAAGGGTTTGCCGGAATGCCGGCTAACACCGCGCTGGGCAAGGCGAAATTGGGATGGTTGAGGAGATTGAAGAACTGGCCGTCCAGGCGAAGTTTTACGCGCTCGCTCAGGGAGAACCACTTGGTGATGTAGAAGTCGGTCCAGAAGAATTGGGGGCCGCGGAGGGCGTTGCGGCCGAGATCTCCAAACTGGCAATTTTGAGGATTGTCGCCGCCGTAGCAGGACCCCGCGGGCACGATTTTCCCGCCGATCATCTGTGTGCTCGGGTCCACGGTTGAGACGAAAGCAGCGGGGTTGAGCCACTGAATTGTGCCTTGCTGAGTGGCAGGAATGGCGTTGTGTTCATACAGCGGTATCCCGGGAACAACGCTGGCGAACTGCGGGCCGCTGCCGTTTACAATCCCGTTTCCGTTTGCCGAGTAGGGTGTGCTGAGCACGGAAAAAGGAATGCCGCTGTGCCAAAAGGCGGTTCCTGAAATCTGCCAGCCGTTGAGGGCCGCGCCCAACCAGCGGCTGTGGACTCGAATGGGGAGTTCGTAAACGTATTGAGCCGTGAGATTGTGGCGAATGTCGTAGTCGCAGGGGCCATAATTGCGGGCCAATTCTCCGGGGAGAGGGGAGAGGATGGCTCCGGCGGAGAATGGGAGGAATCCGCCGTTGGAAACTTCGTCCATGCAGTGGCTGAAGTTGTAATTGATCTGCCCCGCGAGACCGTGGCCCATCCGCTTCATCGCCGTGAGTTGAAGGGCGTTGTAGTGGCTGCTGGCGCCGGTGGAAAGTTGGGTGACGGCGCCGAACCTGGGGTCCGACGGCTGGCCGTAGGGGAATGGCGCGAAGCATCCCTGGCAGACGGTTTGATAGCCGTTCACTTCGCGTCGAGTAGGGCTGGTTCAGCGCGCGCGTGCCGACGTATTGCGCGCGCACGCTTGTGTTCGGTTCCGAACTGATGCTCGATCCCGAAACTCCACTCCATGAAATAAGGCGCGTGGAGCTTGCCATCCGGCACGGCGGTAATCGCCACGGGGGGAAGACAAGCGGAGGGATTTGCCAGCGGAGACGCGCAGGAAAGTTCGCCCTGTGGCAAATCCCGCGCTAAAGGCCTGATTCGCGGCGACGGTTGCGTCCACGGCGCTGCCGGAGACTGGCGCATTCGGCACAGCTCGGGGCAATGGCTGTGCCGCCGACGGTGCCTAGCAATGCCGCCCTGGAAAGTCTGCACGTAGGGCGGATTCACGCCGACAACGTCCGCAATGCTGCCGGGCAAGATATCGCTGAAGAGGCCGAAACCGGCCGCGGAGGACGGTATTGGGCGCGAACTGCCAGGCGAGGGCGGTTCGCGGCTGCAAGATGGCGAGAGGGGTGGATGCAAACAGATTGCCCGAGATGGGTCTGAATCGCGGCGTTTAACGGCTGATTGACATCGTGGGAGATGGAAGTCGAAGGAGCCACGGAGGCGCGCGACTTCGTCGTGCGGATTGAGCGGATTCGAATTGAGCGTGTCGCGAATGCCGATGGTCCACGTGAGTTTCGGAGTTAGCTTCCAGGTATCCTGCGCGTAGAGATCGAGATTGAGGAAATTGAAAGGCTCGTTGGCGCGATTGGGGAAAAGTCTTGCGTCGCGGTGGAGGCGACTCCATAGATGAATTGCGGCAGATTGGCGTAGGTCACCGTGGGAACGCGTGCCTTCGCCGAAATCGTAGTCGTTCAGGCGAAGAATTCGGGTGTTGGTTCCGAACCGGAATTCGTGCGCGCCGTGGCTCCAGGCCAGGTTGTCGTTGATGAAGAAGCGGGAGGCGCGCCTTCCTTGCAGCCAGGTGTTGTCGAGCCCTCCGACGGTGGTGAAGGGCGTTGGCGCCAGTGCCTTGCAGACACAATCGGGAAATGCCGCGAGTGTCTTCTGAAAGTCGCTGGGCGCGAACAGGCTTTCGTACCAGGAAAATCCGGGATTGAAATAGTTCACGAGGTTCTGCGAAAAGACATGCGTATAGCCCGCCGCAAAGGAATAGAGCGGCTGCGGAGAGACCGCGTCGAACAACGGATTGATCGGGATCGGTGTAGGCGGCTTGCAGGCCGGTGTCGGCCTGAAAGCGGAACCAGGCGGTGTTCGTTGCGTCGATGTTGTAATCGATGCGAACGGTCTGCACCTGTTCGTGATCGTCGCTGGAATGCGAAACGCTCTGCCGGTTGGCGCAGCCGTTTCCGTCATTCGGCGAACTGCCGGCGGCCAGGCTGCCATCGGCAGTCGAAGGGACACCCGAGCACGGCCGAGGGGCGTCCCGCCTGTGTTTCCGTAGAGGGAGAACATTTTTTGATAGAAGGGCACCATCTGCGGCGCGGCCGGGTAGCACGATTGGCGGCGTGTGAGCAGTTGCGTTGTTTGGCCCATGTGGGAGTTGTTGCAAGGACATAGGCTTCGAAGGCGGCGGTGGGGACGGTGGTGGGCGTGACGATCGGAAGCGCGATACGAACCCATTCGCTATCGAAGAAGAAAAACAGCTTGTTGTGAAGAATCGGGCCGCCCAGACTGCCGCCGAAATGATTTACGACGGAGCGCGGCTTGTGAGTTCCCGGCGTCGGCATTTGTGAAATAGTCCGCGGCATTCAGGAGCGAGCCGTTCCAGATCTCGTAGAGGTTGCCGTGAAACTGGTTGGTGCCGGATTTGGTGACGTAGTTGACCTGAGACGCTCCATATCGTCCCTGGTCCACGGAATAGGAAAGCGTGTTGACGGTACTTCGGAGATCGAATTGAGCCCCAGGACGAGATTCGTGGAGAGGCCGCTGTTGAGATTGGTGAGCGGATCGTTGGTTTCGAGACCGTCCACGATATAGCCATTCGATAGCGCCGGAAGTCCGTTGAACTGCACGTTGCCGTAGCCATTCGTGCCGCCGACGAAATCGTTTCCGCTGCCGGCGGTATTGATCAGCGCGCCCGGCGCGAACTGCAAGGGGTAAGTCAAGTCGCCGCCCGGATTGGGAAGATTTTCGAGCGCCGGGGCATTGAGATTGGTGGAGGTGTTCGCGTTTTCGGGATTGATGAGGGGAGGGGCGCCGCTCACTTCGACGGTCTGCTGCGATCGCGCCACTTGAAGCGTGAAATTGACCGTCTGCTTTTGCCCCAGACCCGCGAAGACATCGTCGTTGCGCTGCGGATCGAAACCCTCCGCTTCCACTTTGACCGAGTAAGCGCCGGGAGTGAGCTGCGGAAAATTGAATTGGCCCTCGCTCGTCGGTCTTGAGCGGTGCGCTGCAAGCCGGTCTCCCGATTCGTGACCGTGACCGTGGCGTGCGGAATGGTGGCGCCGGAGCCGTCGGTGACCTGGCCCACGATGGCGCTGGTGGTTTCTCCTTGCGGCGAGGTGCGCACCGGGAGGATCAGAAGAGCAGAGGATATCAAGAGGTACGAGAGACCTGCGCGCGACATGGATTGATCCCTGCCTCCGGGGACGAAGTATATTAACTGAGGTTAATGTCGGAAGTAAATCCACGTTTACTAGCGGAGACGATGGTCCGTTCTAGGCGTGTGGCGGGGGCTCCTCCGCGGCTATTGGATTCAGAATGCGCGTAGCCGTTTGCCGGACGTGTTCCAAGCTCTCAGTCAGCGACTTTGGATCTCCTTTGTAAAGCCGGATGTAGTCCTGCGCTGCTGATCCTGATTCAAGGGCGATTCCGCTGCGCACGACGAATGAAACAGCTTCGGTTTCCGGTAGTGTCCTAATTTGGAGAGCAATATGTTCACGGGTTGTGTCGCACCTACGGCGCTCGCACGAGTTTGTTATTTTTACCCAGGGTTGCCACCCTGAGCTAACTTCTTTCGCCCCCCGGTGAGTTTTCGTGAGAACTGCAAAATCGGAGCTTCAGCGGCTTCCCGGTAAAAATCACCGGGACGCAAAAGGCGCGAAAGCCGTCGTGATTTTGCAACGCTTACGTCGTGGCTAAAGCCACGACCTACAAAGATTCTCGAGTTCTCGCGCAGACTCGATGGGGCTGAGTAAAGCTGGAGGGGAGAGTGGTCCCTTCGGGCGTGCCGCGAGGGCGTTCGGCTGGGGTTGCAGTCACGGAGCGGGATTATATAATCCAGCGTGCGTGCGCGTTGTTGCCGGAGTGCGAGATTCTTCAAAACAAGACTCCGATGGCTAGGAAAGGCCCGCACGGGGATTCCGAGGGAGAGAAAAAACGGGCTGAACGTGGCCGGAGTTAAACCAGAATAATGGCTGGGCGATAAGGTACGTCGCCGATTCTACGTGTGGCCAGAGTGTTGGCGAGGGACAGCGGCTCGGACCTCCATTCGGAGACATCGGCGCTGGAAAGTTGCCGAAGAACCTTTCAGTGCGCGGTCGGAGGAGCCGTTCCCGTGCATGCGTATTTGGGGAAAATGGCCTTTAATGCATTGCAAACCCCTCCATACATGGTTTGTTGTTGCGCGGGTGTAAACCAATTCGGAAACGGTTGGATCGTGTACGGTTGTCCGGCGAAAACAATCGCAAACTGCTGGTAGAGAGGGTCGTTTTGAACGCTGCGCAAACTCCAAAATCGTTGTGTCGCAACGAGCAGGTGCCGTGGGGGAGTTCCCGCCTGCAAATCCTGAGAGAAGGCGATATAGGACTTCATTGCCGCGCTGGTCATGAGAGTCGTGAATGCTTGGCTATCTCCCGGGCAGTTTCCCGACGTGCACCTGGAACGGTTCACCACGAAGGCGTCCGTATACAGGAGAAGAGTCGATAAGTTAGAATCGCCCCATTGCGTGGGCGCCGCGGCCAAGAAACCTGGCGCGGTTTGGTAAAGCAGAATGAAGAATGACCGCTCCGAAAAACCGATGTCTAAAAGGGCATTTCCCGTGGCAAAGACTTTCTCCACGGCGCCGTCGGGCGCGTTATCGTACCGCCCGTCAATGCAAGGATTCCCGTCGTCTCCGTTGCACGCCGTGGCGAGAGCGCCGAGGTTCTGTATAACGGCCGGATCGATGGGAGCTGTAAACGCGTTCTTGATATTCGCGTAGCCGTAGGTTTGAACATAGGAGTTCAAATACATGGCGGGAATTGTCCACGAGCCGTCGAAATTCGAAACTAACAAGCGGGGACCTTTTGGCACGGTGGCGCGGAGATCCTTCCAGGACGGGCGATTGGCGGGGTCACGAACCAGATAGTAGGAAAAATTCGTGCAAAGCCAGCTCGGAATCCCATACAGCGTGCCGTTCCAGGTGGCGGCGGCGGCCGCAACCGGCCAGGGCTGATCTCCCCGGATGGACACCGGCGCAATCAGGTTGTTCGACACGAGGAACCTCAGAAAACTCATGTCCAATTCGAGCACGTGGTAGCCGGTCGGACCGGCGAGCTTCAAGAGCGTCGGGAAATCATAAATGTCAATATTTGGATTCATCACGGCATTAAGCATGACTTGCGGATTTTGTGCCTGATAGGTGTTGACGATGTAGGTGATCAAGGCCGTGAAATTCCCTTGTTGCAGCGTGGGAATATAGGGGTACAGCAAGACATCAAGCGTGCGGGTCTGTTCGCCGTTATATACGAGAATGCCGTCCGGGCCCGTGGGCGTGATATTCATCAGCCGGGTTCGCACCTTGCCGCATTCAACCGAGTTGATCACGGGATTTGAAAGAGCCAGGTTGGGAAGGCGCTGAATCGTGACGGAGGCAGGAATTGTAATGGGCTTCGTAAATCCGTCCACCTTGCACGTTATGGGTTTGTCCGAGGTGTTTGTGAAAATGAGTTGGCCGGCGTGACCGGTGGCTGGAAGCGCAAGCCATGCCAGCAAGCACAGGCCAGCTGTACGGAATCTCTTTGTGCCGATAAGCTTCATCGATTCCTCCGTCAATCAAAAGGTGACTTCAACAAGATTCAACTGCGACGCGGCAAGAAAATTGCTCAATTAAAGGCTCACTTGAGCACGTTCCCTGGAATCACCCTTCACACGCGCGGCAGGTATCGCCTGTCCAGACAATTGGATTTGAAATGTATATCAGTATTTCTTTAAAGATTGTGGTTAATATCATGGATTTATACCGAGGTCAACCGACAAACCAAAGTGATCTGAGACAGTAACGAGCTGTGCCTCACCAAAATACAAAGCGTGTGGGAAAATGGGCTCGCGGATCATTGTAGATAATTTTGTAGCCGCGAGAGCACTTGGTTTTAATAAGTTTCAACCAACTTCAACAAAGGAGCTGCAAACGAATCGACAGCAATCACTTAGAATCAACAAGAATCCATAGATTTCAATAAGGCTTGGCGCCTGGTTTGGGACCAGTCGGTGGTTCAAATCCACTCGCCCTGACGATTTTCCTCAATTTTGAACGTCAACCACCCGGCGCTCATTGACCCTCCCAGCCCGGCTGGGAGGGTCTGAATAGGATCGATCGTCATGGAACGCGCCGCGGCAGGGGCTTGGGGCGCGCTTGGTTGTCTGTGCGGGGCACTCGGGTGGGGTTGCAGTCACGACGCGGGATTATATAATCCAGCGGGGTGTTGGGAGGGACATATCATGAAAAGAAAAACATTTCGGAACGCGAGCTGGATCGTGGCGATTTTGCTGATGTGCGCTGTTTCCGCGGGGGCGCAGACGCAGCCGGGCCAGAGTCCGCCGGGAGCGCATCCGCGCGTGCTGATCGTGGTGGCGCATCCGGACGATGAGTCGTGCTTTTCCGTGACCGTTTACGAAATCACGCACAACCTGGGCGGGACGGTGGACCAACTGGTGATTACGAATGGCGAAGGCGGCTACAAGTATTCGCTGCCAGCGGAGGCTTACTATCAAGCGCCGCTCACAGAGGAGGCGGTGGGCCGGGCGATGCTGCCCGAGATCCGCAAGCAGGAAGTGCTCAACTCCGGAAGAATCCTGGGCATATCGAACGAGTTTTTCTTGGATGAGAGAGACGTGCAGTTCACGCTGGACGTGGACGAAGTGCTGAATCAGCACTGGCGGGCAGGGGTGGTGTTGCCGGAGGTGACGCGGAGGCTCGAGGACGGCAAATACGATTTTGTCCTGACGCTTTTTCCGAGCGCGGGCACGCATGGAGGTCACAAGGCAGCGACGATTACCGCGCTGAACGCTGCCGAGGAGTTGCAGGCGGATAGGCCGGTGGTGCTGGGCTGCCAGGATTCGTCGGCGAAAGATACCGCGCCATTGGATTGGAGCGGATTTAAGAGTGCCGCGCATCCGTTTACCGTGGGGGCGGAAAGGTACAGCGTGGATCGCCTGGTGAAGTTCGGGCCGGAAGACGCGCTCAATTATCAGATCATCGCGAACTGGGTAATTGCCGAGCACAAGTCCCAGGGCGCGTTCCAGATGGACATGAACCGGTTCGATAAAGAGAATTTTTCGATTCTGGAGACGGGCACGCTTTCGGCCGGCGCGAAAGCGGATGCGCTATTTCAGCGGCTGAGCGAAACTGCCGCAAATCCCATTACGCCTTCACAGCCTGCGCCGATGGCGATGCCCGCGGCTCATTGAGGGGCGTCTTCGTCGGGAAAGAAATATCGCAGGTTGCGATGGAACGGGAGTGTGAGGGATACTGCGGCTGTGCGAAGGAGGATTTTATGGCGATGCCGCAATTGAAGTTGAGCTTTTCCGATCTGTTTTGGGCGATGCTGGCGCTTTTTGGGTGCCTGGCGATGCTGGCGTTTGAAGCTGTGTCCTTTCGATTGGCGGTTGGGAAGTGGTAGGTTCTGGAAGGTAGAGGCCGGAAGCTGGATGCTGGAAGACCCCGAAAACCCACGATTGTAATTCCCTGTGCGCTTCGAAAACCGGAGGATGAGACACCCGCGCACCCGGCGGGCATAGCCCTTCGACTTCGCTCAGGGTCTGCGACGTGCTGTGCCCTTACCAGAGGACACCAAAGGCGCGCCCTGACACAAAACATTCTTGAGGGGGCTTAGGAGTCTTTTTCGGGGGGGTCGGGGAGGCCCATTTTGGAGAGGCGGTAGCGGAGGGCGTTGCGGGAAAGGCCGAGGGCGCGGGCGGCCTGGCTCTTATTGCCGTTGGCGAGGCGCAAGGCTTCGCGAATCATCTGGTCCTCCCACTGTTCGAGGGTCGAGCCTTCGGGGAGGACGAGCGAGGGGCCGGCGTGCGGGCGCGAGGGCGCGGTATCGAGATGAATGTCCGCGGCGTCGAGGGCCGTACCGGCGGAGAGGGTGACGCCACGTTCGAGTATGTTTTCGAGTTCGCGGACGTTGCCGGGCCAGTGAAAATCCATGAGGAGTTTCATGGCCTGGGGCGTGATGGCGCGGACGGGCTTGCCGGAATCGCGCGCGAATTTTTCCAGGAAAAAATTGGCGAGGGCGGGGATGTCCTCTTTGTGGTCGCGGAGAGGGGGGATATCTATGGCCACGACATTGAGGCGATAGTAGAGGTCTTCGCGGAAAGTGCCTTGTTCGAGCGCGGCGCGGAGGTCGCGGTTGGTGGCGGCGACGAGGCGGACGTCCACTTTGAGGGTTTTGGTGGCGCCGAGGCGCTCGAATTCGCGTTCTTGAATGACGCGCAGGAGCTTGACTTGCGTGGCGGGGGGAACGTCGCCGATTTCGTCGAGGAAGAGCGTGCCTTTATCGGCCAGCTCGAATTTGCCGGGCTTGCTCGAGACGGCGCCGGAAAAGGCGCCTTTCTCGTAGCCGAAAAGCTCGCTTTCGAGCAGATTTTCGGGGATGGCGGTGCTATTGATTTTTACGAACGGTCCGGAAGCGCGGTGGGAATGGGCGTGAATGGCGCGGGCGATGAGGTCCTTGCCCACGCCGCTTTCGCCGCCGAGCAGCACGGTGGAATTGGTGGGCGCGGCGCGCTCGACGAGCGCGAGGACGGCCTGCATCTTTTCGCTGCGCGCGACGATATTTTCATATTCGTAGCGGTGGCCGAGGGCTTCGCGCAGGGAGCGGTTTTCGTCGCGCAGGTGGCGGGAATCGAGCTCCTTCTGAATGATGATGAGCAGCTCGATGAGCGAAAAGGGCTTGAGGATGTAATCACTTGCGCCGGCTTTCATGGCGTCCACGGCGGATTCGACGGTGCCGTAGGCGGTCATGACGACGACGGGTAAAGCGGCGTCGAATCGCTTCACGGCCTGGAGAAATTCGAGGCCGTTCATGCCGGGAAGCTTGAAATCGGTGACGATGAGGTCGAAATGCTCGCTGTGGAGGAGCGGGAGGGCGGTTTCGGCGTCGGGGACGGCGCGCGCGAGAAAATTTTCGCCGGCGAGTTGCAGCTCGATGATGCGGCGCAACTTTTGTTCGTCCTCGACGATGAGGATGGATGGTTTTTCGGGTTTCATTTTGTGAAATCCGCCAGGAGTTTTTGGGGGATGGGGGCAGTCTCGTCGACGGCGGGGAGAAAGACGCGGAAGCGCGCGCCGGGCGCGGAATCGTTTTCCAGGCGAATCCAGCCGCGGTGGTCGTCCACAATCTTGGCGACGATGGCGAGGCCGAGGCCGACGCCGTCTTTTTTGGACGTGAAAAACGGATTGAAAATTTGCTCGCGGAGGGCCGCGGGGACGCCCGGCCCGGTGTCTTCCACGGTGACGGCCACGCCCGCAGTGCCATGCGAGGATTCGGGCGAGATGGAGAGGCGCAGGAGGCCCGGCTGGCCGTCCATGGCTTGAAAGGCGTTGAGAATGAGATTGGCGAAGACGCGCTCGCAGAACTCGTCATCGGCAAGAATCTCGGGGAGATTCGAGGCGTAGCGGCGTTCGATTCGGACGTCCGGATGGGGCGACTGGGTTTGGGCCGAGGCGAGGGCCCGGTCCACGATTTCGGCGACGTTGTGGGGATGGAGATCGAGATTTTGCGGCCGGGCGAAATCGAGAAAGCGGGCGACAAGGGCGTTCAGGCGATTGACTTCGGAGGAAATGTAGCCGGCCAGCTCGCTTTCGAGCGGCTGGGAATCGCGCAATTTCTGGGAAAGGATTTCGGCGGAGCCTTTGATGACGCCGAGGGGATTGCGAATTTCGTGGGCCAGGCCGGCGGAGAGTTGGCCGAGGGCGGCGAGGCGTTCGGAGCGGCGGGCGTCGGCTTCGGCGCGGCGCAACTGGCGATTGGTTTCCTCGAGGGTGACAGAGAGGGCTTGGGATTGGCGGATCTGGCGGCGGTTCTCGATGGCGAATTGGTTCACCACGATGGCGGCGAGAAAGAAGAAGAGGATGCGCATGGCCAGCACGTAGGCGCCTTCCTCCGTGACTTGGTATTCCACAAACGCCCCGGGGATCAGAAGCGAACAGTAGGCGAGAGAGGTGAGGGCGGTCCAGAAAATCGTGGCCACGGGGCCGAAGTAAATCGCGGCGGTGATTACCGGCAAATAGTAAATCGGGTAGTAACTGCTTTCGATCGCGAATCCGCCGGTGTGATTGAGCAGGAGAGTGGAGAGCAGAATCTTGATAAGCACGCTATAGGCAGGACCGCGCTTGCCGGTCCGCGCGATCATGGGGCCTTCGAGGAATTGAAAGACGCCGATGGCGATGAGAATCAACCACTTTTGGATTTCATTGATGGGAGGGAGAAAGGCCAGGGCGAAAAGGAAAAGGAGCCAGATTAAGTCGATCCAGCGGGCGGCGAATTGTTTGCGGGCGAGCATGTGGCGGCGAGCCTCCCGTGGAGGCGCCATGAAGAATCTAACACGAAGGGCGCGCGTTTCGTTTCGCGGAGATGAGATGAGCGTGCGGAGGGGGAAGGTAAGCGATTGTGGCGTCAGCCGCGAAGAGGAAGCTCGGCCGCGGCGAATGCGATGGCGGAGGCGAGCGCGGAATTTTCGGCGGCCGATTTGCGGCGCGCTCGCGCGAGCGAACGCCCAATGAGCAGAATGGAAGGCGAATCCATGCGGGGGGCGGCGTCGAGTTGCGCGAGGGTGGAAAGCCATTCGCGCTGGGCGGGCGTGGAGGCGCGCGAAACGATAACAGCGGGAATGTCCGGGGGCAGGCCGGCGGCGAGCAGCTCGTCGCGGAGGGCCGAGAAATCGTGGCCGGGCATGTAGACGACCAGCGTGGCATCCTCACGGGCGAGCGCGCTCCAATCTATTTTTTTTCGGCTGTTGTGACCATCCTGCGCGTGATGGCCGGTGACGATGACGATGCGCGAGGATGCGCGGCGATCGGTGAGAGAAACATGGAGCGACGCGGCAGCGGCAATTCCGGCGGTGACGCCCGGGACAATTTCGAAGGGAACGCCGGCGGCTTCGAGGGCGTCGAGCTCCTCGGCGAGGCGGCCGAAGATGGCGGGGTCTCCGTTCTTCAGCCGTACGACATCGAGGCTGCGGCGCGCGGCAGCGATCATGCGTGCGTTGATTTCATCTTGCGTGATTCCTTTTGCGCCGCAGCGCTTGCCGACGCTTACGATTTCCGCGTGAGGGCCGGCGAGCGAGAGGATGGCGCGAGGCACGAGATCGTCGTGCAGGATGACGTCTGCGTGGCGGAGGAGCCTGTGGGCCTTCACGGTGAGAAGGTCGGGGTCGCCCGGCCCCGCGCCGACGAGAAAAACCTTCCCGCTGAAAATTTGCGTCATGAGTGCGCCTCGGATTTCAATCGGCCACCGCGTGAGGAACCGGTCCCGGCGAGGGATCGCGAGCGACGGCGGAGGTGACGGCGCCAGCGAGCTGGGCGCGCAAATCGTCGTCGGAGAACCGGGAAAAATAGGCGCGCAGATTTTCATTTTCGCCGCGGCGCGAGAGATACGTTTTCAGGAGGCGCTCGATGGCAGCCGGCACTTCCGTGGCCGGGCAGCGGAAGCCGACGGGCCGGGCAATCCGCTCATGCTCGCCGACGGCGCCGCCGAGGGCGAAGTAATAGGCGTCCACGATTGCGCCGGCGTGCTTGATTTTTTTGCCTTCGAGGCCAATATCGGCGATCCAGTGCTGTCCGCAGGAGTTGGGGCATCCGGTGACGTGTATTTTCAACTGCTGATCGAAGCCGGGGACGCGCTCCTCCATTTCGTCGACGAGCCAGCGAGCGAAGCCCTTGGTTTCGGTGATGGCGAGCTTGCAGAATTCGGTGCCGGTGCAGGCGATGGCGCCGCGCCAGAAAGGGGAGCCGGAGACGCGCAAGCCGGCGGCATCGAGCTCCCGCGCGAGCGTCTCGGCATGCGCCTTGGGGACATTGATGATGAGCAGGTTCTGCATGACCGTGAGGCGGATTTCGCCCGTGGCGAATTTTTCGGCGAGATCGGCGGCGACGCGCATCTGCCGCGGAGTGATGCGGCCGCAGACCACCGACGCCCCGACGTAGAAAAGTCCGTCGCGCTTCTGGGAATGGATCCCGACATGATCGCGGAAGACATCCACGGGGGGATGCTCTTCGGCGGCGGGATCGAGCTGGAATCCGAGCCGGCGGTTCAATTCCTTGAGGAAGCTCTCCGGGGTCCAGCCAAATTGCATGAAAAGATATTTCATGCGCGCGCGCTTGCGATTTTCGCGCAGGCCGTGCTCGGCATCGCGGAAAATTTCCGTGATGGAGCGGACCACCGGCAAGACTTGCGCGGGGCGGACAAAGGCGTCGAGGCGCACGGCGAGGTGCGGCTCGATAGAAAGGCCGCCCCCGACGCGCAGGGAAAAGCCGGTCTCGCGCCGGCCGCCGACCGTGCGCTCGACCGCCGTGAGGCCGATATCGTTGATCTCCGGGTAGGAGCACCAAACGGGGCAGCCGGTGATGGAGATTTTGAATTTGCGCGGTAGATTATAGAAATCGGGATTGGAACGCAGCAGATGCGAGATCTCGACCACAAGCGGAGACGCATCCACGATTTCGTCCGCGGCCACGCCTGCGAGCGGGCAGCCGGTGACATTGCGGACCACGTCACCGCACGCGCCCTTGGGAGAAAGGCCGAGGGCGTCCAGGGCGTCGATGATTTCCGGGAGGGATTCGATCGTGAGCCAGTGCAGCTGAATGTTCTGCCGGACGGTGATGTCCGCGACGCCGCGCGCGTGGCGCTCGGCGAGACCGGCAACGGTGCGCAACTGATGGGAAGTCAGCAGGCCATTGGGCATGGCAATGCGCATCATGAAATACGCGGTGGATTTCCCCTCGCCATCCTTGCCGCCCACGGCGCCGATTCCATCGCCCTGCGTGTAGATGCCCCACCATTTGAAATACAGTCCAGCCCATGCGGGCAAGACGGAATCGCGGCCCTGGCGGGCAAACTCGCGGATTTCCGCGAGGGCTTCCCAGGGGTCCTTCTCGAGCTTGAGGCGCTCGGTCCTCTGGGCCCTGGTTTCTTTCGCCGGGAGGGCGTCGCTCGGATTGGTAGTGGTGCCGCTCACTCACTTCTCCCTTAACATAAAGACAAAAACGATTTCTCACTGAAAAACAAAAAACCCGCGTGCCGGGTATCGTGCCGGGCAGCGGGCTTATCAATTGCGACCTGAATTATGGCTAAACCAGTCGGATCGCACTCCCGCGCCAGCCGGAGCAAGGACAACAACAGCAGGCCATACCGACCATCGCGCAGGAGAAATGATCCATGAACAAATCCTACCTAAGGTGCGGGCCGGAGTCAAGGCAAGTGTTCGCGCCAGGAAAACTTTAAGCTTAGCGCGGTCGTGAGCGGCGAAATTCGCTTTATTTCGAGGATATCTCGGCCGGAAACGCATCTGGCGCCGGATTACGGGTGGGACCTAAGCCGGCGCCAGAGACATTTTGCTCTTTGCGGCGAAATCAGCTACGAGGCGGCAGAATCAATGCCCGCCATCGCCATGGCCGTGATCACCATCGCCATGATGGAAATCGAAGAGATCCATCAGGTCGCTGATTGCCGGGCTGTTTTTCGGGACGTAGGGATTGTCGTGGTCGGCAACTGGGTTGGGGAGGTTATCGCGGCTACGGCCCGTCACCGGCCCGAGTTCCCAGTTCGCCTCGATGAATTTCAGGATCGAGACGTGGTCCGCATAGTCGTGGGAAATGTGGCCGGCCTTCGTGAAGGGAGAGACAACGATCAACGGAATGCGCGTGCCATCGCCGAAGAAATCGAGCGGCTGGACGTAACCGGAATCCCAGTAGCCGCCGCCTTCGTCAACGGTCACGAAGATCGCGGTGTCTTTCCACAGGTCGGGGTTGGCCTGCACCCCGTCCACGATCTTCTTCACGAAGCCTTCGAACAAGTCCAGCTTCGAGGAGGCCGGGTGGCCGTCCAACAAGCCGCTGGGCTTCACGAAAGAGACCGCCGGAAGCGTGCCATCCGCGATGTCGGTATAGAGATTCGCGGTGTCCTGCAGGTGCGCGAGATTGGCCGGGTTGGTCATGATCGAAGTGGCGTACTGCTCGAAGTTGCAGATGTTGCAGTAGGTGTTGGTGGGGTTGTAAGGATTCGCCACATAGTTGTTCCAGCCATCGCCGTAATATTTCCAGGAGACATTGGCATCGAGGAGTTCATCGCCGATGGTGCGCAGAGTTGACGGGGGAATCGTAAATGGCGTTCCGAGCGGATCCCCGTATGCCACAGACCCGTTGCCGTAGTAGCCGGGGTTGTAGTTGTTCAGCAAATAGTAGTGGCCGGATTGGCAGTTGGGGTTGATGGGCCGCGCGAGGGATTGGAGATAATTCTCGACGGCTGCTACGCCCGGATTTGTCGAATGGAAGCACTCGCTGTACGTTCCACCCGAGTAACCGTCCTGCGTATACCAGTTATTCGTGCCCGTGAGAGGATCCGGGTCCTCGATTTGATTCGAGGGCGGCACAGCAGCGTTGCCCTTGCCATCGCTGAACCAAATCGCGTCGCCGGTGCCGAGCATCACGTGGTTCGCGCCGGTTCCGCCCTCGACGGCCTGGTGATAGTTGTCGCTCATGGCATAGCTATCGGCCAAGAACTTCAGATACGGCGCATCGCCCTGGGCCATATTGTAGAAACCCATTGAAGTGGCGCCTTCGCCGCTCGGAGCATCGTAGGGTGGAGTCTTCGGCGAGCCGCCATTGCTTCCGGCGCCGATGGTGAGTTCGACCCAGGGGAAGAGGTCGGCCTTGCAGCCGCTGGGATTATCCTCGGTGGCATAGAGCGCGTTGCAATCCAACTGCTGCCACATCTGATAGAAGCGATGCACGGGGCTGGCCGCGTAGTCGTCATAGGCCACGCCCGGAGTGAGCTGGTAGGGGCCCGACGGCAGGTGGAAGACGTCAAACCCGTCGTAGGACGTGCGCGTGTCCGGCGTGCCTCCGGTCAAGCCGGTGCCACCGGTGGTGAGGTAGGTGTACCAGTTGAAGGGCGAGGTCTCCAGGCCATTCTCGAACGCTTCCGCCGTGGCGACAGAGGAGAAGAGCGGCGTCTTGGCGCCGCCGGCAAGGGGCACGGGAAGGACCGGGTAAATCGTCTTGGACATGGGGCTCGATTTCGAACGGACTGGGGCTGGAATCCACAGCCGAAAATTGGGCGGCGAGGGAATAGTTCGGGCCGGGAGTCCCATCTTCGTTGACGATCCCTTCGGAGAGAAGATTCCAAACTTTCTGGTGATCCTTGGGTTCGTAGGTGGCGAATATGTGATCGAAGGTGCGGTTCTCGCCGATGATCACGATGACGTGCTTGATGGGCGTGCGGGTATCGGAACTATTGTCGCCGTCTCCATGATGTTCGTCCGCGCGAACGGGGACGGGGGTGGTCATCAGCAATTGGAACACAACGAATAGGATCAAAATTTGTTTTGCGGTCAGCGAGCATATTTTCCGGGAAACAGATTCCAGACTCATGGATTGCTCCTCCAAGGGAAAAGGTCGCGGAACCGGAATCGGGCTGGGTGCTTTCGATCGCGCGCCGCAATCTTTTTAACTGCGAACTATGAAGGAGGAACGAATCCCGAGTTAAGTGACTAACAATATCGCTGGAATGCCGGGGACGTTTGTTAACAGGAAGAAATAATTGCAATGTCTGAGCGCCGAACTCGATTTTTCGGGCCGCAATTTCATTTCGCAAGATGAAATGCTGGACTTGCGTCCGCGCGGCCACGCCCAAAAAGGGAATCGAGTGGATACTCCGGGTCAGCGGGGCGATGATTTACTTGCGGTGATGTTAATCGGGCGTGAATAGGACGACGGCTTCTCACATAATTCCCGGGTATCGCGTGGCTCGTGCAGGAAATCTCAGCCGCACGCAGATTTTTGTGGCGACGCCGGCTGTCCAGAGGAAAGTGTGTGAAGTGTTATCGCATCCAATCCCTAACCATACGTTTCGCGGGGCGGAGCAACGAGCGATGAATCGGCGGAAGCGAGAAAAGGGCGTGCGGAAGAATCTACCCTGTCTTCGCATATTCTTCACGGACTAGGACGGGTCGTGAGAGGGCTTATGTCACGCGCAGACATGGAATTAGGGGTTTCGGGGTATGGCACGCTTCTTGCTACCAACCGCATTATCCCAGCCACATCAAATTAGTGAGGTGATGTATGAAAAAGATTGCTTTGACTGTGGCTTCGCTGAGCCTGATATTCGGAACCGTTTCTATGGCTGCTGCCCGTGCGGGGAACCCAGGGAGTGCTTCCGAAGCGCGCGGTGTGATCTTGCAGCAGAATCAAGCCAGTCCCGATCAGCAAGTTCAGACCTTTACCGGGAAGATCTCCAAGAGCGGCGATCAATACGTTTTGGAAGGGGGCTCCGGCACGACCCCGTATCAACTCGACGACCAGCAGACAGCCAGCAAGTTTGCGGGGAAGAAGGTGATGGTGACCGGGACACTCGATGCAACCAACAATCTGATCCACGTGCAAGGGATACAAGAAGCAAACGGCTAAAAGCGAGTACTGCAATCGGGAACGAGGGGGCGGCGCGGTCCGCCCCCGCACGCTCTTTTTGCACTATTTAGAAATGGATTGAAGCGAAGAGAACGAATCCTGCTTTCTTCGAGTTGCAAAGCTTGGTACAGGCGCCCTCTACGATTATTTCATGGCCTTCTCCGTTGCGTCTTTCTGGGCGTCCTGCCAGGCCTCTTTGGCCATGCCTTCGTGCCAGAGGGCATCCTCGTAATCGCTGCTGGCGCGGCGCCAGGCGTCGCGCAGTTTGGGGTCCACACTATCAAGCAACTTTTCTCGCTCCTTCTCGTAGGCGATCTTGGTCTCGTAGCGCTTCTCGCTGGTCTGGTAGACAGCCTTGTTGTTGGCGTCGCTGGGGTCCTTATCGTAGGCGTCTTTGGCATTCTGCCAGTTGTCGTTGGTGACGTGGAAGTCCTTAAGCGCTTCATAGAAGCCCCCGAGGGCCCCGGAAGGCAAGCTATCTATGATGGCGCCCCAGGCGTCCCACATGGCCTGCTTCTTGTGTTCGCTGTCAGTGTGCGCCTGGTCGTATTTCTGCTTGGCCTCATCGGCGAGCTCCTGCGGCGTCTTGTCGGACACATTGCTTGTGGTCGACTCGTTCAGCGGTGCTTCCTCCCCCGTCGGTAACAGAGGCGTAGCCTCCTTAGGCTTCACCATCGCCACCGCCCGGCCGGTGATGCTGAAGTCGCCGTGGCTCAATGCACTCGCGTCGTAGTCAACGTGGAATTCGCCTGAAGGATCAATATTCTGCGCGCCGAGCACCCATGTCTGCTGTCCGCCTGGCATCTGCGGAATCGAAATAATGTTTGTGGAAAGATTCGTAGCCGTCACGACAATCTGCCCCGGGCTTGTCTGGTTGGGCAGCCGAAACCCCTGCGGAAGTTTCGGGATGCTGCCGAGGGAAGTGAGGTCGGGAGAAAATCCTCCGGCGGAGAAGTACGACGCCGGTGCCCCGGTCAGCCCTGTGAGCGTCAGGTGCCACTTCGTGGATTGCGGATAGGTTTGCAGGTGCAGGTTCGGCATGTCAATGGACATGGTCAGCTGCATCACGAAGACGAGCCACGTATAGTCGAGGTGTCCCTGCGAAAGGTATAGGGTGTGCGCGCCAGGCAGAACCCAGTCCGGGAGCATGAAGTAGGTCTCTCGCGCGTCCTGCCCGATGAAAGTGACCGGCCAATGGTCAATCGAGATGTGCGTCCGGCTGCAATCGCCCGTGAACGGCCCGCGGATCACGTCCAGCCGCCCGACCTGCGCGAACGGCTGAGTCATGTATTCGCCGGGAAACCAGCCAGTGTAATTACGCCATTCGTAGTTGGCCTCGGCGTGAAAGTAGTTGACCTCGCGCTGGAGCGAGTCGAGGTCCCAGAACGTCGTGTAATAGTGGTTATCGAGAAGAAATTGTGCCCGCCCGGCCTTGAAGAGCGCCAGATCGTGGACCGTCTTGGCCGAAAGTTCGTCGGCGACTTCGTCCTCGTAATCGTACGCATCATCCAATTCGTCGAGCAGCCATCCGATATAGTCCGCCGGGGCGCCGTGAGCCCGGGCGTAAGCCAATTCGTCCTTGATGTCCAACACTTCGTCCCACGCCCAATCCAGCTCGTCCTTGAGCCAATTTTGATACGACGTGATCATCGGCAATCCATTGAGGTAAGGGCTGCCAGCGTAGGATGGTTTCGTGATCGGGAAGTCGAATCGGAAGGAAAAGTATGGATCGTTTGCCTGCCGCGCCTCGATGTTCACCGCGGAACTCCCCGGAGGCATGTGAATCGTAAAACTGCCCTCGTCGGCGGGCGCGCAGTTGACGGGATTCGTCGTGCAGAGCACGAGTCCCGGGTACCAACCGTCGTCCACAAGCCCCGGTTCGGTCGGCATCGGCACCGTGAAGGTCGTCACCGTGAGTCCTGGCACACTCGAATAGGCCAGGGCATCCTTCGCCGGCATGATCGAGGCAGAAGAGTCCTCGCCCGGGTTGACGTTCACCGGAGAGATGATGCCCAGATTGGTGGGCGCGAGAGGGGTCGGAGAGGCGGAGTCCGGATGGTTCTTCTTCCAATCATCATACTCCTTCTGCAATTTATCATTGTACTTCTGGCGCTCCTTCGCCTCCTCATCTGCTTCCTTCTGTGACCTAATGAGGTATTCGTCTCTCTTTTTCTTCTCCTCTGGCGAACCGCCCGCGCGCCACTCTTCGAGCTTCTGGGTTGTGGTGATGCCGCCCCCTGAGACCGGTTCCATCCAGTCCTGGGCGCTCGGGTCCCAGACGTATTTCCTATTGTTCACAAAGTCGCGCTTCTTTCCGCCTGTTGTGCTGCCATGCGGGCCGTAGTGCTTTATCTCTGAATCGATCTGAGAGCCGTCGGCGGCCCAGTGCTCATCCACCTGCGTTTCCGTGAAGCCATTGGCGTCCAGGTAGTGGCGCTCCTTGTGATCAATTTTCTTGGTGCCGGGATGGTAGCTGTAGTACGTGATCTCGCGCAGCGTGTGCTTGGAGTCGTACTCGCATACCGTGATGGCATTTCCGTTCTCGTCGTTGGTGGCTACTCGCGTTCCGTCTGTCCCGTAGGCGTTGGAAGGCTCAGTTTTTCCTATTGGTGCGGGCGTCTGGCCCTGTGCCGTCTGCGAATTATCGCTTGCAGTTTGCTTGTCCTGTGCCATGGAAGGGAATGGAAGCAGGAACAGAATGACGAGCAACAGCCATGCAATTCTCTTAAAAGGCGATGGCATCGCGGCCTCCCGTGCGGACGAGGAAAACCCCGTGATTTTAGCGAAGGCTATGGAAGTTGCGGCTGCGTGTCAAGCGGATTCGCGGAGAATGCGGAGCATGCGGCGCAGAGGCTCGGCGGCGCCCCAGAGCAACTGGTCGCCCACAGTGAATGCGGCGAGGAACTTCGGGCCCATGTTCAGTTTGTGCAGGCGTCCCACGGGCACGTTCAGTGTGCCGGAAACGGCGCTGGGAGTGAGGCAGCGCAGAGTGGACTCCTTGTTATTGGGAATGACGCGCACCCAGGGGTTCGAGGCGGCCAGCATCTCGTCGATCTCGCACAGTGGCACATCCCGGACGAGCTTGATGCAAAGCGCCTGACTGTGGCAGCGCATGGTGCCCACACGCACGCAAATGCCGTCCACCGGAATGGGCGGAGCGAGACCGAGAATTTTGTTGGTTTCGGCCATGCCCTTCCATTCCTCGCGAGTCTGGCCGCCGGGCATCTCTTCCGTGACCCAGGGGATGCAGGCTGCCGGCGAGCGGCGCGCCAAATTTCTGCGCGGGAAGATGGGGTGAGCGCTGCGCCGCGATCATCAGGCGGTCGACTTCCAGGGCGCTTTGTGAGGGATGGGCGCGGGTCGCATCGGTTAAAGATTCCATTTGCCTCACGAGTTCGAGCATCTGCGCGGCTCCGGCGCCGGACGCGGCCTGGTAGGTCATTGTGGTCATCCACTCGACGAGGCCCGCCTTGAAGAGTGCGCCCACGGCCATGATCATCAGGCTGACGGTGCAGTTGCCGCCCGCGAAAGTGCGCAGGCCGCGGGCCAGGGCCGCGCGGATGAGGTCCGCGTTCACCGGATCGAGGATGATGACGGCGTCGTCGGCCATGCGCAGCGTGGATGCGGCGTCAATCCAGTAGCCCTTCCAGCCGCTCTGGCGCAGCGGGGCGAAGACTTCCTTGGTATAGTCGCCGCCCTGGCAGCTTATGAGCACATCGCAAGCGGCAAGTTCGCGGAGATTCCGGGCGTCCTGGAGCGCGAGGCCGCTTGCCTCCGGAGGCGCGGCGCCCCCGGCGTTGGAGGTGGAAAAGAAAATGGGGTCGAGCCCGGCGAAGTCGTTCTCCTCGCGCATCCGCTCGAGGAGAACGCTGCCGACCATGCCCCGCCAGCCGATGAATCCAACGCGCAAAATATGTCCTCCGGGATGAACTCTATTCTACCTTTTTGGAATAAGTTTTGCAGGTTAGAACTGCGCTGACAATCTTCGATGGACTTCGCGGGGAGTGCGGATACAATGAGGGCCTTGAACGTCCTCGACGGGGGGAATTATTTGGCGACGGACTGCTTCGATAGGCTGCACGTAAATTTGCTTAGCGCAAACATAAAGAGGGAGAGGGCGGCGTGATTATTGGCGTGCCCAAAGAGAGTTTTCCAGGAGAGCGGCGCGTGGCGCTGGTTCCGGCGGTGATTCCGAGCCTGGCCAAGGCGGGCATGGAAGTGGCCGTCGAGGGGGGCGCGGGCGTCCAAGCCGGTTACACCGACGCTGCGTATGCGGAGAAGGGCGCGAAAATTCTTGCGGATCGCGGAGCGGTGTTCGGCGCGGCGGATGTGGTGGTGCAGGTTCTCTGCTACGGCTCGAATGACCGCACTGGCAAGGCCGATCTACCCCTGTTTCGCCGCGGCCAGGCGCTCATCGGGTTTCTGCGGCCGCTGGGATCGCGCGAGGTGGTCGAGGAAATCGCGGCCACGGGAGTGACTTCTTTCGCGATTGAGCTGATGCCCAGGATCACGCGCGCACAGAGCATGGACGCGCTTTCCGCGATGGCGACCGTTAGCGGCTATAAAGCGGTGCTGATCGCCGCCGACACGCTTCCGCGGTTTTTCCCCATGCTGACCACGGCGGCGGGAACAATCACGCCCGCGCGCGTGCTGATTCTCGGCGTGGGCGTGGCGGGGCTGCAAGCCATCGCCACGGCGAAGCGGCTGGGAGCAGTGGTGTCCGCGTACGACGTGAGGCCGGCGGTGAAGGAGCAGGTGCAGAGCCTGGGCGCGCGATTCGTGGAACTTCCCATCGAGGCCAAGGACGCGCAGGACGCGCGCGGATACGCCACGGCGCAGGACGAGGCCTTCTACGCGAAGCAGCGCGAACTGATGGGGCGCGTGATCGCGGAGAACGACGTGGTGATCACCACGGCCGTGGTGCCGGGAAAGAAGGCGCCGGTGCTTGTGACCGCCGAAATGGTGCGCGGAATGGCGCCGGGGTCGGTGATCGTGGACCTGGCGGCGGAGCGGGGAGGGAATTGCGAACTCACGCGCTCGGGCGAGACGATTATTGCGCACGGCGTGACGATCATCGGCCTGATCAACCTGGCGAGCACCGTGCCGTACCACGCGAGCCAGCTCTATGCGCGCAACGCGGCCACTTTCCTGCTGCACATGGTGAAGGATGGAAAGCTCGGCATCGATTTGAAGGACGAGATTATTCGGGAGACGCTCGTGACGCAGGGCGGGGAAGTGGTGAACGCGCGCGTGCGGGAATTCTTTTCGCTGCCGGCGCTGGCGGCGCGGACGTAAGGAGGGAATCGTGCCTTCGGACTTCATGTCCAATCTGTACGTATTCATTCTGGCGGGATTCGTGGGATTTGAGGTGATCAAGCGCGTCTCGCCGCTGCTGCATACGCCCTTGATGTCGCTCACGAACGCGCTCGACGCCATCGTCGTCGTGGCCGCGATCATCATTGCCGGGCGGCACGAAACTACGCTTTCGACCGTGCTGGGCGCGGTCGCCGTGGCCGCGTCGTTCAGCAACATGGTGGGCGGCTTCTTCATCACCGACCGCATGCTGCGGATGTTCAAGGTTGGGAAGCCCGCCGCGGCGGGCAGGCCCTCCAAATGATCAGCGCGCTCGCGAGCCAGCAGGCGATTGACTGGGCCTATCTCATCGCCGTGGTGTTGTTCGTTCTGGCGCTGAAGTGGCTGAGTTCGCCCACCACGGCGCGGCACGGCGTGCTGGCGGGCGAGATCGGCGCGGCGCTGGCCGTGATTGCCACGCTGGCCGATCCGGAACTGGTCCAATACAAGTGGATCATCATTGCGCTGATTATCGGCGCGGGCGTGGGCATCCCGCTCGGCATGGTGAAAATCACGGCCGTGCCGCAGCGAACGGCGCTGAGCCACGCCTTCGGCGCGCTTTCGGCGGCGATGATCGGCATCGCGGAATATTATGTAGGCGTTCCGCACGTAACGCGCTTTGGGATGGGCGAAATCGGCCTCGAAGTGATTATCGGCTCGCTGACGTTTACAGGAAGCTTGATCGCGGCGGGCAAACTGCAGGAGATTTTGCCGCAGCGCCCGATCACGTATAGGGGGCAGAACATCGTCAGCCTTTCGGTGCTGGGCGCGGCAATCCTGATGGCCGCGGCGCTGGTGATCAATCCGAATCACACGCATTTGTTTCCGTGCATGGTGGGAATGGCGCTGATATTCGGCGTGCTGCTGGTGACCCCCATCGGCGGAGCGGACATGCCGACGGTGATCTCGCTCTTGAACTCCTACGCTGGCTTTTCGGCGGCGCTTCTGGGATTCGTGCTCAACAGCAAAGTGCTGGTGGTGGCGGGCGCGCTCGACGGCTCCTCCGGGTTCATCCTTTCGGTGATTATGTGCAAGGCGATGAACCGGTCGTTCTCGAACGTGATGTTCGGCGCGTTTGGCCAGGTGCAAGCCTCCGCCGCGGGCGCCGCCGAGGAAAGGACCGTGCGCAGCGCCTCGCCGGAGGAAGCCGCGGGGATTCTCGCCGCAGCGAGCAAAGTGGTGATCGTTCCGGGGTACGGCATGGCCGTGGCGCAGGCGCAGCACAAGGTGCGCGAGCTTTTCGACGTGCTCACAAAAAAAGGCGTGGACGTATCGTTCGGCATTCACCCGGTGGCCGGACGCATGCCGGGGCACATGAACGTCCTGCTGGCCGAGGCGGATATTCCCTACGACAAGCTGCGCGAGATGGACGACATCAACTCCGACCTGCCGCAAACCGACGTGGCGCTGGTGATCGGCGCGAACGACGTGACCAATCCTGCGGCGCGGACCGATGCGAGCAGCCCCATCTACGGTATGCCCATTTTGGATGTGGACAAAGCCCGCACCGTGATGGTGATCAAGCGCAGCATGAATCCGGGCTTCGCCGGGATAGACAATCCCCTCTATTACCTTGATAGGACGCTGATGCTCTTCGGAGACGCCAAGGGTTTTGTGGGCGACATCGTGCGCGAGCTGGCGGGCGGCTCGTCCCACTAATTGTGATAAAGGCCGGCGTGGCGGTATTCCCTCTCCGCGGCGGTCAAATTTCCACCGATTGCCTTTACTTATCGAGATAGCGTCCTATTGTCCCAAACGTTCCAATTTGGTACTGTCCGATGGACGTATGGATTCCATCAATCAGGCTCCGGGCGAGGGTGTTCGCGGGACGAGGTGCATCGTGGCGCGTGTGGCGGAAGACGAAACGATTGTCGTCCCCATTGATCGCAGGGCGGAGAATCGGGATTCCATATACAGGTTCAACGAAGCGGGCGCGAAACTCTGGGCTTTGATTCAGGAAGGCCGCGGCGTGGCGGAACTGGCGGCTTCCCTTCAATCAGAATACGGCCTTTCCGCCGGCGAGGCCACGGCGGACGCGATTGAGTTCCTTGCCGGTCTAGCCGCGGAAGGATTGATCGAGCCGAAGTAGCGAGGAGTGAAAAAAACACCGCCCGGGCAGCGGTGGACTTGGGATGAAACCTATACCCCGCCCAATACGGAGCAGATGAACCATGCGAGAACCCCTTCTATCGCGCGGTCGGTTGGTTTTTCTGGCGACGTGCCTTGTTTGTTTGCTCACTTTCACGCTGTCGAGCCGGGAAGAGCAGTTCCTGACTCCGCGCGTTCCCCTTGTGGAAGATTGGAGCCACCACCACATGGTGTTCTCCCAGCCGGCCAACATGTGGCAAGCGGCGCAGGCACAGAGAGATCCCCGCTATTGGCTTCAATACTACCGGCAGAATGAACGATTGCCCGGCGGCGGTGATCTCCGCGGATTCGGCGGAAATTTGCCCGGGCTTCCGCGGCTTCATGGGGATTGGGGAGTGCCGCTGGTGTCCGGCGCTACGGTCGGACCTGGGAACTACCCCGCGAAATTCACGTTTAATATTAATGCCGCGCCGAGCTGCACGGCCGACTACGTGGCCTTCAACACATCGGTCAGCAACACGCTCCAGATCGTGGCATTCAATAACCTCTACGTAGGCCAAACGAGCGGTGAAAGTGGCGGCGCGGGTTGCACTTCCACCACCGGACCCACGGTGATGTTTGCCTACAACACAAGATTGGCGGGCGATTCGGGGGGAACGACCAGCACGTCCGTGGTTCTCTCCTTGGATGGCACGGAGATCGCCTACGTGGAATCCGAGCCCACCTTTTTCGGCGGTACTTCGCTTCTTAAAATTCTGCGGTGGAAAGCCGGGGAAGGAAGTATCGCTGCTCCCTCCACGCCCACGAACACCACGCTGACGGCGTGGTCGGCGTGCCCCGCGAGTACGTCCTGCCTTATCACCGTCCCTTTCAGCGGCAGTGCGGCTGATACCGTCTCGTCGCCCTACTACGAATACGGGACGGACAACCTGTACGTCGGCACCGCTAACGGCGTTCTTCATAAGTTTACAGGTGTTTTCTTTGGGACGCCCGCCGAGGACACTACGAATGACGGCGCCGGAGGTGCCGCCTGGCCGATCACGGTTGACTCAGGCCACGCTCTCAGCAGCCCTGTTTACGATCCTGTCTCGGGAAATGTATACGTCGGCGACAGTACAGGACGATTGAGCTTCGTCAGGACCACGGCGAGCACCGTTGGCACATGCAGCCCGTTGCCATGCCTCAATGCTACACATTTGGCGGTGGGAACGGGAGGCTCCATCGTCGCCGGGCCCATCGTTGACGATGTGGACCAAGAGGTGTTCGCCATCAATGGCACCGAAACCGCGCACGATGGGACAATCCTGCAGGCGCCCACAAGTTTTGCGTCGAGCGTTACGGAGAATATCGGCGCGAATAGCGGCACCACGGGCGTCGCGATGTACGACGGCGCCTTTGACCACACCTACCTCACCAGCTCTGCACCCGGGATTGCGGGTTTCCTGTATGTCTGCGGCAAACAGTCGGAGACGGTCACACCAGGGGCCACGGATAGGCCGGCTATCTATCGGCTCGGCTTTACCGGCGCCGGCGTCATGAACAGCGTGAGCGCCTCATTCCAGGTGGGAAACCCAAGCGGCGGGGCGTGCTCGCCGATGACCGAGTTCTACAACAGTTCCGGGACCCCAACCGATTGGCTTTTCTTTAGCGTTGGAAGCAACGTTCCCGCCGCCGTCATCCCTGCGGGCAGTTCCTGCACAGCCGGTGGGGCTTGCGTCATGTCCATTGACCTCACCACGCTCGCGGCATGGCCGCCCGCGAGTGGAAAGGTCAGTTTCGGCACGATTGCGCCAACTCACGCTTCCGACGGCACGAGCGGAATCGTGGTGGATAACGTCGGGACCGGTTCACAAGAGTCGAGCATTTACTACACGTACGGCGCGAATGCTACTGCTGCCGCGAGATGCAATACGACCACCGGCGTGGGATGCGCTGTGAAGGTAACACAATCGGGGTTCAACTAAGCGGCGATGGGTAGTGTCCTAAATTCGAGAGTTCATCGGTAAGCAGCAGTCCCTGTTCTCACAGCTTTCGAGCGTGGCCGAAGGAAACACTCTTCCCCCACCGCCACCCAGCCCCGTAGGGGCGAAAGAAGTTAGCCCAGGGCGTGAGCCCTGGGTAGGCAAAACAAATCCGCGCGAGCGCCGTAGGTGCGACACAACCCGTGAGCATATTGGCTCTCCAAATTAGGACGCCACCCGGCGATCTGCTCTGTTGACATCCTCGCTTTGGGAGTCATTACACGGCGTCGCGGCTTTCCGTTCGCAGACTCGTCATCTCTGAAAGCGCGATAGTCAAGCTATCGAGGTCCGAACAGAGTTCGGGGTCGTACCCAGTCATCTCTACGCCCTCGGGTGGGGCATGAATTTATCCGGAGGTGTGTCGCATTCATTCTGCGAGCCAGAGGCTCATGACGATGTCGCGCTCACACCTCGCTGGTCCGACCCACGACCGCAGCCGGATCTCGATAACCCTGTTGTCGGCTCAACACATGAAACGCGGCTTCGGCCAGATGCCGCGCCACCGCGCCCACTGCCTTGGCATGTCCCTTGCGCTGACGCAGCCGCGCATACAGTGCGCTGACGTGCCGTTCCGGCGAGCGCCGATGATTCACGGCCACGGAATTCCCCGCCTCGGCAAACGCCCACTTCAAATAGCGGTTCACGTCCGGTCGCGTCCGTCCGTACCGCACGCGATCCCCGCTGGCGTGCACGCGCGGCGTCGTCCCTGCATAGCTCGCCAATCGTTCGGCGCTCAAAAATCGCGCGATATCTCCGATCTCCAGGGCGATCGTCGCCGCCAGAATCACGCCTACTCCGGGAAGAGTTTTCAGTCGCTGCATCTCCGGCGTCACTTCCACCAACTCTTCCAGGCGCTTTTCGAACTCTCCGACCTGGGCTTCGAGAGCGTCCAGTTGCGCGAGCATCTGCCGGGTGGCCCAACGCGTCTGTTCCGGCAGCCGCTCCATGCGCCCGGCGAGTTCCGCCCGTGCCTTCTTCCCGTACGCATCGCTGTACTCGCTCGGCGGCAAACCCCACTTGGCCAGCGTCGCCGTGATGCGGTTCTTCCAGCGGGTGCGCTGCGCCACCAGCACCACCCGCGTGCGCGTCAATTCGCGCAGCTCGCGCAACGGACCCGGCGGAATCCACACCGTGGGCAGCGTGCCGTTGCGCTGCAGCCGGTTCATCCCCTGGGCGTCGAGATGGTCGCTCTTGTTGATCTGCCCCATCATCAGCTTGGCCTTGCGCGGATGCACCAGCCGCGGGACCGCTCCTGCCTGTTCGATCTCGTCGGTGATCCAATACCAGTTCCCCGTGGCCTCGACGGCCACGGGCGTGCCCGGCTCACAACCAGCCAGTGCATTGCGAATCGCTCCCGGGGCATGATTCAACCGATATTGCCTCACTTCCCCGGTGGCTATCTGTTCGTGCTCGACCCAGGTGTAACGCTTATGGCTGTCAAATGCGATATATTCTCCCATGCGCGGCTCCTCCTTTTTCCTAAAAGGGATCTCCACCGCCAGCCTACGCTGACGGCAGGAGTCGCGCTTTCATATTTTCATTCTGAACGTAGTCCCGCCTGCCCTGAGTTAGGTCGAAGGGCGTTCCTTGTTTTCCCCTCGCCTTTCGAGGGGCGGGGGACGGAGAGAGGGATCTGCTTTTCGCCTCCCCTGCCGCTCCATCACCGAGAACCTTGCGAAAACGAGGATGTCAACAAAGCCAATCTGTGGGCAGTGACTCATTTTTAAAAGAAGTGGCGATAAGTGAGAGTAGATGGGGTATGCTCTGTCCCTCATGAAAGGCCAAACGAAGGAACGATGGATGGAGCTGTGCGAGCAGGCCTCTAACGAAAAAGACCCCGTTAAAATGCTGGCGTTGGTAACGGAAATCAACCGACTTCTGCTCGAAAAAGAGGGTCTCCTTCTGGCTCTCCGTAAGAAGTCCGAGAGCGACGGGTCGTAGCGGCGCTTTTGGAATCAAAATGAGTCACTACCAGTCTCTGTGAGAACTACTGTCTCGTGTCAGGGCATGGCTTTTTATCCTGAGCCTCGAAGGGCAGCTGTGCCGCAACCAGCGCAAAATCAATGCGGCTTTAGCCGCTGAAGCCCAACGTCTCAACCGTCTTTCCCCCAGGAGAACAATACCCCACAGTACTGTTCCTTTATGGCACAGAGTAATCCTTTGGCACGCCAGTACCACTTTCCCATTGCGGTCCGGTAACCCCCAGCCTACCCTTTTTACATATTGGGATTATTCAAAATTCAGTCACTGAAATAGGTACGGCCCGGGCTGCCGTGGACTTGGGACGAAGTACGGATTCTGGCCCATATGGAGTATATGAATCATGCGGAAGCCTCTCCTTTCGCGCGGACCATCGGTCTTTGTGGCGGCCTGCCTGGTATGCCTGTTCGCGTTCCCGCTTTCCGCCCAGCAAGGGAACTCCACTAACGGCCGCGCGCCGCTTGTGCAGGATTGGAGCTCTCGGCACATCGTCTTTTCCAAGCCGGCGAACAATTGGCAGGCGATAGTGAACCAGAGCGATCCTCGCTTCTGGCAGCAATACTATCGGCGGAATCAAGGGAAATTGGCCTCAAGCAACAGGGGGCTCGGCATATTTGGGCGGCTTTTTCAGCAGCGTCGGGGGACCCAGAAGGACTGGGCCGTTTCGCTGGGCGCCGGCGGCGTCGCGCAAGGCATGTACCCCGCCAAGTACAGCTTCAATGCGAATGCGGCGCCGAACTGCGCCAACGATTTCGCGGTATTCCCGATTAACGCGCCAACCGGGAACACGCGCGCCAATCTTGTGGGCACGTTCACGGCGGAACCGGGAAGCGGCCAGACTTTGCTCATCACCATCACTCCGACGGTCGGAACCGTGGGCAATTTGACGCTGACTGCGGGCGCCACGAACACCGGAACAAACTTCGCGATATCCGCCACGACCGCCACCGATGCCACGAATCTGGCGGCCGCTATCAATCGCAATCTGAGTAATACTGCTCTGGACCGCATCGTGGCGGTTGCATCGGGAAGCAAAGTTACCGTGTATGCGCTTACGCCAGGGAGCCGCGTGGTGCTGACGGATACGAACGGGCTGACCGGCTTTACGGGGGTCGCAATTACTGCCGGGACGAACGGCGCGCAAGCCAGCATCGTCGCCTTCAACCAGCTTTACAGCGGGACCGCACCGTTCTGTGCTGGTCTCACTTTTCCGGAATTCATCTTTTCCTACGCCTCCGGCGTGGGACCAGTGGCCACCTCGCCCACCCTTTCGCTCGATGGCACGAAAGTCGCCTATGTGGAGAACGACCCGAATATCGGCGCAATCCTCCATGTGCTGACGTACGCCACCGGCGCCACGGAATATGGCGTCTGCACCAACAGCGGGGTGGCCGCGCCGACCTGCGCAACCAACCCGGTGATCCCCGGAAGCGCGGCGGGCAGCACAGCCACGGACTTCATGCTTCCCCTTGGCTTGGTTGCCGCCAACGCAGCCACTGCGGTCGTGGGAGCGTTGGACAGCTTCTCCTCTCCATTCATGCACTACGGTTTCGACACTCTGTACGTCGGCGACAACAACGGCTACCTCTATTCGATCTACCCGACATTCACCGCGACGCCGGCGTTTGCGGGAGGAAATTTTCCGCTGCAGCTAAACACCACCGCATCGTCAACGCCCCCGACCGCCGTGACGGCAACCGCGGGCGCGCCAGGCACAGTTACTGTGACGGTGGCCAACACGCTTGCAGCCCTACAGTCGGTGACGATTTCGGGCGTAACTGCCAACGGCGCCAATTGCAGCGCGGCTGACGCCGCGGCTATCAATGGAGGGCAGATCGTCGCTACGGCAGCTGTGGGGAATTTCACCTTTAACGCTACGATACCCACTACGACTACTGGCGCCGGCTGCACCATAACCAACGCGAATGTAAGCCCCGGAACGAACATTCTCTCGGCGCCGGCGGAGGATACGGGCAGCACCGCCAACATTTTTGTCGGCGATAGCAGCGGTAACTTGTATATGGTGACTCCGGCCGGAGTCGTGAAACAAACTCTATCTGTCGGCGCAAACATCAACGGCGGCGTTCGTGCCGGCCCCATGATTGACTCTGGGAACGTGACCGGTTTTGCCGTAACGGCCTGCGACAACTCCGGCACGCTTACCGGTGGCGAGGCGGACACGACGAACGCCGCCCTTTGGCAATTTACATTCACAGCCACGACCATGACCAAAGGTGTAGGCGCGGAACTCGATACTGCTGCAAACGAAGGCTGTTCGCTGCCCGGCTATCCGACGTACGACCCGACGCCGGACGAGCGCTACCTTGACCTGGGAATCAGCAATGCCGCCGTGGCGAACAACGGCGAAATCATCGCCGCCGCCTCCGGCAGCGGCGGCGAGCAGCTAAAAATCTTTCAATTCGTTATCTCTGCCCTGCAGACGGTGCCGTTGGCCAAGCCTCAATTTGAGGCTGTCGGCCCTTCGCCCATGTCGCCGCTCACCGAGTTCTACAACCCGATCAGTGGGGCATTCACCGTGACTGCGGCGACCGTGAACGCAGCTGTAGCTACTATCACGGCGGCCAACACACTTGCCGCGAACGACCTGGTGACAGTTTCGGGCGTGACTATCAACGGCGGCCGCTGCGTCGCGGCAGACGTCACTGCCATCAATGCAGCACTACAGACCGTCGCTACAGCAACCGCAACGCAGTTCACCTTCGCCGTACCCGCTGGCACACCCAACACGACCGGCTCGGGCTGCACCCACACCGGTGCAACTGCCACGGGCGGGCCGGACTACATGTTCGTGGGAGTGGAACAAAACTCCCCGGGAGTGTATTCCTTCCTGATGCCTGGCGGGGTCGTGGCCAACACCCAGGCCGTGCCGGCAAACACCGCCGATGCGGCTGGCGGGACAAGCGGGATGGTCGTAGACAACAATGGAACCGGCGGGCAGGAGTCGAGCCTCTACTATGGCACCCTGGCGACGTCGACGACCATTTGCGGGGCCGCTGCCGCGTACTGCGCGATCAAGCTGACGCAATCCGGGTTGAACTAGTTCGCGGGCGGAGGCAACCATTCGGCTGCCGTGCCTTGCCATGCAGGCATATCCGGCAGGGGACGCGCTGTGAAAATCACACAATTGGGGTTACACTGAGCGACATGAAACAAACACAACGCCGCACTGCGGCTACCGAAAAAACGACGGACCAAGCCGGCAAGGCCAAGAAGCCTTACCAGAAGCCTTCCTTCCGCCACGAGCGCGTCTTCGAGACGATGGCGCTGGCCTGCGGCAAAATCTCGACCACGCAGAGCCAGTGCTCGCTCAATACGAAGAATTCCTAGCGGGGGAGCGGGAGCGGCGGCCATGGATCGAGCGTCTCGCCAAGGCGGACACAAAGGGCGTGCTCGCCAAGGGCGGGCCCTTCCCTTCGTGCCTCGGGGCAAGCCTTCGTCAGGGCAACCCCTTCCTTCGTCAGGGCAAGCAGAAGCGATGCTGAGCCTTGCGTCGGAGGTGCTGCGGACTTCCGGCGGCCTGCGATTCGCCGCCCTCGGCGGCAGCATGGTTCCCACGATATTTCCCAAAGACATTCTCATCGTTCGGCGCGAGACGGCGCGGAGCGCGCGCATGGGCGACGTGGTGCTCTTCTCCCGGGAATCGCGCTTCTACGCGCACCGGCTGGTGGAGAAGACGGAAGAAGGCGGACGGCTTTCCCTCGTCACGCGAGGAGACGCCCTCGCGCAAAACGATGCGCCCGTGACCGAAGACGAAATGCTGGGCCGCGTAGAGGCGGTGGTCCGCGGGCGGAAGCGGATCGAGCTGGATGGAAATCCCTCCAGCGCTGAACTTCTGCTGCGATGGGTTGTGCGGCGATCCAATGGCGCCGCGAAATGGCTGCTGCGATGGCACACGTTGCGCGCGCGGCTGCTCGGACGGGCTTCGCGCGGAGCCTTTGCGAAGGCTCAGCCCAAGCCTGTGGAGTGCGCCTGATGGCCGCCGGTATTTACCCCTTGCCTCATCCTTCCGCATCGCCGGCAGCCGGGCCGCAAAGCGGCGTGACGGTTGAAATCGGCGGCATCCCCATTCTCCTCGAAAGCCGCGACGCGGACTTCCGCGCGCTGCTCGAGGAGCGCTACGCCGGCTTCGTGAATCCCTCGGCCACGCCCGCCTATCAATTCGAAATCCGGCTCGAGCCTCCCACGGGGCCATCCGACGAAGACGCGCGCGTATTCAAGAGCGGCTCCGTGTGGCGCTTCGAGCGCGGCGATTTCCGCGCCGAATGGGACGCGCGCGCGCGCCAGGGCTGGGTGCGCCAATCGACCAACCCGTACTCGATTGATTCGGTGCTGCGCATCGTTCACTCGCTGGTGCTGGCGGAAGAGGGCGGCTTTTTGGTCCATGCGGCGAGCGGCGTGCGGCAGGGGCGCGCGTTCGTGTTCGCGGGAATCTCCGGCGCGGGCAAGACGACGATGGCGCGGCTCGCTCCTCCCGATGCCACCGTGCTCACGGACGAAATTTCGTATATTCGCAGGAGCGGGAGCGGCTATCATGCCTACGGCACGCCGTTCGCGGGTGAACTGGCCCGCGTGGGCGCGAATCTCAAGGCGCCTCTTGCCGCGCTCTACTTTCTCGAGAAAGGGCCGGCGGGGCGCATCGAGCCGGTAACGCAGCATGCGGCGGCCCGCGAGCTAATGCGCCACATTCTATTTTTCGCGCACGACCCGGAATTGGTGAAGCGCGTGTTCGAATCGGCGGTCGAATTCGTGTCGCGCGTGCCGGTGGCGCGCTTCACGTTTGCGCCGGACGAGCGCGCCTGGGAATTAATCCGATGAGCGAGAAATACATTGCGCGGTCGAGCCACGTGGGCGCGCGCGAGCTGGGCGGGGAGATGATCATCATGTCCGCCGCCGACTCGACGCTGTTCAGCCTGAGCGAAGTGGCCACGCTCATCTGGCAGGAGGCTGACGGCCGCACGCCCCTTTCCGAAATCGTGGAGCGGCGAGTGTGCGCCGAGTTCGACGCGCCCTTCGATGCCGCCTATCGCGACGCGGAGGCGTTCGTCGAAGAGCTTGCGAGCCACGGGATTCTGCGCGTCTCGGATCATCCGCTTGCGGAAGAAGAAGCCGGCCGTGCCGGAGGCTCCATGAGCTTGATGACAGAGATGAATGGACGCGCGCTTCGCCTGGGTGTGCCCCTGAGCGTCCACGTGGACCTCACCTACCGCTGCAACGAACGGTGCGAGCACTGCTATCTCGAACACGACGACCTGGGCGAAATGACCACGGCCGAGATTCGCGGCCTTTTCCGCCAGCTCGCGGACGCGGGCGTTTTCTTCCTCACGCTGAGCGGCGGCGAGCCTCTGATGCGCCGCGACTGCTTCGAGCTGATCGAATATGCGCGCACGCTGCGGTTCAACGTGAAGCTGAAAACCAACGCCGTGCTCATCCGCGAAAAGGAAGCGCGGCGGCTTCGCGCGCTGGGCGTCGAGCAGGTGCAGATCAGCGTCTATTCGCACCGACCGGAAGTGCACGATGCCATCACCAAACTGCCGGGTTCGCTCAAGCGCACGCTGGCGGCCATCCGCCTGCTCCGCGCGCACGGCCTCAAAGTGACCATGGCCAACGTCCTGATGCGCAGGAATCCGCGGCGATAGCGAGGGCGTCCGCGCCCTGGCCCTGGAAGTGGGCGCGCACTACACGCTCGATCCCACGATTACGCCGATGATGGATGGCAGCACGGACGTGCTGCGCCATCGCGTGGACGCGAGCGAACTATCCAGCTTCTTTCGCAATCCCGATCTGGTGGGCGACGTGGAAAGTTTCTGCGCGCCGCCGCCCGCGGTGGACGAAAGTATTCGCGAGGGCTTGCCGTGCAGCGCGGGGCACACTTCCTGTTACATCTCGCCCTACGGCGACCTGTATCCGTGCGTGCAGTTTCCCCTGCCGTGCGGCAATATCCGGCGGCAAAAGTTTATCGACATCTGGCGGGACTCGCCGCAACTCGCGGAAGTGCGCTCGATTCGCGCCAAGCACCTGACCGCATGCTCTTCCTGCGCGCACCTGGGCGGCTGCACACGCTGCCCGGGCCTGGCCTATATGGAGGGGAATATGCGCGGGCCTTCCACGGCGGATTGCGAAAAATCCTACGTGCGCACGGGGATTGTCACCGCCGGCATGCTCGCCAAGCAGAAGGCCGCCTCGGCGCCCGCGCCGGGCCTGGTGCAGATAAGTCCCGTGCCTGCGCTCACAGCTTGAACTGACCCTCGGAGCGACGCCCCTTGCGCACCCTGCGAAAACTTCTCCAGCGCGCGCCCTTCTACGGCGCGTACAAAACCCTCGGCCACTATCCCGACTATTGGTATTGGCGGCTACGCGGCCGGCCCGCGCGCTCTCCCCACCTGCTGAAGCAGCGAACGGTACTCGAATATGCGGGGCGATACGACCTGCACGTCCTGATTGAAACCGGGACCTACTACGGGGAAATGGTCTCCGCGGTGAAGCAGCACTTCGATTACATCTATTCCATCGAATTCGATCCGCAGCTTGCCCGGCGGGCCACCGAAAAATTCGCGCACGATGCCAATATCTGGATTTTGCAGGGCGATAGCCAGGTGGTGCTACCGGAGACGCTGAAGTCGGTCGCGCAGCCCGCGCTTTTCTGGCTGGATGCGGGTTACCACGGATGGGCCGGCGCGGAAGGCAAAAAGCATAGGCTATCCGGTGAGCTGGAGGCCATCCTTCGCCATCCGGTCGCAGGCCACGTGATTCTTATGGACGACGCGCGGTCGCTTGGCGCGTTCGACCGCGCTCTCACGCTGGACGAACTCAAAGCGCGCATTGACGCCGCGTTTCCCGGCCGGCGCGTCGAAGTGCTCTACGATATCTTGCGCATCACGCCGTAAGCTCCGATCGACACCGCAACAATCGAACTGAGTCATTACCGGGAGAAGGCTATGGGCGAGGCGCAGCCGGGGTTTCAGCCGGAGGAGCCGCTGCGCCGCCGCACTGGGCGTCTACTTGCGCTTGGATCGCGCTATCGAGTAGCGCGCCCACGCGTGTCCTGGCCGAGCACACCTGATTGGCCGTGAGCCCGAACGCGCCGCGCAGATCGGCGCCGTCGAGATTCGTGCCGGCGAGATTGGCGCCGGTCAGCACCGTCCCTGGAAATTGCGCGCCTTCCAAATCGGCGCCGCTCAAATCCGCCTCGATCAGCAGCGCAGCACCCAGGCGCGCATCTTCGAGCCGCGCCCCCGGAAGTTTCGCCGACCACAGAACCGCCTGCTGGACGTCCGCGTGGTCGAGGTTAGCGCCGTCCATATGCGATTCGCGCAGGTCCGCCCTTTCGAGGCTGGCGCGAATCAGCGTGGCCGAGGTCAGCGAGGCGCCGTAAAGGGTGGCGCCATCGAGCCGCGCGTCCGTCAGGATCGCATTCGCGAGGGAGTCGTAGGACATATTTGCCTCGCGAAAATCCGCCCGCGCCAGATAGGCGCGCTCGAATTGCGCGCGGTCGAGGTTCGCGCGATACAATCGCGCGCCCTCCAGATCGGCGGATCGCAGGTTGCTCTCGACGAGTTCGGCGCCCCGCAGGTCTGCTTCCGGCAAGAAGGCACCCTGGAAATCCGCGTGCCATAGATGGGCATTGGCAAGAAAGACTCCGTAGGCCTGCGCGTAGCGCAGCTTCGCGCCGTTCATAGACGCGCCGCGCACGGAGGAAATCTCCTCGTCACGTCCGCTCCAGTTCGCGGGCTTGGACGAAACGGATGCTTCGGTGAGATCCGCGAAGGGATCGTAGCCTGCCGCCCACAGGACGGTGGGCGCCCATCTGCGAAAGTCCGCGGCGTCGTATTGCGGCGCGCGGCGGGGATCGTGCGGAACCCCTTCGATCGTGCCAATCGAGAGCAGGGCGAGAACGGCGCCCAGACCGGCGGCAAACGCAACCGGTTTAGTCCTCTTCAGGTATTTCGCTAGGCGCGCCGCGATACCCGGGCGCGGATTCCATGTTTCCTGCGGCCGTCCGACGCGCGTGGTCGCATGGAGGGCCACGCCCGTCGCGGCCGCGACGAGCGCCAACCGCAGGATCGTGCCGTGAATTTCCCCGAGCGTCAATGAGCGCGCCCAGAAAAGGAGCAGCGTGGCCGGAACAATCCAGTAAGCCACGAGCAAGGAAAGCGCCCGCTCGATCAGGCGCGTGGAGGGCGGGCTCTGGTTCATCCAGCGAAAATGGGCGCGCAACAGGCCGAGAACGATCCGCGGCGCGCCGCGGTCATTGCGGTCTCCCCGCACATCGCCCAGTCCGCGGCCATCCGGAAACACGGCGGGCAATTCCAGCACCGCGTCCCACAATCGCTGCAAGTGAAACTGAAATGCAAGGTAGAGAATCAAGAGCAACGCGGGAATGATGGAATAGAATTGCACGATGGGCAGCGCCGCCGCCGCTCCCGGCGAGTGTAGGAAAGGAAGCACGGCCGAATTGGCCACGAGCTGCACGTCCTTCGTTTTCCAGACCATGAGGCAGCAGAGCAGGCAGAGCGGCGTGAGCGCGGAGAGCAAGCGCGATGCCGACCTCGATGCCCGCTCGAATTCAGCGAGCGCCCCGAACCGCAAAATCTCCTCTGGGAGCGATGCCAGGTGCAGGTTCGCGCCCGCGAGTTGCCGCGGCACAAGCCCCATGGCGCTTTCGAGCGATGCGCCTTCGAGACTCGCTCCTTCGAGGTTCGTCCCCACCAGGCACGCATCCTCGAGAGTGGCCCGCGCCAGGCAGGCATCGCGCAGGTCCGCCAGCAGCAGGTCCGCGGCCTTCAGATTCGCGCTGTGCAGGTCCGCGAACCGCAGATTCACTCCGATTAATTCGGTGCCTTCGAGCTTGGCGCCGGCGAAATTTGCCGCTTTGCCCGCCGCGCCTTCGGATTCCACCCATTCGCGGTGGGCGGCAAGTTTTTCCTCGAGCGCCCAGTCTCTCGATGTCGCGGGGGGTGCAGGACTGGCGGGATTTGGTTGCGGAGGGTCCTCTCCATCTCCACCCGTCTGGAAGTTGTCGTCCCCAGCGGCGGAGTCGTCCGACATTGCTGTCGCCCCGGCAGCTTGAGGGGAAGGGGACGCAGAGAGAGCCTCTTCGGCGGGAGTTTCTTCTGGAAATACGCTGGCCAGCGCGGTTGCGGCTGAAGGTAAATCCGTGGCGGGCGTCAGCACATCCGCCCGTGCAATGGACGGCATTTCAACCACCGTGCCCGAGGGTTCGCACTGGCCTATGAAATCAACCGGGGCGGCAGGAACTTCGGCGGGTGCATGCGTATCATCTTCTTCAAATAGCTCCGCCAAAGCAGTCGCGGCGGAAGGCAATTCCGCGGCCGAGGTCAAGCCCTCCGCCAGCTTCATCTGAGCTACATCCCCGCCCTCACGGGCCGGCGGGGCATGGTCGGCGGTTCTTTTCCTTCCGAGAAGTGGAAGCCGGAACAGAAATTCCATCGGATGATCCCCCTCCCTCAAGGGGAAAACGGAAGAGCTTCCCGCGCTTCTAAAAAGCATGGCAGGGGACTCGACTACATTTTATCCCCCGGCTAGCATATCGCAGGCGTTCCCGAGAAAACCGCTGTCCACAAGTGCAATAGGTGTACAGCTGTCTACTGGATTGTGACGCTAAGCCCATTGTTTTCGCTCCGCGCGACCCAATTGCGCCCTCGTAGCGGCACGCACCGACCCTCGGCG
The DNA here is from genome assembly GCA_963797345.1 of uncultured Acidobacteriota bacterium. GTDB lineage: Bacteria > Acidobacteriota > Terriglobia > Acidiferrales > UBA7541 > Palsa-295. The sequence continues at coordinate 319,879 of CAWCPO010000014.1, read as the reverse complement.
GATCGAACACCCCACATTCCTCACCCCTCGCGCCTCACTCCCCCCCCCATCCCGCATCCCTCGTCCCTCATCACATACCCCCTTGAAACTTTGTCCCTCAACTGCTAGCGTCACATTTGGATTGTCTTGATGCATGGGCAAACGCCAGCTTTACGGAGCCCCGTAGGGGCGAAAGAGGTTAGCCCAGCCCGGAAGGGCTGGGATTGCGTTACGAATTTACCTGAGCACCGTAGGTGCGGAACAACCGGCGACCGTATCGCCTTCAAAATAAGCCCTATAAGGTCACTCACTAAAGTATTGACAAATAAGTATCTTTATGCTACAGTGGGCCGCTTTTGTTGCTCGCGCCCCATCCGCTGGGGGCGTTCAACCTTAGAATTACCTCGCAGCGGGAGGAAAAGAGCTGTGTCTGTGATGACGCACTATGAGGTTCGGAAAATCGAGGCAGGCGCCTCGCGGGCGCCCCACAGCGTCCAGCCCCGAGCCTCCGGCTTCCAGAATTCTAATCGAAACAAGCCGGGAAATAGAAATGCCCGTAATTCCCCTTTTATCTGTGACTTAAATTTTTCTAATCGAAACAAAATAGGGGGGGTCGCCAAGACGAAAAGCGAAGGATTTGCGAATATTCCTAAGGTCCTCGTTGCAAGCCTCCCCGCTTCGGAAGGGTCTCCAAACATCGAACCTCTGACCTCCAACCTCTGCACTATTCTAATCGCAACTCCGCCGAATAGAAATGCCCTTAACTCCCCTGATGTCAATAAAACATGCCGTTCTAATCGCAACAACAGGAAGGGCTCCCGTGGCCCCGGTGAGGGGCGCACGGGAGAAATAACGGGGGCCTCAGCCTCGTTTTCAGAGCGGAGGAACAGATCGTGACCTCTAAACCGCTCGTCACGCCAAAGGTCCCGGCCCGCGTCGAATCCGACAGCATGGGCGAAGTCGAGGTCCCCAGCGACCGCTATTACGGCGCGCAGACGGCGCGCTCGCTCGTCCATTTCAATATTGGCCGGGACACCATGCCGCGGGAGCTGATTCGCGCCTTCGGAATCCTGAAAAAAGCGGCGGCGCTGGTCAATCAGGACCTCGGAAAACTTCCTCCCGAAAAAGCCCGCCTCATCGTGCAGGCTGCCGATGAAGTGATCGCCGGAAAGCTCGATGAGCATTTTCCGTTGCGCGTCTGGCAGACCGGCAGCGGCACGCAAACGAACATGAACGCGAACGAGGTGATCTCCAACCGCGCCATTGAAATCGCGGGCGGCGTGATGGGCAGCAAGAAACCCATCCACCCGAACGACGACGTCAATATGTCCCAGTCCTCGAACGACACGTTTCCGACGGCCATGCACATCGCCGCGGCCTCCCGCGTGGCGGAGGTGCTGATTCCGGAGGTCGAGCGCCTGCGCGATTCGCTCGACGCCAAAGCGAAGCAGTTCGCGAGCGTGGTCAAAATCGGCCGCACGCACCTGATGGACGCCACTCCCCTTACCGTCGGACAGGAAATGTCCGGCTGGGTCAGCCTGCTGGACCGCGACATCGCGCGCATGAGGGAAGCCCTATGGGGCCTTTACGACCTGGCCATCGGCGGTACGGCGGTGGGAACGGGGCTGAATTCGCACCCTGAATTTGCCGTTCTCGCCGCGCGGAAAATATCCGAACTCACCGGCCTCGCTTTCCGGTCGCACCCCAACAAATTTGCCGCGCTTTCCGCGCACGATGAAATCGTCTTCGCGAGCGGCGCGCTCAGGACTCTGGCCGGGTCGCTGCTGAAAATTGCGAACGACATTCGCTGGCTGGCCTCGGGCCCGCGCGCCGGCCTGGGCGAATTCATCCTGCCGGAAAATGAGCCGGGCTCCTCGATCATGCCGGGAAAGGTGAATCCCACGCAGTGTGAAGCGCTGACCATGGTGGCCGTGCAGGTGTACGGCAACGACGCGGCCATTGGCTTCGCCGGTTCGCAGGGGAATTTCGAGCTGAACGTGTTCAAGCCCGTGATTATTTTTAATTTTCTGAATTCGGTGCGCCTGCTCGGCCGATGCGTGCCGTTCGTTCGCGGACCACTGCGTGGCCGGAATGGAATTGGATTTCCAGCGCATCGAGCAGAACGTGAGAAATTCCCTGATGCTCGTGACCGCGCTCAGCCCCAAAATCGGCTATGAAAAAGCCGCGGAGATCGCTCACAAGGCGCACCACGAGCGATTGAGCCTGCGCGTGGCCGCGCTCAGCTTGGCTATCTGACGGAAAAAGAATTCGACGAAATCGTCCGCCCCGAAAAAATGACCCACCCTTGATTCTCCGCGCGCGGAAGCCTAGAAGCTGTCTCATAAATGGCTTTTTAGGGGGTCGGAGCTTTAGCTCCGACATAAATCGCCCACAGAAGCGGGGCTTCAGCCCCTGAGGACACTCCATAATGCCGCCCACCCTGATTTATGAGACGGCTTCTACGGATCGGCCTGCGGAGAAGCCGGAGCTGGAGGGGCGGGGGACGGGCGCGAGGCGGCCAGCACCTCCTGGATGATTTTCGCCGCGAGCGCCTTGCTCGTAGCGCAGGTGGAATCGTTGACGCGGCACTGCGCGATCGTCAGCCGGCAGCCGCATGAGCAGATTTCAGAATTCAGACGCTTCAGGACGGCGGCTTTTTGTTCCGGGGTCAGCCCCGTAAGGTCCACGCCGGGAAGTTCCGTGGCGTTCGCGGCATTTTTCAGAAAGATTTGTCCCGTGTCCGCGAAGGTCTCCACCTTGGCGTTGACGGGCAAACCGAGCAACGAGCGGACTTCGCTCTCGTACACTTCCGGGGGATACAGGCCCACGTGCTTCTGCACGATGCGGCCGTCTGTGTTCACCACAAACGTGGTCGGCAGCGCGGGCATTCCCCCGTATTCGCCCACGATTTCGGGCGAGCCCATCACGATCGGATAGTTGATTCCCGCCTGCATGGCGAACACCCTCACCGCTTCCGGCGCGGCATCGTCCATGGAGACTCCGATCACTTCGATTTGGTCAGCGTAGCGCCTCGCAAGATCAATCAGCATAGGAATCTCATCCCGGCAGGGCGGACACCATGTGGCCCAAAAAGTCAGCAGCACCACCTTGCCATGCCATTGGGCCGTCGAGACAATATTCCCATCCAGGTCGCTCAACAAGAAAGGGGGCGCCGGTGCCGGGTTGCTGGCGAAACGGATCACCATAACTTGGTTATCCCCGCCGCCATCCTGACGCGTGTTTGCGCTTGCTCTGGCTGGGCCGCGCGGCGAAAGAACCCGGCCCGCCGCAAGCACAATAGGCACACGTATCGCAGGCATTGCAATCAAGAGCGCTGACAGTCCCGCCGCGAGAGCCAGCAAAATGGAAATGAGAGACCTTTTCATGCACCGTCCTTGCTTGCCCCATTATGCGGCAGAGAGGTGCGTAGGGCAACGTGATGGCGGAGGAAAATGGTTCGGGGAAGTGACGAAGGGATGGCGGAGCACCAATGTGGGATAGCGCGTCCCGAATTGAATCTGAAGGGACGAGTGGAAGTGGTGGCGGAACCCTCAAGTCGTTGAGAATGAGAGGGGGAGTAGAAAAGTGAATAGGCCATTGGTTTGCACAAGAGGGGGAGCCGGGTCGCGTTTCTACAGTCCGCGCGGTTGAAGGAGTGGGGAGGAAGGGGCCCGCTCGTTCAAATGGCGCGGATTGCAACCACCTGCCTCTGAGAGGGAAGCTGGATGGATGACCCCATGGTTCGGTCCGCCTAGACCGAGCCAAAGAAACGCGGCCTTTGGGGGCTCCCGATCCCAAGCGGGAGCCCCTTTCTTTCCTCTCGAACCGGACGATCGGGGGAGTCGTAAGGGGGGAGACGGGAAGTCCCAGAAAACTTGCATGCACATCGGTGAAGGAAATTATCAGCTGCTTCTCATCGAGAATGATCCCACTTATGCGCGGTTAATTCGCAGCGCACTCGAGGGCGCAAGAGACGGCTCATTCCATGTGGAATGGGTCAGGAAACTCTCCGACGGACTCGAACGGCTAGGGAAGGGAGGGATCGGAGCGATTTTCGCCGATCTATTCCTGCCCGATATCCGAGGTATGGAGGCGCTCGATAAGCTGTTTCTAGCCGCGCCCCAGATCCCGATTGTGGTTCTGTGCGGCTTGGACGATGAAGATCTCGCTTGCGAAGGCGTACACCGCACAGCAGTCTATTACATTACGCAGAAACAAATCAGCAGTAGTTATATCTCGCGGGCTCTCCACACACGGATAGATCTCAAGGCCGTGGATGAGGTGTCGGCCACCGAAAAAGAAGGCGCCCAACTCACATTCGATTGCATTGGTGACGCCGCGCTCCACGCCGACGAGCCGGAAAACGTAACCTACCTCAATCTCGTTGCGGAAAACAGGACGGGCTGGGCCCGGGCGGACGCAACAGGCCGGACGCTGGCGGGAATGTTCCAGGTCATGGAGGATGCAACGCGCGAAAACCAGCAGAATCCGATGGGGTTGGCAATCGAGCGGACGAAGATCGTCGGCCTAACAGCGGAGAGCATTCTGATCCCGTGCGACCGGTTTGAATCCGCCATCGAACATTTTGCCGTCTCCCTGCACGACGGGCAGGGGCGGGTTGCCGGAGCCGCGATGGTTTTCCACTGCGTGGGCGCGGCGAGGGCGAGGAAGCTGCAAATATCTCTTCAAGTTCAGCACGATTCCCTCACCGGCTTGCCGAATCGAGTGCTCGTGAACGACCGGATTATGCAGGCGATTTCCCTGGGCCGCCGTCACGGCAGCAAGTTCGCCGTGCTGTTTTTGGATTTGGATAATTTCAAGCACATCAACGACTCGCTGGGGCATGTGATTGGGGACAAATTGCTTCAGTCGGTGGGAGAGCGCCTGCTGCTCTGCGTGCGCGATTCGGATACCGTGAGCCGCCAGGGTGGGGATGAATTCGTGGTCTTGCTTCCAGAAGTCACGCAAGCGAAGGATGCGGCGCTGTGCGCGAAGAAGATTCTCACCATGCTCAAGGCGCCCCACCTTATTGGCCACCACGCTCTGGGAGTCAGCGCCAGCATTGGAATAAGCATTTATCCCGACGACGGCTTGGACCTGGAAACCCTGATCAAGGATGCGGACACGGCTATGTACCAGGCCAAGGAACATGGGCGCAATAATTACCGCTTTTTTGAGCAGGAGATGAACGCTCGAGCTGTCGAACGGCAATCCATCGAAGAGGGCTTGCGCGGCGCCCTTGAGCGGCAGGAGTTCGTGCTGCATTACCAGCCGAAGGTAAATCTCAAGACCGGGGCAATTACCGGGGCCGAGGCGCTGATACGCTGGCTGCATCCAGAGCGAGGGCTGATTCAGTCCTTGCAATTCGTGCCCATCGCCGAAGACAGCGGCCTGATTCTACAAATGGGAAGGTGGGTGCTGCGCGAGGCATGCCGGCAAGCCCGGGGTTGGCAGGAGGCGGGATTACCGCCGCTGCCCGTGGCCGTCAATATTTCCGCGGTCGAGTTCCAGGACCGGCACTTTCTTGAAAGCGTTCACTCCATCCTGGAGGAAACTCGCCTGGAGCCGCGCTATCTCGAGCTGGAACTGACCGAAAGTGTGGTTATGCAGCACGCCAAAGGTACCGACGACTTGTTGCAGGCGCTGAAAGCCATGGGAGTACAGCTTGCGCTTGACGATTTCGGCACGGGCTACTCCAGCTTGAGCTATCTGAAAAGATTTCCAATTGATGCCTTGAAGGTTGACCGGTCGTTCGTGCGCGAGATCACCTCCAATCCAGAGGATGCCAAAATCGTCAGCGCGGTGATCCACATGGGCCGAAACCTGCAGCAACGGGTGATCGCGGAGGGCGTGGAAACGGAGGAGCAGTTCGCATTCCTTCGGATCCAAGACTGTGACGAGGGTCAGGGCTATTATTTCAGCCCGCCGGTGCACGCCGAGCAGTTTGCCATGTTGCTCGAAACCGGCGCAAAAAAAAAGCCCTCGGTTCAGGGCATTGTGAATATGGCTCGATCCAAATCAGCTTGACGTTCCGGAAACCTGCCTGCCACTTGACTGTCCCGAAGCGAATTCGTCAGGTTTGCCTCGTTTAGTTGGAACGGCGCTAAGAGGCCGGCAGTCGCCGCAGCACGGGAATGCGCGCCTCGCGCAGGACGTGCTCGACCACGGATTCCCGTAGGCGCGAGGCGTCATAATCGAAATGCAGCAGGTTGGTATTCTCGTCGAAGCGGAATTTTTGCAGCCCGTAGGTATTCGCGAATTGTCCCAGGGCGCGGAATTGGTCTGGTTTCAGCCCGCCCTGAAGCTCGTAGGTTACGGTCATAAAAGTCATGGGCGCGATTATAGCATTGGGGAAGGCGGGCGCTTACAACTTGGCGCGCTGCAAGCGCAGGGCGTTGCCGATTACGGAAACGGAGCTGAAAGTCATCGTGGCGCTGGCGATTACCGGACTGAGCAGCAGACCAAAAACCGGATAGAGCGCGCCCGCCGCAATGGGAACGCCGAGCGAGTTGTAGAGGAAGGCGAAAAAGAGATTCTGGCGGATGTTGCGCATCGTCGCGCGGCTGAGCGCCCTGGCGCGAGCGATTCCGCGCAGATCGCCTCCGAGGAGCGTGATTCCCGCGCTTTCGATGGCCACGTCCGTTCCGGTTCCCATGGCGATGCCCACGTCGGCCTGCGCGAGCGCGGGAGCGTCGTTTACGCCGTCGCCGGCCATGGCGACCACGCGCCCCTCAGCCTGGAGCTTCCTTACGAATTCTCTCTTCTGGTCCGGCAGAACTCCGGCATGAACTTGATCCATGCCGAGCGCGCGCGCGATCGCTTCCGCCGTGGTGCGGCTATCTCCCGTGAGCATCACGATACGGATTTTTTCGCGGTGCAGGCGGGCGATTGCTTCGGCAGTAGTGGCCTTGACGGGATCAGCGGCGGCGACCAGGCCGGCTAGCTTTCCATCGACTGCGAGGAACATGATGGTGTGGCCATCGGATTCAAGCGATTTCGCGCGGGTCTCGAGCGGGCCGAGGGCGATTCCAGCTTCGCCGCAGAGCGCGCGATTTCCGAGCGCGGCCCTTCGTCCGTCCACGATCGCCGTAGCGCCCTTGCCAGTGAGCGAGTGAAAATCAGAGGCTTCGCCTGGCGCGATACCGCGCTCCTTGGCGGTGGCGAGAATGGCGGCGGCGAGGGGATGTTCGCTCGATCGCTCGATGGCCGCGGCGATGCGCAAGACCTGCGTCTCGTCGAAATCCGGGGCAGCGACAATTGCCGTCACGCGCGGGCGGCCTTCCGTGAGCGTCCCGGTCTTATCCACGACGAGCGTATCGACCTTCTCGAGGATTTCGAGGGCTTCCGCATTTTTCACCAGGATTCCCGCTAGAGCCCCGCTGCCCGTCCCCACCATGATGGCCATGGGCGTGGCAAGTCCAAGCGCGCACGGGCAGGCGATGATGAGCACGGCGACGGCATTGAGCAGCGCGTGCGCCATCCTAGGGGCCGGGCCAAAGACGCCCCATAGAACGAAGGTGAGCGCGGCCACGAAGATGACGGCGGGCACGAAATACGACGCCACGCGGTCCGCAAGCTGCTGTACGGGCGCGCGGCTGCGCTGGGCATCGGCGACCATGCGGACAATCTGCGCGAGCAGCGTCTCGCTTCCGACACGTTCGGCGCGCATCACAAAACTTCCCGTCGTGTTCACGGCTCCCCCGATCACGCGGGAGCCGGAAGTTTTCTCCACCGGGATCGGTTCGCCGGTGATTAGGGATTCGTCCACCGAGCTCGAGCCATCCGTCACGAGTCCGTCCACAGGCACTCTCTCGCCAGGCCTTACGCGGAGGGAATCGCCTGGCTCGATGTGCTCGATGGGCACGTCGAGTTCGGTTCCGTCGGCGCGCACAAGGCGCGCCGAGCGCGGAGATAAATCGAGCAAGGAACGAATTGCGGAGGAGGTGTGGCTGCGGGCGCGTAGCTCAAGGACCTGGCCGAGCAGAACGAGCGTCGTGATCGCCGCGGCAGCCTCGAAATACACAGGGACTTCGCCGCCATTCTCGCGGAACGAAGCGGGGAAAACGGCGGGGAAGAGCACGGCGACGACGCTATAGACGTATGCGGTTCCCGTGCCGAGCGCGATCAGCGTGAACATGTTCAGGCTGCGGCGCACGAGCGACACCCAGCCACGCTCGAAGAATGGCCAGCCGCCCCAGACGACTACGGGCGTGGCGAAGAGGAGTTCGAGCCAGCCGGTCTCGCGCATGGAGAGAATCCGCTCGAGGGGCCGGCCAGGAATCATGGCGGACATTTCGAAGAGGAATACGGGAATCGTGAAGGCGGCACTCGACCAGAAGCGGCGCGTCATGGAAGCGAGTTCCGGATTTTCCTCGCTTGACGAGGGCGTCCGCGGCTCAAGGGCCATGCCGCAAATCGGGCAAGCGCCGGGACGCGGGCGGCTAATTTCGGGATGCATCGGGCAGGTATAGTCGGCTGCCGCCGCGGGTGTGGGGGCGACATGGGCAGCGGGTTTCCATTCACCCAGGGGGACAACCTGGGCGTGAGCCGGCGCGCGGGAGGTCGCGCTTGCGTTCAGGTATTCATCCGGTTGCACGCGAAATTTGTCCGCGCAGGAGGCTGAGCAGAAGAGGTGCGTTTTCCCAGCGTGATCGGCCTTTGCCGCCGGCCGCTCAGGATCAACCATCATGCCGCAGACAGGATCGCGCTCCATGGAATGAGCATACCGCGCCTGCGGGTTTCGCAGCCAGCGTGACGCAAACGATCCGATAGACAGGAAGACCGAGCTAAGGAGCTTTCAACAGGGAATCGAAGTAAGCCATCATTCCAGGGCTGGTCCAATCCTGAGGGCCCACGATTTTGCGGTCGATGCGGCCATGGCGGTCAATAAGATAGGTTTCAGGAAACATGGTCGTGCCGTAGTCGAGCGCGATTTGACTCGAGGGGTCGCGATACGTGAGGAACACGATATTGTAGTTCTTCAGAAAATTATCGTAGGCGGAGACATCATCGTCCACGCTGACGCCGAGGACCACACCGCCCAGCGGCGCAATCCGCTGCTGCAACTGATTGAACGAAGGGGCTTCGTCCCCGCAAGGCGGACACCACGACGCCCAGAAGTTCAGCACGACGACTTTGCCGCGCAGATCGGAAAGGTGCGCCGGCCGGCCGTCGAGAGCGAGAGGGAAATCCTTCGCCGCGCGCCCTCGCAAGCTTGGTTCGCCCTGGCGGTAATCGGGATGGGCGAACAGGACGACGAGTCCGGCGACGAAGGCGAGAGCCAAGCCCGATTTCAGTTTGCGTATCAATGTGCTGTCCCAGCATCCTATAATAAGCAATATGACGCAAATGCGGCTAAACCAACAGCACGTAGAGGGGCAGCCCTCGCGGACGGGAATATAGAGCCGTGGTGTCCGCTATCATTCCCGCTCGAAATGAAGAGGTTTCCATCGCGCGCGCAGTGGAGTCGGTGGCGGCGCAGGCGGAGATTGCGGAAGTGATTGTCGTCAACGACGAGTCGAGTGACCGCACGGGCGAAATTCTGGATGAGCTTCGGGCTCGAATCCCAAAACTGCGGGTGCTTACGGCCAGCGCGCTGCCGGCGGGCTGGACCGGTAAGAATCATGCGGCTTCGATTGGGGCCGCAGCCGCCCGCGGAGATTGGCTGCTTTTCACCGACGCCGATACGTATCACCTGCCCGGCTCGATGCGCCGCGCGTTGAGCGATGCGGCCAGCCATAACGCCGTGCTCGTGTCCTATTCGCCGGAACAGGAGGTGGAGACGATTTGGGAGCGGGCGCTCGTTCCGTTCATCTACTGCCAGCTCGCGGAGAAGTATTCTTACGCGCGCGTCAACAATCGAGACCTGGCGGACGCGGCTGCAAACGGCCAGTTCCTATTGATTCGGCGCGATATCTACGAGTCGGTGGGAGGACACGGCGCCGTTGCCGCCAGGATCCTCGAAGACGTGGCCTTGGCGGAAATGGTCAAGGGGGCGGGGAATTCGATTTACTTCTCGGCGCCGCGCGGGATGGTGCGAAGCCGAATGTATCGCAACTTTCCTGCTATGTGGGAGGGCTGGACGAAGAATCTGTACCTGCTGTTTGGCGGCGATTGGAGTTCGCGAGGCGCGTATGAAATGCTCGGCATTGCGCTGCTGCTTGCCATCGGCTGGCACGTGAGAATCGCGAGGGTGCACCCTGTGCTTTCGGTTGTGTGTGCGCTTTGCGCGATTCTAATTGGCTGGCACGCGCGCTACGCCCTGGCCTTGCGCCGGAATCATTTTCCCCTGCGATTCATCCAATATGGCCTCGCCGGGAGCTGGCTTTATGCGGCAGCGCTAATCGCATCCTGGTGGAAAAACACGCGGGGAACGGCTCTATGGAAGGGAAGGGAATATCCGGCGGGGACGGCATGATTCGAGTGACGCGAAAGTTGGAATTTTCCGCGGCGCACTTCTACCACAACCCGAATTTTTCCGCGGAGGAGAACCGACGCATCTTCGGCAAGTGCAATAATCCGCATGGGCATGGACATAACTACGTGGTTGAGGTGACGGTGGCAGGCGAGCCCGATCCGGAAACGGGGATGGTGCTCGATTTGAAGGAACTGAAGGATATCCTTCAGCGCGAAATAATGGATCGCATGGATCATCGCCATCTGAACTACGAAGTGCCGGAGCTCGCCGGACAAATTCCGACGTGCGAAAATATCGCCGCGGTCATCTGGCGGCTTCTCGAGCCAAAAATAACAAAGGGCAAGCTTGATCGCGTGCGTCTGTACGAGTCGCCGGACCTTTTCGCGGATTGCACGGCGGAGCCGGCGAACGGCGCGGGAGGCATCTCGTGAGCTCCAGGATCAGACTATCCTTGACGCGGCGGTACCGGTTTTCGGCATCGCACCGGCTGCACAGTCCGAACTTGAGCGAGCGGGAGAATCACAGGCTTTATGGCAAGTGCAGCAATCCCCTTGGCCACGGGCACAACTACGTGGTGGAGGTGACGCTCACAGGCCCGGTGGACCCGGAGACGGGGATGGTTGCGAACCTAGGCGATCTCGATCCCTTCGTCGAGCGGGAAGTGATCGAGGCGTTCGATCAGAAGAATCTGAACGAGGAAGTGCCTGAATTTCGGGAGAGCGTGCCTACGACGGAAAACGTGGTGCGGGAAATCCATCGCCGGCTGAGCAAATTCCCCGCGGCGCGGCTCGAACGCGTTCGCGTGGAAGAGACCAGCAAGAACAGTTTCCAATTTTCAGGAGAGTGCGAGGACGGGTGGGGAACCACCCAGCGAGGCGTAAAATGAAGATGCGCGAAACGAGTGAAATCGCGGTTCCCGAGGCGATAGGTCCGGAGAGCATCGCGGACCTGGTCCGCCGGATGCTGGTGGAGATCGGCGAAGATCCGGCCCGCGAAGGATTGCGGCGTACGCCGGAGCGGTTTGAAAAAGCGCTGCGCTTCCTGACCAGCGGATACGCTCAGGAGCCGGAGAAAATATTGAATGGAGCGGTCTTCAGCGTTTGCTACGACGAGATGGTCGTGGTGAAGGATATCGAACTGTATAGCCTCTGCGAGCACCATTTGCTTCCGTTCTTCGGGAAATGCCATGTGGCGTACATTCCGGATAAGAAGGTGGTGGGGCTGAGCAAGATCGCGCGCCTGGTGAACATGTACGCGCGCCGATTGCAGATACAGGAACGGCTGACGAGCCAGATCGCGGAATCCATCGAGCAGATACTCAAGCCGCAGGGCGTGGGCGTAATCATCGAGGCGCGCCATTTGTGCATGGTGATGCGCGGCGTCGAGAAGCAGAATTCGACGGCGGTCTCGAGCGCGATGCTGGGAGTCTTTCGCGAGAACAAGCAGACGCGCGATGAATTTCTCGCGCTCGTTCGGGGCGGCAAGGTGTAGCGTTTTGGGGGAGGGGTGCGAATGCGGAATGGGCCGCGTATTGTTTGTCTTGTATGCCTAGGCTTGATTGCCATGGCTCAAACTACGGCAACGCATTCGCAGGTGGCGATGAACGCGAATCGAGAAAGCGCGGGTAGCGCTGCCGACACGCAAGCCGCATGGAATGCCCTGGCCGATGAATATTTCGACACGATTTATTTCAAATTCGGCCCTACGGCAGGCACGAGCGCCGGGCTGCACCAGTACGACTCGCTGCTGGAAAATTATTCGCGCGCGGGAGTAGAGGAGCAGATTCGCGCTCTGCACAAGTTTGAAACGCGCGTCGAGGCGTTTGATCCGAAGGACCTCGGCGAGATCGAGACGGGCGACCGCGAGATCCTGCTTTCGTATATTCGCGGCAGCCTGCTCGAGCTCGAGACCATCCGCCCCTGGGAAAAGGACGCCGACAACTATTCGAGCGGCGTCACCGAAAGCGTTTTTGTGATCATTAGCCGGCGGTTCGCTCCGCTCGATGACCGGCTGCGGTCCGTGGTCGCGCGTGAAAAGCAGATGCCGGCCGTGTTCAGCGCGGCGCGCGAGAATCTGAAAAACCCGCCGCGCGTATTCACGGAAATCGCCATTGAGCAGCTTCCCGGCATCGTCAGCTTCTTTCAGAACGATGTGCCGGCGGCATTCGCCGGGGCTACCGACGCGGCTCTCGAAGCCGAATTCGCGAAGTCCAATGCCGCCGTGATCGCCGCGCTTGAAAGCTACGAGCACTGGCTCAAATCCGATCTGCTGCCGCGCTCGCACGGCGATTTCCGCCTCGGCGGCGAAACCTATTCGAGGAAGCTTCTCTACGACGAGATGGTGGATACACCGCTCGACCGGCTGCTCGAAATCGGCAAAGCGGACCTGCGCAAGAACCAGGCGGAATTCAGCCGCATCGCCGCGGAAATAGACCCGACGAAAACGCCGCACGAAGTGCTCGAAGAGTTGCAGGCGGACCATCCGGCGCCGGATCAACTTTTGCAAAGTTTTCGCGACACCTTCGACGGATTGATTGCGTTTATTCGGCAGAAGCAGATCATCACTATCCCCTCAGACGTGCGGCCCATCGTGGAGGAGACGCCGCCCTTTATGCGCGCGCTTACGTTTGCGTCGATGGATACTCCCGGGCCTTTCGAGAACGTGGCTAAGGAGGCCTACTTCAACGTGACGCTGCCGGACGCGCACGATACTCCGGAGGAGATCGCCGGGCGCATGGCGGAGTTCAACCGAGGGACGATTATCAGCACCGCGGTTCACGAGGCCTATCCCGGCCACTACATTCAGTTTCTCTGGATGCCGCAGGCTCCCACGAAGATCCGCAAGCTGCTCGGGGCCAACACGGATATTGAAGGGTGGGCGCACTATTGCGAGCAGATGATGCTCGATGAGGGCTACGGGCAGCCCGGCACGGGCGCCACGGACGCGCGGGATGCCAAGCTGATTCGCCTGGGACAGTTGCAGGATGCGCTGCTGCGTGATGCGCGATTTGTTGTCGGGATCGAGATGCACCGCGGCAGAATGAGTTTCAATCAAGCCGTCGAGTTCTTCGTCAAGGAAGGCTACCAGACGCGCGAGAGCGGGCTTATCGAGACCAAGCGCGGCACTTCGGATCCCACCTATCTGTATTACACATTGGGAAAACTCGAAATCCTCAAGTTGCGCGCCGATGTGGAGCGCAAGCAGGGCGCGGCATTTTCGCTCGAGCAGTTCCACAACGATTTCATGAAGCAGGGCTTTCCACCCATCAAAATCGTGCGGCGGGCGCTCCTGGGAGACGATTCACCCGCGCTCTAAAGTTTCCTTCGCGACAACTCGTGTTGTGCGCCTTCAGCGTCCTGCACGAACCACGTTCGCGCCGCCCGTTACGCACCATCCCCTACTCCCATTCTGAGACGGAATGTGTGTGACATGCGTCACGCGGGGAAGTGACCTTTGTCACTTTCTGGTTACAGGACCTGGGACAAACTGAGAGACGGAATCGAAAGGGCGAGGAAAATGCCGGAAACTGTGGCAGGTGGGTTCCGAATCGTTCCACGTGGGAAGGGGAGTACAATAAGCCGCGGTGAAAGTATGCGCGCTCCCTATGGGCTTGCAATAATCGAGAATTGTGTCACATGTCCGCACCGGGAGGATCGCATCTTTTGCGATCTTCCGCCGGCGGCGGTCGAGCGTCTCTCGAAGATTACCTCCGCTTCTTCGTATCCGAAGGGGGCCACGCTCTTTGTGGAAGGGCAGGCGGCGCGCGGGGTCTTCATCCTGTGCAATGGGCGCGTGAAGCTCTCCACGTCTTCGACGGATGGGAAGACGCTGATTGTGCGGATTGCGGACCCGGGAGAGGTTCTGGGACTGCCGGCCACGGTCACAGGAAAAGCGTATGAACTCACAGCCGATGTGATCGAGCCCACGCAGGCGAACTTCATCTCTCGGGCGGATTTTCTGTCGTTTCTTCGGGACCACGGCGAGGCTTCCCTGCGCGTCGCCCAACAACTGGGCGAGACGTACCATGCCGCCGTGGCTGAAATGAGGTCCATCGGACTCTCGCGTTCCGCCGGAGAAAAACTGGCGAGGTTTTTGCTCGATTGGTGCGCCAGCCGCGGGAACGGGAAAGGCGAGATCCGCGCGCAATTGACGCTGACTCACGAGGAAATCGCGCAAATGATCGGCGCATCGCGCGAGACGGTCACGCGGCTTTTCGCCGACTTCAAGAAGAAGCAGTTCTTGCAGATCAAGGGTTCCACGCTCATTATCCGCGACAAATCCGCACTCGAAAACCTCATCGGTTCGTAACGATAGCTGGCCTGTCCGCAGCCTTGCCGAGGTCAGTCTTGTGATACCCGTCACGTTCAACGGTGACAGCAATCACGAAGCCGAAAATCACTATTGATGCATTATACCGCACAGAGGTAAAATCGCGCCCTGTTCAAGAAGCCCCCTCTTCTTGAAAAGAACTGAGGAATGATGCCGCGTTTTTGGGTTTCGAGGCACCTGGGGCTGGTTGTCGTCTTCAGTCTGTTGTCGATTCCCGCCTTCGCGCAAGCTCAGGAAAATTCCGCCAGCAGTGACAAGGCGGCATCCGCAGGGCAAGAAGAGAATGCAGCGAGCACGCCCGCGACGACCCCTTCCGATTACGCCGGAGCGGAAGTTTGCAAGACGTGTCACGCGGACGAATACACGTCCTGGGAGAACTCGCCCCACTGGAACCAGACCAACCTGAAAGGCGGCATCGCGATGCATGGCTGCGAGGATTGCCACGGTGCAGCCGCGAGCCACATTGCGGACCCCACCGATACTTCGAAGCTCTTCCTTTTCGACAAGGCTTCCTCCAAGGACATCAATGCCCGCTGCCTGACCTGCCACGCGGGCGGCACAGAGCACATGAACGCCACAAATTCTCTGCACCGGCAGAGTGATGTGAGTTGCACGTCTTGCCATTCGCCGCACCATGCGCAGGCGAAAGAATTTCTATTGGTCAAAGCGGAGCCCGAGCTTTGCTACTCGTGCCATCTGCAGCAGAAGTCCCAGTTCGATATGCCGTTTCATCATCGTGTGAATGAGGGGCTGATTCAGTGCACCGACTGCCACAATGCGCACGGAACGGGCGGAGTGTGGGAGTCAGACCATTTGGTGCGGCAAGTCCGAACGTCCGATAACGGGGATGCAGTCTGTTTCAAGTGCCACAAGGACAAGCAGGGACCATTCGTGTTCCCACACTGTTCCGTGAAGTTGGAAGGGTGCGCCACCTGTCATATCCCGCACGGAGGGGCAAATCCTCACATGTTGAAGTACGCCAGCGTTAATTTGCTGTGCCTGCAATGCCACACCGCAGCCCACTTCGGACCCATCACGCAAGCAGGCAACAACGGCCAGCCAACTGGTTTTGCGGTGATGAATGGTCCGGTTCCGAACAACGCTGTCTACATACAGGCATGCACAATGTGCCACACGCAAATCCACGGATCGAACTTTAGCGATATATATTTCCGATAGATCGCAGATTTGCCGATGTGGGAAGCGCAGCAAGTCATGTCATGGAACTGGCAGGCGGGAATCGCGGCTCTTATTCATTGGGGTGCACAATTATTAGCGAACGCATAGGCGTCAGACCGCTTCATTTGCTGTTATTGGTGGCAGTGTTTCTCTTCTCGCCTGCGTCCCGGGCGCAGAGTGACTCCGACGAAACGCAAGGAACTAATTCAGGGAATTATAATGTTCAGCAGACGGTTGAGCTTGGCTATCGGGATAACTGGGTCAACGGGAACCAGAATACTTATGACACGTTCGTGAATCTGGGTTCCGGCCCGCGTGTGCTCGATTACACCCTGAACATGAGGTCCCTCAACCACCAGGGGCTCCTCTTCGACAATCTGAGCTTCAGCAACTTCGGCTATGGGGGCGATCCGAACGACGTGTCGCGCCTGCGGATCACAAAGAATAAGTGGTACGACTTTTCGCTGGTGTTCCGCCGTGACGAGTATTTCTGGGATTACAACCTGTTGGCGAATCCATTCAACCCGGTCCCGATCCCCCCGGCGGGCGCCCCCGCCTCGTTTGCGACGACCAATCCCTCGTTCGCCTCGACGAATTCGCCGCATGCACTCAATCTCGTGCATCGCATGCAGGATTACGATCTGGCGCTGCTGCCGCAATCCCGCGTGGGCTTCCGGCTCGGATATTCGCGCTATGTGGAGGAGGGGCCTGGCGCTCACTACGGAAGACGCCACCGTCGAAATCCCGATGGCGGAGTATTTCGAAGAGACGACGGACACGTATCGTGCCGGTGTGGATTTCCGAGTCCTGCCGAAGACGACAATTTCCTACGATCAGTTCCTTGAATGGAACAAGAACGATACCAGGGACTCGCTTGCCAACACGCCATTTCTAGTCCAAACAACGGCGTCCCCCGGCACACTGCCGGTTAATATGGGAATCAACTGGTATTACGCTCCCACCGGTACTGCTGCCCACACTACGGGTATTGGCGGTACCGGCGGCCTGAGCCTATCGACCGTCCCTTGCGCCACGCCGTTCCTGTCCACAGGTTTCGTAAACAACAGCAATCTTTCCACGAGTTGCAAGATGGTCCAGTCGTATACGAGGACTGCCCCCGCACGGAATTTCATGCCCACGGAGCGGCTGAGCTTTCAGTCCACATATATCCCAAGGCTTGAGATGTCGGGTTCGGCCAGCTACAGCAACAGCACCAATCGAGTGGCGAACCTTTTCGATTCCATAAACGAATGGACGGCCTCCACGACAAGTCGGGTTCGCGACTCCATCGTTTCGGGTCCGGCAAACGCCAACGAAATCTTTGCGCACGCGAATTGGTCCGCCATTTATTCGTTGACCCAAAAACTTCGGCTCCTCGATTCCATTAGTTATGACCAATGGCAAAATCCTGGAGTCAATCCCCAGACGACCACGACCCTATGGGCCACGCCTGCCCCGGCAGGGTCAGGGGATGTTGGCATACTGCTGCCAATAGCACAGTTTTCGCTCCCGGGGGTTCCTCCAGGGCCGGCAGTGCCGACATTTGCCAGTATCTGTCCGCCAGCGTCGTACGCCAGCACGACGACGGGCACCTGCCCACAGCACGGCACCGCCACAACCGCTGATGCTGCAACCACCGTGACGGTGAACTTCCTGGGGCAAAGACGGCTATCGAACACGATCCAGCTCGAGGGCGATTTGACAAACCGCATCACCGGTCGAATCGGTTATATGTATGAGGATGACCGAATCAGCCAATCCTTTGGCAGTCAAACGGTGAGTGATCTCTATTACCCCGGCGGGGGCGGCACGGCGACAAATCACTTTCTGGCGTTGCGCGGGAATTGCGCATACCTCGCCACGGGTGCGCCGAACACCACGGGTGGTACGTGCGCTCCCAATCCAAATGGGGACCCCTCATTTTTATGGACTGCTAGTCCTGCTACGATCAGTGCAGCTATTAATGTGCCTCGCCAGATATTCCCGATCGGCGAGCAGGTAGGGCTCTTGCCGGCCTGACGGTGCGGCCGATGGATACGCTGCGAATCGATAGCGATTTCCAATTCGGATATAACAGTTACTCCTACACGCGAGTTTGGCCGCGGCAAATCCAGAGCTACAAGGTTCACGCGAATTATCGACCGCGGACATGGGCGACCATCGACGGTGCGATTGATATTCACGAGAACCGCGACA
The DNA here is from genome assembly GCA_963797345.1 of uncultured Acidobacteriota bacterium. Taxonomy (GTDB): domain Bacteria; phylum Acidobacteriota; class Terriglobia; order Acidiferrales; family UBA7541; genus Palsa-295. Next base: position 301,779 of record CAWCPO010000014.1, on the reverse strand, counting down.
ACGCCTTTCAAGTCAACGACCTCGAGCACGGCCGGACGTACAGTATTTCCATGATGCTGGCGAAGCCGGATTCCACGTTTGCCTTCACTGTCGGATATAATTTCACCGATATCCATCTGCAGGCCTACGTTTGCTTCAACGACGGTTTCGGGTCGATGACGAACGTTGGTGGCGGAATGGGGCTGCCAATGTTTCCATCGACGGGAGCGGGGTCGTGCGCGCTCGGGAATACTACGCCGGATAACCTTCAGGGTGGAACGGAGCTCTATTCCAGCAAGCAGCATTACGCCTACGGCGACGTGATGTTTAAGCCGGTGAAGCGAGTCACAATGAGACTCGGATATGCCGGGACATTTGTTGGCGGTGGCTCGGGGATTCTCAATCCGGTGGTGGGGCCCGGGATCCTGTCCTTGGATCCACTGCAACCTGCCGGCACGTTGGCGTTCAATTACCAGAAACCGTATGCGATGTTCCAGTTCGACTTGTATAAGGGCCTGAGCTACAAGACCGAGTGGAACTATTACGCATACAACGGCAAAGCGCCGGTCAACACCAGCGTGCCTATTACCGGAGGGACTTATGCCCTTGAGCCGATCGGAGCGCCAGATTTCAACGGTAGTACCGCGACGTTCTCGGTTCGCTACGCGTTCTGAGCATCCGTGGAATGGCTGGTTGGCGGGATGTGGTACCATTCGTCATATAGTGAAGGAGGTAGATGAATATGAACTGTTCAGTGGTTCGAATCGGCCGAGAACTATGCTTGGCGTGCGCGCTCGTCTTTATCGTGGGTGCGTCCGCGCGGGCCGATGATTCGGCAAGTCTTTTTAAGACCAAGTGCGCCGCCTGCCACGGCGCCGATGGCAGCGGCGATACGTCAATGGGAAAAGCGCTGAAGATCCGCGATCTGGGATCGGCCGAGGTGCAGAAGCAGACGGATGCTCAGTTGACCGAAATCGTATCGAACGGAAAAAGCCCCATGCCGGCGTACAAAGGCAAGCTGACGGAGGACCAGATCAAGGGACTCGTCGCCTATATACGGTCACTAAAGAAATAGTGGCCTCGGGAAAAGTCTCTGGCGTGTGGCAACGCGTTATTGTGCGCTGGGGGGCTTGGCCAGTCTCCAAGGCAGGAGGCGGTTTGCGATTTCCGTTTGCTTCCTGGCACGTACCCCAATAACTTCGGCCACATGGACTTTCCCGGCTGCTTCCGCCGCCACGACGGAAGCGATACGAGCGCCGACGGCCGCACCATACCGAATGACTGCGACACGTGTCACGCGATGCTTGCAGTGGAGGGAGAAATCCAAAAGTCCTCACTGATTTGGGCGTGAAATAGCAGCTCGATGAGGGACCAGTCCTCCGACGCATGAATTCGCTGTACCATTTGCTGCGATCTGATTCCAAGGCCGGCCGCCGCTTTTGCGGGCGCGGCCGGCTCTCTGTTTTTTCCTCCTCCTGATTGCAATCGCGGTGGAACTTTTTCCGCAGATTGCCAATTCCCAGACCAAAACTCGGCCCGACCCGGACGCGGATTGCCTAGCGTGCCACGGCCAGAAGGATTTGAAGGCGGAGTCGGGCCGGAGCGTATACATAGATGAAGCGAAGCACGAGTCGAGCGCGCACTCGATCCTGCATTGCACCGATTGCCACACCGATATCAAGGAGTTCCCTCATCCCGCGCGCATCGCGAAAGTAAATTGCGGAACGTGCCATACGGAGGAAGCCGCCGATCTGCCGAAAAGCATTCACGCGGCTTTGGGGGTGCAGGCCTGCACGAGTTGCCACGGATCGGCGCACGACCTTCAACCCGCCGCCGGGCTCCTTCCCAAGTTATGCATCACTTGCCATAGCGACGAAGTAAAGGGTTTTCTCGCGAGCGTGCATGGAGCAGCGGCAAAGAGGGGTGATCCGGACGCCCCCACGTGCCAATCGTGCCACGGACCGGTTCACAAAATACTCGCCGCGGAGGATCCGGCTTCCCCCGTGGCCAAGAAAAACCAGCCGGACACCTGCGGCGAGTGCCACTCGAATCCGTCTTTTCTTGCCACGCACCAGATTCCCTTCGCTCATCCGGTGGAATCGTACAAGCTGAGCGTACATGGCCGGGCCGTGGCCGCAGGCAATCTGGAGGCCGCGACTTGTTCGGACTGTCACGGAAGCCACGAGATTTATGCGGCGCGCGATGCGCGCTCGAAAATCAATCACTGGAATGTTCCGGCGACATGCGGAGCCTGCCACAGCGAGATTGAAACGATTTACGCCGAAAGCGTGCATGGCCAGGCCGTGGCGAATGGCGCCAGTGGAGCTCCCGTTTGCACGGACTGCCACGGCGAGCACGTGATTCTGGCGCCGAACGAGCCTGAATCGCTTGTCAATGCGGGGCGCGTTTCGTTCGTAACCTGTGGACGCTGCCATGGAAACGAGAGCCTTAATGCACGCTATGACCTTCCCATTGATCGCGTGCCGAGCTATGCGGACAGCTTTCACGGGCTGGAGGCTCAGGCGGGTTCGCAGACGGTGGCGAATTGCGCGTCGTGCCACGGGGTACACAACATATTTCCGCCGAGCGATCCGCGCTCGACGGTCAATCCTGCGAACCTGGCTCACACGTGCGGCGCCTGCCATCCCGGCGCGGGCGGGGGCTTTGCGATCGGACCCGTCCATATTCTTCCGGAATCGCGGAGCGAATCTCCCGTAGTCCGAATCATCCGGCATGTGTACTGGGTGCTGATTCCCCTGGCAATCGGGCTGATGTTCCTTCACCAACTGCTCGATTTTCTCAGGAAATTCTACCGGCATCAGCGTGCCATCGGCCCCGAGCAAGCTGCCTTCCGGCTGAACGTGCACTTTCGAATCGCCCACGCGCTGACGCTCATAAGTTTTCCGGTGCTTGTGGTGACCGGATTTGCGCTGAAGTATCCGCGGGCGTGGTGGGCGCAGCCGCTGCTGATGTGGGAGGGGCGATTTGCATTTCGGGGAACGCTCCACCGTATTGCGGCCGTAGTTTTGTTGCTATCGCTCGTCTACCACCTTGTGAACCTGATCGTCAGCCACCGGGCGCGCCTCATTATTCGCAACATGAGGCCGCAACTGAGAGACTTCCGCGATTTGCAGGATATGTTGGCCTACAATCTGGGCCTTTCCGAAAAGAAGCCCGATTTCGGAGAGTTCACATACGTTGAAAAAACGGAATACCTGGCTTACATATGGGGCGCGTTCGTGATGACCGTCACTGGATTCCTTTTGTGGTTCAACTCGCTGGTTCTTCGCCATTTTCCGAAGTGGGTTCTGGATGCCGCCACGGCGCTTCACTTTTACGAAGCCGTCCTCGCGACGCTGGCCATCGCTATCTGGCACATGTACTCGGTTGTCTTCGATCCCGACGTGTATCCGATGGACCGCGTTCACCTGCGTTCCTCCGCCAGAAGTCACCACGAGGAGATGGTTGCGGAGCCGCAGGAAGCGAGCGGTGAGGCTGCGGCCACTTCCGCACCTTCGCCGCCGGAGAGCCCCGCAAAGCCATCGGACGAAGCGAGTCCGCCTGATGCTCCGGATGCTCCGTCGAAAGAATAGGGCGCGGGGTTTCACTCAGGTCGAGATACGCCGGCAATTCTCGGAAGGCGTTCCCCTCTGCAGGGGGCCTGGCCCACAAAAAAACCTTGCGGCAGGAATCCGAATGTGTGCTAGCATTTTACAGCCGAAGAAGAGACAAAGAGAGCAGGGCACGGCGCTTCAGCGAGAGGGGAAGATTTGAGCGCAGCGAAAGCGGGAGTGATCGAGCAGTTCCGTGTGCACCCACAGGACACGGGATCGCCGGAAGTGCAGATCGCGTTGTTGAGCGAACGCATCAGCTACGTAACCACCCACCTCAAGTCCCACGCAAAAGATCATGCATCGCGGCGCGGGTTGATCATGATGGTCAACAAACGCCGGCGGCTGCTGGACTATCTGAACCGGCGCGACCCGGATCGGTATCGCGAGATTGTGGAACGACTCAGCTTGCGCAAGTAGCGCAAAGTACCTGAGCGGCCGAAAGGCCGCACGGCTTCCCATCGCACAAACCAGAGTGGCCGGCCAAGATGCGTGCAGCAGGATTGCCGCGCGCGAACGTCGAGGGCCGACGATTTCCCGCTCCGTTCTCTTCGCATGTTTTCTTCTTCGCGGCATTTCCGAGAGGATTCTCTCGTATCCGAAGTAACGTTCCCGGTGAACCGGGGCAGAAGGATGTGATGTGATGTTCGAACAAGTAAGTTTGGAGCTGGGCGGGCGCAAATTGACGCTCGAAACCGGCAAGATTGCCCGCCAGGCGCACGGCGCCGTGGTGGCGCGGTATGGCGACACAGTGGTGCTGGCCACGGCCTGCATGGACAACAGACCGACCGAGAAGGATTTTCTTCCCCTCACGGTGGATTACCGTGAATATACCTATTCCGCCGGAAAGATTCCGGGCGGATTCTTCAAGCGCGAAGGGCGCCCCTCGGAGCGGGAAATCCTGACCTCACGGTTGACGGACAGGCCGCTGCGCCCGCTGTTTCCGGAGGGCTGGGCCACGGAAACGCAGATCGTTTCCATGGTGCTTTCCGCCGATAGCGAGAACGACCCGGACGTGATTGCCGTGACGGCGGCTTCGGCGGCGCTGTACATTTCCAAGATTCCGTTCACGAATCCGGTCGCTTGCGTGCGCGTCGGGCTGCTCGACGGCAAACTGACGGTGAATCCGACCGTCGCCGAGCAGAAGACCAGCTCGCTGAACATCATCATCGCAGGCACGGCGGATGCCATCGTGATGGTGGAATCGGGCGCGCTCGAAGTGTCCGAGGAGACCGTCGTGAACGCGCTGGAATTCGGCCACGCCGAAATTCGCAAAATCGTGGCGGCGATTCGCGAGCTACACGGCCGCGTGAAGCCGGTGAAGGTGGAAGTGAAACCGCCGGCATTCGACGAAGCGCTCTACATGGAAATCACGCAGAAGCACGGTGAGCGCCTGCGCGACGCGATGGATACGGCGAAGCATCCCAAGAGCGAAAGCTACGGCCTCGTGGATGCCGTCAAGGCCGACATCCTGGCCGCGATTCCCGAAGAGGACGACGATCGCCGCACCCTGTCGGCGCGCGCTTTCGAGCGCCTGCGCGAACGCATCTTCCGCGACGACATGCTGCTTCGTCACCGGCGTCCCGATGCCCGCGCATTCGACCAGATTCGCCAGATCACGTGCGAAACGGGCGTGCTGCCGCGCGCACACGGCTCCGCCCTTTTTACGCGCGGTGAGACGCAGGCCCTGGTGACCACCACGCTCGGCACGAAGGAAGATAAGCAGCGCCTCGATCTGCTGTTCGAGGAAGAGGCTTTCAAGCGCTTCATGCTGCATTATAATTTCCCGCCCTTCTCGGTGGGCGAAGTGAAATTCCTGCGCGGACCCGGCCGGCGCGAAATCGGTCATGGGGCGTTGGCCGAACGCGCGCTCGCGAACCTGCTCCCTGCGGAAGAGGATTTCCCATACGCCATGCGGGTGGTTTCGGACATCCTCGAATCGAACGGGTCGTCGTCCATGGCCACGGTCTGCGGCGGCTCTCTGGCGCTGATGGACGCGGGCGTGCCTTTGAAATCGGCCTGCGCCGGCATCGCCATGGGACTGGTGGTGGAGGGCGAGAAGTACGCGATCCTCACGGACATCGCCGGCGCCGAAGACCATTACGGCGACATGGATTTCAAGGTTGCCGGCACACGGCAGGGAATTACGGCGCTACAGATGGACATCAAAGTGGGCGGAGTAAGCATCGCCATGATGCGCGAGGCGCTGGAGCAGGCTCGCAAGGCTCGCCTCCAGATTCTCGACATCATGGATCCGACGCTTTCCACCGCGCGCGCGGAAATTTCCACGTACGCGCCGCATCTCTACATGCTCACCATCCCCACGGACAAAATCCGCGACCTCATCGGCCCGGGTGGCAAGAAGATCCGGTCCATCGTGGAAGCCACGGGTGTGAAGATCGACGTGATGGACGACGGGAAGGTCCACGTGTTCGCCAATAACGGCACAGCCGCCGAGGAAGCATTGAAGATGATTCGGGATGTGACCGCGACGGCCGAAATCGGGAAGACCTACCTCGGCAAGGTGGTGCGCATCGCGGACTTCGGCGCGTTTGTGGAAATTTTCCCCGGCACCGATGGCCTGCTGCACATCAGCGAAATCGCGGAGGCGCGCATCCGCGCGGTGCGCGACGAGCTGAAGGAAGGCGACCAGATTTTGGTCAAGGTGCTGGGCATCGAGGGGAATAAGATTCGGCTGAGCCGCAAGGCGGTGCTGCGCGACCAGCGCGACAAACAGGCCAAGGGTGAGGTGGCCGGGTAGAAGTCATCTGGCTCTGTTGACATGTTTCCCGTTCGCGAAAGCGAAGAGGGATTCTTCGACTGCGCGTCCCGCCCGGAAATCGAAAAGGCACGATTTCCGGGAGAGAAAAAAACCTCTGGGACGCTCCGCTCCCTTCCTTCGTCAGGGCAGGCAGAATGACGAGTCTGCGAACAGAAAGCCGAGACGCAGTGCAATGCCTCCCAAAGCAATGATGTCAACAGAGCAAAGTCATCTCATAAATCGGAATGGACGGCGCTAAGGGCTGTCCTCAGGGGCTGAAGCCCCGCTTTTAGGGGCGGTTTATGTCGGAGCTAAAGCTCCGACCCCCTAAAGAACCAATTATGAGGCGGGTGGTAGCGAGACGCCCGGGTGCGTTATTCGGTTTGCGTGACGCGCTCGATGCGCGCGCCGAGGGCGCTCAGTTTTTCTTCGATGCTCTCGTAGCCGCGGTCGATGTGATACACGCGGTCGATCCACGTGGTATTGTCGGCCACGAGTCCTGCTAGCACGAGTCCTGCGCTCGCGCGCAGGTCCGATGCGGTGACCGGAGCGCCGGCGAGCGGCGTGGGGCCGGTGACGACGGCCAGATTGCCGGCCATCGAGATGTTCGCGCCCATGCGCAGCATTTCGCTCGCGTGAATGAAGCGGTTCTCGAAGATGGTTTCGCGGATGTGCGAAACGCCGTTCGCTTGCGTCATCAGAGCCATGAACTGCGCCTGCATGTCCGTGGCGAAGCCGGGATATTCCTCGGTCGAGATGTCGGCGGGAACGAGCTTCTTCGCGGCACGCACGCGCAGAGCGCCCGGGCCCTCGCGGCGGATATCAACTCCACATTCCTTCAGTTTGTTCATAATAGCGCCCAGGTGCTTCGGCTCGCAGTGCGTCAGCAGAACTTCGCCGCCGGTAATCGCGCCGGCGACAAGAAACGTGCCGGCCTCGATGCGGTCGGGGATCACGGTATGCGTCGCGCCGTGGAGCTGCTCGACGCCCTGCACACGGATCGTGGCGGTTCCCGCGCCATCGATTTTCGCGCCCATTTTGGTGAGCAGCGCCGCGAGATCGCTCACTTCCGGCTCGCGCGCGGCGTTTTCGAGGACTGTTTCGCCCTCGGCCAGGACCGCGGCGGTGAGCACATTTTCCGTCCCCGTGACCGTGATTTTCGGGAAGCGGAAGAGCGTGCCGCGCAGGCGCTTGGCGCGCGCTTCCACGTAGCCGTGCTCGACGGAAATCTCCGCGCCGAGTTTCTCGAGCGCTTGAACGTGCAGATCAATGGGGCGCGCGCCGATGGCGCAGCCTCCGGGCAGGGAAACGCGCGCATAGCCGAAGCGCGCGACGAGCGGTCCGAGGGTTAGCACGGACGCGCGCATGGTCTTCACCAGTTCGTAGGGCGCCTCGGCGTGCGACACCGTTTGCGCGCGAATCGTGAATTCACTGGGCGGCATATCCTGGGTTTCCACCTCACAGCACATGTGCGCGAGCAGCTTGGCCATGGTTATGATGTCGCGCACGTGGGGAATATTCCGCACACGCACAGGCTCGGACGTGAGCAGCGCGGCGGCCATCGCGGGCAAGGCGGCGTTTTTTGCGCCGCTGATGCGGACCTCGCCTTCGAGTCTGCGCCCGCCTTCGATTTTGAAGCGGTCCATCCGTTGCCTCCCCGCTATCTTTGGATTTTCATTTTGCCGCGCCGCTTTTCCCTGGCTTCGATGGCCTCGCGAACGTTGCCCCCTGCTTCGGCGAGCCATCGGTGGGCGTCGCGCGGGCTCGAGCCCGTTTTGAGCATGACGAGGGCGGTGGGCAGATCGTGTCCCGCCTGACGCAGAGCGTGTTCGGCGGCACGCGCGCTCGCGCCAGCGGCTTCTTCGAGAATTCGCGCGCCCCGCTGCCGCAACTTCCGATTTGTCAGCGCCACGTGGACCATCCAGTTCTCGTAAACCCGGCCGAGGCGCGCCATCGCAGCGGTAGAGAGCAAGTTGAGCACCAGCTTCTGCGCGGTGCCGGCCTTGAGCCGCGTGGAGCCTGTCACGGCTTCCGGGCCGGTATCGGGCGCAATGGCGACGTGCGCCTTGCGCGCCAGCGGCGAGCGCGGATTGGCAGTGACGCCGGCCGTGAACGCCCCGCGGCGCCGCGCGAACTCGAGTGCGCCGAGCACGTAGGGCGTTCTGCCGCTGGCGGCAATCCCGACGACAACGTCGCGCCGCGACACGCCCGCACGCGCGAGGTCTCGCGCGCCCTGGGCCGCGGAATCCTCCGCGCCTTCGGCCGAATGCCAGAGCGCGCGGGCACCGCCGGCGATAATGGCTTGCACCATTGTCGGCGGCGTTCCGAATGTGGGCGGACATTCAGCCGCATCCAGCAGCGCGATGCGGCCGCTGGTTCCCGCGCCCACGTAGAAAAGCCTGCCTCCCCGGCGGAAGGCTTTCACGATGGCGTCCACGGCGCGGGCGATTTTCGGCAGCTCCCTGCGCACCGGCCGGGACCACGCGCGCATCTTCGCGATTCAGAACGCGCAGGACTTCGAGCGTGGATTTGCGGTCCAAGCCGCGCGATTTCGGATTGCGGCGTTCGGTCTTGGCTGCGCGCATGGGCATAAATTTGTTAGCGCTCGCACGGATTGGAAGGGCGGGCGCTCCCCGCGCCGGGCGGCCTTCGAAGCCGTTAGCCAATTATAGCGGCAGCGGGAGTCCGAATGGGCCGCCGGGAAGCGATAACGGGAAAGGCTGTGCCGAGGAAGTTATGGGGCGGAGGCATGGTCGCTCGCAAGTCCGAGGGCTTCGATCACGGCATCATGCAGCGCAGGCCGCACTTCGCGTATCTTCTCATTGGCTCGCGTGGGGTTCACGCGATTCGTCAGCAGGATGATGAAGAGCTTGCGGTGCGGATCCATCCATAGCGACGTCCCTGTGAAGCCCGTATGGCCGAAGCTCCGTGGGGAAAAATAGCGCCCCGAGGACGAGGGATCGGAGGGCACGTCCCAACCCAGCGTGCGCGAGGAATCACCGATCTTCTGCGGGGCAGTGAACTCCTCGATCGTGGCGCGGTCGGCGAGGCGCTTATGCGCGTAGATGCCGCCATTGAGAATCATTTGCGCGAACACGGCCACATCACCCGCCGTGGAAAAGAGGCCCGCATTCCCCGCCACGCCGCCCATGGCCCAGGCATTTTCGTCGTCCACTTCGCCCCAAACCAGCCGATTGCGGTACGAAGAATCCATTTCCGTGGGGGCGACGTCCTGGCGCAGCGGGCGGGGAGGGTTGAACATGGAGCGGGCCATTCCGAGCGGCGTGAAGATCTCTTTTGCGGCGAATGTGTCGAGCGGCTCGCCGGTAAGCCGCTCGATAATTTCGCCGAGGAGGATGAATCCGAGGTCTGAATATTCCACCTGCGTTCCCGGCTCATGGACCAGCGGTTCGGCCATCACGCGCGAAAGAATGGCATCGTGGCCCTTGGCGTCCTTGAAAAATTCGCGGTGGGCGGGAAGCCCCGAATCGTGCAGCAGCAGCATACGGACAGTGACGCGCGCGCGCCATGCCGGGTCGGGGTCCGATTTCGCGGCCGCCGAAAATTCCGGCAGGTAGCGCTCGACAGGCAAATCCAGATCGACCTGCTGCCGCTCGGATAGGATCATCGCAGCCGTGGTGGTGACGATCGGCTTGGTAAGCGATGCCAGGTCGTACATCGAGTCTTCATCCGTAGCGCGGGCTTTGCTTCCACTCTCGAGTTGGCCGAAGGGATGGACGGCGAGGCGATTGTTCCAGCCCACGGCCAGGACGCCGCCGGGAAAGGCTCCATCGGCCACGGCGCGATCGAGCAAATCGTACGCGGGTTTCAGGCGGCCGGAGATTTCCGCGGGGGCCGGCGCGAGCGTCATCGGATTTTCCGCCACGCGCAGGCCGTCGCCGCGCACAACGGCGCCGGGAACGGTGACGGGAATTTTTCCCGCAATGGCCACCTGGCCGAAAATCGCGCGCGCTGCGGCGCGTTGCGATACGTCATTCGTCGAAAATTCCGCGAGCCACGTTTTGGCGTTTGGGAAGCGCCCGATCAAATACGGGCTTCCGAAAGCCGCCACCACGGTGGGCTTGCCCGCGGCGAGCAGCTGATTCACAAGCGCGGCCTGATCGTCGGGGAAGCCGACGTTCCCCTTTCGGTCGGCGACGCGCACGAAGAGGGCTGCGATGGCAACGTCGTAGCTGGCGGAGGGCGGCAGGGTGAGGGCGTTCACCGGGGAAAACTGCGTATCCGCGCGCAGCACGCTCAGCGAATCCACGCGCCAGCGGATTTCAGGCTCGATGGTTTCTCCGGGGCAGGGATCGGCGTCGGCCGAGAGCGCGACGAGCAGGATACGAAGAGGCCGCGTTGCGTCGAGCGGCAGAATGCCGGGCGCATCGCGCAGCAGCGTGACGCCGCGGTCGGCGATGCTTTGCGCCTGCTCTTCGTATTCGGGCAGGGCGAACTTCGCGCTTAGCCGGTCAATATCCACGAGCCGATTTTTGTCGAGCCCGAGGCGCGCCTTGGCCTCCAGAATGCGGCGCACGGATTCGTCCACGCGCTCGACGGAAATGCGCCCGGATTTGACCGCGTCTTCGAGTCCCGCGATCGCAGCGTCGGGAACGGGCGGCATGAGCAGCACGTCCGCACCGGCTTCGACGGCCCGCACCGCGGCCTCGCCCGGCGGAACGAGCGACGTGATGCCGCCCATGCCCATGGCATCGGTGACAATCAGGCCGTGAAAATTCATTTCGCCGCGGAGCACGCCGGTCAGCATTTTTGAGGAAAGCGTCGCGGGAAGATTGGCGTCGGGGTCGAGCGCCGGGACGGCCAGGTGCCCTGGCATGATCGCGCTCGAGTCCGCCGCAATCGCCGCACGAAAGGGCACCAGCTCCGTGCTCTCGAGTTCCGCGCGGTCGCCAGGAACGACGGGCAGCGCGAGATGCGAGTCCACGGTCACGTTGCCGTGGCCCGGGAAATGCTTCGCCGTGGCGAGCGCGCCATTTTCTTCCACGCCGCGCACGAATTGGGTGACGTATTCGGCAACGCTCTGCGGGTCTTCACCAAAGGAGCGAATGTTGATGATGGGATTATCCGGGTTGTCATTCACGTCCGCGTCCGGCGCAAAAATCCACTGAACGCCCGCCGCTCGCGCCTCGAGCGCGGTGATTTTGCCAGCTGTGTAGGCAAGCGTCGGGTCGCCCGTCGCGGCAATGGCCATCGCGGAGGGAAACGACGTTCCTTCGTCCAGTCTCATGCCTGTGCCGGATTCGAAATCCGCGGCAACGAGCAGGGGAATTTTCGCGCGCCGCTGGAGGTCATTGGCGAGAATGGCCGTGGGATAGACCTGGCTGCGCTCGATCCCCAGCGGACCGCGAATCGTTCCGGCAATCAGCCCGCCGACGTGATTGTCCTCGACCTCATGGACCAGTTCCTTATAGTCGGGGCTTTCCGTGGACATGAAAACCCCGAAGTAATACACCATCAGCATTTGACCGAGCTTCTCGCGCAAGGTCATTTTCTTGAGCGTTTTTTCGGCCCAGGCGGAGGCGGCCGCTTGGCGCTTTTTCGTGCTGGTGTTTTTTTGAGCGCGGGCGGAGGGTGTCATAAAAAGGAGCAGCGCCAGCGCCGAAAGTCCGAGTTTACGCATCGCTTCGGTACCGGACATTCCAAGTTGACGCCTGCATCCCGCGGTTGTATATAGCACACGGCTTCATGTCGCACAACACAGCTCGCCGCCGGGTGTTTCGTTCCTGCTCTCTGATCCGATTCGCTCTCCTCGCACACCTCGCGTATGCGTGGCCCTTGGCCGCGCAGCAATCACCCGGGGCTGCTGAAATCCACGGGGTGGTGACGGACGAGCTAGGAATTCCCATTTCTGGCGCCCTTGTAACGGCCACGGACGGGCAGACAGATGTGTCTTTTCCGCCGGCCTATACCGATCAATCCGGTGAGTACGAAATTTCTGGACTTCGAGCTTCCAACTACTACGTTCAGGCCCAGTCCCCGCCACATGGCTCGCCATTTGGTCCCACACTCTCAGTAAAGGAAGTCCGTCTAAGTAAGGGAGAGTCCCTCACCTTGGAAATTCAGCTACGGTCCTTCCCTTATGAGATTCTTGCAGGCCTCAAAATCACGGAACCGGGAATCGACGTTCTCGAGGAAGAGCATTTCGCGCCGCTGCGGGGAAAGCGTGTCGGGCTGATCACAAATCAAACGGGCGTCGACATGGCCGGGCGGCGCACGATTGACATCCTCACGCACGCGCCGGGCGTGAAACTCGTCGCGCTCTTCAGCCCCGAGCACGGTATCAGCGGGAAGGCCGACGCCACCATTGCCAATGCGACCGACGCCGCCACTGGCCTGCCCGTCTTCAGCCTTTATGGCGAAACACGACGCCCCACCGACGAAATGCTGAAGGGGATCGACGTTCTCATCTTCGATATTCAAGACGCGGGCGTGCGCTTCTACACTTACATCACGACGATGGCCTACTGCATGGAAGAAGCGGCGAAGCACCACATGACCTTCATTGTGCTCGACCGCCCGGACCCGCTGGGCGGGGAAGTGATCGAAGGGCCGATGCTCGATCCCGACCGCACATCGTTCGTGGGCTATTTCCCGATGCCCGTGCGTTACGCCATGACGCTTGGTGAACTCGCGCGGATGTTCAACGCGGAAAACAAAATTGGCGCGGACCTGCGCGTCGTCGAGATGAAAAGCTGGCCCCGCCGCGAGACCTACGATCAGACGGGCCTCGCATGGATTCCACCGTCTCCGAATCTTCGCACGCTCAATGCCGCGTTCCTTTATCCCGGCATCGAAATCCTGCAGGCGGGCGGCACCTCCGTGGGACGCGGCACGGATACGCCCTTCGAGATCTTCGGCGCGCCGTGGATTCACGCCGACGCTCTCGTTGCGGAGCTCGAGCGCCGACACATATCGGGCGTTCGCTTTACGGCCGCACAGTTCACTCCCCGCGACGGCCTTTACAGCGGACAACCTTCCGAAGGCGTTCGCATCGAGATCACGCGCCGCGCCTCGCTCGATTCGATGCGGATGGGCCTCGAAATTGCCGATGCGCTCCATCGGCTGTATCCGGAAAAGTTCGAGCTCGAAAAGATCATCGCGCTTCTCGGCTCGCAAGCGACAGTCGAAGGTCTCGATCGCGGCACTCCGCCGGCCCGGATCGTCGCCGGTTGGGAAGGCGAGCTTTCGCAATTTCGCCGGACACGCGCCAAGTATCTGCTCTATCATTGACGCGCCACATGAGCGCCATAAATTCAAAACCGGCGGGCGACACCCGGCTCAAGGCATGGCTGGCCTGGAGCAGCGGCAAGGATAGCGCCTGGGCGCTTCACGCGACGCGGCAGGCCGGTGAATTCGAGGTGGTAGCGCTGCTGACCACGGTGAATCGCATGTATCAGCGCGTTGCCATGCACGCGGTGCGCGAAAGCCTGCTCGAAATGCAGGCGTCCGCGGCGGGACTGCCGCTGATGAAGGTTCCGATTCCGTCTCCATGCCCTAACGAAATTTACGAGCGAGAGATGGGCGCAGCGATGGCGCGCGCCAGGGCCGAGGGAGTGTTCCATGTTGTTTTCGGCGATCTTTTCCTCGAGGACATCCGCGCCTACCGGGAAAAACAGCTTGCCGCTTGCGGGATGACCCCTCATTTCCCCTTGTGGCGAAGGGACACGCGGCGGTTGGCCCAGGAGATGCTCGCGGGTGGACTTTCCGCATATCTCACCTGCGTGGATCCGCGCAAACTCGCCAACTCGTTTGCCGGGCGCAGGTTCGACGCCGAGCTACTGAAAGATTTTCCGGAGGGCGTAGACCCGTGCGGCGAAAACGGCGAATTTCACACGTTTGCCTGCGCCGGTCCCATGTTCCGCGAGAACATTCAGGTCACCCCAGGAGAAATTGTCGAGCGCGACGGCTTCGTTTTCGCCGATCTTCTTCCGGGCGCCGCGGCCGCCGGAGGAAAATAGAATTGCCGCCGCGATCCAACTGCGAGACGAGGCGCTCGTGAAAATCTGTTCACTGCTGCCTTCCGCAACGGAAATCCTTTACGCGCTCGGACTTGGCGACTCGGTCGCCGGCGTGACGCACGAATGCGATTTCCCGCCGGAAGCGGCGACGAAGCCCGCGCTCATCCGCCCGCGCGTGGACCCGCAGGCCAAGCCCGCAGAGCTTGACCGCCAGGTGATGAGCGTCGTCGCGCGCGGCGAAAGCATTTACGCCGTGGATGCGGAGCTGCTTGGCTCGCTCGCGCCCGACCTGATCGTTACGCAGGATTTGTGCCACGTCTGCGCGGCTTCGCCAGACGATCTGGCGACCGCGCTTGCAAAACTTCCCAAGCAGCCTCGCGTCCTCTCGCTCACGCCTCATTCGCTTGCGGACGTTTGGGACGATATTCGCCGCGTGGGCCAGGCCACAGGCCGCCCGAGCGAAGCGGAAGCGCTGGCGAAGGCGCTCGAGCAAAAGGTGGCAGCGGTGAAAGCACGGGCTGCGCAGGCGCGTTCGCGTCCGCGCGTGCTTTGCCTTGAGTGGCTCGATCCGTATTACATCGGCGGCCATTGGGTTCCCGAGATGGTTGCCCTTGCCGGCGGGGAAGACGTGCTGGGCCGGGCGGGTGAGCCGTCTTTCCGCGCTACGGCAGCGGAGATTGCGAAGTCGGCGCCGGAAGTGATCGTCGTGATGCCATGCGGATATAATGTCGCTCGCACGGTAGCGGAATTGAGCGCCGCGCACTTTCCCGACGATTGGAACGACGTGCCCGCCGTGCGCGAGCGCCGCATCTTTGCCGTGGACGCCAACAGCTACTTTTCCCGTCCCGGCCCGCGTCTCGCGGATGGAGTCGAGCTTCTCGCGCGCATCTTTCATCCCGATCTATTTCCAGAGGAAACGGCGTTATCGGCTGCGTCTTATCGACTTGCGATAAATAACGAGGAATAGTGCGATAAAGATAAGTGGTATAACTAGCTCAGCCCATTTCGTATATGCGCCCGCGATTTCTGGCAGATCCGCCGTCAGCAGGCCCAACACTACGCACGCCAGCAGAAAGGTCACCGATCGCTGCCAGTTCATAGAACGACCTCCCCAGGCACCGTGAGAATCTTACTGCTCTGCGGCGCGTTTAGCCAGGCTCGCAAGCGAGCCGGCCGCAAAAGTCACGATCGTTCCGGCGAGCACGTACCATGTCCAGGCCAGCGGGGTCAGGAATGTCACCGTGATCATCGCCGCAATGCCGGCGGCAAATCCGGCGAGCGCTCCATTTTCATTGGCACGGCGATTCCACATGCCGAGAAGGAAGACGCCGAGGAGCGCGCCATACGTGATGGAGGCAATCGCCAAGCCGGCGACGAGAACCGGCCCCCAGCGAACGAGGCCGAGCAGGCCGAGAACCACACCCCACACGAGCGTAATGCGGCGCGAACGCGTGAGCGGCTGGTCCGGCTCCTGACCTGGCGCCGGGCCGCCTCGATGGGCCGTCCAACCCTTCAGATCAATGACGCTCGAAGATGCCAGGGAGTTCAGCGAACCGCTCGCGTTGGACATGGCCACGGCGAAGATCGAAGCGAGCGCGAGGCCCGCGAGCCCCACGGGCATATCGCGCACGATGAACTCCGGAAAGATGCGGTCCGAATCGCCGCCGGGCGCGACGAGCGGTGTGTGCCGCGCGTAGACGAATAGCATCACGCCGATCACCAGGAACAGCGCGAACTGCGCGAAGACAACCACGCCGCTCGCGAGCAGCGCCGCTTTGCTATCGCGCTCGTTTCGGGCCGACAGCAGACGCTGCACCATGGTCTGATCGGTGCCATGGCTCGCCATGGTCAGGAACGTCCCGCCCAGAATGCCGGACCAGAATGTGTAGCTTTGCGTGAGGCTAAAGGCGAAGTCGAAAACGCGGAGCTTTCCTCCGCTCGCCACGGCCACATGCGCCACTTCGGTCCAGCCTCCGGGAATCCGGTGCAGCAGCAGGAAAAAGGCGGCCAGTGAGCCTGCGAGATAAAGCGCGAACTGCATCACGTCCGTCCATATCACCGCGCTCATTCCGCCCTGGAACGTGTAGAAAATCGTGAGCGCCGCCACAATCATCACCGATAAGCGCCCGCCCGTTCCCAGCGCCACGCTAACCACCTTTCCGATGGCGGAAATGCGCACTCCTTCGGCCAGGGCGCGCGTCGCGAGAAAAACCACTGCGGCGGCCCGCTCCATGCGCGCGCCAAACCGCTTTCCGAGAAGCTGGTAAGCCGTGTAAAATTCGCCATGGAAATACCGGGGGATGAAGACCACGCATAGAATCACGCGCGCGATCAGGTAGCCCATCACAAGTTGCAGGAAGCCCAGATTCCCGCTGTAGGCGATAGCGGGCGTGCCGATGATGGTGAGCGTCGAGGTTTCAGTGGCTACAATCGAGCACCCGATCGCCCACCAGGGTGCCGTGCGGCCTCCGAGGAAATAATCGCGCAGGGTTTGCTGGCCGCGGCGGAATCGGGCGCCGAACAGCGTGACGCCCCCCAGATACAGTAGGATGATTGCCAGATCGAATGGGCTGATTCGCATGGCGTAATGAGTGCCCCGCAGGCGGCGCGATGCTAACTGCCCGGTTGCGGCACTGTCAAGACAGGATGAAAACGATGCCACAGCAAACGCCCGCTCCGGCGGCTTCCTTCTTTCTCGGGTTTGACGGGGGGGGAACGAAGACGGAGTGCGTTCTGGCCGATTCCGATGGCCGCATTCTGGCGCGGGCCATTGCCGGACCATCGAACCCGCTTCGCACCGGCTATGCCAGGGCGTGGTTCGCGCTCAGCGATGCCGCCGACGCGGTCCTGGCCCGCCAGAAGATTCGCGCGCCAGAGATCTCCGGAATCTGTGCCGGGCTAGGAGGCGCGGGACGCGCGGGTGTTGGCCATCGGGTAACGACCTTCTTCAAGAAGGGCTACCCGAACGCCCAGGTTCGCGTGACCTCGGACCTCGAAATCGCCCTCGAAGCTGCCTTCGGCCCGGGCGAAGGGATTCTCCTGCTTGCCGGGACCGGCTCCGCTGCGTTCGGCCGCAATGCCAGTGGCCGCACGGCGCGGGCCGGCGGACGCGGGCCGTGGTTCAGCGACGAGGGAAGCGCATTCGACATCGGCCGCCGCGCCTTCGCGGCCGCCGAGCGCGCGGAAGAGAAGCGCGGCCCTTCGACCGCGCTTTCAAAGCGAATTCTCGCGTGGCATGAATCCCGGGATTGGGACTTCATGCTCGAGCACATCGCAAAAAATGCGGACGCTGTCTTCCCGAAGACGTTTCCTCTCGTCGTCGAGCTGGCGGACCAAGGCGATGCCGTCAGCATGGAAATTCTTTCGACCGCAGCTGCTTCGCTTGCTGAGCTGGTAAAATGCGTCGCGAGCGAGTTGGGCTGGCGCGACCGCGAGACAGCCATCGCCAAGGTCGGCGGCGTCTTTGGACGCTCCAAACATTTCGACTCTGCCATCGACGCGGAGCTGAAAAAGGTGATGCCGCAGGCGCGCCTACAATCGCTGAAAATATCTTCAGCGGAAGCCGCCGTGCGGATGGCGATTCGGTCCGCCCGCTCCCAGGGAAATGCCGCCTGAAACCGAGACACGCCTGGAACGCGCGCGGCAAGCCTCCGGCGAGGAGCTAAAATCTCTCGTCGAGGGAGCCGGCGAGGAAGTTTTGCTCGCGGCGCTCCAAAATCCGAAGCTCGAAGAGGCGCATGTGGCCACGTTGCTCGACCGGCTGGATTTGTCCGCGAATGTCCTGAGCGCCGTGGCCGGAGAGGCGAAGTGGACCTCGAGCGAAGGCGTCCGGCTGCGGCTGGCGCGCCATCCTCGCACGCCCAAGCGCATCGCGCTCGCCGTTGTGCGCCAGCTGTATCTTTTTGATCTGGTGCGAGTGAGCTTGTCGCCGCCCGCGCCAGCCGATATTCGGCGCATGGCGGAAGAGATCATTCTCACGCGCGTGGCGCATCTCCCCGTGGGGGAAAAATTGACGCTCGCGCGCCGCGGCCCTTCGCGCGTTGCCGGAGCGCTGATCGCCGAGGGGCATCCGCAGGCCGTCAAGCTGGCGCTCGACAACGCGTTCCTGACCGAAAGCCAGGTGCTGAAGGCGCTCGCAAGCCCGGGTGTGCCGGAGCGCGCCGTGGGTGCCATTGCCCAGCACCCGAAATGGTCCTGCCAGTATAATGTCCGTATGGCGCTGGTCCGCAATCCGGTGACGCCCGTTTCGTCCGTGCTGGCATTTCTCCCTCATCTTTCGCGGCGCGATCTTCAGGAACTTTTCGCCGCCCCGGGACTGGCGCCGCGCCTGCGAAAGCACATCGGAAGGGAACTGGCGCGCCTCGGCGGAGAAATGTGGGAGGGCGAGCCATAGGCCGCGGCGTTCGAGGCGGCGCCGTCTACGGGAGGAGCATGCCAAAGCGTTCCAATCGAGTGCGCTGGATCATCGTGGCGGGCGCCGCCGTTCTATTGTGCGTGCTCGTTCGTTCCTCCTTCCAGCAAACGCGCCAGCAGTACGAAGTCTGCATGAATTTCAAGGGAGGGACGCACTGCGCCAACGCCGCGGGAGCCACGTACTCCGAAGCCGTCCGCAGCGCGCAGGAAATTGACTGCGAGCTTCTCGCCAATGGCCGCGATGAGAACATGGTCTGCCTCGATACCGAGCCTGCAAGCATTCGCTCGGTCAAAAAGTAAGCCGCGCGCGCCGGTCCTCCCGCCCTCCGCCGGGGAAAAAGAAACGGTGGTTCGCATTGACACTCGTCGTCGCGCTGCTTAGCATCGCTTGCAACGGGTTTGCTTGCCGGGGAGACGATGACACGCTGTCTGAATTGCGGTGCCGAACGCGACGCGGACCTCTGCGCCTTCTGCGGCCTTAACTCCGCCGCCGCGGAGTTCCTCTTGCGGCGAAAGCTGCTGAATCGCACCGCGATCTTTCTTCTCGGCGGGCTGGCGTTCGTCGCGGCTAGCGGCTGCTATCCCGCTCTCGATCTCGATGGAATCCTGATTTTTATCGGCGTGTTTTTCTTCCTGACTCTCGGACTGGCCATTTGGGTTGAGCGGCTCGCCCTGCATCATGCGGAGGCCGAGGCGCTGAAACGCGTCTATTACGGACTAATCCCCGTGCCGTGGCTCCTTTCATTGCTCCTGCTCGCGAATGGAGCCCTCGATCGCGCGCCGCCGCACATCGAGCAGACGCGCGTCATTGCAAAATTCTCGATGCCCGGTCCTGTTCCCACCCGCCGCCTCATCGTCGCATCCTGGCGCGAGGGGCGCCGCTTCGAGCGCGTCCCCGTGGATCGCATTGATTTCGACCGCCTCAGTTCGGGCGACCTCGTGGAAGTGAAAATCCAGGATGGCCTGGTGGGCATTCCCTGGGTCGCCGGCGTCTCCGGCCCTTAGATCAAGGGTTGCAGCCTCTCGCGCCGGGTTGCATTCTTGGACGCGTGCTCGCAGCTCACCCTGCTGCTTCCGGTTTGCAATGCTAGAATCCACTGTGCGCGTCCCCCAATCATGGAAGGAATGGCTGCCCTCCCTTGCCATGCTGGAGGAGGATTGGCAGCCTGTCCCACTGGCGGTGGTGATCCTCGCCGGCGCCTTCTACGCCCTTTTTCTTCTTGAAGCCGCGCGAGGCGATGGTCCGCTCCTGATGATGGACCTGGTCTTTATCCCCATTCACGAAGGTGGACATCTGCTATTCCGCTTTTTCGGGGAGTTCCTGATGGTCGCGGGCGGCACGCTCATGCAGCTCGGCGTGCCGCTGATGCTGGCTTCGTGGTTCATCTTTCATCGGCAGGTGCCAGGGACCACGTTCTGCATGTTTTTCTTCTTCGAGCAGCTTTTGCCGGTCTCGACCTACATGGCCGACGCGCGGGCGCAAGAATTGCAGCTGCTGACCGTCGGTGACGCCGATTTTGTGATTCACGATTGGAACTATCTCTTTGGCAGGCTCGGTGTGCTCGATCACGATGTCCAAATCGCGCACGCCGTGCGGCTGATCGGATGGATCGGCATGATGGCCGCGGTCGCCTGGATGCTTTGGCGCAGCCTCAGAGCCCGCGGCCCACACGCGCCAAAAATCGAAACGGATGCCCGAACCTAGGGCTGGAAGAATAACTCCGAGGATCTTTTTATTGTTGGCGCGCGACGAGGAGCAGCAAAACAAAGATTATCAGCGGAATCAGCATCAGGGCGGCGTAAGACCAGCCGAGCCTTGGTTTGGATCTCGGATGTGGAACCAGGTCTCTTCGTTCCGCGTCATCGGCCACGCACACCTGCTCTGGATGTTCCAAATCCTCGGCAAACTCCCGCGCCGTGGCATAGCGATTTCTTGGATCGCGCTCGAGCGCGCGAGTGATGATTTCCCGCAACTGCGGCGTGATAGCGGGCTCGATTTCTAGTGGCAGCGTGGGCTTCTTGAGCAAACGCTGATTCATGGCAACAAGCGGATTGGGACCGAGGAACGGCACCTCTCCGCTGACCATCTCGTAGAGCATCACTCCCAAAGAATAGATATCGCTGCGTTCGTCTCCGCGCTTTCCCTTCACCTGTTCGGGTGAGGCGTAATCGGGCGTTCCCATGGATTTTGTGAGCTTGCCGTATGTCAGGCGCCGCGAGCCCGTTTCTCTGGCAATGCCGAAGTCGATGAGCTTGATGTCGTCGTTCGCGTCCATCAGGATGTTGTCGGGCTTCAGATCGCGGTGCACCACTCCTTGCTCGTGGATGTAGCCAAGCACCCCGCAAATCCGAAGCGAGATTTGCACGGCTCTTTCCTGCGGAATCTTGCCCTGCGCGTCGAGGATTTTGCGTAACGGGATTCCTTCCACCCACTCCATGATCATGCATACGCGGCCGGCATCGGGGTCGGGCAACACTTTTACGACGCCGGGGTGGTCCAATTTCCTCCCAATGTCCGCCTCGCGATGAAAGCGGTCAAAAAAGACGACGTCCGCTTCCATCTCTGGGTGTGGAATTTTGATCGCGACCGGGCATCCGGATTGAACGTCTGTGCCGCGGTAAATGGAGGCCATGCCGCCCCGTGAAATAAGACCATCCACGCGGTAGTGACCAAGCCGATCGCCCTTTTGCGGTGGGTTGATCATCAGTGCGCGTTGTGCAGCCACCATCTTCTTAAATCGCCGGTAGCTTTCAAGGCAAACAGCGTCCGTTCCGCATTCATGGCCGTCAATCTAGCCCCGTAATGGTAAAAGAGGCATAAAATTTCAATAAGGGTTTTGTAAGGCAGAAGAACCAGAACAAAAACAAGCACTTAGGCAATGGCGAGCTGTATCCGATTCACGGTCCCGTGACCAAATACCCTAGATTCTTCGGCTAAGGTTAGGAGAGCAAATCGAATTCCTTCGGGGTCGGATGCGCATGCTCGCAGCGGGTAATTAAGGGTCACAGGACCGCTTTTCCTCAGTAGATGCCCAGGCGAATATCGAACGGGTGCGGCAATTCCACGTCGAGCACCCGGCCGTAATCTTCGAGCGTCAGCCGGAAGAGTTCCGCGGCTCCCACGTCCCTGTCGCTCCAATCGGTGCTGGGAATCAACCGTTCCGGCTGGGTAAGGTCGCCGCTTTCCAGGTCTTCCCCTTGCGCTTGCACATCGGCGGGCTGCACCTCGTAAATGACTCTCGCTTTTGTATCGAGCATCAGGTAACGGTGGCCAAGCAGGACGAGGATCAGAGTCGAGCCTTTCTTCTTATCTTTCTTGTCGGGCTGATAGACGTTCCAGGTGAGCGGCGTCTTGCCGTCGAGCCTCACTTGCGCTTCCGGCACCGGAGACCAGTGAATGCGGCCCGCCTCGTCTCCCTCAGGCGCGCTGGCGTGCGCGATGATTGCCACGCACAAAAATAGAAGAATCCCGCGCGCCATCCATAGAATCGCGAATTTCCGCGCCTTGCGGCCGCACGAGCGCCCTATTTCCATGTGACCCGCACCTGGCGTGACGCGATCACAACATATCCCTTCGCGCGTCCGTGCTCCACAAGATCGCGCAGGATGGCCACATCCTGCTCGCAATAGGCGGCCACACGCTCCTTCTCTCCGGCGCGCCACCATTCCACGGCTTGCAGCCCATCGCCGCTTTTTCCCGTGCCGAGCGTGTCGCGCGCGAGTTGATCGAGTTTCACGCGGTGCCCGAGCTGTTTGTAAAGCTCTTCGTGCACGTCGAAGGAACGCTGGCGCAATCCATCCACCGGCGCGTAGGCGCGCAGCACCTCCAGATCGAACCGGTTGCCGTTGAATGTGATGATGCGCGTGAAGGTTCCCATCTCGGCGATGAGTTTCTCCGAATCCCCCTCGAACCACCGGCGAAACTTGTTCTCTTTGTCCCAGGTGACTGCCACAGCCACTCCGAATGCGCGAATATTCCCCCAACCCCCTTCGACCTCATGCGACAGCCGCAGCGTCTCGATATCCAAATAAATTTCGCGGTCAAATAGCCCCGCTGTCTGATTGTCCCCTAAGTTGCCGCGCATATTTTATGTCTCGAACGAATTTTTCCCTTTTGCAGTTTACTCTGCGGGTTCACCCGCGGCAAGAACGCCGTGCCAAGCCCACGTCATAAAAGAACGCGCGCGGTCCTCGAAAGTTCCCGTATAATCCGCCGTACAACCGATGGACCGCGTATTCAGAAACCTCTACCGCGCCCTGGGCCGGGTTTTTCCGGATTGCATCACCCTCAGCCAGGCCATTGCGTTCAACATGTTCGTCGCATTTTTCCCCCTACTGCTTCTAGCGCTCGGCCTTTTGAGCGTTACTTCCATTTTCAGCGACGCCCTTCGCGAAATTCCCGAGCACCTTAGGCTGATTCTTCCCCCGAGCAGCACGGAAGTCGTCTTCGGATATTTCGTTCGCAAGGCCCTGCATCCGTGGAGATGGATTTCGCTGGGTCTTGCCGGGACGCTCCTAGCCGGCACGCAGGTGATGATTGGTTTCATCGAAGGCTTTCGCGTGATCGAAGGCGACTTGCTCCTCACCCAGTATTGGCAGCGGCAATTGCGCGCTTTGGCGATGCTCTGCCTGACCATTGTGCCCATCCTGGCCGTGATTGTCCTGACGGTATTCGGCAAGCAGCCTCGCCCCTGGTTGATTCGTCGGACGGGTTCTCTGCGGTACACGCATGACATCGAGATGCTGTTCTATGCGGGCGTCGTATTTCTTCTCGCCATGGCGGTCCTCGTCGTGCTTTACCGTATCGGGCGTCCCTTCCATCCCGGATACCGCGCCTTGCTTCCCGGCGCCGCTGTTTCCACCGTGCTCTGGTGGGCGTCGGACATTTCTTTCGGCTGGTATGTCCGAAAGGTGCCCTATGACTTTGTCTACCGCGGTTTGGCGGGATCCATCGGCCTGCTGCTCTGGATGTTCCTCACCGCCCTGATCGTTCTTCTCGGCGCGGCCTACAACGCCGAGGCCCGGGAGAGATCCATCGCGGAACGGAGCACTCCGGATAGCTTTTAGGGTACCCCTCGCTCCATCCCGGCGTTGCGCTTGTCCGCAAAGCTGCTACACTACAGATGCGGTTGTTACTCTCCAGCGGTGGAAACCCTTCCGCCCCGCGGAGGCGCGATGAGCCAGATACGCGTCGAGTGTTACGCGGGGTATCGCGCCGGCGAACGCCCTCTCCGTTTTGTCATTCGTGGACGCCCGTTCGAGGTCCGCGAACTCGATGGCCGGTGGTATTCCCCTCAAGCGAGCTATTTTCGCGTCCGCGCCGACGACGGCAATTATTACGTTCTCCGTCACGACGAGGCGCAGGATTTCTGGACGCTCGACGGATTTCGCGCTGCTTCCTAGATGATGGGGGGGAAAATGAAGAATCCGGGTCCTCGGCGCCATGAGCGCGTCCTTGTGCCTCAATCCTGCCAGATTCGAGTGACGACCAACGGGAGAGTGCCGCACGTGGAAGGGGCGGTCTCCGTCATAGGGCTCGGAGGCATGTTCGTCCGCACGAAGGCTCCGCCCGTGCCCGGCACCGTGCTCCACGTGGATTTAACCTGCCCGAACGTCTCCCTCGAGTCGGATTGCACAGTGATCCATGTAACGCCCAACGGCATGGGCGTGGAACTTACCTCTCTCACGCCTGAAAACGAGCAGAAGCTGAAAGCCCTTCTGATCCAGCTTAAGTCGTGAACTTCCACAGTGGGAATCCTTTGCCGGTAACTCGTTGGCCGATCGGACGCCGCGCGGCAACTTTTATCGCCCTCCAGGGTTAAAATAGAGAGCGAAAATCATGCAGATTGCCGCCACGCGCGCGCACCACCCGGTAAGCAGGGGTAGGGACACACGAATGAGGAATCGCACGGGAGCCCATCGCCGACTCGACGTCGCGGGCGCTGCTTTCCTGGCTGCGGCGATAGCCATCGTGCTTTCCATCTCCACTGCCATGGCCGCGCCGCCCACCACTCCCGCCACAGCCCCGAACGCCCGCGTTTCCGCTGCCTCCCAGGCCACAACCCTCGACAAGAAATTCAAAGGCGAACTTCCCATCACGGAACTTACCGAAGACGAAGCCATCGTCCACGCGTTCGACCGCCTGGCTTATGGGCCGCGTCCGGGCGACGTCGAGCGCATTCGCCAAATGGGCCTCGAAAAGTGGGTTGAGCAGCAGCTCCATCCCGAGTCCATGGACGATTCGGCCCTGGATAAGCACCTGGAAAACTATCCCACGCTGCGTATGTCGGCCGCGGAGACTCGAGGCTCAATTTACTGCACCCCAGTTGGCCGCCAAAAAAGAGGGCATGACGAAAGAGGAATACGACCAGCAGATGATGGAAAAGCGCAGCGATGCCAGGGCCGCCGTCATGGAGACCGGCGACGACAATCTCGACAAGGCCCAGATGCAGCTCGCCAATATCCAGGGGCCGAACCGCATCATCGCGGAACTCGCTATGGCGAAAATGGACCGAGCCGTCGAAAGCCAGCGCCAGCTCGAAGCCGTGCTGGAGGATTTCTGGTTCAACCACTTCAACGTTTTTGCCGGCAAAGGCGTGGAGAGGTGGCTGCTCACTTCCTATGTACGCGATACGATTCGTCCCCACACCATGGGCAAATTCCAGGACCTCCTCATCGCCACGGCCAAAAGTCCCGCCATGCTTTTCTATCTCGACAACTGGCTGAGCGCCGACCCTGCCGCGTTCCAGAAGATGCAGGAGGAAAGGGCCGCCCGCCGCGCGCGCTATGGAGGAATGTACGGGGAAGGGAATCCGCCGCAGCCGCAAGCTGGCGCGGGAGCGAATAGACAAGCGCGCGGCCTCAATGAGAATTACGGCCGCGAGGTGATGGAGCTTCACACCGTCGGCGTGGACGCCGGCTATACGCAGCAGGACGTGATCGAGATGGCCGAATGCCTCACCGGCTGGACCATTCGCGAGCCGCGCAAGGATCCAGAATTCTTCTTCAATGATCGCGTCCACGCGGAAGACAAAATGGTCGTGATGGGCCACACCTTCCACTACGGCGGCATTGAGGACGGCGAAGAAGCCTTAAAAATGCTCGCGAACGATCCCCACACCGCGCGCTTCATTTCCACCGAGGTCGCCCGCCATTTCGTCTCGGATAATCCGCCGCCATCACTCGTCAACCGCATGGCCAGGGATTTCAAATCCTCCGGCGGCGATATCGCCAGCCTTCTGAGGACCATGATCTATTCGCCTGAATTCTGGTCCCGCGAAGCCTATCGCGCCAAGATCAAGACCCCCTTTGAACTGGTCGCCAGCACGGCGCGCGCCTTGAATGCGGACATCTCCATTTCCTTGCCCCTCGTCCAGTGGGTGGGGCGGATGGGCGAGCCTCTGTTCCGGGCGCAGCCGCCCACGGGCTATTCCGACAAGGCGGAAACCTGGGTCAACACGGGGGCTTTGCTGAACCGCTTGAACTTCGCCCTGGGATTTTCGACCGGCCACGTAGCCGGCGCCACCGTGGATTTGAGCGCGATCCTCGGAGACGATGCTTCGAGTGACGCCCAGATGGCGCTCTCGCGCGCGCTCACGATTTTCCTGGATGACCAGGTGGCGCCCTCGACGCGCGACACCCTCGAGAGCCGCCTCGACGATCCCCAAATCTTGCAGGCGCGCCTCGACGACCCGGTCGTGCACGTCAACGAAGGATTGATCTCGGGCCTCGTCCTCGGCGCGCCCGAATTTCAGCGCCGCTGATCGGCGCATTGCGTAGGGGCACAGCATGCTGCGCCCGCCTGCCGTCAGGCAGGCCCCTAGTTTTGGAGGAGAGCAATGAAAATTTCGCGGCGATATTTCATGAAAAGCGGCGGCATCGCCATGCTGGGCATGGCTTCTCTGCCGGCATTCCTGCAGCGTGCCGTGGCCGCCACGGTTTCGCCGAACAAAAAAAAGATGGTCGTGCTGTTCCAGCGCGGGGCCATGGACGGCTTGAACGTCGTCGTGCCCTTCGCCGAGCCGAATTACTACCGCATGCGTCCGACCATCGCCATCCCAGCGCCCAGCCGCGGCGGCGATGCCGCGGCCATTGACCTCGACGGTTTCTTCGGCCTCCATCCCAGCCTCCAGCCCCTGCTGCCGCTCTTTCAGAATGGCCAGCTTGCCGTCATTCAGGCCGTCGGCTCGCCCGATCCCACGCGCTCGCATTTTGACGCCCAGGATTTCATGGAGTCCGGCACGCCCGGCGTGAAGGCCACCGACGATGGATGGCTCAACCGCGCCCTCCAAACCACTCCCGAAGAGCAGGTCTCGCCCTTCCGCGCCGTGGCCTTCGGTCCCTATTTGCCGCTCACTCTCGAAGGGGCCGCGCCCGCTGTGGCCATCCCGGACCTCACTCAATTCAAAATGTACGGTTCGCCGCAGACCGTGGAAGGCGGCTTCGAAGCCATGTATGCGCAGACGGTGGACCGCGCGCTCCACGGCGTCGGCCAGGAGACCTTCGAGGCAGTCGACCAGCTCAAGAAAATCGACCCGAAGTCCTACCAGCCCGCGAACGGCGCGCAATATCCGGCCAGCCGCTTTGGCAAGAGCTTGATGGAAATCGCCGAGCTATTCAAAGCCGATGTTGGCCTGGAAGTCGCATTCCTCGATAGCGGTGGCTGGGACCATCATGTTAACGAAGGCGGCGTCGAAGGCCAGCTTTCGAATCTGCTGCGTGACCTGGGGCAGGGAATTGCGGCGTTCCACCAGGATATGGGCGACGCCATGGGCGACATCGTGTTCGTGAGCATGTCCGAATTCGGGCGCACGGCTCACGAAAATGGCAACCGCGGCACCGATCACGGCCACGCCAATTGCATGTTTGTCATGGGCGGAGGCATCAAAGGCGGCAAAGTCTACACGCGCTGGCCGGGCTTGAACGATGGCCAACTCAACGAAGGGCGCGACCTGGCCCTAACCACCGACTATCGCACCGTTCTCGGCGAAATTGTTTCGAAGCATCTCGGCGACCGGAATCTCGACGCCGTTTTCCCCGGCTTCGCGAACGACCCCCGGCAGTTCCTCGGCCTTGTGAAGTCCTAGCATGGTCCCGTCGGGAACGCCAATCTCCTGATTGGCGGACTTCGCAGGACTTTGCTGCTTCAGAGCTATAATGTGCCTTTGCCTGCGTTCCATTTGAGATGCCGAGCAGCACGGAGCCGACAATGCCATCGATAGCGGAAGGCCGCCTTAATATTGGATCGATTGTTTATCCAGGAATGGACCAAATGGACTTCACGGGGCCATTCGAAGTTCTTTCCCGTATTCCCAACTCCACTTTTCACGTCCTGTGGAAAGAGGCGATCCCGATTCGAGACGTCAAGGGATTGATCATCACACCGGAGAAGCCTTTTTCAGAGGCCCCGCCACTCGATTTGCTTATTGTTCTCGGCGGTTTCGGACAGGAAGCGTTGATGGATGACGATGTCGTCCTGAAATTCATCAGGGAACAGGCCGAGGGCGCCAGGTACGTGTTCTCTATTTGCACAGGCGCCTTGCTATGTGGGGCGGCGGGTTTGCTGCGAGGTGTGCGGACCACCACACACTGGTCCGCTTTTCATCTACTTGGATACTTTGGAGCGATCCCTGTCAATGCGCGCGTCGTGGTTGACGGGAAACATGTGAGCGCCGCCGGTGTCACGGCCGGTATTGATGGAGCTTTGACAGTCGCATCGCTGATGCGCAACGAACGAGCCGCCCAGCAAATTCAACTTTCGATCCAGTATGATCCCGCGCCACCCTTCAACAGTGGGACTCCGGAAACAACTCCGCCGGAAGTCCTCGAAGCAGCTCGATCCTCGGTACGGCAAATCACGGAAGCGCGGCTGGTAACTGCCCGGCGCATCGGCTCGCGCCTTGGCATCAATCCGTCTGCTTGATCCTCATCCCATAAAACGACCGGTAGACGAACAGGAACGACACCAGGAAAAACGAGCCGGCCAGGACGTGCGTCAGTACCGCGTTCTTCGCTGTAAGTTCCACGGCCAGCTCCACCGCCAGCAGCCCGAAGAGCGTCGTGAATTTGATCACCGGATTCAGCGCCACCGACGACGTATCCTTGAATGGATCGCCCACCGTGTCGCCGATCACCGTGGCATCGTGCAGCGGCGTGCCCTTTTGCTTCAGCTCCACTTCCACGATTTTCTTGGCGTTGTCCCATGCCGCGCCGGCATCCGCCATGAAGATGGCCTGGTAAAGCCCGAAGATGGCGATCGAGATCAGGTAGCCCACGAAGAAGAACGGCTCAATGAACGAAAACGCCAGCGTGGCAAAAAACACCGCGATGAAGATATTGAGCATTCCCTTTTGCGCGTACTGCGTGCAAATTTCCACCACCTTCTTGCTGTCGGCCACTGAAGCCTTCTCCGCGCTCTCGAGGTGAATATTCGCTTTGATGAACTCCACGGCGCGATACGCCCCCGTGGTCACGGCCTGCGTGGACGCTCCCGTAAACCAGTAGATCATCGCTCCGCCCGTGATCAGTCCCAGCAGGAAAGGCGCATACAGCAGCGAGAGCTTCTCGACGTGCACCGTGATCCCGTTCGTCAGCGCCATGATGATCGAAAAAATCATCGTCGTCGCGCCCACCACCGCCGTCCCGATCAGCACCGGCTTCGCCGTGGCCTTGAACGTGTTTCCCGCGCCGTCGTTCGCTTCCAGCAGGTCCTTGGCGCGGTCAAATTTCGGCTCAAACCCGAAATCCCGCTGGATTTCCTGCGCCACGCCCGGAACGCGCTCAATCTGCGATAGCTCGTACACGGATTGCGCGTTGTCCGTCACCGGGCCGTAGGAATCCACGGCGATGGTCACCGGCCCCATCCCCAAAAAGCCGAACGCCACTAGGCCAAAAGCAAACACCGGCGAAGCGATCATCAGGGCGCCCAGCCCGGCTGTGCTCACCAGATACCCCGTGGTCATCAGCACCACCATCGTCAATCCCAGGTAATACGCCGAGAAATTCCCGGCCACAAATCCGGAAAGGATTCCCAGCGACGCTCCGCCCTCCTGCGCCGAGGTCACCACTTCCCGCACGTGCCGCGACTCGGTGGACGTGAACACCTTCACGAACTCCGGTATCACCGCGCCGGCCAGCGTTCCGCAGGAGATGATGGCCGAAAGCTTCCACCATTGCGTCGGGTCTCCGCCCAGGCTGGGAATGATGAAATACGAAATGAAGAAAGTCAGCGCGATGGAAAGCAGCGACGTGATCCACACCAGCGACGTCAGCGGCGACTCGAAGTTCATCTTCTCCGCGTTTCCATACCGCGCCTTGGCGATCGCGCCGTTGATGAAATACGCCCCGGCGCTGGATACGAGCATGGCGATGCGCATCACGAAGATCCACACCAGCAGTTGCACCTGCACCGCCGGGTCTTTCACGCCCAGCAATATGAACGCGATCAAGGCCACGCCCGTCACGCCGTACGTCTCGAAGCCGTCCGCGCTCGGCCCCACCGAATCCCCCGCGTTGTCGCCCGTGCAGTCCGCGATCACACCTGGATTGCGCGGGTCATCCTCCGGAATCTTAAAGACGATCTTCATCAGGTCGCTGCCGATGTCCGCGATCTTCGTGAAAATTCCTCCGGCGATGCGCAGCGCCGCCGCGCCCAGCGATTCGCCGATTGCAAATCCGATGAAGCACGGTCCGGCGTAGTTGCCGGGAACGAAAAGCAGAATGATCAGCATCATCAGCAGTTCCACGCTCACCAGCATCATCCCGATGCTCATCCCCGCGCTCAGCGGAATCTGGGAGATGGGATAGGGCTTGCCGTGAAGCCCCGCGAACGCCGTCCGCGAATTCGCGAATGTATTCACGCGAATGCCGAACCACGCCACGCCGTAGCTTCCCGCCATGCCCACGACGCTGAACGCCAGAATGATCGGCAGAGTCACCGCGGTCGGATGCACGGGAGCGAGGACGCCGAAATATAGGACGATCACGACGGCGATAAACGTCCACAAAAGCAGCAGGAACTTTCCTTGCGTGATCAGATACGTTTTGCAGGTTTCGTAGATTAGTTCGGAGACTTCGCGCATGGCGCGGTGGACCGGCAGCCGCTTCAGCTTGCTATAAATGGCCAGCCCAAACGCCAGCCCGAAGACGCAGAAGACGATTCCCCCGAGCAGCAGCGTATGGCCATCCACTCTCCCCAGAAATAGCACCTGCCTCAGGTCAGGAAGCTTCAGATTGGCCTCGCCGCCCGTGGACTCCCCGGACGTCTGGGCGTTTGCCGCGGCTGCGCATGCCAGAGCCAGACCGGCGGCCGCCGCGCACACCTTGCCAAGCCGCGCCCATTGCCCCCTGCTGCCTGCAGAAATATTGCGCATCAGGTTTCCTCCTCGTTCAGAATCGCTTCGTTGATTTCCCTGCAAACCCGGTGTGCCGTCATGGTCCCAAGCGTGCGGCTGCAGTTCAGATTGCCAATCCGCATGCGGCAGTGGGATGCTAATGTTTAACAGCGTCGGCCCGTTCCGTCAAGTTTAGCCGTCACACAGGATGGTGCGCTCATCACACGCAGCCCTTTGGAAGTGCGATAATACCCCCTGCCCTATGCGCAATATCAAACTCACCATCGCCTACGACGGCGCGGACTTCCACGGCTGGCAATTCCAGCCCGGCATCGCGACCATCCAGGGCGCACTCGAAGATACCGCGCGAAAAATCACGCAGGAGAAAATCGTCATTCATGGCGCCAGCCGCACCGATGCCGGCGTCCACGCCCTCGGCCAGGTGGCGCATTTCAGGACGCACTCGCCCCTTTCGGCCGAGGAATTCCAGCGCGCGCTGAACGCCCTGCTTCCTCCGGCGATCCGCGTCGCTGCCGCCGAAGAAGTCGGCCCCGAATTTCACGCCCGGTGGCTCGCGCAGGGCAAGACCTACCGCTATCGCATCTATCGCGGCCGCGTCCTTCCGCCCTTCGATTACCGCCGCGCGCTCCACTATCCCTGGCCGCTCGACGAAGCCGCCATGTCCGCGGCGGCCCTCGAGTTCGCGGGCGAGCACGATTTTACTTCCTTCGCCGCATCCTCAGGCTCGGAGGACGCCGACAACGACCGCAACATGACGCGCGTGCTCCATTCCTCCGAAATCGTCCGCCATCCCGAACGCGACGAAATCTCCTACGTCGTTCGCGGACAATCCTTCCTGCGCTACATGGTCCGTAAAATTGTCGGCACGCTCCTTGAAGTGGGGAAGGGAAGACTCGCCCCGGCGGATATACCGCAACTATTTGAACTGCGCGACCGCTCGCGCTCCGGCCCCACCGTCCCGCCCGAGGGCCTCTATCTCGTCGCGCTCGAATATCCCGATCCCACCGATTCGCTCGCGGCCTTCACGTCTTCCCGCCGCTCCGCGAAGGTTGGGTCCTGATGCGCGGCTCGCAGCCCACTCTCGAAGACTTCGAGCAAGTCCTCGAACTACTGGCGAGCGATCCTCGCGCCGCTCTCCATTCTCCCGATTGGATTCGAGACAGCATCTCGGCTGGCGGCGAAAAAGTCCGCATCCTCAAGAAAGTCCTCGAAGCGCATCCGCCCGGCGGCCCTCCCCCGCGCGTGCTCGATATCGGCGCGCAAATTGGTTCCTTTGCCCTGCTTGCGGCCAAATTCGGGTGCCGCGTTTCCGCCCTCGATTACGCCTTCTTCGCCAATATGTACGCGCCAATCGTGGCCGAACACGGCGTGGACTACCGCGCATGCGATCTCGGCGCTGAACCCCTCCCCTACGCGGACAATTCCTTCGACTTCGTCACTTACACGGACGTCATTGAGCATCACGCCTTTTCTCCCAAGCCCGTCCTCCTCGAAATCCATCGTGTCCTCGCTCCTGGCGGCTGCGTCTTCATTATCACTCCCAACCAGGCCTCCATCTATAACCGCCTGATGCTTCTCTTCGGCATCAGCGTCTACGATAGCTTCGAAAGTTATTTCGAGGCGAGCGCCGGTGGCGGTATCTACTTTGGCCATCACCACGAATTTACTTACTCCGAATTGCGCGCCGCCCTGGAGCACACCGGTTTCAAGGTTCGTGAATTGCGTGTGATCGAGGGGGACCTCGCTTCGCTCCTCTATTTCCGCCGCCGCCGTCCCGAGCACGCTGGCCCTTCTCTCCGTCGCTTTCTCATTGTCTTTGCCCTCGGGCCGGTCTGGTCGGCCTTTCACCTTCCTTTTGGCCGCATCCTCTGGGCCGTGGGCCAGAAGCCACGCGCGCAAAATCCGTAGTCTCGCCTCCTGGCCATCGCCTCTTCTCAGCTCCGAAATCGGGCGGACGCCGAAAAATCGGCCTTTGGAAATCTGTGAATCTCGCCGCCATCTGCGGTATCTTCGTAGATATGGCCGCGCCCTCAGCACGCGCCGCAGAAGATTCGGTCGCCAAGCTCGCCCAGAATCCTGCCTGCGCCCGCGCCCTTGCATGGATTACCCGCAATTCGGACTGGGTCACGGAGCAGCAGATTCGCCTCGCCGAAATTGCCGCCCCTGCATTTCGCGAGGCTCCCCGAGGCCAGTTTCTGAAAACACTTTTCGAAGCCGCCGGCCTTCCGGTGCACACCGATTCCGTCGGCAATGTGATTGCCGAGTTCGCCGGCTCCGATCCCAGCGCCATTCTCTTCGTGGCGCATCTCGACACGGTTTTCCCGGAGGGCACAGACCTCCGCGTGAAGCGCGATGGCGCGCGCCTTATAGCCCCCGGCATATCCGACGACGCTGTGGGCCTCGCCGCTCTCGCCGGCCTGGCCCGCGCGCTCGACGAGTCCTCCATTCGCACCAAGAAGACGATTCTTCTCGCCGGCGGCGTTGGCGAGGAGGGCGAAGGCAATTTACGCGGCATTCGCGCCCTCGTGGATACGTATCGCTCGCGCCTAGCCGCTGTGATCGCCGTGGACGGCGCCTCCACGGACTTCATCGCCACGCAGGCCATCGCCTCGCGCCGCTTGGAAGTCGCCGTCACGGGTCCCGGCGGGCATAGCTGGTCCGATTTCGGCGCGCCCAATCCCATTGCCGCCGTTTCCCGCGGCATTGTGCAATTCTCTTCGATTCGCCCCCCGAAGGAGCCGCGCAGCACGTACAATTTCGGCGCCATCGAAGGAGGCACGTCCGTCAATTCGATTCCCGCGCGCGTCACCGTGAAGGTGGACCTGCGCTCCGAAGACGCGGGCCAACTCGCTCGCCTCGAAGCCGCCCTGCGCGCGGCCATGCAAGCAGGCGTGCGCGAGGGAATTTCCGCTTCGGGCGCCCGGAGCGACGCGCTGCTCGTCGCCTTCCACTCCCTGGGCGACCGCCCCTCCGGCAAACTTCCGAATAATTCTCCGCTCCTCGCCACGATTCGCGACGCGGACCTCTACCTCGGCATCTCCTCTCGCCTGGAAAGCAGCTCCACCGACGCGAACATTCCCCTCTCCCTTGGCATTCCCGCCGTCGCCCTCGGCGCGGGAGGCTCAGGCGGCGGCTCGCACACCCTCGCCGAGTGGTACGACCCCACCGGACGCCACCTCGGCCTCCGGCGCCTCTTCCTCATCGCCGTCGCCCTCGCCGCCCTCGATCGCTAACTTCCCGCCTCGCCTTTCCCCGAGCGCCGGCTTGCCCTGACGGAGGAAGGGAGGCACGCGTTCTTTCCCTGAGCGGAGGGAAGGGTTGTGCCCCGATGATTTGTATCGAGGCGCGCTATAAGCTGGCTATGAGATTTCAACAGGTTGTCCATTCGAGCAGAACCGGAGAAGCTGATTCTGTTCGGCAGTCACCTTCAACCGGAGAGGCGCGAATGGACATTCATAAGGACGCACGACTGGGCTTTGTTCGTCGAGAGCAGTTGGCGGAACGAGTGGTTCTCGAGGGAGAGACCTTGAACTCGGCCGCCGCCGAGTTCAAGGTCTGCGCGCGCATTAACGATCGCGATTAGCCTGACTTGTAGCGCTACGACTGGTGCGCCTTGTCTAGACGCACGCGAAAGTTTTTCGCCCAGGCGCGAAATGCGGCTTCAATGTCGCCCCACTTCTGATAGGTCTTCAGCCCGGCGAAATATCTGCGGCCGCTTCTGCTGGACATGAAGGCTACCTTTACGTCCCCGGACACCGAATCCACCATTTCACCTTCAATCGACACCCTGCCAACACTGACCCTGGGTACGGCTAGGCCGACGCCCGGAGCTACTGTCACACTCGCAGCGGCGGCAGCTCCCTTCACGGCTGCATTCGTTTTGCCGCCATTGGGCTCTACGTTCGTGATTGCCAATCGCAATTCCATAACGCCTGGCCCAGGCTCGGTCACGATTTCGTATTGTCCGGACTTGGTGAGTTCGGTCTTGATAGCATTCGTGAAGTATTCAGTCAGCTTCTCCAATTGCTCGGGGTCAATACCGCGCGCCTGCGCCGCGGGAAGCAGATAAACAATCACAGGGTCAAGGATGAATTTGCTGGAGTTCTTCAGAACGTCTTCACTTTCCCAGTAGACCAGCAAATCCGCGCCCTTGGGATCGGGCTGGAGTTTGGAATAGTAGTCGCCTAAAAAGCCGGAAGCGTTCTTCGGCATTTGCGCCTGCGCGTTCGACGTGTCCTGCGAAGTGTCCTGCGCTCGCGACGTGAGGCCGAAAAGCAGCAGCGAACTCACCAGCAGGCTGAGACAGACGAATATCGAAAGCAATGTCGCACGGCCAACGCGGCCGTTCTGCCGCTGAGCGGCGGCACGCTCCATGCCTTGCCGCGCTCCCTTTGAGGCGTATTGAATGTCCATATTTACCTCCATGTGTAATCTCGCGTTCCGATGGTAGTGGGCTTGGCCGGGTGAGCCGGAATTTCCTTTTGGCCTCGAATAAGGCCGTGATTATATACCCATCTCGATTGCTCGCAACAAGGAAGCTGAATCTCTACTAAGAGAACTGCCTGAAATTCAAATCATCTGCCCATCAGAGGAGTCCTGCCGCCCTTCACAGCATCTAAATAAAATGGGGGCGCTCATAAATGCGAAAACGCATCATCATCTTCTTGATGATTGTTCAATCCATCCTTTTCCTCGGCCATTGGTTCGTGTATGAGACTTGGACGTATTTCCTGCGAGCGCCCACTCAAACGCTCGGGCAAATAAGTAAGCCCGCTGGCGTCCCGGCCCTGGCAATCGCCTTCGCGATTCTCTCCGTCACGTTCCTCACGGCGAGTTTGCTCGCCCGGAACTATTCGCAGCCGGCCGTGCGCCTCTATTACAAGCTGTCCGCGGTATGGCTTGGCTTTTTCAGCTTCGCGTTTTTAGCGGCCTGCGCTTCGTGGATTCTCTACGGCGTGTCGGTCCTGCTCCGATTGCACATGCAGCCGCGGCACATCGCCTTCGCGCTTTTCGGTTGTGCCGTCGCTGCCAGCGCCTACGGCCTGCTGAATTCCGCGCTCACGCGCGTCACTCAGGTGACCGTCAAGCTGCCGAATCTGCCCGCCGCGTGGCGAGGGCGCGTCGCGGCGTTCGTCTCGGACACGCATCTCGGCCACGTTCGCGGCTACGGCTTCATCAAGCATATCGTCGCGCTCCTCTCCCGCCTCCAGCCGGACATCATTCTGATTGGCGGCGATATGTACGACGGTACCGCCGCTGACGCTCGCCACCTTGCTGAGCCGCTCGAAAAGCTTTCGCCGCCCTTGGGAACGTTTTTCGTCAGCGGAAATCACGAGGAGTTTGGCGACCGTGGAAAATTTCTCGACGCGGTGCGCGATTCGGGCGTTCGCGTGCTCAATAATGAAAAAGTTATGGTGGACGGCTTGCAGCTTGTGGGCGTGCACCACCGCGATTCGGTCCAGCCCGAAGGCTTCCGCGCGATTCTGCGCCGCGCGCGCCTCGATCCGGATGGCGCCAGCATTCTCCTGACGCACTCACCGAATCATCTGCCTATCGCAGCCGAGGAAAAAATCGGCTTGCAGCTTTCCGGCCACACGCACGCCGGCCAGTTCTTCCCCTTCACGTGGATTACCTCGCGCATCTTTGG
The DNA here is from genome assembly GCA_963797345.1 of uncultured Acidobacteriota bacterium. Taxonomy (GTDB): domain Bacteria; phylum Acidobacteriota; class Terriglobia; order Acidiferrales; family UBA7541; genus Palsa-295. The sequence continues at coordinate 265,036 of CAWCPO010000014.1, read as the reverse complement.
CCCGTTCGTCTATGGGCTGAAGCGCCTCGGCAATCTCCTTGTGTACACGTCCAGCGGAGCGGGCACCTGGGGCCCGCCCATGCGCGTCGGCACCATTCCCGAAATCGCCCTCATCAGCTTCGAATGATCCGCCCCGCCGCCCTCGAGCACTAAAAGTCCGCGCAGCATTGCTTCTAAGAAAATCGATACCTCCCAGCATGCCTCAGGCGACAGTTACACGGAAAGTGAAGTGTCACGTAGGAACGTCGAAACGCCGCCGATCCTGCAAGGGCTTGCTCTGGTGCGATAATCGCATCGAGGAATGGAAGGCAGTGCAGGATGTCCGCGTCCAGCATCTCCAATGGAGGTTCCACCTTAGGGTAGTTTGCCAGCAAAATTCTGCTTGAACTGGCGTCGTGAACCGCAGCACGACGGTCGAGTCAGTCGCTGACTTGGGAGGGCGAAATGATTCACAAGACATCGAATCGCGCCATCTGCGGGCGCTCCCGCACTTCGATTTCCAACGCCGCGCGCAATATTTTGATTCTGTTGGTTCTAGTGATGGGATGCGTGCTTGCAATGCCCATCCCAGGGCGAAGGGCGGAAACCGTTAGCCCGCCGGTCCCCATGGTTCACGACTGGAGCCAGCGTTTCACCGTCTATCCTCGGTTTGGTTCCATGAGAGCGATGATGGCGGTTGAGCAGGACCCTCGCGCCTGGTTCCTGTGGCGCCGCAGGGGCTGGCTCGGCGGTGGAGTTTTCGGCGTGCGAGAAAGGAGCAAGGATCGCTTCGGCATGCACCGTGACTGGAGCATTAATCTCGGCAAGGGTGGAACGGCGCAGGAAATGTATCCCGCAAAGTTCTCTTTTGACGTCACCGCCGCGCCGAGTTGTCTGAACGATTATGTAGTTTTTCCCGTGAACGCGGCGGGCTCGGCCACGCAGCCGAACATCGTGGCTTTTGACAATCTATATAGCGGCACGGCTCCGGGAGCAACCGGAATCTGCAATCGCACCCCAACGGCGAACGACAACGGTACAGCCGCCACAGTCACGTGGTCCTACAACGTTCAGGGAATCAGCGGTGGCGGCGCCGTTCCAACGTCTCCGGCAATTTCCTACGACATCGCAAACCCGAGTGGGCCGAATACAGGGAACAAAGTGGCCTTCGTCGAGTCGGCTGCCGGCAGCGCCGCGCATTTTCATGTGCTGGCCTGGAAGAGCGGAAATGGGGTTGCGGCCAACCTTCAAAACACTCTCTTGCCGTTGACCATCAATTCATTCGTTGCCGTGCAGCCGGTATCCGGCAGCGGAACGGCCACCGATCTCATGCTCGGCTCCTCGACGACGGGAGCGGATACGATGTCGTCTCCTTTTGTGGACTATAGCCGCGACGTGGCCTATGTCGGCAACGATATCGGCACGCTCTATCGCATCAAAAACGTGTTCTGCACGTCCATCAACCCGAATTGCTCGGGCGCGTCGAAGCCCGCTCCCAGCCTCGATGGAACCTGGGGAACCGGAGGTGCCATCTCCGTGTGCAACGGAACACTCACGGGTCCCGTCCTGGATTTTGTCACCCTCAACGTTTTTGTAGGCTGCTCGGACGGGAAACTCTATTCCGTCTCCCAATCCGGAACGATCAAATCGATCGTGGTGGGCGATGGCGTCGCTAGCAAGACCTACGGCGGAATCGTGGACCCCCCCCTTGTGGATGGTGTGGACGGCTTTGTTTACGCCGTCAGCGGATCGGCGAGCGGCGGCGCAAACGGCGTCCTCGTCCAGGCCACCACGTCGTTCAGTTCATCCGTGGCCGTTCCCATCGGCGCGGGAAATCAGTGCAATCTCCATCTCCCCACTTTTAACAACGCCTATTTCACCAACATCACCTCGGCTGGCGCCCTCATCTACGTCGGAGGAGTCACCGGCGTGGTTGGCCAGCCCTGCTCGCCCAGCTCGACAACGACAGGAGTCATCACTATTTATGGTGTAGGATTCGGCGCGGGCGGCGTGATGAAGTCAGGTGCTCCGGCGAATAGTTTTTCGGCTGGCGGCGGACCTGGCGCCGAATGGGCCCCTCTTCTTTCGTTTTACAATGCCACCACCTCCATTGATTGGCTCTTCGTAGCCGCCCTCCAGAGCGGCCAAACGAACATCGGCGAGGCGAACATTACGGCCGGGTTCCCGGGAGGGGTAAGCAGCACACTCGCTACCGAGGGCCTGGGTCCTAGCGCGATGATTGTGGATAACGATAGCGCATCCGCCCAGGCCGCCAGCATTTACTTCAATGCGCTTGGGGAGAACGCAGCCTGCACGAACAATACGGTCGTCACGGACACCGGCGGCTGCGCCGTCAAACTGACCCAGTCAGGCCTCCAATGAATATAAAATTGCCAAACTCCGAGCCGTAATCCGGAATCCTACGATTTAGAGAAATAATCGGGAGCGTTTTGGCGCTTCCACTTGATATTGCAGCCGATGCTCGGCCTCTGGTTCGCGTCAACCGCGCGGCCGGCTAATAGCGCGTCGAGAGCCGCGCGCAGGTCTCTGCCGGTTACCGGACGCGCATTACCGGGCCGGCTGTCGTCGAACTGTCCCCGGTAGACGAGGCGGCGGCCCCTATCGAAGACGTAGAGGTCCGGCGTGCAAGCGGCTCGATAGGCTTTGGCCACTTCCTGGCTTTGATCGGAGAGATAGGGGAAGGTGTAACCAACCTGTTTGACCTCTTCCGCCATTTTGTCAGGCGCGTCGTCCGGGTAGCTTTCCACGTCGTTTGAGTTGATGGCGACAATAGCTACGCCGCGCGACTGATACTCCTTGGCGAAAGATGCAAATTGTTTTCGAATGTGCTTCACAAAAGGGCAGTGATTGCAGATGAACGCGACCACGAGCGCCGGCGCATCCTTGAAATCATCGAGCGACACGGACTTGCCGGCGGGGTCCGGAAGGCTGAATTTTGGCGCTTCGGTGCCAAGCGGAAGCATCGTAGAGGGCGTCTCGACCATGGGTATTCTCTCCTCCTCCCAAACTTAATGGATTATATGGCGCAAGTCTAGGGTGCGGGATGAGGGGCGAGGGATGAGGGATGAGGGAAGAGGGAAGAGGGATGAGGGAAGAGGGAAGAGGGAAGAGGGAAGAGGGAAAAGCTGCTTCGTGGGCCGCGTTGTCTTCGGTTCGGATTTTCTCTTTTGCTTCCATAATTCAGGCTGAAATTGGGTCGGCGCCCCCCCCTGTTTTGTTTCGATTAGAAAAATTTATGTTATTGATAGCGAGGGAGTTAAGACGGTTTCTATTTCCCGGCATGTTTCGATTAGAATTCTGGAAGCTGGAGGCTGGAACGTCCGCGTAAGGCACCCAGTTCGATGTTTCGAGCTTCCGAGCGTGTCGTCAAGGACACAGAAATCTCCTGTTCTCGCTGCATGGCATTTCAATAAGTTGCGCCGGCCGCACCCTTCGCCACGTCACTCAGGGCAGGGCGAAGCTCGCGCAACAAAAGCAACCCATCATAGCATAAAGTCCTTACGTTGTCAATAGAGTAAATAAGGCGTAGATGGAACAATCTTGCATGGATACTAGTACAGCTTCGTGCGGCGCGCCGCCAGAAACCTGGTTGCGAACGAAACGATGGTGTTATATTGGCCGGTGTTTAGGAGGCAAAATGCGTGTGATTCACTTGGCGTCGCTTACGTTAGGTCTGCTGTTTGTCGCAGCCAGTCTTTGGGCGGGCACCACTACTTACGACCTCACGGCTTCCGAGGACTCGAACAGCACCGCCTTCAATCCCGCCGGACCTTGGGGGTTCCTCAGCGGAGGCGCCGTGATGCCCTTCAACACGATTCCGCAACCCTCCGGGAGCTGCTTCAGCGGCTATCCTGGCATTACGAAGGATTGGTCCCTGGGCAACGTTTCAGGGAACTGCATCCCGGCTTTTATAGTCGCCTCCGGAAAGGGGCCCGGCTCGCCAGCCGATTTTTCTGAAGGGCGACGTTCTCGTCCATAGCCAGGACGACGGCAACGGCCCCGGCAACGGCCAGGCATCCGTTATATGGACGGCCCCGGCCAGCGGCACTATCAGGGTCGCCGGGGTGATCTGGTACGCGCAGTCCGCGCAGAAGCGCAGCAATAATTTCACTCTTACCCTCGGGAGCCGCAAGCTCGCCAGCGGCACCGTAGCGTTTAACAGCAAAGTCGGATACCAGCCGCGACAATCGTCTGCCCTTCATCAGCAGCGGAGAGCTTTCGGTCACCGCAGGCGAGGTGGTAAAGCTCACAATCGAGAGATCGCCCGGCCAGCCGTATGGCTCGATCGACGGGATCGATCTCGGCGTTGTCGAGACGACCACGACTCCATAACCTGCCACCCTCCGGTCGCATACTCCCAAGTCTAATCTTTAGAGGATCGCGACCCCGAGAAAAGCAGGATGCCGCGCTAAAAGACCCCCTTCCTTCGTCAGGGCAGGGCGGCGTCCCGATACAACCCATCGGGATGCAGAGGACGCACGTACATTTAAACCTTAACGGCAAGAACAAAGAGCCGGCGAGACGCCGGCGCTACAAGAGCAACGGCAAATTCAAGAGCAAGATGCCCGCCTAAAAAGCAAGGCGGCCGCTACAAGGGCAACAACAAAGACAACGGCAAAGGCAGGATGCCGTCCTACGCGATGAATCTGCTCCGGCCCGGCAGGCCCGCCTGACCCTTCCTTCGTCAGGGCAAGAAGGTGGCCGCTACGAGAGGCGTCACAGAGACCGCCTTGGATTGTATGCTGGCATCTTGCCTAAAGCCCCGCGTATGACTATACTGACTAACTGGACTATTTAGGAGGATTTCATGGCTAAACCGGCTCGCGTTTGGGCCGTCGCAAAAGCGAAAGCCCATTTGAGCGCTGTGATTGATCGTGCGCTCGCCGATGGTCCTCAGACGATCACGCGGAGCGGGCGCAAGGCCGTCGTCGTGGTTTCCGCGAAGGAATGGGAACGCAAAACGAAGCGTAAAGGCAATCTTGCCGAGTTCTTCGCCGGGTCGCCCCTGCGTGGCGCTCGCGTGCGCATCAAGCGCTCCCGCACCAAGCCGCGCGGGACCGGACTTTGAACTATCTGCTGGATACGAACGTCGTGTCGGAGTGGGTGAAGCCGCGTCCCGATCCAAACGTCGTGCGCTGGCTCGCCGACATAGACGAGGACCGCGTATGCCTTAGCGTCATCACCTTCGCCGAAATCCGCCAGGGCATTGACGAAATGGCTCCGGGACGGCGCCGCGACGCCCTAAAATCGTGGCTCGAAGACGATCTCTCTTTAAGGTTTGAAGGACGCATCATCGGCGTGGATCTGCGTGTGGCGGAATCGTGGGGCGCGCTCATGGCCCGCAGCAACAAGATGGGAGTCAAATTGAATGTTATGGACGCCTTCATTGCCGCCACATCCGAGGTTCACGTGCTCACTCTCGCCACGCGAAATACGAAGCACTTTGAAAAGCTCGGTATCGCCCTCGCGAATCCGTGGCTTGGCGCAATCGGTTGATCCAGTCTGGCGGATGGCCAAGCTTTCATGGTCCCTTAACAACATACTCCCAAGTGAAATCGCGCGGTGCTATCATGCGCCGTGACGTCGAGCGATGCCGCGGATGCCTCGCCGAGCGAAACCCTGGCCCACCCGCCAGGGTCCATAACGTTATAACGCGAAGCGAAGGGACGTGTACATGTCGTGGCTGTTCGGATTGAATCACATCAATGCGATCCTTCACATCGGCACGATTATTTGTTGGGCCTTTGGCATTGGAGCCGGGTGGGAATTTGGACTGAGCGCTGGCCGTCATGGAGAAGGAGAGTAGCTTGTATAATGTGGATTGGATTTTTCTTGGCGCTTAACGGTGAGTATCTTTCTTACCGGTATGACGACTTCCGAGATCCGGGTGTTCCGGCAAAGGAACTGGTTTGACACGGACAGAGCCGGCAATGAGGCTTTTAAAATCTCTGACGATCCCATAGCAGGTTCCGTGGAGGTGCTCGTTAACGGTCTAGATGAACCTACCGACACCTTCTCAGTCCGGGGGAGAACCGTAGCCCTCTTGTTCAAGATAGAACCGGGTGACAGCGTGACGATCAAGTACCGCTACAAGCGCTAAGGCATGGACATCAGGACGAACCAAGGAAGCTCAGTGTCCGTGAGCGTGGGTTTTTTCTGTCGTTGTGGCGCGATTATTTAACGGCGGTAGGCTGCGGAGCGCGCCGCGCCAGCGTCGGTGTGCGTGCGGACGCGCTCGATGGCTAGGCCGGCTTGGACGGCGATTACGGCGAAGACGTTGAGGTCGTCCACGGTGAACATGCCGCGGCGCGACAAATTATCCACGTAGAGCAGGCCGCGCAGGACCTTCCCGGAGCCCAGCGGCGCGCACATCGCGGATTGGATTCCCGCGTTCGCCACGGACTGGCTCGCCGAAAGCCGCGGATCGGACTGCGCGTCGGTGACCAGCAGCGGCAGCCCGCCCCTCATCACCTGGAGGATAATGCTCTGCGAAATCGCCAGATTCGGCGTGGCCTGATTCCGAGCGCCCTTAGCACTGGCGCGATACCGAATCGTTGCCGGCTCGAAGGTGTACGCGCCCTCGGTCCCCGCCCGAGTCCTCCGCGGAAACCGGTTCGAGGAGCATGGCGTAGCTCCGCTCGGCCCCGTCAATCTCCAGCACAAAATCTAAAATGCGCTGCGTCACCTGGGGAATTGTCGCGAGTTCGCCGAGCGCGCGATTCACGCGGTAGAGCAGCGTCAGCAGGCGATTTTCCCGCTCGAGCGCCCTCACGCGGTCCTCGCCGCTCGCGTGCCGGCCCATCTCCGGCGACGACGCGGCCCCCACGCATTCCACAGGCATCAATGTGCCCGAATAGGCGGACTCGCCCAGCACCTTCGCGAAGCTCGGCGTGAACTGCGGAGTGCCATAGGTCATCACGCCGCGCGCCGAGGAGTCCTCAAAGCGCATGCGATATTCGCCGATGGCGACCTCATCGTTCGGGTGCAGCCTCACCTCTTTCACTGCGGCTCCATTCACCTTCACGCTGTTGGCAGCCCCACGGTCTATGATCTCCCAGTGTCCATCGGGCGTCGGACGCACCACGGCATGCGCGCGCGACACGCTTTCATGGTCTAGTACCAGGTTGCTGGACTTGGCTCTGCCGATCGTCAGGGGGCGTAAACCTTGCAATTCGAATACGCGGGACCCATCGACGGGATGACTGATGACAAAACGAGGCATTTTGCGCCCTCTAAGCCCATTTTACGGCCTTATTGAGTTCAATGTCCTTGAAGAAGTTGCAGCAGATTGTCCCATGCCTAACGGCGTGTTTTCCGTCGTGAGGGGCTGAAGCCCTTCTGTTTACGGATGGGTTGCGGCGGGGTTGAAACCCCGCCCTTCCACTAATTTCGGTGGTACTTCACGTCCACGTCGCCGTGCATCTGCGGGACGCGCAAATTCTTCGACTCGAAGGACGCAATCTCCGCTTCGTGCCCGAGCGTAAGCCCAATTTCATCAAGGCCTTGCAGTAGAGTCTGCCTCCGGAATGGCTCGATATGAAAATCATACCGCAGCCCCAAGTCGTCCGTGACGATTTGCTGCTCAAGGTCCACCGTCAGGCGGTAGCCCTCGTTCGCTTCGGTGCGCCTGAAAAGCTCGTCCATTTGTTCGTTCGAGAGCGTGACCGGAAGGATTCCATTCTTGATGCAGTTGTTGTAGAAAATGTCCGCATAACTCGGCGCCAAAATCGCCCGAAACCCGTAATCGAGAATGGCCCAGGGCGCGTGTTCGCGGCTCGAACCGCACCCGAAATTCGCGCGCGCGAGCAGCACGCTCGCACCGCGATATCTGCGCGCATTCAAAATAAAATCGGGATTCGGTTTTTCGCCCGGGAGATACCGCCAATCGAAAAATAAAAAGCGCCCAAATCCCTCGCGTGTGAGCAGCTTGACGAACTGCTTGGGGACAATTTGGTCCGTGTCCACGTTCACGCGGTCCATGGGCGCGGCCAAACCGGCATGTTTGGTGAAGGGCTGCATCGTTCCTCTCGCTTGAAGCCTTCTCCTAAACGGCAGTGGGCGGCGTAGGGGGCTGTCCTCAGGGGCTGAAGCCCCGTTTTTGCCGCGGCTTTTTGTCGGAGCTAAAGCTCCGACCCCCTAAAGATCATTTGTGAGACAGCTACTATTCGTCTCCGTTCAAATCGTTCCAGCGGCGGATATCGACGAAATGGCCTTCGATCGCAGCCGCCGCGGCCATAATGGGACTCACCAGATGTGTCCGGCCGCCCTTGCCCTGGCGTCCCTCGAAATTGCGATTCGACGTGCTTGCGGCGCGCTCGCCGCTCGGCAGCACGTCGTCGTTCATGGCGATGCACATGCTGCATCCGGCATCGCGCCATTCGAAGCCGGCGTCGCGGAAAATTTTGTCGAGGCCTTCCTTTTCCGCTTCCGCCTTCACGCGCATCGAGCCGGGCACCACCAGCGCCTGCTTCAGCGATTTCGCCACGCGCTTTCCCGCGACAACTCCCGCGGCGGCGCGCAGGTCTTCCACGCGCGAATTGGTGCATGAGCCGATGAACACGCGGTCGAGCGGTATATCTTCCATGCGCGTTCCGGGTTTGAGGTCCATGTAGGCGAGTGCGCTTTCAGCGGCCTTGCGGTCCACGGGATCGCCGAAGGAGGCTGGGTCGGGAACGCGCCCGGTCACTTGCGTCACCATGCCCGGGTTCGTGCCCCACGTCACCATGGGCGCGAGTTCGTGCGCTTCGAGTGTGACGGTCGCGTCGTACTTTGCGCCGGCATCCGTCGCGAGTGACTTCCAGTAGTCCACGGCGATGTGGAAATCCTTCCCGCGTGGCGCGAATGCGCGTCCTTCGAGATACGCAAAGGTAGTGTCATCGGGAGCCACCATTCCCGCTCGCGCGCCGCCTTCGATGGACATGTTGCACATCGTCATGCGGCCTTCCATGGAAAGCCCGCGCACGGCCTCGCCTGCATATTCGAAGACGTAGCCGGTGCCGCCGCCGATTCCGATTTTGCCGATGATGGCGAGGATGATGTCCTTTGCGGTCACGCCATGCGGGCGCTTGCCCTTTACTTCGATCTTCATCGTTTTGGATTTGAACTGCACGAGGCATTGCGTGGCGAGCACGTGCTCCACCTCGCTCGTTCCGATGCCGAATCCCAGCGCGCCGAACGCGCCGTGCGTGGAGGTGTGGCTATCGCCGCAGACGATCGTGCATCCCGGCTGCGTGATGCCGAGTTCCGGCCCGATTACATGGACGATGCCCTGATTGTGGCTGTGCATGTCGAAGAGGTTGATGCCGAACTCCTTGCAATTGCGCGCGAGCGCGTCGAACTGCGCGGCGCCGGTGGCATCGAGCATGGGGAGGTCGCGGTTCTTCGTCGGGACGGAGTGGTCCATGGTCGCAAACGTGAGTTCGGGGCGGCGGACCTTGCGCCCGGCGGCCTTCAGTGACGCGAAAGGCTGCGGGGAAGTGGCTTCGTGGACGAAGTGGCGGTCAATATAAATCAGCGCGGGGCGGCCAGGCTCTTCGAGGACCACGTGGGCGTCCCAGATTTTTTGGTACAGCGTGCGAGGAGCCATGCGTCTATCTCCATAGAATAGTGAACCGCAAAAGGGCACCCCGAGTCAAATTTATATTTATCCCATCCTAGATAAATATGGCTTATGTACCGCGTTGCCCCCGTTTCTACAAGGGGTTTGGTGAGCCGGCGAGGCCGCTATGGCGGCTTACCGGAGAAGGCCCGGTGGCCTTTGACAACAAACGTGCTATAGTTGACAGGGCACCTGCTGTAGCCGCGTTCGCGCCACCGCCTTTGCAACGCCCAAGGAGAACAGAGGGATGAAAAATCTGTTTGTCGGCAACATGAATTTCCAGACGACGGAGAGCGATTTGCGAGGGATCTTTGAACCATTTGGTCAGGTCGCGCGCGTCCACATCGCTATGGACCGCGAAACAGGACGCTCGCGCGGGTTCGCGTTCGTCGAGATGTCCAATGATGCCGAAGCAGCCAAGGCCATGGCCGCGCTCGACGGAAAAGATGTCGGCGGCCGCAATTTGAAGGTCAACGAAGCGCGCCCCAGGGAATCGAGCGGGCCACGCGGGCCGCGCACGGGCGGCGAGGGCGGCGGCAGGGATGGCGGCCGAGGCCGCTATTCGAACGAGGATTATCGCGAAGCCGCGCGCCAGCCGCGCGAGCCTCGCTGGTAGGTGCTGACCGGGGCAGCGGCATTGCCGTGGCAGGCCGCCTACCCTCGCCATTCAAAGGAGACTTGATGACCACCACATTCCAGAAGCGCCAGAAGGAAATGAAAAGAATGGAAAAGGCGCGCATGAAGGCGGAGCGCCGCGCCCAGAAGAAACTGGCCGAGCGCGAACCTGGCGAAGGCGGAATCGAAATCGGGGCGGGCGAGGACGAAATCGAAAACATGACGCCCCTTTCCGGGCCTGTGCAGGACCCGCAATTCCAGAATTGATCGAAGGATTCGGTGGAAGCCGATGCCATTCCGTGGCTTCGATGCCGGGTTCGGGGGAGAGGCCGCTGGCTTACAAGGGAAATGTCGGCGTAGCGACACGGACAACGCTGTAACCCCGGGGGCCTTGCAGGCTTCGCAGGAATGTTACAATGACAGTTCGGCTTTTGGCGAGATAGAGCAAGGAGCACGGGGATGGGAATTCAATTCCGGGAACTGTGGAGCTGGGTAAAACGCAGGAAAGTCTCCGCAGCCCTCCTCGTGGTGGTGATGTTTGGCGTCGGCATTCTTACCGGAACGATGATTCCCGGGCGTGTGCTGGCTACGCGCGGCGAAGCGGACAACGGGGCATCTCTGCTGGCGGTTCCCGACCCTGTGTTGCTTTCGAACGTTTTTTCCGCAATCTCGAAGAAACTCGAACCTGCCGTCGTCAATATCTCCACCACACAGGTGATCGAAAAGCCCAAGGGCAGCAGGGATTCGCACGCCCCCGACGATTCCTTTCAGGATTTCTTCGATCGCTTCTTCAATTCTCCCGACGATGGCGCGGACGCTGAGCGCAGCCTGGGTTCGGGATTGATCGTGGACAAAAAGGGCTTCATCCTCACCAACGATCATGTAATCGATCAAGCCACGAAGATTCAAGTGGCCCTCGACGGCGACCCCAATCACTACGACGCCCATGTGATCGGCACGGACAAGGACACCGACTTGGCCGTCATCAAAATTGACGCAGACCATGATTTACCCGTCGCCAAGCTGGGCAATTCCGACAGCACGCAAGTCGGCGACTGGGTCCTGGCGTTCGGCAGCCCCTTCGGCCTGAATTCCACGGTCACGGCTGGAATCATCAGCGCCAAGGACCGCTCCGTGGACGATGAGCATCAGTTCCAGCGATTCATCCAGACCGACGCAGCCATCAATCCCGGCAATTCCGGCGGCCCGCTGGTGAACATGGCGGGTGAAGTGATCGGGATCAACACCGCGATTTATACGGGGAGCAGAGGCTTCGAGGGTGTCGGCTTCGCCTTGCCCTCCACCACGGCCATCTCCGTGTACAACCAACTGGTGAGCAGCGGAAAAGTGACGCGCGGCTCGATCGGCGTGACATTCCAGGAGGAAAACAGCAAGAACCCCATTCTCATGAAGGAACTCGGCGCTCCCTACGGGATCGTCGTGGAGGACGTGGCCCCCGGCAGTCCCGCGGCCAAGGCCGGCTTACAGGCCGGCGACGTGATCACGGACGTGAACGGCCAGCCGGTGCACACCTCCGCCGATCTGGTGAATCCCATCGCGCAGACTCCCGTCGGCCAGTCCGTCCAGCTGCGATATTTCCGCGACAAGCAGGCGAAGGAGACGACGGCTACGGTTGCCGACCGCTCCAAACTTTTCCCGGATGCATCCGCGAGCGCGGCAGAACAGCCGGGTCAATCGGAAGAGCCGGCGCAGTTCGGATTGCACGTGGAGGACCTTACGCCCGAGCTTGCGCGCAGGCTGGGCATGGATAAGGTGACCGGCGTGGTGGTCACCGAGGTCGAGCCGGCCAGTTTTGCCGAGGACATCCAATTCTCGCGCGGCGACGTGATCACCGAAATCAACCACGCGCCCATCAGCGCTCTGGCGAACTATCGCGCGGAGATGGCCAAGCTGAAGCCGGGCGATGATGTGCTCTTCAAAGTCGCGCGCCGGTCCGATAGCGACCGCGTCCTGACGCTGTTTCTCGCCGGGGCCGTCCCCTCCGAAAAGTAATGCCGCTTCCTGCGTTGTCTGATACGTCTTTCGTGGCCGCTTGCCCCTTGAGACTTGTTTTGAAATCGCCATAATAGAAAGAGCTAGGTTGCCGCCGGCCTCTAGGCATCGAAATCCCGGCGGCGAGCGTCCATCAAGAATGCAAACGCTTATGAAATGGCTGCCCATTGCCGCGTCTCTGTGGTTCGGATGCGTGCCCGCACCGGCGGCGTTCGCGCGCGGCGCCGCAGGCGCAGGGCGCCCGGCACATGGCGTGAGAGAAACGGGATCGTCTTCTCTTTCCACCCCCGCGGCTAAGAAATCTTCGAGAAAACACCGGCACCATACGTCGCGTGAGACTCTACAGAAGGCGCCCACACCCGACCGCATTTCCGAGATACAGACTGCCCTGACACGCGCCGGCTACTTTCAGGGCGATCCGAACGGGAAATGGGACTCGAATACAGTAGCCGCCGTCGAGAAATTCCAGTCCGCCAACGATATAGACCCTACGGGAAAGCTCGACGCCCCCACGCTTCAAAAGCTCGGCCTCGGCTCGGACATCGCCGGTGTTTCCGCTCCCAGGGTTGTGGCTCCGCCTCTGGCGAATCTGACTCCCACGCCCTCGTCCCCTGTCTCCAACTCGCCTTCGCCCTTGATCTCTGGCTCACATCCCGTTTCACACTGACGAAGTGTTGCTTTCCAACTCAGTCTGCATGGTGCTAGCCTGATTCAGTAGCCGTGCGATGAGCCGAGAGCCGCGAACGTCATGCTGGCTCCCGCGGAGGGCGCATGATGGCCACTTCCTTTGCCCCCAAGGTTTTCAAGAATTTCATCAACGGCGAATGGACTCCGGCGCGCAGTGGGAAAGCCATTGAAAACCGCAACCCCGCGAACCGGGACGAACTCATCGGCCTGTTTCCGGCTTCGACGGAAAAGGATATTGCGCTGGCTGTGGACGCTGCGAAGGCCGCCTATGCCAAATGGCGGCTCACGCCGGCACCCAAGCGCGCGGAAATTCTCTTCCGCGCCGCTCAAATCCTCGTCGAGCGCAAGGAAGAATACGCCCGCGATATGACCCGCGAGATGGGGAAAATCCTCGCCGAAGCTCGCGGCGACGTGCAGGAAGCCATTGACATGACACAGCTGATGGCGGGCGAGGGCCGGCGCCTGTTTGGACAGACGACTCCATCGGAGCTTCCCGACAAGTTTGCGATGTCCGTCCGCGCCCCGGCGGGCGTTGCGGGACTGATCACGTCATGGAATTTCCCTATGGCCATCCCCTCGTGGAAGGTGATGCCCGCGCTCATCTGCGGCAATACGGTGATTCTCAAGCCTGCGGAAGATACTCCACTCTCGTCCTATAACCTCGCGCAAGCGCTCTCCGAAGCCGGACTCCCGGCTGGTGTGTTGAACGTGGTCTTCGGAGAGGGTCCGCAGGCGGGTGCGCCGATGCTCGGCCATCCGGATGTCGGGTTGATCAGTTTTACGGGGTCCACGGAAGTCGGCCGGATTGTCAGCCAGGCCTGCGCGCCTACATTCAAGAAGTGCCATCTCGAAATGGGCGGCAAGAACATCATCATTGTGATGGACGATGCGAACCTCGATCTGGCCATTGATGGCGCAATCTGGGGCGGCTTTGGCACCACGGGACAACGCTGCACGGCCGCGAGCCGCATTGCCGTGCAGAAGGGCATCTGCCGCGAATTCACCGGCCGATTCGTGGCCCGCGCGAAGGCGCTCCAGGCGGGTGGCGGCCTCGATCCCACAACCGAGATGGGCCCCTGCATCAACGAACAACAGCTCCAAACGGTGATGAGCTACGTCGAGATCGGGCGCAGCGAAGGCGCGAAGCTTGCCGCGGGCGGCCATCGCCTCGAAAGCGGAAAATGCGCGCGCGGCTGGTTCCACGAGGCGACCGTTTTCACCGAATGCAGCGCGGCGATGCGAATTTGCCAGGAAGAGATTTTTGGCCCTGTGGTTGGCGTGATTCCCTTTGAGACATTTGAAGATGCGCTCGAGATCGCCAATGGAGTGCGGTACGGCTTGTCGGCCGCGATTTATACGCGCGACGTCAATCTCGCCTTCCGCGCACAGCGCGATCTTGAAGCGGGCATCGTCTACATCAACGCGCCCACCATCGGCGCCGAAACTCATTTGCCCTTCGGCGGGGTCAAAAATTCCGGCAATGGTCATCGCGAGGCAGGCCTCGCGGCGCTCGATTTTTACTCCGACTGGAAGACGGTTTACATTGATTTCTCCGACCGCCTCCAGCGCCCCCAGATTGATAACGCGTAATTTCCGTCTTCCTTTGTGCCGAGCCCAGCGTGGACCCTCCCCCGCAATTTCGGCGCGCATTTTTCGTCATCCCGTCGAGGTATTTCACACTCTGCGACCGTTCCGGTTGACGCATTTCGCAATGCCGATTAAAATTTAAGGAAGGAGTGGAATAGACGGCGGTCGCCGACTTTGCAGAGCCTACGCCGGGATAATTCACGCAAACTCATGAGTTCAACCGTACTACAGCAGAAGCGGGGCCAGCAGATTCTGACGGATGTGGTGCGCGAGTATATCGAGACGGGCGAACCCGTGTCTTCGCGCAGCGTGGCGCACCGTCACGCTCGAGCCGCTGAGTTCCGCGACGGTCCGCAACGTGATGGCGGATCTCGAACTGGAAGGCTATCTTTACCAGCCGCACACATCGGCGGGGCGGGTTCCCACGGCCTCCGCGTACCGGTTTTTCGTCGAGCAGGTGGCGGCCAAGGCGACCAGCAGCCCCGAAGACCGCCAGTGGATTCGCCGCGAGCTGGAAGCGGCCGAGACGCCCGAAGCGGTGATGGAGCGCGCGAGCCATGTGCTCGCGGCCGTTTCGCGCGGGCTGGGAATTTTCATTTCGCCGCCGCTGGCGCGCACGCGTGGTCGAGCACGTGCGCTTTCTGCTGCTTCCCGAAAATCGCATCCTGGTGGTTTTGGTCGCCGCCGGCGGGCTGACGCGCGATAAGCTGATTCGTCCCGAGCGTGTGTTCCGCCAGGAGGATCTCGACCGGATCGCCGCGTATCTCAACGCCCATTATTCCGGATGGACGCTTGAAGCCATGCGCGCCGACCTGCGCGCGCAAGCCGGACGCGACCGCGAAAAATATGATCGCCTCGCGAGCGATGCGCTCCTATTGTGCGATCCCGCGATTCTCGGCGGCGGCGCCGACCGCAAAGTGTACGTCGAAGGCGCCGCGCAGATGGCCTCGGCGGCTGGCCTCGTCAGCCAGGAACAGCTGTGCGAGCTGCTCGAAGCGATCGAGGAGAAAGACCGCCTGATCGCGCTTTTGAGCGGCTGCATCGAAGCGCCCGAACCCGTGCACGTCGAGTTCGGGCTGGACCAGATGTCGAATGCCGGGAAACATCTTGCACTGGTTTCCGCTTCCTACTCATCGAATGATCAGGTGCAGGGAACGCTCGGGATCGTGGCGCCGATGCGCATGCACTACGAGCGCGTGATTACCGCCGTGGCCTTCATGGCGCAGTTCTTTTCCGAGAATCGAGAGGGGAGTTGATTATCGTGTCGTCGCGCGAGCATAGGCACAGGGACGAGGAGAACGCGAAAAAGCAGGGCAAGCCGGGTGCAGTCTCCTCCGGCATGTCGGCTGCGGCCGCTCCCGAAGAGCCAGGGCCAGCGGTGAACGAGCATCGCTGCCGAACGGTGAGGCGGGAACCGCTCCTCCGAGCGAACAGGTGGAGAAGCTTCAGGCCGAGAAGCAGGACTTGATGAATATGCTTGTGCGGCGCCAGGCGGACTTCGAGAATTACCGCAAGCGCGTCGAGAAAGAGCGCCTCCAAGACCGGCAACGAGGCGCCGAGCTGCTGATCGAGAAGATTCTCCCCGTGCTCGATGCCATGGACAACGCCCTCGGAGGCCAGAACGAATCGGCCGGCGCGGAGGAATATCGCAAGGGGTTCGAACTCATACGCAGGCAGCTATGGGACGCGCTCGCGAAGCAGGGGCTTTCGCGCATTGAAACCACGGGGAAGGAATTCAATCCGCATTTCCATCACGCGATTGAGAGCGTCGAGAACAGCGAGTATGCCGGCGGGACCGTGATAGGCGAATTGCAACCCGGCTATGTGTATTACGATCGCGTACTGCGGCCCGCGATGGTGCGCGTGGCGGCCGAGACGGAGCGGAAATCCGCGAACATCGCGAAGCGAGAGAACTGACCGGGTTGCGCGCCGCGGCTCCGAAATGCAGGCGGCGCGCTCGGCTCGGGTGAAAGGGAAAGATGACGGCAGAGACTCAGCGAGACTATTACGAGATTCTGGGTGTGGCCCGCGACGCTTCGGCCGACCAGATCAAATCGGCCTATCGCAAGGCGGCGCTCCAATGGCATCCCGACCGTAATCCCGAGAAAAAGAAAGATGCGGAAGAGAATTTCCGGCGCGCCACGGAGGCGTATAGCGTGCTCTCGGACGCGCAGAAGCGGTCCGTCTACGACCGCTTCGGACACGCGGGCCTGGGCAAAGGCGGGTTCGAGGCGGGCGGCTTCAACGCCTCGATCTTCGAGGAATTTCAGGATATTTTTGGGATCTATTCGGTTTCCAGGACCTCTTCGGCGGCGGGCGCCGGCGGGGGGCGCGCGGAGCGCGCGGCCAACGCGGCGCCGATTTGCGCTACGACATGTCGCTGAGCTTCGAGGATGCCGCCAGCGGTGTTACGACCAAGATCCGCATGTCGCGCCGCGAAACCTGCGAGGCCTGCCACGGCACCGGGGCCAAGCCCGGCAGCGGGATGGCCGCTTGCCGACATGCGGAGGCCGTGGACAGATGTCGTACCAACAGGGCTTTTTTTCGATTACGCGAACGTGTCCTGCGTGCCAGGGCGCGGGACAAGTGATTCGAGGAGGCGTGCGTGCCGTGCAGGGGGCTGGGCCGCATCGAGCGCGACCGGACACTGGAAGTGGGCATTCCCGCGGGCGTGGATTCCGGCACGCGCGTGCGCATGACCGGCCAGGGAGAGCCGGGCGCAAACGGAGGCCCGGCCGGCGATCTCTATATTTTCATCGAGGTGAAGGAACATCCGTTCTTCGAGCGGCGCGGCGCGGACCTTTACTGCACGATCCCCGTGAGCTTTTCGCAGGCCGTGCTGGGCGCGAAAATAAAAATCCCCACAATGCGCGGAGAAGAAGAATTCGCGATTCCCGAAGGCACGCAGTCGGGCCAGATTTTCCGCGTAAAGGGGAAGGGGCTTGCCGATCCTCACGGCGGCAAGGGTGATCTGTACGTCAGCATCCGCGTGGTGACTCCCTCGAAAGTGTCTCGCGAGCAGCGGCGCGTGCTCGAACAGCTCGGGGAATCCATGAAGGTCGAGAACAAGCCCGCCGAACGCTCGTCCGGATTCTTCGACAAGGTGAAGGATATTTTCGGGTAGCAGGAGAACTGCGAGAAAAGACATACTTTCTCTCCTCGCGTTACAATCCTTGCGTGCGCCGGCGATTTTTCGTCGAAGGCTTTGAGGATGCCACCGCGATGCTTCGCGGCGAGGCTGCCGAGCACCTTGGCCGCGTCCTGCGCGCCGAACCGGGCCAGCTCTATGAATTGAGCGACGGGCGTTCGCGTCTGGCTTGGCCGCGTCGAACGCGTCGCGCTCGCGAAGCGCGGCGACGAGTCGCATCGACTTCGCGCTCGTCGAGCCGATTCCCGTGCGCGAGCGGCCGCCTTCGGCTTGAGCTCCTCGTCTCGCTCGTGAAATTCGACCGCTTCGAGTGGTGCCTCGAGAAAGCCACGGAGCTGGGCGTCGCGGAAATCATTCCGCTGGCTGCGGCGCGCACGGACAAGCCTCTGGTTGCCGCGGCCGTGAAGCGGCATGCGCGCTGGGAGAAACTTATTTTCGAGTCCGCGCAGCAAGCGCGCCGGCTCGGGCCACCGGCAATTCTGGAGGTGGCTTCTCCGGAAAAGGCGTTTGGGCAATCGCGCGCCGCGTGCAAAATCCTGCTTTCCGAGCGGCGCGAGGCGCCATCGCTGCGCGAGGCGTTGTCGAATGGCGGCGGGGCGGACACTGCGTCACTTGCCATCGGTCCGGAAGGCGGCTGGACGGACAAGGAAATTGCGGCTGCGCGCGCGTCCGGTTTCGCGGAGGCTTCCTTGGGAGAAAATATTCTCAGGACGGAAACCGCCGTTGTCGCTGCGCTGGCCATCGTTTCGTTCGCTTTGAGCGGCGATGGATTGCCGTGAAAGAGGGCAGGACAGGTGCTTGTAGTACGGGTGAGCACTTGGCGCGCATCGCTTCGCCATGATATAAATATTTGAGCAAAGAATGTTGGATGCACCCAACCCCGTCCCGCCGAACCAGCCTGAAAGAGCGCCTCTTCCTCAATTGCGGCGTGAACTTCGGGGCTGGACGCGCGATCTTGCGGTCGCGCTTGGCCTCGCGCTCGTTATCATCATTTTTCTTTATCAGCCGGTGAAGGTGGAGGGCACCAGCATGGCCCCGCTGTTGAGCGATCAGGAGCGCATCTTCATCAACAAGTTTGTCTACCGCTTCGAGCCGATCGACCGCGGCGACGTGATTGTTTTTTGGTATCCGCTCGACCGCTCGAAATCGTTTATCAAGCGCGTGATTGGACTGCCGGGGGAGACGCTCGAAATTCGCTCGGGGCACTTATATGTGAACGGCAGGGAGTTGGAGGAACGATACGTTCCCGCGAGCTATTTCGACGGCGCGAAGCTATCCGCCACTGCGAATCCCGGAGGATGAGTATTTCGTGATGGGCGACCATCGCGACAGCTCAAACGATTCGCGCATGTTCGGTCCTGTGCCGCGACAGTTTATTTACGGCAAAGCCGTATTTGCCTACTGGCCGGTGGACCATTTTGGATCGCTGACTTCGTCCGGCACCGTTGACGCGGCATCGAAATGAACTCTTCTGGAGGACACACTGACCGAGGCCCCCGAAGTTCGCGCGACTCTCGCGCTCGAAGACGGGCGAATCTTTAACGGCCGCGCGGCGGGCGCTCGCACGCGCCGCGGCGGCGAAGTCGTTTTCAACACCAGCCTCACAGGCTACCAGGAAGTCTTCACCGATCCGAGCTACGCCGGCCAGATCGTGTGCCTGACGTATCCGCACATCGGCAACGTGGGCGCAAACAGCGATGATGAGGAGTCGGGCAAGCCCTACATCGAGGCGCTCGTCGTCCGCGAATTTTCGCCTCTCGCCTCGAACTGGCGCTCGAACGAGACCGCGCAGCAATATCTGGAGCGCCATGGCGTCCCCGTCATCTGGGATATAGATACGCGCGCCCTCGTGCGGCATCTGCGCGATGCCGGTGCGCTGCGGGGCGTGGTGGCAACCGACGGCAGCCCTGCCGATAAACTGATCGCCGAAGCTCGCGCGCTTCCCACCATGGCCGGGCAGGAACTTGCCAGCCGCGTCAGTTCCGCGAAAAAATATGACTGGGCGGGCGGCTCGATTGAGCTCGACTGCTCCGAACGGATTGCGCGGGAAGATGGGTGCGTCAGCGTGGAGCGGCCCGCGTCATCGCGTTGTGGCCTACGATTTTGGCATCAAGCACAACATTCTGCGACTTTTCGTGGACCATGGCTGCGACGTGACCGTCGTCCCGGCGAAGACTTCGGCGGACGATGTGCTCGCGCTCAAGCCCCACGGCGTCTTCCTATCGAATGGGCCTGGCGATCCGGAGCCGGTCACCTATGCCGTCAAAAATATTCAAAAGCTGCTCGGGCGCGTCCCGATTTTCGGGATTTGCCTGGGGCATCAGCTCTGCGGCCTGGCGCTTGGCGGCAAAACATTCAAATTGAAGTTCGGGCATCATGGCGTCGAACCACCCGGTGAAAAATCTGCTTACGCAGAAGGTCGAGATCACGGCGCAGAATCACGGCTTTTGCGTGGACCCGGATTCGCTGCCCTCGAGCGACGTCGAAATCACGCACATCAATTTGAACGATCACACGAACGAGGGCATGCGCCACCGCTCGCTCCCGCTCTTCAGCGTGCAGTATCATCCCGAGGCCTCGCCCGGCCCGCACGACGCGCGCTATCTGTTCGATGATTTCATCGCCATGATGAAGGAAGGCGCATCGAAGAGCGCCTAATAGAAAAGCTAGATGCCGAAACGCACTGACATCAAGAAGATACTGATTATCGGCTCGGGGCCGATCGTGATTGGGCAGGCCTGCGAGTTCGACTATTCAGGCGCGCAGGCGTGCAAGGCGCTGCGGTCGGAGGGCTACGAAGTCGTCCTGGCCAATTCGAATCCCGCGACGATCATGACCGACCCCGAAATCGCGGACCGCACCTACATCGAGCCGCTGGCGAAGGAATATCTCGAAGCCATTATCGCGGCGGAGCGCCCCGACGCCCTGCTTCCCACGGTCGGCGGCCAGACGGGCCTGAACCTCGCCGTCGAGCTTGCCGAATGCGGCATCCTCGAAAAATACGGCGTGAAACTGATCGGCGCGTCACTTCATGCCATCAAAATCGCCGAGGACCGGCAGCTCTTCAAGGAGGTCTGCCGCAAAATCGGTTTGGAAGTTCCTGCCTCCGCGGTCGTCACCGAGATTCCCGAAGCCATCGAGCTGGCCGATAGGCTCGGATATCCCGTGGTGATCCGGCCATCGTTCACGCTCGGGGGCACGGGCGGTTCGATTGCCTACAACCACGAGGAATTCGCCGACGCGATTGCGCGGGCGCTCGATGCAAGCCCCGTGCGCCAGGCGCTGATCGAGGAGTCCGTCATCGGCTGGAAGGAGTTCGAGCTTGAGGTGATGCGCGATTGCCGCGACAACTTCGTCGTAATCTGCTCGATTGAAAATTTTGACCCCATGGGGATCCACACAGGCGATTCAATCACTGTGGCGCCGGCGCAGACGCTTACCGACAAGGAATACCAGCGTATGCGCGACGCCTCCGCCGCGATCATTCGCGCGGTCGGCGTCGAGACGGGAGGCTCGAATATCCAGTTCGCCGTGGATCCCGCGACGGGCCGTATGGTGGTGATCGAAATGAATCCGCGCGTCTCGCGCAGTTCCGCGCTCGCGAGCAAGGCCACCGGCTTCCCGATTGCAAAAATCGCCGCGAAGCTCGCGCTGGGCATGACGCTGGATGAAATCCCGAACGATATCACGCTCAAGACGCCCTCATGCTTCGAGCCGACCATCGATTACGTGGTGGCCAAGATTCCGAAATGGCAGTTCGAAAAATTTCCCGGCAGCGATACCACGCTTACCACGCAGATGAAATCCGTCGGCGAGGTGATGGCTATCGGCCGCACGTTCCAGGAAGCGCTGTGCAAGGCCATCCGCTCGCTCGAGCCGAGCACGGCGTGGCGCCCGCCCGCCGAAGTGACGACGGCGCTTCTCCGCGAAAAGCTGCACGTCCCCGGCCCCGACCGCCTGCACTGGCTTTTCGAGGCGCTCGAACGCGGCATGACCTGCGATGAGGTTTGCGATCTGACCAAGATTGACCCGTGGTTTATCGGCCAGTTGTCGGAGATGCTGGCCGTGGACCGCCGCGTGGCCGCCACGACGCTGCGGCAATGCCCGCGCGAATTGCTTTTGGAATCGAAGCGCTCGGGCGCGAGCGATGAGGAAATCGCGAAGCTGTGGAACGTGAAATCCGCTTCGGTCCGCGCCCGGCGCCGCGAACTCGGCGTGCGGCCCGTATTCAAGCGCGTGGATACCTGCGCCGCCGAATTCGAATCGTTCACGCCGTACATGTATTCGACGTATGAGGATGAGGACGAATCCGAGACCTCGGACCGGCCGAAGATCGTAATTCTGGGCAGCGGGCCGAACCGCATCGGGCAGGGAATCGAGTTCGACTATTGCTGCTGCCATGCCGCGTTCGCTCTGAAGGAGGACGGCTACGAGACGGTGATGGTGAATTGCAACCCGGAAACCGTTTCGACCGATTACGACACTTCCGACCGTCTCTATTTCGAGCCGCTCACGCTGGAAGACGTTCTCGCGATCCTCGACCGGGAAAAGCCGCAGGGCGTGATCGTGCAGTTCGGCGGGCAGACTCCGCTGAACCTCGCGCTGGAACTGAAGCGCAACGGCGCGCAAATCATCGGCACCGATCCGGAATCCATCGACCTTGCGGAAGACCGGCGCCGCTTCGGCCATCTCCTCGAGGAGTTGAAAATACCGCAGCCGCGCAATGCGACCGCGCTCGCGCCGGACGAGGCTGTGCGCGCCGCGTCCGAAATCGGCTTGCCCGTGCTGGTGCGCCCGAGCTACGTGCTCGGCGGGCGCTCCATGGTGATTGCCTACGATTTGAAGACGGTGGAGGAGTACGTGACCCAGGCCGCGCTGATCGGCACGGCTACGGACCCGAAGCGCCCCATCCTGATTGACCAGTTCCTGGAGGACGCGACCGAAGTGGACGTGGACGCGCTCTCGGACGGCGACGACGTTGTGATCGGCGCTATCATGGAGCACATCGAGGAAGCGGGCATCCACTCAGGGGATTCCTCCTGCGTGCTGCCCGCTGTGTCTCTCAAGCCTGCGGTGCTGCAGCAAATCCGCGATTATACTTCGCGCCTGGCGCGCGCCCTCCACGTGGTGGGATTGATGAACGTACAATACGCCATTCAACGCGACACGGTTTACGTGCTGGAAGTGAACCCACGAGCTTCGCGGACCATCCCCTACGTCAGCAAGGCGACCGGCGTTCCACTTGCGAAAGTTGCAGCGCGGTTGATGACCGGCCGCAAGCTGAGCGAACTTCACCTTCCCGTCGTCGAATTGGATGGCGTGAAAGAACTCGCGGCCGGGGATTTTTATGCCGTGAAATCTCCCGTCTTTCCGTTCAACAAATTCCGCGGTGTGGACACGATTCTCGGTCCCGAGATGCGCTCGACGGGCGAGGTAATGGGCGTTTCTTCCACCTTCGGCCTTGCCTTTGCCAAGGCGCAGCTCGCCGCCGGACAGCGCCTGCCGCTCAAGGGAACCGTTTTCATCAGCGTGAGCGACCACGACAAGCGCCTGGTTGCACCCGTTGCCAAGGACTTGGCCGCCGCCGGATTGAAGATCATCGCCACGCGCGGCACGGCCACGGCACTCCGCCAAGCGGGAATCGAGGTGGAAGGCGTCTACAAGGTGAATGAGGGGCGCCCCAATATCGTGGATTTGGTGAAGACCGGCAAAGTGGACCTGCTGATCAATACGCCGCTCGGCCGCGAATCGTTCTACGATGAAAAATCCATTCGCAGAGCCGCGATTCGGTACAACGTCCCGTGCATCACCACGCTCTCCGCGGCGAGCGCCGCTGCACGCGGCATCCGCGCCATGAGCGGGCACGCCCCGGACGTTGCCGCGCTGCAGGATTTGCATCGCCGCAAATTCGCCGCTTTGCCCTAGCAGGGCGCCATGCCGTGCGCCTCTGTTGCTGCGGGGCTGCGGCCGCGTGTATCATGACTGCCTCCATGGAGTCCCACTGTATTCCGTTCCGCGAGATTCCTCAGACGACCAAGCTTTTCGCTTCCTATCTTGAAGATTTCGCTCGCGTGTCTTCTTATTACGCGCATCCGCCCACTGCCGCCGGAATTGACGCCGCCGCAAGTGAAATCCGCCTCGATAACGCCGTGCGCCGGGGCGTCGCGGAAGTCCTGCGCGATGAGAACGCGCGCCTCGGGGCCGGCGGCAAGGTTGACGCCGCCACAGCACGCAACCTCGACCGCCTCGCCGAGGGAGCCGTGGCCATCGTAACCGGGCAGCAAGTGGGGCTCTTTTCCGGGCCGGCGTTCAGTTTTTACAAGGCGCTCTCGATTGTTCGCTGCGCGGACGAGATGACGCGGAGCGGCACGGAAGCCGTTCCGATATTCTGGCTGGCGACCGAGGATCACGACCTTGCCGAGGTGAATCATTCGTTTTGGAATACGCGCAGCGGGCTGGCCCGTTATGAACTCCCCACCGGGGAAGAGGAGGCTGGCCACCGCGCCGGTGCCGTCGTCCTCGGCGGAAACGTCGAGGCGCTCGTCACTGCGGCCATGCAAACTCTCGAAGGCCCCGGAGCCGCGGAAATCTCGCGTGCTCTTCATGAGTCCTACACTGCGGGCGAAACCTACGGCTCGGCGTTCGGAAAATTATTGGCACGCCTGCTGGCGGGGCGGGGAATCATTTTCATGGATCCGCTCGATCTCCGGCTCCATCGGCTGGCCATGCCCGCATACCTGCGCGCCATAAACGAGGCGGATTTACTGCGCGAGGCGCTGCTCGCGCGGTCGAACGAACTCACGAGCGCCGGCTTTCACGCGCAAGTGAAAGTGACGCATGAGACGACATTGCTCTTTTGGAGTGTCGCGGGGCGCCGCGAACCGGTGCGGAGCCGCGACGGCGGATTCGTGGTGGGCGATTCGGAATTGTCCCCTCGCCAGCTCCTCGAAGCGATTGAGAAGCAACCGGAGGAGTTCTCGCCGAGCGCCCTCCTGCGTCCGGTGGTGCAGGATACGCTCCTGCCGACGGCAGCCTACATCGGAGGTCCGGCCGAAGTCGCTTACATGGCTCAGGCGCGCGTGATCTACGACAGGCTTCTCGGCCGCATGCCTGCGATTCTGCTGCGCGCGAGCTTCACGATCGTCGAGCCGCCGATCGCGCGACTTCTCGCTCAGTATGGTCTCGAAATGCGCGACCTTTTCGCCGGGCCGCAGCACCTTCGCGCGAAGATGGAGCAGAAATCGCTTCCGGCCGCGCTCTCGAGCCGCTTCGACGAAAGCGAAGCAGCTCTCCGTACGATGCTCCAGGCGTACGAGGAGCCGCTCAAACGCCTCGATTCCACGCTTCTGGAATCTCTCCATGGCGCCGAGCGCAAGATGCTCCATCAGATTGAGCAATTGAAGGGGAAGGTCGCCCGCGCCGAAAATGTCCGCTCAGGGATTCTCGACCGCCACGAGCGAATCCTGCTCGATTCGCTCTATCCGAATGGCGCGCTGCAGGAACGGAGTCTGTGCCTTTTGCCTTTTCTTGCCGCGCACGGGATGGCACTGCTCGACGACCTCACGCGGCTCTCCGACATTCCTGCTTCTGGCACTACCGATTCGTGCGCATACGGGCATCGGATCGTCGCTCCGTGATTCGCATCGTCGGGCGGTTCCGAGGATACACAGACATACGCTGCTCGAACTCGCGGCGCGTTCCCGTGCTAAAATGTCCGCATCTCACAGTCAGTCACATTCGAGGAGGGTGGGAGACGATGAGGATTACGCCGGGGAAGCAGAAGGGTTTGCACGCGGTATCGGATTCCCGCGGCGTGATCGCCGCCGCGGCCATGGACCAGCGCGGCTCGCTCAAGAGCGCGATCGCAAAAGATAAGGGCGTGGACAAGAAGGACGTGACAGCGAGCATGCTTGAGGAGTTCAAGACCGCCGTCACGCGGGTGCTTACGCCACACGCCAGCGCAATCCTTCTCGATCCGGAATTCGGTCTTCCCGCTGCGCTGGCCCGGTCGAAGAACGCGGGTCTGCTGCTTGCGTATGAGAATAGCGGTTACGACAACACGCAGCCCGGCCGGCTTCCGGATCTTCTCGACATCTGGTCGGTGCAGAGGCTCGTCAAGGCCGGCGCCGACTGCATCAAGATTCTGCTCTATTACACGCCGTTCGATCCGCCCGGCATCAATGAAATCAAGCACGCATGGGTCGAACGCATTGGCGGAGAGTGCACCGCGGCCGACGTTCCTTTCTTCCTTGAGTTCGTGGGATACGAAGAGGGCGGCGACGAAAAGGGCATCGGGTTCGCGCGCAAAAAGCCGGACATCGTCGCGCGCAGCATGGAGGAATTTTCCAAGCCGCAATATGGCGTGGACGTTTTAAAAGTGGAAGTGCCGGTCAACATGGCCTACGTGGCGGGATCGAAGGCTTGCAAGGGCGAGTCCGCCTACACGCGCGATCAGGCCAAGGAGCACTTCCGCCGCGCGGCCGCCGCTGCGAAGAAGCCGTTCATTTATCTCTCCGCCGGCGTAAGCAACGACGTCTTCATCGAGACGCTTGAGCTCGCGTCCGAAACGGGCGTGAATTTTTCCGGCGTACTCTGCGGACGCGCCACGTGGAAAGATGGCATCCCCGTATACGCGAAGCAGGGCGTCCGCGCGCTCGAAGACTGGCTGGGCGATCAGGGCGTGAAGAACATCAAGAATGTGAACGACCGGCTCAAGGCTGCCAAACCGTGGTTCAGCTTTTACGGCGCTACTTCCGCCGCGGCCCTTGCTGACTAACGGGCCTCACACGGATGAGTCAGGGACGGTTGGCAAGCCGCCTGCCTTCGTTGTGACATGACCGCGAAGCACAGCCCATCGCTCGCGCGCACGCTCAACATTCGCACGTCGCGACGGACCGAGCTCCGGGACGTCACCGCCGAAATCGAAAAGGCCGTGCGCGACTCCGGCTGCAGCGAGGGCGTCTGCCATCTCTACGTGCCCCATACGACGGCTGGCGTCCTCATCAACGAGGGGTATGATCCGGCCGTCGCGCGCGATATTGAGACCGCTTTTGACCGGCTCATCCCTCACGCCGGCGGCTACAAGCATGCCGAGGGCAATTCCGATTCGCACATCAAGACGGCGCTCGTCGGCTCATCTGAAACCATATGGATTGAAAACGGCCGCCTCGCTCTTGGCCGCTGGCAATCCATTTTCTTCGCGGAATTCGATGGCCCGCGCACCCGCGAACTGCGCGTGAAAATCGTCCCAGATCCTTCGTTATAACCGGTTCCTCTCTGCGCTCGATGTTTTCTCCTGTCCCTATATGTTAAGTTTGTGATGTCCGATGCCGCTCGGCATTTACATTCAGGTGCCTTTCTGCCAGACGAAGTGCACCTATTGCAATTTTCATACGGGCGTTGTCTCGCGCGACCGCTACCAGCCTTATGCGGAGGCGATTTGCCGCGAAATCGTCGAATCCGCCACACCCTTCGCCCAAGCCGCTGACACTGTCTACTTCGGCGGCGGGACTCCGAGCTTGCTCGATCCCGCGGCCCTCCAGCAGATTCTCGAAACGCTGCGCTGCACGTACAAAATGGATTCCGTGGAGGCAACGCTTGAAGCCGATCCTGAAACGATTACACCGGAGAAGGCATCGGCGTGGCTCGCCTCCGGATTCAATCGCCTAAGTCTGGGCGCGCAGTCCTTCAGCGACCAGGAACTACAATCCACGGGGCGAATGCACCGGCGCGCGGATATTTTTCGGGCCGTGCAGGTTGCGCGCGACGCGGGGTTTCGCGATATCAGCATCGATTTGATCGCCGGACTGCCGCACCAGACGCGCGAAACCTGGGACGAATCGCTTGCTAACCTTCTCCGCATCGGTCCCGAACACGTCTCGATTTATATGCTCGAAATCGATGAAGGCAGCCGGCTGGGGAAGGAATCGCTCGCGGGCGGCGGCCGGTATAGCGCCGGCGCGATACCGAGCGACGACGCGATCGCCGACTTCTACGAATGGGCATGCGCGCGTCTCAATGCGCATGGCTACGAGCACTATGAAATATCCAACTGGGCTTTGCCGGGCCGCCGCTCGCGTCACAATTTGAAGTACTGGCGGCGTGAGCCGTACATTGGTTTTGGCGCGGGGGCACACTCATTTGACGGGAGCACGCGCTGGGCCAACGTCCACGATTCGGGGCGTTACGCGGCGCTCGTCGAGCAGGGAATTTCACCGCGCGAGCAAATCGAGGCCGTCACGCCCTCGCAAGCGTTTGAGGAGGAGTTCTTTTTAGGCCTTCGCCAGCTCGAAGGAATTGATCTCGCCGGGATCGAGCGTAAATACGGCGCGGCGCTCGACAGTCGTATCGCCGCGATGCGCGGCCGGATCGCCGGTCTTCATTCGCAGGGGCTGGTTGACCTCGAGGGCACGCGCCTCCGCCTTGCCTCCGGGCGCCTTACGGTATCGAGCGAAGTGTTCGTGGAATTGCTCGGCTAGCGGTGGCGCGAACGAATGGGATAACCGCCGCGTCCGCCGCCGGCCTAATTTTCGAGGCCTAAGGCGCGAATCTTGCTCAGAAGAGTCTTATAAGAGACGCCGAGCCTTTCCGCCGCGCGCGTCTTGTTCCACTTCGATTCGTGCAGTGCGTTCTCGATCTTGAAGCGTTCCACGTGCGCAATCGCGCGCTGCGATACCTCCGCGAGCGGTCCTTCCCATAGAAAAGTTTCCCGCAGCATGTCTTCGGGGAGATCCCCGGGGCCGGGCTTCGACGGAGGCAACTGCAGCGCGGCGATATCAATCAGCGGCCCGTTGGCAAGAATCGCCGCCCGCTCGATGGCGTTCTGGAGCTCGCGCACATTGCCAGGCCACGAATACGTGCGCAGGCGGGCGCGCGCGGCCTCCGTCAACGCCAGCGACGGCTTGCGGAACTCGCGCTTGAACCGCTCGAGAAAATGCTCCGCGAGGAGCAGCACGTCGTCGCCGCGGTCGCGCAGAGGCGGAATCGTAATCGGCAGGGCCGCGATGCGGAAGTAAAGGTCTTCGCGAAACGTCTTCGCGGCGACGGCAGCGCTCAGGTCTTTGTTCGTGGCCGTCAGAAAGCGCACGTTGACTTCGATTTCCTGCGTTCCGCCGACGCGCTCGAATCTGTGTTCTTCGAGCACGCGCAGCAGCTTGCCTTGAATCGCGAAAGGCATTTCGCCGATTTCATCGAGGAAGAGCGTCCCGCGATGGGCCAGTTCGAGCTTGCCGATCTTTCGCGCGCCCGCGCCAGTATAGGCTCCCCTCTCGTGGCCAAAGAGCTCGTTTTCCACCAGGCCCTCCGGGATGGCCGCGCAATTGAGCGCCACGAAGGGATATTGCGCCCGGGGACCCAAATGGTGAATCGCGCGGGCAAAGAGTTCCTTTCCCGTTCCGCTTTCGCCCAGCAAGAGGACGGTGGAATCCGCCGAGGCCACCCGCTGCGTGATCTGGCTTGCTTCCTTCATGGATGGATGCTCGCCGACGATGCGCGGAAAGCCGTACCGCGCCGCATACTCCTCGCGCAGGAGCAGATTTTCGCGCAGCAATTCCTGCTGTTTTGCGGCGCGTTCGAGCAGCAGCTTCAAATGGTCCAGATCCACCGGCTTCTGGATGAAGTCGAATGCGCCTTCCTTCATCGCTGTGACGGCTTCTTCCACGGACCCATACGCCGTAACGAGGATGACGGGCAGTGTGGGTTCCGCTCGCCGCGCTTCGCGGAGAACGTCAATCCCGGAATGGCCGGGGAGTTTCAAATCGGTGAGAACCGCCAGATACCGGCGGCTACGAACCTTGTCAATCGCCGCGTTTCCGTCTGCGGCTTCCTCGACGGCATAACCGGCGCGCTCGAGCGCCTTGCGGAGCATGGCCCGCAGCTCGGCTTTGTCTTCGACAAGGAGGATGGGTTCCATGGCGCGGGGTTTCTACTGCGCCCAGCCCGGATCGCCGCCGGATTTCCGCAGCTCGTCTTCGGCGTCTTCGATGGCCTGCTGGTCGGCTTCAATCTGTTGCTTTTTCGCATCGATATCCGCCGTCTTGTTATTGATATCGCTGCGGGTGTATCCCTGCTGCATCGCCTGCATGGGATCGTTGTAGTGCTGTACGTTGAGCACCCCCAGCTCGCGCTGCATGATTTCGAGCGCCTGCTGATCTTGCGCGAGCTTGCGGCGCAAGCCCGCGAATCTGTCGCGCCACGACTTTTCGTCGCCTCCCGTACCAGGTTTCGCGTTCGCGGCGCCCGAGGAGGATTCCGGCGCGGGAGCTCCTCCGACGGTCGAAACACCGCCCGCGGACGGGAGGTTGTCATTCGTGAAGACCTTCGCCGCTTTGGGCGCTTCCTTCGATTGCGCCCTTGCCTTACGCGCGGCTGCGGCGAGCGAATCTTGCTGTGGACTGGACCCCTCTGCCTGACCTTGGGATTGTCCTTCGGCCATGGAGGGCGAAGGCCCAGCCTGCGAGGCTTGATTCTGCTGCCCGTCCTGGTTTTGGCCGGACTCGTGGAGCGAGGCGCTGGCCGGGACGACCAGAACCGCCGCGGCAGCAGCCAACCAAAGAAGTCTGCTCATAGTTATCGCCTCCTGAGAGGCACGGCTGAGATATGCCTAAGCCAGTTTAGAGGGAGCGGCTTCGGAGGGGAATAGAGTCGGTGAAGGCTCCTGCCGCAAAGGTAACCACAGGAGAAACTCGGCCCCGCCGCCCGCGCGGTTGCGAGCCTCGATGCTGCCGCCATGCTGGAGCGCGATTTTCTGCACCACGGCCAGGCCAAGCCCCGTGCCTTCGGCCTTGGTCGTATAGAACGGCAGGAAGATTTTCGCAAGGTCGCGCTCCGGAATTCCAAGCCCGTTGTCGGCCACGGAGATGCGCTGCCATTTTCGGCCGGCGAGATCCTCGATCGTGCCGGAGATCGTCACAAAGGGGGACTTCTCGCTTGCTTGCGCGGCCTCGGCGGCATTGCGGACCAAGTTCAGGAGCGCCTGGCGTATCAGCGCTTCGTCCCCGGGCAGCTCGAGAAAAATGCCTTCGCACCGGATGGGACATTGTGGGAGGGTCTCCCGCAGTTCCTCGGCCACACGCTCGACGAGCGATTGGACTGGCACGGTCTCATAGCAGATTTCGAGAGGCTTGGCGAAGCGGAGGAATTCCGTCACGACGTGCGTGAGCGCGCGCGTTTGATCCAGGATGCGCTCGGACGAATCGCGGATTTCACCGGGTTTCGTTTCTCCGCGGATCATCTGCGCGTATCCGGAAATTGTCGCCAGCGAGTTCTTGAATTCGTGCGCGATGCCGGCGGACATCTCGCCCAGCGCTGCGAGGTTTTCCTTCCAGCGCATCTGCTTTTGCAGCGCGGTGAGCTCGGTGAGATCGCTCATGAGGCAGAGCGCGCCGCTCACTTTCATCTCCCGTGTGGCCGGAGTGCTTCCGGCGCCCGTTCGCGCGGGGTTGCGCACGGCGCGGTAAATCGGTGAAATTGTTACACCCAAGTGGCGGACTTCTCCGCCTGCGGTAACGTGTTCCACTTCGCCGCGCCGAATCGTTCTCCCCTCACGCAGACACGCAGCCAACATCCGCGTCAGGTCGGAATCCGCGCCGAGGATGTCCTTGTACGAACGGTACCGCAGGGGCCGGATGGCAAGCGCATCTTCCGCCGCGGGGTTCGCGGAGCTGATGGCGCCCGTGGCGTTCACGAGCAGCAGGCCCGTCGGCATGTTCTGCGTCACCTCCTCCGTCAGCCGCTCGGACTCCTGCGCCCGTTCTTGCGCCAGCACGTGCAGCCGCGCCAATTCCTTTTCCTGTGAGCGCAGTTTTTCGATCACGCCTTGCATGGAGGCGGTCGCGAACGCCGACGGGTTCTCCGCGCCCGATGCCGGATTCGCCCAGTTTTCGCGGGACGTCGTGGCTTCATGCCGCAGTAGCTTGCGCATCAGGAACAGGAATAAACACACCACTCCCAGCAGCACCACGAGCGTGGCGCCGAGGTAACCGGCCCCGAGGGGTGAGATCCCCGTGGGATGATGAGGAAGCGGCAGCATTATTCGAAATTCCTTTGCGCCATTATCGTACCATCAGAAGTTTCAGATACCAGTCGACGATCGGCTCGCCGAAGAAAATCGCAAGCAGCGCCGCCAATCCAAGAAACGTCCCAAACGGCAATTCGTAGTCCGATCCCTTCCGCCGGATGAGAATGAATGCCAGCCCCAGAAAACTTCCGAGCAGAGAGCCGGCCAGGATGGTAAGCAGCGTCCGCTTCACGCCCAGGAATGCGCCGGCCATCAGCATCATTTTCACATCGCCCATCCCCATTCCTTCCCGCCCGCGCAGCCGGAAATACGCTTCGGAGACCAGCCACAGCACGCTGCTCCCTAAGGCCGCTCCTAAAATCGCATCGGCAAACGACAGCACGGGCGCCGGGGGAGGGAAGTCGAAGATATGCCCCGCTATCCAGCGTGCCGTGCCATCCGTGGGCGCGGTGAACAGGCTTAGGAGGAGTCCGAGCGCAAACCCCGTGTAATTCACCACGTCCGGCAGAATCCGCTCGCGCAGGTCCGTGAACACGAGCACGATCATCAGCGCCGAGAAGATAGCCCATTTCAGCCCCTCCACGGTCGGCCCGAACTTCGAGTAGCACGCGTAAAGCAGCAGTGCGGTCAGCAATTCGACCAGCGGATAGATGGCCGAAATGCGCGTCTTGCAGCCCCGGCATTTTCCGCCGAGCAGCAGGTAACTGACCACGGGAATGTTGTCGTATGCCCGGATCGGCGCGCCGCACTTCGGACACGCGGACGCCGGCTTCACAATCGATTTGTGGCCTGGAATTCGGACGATGCATACGTTCAGAAAGCTGCCAATGATCAATCCGAAAGCAAACACGAATACGCCGATGAGTGTCGCGGGAACCACAACTCGAATCTGCCACATCCGTGAAAACGTCTCAAGCGGCGCCCCTGCTATCGTGCCCGACTACTAACTCGCCGGCGGAAATAAGGATCGTGCCTGGCGTTCCCGATACCTTCCCGAAGCAGTGAATGGCACCGTCCTCCACCTCGCTTGCGCTCCTGCGCTATAGTATCTGCCTGACCGATGACGTCCTGGCTCGAGCAAAAAATCCGGCGGTACGAGCACATGCGCTGGGCGCAGGAGCCCAACCGGCGCACGCTGCCTTTCGCGTGGGGGCTTGAACATATCGGCGGCGATGCGGACGACCCCCATCCCGCCGCTTTCCTCGACCGCTTTGCCGAGGAAACCCTCGCGCACAGCGACGATTGGTACGCCACGGCCCCCGCCACTGATTACGCCCTGGATGGCAACATCCTCACATTCACAAGCGCAATTGCCTCGCCCTGGCCCGAAAACAATCGCGTGTATAGCCAATTGTTTCCCGCGCGGGGCGCTCGGCTGGCAAGGGGAAGAGCCGTCGTCGTTCTTGCGCAATGGAACGCGCGCTGGGAAGAGCAGCAGGACATCTGCCGCTGGTTGAGCTTTTTGGGAATCACGGCGATCAAGATGAGCCTGCCGTATCACGACCGCCGCTCCGTCCCCGGGCATCCGCGCGGCGACCATCTCGTCGGCCCCAATATTGGCCTCACGCTTCAGGCCAATCGCCAGGCGGTTCTCGACGTGCGGCGCACGCTCCGCTGGCTCGAGCGCGAAGGGTACGGCCCGCTCGGCCTGCTCGGCACCAGCATCGGTTCATCCATCGGATTCATCACCATGTGCCATGAACCTGCTCTGCGCGCCGGAGCGTTCCTGCACGCCGCCACGTACTTTGGCGACGTGGTCTCGAATGGGCTAACCACGATGAACGTCTGGGAACCGCTCGAAGCGAAGCTCTCCCATGATGATCTCCGCCGCTATTGGTCGCCCATCAGTCCTTTTCCCTACATCGCGAAGCTCGATGGTTCGCACAGGAAAATTCTCGCCGTCACGGCCCGCTACGATCCCACGTTTTGGCCCGAGTTCACCGCGGAGTTTCTTCGAGCGATTCGGCGCGATGGCGTGGAATTTGAGAATCTGTCGTTACCGTGCGGCCACTATTCGCTGGGTGTGCCGCCCTTCAGTTACGCTGCGGGATATCGCTTCGGAAGATTTCTTTCGCGGGTGCTCAGATAGAGGATGCGTTTACCTCGCGCCCCGGAAAATACTTCCGGTATTTCACCGGCAGGGATTTGGGCCGGCCCAGATGATCGCATATCACGTGCAGCGTTTCTCCCGTGGCGATCAGGTCGCCGGACGCCTTGTTGAGAACTTCGTAGCTGAACCTCACCGTGCGCCGCTGCGATTCGGTTACGCGCGTGCGAATCACCAGCACGTCATCGAACCGTGCCGGACGCTTATAGCGGCACTGCGCCTCGGCCACCACGATAAAGCTGTCGTCCTCGGCCTCCATGCGCTTGTATTCGAAGCCGAGGTGCCGGCACAGCTCCACGCGGCCGACTTCGAACCATGTGAAATAATTGCCGTAATACACCACGCCCATCTGGTCGGTCTCGGCATAGCGCACGCGGATGGTTGCTTCGGCGTAGTCTTTCATTGGCTGTCTGGCATCCCTTCCATTCCGGCGCGCTCGTTGCTCGGGCGGTTAATTCGGTTTCGCCGCTTCGGATTCGTGCGCATACTTCTCGCGCAGTTCATGCGTCATGGCGCAGGCGACGGCCAGCGATTTTGTGTCAATCCCCGTGGCGACCCCGCGCGCCGCCAGTGTGGTCAGAATGGACTCCGTAGGTATATTGCCCACAAGCTCGTCGCCCGCAAACGGGCATCCTCCCAGGCCCGTCAGCGCGCCGTCGAATCGCCGGCATCCTGCTTCGTACGCGGCAAGAATTTTTTCGGATGCTCCTTCTAGCCGGCTGTGCAGGTGCACGCCAATTTCGACGCCTGCGACGCAGTCCTTCACCGTGCGGTACAGACTGGCAACCTCTTCCGGTGACGCATGGCCCACCGTATCGGCAAGTGAGACGGTCCGAACGCCCACGTCCTTGAGCCACACGAGCGTTTCTTCAACGATTTCCGGACCCCATGGTTCGTCGTAGGGGTTGCCGAAAGCCATCGAAACGTAAACAACCAGATTTCGTCGGGCCGCTTTCGTTTCGCGCCGCAGCTTTTCCACCAGCCTGCGGGATTCTGCGCGCGACATATTCGCATTCGCGCGGCGAAAGTAGGCCGAAATCGAATAGGGGTACGCGATGGTCGTAATGCCCGGAGTCGCGAGGGCGCGATCAAGCCCTTCGGCATTGATGACCACCCCGATGATTTCCGGCGCCTCGGCCGACGCCAGCGTGACCTGGCTCAGCCGCTCCATGACGGCTTCGCTATCCGCCATCTGCGGCACGTGCTTCGGCGAAACAAAACTCACCGCGTCAATATGCGCAAAGCCGAGCCTCACCAGTTGGGTCAGATATTTTATTTTCTCGTCCGTTGGAATCGTCTGCGGCAGCCCCAGCCAGGCGTCCCGCGGACACTCGACGACGGTTACTTTATCCACGAATGTCACGTCTCTGATGCTCCCCTCCTGGATTCATTCACGGCAGGATCGAGCGCTTCTATCACTGCGCGCCCGCCTCCATCGCCCCGGGAATATTCGGCACGCGATAGATTGTTCCCGCCCGCGCGTCGGCCATCGAAATATTGTTCACGTCGAGCGTGCGGCCCATGGCCTGATCGAAATTCACTTGCGCTTCCACCAAATTGACCCTGTCGCGCAAGTCGGTTCCTTCCGCCGAGGTCAGTTGCTGCTGTTTGATCACCACGTTGAACGACGTCGAGCTGCCCAACTGGAATTTCTTCACCTCCGCATCGTAACTTTGCTGCGCGAGGTCCCTCGCCTTCTCCGCGGCCGCCACGGCCGCCCGCGATTGCACAAGGGCGATGAGCGCATTCCGCACGTTCAGGAAAATCTTGTTCTGAAGCTGACGGTACTCCACTTCCTGCTGCCGCTCGTCGAGTTGGGCTTGGGCATTGTCCGCCTGGGCCGCGCGGTTGCGGATGGGCAGTGAAAAGTTGATGCCGGCAACAAAGCTCGGATATTTGGCGTTGATCATGCTATCGAGTGCATCGCCCAATCCGCCCGGAAAGACCTGTGTCGTCGTAGTGAACGCGGACGGAGTCCCGGCGAACGTCGGCATCCCACCGACAATCACGGGCGTTCCGTTTTGCTGCAGAACCGGAGCGTCCAAATTCGGGATAAAGGCTATCGGCGTCTCCGTGTTCTGCGTCAAAATTCCGCCCAGCCCGGTGGCGCCATATTGCCCGAAAAGGGTCAGCGACGGCAGCAATTCATTGTGAGTGGCCTTCACTTCGATTCCCGCGTTCTTCAGATTCAATTCTGCCTGGAGCATCTCCGGACGCTTGGTCCAGGCCTCCTGTACGGCCTGCCCGATGGGGATATTTTCTGTAACTTCGGGCGTCGAGATCGGCGTTGTGGGAATAATTTCAACTCCCTCGAGGGATGTCGCAAGGGGATCCTTGGTGATGGCGTTGAGCAGCACCGTCTCATCCTGCAACTGTACCGTCTGCGCCTGCACCAAGGCCTGCTGATCGGACGCAAGTTGCGATTCCGCGGTCACCACATCGAGCGGAGCCATCGTCCCAATGTCGAGCTGCTTCTTGTTGTTCTCATAAAGCTGCTGGTCCGTTCCGACGGTACTCTCCTCCACTTTCACATTTTCGCGTGCAAACACCAATTCCCAGTAGTCGTTGGAGACCTGCGCGACGTCCTGGATCACCGCCTGCGCGAACTGCGCGTCGGCCACTTTCACCGAGTTCTTTGCTTCAAGGATATAGCGCGTGTTCGGCAAGATCCCGAATCCCCTCAGAAGCGGCTGGGAGAGCGTGATCGCCATCGTGGACTGCACCGAAGGGTTGAAAATGTTCGCCGCGGTTGACGAGAAGCGGTCGTTGTCCCATGAAACGGATAGGATCGTGCCAGTATGAAAAGTCTGAGAATATCCGAAATCATAGTTCGCAAAGTGCTCGGATAGTGCGGCCAGCGAGGGCGAGCCGGTGCCCTGGGTAAAGGGGTTGGTTACCGGAAACTCCTGGTCCGAAAAGTTTACATTCGAAGTGAGAATCGGGTCGAACCCTCCCGAAGGCGTTGATCCGAGCAGCACGGGCGCGGAGCCGCTGGTTCCCAGCGAGGCGCCTCCCGCCTTCGTGCGCAGCAGGTTGACTTGGGCAAGCCACGGCGTAAACCGCTGCACGCTGATATCGAGATTGTTTTCGAGCGCAAGAGAGATCGCGTCCTCCAGGCTCAGCATCAACTTGCCGTCTTGAATCAATTGGCCGATTTCCGGCGAATTTGTGAGCACTGGCTCCGGCATTTTCACCGGCCTGTAGGGCCGAGTGAAATCCGGCAACCAGTTCGGGCCTTTCGAGTAGTCCGGCCCCAGCTTCAGTGTGCGGACCTGGTCCGGCGCTGGCGTGGTCCCCGTCGGCGCAGCCGTTGTGGTGGGCAGCGCCTGTGCTTGCCCCTGGTTTTGCGCCTCTTGCGCGCAAAGGGGTGAGCCGGCCAGCGAAGCGGCGGTCAAGAGTGCAACTGCTGCGTGCCTTAGACTTGGAGTCATCGTCTTCTTCCTCTCCGCAAAGATCCATTCCAGCAGATGTGTGCAGAATCTTAAGCTATCTAAACGTGCCAGAGGACCAATTTGTTTCCGTGGCCGTCCCACGGCGCCACACGGTGCGCACCATGCCGCACCCGCGCGAATTCGCTCGAAATGGCTGTTCCGTGCGCGCTCCTATGGAATAGCCATATGTACACTGCCATATCTCCTATGGGAATGCAATAACAACAGCCACTTTTAACTACATTCGATGGTTGGCACGGCTCCGCGAGATGCCACGCTTTCATCCCGGCGCGTTGACACTTCGCATTGCCTCCCTCTACCATGACGGCGGCCCAAAAGCGCCCATGCCATTCGACTCTTCCGAGCTACCAATATTTGTCCGCAAAGATTCCCGCGGCTTCTTCCACGCTGGGGCGGGGGAGTCTTTTCTGCGATGGGTGCTAATCCTCCTTTGCGCTTTCGTCTCTCTGGCCGCGAGCGCCCGCGCTCAGAATCCCGGCGAGCTCAAACCGCAAGGTTACGTGAACGATTTTGCGGGTGTGCTTAGCCAGTCCGCGCATGATCAGCTCACGGCGCTTTGCACGGAAGTGGACCAGAAGGCCCAGGCGCAAATCGCCATCGTCACGATCAAATCTCTCGGCGGCCAGCCCATTGAGGATTATTCGATTGACCTCGCCACGCGTTGGGGCATCGGCCCGAAGCAGAAAGACCGCGGCGTCCTGATCCTGCTCGCCGTGGACGACCATCAGTACCGCGTCGAAGTCGGCTACGGCCTCGAGGATATTCTTCCCGACGGAAAGGTCGGCGGCTTTGGCCGCGAAGCCGTCCCGTACCTCCGCGACAATGATTACGACGCCGCGCTCCTCCTGATAACGCGCCGCGTTGCTGACGTCATCGCCGCCGATCGCGGCGTTACGCTTTCAGGTTCGCCTCCTCCCTCGGCGCCTCAGCCCGAAAACGGCGCGCCGATTTCTATGCTTGGCCCGAATCTCGTCGTGTTCGGCACGATCATCTTTGTGATCCTCGTACTTCGCCTTCTCGCTGGCGCCCTTGTCCGGGGAAACCGTAGGGGCGGAGGGTGGTGGATGGGCCCCATGATCGGCGGAGGAATGGGAGGCGGCGGATTCGGTGGTGGTTTTGGTGGCGGCGGTGGTGGTGGATTTGGCGGGTTCGGTGGCGGCGGTTTTGGCGGAGGCGGCGCCAGCGGCGGCTGGTGACGCACTGTTCGCCGAAATCTCCCCGGGAAAGGCGCGACAATGGAAGCAAAACTTAGCGAACTGGTGGAACGTCTAAAATCCTCGTCTGCGCATAATCTAAAGGCGGTGGTCCTCTATGGCTCCGCCGTAACTGGCGAATTTCTCGCCAAACATTCCGACCTGAACATTCTCTGCCTGGTGGAACGCGCGGCCGCCGCCGACCTCGAGCAGCTCCACTCGGCTGCGGAATGGTGGATGCGCCAGGGGAATCGCGCTCCGCTCGTCTTCACACTCGAGGAGCTAAGGCGCTCCGCCGATATTTTCTCGATCGAGCTACTGGACATGAAACAGCATCACCGCATGCTTTTCGGCGAGGATTTTCTCGAAGGGATGGAAATTCCGCTCCGGCTGCATCGCGTGCAGGTTGAGCGCGAGCTGCGAGAGGGTTGGCTGCGGCTGCGGCAAGCGGTTCTCGCCGCGCCACGCAGGAAAAAGGTTCATCTCAATATCATGCTGTCGTCGGTTGCCGCTTTCTGCGCCCTTTTTCGCCACGCGCTCTTCACCCTGGGGCAGCCGATGCCGGCCGGCAAGCGCGAAGCCGTGGACGGCCTCGCCTCTCTCGCGGGTGCGGACCCTTCCGCCTTTCACGCCATACTCGATTTCCGGGAAGGGAAACGCAAGGAGAGCGATATAGACATCGAGGCAACTTTGCAGACGTACCTGGAGTTCGTCGAGGTTGTCACCAACGAAGTGGACCGCCGCCTTGACGCATCCTAGTCCGCTCATTTGCGGTTCGCGGAGCGATGAACGGTTTTTCATTCCCATTTCTGTGTTGTGTGTTAGATTTCGGCCCGGAGGGGACGTCATGAAGCCATTCGTTGTGGTTCTCGCGGTTCTTTTGGTCATCGGATTGATCGTTGGCGGCATGTACATTTCCAGCCGCAACCAGATGGTGCGCCTGAATGAGGCGATCAAATCGAACTGGGCACAGGTGGATGTCGTCCTCGAGCGCCGCGCGGACCTGATTCCCAACCTTGTGGCAACCGTGAAGGGCTACGCCGCCCAGGAGCAGACCGTCTTCGACGACGTGGATAAGGCGCGCACCCAATACATGAACGCGCAGTCTCCCACGGACAAAATTGCAGCCAGCAATCAGCTCTATGGCGCCGAGGTCAAGGTCCTCGCCCTCGCTGAAAATTATCCCCAGCTTAAGTCCAGCGAGAATTTCCTGCAGCTCCAGGATGAGCTTGCGGGCACCGAAAATCGCATCGCGGTCGAGCGCAAGCGCTACAACGATTCCATCCAGGATTACAACACCTTCATCGGCCTCTTCCCGAACAGCATTTTCGCCCGTTGGGCTGGCTTCCAGCGGAATGACGCATATTTCGCCGCTCCGGAAGCCGCACGCCAAGTACCTCAGGTCCAGTTTCCGCCGCCCAGTCGCTAGGGCGCATGCAGAATGGGCCACCGGGCCGGTCTAGGCCGTGAATGGCTGTCTTTGCGCCGGTTTTCGGCCCGGTGCGTTTCTCGAATCCTGGATTGTTACGCTGCGGTGAATTTTGGCGGCCATCCCTTGACCCGCCTTTCCCGCCCGCGTTAGTCTAACGGAAGGCGCGCAAGATATCGTGCGCCGCGGGATTGTGGCCGCCAAAATTGATGAAACAGACCGTCCGAATCGCCGGAGGCATCAACGAGTTCTTCGGCACCCTCGATGAAAATCTGAAGTTTTTCGAGTCCTCCCTGCGGGTGACGACGCAGTTGAAGGATCGTGACCTTGAGATAGAAGGAGAGCCGGCGCAGGTCGAGCGCGCGGCACGCATCCTCGGCGCGTATAACCAGCGGATCCGCGAAGGCCACGTCCCCGATAGCCAGGAAGTGAAGTCGCTGCTTCGCGCGGCCGCCGGCGAGCCTGCCTCCTCTCTTCACGGCGCTTTTTCGCATTCTCGCACGCGCGCCCTGGGAAAAAAGAGCATCACGCCCATGAGCGCGAACCAGCACCGCTACATCGAGACGCTCGAATCCTACGACATGGTTTTCGCCATCGGTCCGGGCGGAACAGGGAAGACCTATCTCGCCGTGGCCATGGCCGTATCGGCCCTGCTCTCGAAGCTCGTGAACCGCATCATCCTCGCGCGTCCCGCCGTGGAGGCCGGCGAGCGCCTCGGCTTCCTGCCCGGCACGATTCAGGAAAAAGTGGACCCCTACATGCGCCCTCTCTACGACGCGCTGCACGATCTGGTCGAAGCGGATAAGCTCGAACGCTTCCTGGAAAAGGACATTATCGAAGTGGCGCCCCTCGCCTTCATGCGCGGCCGCACGCTCAACGATTCCTTCGTGATTCTCGACGAAGCCCAGAACACCACGGGCGAACAGATGAAAATGTTTCTCACCCGCCTGGGCTTCAATTCCAAGGCCGTCATCACGGGTGACGTCACCCAGATTGATCTCCCGAGCGACCGCCGCTCCGGTCTCGTGGAAGCCATTGAAGTCGTCAGCAAAATCGAGGGCATCGCCATGGTCTATTTCGACGAGCGCGATGTGGTCCGCCACAGCCTGGTGCAGCGCATCATCAAGGCGTACGACGAATATGGCGGAAAGCGATCGGGCGTGGCCGGCGAAGGCCATGCCCGCCCAAAATCTCGTCGGGGATAGTGTGCGACACCTGCCAGAATGGCGTCCGGCAATTTCCCCGCGGCCTGTTATCCGCGAAGCGGAATCGTTTGGAAGCTCCCCATGATTCTCAATCGCCAGCGCCGTGTGCCTATTCCCGTTCAGGACCTGGAAGAGTTTTTTTCTCGCACGCGGCGGATGCTCCATCTTTCCGCGGATGCACTCACCGTCTGCTTCGTCACCGATTCCGAAATCGCGCGCTGGAATCGCGTGTACCGTGGTAAAAATCGTCCCACCGATGTATTGTCGTTTCCAGCGAATGCGGCGGCACCCGGCAAGCGCGGCACCAGGCGAAGCAAAAGGCGCGCTCCTGGATATCTCGGCGATATTGCCATCGCGCCGGCGATTGCGCTTCGCAACGCTCGCCTCTTGCGCCGGCCGTTCGATGACGAAATCAGAATCCTCATCCTCCATGGGATTCTTCACTTGATGGGTTACGATCACGAGACCGACGCGGGCCAAATGGACCGCCACGAGCGGCGTCTCCGCCGCGCACTGGGGCTGGCTTAGCCCATGGGCATGTTTCTCTACACCGTTTGTGTGCTCGCTCTCACCGCTGCGCTCGTCCTCTTCGCTTACCTCGATCGCATCTATCGCGAACTCGGCCGCGTCTCGACCGGGCGAATCCACGACCACCTCGACACCTTCGAGGCTGAAATCGAGCCGCGCTTCAAGATGGACCGGCGGCGCGCCGCGCTGGCCTTCAGCCTTCTCGCGCGGTTGTGGCTCGTCCTTGTGGCCGCTGTCACGGCCCGCGGCGTCCTTTCTTTTGCGGACGGACCGTGGGAGGCGGTCGTGGAAATGGTCTTCTTCCTGGGAGCCGAGGTCGTCATCGCCATGCAGTTCCTCCCCGCGCTCCTTCTGGCTGGCGCTTCCGGGAATTGGGTCGCCCCATTCGTTCCAGTCGTGCGCCTGTTTGTGTGGATGATCAGCCCGATCCAGTCCGTTCTTGAAATTCTTATTTCCGTGCTCCACCTTTCCGAAGTGGACGATGCATCGCCGGCGGACGACCAGGAGGCCATCGGAGCCATCATGGACGCCGCCACCGAAGAAGGCATCATCGAGAAGGAGGAGGCTCGCCTCATCGAGCAGGTCGTTGAATTCAGCGACAAGCGCGTTCGGGACGTGATGACTCCGCGCCCCGACGTCGTCGCCATTCGCTCTTCGGCTACCCTCGAAGAACTCCGTGCTCTGGTTGTGGACACGAAATTCTCGCGCTTGCCCGTGTATGACAAATCCCTCGACGACATCGTGGGCATCGTCGTGGCGCGCGACATGCTCGAGGTACCCGATCGCGACGCGGCTCGCCGCACCGTGCGCGAGCTGATGCGACCCGCGCTCTTCGTCCCCGAGACGAAGCCCGGCTCGGAGCTGCTCAAGGAAATGCAGCGCAAAAACCAGCAGATGGCCATGGT
This sequence comes from uncultured Acidobacteriota bacterium, assembly GCA_963797345.1. GTDB lineage: Bacteria > Acidobacteriota > Terriglobia > Acidiferrales > UBA7541 > Palsa-295. Next base: position 222,552 of record CAWCPO010000014.1, on the reverse strand, counting down.
GATTGACGAGTATGGCTCGATGGCCGGCGTCGTCACGGTCGAGGATTTGGTGGAGGAAATTGTCGGTGAAATCGGCGAGGAAGACCGCCAGCCCGCCCCCGACGTGATCCGCGAACCTGGCGGAACGCTGGTTCTACGCGGCAGCACGTCCGTGGACAAAATTGAGGAGTTATTCGGCGTCGAGTTCGACGCGGAGTCGCAGCACTCGAACGTCGCGACCATCGCCGGCCTTCTCAACGGCATTGCAGGTCACGTTCCCCGCACTGGCGAAGTGATCGAATCGAGCGGCCTGCGCTTCGAAGTCCTCGAAGCCAATCAACGAAAAGTGTTGCGCGTCCGCGTCCGCAGCGCCGCCGCGGGAGCCGCCGCTTCCGCCCGCACCATTTGATTCATTTCCGCCGCGTTTCTCAGCCGGTCAATGCGACGCCGAATCGAAATCGCTCCACGGAATGGTGCGCTGCTCGCGGCTGCTGCGCTGCGCAAGCTCGATCGCGCGTATCGTCCGGACCCCATCGCGCGCGGGCACGGCGAGCGGCTCGCCTTTGAGAATGGCGTCGCGGACATTGGCGTAAAAGCGGCGATAGTCGCCCGTTTCGGTCTGTATCTTTTCGCCTTTCGGTGGATCGCCGTTCGGGAGATACAAAGTCCCCCAGCGAGATTCGGGATCTTCGCCCCAGTCGGGCCCAGCGGGCAGCTCGCCCCGGCGCAGATGTTCCTCCTGCGGATCCATCCCGTACTTGATGAATGAGCCTCGCGTCCCGTGGAGAAGATACCTGGGGCCCGGCATGCACGCCAGCATGCTCGAGCGCAGCAGCGCGGCCACGCCGGGATATTCGAAGCGCGCGTCGAAAGCATCATCCGCCACGGCGCCTTCGCGCTGCACAAAAATGTGTGCGTCAATCGCGCGCGGCACTCCGAAGAGCACGAGCGCCTGGTCAATCAAATGTGAGCCGAGGTCGTAGAGAATCCCGCTCCCAGGCCCGTCTCCTTCCCGCCACGTGCCCGGCTTTTGCTCGGGGCGGTAGCGATCGTAGTGCGATTCGTAGGAGACGAGGCGGCCGAGAGCGCCGGACGAAAGCAGCTTTTGCACCGTGAGAAAATCGCCATCCAGCCGCCGATTCTGGTAGACGGTGAGCAGACGGCCGCAGCTTTCCGCAAGCTCCACGAGCTGCAGCGCCTTCGCGGAGGTCGTCGTAAAGGGCTTATCCACCACCACGTCGCGGCCCGCCAGCAGGCAGCGTTCGGCCAATTCGAAATGCGTGGGAGTGGGGGTTGCAACGACGCAGAGCCGAATTTCCTTGTCCGCAAGAAGCTCCTCCAGTGTGCGCACCACGCGCACGTCCGGATATTTTTGCTGTGCGAGGCCGCCGTGGCGCTCCAAAATGCAAGCCAATTCCAGGCCGGGCACGGACCGTATCGTGGGCGCGTGAAACGCCTGACCCGCGAGACCATAGCCGACAAGACCGACTCGTATCATTCCGTGTCTCCGAATATTCCTGCGAAGCGGCACAACTATATCATCACGCGTTCCCGCGCCGCGACGCCGGCGCATGAATCCGTGCATAATGTACGAATGCGAGGTGCGCGGTTATGGCATACAACCCCAGGCATATGAAGTGGTGGGGTTGGGGCGATGTGGAAGCGGGTTTCGATTCGAAGGCCCATCCTGGCTTCTGGCCCTACGCAAAGGCGCAACTAGGTATCGAAGCGGAAGGTCCTCGCACGCCGCCGGTGCCGCTCGAAGCCGTGCAACTCCCCGAAGCCAACGTCAATCCTCGCTTTTTGGCTGAGCTGCGCGCAGCCCTGCACCCCGGCCAGATCTGCGACACCCGCTTCGAGCGCGTGGTCCACGCCTACGGCAAGGGCTTCCGCGACCTGTTCCGCACGCGTCGCGGGTCGGCCGAGGGCGCTCCCGATCTGGTGGTCTATCCGGAAAACGAGAACGATGTCCTCGTGACCCTGCGAGCGGCGGCGCATCACGACGTGATCGTCATCCCATTCGGCGGCGGTTCGAATATCTCCGGTTGCGTGGAGCGCATGGAAACAGATCGCATGGCCGTGTCGCTCGATATGCGCCGCATGCGGCGCGTGCTGGCCGTGGACGCGGAGTCGTTTACGGCGCGTGTCGAGGCCGGCGTCTTCGGCCCCGATCTGGAAGAGCAGTTGAGCGCGTACGGCATGACGCTCGGCCATTTTCCGGATTCATTTCTGCACTCCACTCTCGGAGGATGGATCGCCACGCGCTCCGCCGGGATGCAAAGCGACAAGTACGGCAAGATCGAGGACATGGTGCTCGCTTTGCGCATGGTTACTCCCGAAGGCGTGCTGGCGACGCGCGCGGTCCCTAAATCTTCGAATGGGATCGACGTGAACCATGTATGCATCGGCAGTGAGGGAACGCTCGGCGTAATCACCGAAGCGACGATGCGCGTCCATCCCCGCCCTGAGTCGCGCGTTGTTCCTGCCTACCTGTTTCCCGAGTTCGAAAGCGGACTCGAGGCCATGCGCGAATGCGTGCGCACGGAGTGTACGCCTTCGATGGCGCGGCTCAACGATCCTGACAAGACTGCGCTTTCCGTTGCGTTTAAACCCCCATCGTCGCGGCTTTCGCAAGCGGTGAGCAGAATTATGAAGCGCTATCTGCGAGCGCGCGGATTCGACCTGCCACGCGCGTGTCTGATGCTTACCGCCTTCGAGGGCCCCAAAGCGAAAGTCGCCAGCCAGTTGCGGGAAGTGAGTGCTATTTACCGGCGGTTTGGCGCGGTTAGCCTGGGATCGGGCTCGGGTAAGTCCTTCGAAGCCACCAAATACGATTTTCCGCATATCCGGGACTATCTCCTTGAACGAGATGTCACCTCGGATGTGAGCGAGACCTCGACGGTGTGGAGCAATATCATGCCGCTGTATCAGGCTACGATGGCGGCTATACGCGCGGCGATTTCGGAGAGCGACGTGCCGCCCTGGACCGGGTGCCACATCAGCCACAGCTATCGTTCGGGCGCGAGCGTCTATTTCACGTTCGGCTTCAAGCAGCAGCCGGGACGCGAAATGGAGCAGTATCTGAGGGTTAAGTATGCCGCGCAGCAGTCGTTCATGGATCATGGCGCCACGCTTTCGCACCACCACGCCGTCGGTACGGAGCACTTGCCCTGGCTGGCTGCGGACATCTCGCCATTGGGCGTGAAGGCTGTGGCGGCCATCAAGCAGGGCCTCGACCCCGGCAACATCATGAATCCGGGGCGGTTGCGGCCATCGTCGGATGCGTTCGAGGAATGGTCTCGAATCGGCAGCTCTGCTAAGCCAAATACAGAAGCAGATGCCTCCGCCTTGCCAGCGCGCAAAATCCGCGCCTAGGGCGCCAAGTTTGATCCTGACACATCCCTATTATCGTCAACATTTCATTGGTGAAAATGGTTCTTAGGGGGTCGGAGCTTTAGCTCCGACAAAAGCTGGCCCCCAAAAGGGGGCTTTAGCCCCTGAGGACCATTCCGATTTTAAGATGGTTTTTATTCGCCGAAGAGCTTTGATTGCGCCGCCAGAGCTGCTTGGGCGGCACGCGCGGCTGGAGCCATGCGGCGTGCCGCGCCCACCACTCCGAGGACCTTCACCTCGGCCAAGGCCGAGCGCGGGATAAACATTCGGAAGATATTGCCGTGAAGGTCGGGCGGAGTGAGTTGCACGCCGGTGTCGAGCAGGTCGAGCAGATTATTGGAAACGATTCCTTCCATCGCGTCGTCGTCGCGGAAGCGCAGGCGGACCCACAGGCCGTCGAGCTTGGGGCGGCTCATAAAGGTTTTGCGCTCCAGCTCGAACGGGCCATCGAATTCGCGCACAAAATAAATGGCTTTTATATCGCCGAGGCTGATGGAGCTGTGCTCGCCCTCGGTGGTCAGCAGGTCAATCGTCTGCGCTAGGCCGAGCGCCGCGGGGTTGAGGTAGCCCTTGACGGAGGTGCGGTCGAGGAGGAGGACGACGACCTTTTTATGCGTCGAGGCTGGGGCTCGATTTTTCACGCGCAATAATCCCAATGGTGCGAGCACATGGATGGTACCGCGTCGCGGGCGAGAGGTGAACTGCCCATTTGTGGGAATCCTTGGAATCTGCCTCATAAATGGTTCTCTAGGGGGTCGGAGCTTCAGCTCCGACATAAACCGTCCTCCAACAAAAGCGGGGCTTCAGCCCCTCAGGGCAATCCTTAATTCCGCCCGCCGCCTTTATGTATCTCGCCCCGATTCCGCGGGGCGAGGCCTTTGGCAGCGCCGCCTTTGCCCTTACAGAGGCCGCCTTCTTGCACTGAGCGGAGCGAACGTGTCGCGCATTTTGCGTCCCGACGCCCCATGTCGGGAAGGCGGGCGCCTTTCTCCTGCCTTTGCCGTTACCCTGGGAACGCCGGCGTCCCCGCCGGCTCTTTCTCTCCGCCCTTGCCGTTGCCCATGTAGCTCGTCCCGATTCTGCGGGGCGAGGCGTGCAAATCTGCAATAACTCGTTCAAGTAGCTTGAACGGAATGCGGGGTTAAAACGCACTTAAAGTGCAGAAAATGGCGCGAAATGTGCGCTTAAAGCGGGTTAAAAATGCGCTCGTTTGGGAGGTTGCGGCCTTGGATTTTCGCGAGTCGTTACCGAGACAAAATTGTTCCACGTGAAACAATTTTTCAGAGGGGATGGTTTGACGGGCGTGTTCTATTTAGAGTGTGCTTTTCGAGGGCGTTTCTTGGAGAGCGCGATCAGGGGGGTCGTGAGCTTCTCGTAGAGGCCGAAGAGGTATTCGACGCGCAGGCGATCGTTGTCGAAGGGCTGGGGGCGATAGCAGAGGTCCACGGCGCGGTCGAGATCGGCGTGGGCCTTCACCAGCGCGGGTGGCATCGCCAGAGGGTCGTAAAGGTCCGCCAGCGTGGCGCCGGAGAATTCCTTGCGCGCGTCCAGCACGGCCTGCGCGGCAGCTTCAACGGCAACCCTTTGTTTCGCCGTCGGTGCTTCCGGCCACGGGTAGTTGTTGTAAACGAGCCTATTTGAATAGCGGTAATCGGATTTCAGACGCCCACACACCTGCTTGACCCACGCCATGTGCATTGCCGAGGTGAGAACCCCGAAGTGGTGAAGGGTCGCGCCGGGCACAAGGAGAACGAGATTGCTAGCAATTACGGTTTTCGGCATAAAACTCATAGGGATGTATTGGCGGTTTTCAGAGGAGACCGAAGGGATCAGCAGATATCGGCCGTTAGGTTGGCGGATCTCGCCAAAAAGAGTGGGCGTTCTTGCAAGGTCGCGGGTCGTCTCGCGCTTGCTTGCTTCTCGATGCTCGCGTACCAGCTCCACGCGTTCCATTACTAGTGGCAGCGCGCGAATAGCCGCCGGTGATGCGTCCTTGAGCCACAGACACCAGCGACTGTCGCCATGAATAAACTCCACAGCGCCGAGAAACGGACGAATGAATTGACCGGCTGCGGACTCGTTCGCGAGCAGTTCAGCTTTCTCCGCGTCCGTGAGGATGAGGTGTCCTCCGTCGTTCGGCATGTTCCCGAATAAAATTTCAGGCACCGATGACAGTGGCGCGGAGCGCGATAGGACAGCGATATCACCGCCTTCGATAAGGTATGGGCTGATGTTCTTGGCTGGAGCGGCTGTGACCCTCTCGCTGTCGGAATCGTAGTCGTAGATACGTTTGCTACTGGCATCGAACGCGGCGAAGCCGATGATGACGACATGGACGTGAGCTTTGCCGCGGGCCTCGCTTTGCCAAGCGAAGGTGCGGTGGGCGAAGTGGATTTTAATGCCAACGCTGGAAGAGCGCGTTCCACAGAATCGCCGACCTGCTCACCTTGCGTGATCGAGTTGGTGGAGACGAAGCCGACGACGATGCGGGTGCCCTGGATGTAATCGGCTGCCCTGAGATACCAAGCGGTAACGTAATCCAACAGGCCGTGTCCCTTGACGTTGCCACAGACGAGCGTCCATATCCTCGTTCTGCTCGCTCAGACTGTATTGTTTTCCCACAAACGGCGGATTGCCCAGCACGTAGCTGCACTGGTCGAGGCGGAAGGATTTCCTTCCAATCCAGGCGCAGGGCGTTGGCGCAGACGATGGTCGGGGATTTCTTCAGCGGGCAGGCGCGCAAAGTATTGGCCGAAGCCTCCGAGAGCCGGATGTTCATCTGGTGGTCCATGAGCCAGAGGGCCACCTCGGCGATGCGGGCGGGCCATTCGGCGATCTCGATGCCGTAGAACTGGTCCACGTCCACCTGGGAGAGCTCGCTCACGTCCAGCTTCGCGCTGGCCGCCGTGGAGGATCTTGAGAATTTCGAGTTCCAGCAAGCGCAGCTCGCGGTAGGTGATGACGAGGAAGTTGCCGCAGCCGCAGGCGGGATCGAGGAAGCGCAGGCCGGCGAGGTGTTTGTGGAAGCGGCGCAGCTCGGCCTTGTTGCCTTTGATGCGCTCAAACTCGGCGCGCAGGTCGTCCAGGAACAGGGAGCGGATGACTTTGAGGATGTCGCGCTCGGTGGTGTAGTGGCCGCCGATCTGGCGCCGCTCGCGCGGCTCCATGATGGCCTGGAAGAGCGAGCCGAAAATGGCGGGCGAGATGCGCGACCAGTCGAACCGGGTGCAGGCCAGCAGGGCGTTGCGCATGTCGCGGTTGAAGTCGGCGAAGCCGAGGTTTTCGCGAAAGAGTTCGCCATTGACGTAGGGAAAGCCGCCAGCGTCTCGTCCAGGTTCTTCTGCCGCTTCTCGGGCGGCGTGTTCAGCACGTCGAAGAGCCGGGCGAGGTGCAGGCCGAGATCGGAGCCGTCTGCGGCGGTGCGGTTAAGCAGATAGAGCTGGAAGGACTGCGCTCGAAGATGCCGGTGTCCTCGGCGAAGAGGCAGAAGAGGATGCGGACGAGGAAGCGTTCGAGCTGGTGGCCCGAGTAGCCGCCGGCTTCGAGGGTGTCGTGGAGGTGGCCCATGATCTCGACGGCTTTGATGTTGATCGGGTCCTGGTCCTCGAATTGGTGCTGCTTGTAGCCGGGGATGAAGGCGAAGGCGTGGATGTGCTTGTGGAAGTTCGGCCAGCGGGAATTCGATGGTGGCCACGCGGCTGAGTGTCGAAGAGCGGCAGGCCGCGCTGATCCTCTGGCTCAAGGTCGTGCAGGGCGATGCGGGCGAAGTCCGAGACGATCACATAGCGGGGCATCTCTTCCATGCGGCCCTCGCGTGCAGGTCCTGGATGTATCGGAAGGCCTGGGACTCGGCCTTGCCGAGGTCTCTGCCCAGGCTCTTGTGCTCGACGAGCAGCCTTCCCGGCCAGAAGAGGTCAATGTAACCGTATTCGCCCGAAATCCGCTTGACCGGCTCTTCGAAGCTGGCCACGGCGCGGCGGCTGGACGCCGAAGACATTGAAAAACTCGTTCCAGAAGGTCTGCTTTTCCGCTCGTTCGCTTTTGGCGCCCGTCCATTCTTTTGAGAAGGCGATTGCGCGGTGGCGGATTTCGTTCCAGGAAAGCGGCATGGGCGAATGATAGCAGAGCCGTGACGAGAGGCGCGTGTGGAGTGTCGAATTGTAAACGCGAGGATTGGGGCTGGGTGGAGGACGGGTGGGGCGAAGAGTTGCCGGTCGGCGGCTGAGCCGCCGCAAAATAAAAGGTCCGGCAGGCGGTAGGCGCTGCGCGCGTCTTTTTTACGGCACGACTGCCCTTCGAGGCTCAGGGTAAAAAGTCGTGCCCTGACACCAGCCACGGCCGGCGCTCCCAAACCACAAAAAATCGCATCCTCACTGCATCTGTTAAAGCGTTCTAATCAGCACTTCCCAAAGGACTTGCGGAATCCCCCGAACGGGCCCGACTTGACAAGCATGTTATAATGTGGCATGATACTTAAAAGGCAACCTAACCCCCTTCTTCGCAGAATCCTCCGTAGCCTGCGGTGGGCGAAGGAGGACCAGAATTCTAATCGAAACAAGCTGGGAAATAGAAATCCATGTAACGCCCCTGTTACCAACGACTTAAATTTTTCTAATCGAAACAAAAACAGGGGGGGCGCCGAGACCAAAAACGAAGACTTTACGAAGCTCCCCGAGCCTACCCTTGCAGCTCTGCCCATTAGCCTTTCCACCGCCGAGCCCCCAGCCCCGAGACTCCAGAATCTAATCGCAACTCGCGCGAGTAGAAATGACCTCAACTCACCTGATATCAACGAAACATACCTTTCTAATCGCAACAAAATGAGGGGGTATCCGGTCTGCCGACCATGCCCTTCGCGGCGTCACTCAATGCAGGCGGGGCGAGAAATATGAGAATCAAGATGCCCGCCTACAATTCGAGGCGGCCGCTACAAGTGCAACGGCGACGGCAAATGCAAGATGCCGCGCTTAAGTCCCCCTTCCTACGTCAGGGCAAGTCGGCGCTACATTTAAGCCATGAGGCTAATATGGGCGCGGCTAGTGAATGGCGATCGTACACGCCGTGCCGGCGAGCGAGACGCTGACTTGATTGCTCGCCGTGATCGAGGCTGAAACGGTGTTCGATATGTTCGAAGACTGGCAAGTCTGAACGCCGCCGTGGGGATTGGCCTGGTCGAATACGGCCGCGGTGAGCGCGCTCGGGCCAATCGTTGAAGCGGACGCAAGGATAAGAATGGTGCTGTCGGGACTCCGAAGGATGCGCGGCTGGTATGAATTGTTGGCGCCGGTTCCCGCCGGATCGTAGTAGTTGAAGTAGTATTCGGGGAGAGGATTCCCGGAAGTAAGGTCGAGGAATATAATGCCCATCCATTGGGCAGAGGCCCCCGTAACGTTGGTGTCTCCATCGAGAACGACGCCGAGGGCGCACGCACTGAAGCCCGCGCCGCCCAGCCCCGAAAGAAAATGACTTGAATTGTTTTCGTAGAATGCGATTGGCTGGCCGATTTGAGCGCCGCCGGAAACTTTTTTATAGGTCGCGACGTACGGTGAGCTGGAGCCGCAATTCGAGCTGCAGACCTGCACCTGAACGGTTCCGTTTGAGCAGGTTTGACCCGAAACCTTCCCCTCGATGCTGCTGGTGATTTCCGTGAAGGCGCCTGCCTGGCGCGCAACGACGAACGAGACATTGCTCGTGCCGGCTCCAGTGGTTACGGTGAGCTGGCCGGGGTTGGGCTCGAAGCCGGCCCCCGCGGGGACGGTAACCTTGAGCGAAGCGGCCAGACAGGGCGCCGTGGGAATGGCCGCCACGCCGCCGATGGTGACATTGTCGTTCGCGCAGGTCGTGTCGAAGTTGGCGCCGGATATGGTGACGGAACCGCCGCGGGATTGCGCCGTGGGTGAAACCGAGCTGATTGTGGGTGCGCTGCCAATGTTGAGGGTGAAATTCGATGTGGCAGACTGGCCGCTCGCGGCGGATGCGGCGAGAGTCACCGTGGAGTGCCCAGGCGAGGCGGAGGAAGCGGCCGTAATCACAGTAGAACTGCTTCCGCTGGCACCCGGGATGCTGGGGATGGCCGGGGCGGTCACGTGACCGGGCAGTGGGCTGAGGGTCAGATTTACCGGGCCGCTGATCCCCGAGCCCGCGGTGACGTTGATCGTGAGCGTCGCGTGGCCATTCACGGGAACGGCGAGCGGATTGGGGCTTGCGCTGACATTAAAGGCCGGCTGGGGAACAGTGAAATTCACGGTGGTGGATGTAGATTCGTAGGCTTGGTAGTACCACGTGAAGAGGTTGCCTCCCACACTGAGCGTATGGCTGCCCGGAGAAATGGCGAGCGTGCCGGTGGCCGTGGCGTTGCCGGTGGGGGGCGTGTTTACGGTGAACTGGTTGGTGACGTCGGTGTTGGCGCCACTGGGATCGAGAACGATTTTAAGCGTATTGGGCTGGAGGCTTTCGCCCCAGTTGATCGAGACGGTGACCGGGGAGGCAACGGTGGAGTTGGCCGAGGGCTGCGAGATATTGAATACGGCGCAACCGGCCAGAAGCAGAGCGGTCACAACCGAGAGCAGCGACGAAACAAATGAGCGCTCCGCGTTCGGCATGAAAATTCCTCCTCGATCGAGAGTTGCGATGGCTCGTGGCCCAACAACATACAGGGGAATGAGAGCGGAGAGACATATACACCGGGGTAGATTGAGTGTCAAGCCAGTAACCGGCCCTTCGCCGGCACGTGGAGGAGATCAACGGAGGCGGATGAGTTTTAGAACCAGTCGCTGCGATAGGCTATCCACCAGCTCACATAGATAAGGGGAATGGTTGCCGCCAGGGCCCACCAGAAGGGAAGAGCCAGATCGACTATCAGACCCAGGATTGTAAAAGAAGCCCAGAAGATCTTCTTCTCCATGTGGCTATTGTAAGCCTCGGCTCCCCCCTTCTTACGGCAAATGTGTTTCGCCTGTTGCCATGGTTGTGTTCGCAGAGGAGGGGGGGATGGGAAGAGGCGTGAGGGGTGAGGAGTGATGGGTGAGGAGTGATGGGTGAGGGAAGAGGGGGGAGGGAAGGCAGGTCCCTGCCTATCGGCAGGTAGGGCTCCCTGTGAATTCGCGAGAATATTGCTATGTGGAGTGGAGTTATGTTATTGTTGTGCGAATTTCTTCAAGTTATTGGTGGATAAAGGGTTAGTACTGGAGATGGGGCCGATTGACCGTAAAGGGCCAGATACTGAAATCGGCCACGCTTATAGGGTTCGTGACCCTTATCAGCCGTATTTGCGGATACTTACGCGATCAGCGGGTAACACTCCTCCTGGGGACATCCCCAGCCGCCGACGCCTTTGTCCTCGCCTTCCGCATTCCCAATTTGATACGGCGGATGACGGGGGAGGGGGCGCTGGGGGCGTCGTTCATTCCCGTTTTCGCGGGTTATTTACGGGACAAGCCCCGGCGGGAGGCGCTCGAATTCGCGCAAAAGATGTTTTGGGATACGGCGATTATCCTGGCCGTGGTGGCCGTGCTGGGGTGCGTCTTCTCGAAGCAGGTGGTGAATATCTTCACGCTATTTGGCGGCGGGCAGGTGCACTGGGAGCTGGCCGTTTTTCTGAACCGGATTATTTTCCCGTGCGTGCTTTTTGTGGGGCTGGCGGCGCTGGCGGCGGCAATTCTGAATACTTTTCATGTGTTCGGGCTGCCGGCTTCGACTTCGATTCTGTTCAACCTGGTGCTAATCGGGTGCTCGTACGCGGTGGTGTATCGGCCGATCCTGCGCTGGACGCCGGAGGCGTACCGCAGCCCGGCCGTGGCGCTGGCGGTGGGAGTGTTGGCCGGCGCGGCCGTGCAACTGGCGGTGCAACTGCCGGCGCTCATGCGGCGCGGGATGCGGCTGTGGCCCGAGATTTCGTTTCGCGATCCGGGGGTGCGAAAAATAGGGCGGCTGGTGGCGCCGGCGTTTTTCGGGATGGGCGTGTACCAGATCAATTTTTTCGTGGATACGATCTTCGCGACGTCGCACCGGATGCCGGCGGGAAGCGTGACGTCGCTCTACGTGGCAGACCGGGTGATGGAACTGGTGCTGGGGAGCTATGCGATCGCGATGTCCACGGCGCTCTTGCCGGCTATGGCGCAACAAGCCGCGGCGGGGAAATACGAGGAGATGAAGCGCATGTTCGGCTTTTCGATGCGCATCGTATCGTTCATCACCATTCCAGCGGCGGTGGGGCTGATCATGCTGCGGCAGCCGATCATCGAAGTGCTCTTCGAGCACGGACGATTCGCGGCCGATTCGACGGCGCTTACGGCGCACGCGCTTTTTTACTATGCGCTGGGACTGCCGGCCTACGCCGCGCTGAAGCTGCTCGCGCCGATGTACTATTCGGTGCAGGACACGATGACGCCGGCGCGAGTGGGAGCGTACACGGTGGGAGTGCATATCGCGCTGAATGCGGCGCTGCTGCTCTTTTTTTTCCGGTATTTTACGAACGGAGGGCCGGCGCTGGCGAGTTCGCTCTCGGCCAATTTCTATTTTGTCGCGCTGTTTTGGATATTCCGGAAGCGGTATGGGAGCCTCCGGGCGCGCGGGCTGGCGGGTTCGCTCGCGAAGATGGCGGTGTGCGCGGCGGTGATGGCGGCGGCAACGTGGGAGGGGCTGCGGCTTTCGCATTTTGCGGACACGAGCCATCTGCTGGTGAGGGCGGGCCTCGTGGGGGCGCTGATTGCGGGTTCCACGGGCGTCTATTTCGCGGCGGCGTGGGTGCTGCGTTGCGAGGAGGTGAGTGAGTTTTTCCATCTATTCCGGCGCGGAGAAGCGGTTTATGAAGCGGGCGCGACGGAAGGCGGCGGCGCGGGACTGTGAATTGAGACTGGGGGCAGGGAAGTGGAAACGCAGATTCGGACGTTCCTGAATTATTTGCGCGTGGAGAAAAGTCTGTCGAAGAACACACTCGAGGCCTATCGCCGCGACATGGGAAAATTCGCGGCGTTTGTGGGCAAGAGGGGCCTCGCGTGCGAAGGGATTCGCCGCGGCGACGTGGTGGATTTCCTGAGCACGCTCTATCACATGCATCTCGACAGCCGGACGGTGGCGCGGCAGCTTGCCAGCCTGCGAAATTTTTTCCGATTCGCGCTGACGGAAGGATTCATCGCCGAGGATCCGGCGGCCAATATTGACTCCCCGAAGTTCCGGCAAAGCCTGCCGCATTTTCTGAGCCTGGAAGAGGTAGACCGGCTCCTGCGTCAGCCGGATACGGCCGAGATCGGCGGAATGCGTGACAAAGCCATGATCGAGCTGATGTACTCGACGGGCTTGCGGGTTTCGGAGTTATGCGGCTTGCAGGTGAGCGATGTGCAGATGGATCCCGGATGCCTGCGGTGCATCGGGAAGGGAGACAAGGAGCGGCTGGTGCCCGTGGGCCGGCAGGCGCTCGAGGCTGTGCAGAAGTATGTCCGCGAGGCGCGGCCGAAGCTGTTGACCGACGGCCCATCGCCCTATCTATTTCTGAACCGGAAGGGCCATGCGATGGACCGGATAACGTTCTGGAGGACGCTGGGGGAATATGGGCGCAAGGCGGGACTCCGGCAAGGGCTTACGCCGCACATGCTGCGCCATAGCTTCGCCACGCACCTGCTGGACCGTGGCGCGGACTTGCGGTCGGTGCAGTTGATGCTGGGCCATTCGGACATTTCGACGACGCAAATCTATACGCACGTGGTGGAAGAGCGGTTGAAGCAGGTTTACAAGGCGCATCACCCGCGCGCCTGAGCGAATGGGCGGGGCGATTCAAGGAGGCGGAGAACGCGATGCCCGATTACATATACTTACTGGAAAGCCGGCTCTCGCCTGAACAGCGGGCGGTGCTCGAGCGCGTGCAGGAACTGGCGCGCACGCAGGAGGTGAACATCTATCTCACCGGGGGCGCGGTGAGGGACATGATTTGCGGGCAGAGCATCCGGGACCTGGATTTCACGGTCGAGGGGAATCCGGTGCGGATGGTGCGGGAACTGGAAAAGGGCGGGGCGCGGGTGACATGGGAAAGCGAGCGGCTGCGGCATCACGAGATGATCTTCGCGGGAGATGTGGACGGGTCGATTTCCGCGGCGCGCGATGAGGTGTACGAGCGTCCGGGGGCGAAGGCGGAGGTGCGGTTTTCGAGCATTATGGAGGATCTTCGGCGGCGAGATTTTGCGATCAACGCGATCGCGATTTCGCTGAACGCGCAGTCGCGCGGGCTGCTGCTTGATCCCGCGAACGGCCTGGCGGACCTGGATAGACAGGAGGTGCGCGCGCTTTCGATTCACGCCTTCACGAACCAGCCGGTTCGGCTGCTACGGATTTTGCGATACTGCGCGCGGATGGGGTTCAAGATGGAGCAGCGGACCGAGGAGTGGTTCGATCTGGCGATGGAGCGGGGCTTGCAGGCAAGTATCGAGGCGGCCGATGCGGGACAGGAAGTGAGGTCGCTCGGGCGCGAGGACAATCCTTCCGCGGCGCTGAAGCTGTGGGATACGCGCGGACTGCTGACGGCGATACACCCGCAGTTGCAGAGGCGCAAGCCAGATTACAACGGATTGAGCAGATTGGCGAAGGCGCGCGGGAATCTGCTGGCCGCGGGAATCCGGCCGCGGCTGCAGGCATCCGTGACGTACTACGTGCTGCGGCGGCTGAAACCGCGGGAAGCGGCCGCGGCGATGCGGGAGATGGAATTTCGCGCAGGGGAAGTGGAGGCGGTGGAAAACCTTGTCGCCGAGGGGCGCGAAATCGTGCAGGCGTTGAGGGGACGCAAAACGAACGCGCCGCGCGACGCCTATTTTTACGTAGCGTCGCTGCCGCCGGAAATGCTGGCGTTCATCCCCGCGGAACTTCCGAACGCGCGCGCCGTATCGAAGATCCGGAACTACATTCAAAAGTGGCGCCCCTTGCGGCTGGCTCTGCCCGCCGCGGAACTGGACGCGCTGGGGATCGCGCACGGGCCGAAGTTCGACAAGATACTCGAGCAGCTTTTCGAGATGCAGCTTCGCGGGAAAGCGCGTAGCCCCGAGGACCGCACAAAAGCGCTTCGGCAGCTTGCGGGCATCAAGGAAGAGCCCAAGAAAAAACCGGAACCAGAGAAGAAAAAGCACAAGGGCAAGGAACCGGCCGCGCAGGGGTTGAAGGCTCCGGATGCAAAAGCCTCCGGCGCCACGCCTAGTGGCAAGGCGCCGGCTGCCCATGCGCCGACAAGGCAAGAGGGCAAGGCCGCGTCTGTGATTGGAGCGAGGGCGCAGGCGAAACATGAAAAAGAAGCTGCGAGCCACCGCGGGGCGGGGCGCGCACATGCGTCGAAGCCGAAATCCGGGCGTGCAAAGAAAGCGCGGCGGTGATGTGTCTCGCGCGGGGAATCGCTTGAGGCGGTATCCGATTCCTGGGACCTGGTTTAGAATGGGCTTACATGGCTGACGCCGCGGGGTCCAATTTCGTCCATCTCCATTTGCACACGGATTACTCTCTGCTGGATGGGGCTTGCGGGATCGCGGAACTCGTGGAGGAGACGGCGCGGCGCGGGATGCCCGCCGTGGCCGTCACCGACCATGGAAATCTTTTTGCCGCGGCAAATTTTTATCACCAGGCCACGCGCCGGGGCGTGAAGCCGATCATCGGCTGCGAAGTGTACGTCGCGCCGGACAACCGCAAAAATCGCGGGGCGGAGGCGGAGCGGTCGAACCATCTGGTACTTCTGTGCGAGACGGATGAAGGCTACCGCAACCTGATCCAACTCGTGTCGGCGGGATTTCTCGAGGGCTTCTACTACAAACCACGCGTGGACCACGATCTGCTGGCGCAGCATAGCAAAGGCCTGATCGCGCTTTCCGCCTGCCTGCGGGGCGAGGTGGCGAGCGCGCTACTCGAGGAGCGGTACGACCAGGCGCGCGCGAACGCGCAGCGCCTGGGCGAGATTTTCGGCACCGGGAATTTTTTCCTCGAGGTGCAGGACCAGGGAATGGAGGTGGAAACGCGAATCAACCGCGATCTTGTAAAACTCTCGCGGGAGACCGGCATTCCTCTGGTGGCCACGAACGACTGTCACTATCTGACGCGCTCCGATGCGCACGCCCAGGAAGTGCTGATGTGCATTCAGATGGGCAAGACGATGAGCGACACGCAGCGCATGAAGTTTCCGACCGACCAGTTCTATTTCAAGACCGCGGAGGAGATGGCGCAGGTATTCCGCGAATTGCCGGACGCGGTGGAGCGCACGGTGCGGATCGCCGAGCGGTGCAACGTGAAAATCGAGCGCGTGGCGAATCCCTTCCCGGAGTTCCACGTGCCCGAAGGGCACACGGCCGGCTCGTATTTCGAAAGGGTTGTGCGCGAGGGCTTTTCCGCGCGCGCGCCGCAGATCGAGCGGCTCGAGAAGGAAAACCGTCTGCGGCACACGGTGGCCGAATACGAGCAGCGTCTGACGGATGAGATTGCCATGATCCAGAAGATGCGCTTTGCCGGCTACTTCCTGATTGTGTGGGATTTCATCCAGTACGCGCGGAAGATGGGTATTCCCGTGGGGCCGGGGCGGGGATCGGCGGCGGGGAGTCTGGTGAGCTACTCGCTGCACATTACGGACGTGGATCCGCTGCAATATGATCTGCTCTTCGAGCGATTTTTGAATCCCGAGCGCGTCTCCATGCCGGACATTGACATTGACTTCTGCATGCGGCGGCGCGGGGAAGTGATCGAGTACGTGCGCCAAAAATACGGCCAGGAGTCCGTGGCGCAAATCATCACCTTCGGGACCATGGCGGCGAAGGCGGTGCTCAAGGACGCTGGCCGGGCGCTCGACATGCCGTACGGTGAAGTGGACAAGATCGCGAAGATGATTCCAGTAACGCTGAATATCGAGCTGGAGGATGCGCTGAAACAGACGCCGCAGCTCGCGTCGCTGCGGCAATCCGACGAGCGCGTAAAAGAGCTGATCGAAGTGGCGTTGCGCCTCGAAGGCCTCGCGCGGCACGCTTCGACGCACGCCGCGGGCGTGGTGATTTCGCCGCAGCCGCTCACGGAAATCGTGCCGCTGTATAAGTCGAGCAAGGATGAAATCACCACGCAGTACGACATGAACGCGATCGAGCGTATCGGGCTGCTGAAGATGGATTTTCTAGGGCTGACGACGCTGACTGTGCTCGACGACGCCGTTCGGCTGGTGCGGCAGAATCGCGGCGTGGAACTGGATTTGACGGCGCTGGGGCTGGAGGACGCGGCCGTGTACGCGCTTTTTGCGCGCGGGGATACCACGGGCATCTTCCAGTTCGAATCGCACGGGATGCGCGACATCCTGAAGCGCTATCAGCCCACGCGTCTCGAGGACCTGACGGCGCTCAACGCGCTCTATCGTCCTGGGCCGATTCAGGGCGGGATGATTGACGACTTCATCGCGCGGAAACACGGAAAGAGACAGGTGAAGTACGACCTGCCGGAGCTGGAGGAAATTCTCGCCGAGACGTGGGGCGTGATTCTGTATCAGGAACAGGTGATGCAGATCGCCAATCGGCTGGCGGGGTTTTCGCTCGGTGATGCGGACCTGCTGCGGCGCGCGATGGGCAAGAAGAAGCCGGAAGAAATGGCGGCGCAACGGGAAAAATTCCTGGCGGGGTGCGCGGCGCGGAAGATTGCGGCGAAAAAAGCGGAAAAGATATTCGACCTGATGGCGGAATTCGCGGGCTACGGATTCAATAAGTCGCATTCGTGCGCGTACGCGCTGCTGGCCTATCAGACGGCCTGGCTCAAGACGCACTATCCGGTGGAATTCATGGGCGCGATGCTGACGTCGGAAACCGGGAACACGGAAAAAGTGGTGAAGTACATCAACGAAGCGCGGAGCATGGGAATCACCGTGCTGCCGCCGGACGTCAATTCGAGCGACCTCGATTTCACGCCCGTGGGAGACGACATCCGGTTCGGGCTCGCGGCCATCAAGAACGTGGGAGAAAACACTGTGAGGGGGATCCTGGCCGCGCGCGAGGCCCTGGGCGGATTCAAGGGATTCTTCGAATTTTGCGAGTCGGTGGACGCGCGGCTGATGAACAAGCGCGTGCTCGAGAGCCTGGTGCGCGCCGGGGCGCTCGACGGCCTGGGCGCGCACCGCGCGCAGATGATTGCCGCGATTGACCGCGCGATGGATCGCGCGCAGAAATTGCAGCGCGCCAAGGAAAGCGGGCAGCACGGGTTTTTCGGCAGCGGAGGCAGCGGCGGTGCTGCTTCATGGGCTGGGCCTCCGCAGGATGTTCTCCCTGATGCGGAGGCGTGGGCCGAGCACGAACATCTCGCCGCCGAGTTTGCCGCGCTGGGGTTCTACATTTCCGGGCATCCGCTGGATAAATACGCGGGGCGGTTGCGGGAGCTGGGCGCCGTGGAGCTTTCCACGATGGACGGGCGGCGCAATGGCGAGGAGATCGTGGTGGCGGGAATCATCGTGCAGACGCGAGCGATGCGCTCGCGGCGCGGCGCCCGCTGGGCGATCCTCACGTTGCAGGACCGCTCAGGCGTGGTGGATGCGCTGGTATTTCCCGAGGCGTTTCAGAAGCTGGAGCCGATGTTGAAGGCCGCCACGCCCCTGCTGGTGAAAGGGCGCATGGCCGTGGAAGACGCGGGCACGCGCGTGATCGTTGCGGACGCGCGTTTGCTGGAGCAGGCTGCGGCGCAGGATGTGGCGAAGGCACCGAGCGTGCTGCGCGTGCGCGTGGAGTTGAGCGCTCTCGATAGCGGCGCCGTGGACCGGCTGCAAGATTTATTTTCAAAAAGTCCGGGGCGGTGCCGCGTGGCGTTTGAACTGGTGCAGGAGGATGGGTCGGAGGCGACGCTGGAAGCGGGAAGCGGCGTCCAGGCGAACACGGAGCTGGTGGAGCGGGTGCGCGAGATTTGCGGCTCGGGGTCCGTGGCGGTGGTCCAGTGAAAGACACGCGCGAGAGGCGCAAGCTGGCGCGGAAGCGTCTTCGGAGGCTCCAGGCGATGGCCCGCCAGCGGAGGGCGGACGAGGAACGGAGGCAGAAGGAGATTGCGTCCGGCGCTACGGACATTTTGGCCGAAGCGGTAAAGCCTCCCCGAACGAAACCCGCGACCGCTGCGCATGCGGAAAGAGAAGAGCGGCGGCAGCTTGAAATTGACGCGCTCGAGCGCGACGTGAGCGAGCTCGGCCGGCTGACCGATCCGACCGATGCCACGGCCGCGGACGTGAACCGCCTCCGCCGCGAAATCGAGGAACTGAAGCAGGAGTTTTACGCGCACCTCGATTCCTGGCAGCGGCTCCAATTGGCGCGCCATCCGCAGCGGCCTTACACGGACGATTACATCCGCCTGCTCTTCGAGGATTTCAGCGAGATTCACGGCGACCGCGGATTCGCGGACGATCCCGCTCTGATCGCCGGCATGGCGTGGTTTCACGGGAAGCCGGTGCTCGTCGCCGGAAGCCAGAAGGGGCGCGACACAAAGCAGCGCGTGGCGCGCAATTTCGGCCAGGCCAAGCCGGAAGGCTACCGCAAGGCCCTCCGGGCGATGCAACTGGCCGCGAAATTCCGCCGCGCGATTTTCGTCTTCGTGGATACCCCCGGCGCGTATCCGGGCGTGGACGCCGAAGAGCGCGGACAGGCCGAAGCCATCGCGCATAACATCCGCGAGATGTCGCGCCTTCCCGTGCCGATCATCGTGACGATCACGGGAGAAGGCGGGTCGGGCGGGGCGCTGGCCACGGCCATAGGCGACCGCGTGTTCATGCTCGAAAATTCGGTTTACTCGGTGATTTCGCCGGAAGGGTGCGCGTCCATTATGTGGCGCGACGCGAACAAAACCCAGATGGCCGCCGAAGCCCTGAAAATCACGGCGGCCAATCTGCTGGAACTCAAGCTGATTGACGAAATCGTTCCGGAGCCCGAAGGCGGGGCGCACACCGACCACGCCGCCTCCGCCCAATTGCTCGATCCCGTGCTCACGCGGTCGCTCGACGAGCTCTCGCGGCTTGCTCCCCAGGAGCTATTGGATCAGCGGTACGAAAAATACCGGCGCATGGGGCAGTTTTTCGCTTCCTAGCAGCCGCGCGCGAGGGACGTTCGGGGCCCGAAATCGCCCGCGCGCGCTAGTAGACGATTGAACACGTCCAGGCCCTGTTCTCGTTGCCTCGCGGCGCGTGGTGAACTAGCTTTCCACGCAGGGGAAACTCCAAATGTCCGAGACCGAAACGACCGAGATTCAGGAAATATTCCGTCCGTATGAAAAACTTGTGGAGATCACCATTCTGGGGAAGAATTTTCTGGTGCCCGAAAAAAATTCGCTGCTGCGCGCGTTTCAATTCATCAGCCCGGAAACGATTCCCTACGGGCGATTTTGCTGGAACCAGGAATGCCAATATTGCCGCGTGAATTGCCAGCTGGCGGACGACGACCAGCCGCGCCCCATCCTGAGCTGCAAATTCCTCGTCTCCGAGGGCATGATCATCACCGAACTCTCCCCCGAGCTCATCGGTTGCCTGCGCTCGAAGCTCGGGCTGTAGGAATCCGCGGCGCCCCCGGAGTATCCACGCGACAGCGGGCAAGGGCAGCGGGACCGAACGGAAAATCCTCGAATTGCATCCACACTAGGGCTTCCGCCCGTTTTTCAATATACTTGCGGTGAAATCGCCGAGGTGCCGATGGGTTCCCCTATATGAAAGCACTGACAGCCGCCGAAATGAGGGAAGTGGACCGCCTGACCATGGAGCGGTACGGAGTGCCAGGCCTGACGCTCATGGAGAACGCGGGCAGGAGCGTGGCGGAATTTATTGAGCAGCGTTTTCCGCGTCTCGAGCGGCGGCGGATTGTGGTCCTCTGCGGCAAGGGCAATAACGGCGGCGACGGATTTGTGGCCGCGCGGCATTTGTTGGGAATGGGCGCCAGGCCGGCCGTGTATCTCTTCGCGGATCCCGGAGAAATGCAGGGCGAGGCAGGCATGAGCCTGGGGCGCTGGCCGGATGCTTCGGGCGAATTGCACGTGGTGCTCGGCGCGAACAAAATGCCGGCGGCCAAAGCCGCGCTGGCCTCCGCCGACATCATCGTGGATGCGCTGCTTGGGACGGGAGCGCGCGGTCCGGTCGGGGGGCTGCTGCGCGAAGTGATTGAGGCGGTGAATCGCAGGAGGGGCGGACAATCCGTGGTCGCGGTGGACATTCCCTCGGGCCTCGCTGCCGATACGGGAGAGCCGCAGGGCGCGGCGGTGAAGGCAAGCTACACGGTTACGTTCACGGCGCCGAAGGTGGGGATGCTGCTCGGTTCGGCGGACTCATATGTGGGCGAGCTTTTGGTTCGCGCGATTGGGTCGCCGGCGGAATTAATCGAGGAAGTGGGCAAGGGGAAAATTCGCTGGAGCGACCCGCGCGAGTTTGCTGAGTTTTCCGTCCCGCGCAGCCCCGAGGGCCACAAGGGCGATTACGGCCATGCGTTGATTGTCGCCGGCGCCGTGGGGAAGAGCGGCGCGGCGGTGCTCGCGTCGTGGGCGGCGCTGCGAGTGGGAGCGGGGCTTGTGACCTTGGCGACGCCCGAGCCGGTGTTGCCTATGGTCGCGGCGCACACGCCGGAAATCATGACCGAGCCGCTTCCCGCGACGGCATCTGGGAGCATCGCGCTGCGCAGCCTGGAGGGCGGGCGATTCGATGCCATCCTGAAGGGCAAGCGCGCGCTGGGAATCGGCCCGGGCCTTGGCACGCAGGACGAGACGCAGGAATTTGTCCGCACATTGGTTCGCAAGCGGGGCGTGCCTATTATCCTCGATGCCGACGGGCTGAACGCGTTTGCGGGGCGCGCCTCGGAGTTAAAAAGCACGGGCGGAATGCTGGCACTGACGCCGCACCCGGGCGAAATGGCGCGCCTGGTTGGCTGCACGATTCCTGAAGTGCAAGCGCGCCGCGTGGAAGTGGCGCGGAAGGCCGCGGCCGATTGGAACGCTTACGTGGTTCTGAAAGGGCACGAAACGGTTATCGCCGCGCCGGATGGCTCGGCCTACGTGAATTCGACCGGCAATCCAGGTATGGGCACGGGCGGGACGGGCGACGTCCTCACCGGGATGCTCGCGGGCCTGACGGCGCAATACGGAACGGATGATTGGCAGCGGCTGCTAGCCTTTGGCGTATATCTTCACGGGCTGGCGGGCGATCTGGCCTATGCGGAATCCGGCGAAGCGCCGCTGATGGCCACGGACTTGATCCAGTTCATCCCGCGCGCGTATCGACATTTTTATGCAGAGATGGGCCGTGGCTAGCCGCCAACTGGAAACGCACTCGCCGGAGGAGACCATCGAGCGCGGGCGGGAGATTGGGGCGGCGCTGAAGCCGCCGGTCCTGATTCTGCTCTCGGGCGACCTGGGTGCAGGGAAGACCACGCTCACGAAAGGGCTCGCGAGCGGGCTGGGCGCTGCGGGGGAAGACGAAGTCACAAGCCCCACGTTCACGCTGGTGCATCAATACTGCCGCGGGCCACGCGTCTATCACGTGGACCTTTACCGCGTGCGCGATTTCGAGGACCTCGAAACGCTGGGCCTTGAAGACCTGTTTTCGTCGCCGGCGGCGGTGATCATCGAATGGGCCGAGAAATTCACTCTGCGCACCGGGTGGCCCACGGTGCGGATTCATCTCGATCACGTCTCCGAAGACACGCGGCGAATTTCCGTTTCCGACGAAGCAGGCGGGGACGGTTAGCCGAGACCCATGATGTGGAATCCGGCGTCCACGTAAATGATGTTCCCCGTGACGCCGCGGCCCAGATCACTGGCGAGAAAGACGGCGGTGTCCGCCACTTCCGCGATGTCCGTATTTCGGCGCAGGGGCGAGTGCGCGGCCACGAAATCGAGCACCTTGGAAAAATCCTTGATGCCGCGCGCGGAGATGGTCTTGATGGGGCCGGCGGAGATGGCGTTGACGCGGATATTGCTAGTGCCGAGTTCGCTCGCCAGATATTTCACTTCGGCCTCGAGCGCGGCCTTGGCCACTCCCATCACATTGTAATTTGTCACCACGCGGGTCGAGCCGAGATAAGTGAGCGTGAGGATGGCGCCGCCGGAAGTCATCAGCGGGGAAAGCGCCTTGGCCAGGGCGACGAGTGAATAGGCGCTCACGTCGAGGGCAAGATTGAAGCCGTCGAGCGAGGTGTCGAGGAACGGCTGATTCAGCTCCTCGTGTTTCGCGAAAGCGATACTGTGGACCACGGCATCGAGCTTATGCCCGCCGGCCTTCAGGGCTTCGGCGAGCGCATGAATGTCCGTCTGCTGCTGGACGTCGCAGGGGAAGCAGCCTGTGCAGCCGATCTCGCGCCCCAATTCCTCGACCGTGGGCTTGGCGCGGTCATTTTGATAGGTAAGCAGAAGCTTGCCGCCTTCGCGGACAAAGGCTTGCGCGATGGCATAAGCAATACTCCATTTATTCCATACGCCGAGAACGATAGCTGTCTTGCCTTCGAGTAGTTTGGACATGGCAGGCATTCTAACCGGAAATAACTCAGCGCAGCCACCGAATCAGTTCCCGCAGAAGAGCATCCAGGATCGGCCATAGAACCGCCAAAGCAATCCCCAACGCCATCGCGCGGCGAGCCGAGCGTCCAGAGGGGATTTTCCGCGCGCCGCCCGGCTGGTGCTGGAGGCAGAATCCGCCTTCGACGGCTCCGCAGCCGCAGCGCTGCCCGGCCGGGCCGAGGTAGAGGCATGGCCCCTGATTATTTTCCGAGGAAGGGCTGGGGGCGGAAGCAGGGTCGGGCGCCGGGTGGGGAAGGGGCTCTTCCCCGCGTTGGGGTCTCTCCTGTGTCGGAAGTGGCGTTAACGCTTACGCTTCGTTCCATTGCGCGCCGTTTTTGGCTCCGCTAAAGTGAAGTATTGCCAGCCAATTAAGATCGGAATGAGCGAAACGCGGATTCCACCCGATCTCTCCCATCCGGCCCGGATGAAGCTCGAGCCGTACTGCGCCGAAATCCTGCTTCCGCATCTCACGCTGGGCATGGACAATATCCATTATGACGTTTTTCTCAGCCCCCGTTTCACTGAATTTACGCACAAATACCTGCACGACCTGATTCGCCAGACCATCAACGTCACCCTGATCTACGGCCAGGGCGGCAAACCGCCGGGATCGCCCGAGCATGGGGCGTTCCGCAAACTGCTCATGGAGATTCTGCAGGAGTCGCTGACACGGGCAAAGTTCCAGCAGTCCATCGAAACCGATATCCTGCACCGGCTGGCACTCTTGAAATTCATCATCCAGGAACTGGGCAACCAGTTTTCGAGCATTCTGGTGGAGTGCAAGGAGTGGATTCGCGCGCGAGGCGAGCTCTACGAGCACAGCGAACAGGCCCACGTGATGCGCTCGAAGATCGCCGAAATTCAGGCGGAGCGGAAGGACGTGTTCCGGCAGGCGGGGGAAACGCTCTGCCGCATCTGGCGGGAAGTGGAGGAGGGCGTGATTTCGAAATCGCGCCGCGCGCTCTTCGGCGACGATTTTCATGAGACGTACGAAATTCTGCAGAATCGCTTTCTTTTTGTGGAAGGCGGCAATGACGATCGTATGTTCCTTGAGCACTACGTCCTGCTCGGGAATTTCATGAACGACCCGGACCGTTTCGCCGTGTTCGAACAACTACTACTCGATTTTGCCCGCGAATTCGTGCTCCTGGACGAGAACGCGGAGGAGATGGGCAAGGCGGGCAAGACCCGCGATCGCCTGTTGGAGCAAGCGCGCCTGCTGCGCTCGGAACTGGCGCGCCTGGAAACGGAGCAGGAGGAGGCCGGCGGGGGTGCTGGAGGGAGCGACGCGCCGTTTCCGCGCATTTTCAAGCGCAAGGCGGGCGCGGCGGAAGCGGGCGAACTCCGCGATCTTCGGCGCAAATCCGCGTCGCTCGAAAAGAATCTGGAGGAGCTGGCCCCGCAAATCGAGGCCGCCCGGCAGCGCATGGACTTTCTGACCGAGGAATATCTGAACCACCTGGGCGACTACCTCAATCAGCCGGCGAACGCGCGGCTGCTCTTCGACGCGCAGCTCCCGCTGGGCGAAGAGGGAACGAGCCCGGAGACGCGCGCGCGGCTGCTGGAAGAATGGGTGCACCGGCTGGAGGAGCGCGACTTGGTATTTCACGTCCTGGCCGGTTATGAGCTGCGCAAAATCGCGGGGCAATATTGCCCGCCGGTCCACCTGCAGCAATTGAAGAAGGCGCTCGTCAGCCGCGACGAGGCGAAACGCGTGGAGCATATTCTGGAACAGTACCCGGCGCGTAAGCTTTCCATCCGGGCGCTGGAGGAAATTTCGCGCGGCATCCGGCGGTGCGGCCACGAGGAGACACGCGCCGCATGCCTGCAATTCGCCGAAGACCTGATGCGCTTGCGGCGCGACCGCAGAAACTATCAGCACGCCGCGGCCTGGATGGAGCGCATCAACCTGGTGCGTTCGGAGCAGGCGCGCGAGCTTTCGAGGCTGAACAAGAGCCTCTACGAATTCCTGCACCCGGACGAAACCCGACCCGCCGAAGACCCGGTGATCAATCACACGGTGATCAAGGCGGACGTCCGCGGCTCGACCGCGATGACCAAGGACCTTCTGGCGCGCGGGATGAACCCGGCATCGCACTTCAGCATGAATCTGCACGAGCCCGTCAAGCGCATGCTCGAGCGCTATGGCGCGGCCACGGTTTTTATCGAGGGCGACGCCATCATACTCGCCATTTACGAGACGGAGTCCACGCGCACAACGCAGCGCGGGGTGGCGCGCGCCTGCGTGCTGGCGCGGGAAATTCTTGCGGTCACTCAGGCGTACAATGCCCGTGCGCTGACCTCCGGCCTCCCGGCGCTCGAGCTGGGCGTGGGCGTCGCGTTTCAGGATTCCGCCCCGTCGCTGTGGATGGAGGGCGATTCGCGCATCATGATTTCCCGCGCGCTGAATCTTTCGGACCGCCTTTCGGGCTGTTCGAAGATGGCCAAGCGCCTGTTCAAGGAAAATCCGGCGCCGTTCAACGTGTACCTGCTGCAGACGCTGATGGACGACGCCGCGCCGGATGAAGGCGAAGAGCTTCTGGTGCGTTACAACCGCGACGGCATCGAGTTGAACGAGGAAGGCTTCGAAAAATTGAGCGTGGAAATTTCGCTCGCCTCCATGGTAGGGAATTTCCCCTTGCCCTGGGGCAAGGAACGCGTGCAGCTCTATTTCGGCCAGGTACCGCTCGGCGAATCCATCGAGCCGGTCGTGATTCGCAAGGGATACGTCCGTCAGTTGCTGCCCGGCGGGAAGATCGGCGCGCAGGGCAATCGCGCCTACTATGAAGTCTGCACCCACCCGAAATTGCTCGACCTTGCCGGCAAGCGGTTTGCCGAGCCATCTCCGAGAAGTTGAAATTGAGCGTGTAGGCGCCCGCCGAACCGCAGCAGCCCTCCCGTGAGAAAAGGTGCTTTTATTCCTTGGATGGGGCGATGCCGAGGGTGTGCATCTTGCGGTAGAGATGGCTGCGCTCGAGGCCGAGCGCAGCGGCTGCCTTGGTCATGTTCCAGCGGCTCTCTTCGAGCTTGCGCAGCACAAACTCGCGCTCGAATGCCGAGCGCGCCTCGTGCAGACTTTCGTAGGGTTTCTGCGGGCTTTTCGACGCGCCACGAAATATCTCCGGCGGCAAATGGTGAGGCTCGATCCGGGGCGAGGGGCACACGATCACGAGCCGCTCGACCAGGTTCCTCAATTCGCGCACGTTACCCGGCCAGGGATACGCCCGGAGCACGTCCATCGCGGGCGCGCTGAACTCCTTGGGTTTTTTGACGTAGGCCTCGCTGAATTCGGTCAAAAAATGCGCCGCGAGAATGGGGATGTCTTCGGTGCGCTCGCGCAGCGCGGGAACGTAGAAGGGAATCACGTTGAGGCGGTAGAAGAGGTCCTCGCGAAAGGCGTTGCGGGCGATTTCGTCTTCCAGCTTTTTGTTCGTCGCGGCGATTACGCGCACGTCCACGGTCACCGGCTGATTCGATCCCAAGGGCTCCACGCGCTGCTCCTCGAGAACGCGCAGCACCTTCGACTGCGTTTTCAAGCTCATGTCGCCCACTTCGTCGAGAAAGAGAGTGCCGCCATCGGCCTTCTTGAATTTCCCGGCCTTGTCTTCGCTCGCGCCCGTAAAGCTTCCCTTGCGATGGCCGAAGAGTTCGGATTCGATCAGCTCCTCCGGGATGGCGGCGCAATTGACCTCCACAAACGGCCTCTCGCTGCGCGAACTGCTGGCGTGCAGGGCGCGCGCAACGAGTTCCTTGCCCGTTCCGCTTTCGCCGTAGATTAGGACTCGGCCATTCGTGGGCGCCGTGAGGGCAATCTGCTGCCGCAGGGCCTTCATGGGCACGCTGCTTCCGAGAATCTCATATCGCTGTTGCAGCTCGGCACGGAGGCGGCGGTTTTCGATTTCGAGCGCCAGATGCTCGAGCGCGTTGCGCGCGGCCAGAACCACCTTTTCGAGCGAGAGCGGCTTTTCGATGAAATCGAAGGCGCCGAGTTTCGTGGCGCGCACGGCGGTCTCGATGCTGGCGTGCCCGGAGATCATCACGACCATGGGTGCGGCCAGCTGCGCGCGGATGCGCGCGAGCGTTTCGAGACCGTCCATTTTCGGCAGCCACACGTCGAGCAGCACCAGATCGAAGGAGCGCCGGGTGAGCCGTTCGAGGCACTCCTCGCCCGACGGGGCCGTCTCGGCTTCGTAGCCTTCGTCGCGCAGGAGCGCACCGAGCGACTCGCGGATGCCGCTTTCGTCGTCGACGATGAGTATGGATGCGGGCATTGGAAAATTCAGAATGGTTGCGCCGTTGCGCGCCGCGGCGTCATCCGGCCTGCGCGGGCGCCGCCGGCACTTCCACCGCCGGGAAGCGAATCACGAAGCAGACGCCGGTGGGCAGGTTGTCCTCGACGCGAATCGTGCCATTGTGTTCGGCGACAATGCGGCTGGCGATGGCCAGCCCCAGCCCCGTTCCGCGCTCCTTGGTGGAAAAGTGGGGCAGAAAGAGGCGCTCCTTATCCGCGGGAGAAATTCCCTGGCCGGTGTCGGAGATTTCGATCTCGACGGCGTCGCCATCGCTTTCGGCCCGCGTGGTGATGCGCAAATGGCGCAGGGGAGAGCCTTCCATGGCCTCGGCGGCGTTATCAATCAGATTGGCGAGCACGCGGCGAATCAATTCCGGGTCCGCCTTCACGAGCGGGAGCGCGCGAGCCAGCTCTCTTCGCACGGTGATGCCTTCGAGCCGGCCCTCGAAGAGCGCGAGGGCGTCCTCGGCGATGGAGTTCAAATCGGCGGGAGCGAGCCGCGCGGAAGGGAAGCGCGCGAACTGCGAGAATTCGTCCACCAGGGATTCCAGGGTTTGCACCTCGCGCTCGATGAGGCTCGCGCACTCGGCGGCAAGATTTTCGAACTCGGTGCGCGCGGTCCCGTGGTTGGCGCCCGGCGCGCCCGCCACGCTGGGCAGACGCTCGAGATGGCGCAGCAGCCTTTGCGCCGAGAGCTGAATGGGCGTGAGGGGATTCTTGATTTCATGCGCGATGCGCTGCGCCACCTCCTGCCACGCAGCGGCCTTCTGCGCGCGCAGCATGTCGGTCAGGTCGTCAATCACCACCACAAAGCCGGTATTCTCGCGCCGCGGACCGAGCGAGCTGACCGTAACGGCCGCGCGCACCAGGCGTCCGCCCGTGGCGATTTCGATCTCGCGCGATGCCGCTCCCATGCGCAGCGAGCCCCGCATCAGGTGGAGCACGGCGTGCGCCGCCTCTTCGCCGAGCAGGTCCGCGAGCGTGCGCGCCTCGCGCGCGTACTCCCCCAGAATCGTGAGCACGGCCGTATTCACGCGCGCCACCTCTCCGGTGGACGTGAGCGAAACGACGCCGGTGGGAATATTTTCGAGAATCGCTTCCATGAATTTGCGGCGCCGCTCGCGCTCTTCGATGGCCAGTTGCAGGCTCTGCGTGAACTCGTTGATTTGCCGCCGGCCTTCGCCGAGCTGTTCGGTCATGCGGTTGAACGAGCGCACCAGCGTCCCGAGTTCATCCTGCGCCTGCACCTCGATCTGATGATCGAAATTGCCGCGCGAGATCTCCCGCGTGGCCTCGGCCAGCGCCTGGATCGGCACAGTGACCTGCTTGGAGAGGAACAGTGCAACCCAGGTGGTGGCAAAGAGCAGCAGCAAAGTGATTAGGCACAGCGCCAGCAGAATGTCGCGCTTGTAGGCGCGCAGATTCTGCTTCTGCCTGGCGTAAATCGCCGTCTGCGCTTGGATCTCGTTATAGCTCTGCAAATAGTCGTTGGGAACGGGCCTGGCGATCAGGAGCGTTCCGGAACGGCAGGGCACGGCTCCCGCAATATAGGCCGCGCCACCGAGGCTCCAGATTTCAGCGCCCGTCGGCAGCGTCCCCATCTTTTGCGGCGCGCCGGCAGGAGCGGAGCCGGTGGGATTGGCGGACCCGCTGGTGGCGAAGGTTCCATCGTGATTTTCGAGCCACAGCACGGCCGATCCCGGCGCGGCTTGGCTCAAAGCGCCGGTGAGCGTTAGCTGCCGCGGCCCGGAGATCAGGGCGCAGGCCGTCTGGGCTTGTTGGCTCAGGTGAGCGTGTCCCCGCGTCGTAAGTTCATCGAGCAAGGCCTGGCTTTCCTGGTTCGCGATTTCCAGCGGGCGCGGGAACCAGATATTCAGCGTGCGGTTCACCAGCGCGTAACTGAAGAAAAACAGGAAGACCACCGGGAGCAGCGACACACCCATCGCCCCCAGCACCATCTTTACCTTGAATCGCGACCCAAGCTGCCCGCTGAGCCGCTCGGCGCGCAGTTTGATAAGGCTTCGTATCAGGATGAGCGAGAACACCAGCAGGGCGCCGAAAGTGACCACGGAAAGCGCGAACAACACGACGAGCGTGTTTCCTTCCTCGAAGGGGATTCGGAGCGAGCCCAGGGTGAAGACGGTGGCCGCGAGCACGGCGATCACGATGCCGCTCACCACCATCCAAAGCTTCTGTTTCCAGCGCCGACGTCTCACCTTTTAGCGTCCTTCCTCGAGATACCGCCCGAGCGGGCATCGATTGCAGAGAGGCTTCTGCGGGCGGCAAAAATTCTTTCCGGCATTCACGATCAGGGCGTGAAATTCATTGAAGCGCCCGGCGTTTCCGGGGAACTGCCGCTCGAAGATCCAGCGAACAGCGTCGTATTTCGCCTTCTCATGAATCCATCCGTGGCGCTGGAGGATTCGCTTCGTGTAGGCGTCCACCACGAACACGGCGTGCTCGCCCCCATACAGCAGAATCGAATCGGCCGTCTCCGGCCCAATGCCGAAGACGCCCAGGAGCTTTTCGCGCAGCTTGAGCGTGGGAGTGGCGAACATTGCCCGGAGCGAACCCCGGTATTCGGCGCGCAGAAATTCGCAGAATGCCTTCAATTTGCGCGCCTTTTGCCGGAAATATCCGGAGGAGCGAATCAGCTGTTCCAGCCGCCGCAGGGGAACCTTTTCGATGGCGGCAGGACGAAGCAGACCTGCCTCCCGCAGGTTCGCTATAGCGCGCTCTACGTTCGTCCATGCCGTATTCTGGGTGAGGATCGCGCCGACGATCACCTCAAATTGCGTCTTCCCGGGCCACCAGTGCTGGGGACCGAGGGCCGTAAATAGCGAGTTATAGTACTCATCCAGAGGGGGTTGCGGGTTATTACTGTCCTCGGGCGCAGTCACAAGAGGGGAGCCCACCCGAGCCGATGTTCCAGCCATGCGATGTGCTTTCGCTCGATCAACCAGACTGCCGCGTTCTGTAAGGCCCCGCCTGGGGCTGGGTGCATAGCCAGAGAGATGGGGCGTGCTGGAGGCGGCGAATTTCATTGCAGGTCACAATAGCGAGGGCAGAGGCGCAAGTCAAGGCGCGTCTGTTGCGTACTTGCCACAGAAGTGTGGCTCTTTAGCCGTTCTTGCGCTCGAATTCGCGCATGAAGCCCGTGAGAGCCTCCACAGCTTCGAGCGTGACAGCGTTATAGAGCGACGCGCGCATGCCCCCGACCGAGCGGTGTCCCTTCACCCCGGCGAGTCCGGCGGCTTCGGCTTCCTTCACGAATTTTTTCTCGATCTCTTCGTTTCCGCCCGCCACGCGGAACACGATGTTCATTCTGGACCGCGATTCCTTTTCGACGGGGCAGTGGTAGTAGCCGCTCGCGTCAATCGTGGAGTATAGAAGCGTGGCCTTCGCCACGTTGCTCTTTTCGATGGCTGGAATGCCGCCCTGCGCCTCGACCCATTCGAGCACCAGCCCCACGGCATATACCGCGAATGTGGGCGGCGTGTTATAGAGTGACCGTTCCTTGCTATGCGTGCGATATTGAAGAATTTTCGCGATCTTATCGTTGGCGCGCTCGGCCCAATCGCGCCGCACGATCACCACTGTGACTCCCGAGGGCCCCAGGTTCTTCTGCGCGCCCGCGAAAATCAGCCCAAAACTCTTGACGTCCACGGGGCGCGAGAGGATGTCCGACGACATGTCCGCCACCAGCGGCACGCCGGCCGTGGCCGGAAGCTCGCTCCATTCGGTGCCCTCGATCGTGTTATTCGTGCAAATGTGGACGTAGGAAGCATCCGGCGAGAACGAGATTTCATCTTTTCGCGGAAGGCGCGCGAATTTCTCCGCCTCCGTGGAAGCCGCCAACCGGTACGCGGCCACTTTCTTCAGCTCTTCGATGGCTTTGCCGGTCCACGCCCCAGTGTGCAGCACGTCCACCGGCTTACCCGGGACATAAAAGTTCAAGGGAGCCATGGCGAATTGCAGGCTCGCGCCGCCCTGCAGAAAGAGCACCGCGTACTCCTCCGGGATCGCGAGCAGGCGGCGCAAGGATTGCTCAGCCTTGTCGTTGATGGCCTCGAATTGAGGCGAACGATGGCTCATTTCCATCACGGACATTCCCGCGCCGTGATAATCGAGCAGCTCATCGCGCATGCGCTCGAGCACCGGGAGCGGCAGCGCACCGGGCCCCGCGTTGAAGTTAAAGACTCGTTTCGTGGTGCGCTCAGAAGCCGTGGATGATGTCACGATGGTGTCTCCCTCACTCAAAGTATTTGCCGCCGCGGAGGCTTTTCGCCGCGCCCGCGCAGCATTTCAGGATAACAAATCTCCGCGAACAATGTGAGTGCGGTCATAGGGAGGGTGATAAGCGCGATGGCCTTCTCCGCGCTCGCCTTGACACTCCGAACGCCGAACCATTAGACTGAATTTGCTCGATTCGCATGGCGGAGCCCGGTGAAATGCTTCTCTCGCGATTATGTCGGCTACATGGCCAAGGAAGTGGTCAAGCGGCTGGTGGCCGGCAAAATGATCGAAACAAAGGACGCCGAAAATCTTACGCAACAGGTCCGCCAGGTGATGGCCGATGAAATTACCATCGAGGACCGCCTCAACGAAGAAGTCCGCGAACTCCTCAGCCGCTACACCGACGAAATGCGCCGTACCGGCGCTTCCTATCAGGAGATGTACAAAAAAGTGAAGGGGCAACTGGCGCGCGAAAGGAAGCTGATCCTCCGCTAAGATGCGCCTGAGCCGCGAAAAAACGGTTCGGCTCTCCCATCGCGTCATTGATTTTCTCGTCTCCAGTTCCGGCGTGGATTTCGTCGAAGACCGCGACACCATCCGCCAGGAAATCGTCACCATCATCACGGCGCTGCTGAAAGTCGAAGAGCAGGTGGACGTGGAAGTGCGCGCCAAGATTGCCTCGCAAAAGAAGGAAATCCTCGAGGGCAGCGAGGAATGGGACATCCTCTACCGCAAATATTACGCCGAAGGACTCAAACGCCTCGGCGTCGCCGAAATCCACGCTCATTGATTCGGTTCCTTACTGAGAGTGCGCGGGAAAATCCTTGAAGATCCATCTCACGGCTCCGGGGAAATTGTTCCCGACATTATTCTTTCCGTAATACAGCACGCTTCCCGTGTGCGCGTCCACAACGGCGATTTGCAGGTGGAAATAGGGAGAAGGGCCGAAGCCGGCGATGATTTCCGCGGCCATCAAGCCGCCGGTAATTTGCCGGCCGTTGCCGCGGGTGAAGACGAGGACATCGGCCGCGCCTCCGGAGCTAATTTTGTTGACCGCGTCGCCCATGGTAAAGCGGTCCTTGCGTACGTCCTTCGGCTTTTCCTGCATCAAAATGTTGAGTGAGTCAAACTGCTTCTGCAGGTCGCTGAGGGCGTATTTCAGGTCGCTATCGGCGTCGAGGGCATCCGTGGTAAATGGGTTGGGCACGACGTTGTAGCCCTGTTCCTTCAAAACCTGCGCAACATCGGCTGACAATTCGCCCTCGATATTGCGCGACGCATCCAACATCAAGTCGCTCGATTTGAAACCGGATTTTTCCAAAACCACTTCGGGCGGAACAATCAGCGCCGACTGCATATGGAGCTGCCCGGCCTTCATTTCCGGGCTTTCATACTGGGCCGCGGCAGTCGCCGTAAAAACCAAAGCGGACGCCGTGACGCTCCAGATTCCGCGCTTGAATTTACGAATCATGGATGCGTCGCCTCCTGTCGTTTATCAGTTGCGATCCCAGCCGTTCCGGCGGCCCCGACCGGCGCGTCGAGGGCGTCCAATCGTGTTTGGATTTGCATTCGGTCCCAGGCCGTCGGAGCAAGTTGGAGGTATTTCTGATATTCCGCGATGGCGCCGGCCGTATTATTTTCGTCATCGTAAATCAAGGCCAGACCACGGTGGGCCTTCGCGTTGGTGTCATCCAGCCGAATGGCTTCTCGGTAGGCTTCCTCTGCTTCTTTGCGGTTTTCGAGCCAGGATGTCTGCCCCCCCGGCGCAGCCAGCAGGAATTTGTCGTACTCCTGGGGCGTCATTTTCGATAGCATCTTGGCCTCCTGTTTTCTTTCGGCCGCGAGCTGTTCTTCGGAGGGATCGGGAGGCCGCCCTCCCATGGCCCGGTATGATTCCCCGAGCAAAAAATAGTGCTCGGAAGTGGGATACTGGTTGACCAAATGGAGAGCGATCGTCACGGCATGGCGAGGACGCAAAACCTCGATTTGCAGGCCGATGTCGTGCCGGCACACCGTCTCAATGGATTCCGAATACAGGCCGGTGTTGACGAGCCGGGAGCCGGCCGCTGGGGGATTTTTCTCGAGATACTCGTTCAGGTACTGAATGCGCGCATCGAGCCGCGGGTGGTCCCGGTAGAGCGAAAAGCTCGGATCCGGCCCTTCGCTCTGCTCCAGCAGGCGGAAGGTCGCGGCCATCTCGTGAGGGTCGTACCCCGCATTCTCCATCGCTGCCAGCCCCCGCATATCGGCCTCCTGCTCGAGTTCGCGGCTGTAGCCGTAGTAGCTGGCAACCAGCAGCGCAGGTGCGACCGGGACGCCGACCATGCCGAAGATGTTGATGGCCACCGTTGTCTTGCGCGCGCTGCGGTACTCAAGGTACGGATGGCGGTTCAGCACGTGCGTTTCTTCATGGCCGAGCACGCCGGCCAATTGCGCCTCATTCCGCATTAGAGAGAGCAGTCCTGTGTCGATGTAGATGGTCCCGTTCGGAAGCGCAAACGCGTTCGGAAGAGGATCCCGCAACACGCGGAACTTCCATGTTACGTTTTCCGGGGGGTCGCCCGGCGGGAGCACGGAACGTCCGACGGACTCGACATACTGGGTGGTCGCCGCGTCTTCGAACACCATGCCACTGTCCGAAAAATAATTATCCAGTTGGTTGGCTTGACGCAGCAGCTCGAAATCCACTTTCGTGAATTTGAAATTCGTCTGCGCATACGCAGGCAGCGGCAGCGCCGCGGGGAACAGCAGTATTGCCAGCGCCAGTCGCCGCCACTTCATTTTCACCCCGGGGTGCTGCATGGCGGCGGATTATATCATGGGCCGAATATGATTCATCTGCTAGCTAGGGAGGTAACTTCATCCGGGAGCCTCTGGGGGGCAGAGGCGCAGCCCGCAAAGGATGCGGTCTTTTTGAACGTCGCCGAGGTTCAGGGTTGTTGCTGCTGCGGTTGCTGCTGGTCGTCGTCCGGGCGGCGCTTCAGGACCGGCGGTCCGCTGTCGTCGTCCGATGTCGTGGATGGGGAGCTAGTCGAGGTCGTGGACGGCTGATCCGATCCCTGCGTGTCCGTGCCGCCCTTATTCTGGTCCGTGCGCTTGCGAAGGGTGGGCTTGTTCGGGCTGGAATTCTTCACTCGCTGGTTGTTCTCGATCATTTCCAGGCGGTGCTTCACGGAGTCGAATTCCGAGGTGGTGACGATGTATTCGTCGCGCGAGGGCAGAACCGTCGCGATCTCCTTTTGGATGGCTTCGATGCGGTCGGGGGTCGGCGGATGGTCCTCGAAGATTTTGGGAATCGTTCCCGGCGTCTTCTTTTCTTCCGCTTCCAGCTTTTCGAAGAAGGAGACGAAGGCGTTCGGATCGTACCCGGCCTTGTACATGTATTGCACACCCAGATAATCGGCCTCGCGTTCGTAGGCGCGCGAGAACTTCAGGAACGTCATCGGAATCCCGAAGTCCAGCCCTTCATACATCGCGTATCCAGCCCAGGAGTACGGTATGAAAATCATGGCCGGAATGGACGCCATCTGCACGATCTCCCGCTTGGTCGCGTCTCTTGTGCCGTGGCGCGCGGCCACGTGCCCGATCTCGTGCGCCATCACTCCCGCCAATTCCGCTTCCGAATCGGCGTGCAACATCACGCCGCTATCGATGTACAAAAATCCGCCCGGCAGCGCGAACGCGTTCACCACATCGGAATCAATGACCTTGATCGTGAACGGCACCTTCGCATCCGAATTGCGGACCAGGTTTTGCCCCACGCGGTTCACGTATTCGTTTATCACCGGGTCGGTGACGAACTTCGCCGTGCGGTCCACTTGGTCCGCGTATTGCTTCCCGATCGCAATGTCGCTCTGCAGCGAATAGAAATCCGGACCGTGTCCCACTTTGCGGTTGCCGATGGCGTTCACATCCGCCTCGCTCCCCGGTTTGACGTTTGGGTTTGCCTGCTGCGGGAGCGGCGGCGGGCTGGCGGTCTGTTGCGCGGGCGTCTGCGGTTGCTGCGTCGCCGCGGGCGTTTGCCCCGGAGTTTGGTCAGGTGTTTGCGCGGGCGCTGGCTGCTGCGCTTGCGTCGGCGTCGCCGCGGGTGTTGTCGCAGGTGCTTGCTGCTGCGGAGTTGGCTGTTGCTGCGGGTTCTGTGGCTGGATCTGTGGGGCGGCGGAGCACGGGAGCGCCACGAGCAAGGCCGCCAGATACAGTGCCACCCATCGTGCCGCGAACGCTCTCCTCATGGCCACCTCCGGAGGAACGAACCCTGAGTATACACCTCAGGGAGCACCCCAATCTCCATTTTCGCTCATTTGGATGGCGCGCCGCGCGATTTGGTCGCCCGCTGGTTCCTTCCCGCCGTCACTTTTCCGCAATGGCCATATTGACGCTTCTCCGGAATCTGTCTACATTCCTATGTATGGCGGCACGGAAGGTCCAAGTCGGCCAAGTCTGGAAAAAGGACGACACCGGAGATACTTTTCTGATTACAAAAGTTTACAACGAGGCGCTCACCACCTATGCCGTCCTCCGCAAGACCGGCGCCGAAACCGAGCCTCCCATCCGTATCAAAGTGGTGCATACCGCCCAGGCCGCTCTTCTCTCCGGCTTTACCCCCACCCAGCAATACGACGACTTTTAGCGCCGTCCTCCCACCCCATCTTGACGCCGCCGCCCAGAAGGTGTAAACCGCATCTTGATGTTGCCGAGGGAACCGCCCGAAATCCACGGATAGGCAGGCACCGCCATGACAGACGACACGCCAAAGCCGGTATCCAGGCGCAACTTCATTAAGGGCGTCATCGCCGGCGGCGTAGCCGTCTCCTCGGCAAGCTATCTTTTCCGCGCTTCCACTCTGCTCGGCCAAGCCCCGGCCATCGGTGCAGGCGAGCGCCTCATCACCATCAACGTCAATGGCCAGCAGCGCCGCGTGGACGTGATGAAGCAGGAGACGCTGGCCTCGACGCTGCGCTACAAGCTCGGCCTCACCGGCACCAAGCTGGGCTGCGATCGCGCCGAATGCGGCTCCTGCACCGTCCTCATTGACGATGTTCCCCATTATTCGTGCTCCGTGCTCACGCACACGGTGCGCCGGCGCAAGGTAATCACCATCGAAGGATTGGCCAGCTCCGACGGAACGTTGCACCCCGTCCAGCAGGGTGTGATGGACGAGCAGGGTTTTCAATGCGCGTTCTGCATGTCCGGCTTCATCATGGCCGCGGTGGGATTTCTGAAAACGAATCCGAACCCCACGCGCGCGGAGCTGGCCCACGGCGTCTCCGGAAACCTGTGCCGCTGCCAGGACTACGACAAGATTCTCACCTCCATGATGCGCGGCGCGGAAAATCTCAGGAAGTCGAGCCATGCGTGATCGAACCGTGAATCCCGATAAGCCGGCCGAGCCTCAATTTGGTGTTGGCTACAAATTGATCGGGAAGAACTATACGACCGCCGATCTCTACGCCAAGGTCACGGGCCAAGCCAAATACGCCGAGGACTTTCGCGCCGATGGCATGCTCTTCTGCAAACTGCTGCTCAGTCCGCTGCCGCACGCGCGCGTCACACACCTTGACACGAGCGCGGCGCTGGCCATGCCCGGCGTCAAAGCCATTCTTCTGCCGGACGAGCTTCCCCCTCCCGCCGATTTCATCACCGACCTCGGCGTGGTCATAAAAGCCAATAAGAGGGCAGAGCGCGCCATGACCCTGGAGCCGCTCTATCAGGGTGAACCCATTCTCGCCGTCGCCGCCGTGGACGAGTTGACCGCCGCGGAAGCCATCGAAAAAATTTATATCGAATTCGAGCCGCTTCCCTTCGTCCTCGATCCGCTCGAAACCCTGCGCCCCGGCGGCCCGAACCCCAGAACGGACGGCAACATTTGGGTCCGCCAACCCGCGCCGCCCCAAAAGCCGGGAGAACCCCCGCCCAGCCCTCCGCCGCCGGATGTCGGAGAACTCAAGTGGACCAGTGCGGACTTTGAGGACGCCAAGGAAGGGCGCTTGCCCATGGGCAAGACGCATGACGAATGGTCCTACGGCGACGTCGATGCCGGCTTCCGCGACGCCGCCCTCGTTCTCGACGAAACTTTCCAGACGCCGGACACCAGTCACCAAACGCTCGAAACTCGCAGCGCCCTCGCATACTGGCAGAACGGAAAGCTATTCGTTTACGCCGGCACGCAGAGCACCGTTCAGACCGTCCCGGCCATCGCGCGATGGATGAATATGGACCCGAGCAAGGTCGTCTTCATCAGCGAGTACACCGGCGGCGGTTTCGGCAGCAAGATTACCGGCGCTATTTCCATCATTATTCCCGCGCTCCTTTCGAAGAAGGCGGGCGCCCCGGTGATGATGCGCATCAGCCGCGAGGAAGAGACGTTCATTGGGCGCGCCCGGCCCTGTCTGCTCGGCCGGATGAAGGTGGGGTTCTCGAAGGAGGGTCGGATCACGGCACTGGACATGTTCGTGATTTGCAATAACGGCCCTTACGATGCCGTAGGCGATGCTCCCACGTCGGGCCGCATCGTTTCGCTGCTCTATCAGCCGCCGGCCATGCGCTGGCGTGGCGTGACCATTCTCACCAACACGCCCCCGCGCAGCGCCCAGAGTTCCCCGGGCGGCATGCAGGGAATTGTCATCATGGAACCGATCATCTCCCAGGCCGCGCGCAAGCTCGGCCTCGACCAGGTGGCCATTCGCCGCATCAATTGTCCGGAGGGCAAAGCGGAATTCGGACCGGCCGTTCAGGGCGTGCGCGGCCATTCCACGAGCTGCTTCCTCAAGGATGCGCTCGACCGCGGCGCCCAGCAGTTCGGCTGGCAAGAGCGCGTCGCGCGCACGCCCAAGCGCATCGGCTCCAAGGTCCGCGGCGTCGGCGTATCGCTGAGCTGCTTTTATGGCGGTTCCATCGGATTCGATGGAATTCTCATCATCAAGCCCGATGGCCGCGTCACTTTCCAATCCGGAGTCGGCAATCTCGGCACGGAGTCCCTGATCGACGTGCACCGCGCCGGGGCCGAGGTGCTCGACGTGCCTTGGGAGAAGTGCGATGTCGTCTGGGGCAACACCTCGAACAATCTTCCCTGGACGTGCCCCTCCGGCGGCAGCCAGACCACCCACGCGATGACGCGCGCGGCCTACGCTACCGCCATGGACGCGCGGCAAAAGCTGCAAGAAATCGCAGCCAAGACTCACGGCGGCAAGCCCGAGGATTATCACGTCGCACACGAGCGCGTCTCCCGCAAGGGCGGCGGCCCGAGCATGACCCTGGCGCAGGCCGCCCATCGAGCGATTCAACTGGGCGGCGTCTACGACGGCCACGAGCCGCCCGCTGGCGTCAATAAGTTCACGCAAGCGTCTGTCGCGGCGCTCGCAGGGCAGGGACTAATCGCCGCTGCGCGCGACAACTACCCGCGCGACGGCACAACCTTTTCCTATGTCGCGAGTTTTGCCGAAGTGGAAGTGGACGTCGAAACCGGCAAATATTTCATCACCGATTTCCTGGCCTTCGCCGACGTCGGCACTGTGATTCATCCTCATGCGCTTGGCGGCCAGGTGCTCGGCCGGTCGATTCTCGGAATCGGCCATGCCATCGGCCAGAAATGGGTCTACGACCCGCACTATGGTGCGATGCTTTCCACCCGGTTCTATCAAAGCAAGCCGCCCACGATTCTGGATGTGCCCGTAAACATGCAATGGGGAGCGCTGGACATTCCGGACCCGGAAACGCCGGTGGGCGCGCGCGGCATCGGCGAGCCGCCCGTGGGCGGTGGTTGCGCCGCCATATTGAATGCACTCTCGGACGCGCTCGGAGATGGCATTTTCCGCCGCGCGCCTGTCAACGCCGATACGATTTTGACTTCGCTCGAAGCGGGGCAGCCCATGCAACAGCCCTTAACGGCTTATATTTAGCCGGGAAATTTGAAGAGGAAATCGCAATGGCTGTAATTCGAGACGTGATGCCGGCCTTCGAGCTGCTCCAGCCCGCATCGGTCACCGATGCGCAGACGCTTCTCGAACAACACAAAGATGACGCATGGGTGCTGGCCGGCGGGCTCGATAGCTTCGATTGGCTCAAGGACCGCATCAAGAAGCCCAAAATCGTCGTGGATTTGAGCGGCATCGAGGAACTCAAATCAATTCGCTCCACCGACGACGGCATCGAGATCGGCGCCATGGCCACTCTCACCGAAATCGTGAATCACCCCGCCATCCGCCAAACCTACGGACTGCTTTCGCAGGCTGCGGAACTCGTGGCTTCGCCCCAAATCCGCAATCAGGGCACCATCGGCGGCAATGTCTCGCAGGACGCCCGCTGCTGGTATTATCGCGCGGGTTGGCCGTGCTATCGCGCCGGCGGAAATATCTGCTACGCGGACACTCCGGAGGGCCGCAACCGCGAGCACGCCATTCTGCACGCCGAGCGCTGCGTGGCCGTGAATCCCTCCGATACGGCTCCGGCGCTCATCGCGCTCGACGCAAAATTCGTCATCGCCACTCCCAAGGGCGAGCGTGTGGTGGATGCCGAGGACTACTTCGTCGGCCCGGAAATTGACATCACCCGCCTGCACATCATCGAGCCGGGCGATCTGCTCACCACGATTCGCATTCCCTCCACCTGGGCCGGCGCGCAATTCTACTTCGAGAAAATTCGTGACCGTAATGTGTGGGATTTTCCGCTGTTGAACGTCGCTTCGGCGATGGTAGTCTCGGGCGGCTCAATCGAGCGAATCCGCATCGCCGTGAATGGCGCCGCCGCGCGTCCCCTGCGCTTGAAGGCGGCGGAAGACGCCGTCCTCGGCAAGCCGCCCAACGCCGAAACGGGCGAGATGGCAGGAAAATTGGCGGTCGAGGGCGCCGTTCCATTGCAGTTCAACGCCTATAAAATCCCGCTGATGCGCAATCTGGTAAAGCGCTCGATAGCTGGAGTCGAGGAGGCGGCATGGGCCTCGTAGAAGCTGTCACGCATCACTTTCTGCAATGGGCCACCAGTCCGTGGGGGCAGCGCGTGCCCATCCACATTGCGTGGTTTTTAATTTGGGTTGCGGCTATCGCGGGACTCTCCTTCGTAATCGTTCACGCCATCTACATTCGATTTTTCGCCAAGCCCAAGGTGTTTGCGCCGGCCGCCGCGCCGGCGAACCTGCCGCCGCGCATACCCCGGCATTCGCTGGTTGCGCGCGCGTTTCATTGGGTGATGGCCGCGTCGATGTTCACGCTGCTCTTCACCGCCTTTCTTCCCAAAATCGGTTTCCAGTTCAATTGGGTCACCTGGCACTGGATCGCCGGCGCCGTGCTGACCGTTTCCGTCATCTTCCACATCTTCCACGCCTCCTTCTACTTGGATTTCTGGTCCATCTGGCCGGACAAAATTGACGTGCAGGACGCCGCGAGAAGAATGCGCCGGTTTTTCGGCGAGCCGGCGCCGCCGCCGCGCAAATTCGCCAAATATCCGCTGGAAAACAAGCTCTACCACGCCGCCATCATCGCCGCCGGTCTCACGGCCATTGTGACCGGCGTGTTCATGATGTCTCGCGTGCGCACCATCTTCTTTCCCCGCAATCCGTATCTCTTCAGCGACATGACCTGGGGGATGATCTACGTACTGCACGGGCTGGCGGGCGTGGGATTGATCGGCCTGATTACCGTCCACGTTTACTTCGCCATTCGCCCGGAGAAGCGCCCGATCACGGAGTCCATGTTCACGGGTACGATGTCCCGCGACTTCTATCTCGCAGAGCACGATCCCAGCCGCTGGCCCGTCGAGAAGCCGTCTCCCGCTCCGGCCGCGCCCAGCCCCGGCGCCAATCCCGCCAAGGCCGAGGCTTGATGCCCATGCCCGGCGAATTCGAAGAGCGCTGCGACGCAATCGAAGAGTGCTACGAGTTTCTGCTGGCCTACGCCGCGCAGGGGCTTCCGAGCGACGCGGGCAGCCCGTCCGGAGGACAGCTCCGCGCCTTCCTTGATCGCGCCGCGAAATGCCTTGCCGGGCTTGCCGAATCCTGCGCGGCAGCCGTAAAGCAAAAAAATCTCGCGCCAGCCGCGCCATACGACGCCTTCCTCGCCGTCCTTGACCGCGACGCCCGCGACTCGCTCTCCGCCATCGAGTTGGTCCTCGCCCAACCCGCCATCGGCTCGCAGTTGATTGACAACCTCAACGCCTCCATCCATCTCCGCGCCCTGCTCACCGACCTCTTTCTCATCGGCGAAATCCTCACCGCCTCGCGCACCTCCGCGAAGTCCGCCGCAACCAGTTAGAAGTCATTCTATGAATGGTTCGTGTCAGGGCACGGCTTCAGCCGCGACATAGAGTGGTCAAAATGAGCAGGGCTTTAGCCCCTGAAGTTCCGGGAGACTGATTTCAACAAGCGCTAAGACGTCCGCGGCGGCCAGGGTTCGAGGAGTTGTTCCCTGCGATAAACGAGCGCGTTGATATCGTATGGAGCAAGATCGAGGTTATGGCCGTGCGTTATGGCGTCCGTGGGGCACGCCTCGACGCAATAGCCGCAAAAAATGCACCGCGAATAATCAATGTTATAGACCTTGGCGTAGCGGTCGCCCGCGGAAATGCGCTGCTGGTCGGTATTTTCCGCCGCTTCGATGTAGATGCAGTTCGCGGGACACGCGGCGGCGCACAGGAAGCAGGCCACGCACTTCTCGAGGCCGTTCTCGTCCCGCTGCAGCACGTGGATTCCACGGTATCGCGGCTGAACGCTCGCCGGAACATCCGGATATCGTTCCGTCGTGGTCTTGCGGAACATCGTCCGAAACGTGACGCTGAAGCCCTTGCACAGCGCCAAAAATGTCTCGCCCGCCTCTTGAATGATGGACGCCATCGCCTCTCACTCTAACAAACTTGCCCCACCCGCGCAAATTTCGCGCCGCGCGGGTAGTGGGCTACTTTGATTTCCTAAAATGAATTTTCTCCACCCATCCCCAAACTTGCGCACCGTTTGCAACGGGTGGGGTATGGTAGCGTTGCATAAAAGCCCGAATCACCTTTTTCTCTAATTTCTTTGGGGAAAGTCCTGGCCACGTCTGAATGTAACAATATCTGCCCCCATAAGCCGCTCCGTACTCGTGGCGAGCCTCAATCACATCATTACTTTTACTTAATCGGACACGGTCATGCCACACGCTATGCTGTTCTACAATTCGCTTATGAAGCGATCCTGTTTGTCCTATGTAATAAATTGGACTCCGGCCAGCCGGATAATGGAAGCGGAGGTGCTTGGCGATAAGAAAATATACTCCGGGAGACGAAGGAACGCCGTGCTCCTTACATTGCCTTAGAACGGACACAGATGAGGGCTTCCGTTTCAGCTTCAGTTTCCGTAAGAATCGAAGCGGCATAAATTTTATTCAATCAGACCGTCGACAGAACTTCATATGACGAGCATCGCATATTCAAGCGAAAAAACGGAAATCCACAAGCAAAGTAGCCCACTGCCCCCGCGCGCCTATTGCTTCACCATCTCGATATCCAGAGTAATGGTGACGTCGTCTCCAACCATGGGGGAATCGGCGCTCACGCCGAAATCCTTGCGTTCGATTTTCGCGGTGGCGGAAGCGCCGCGCCGCGTTCCGCCCATGATCTGGATGGCCGCGCTGGGGCCGGTCACGTCGAAGGTTACTTCCTTCGTGACGCCATGCAGCGTCAAATTCCCCGTCATTTTCGCGGTGCCGTCTCCGGTCTTCCATATCTTCGTGGATTGGAATGTCATCGCGGGAAACTTCGTGGCATCGAAGAAGTGGTCGCTTTTCAGGTCGTCGTCGCGCCTCGCGACGCGAGTGTCAATCGAGGTCACGTCAATCGAGGCCGTGACGCTCGATTTGGAAATGTCCTGCTCGTCAAGCTGCACGGTCCCGCTCATCTTCGTGAACTCTCCCTGAACATTGGAAATTCCCAGGTGCCGCACCACGAACTGCGCGTTGGAATGGGCCGGGTCAAGCTGCCATGTGCTTGTGGTCGTGCTCGTCTGCGCATGCGCCGCCGGGACGCCCAAAATTGCCGCGAATCCAACCGCCATCAGCCATTTCCGCATCGTATGCCTCCTCGAAATGTTCTTCTCGCTCGAATATTTGTGGGCCGTTTCGAAACTGTCGTTTAGACGCAGGACAAAACCCATCGGATTCACAATATTCTCATTTTCCATCCCGCGCACGCTCCGGTGTTGAATTCTCCTGCCCTCTCATCGCACACTATCTCCATGACCGAGCCTTATGACGTGCTCTGCATCGGCGCGGGCCCCACGGGACTCGCCTGCGC
Organism: uncultured Acidobacteriota bacterium; assembly: GCA_963797345.1. Taxonomy (GTDB): domain Bacteria; phylum Acidobacteriota; class Terriglobia; order Acidiferrales; family UBA7541; genus Palsa-295. The sequence goes on along the minus strand of CAWCPO010000014.1, from coordinate 178,910 downwards.
CATCGAGGCCACGCGCGCCGGCATGCGCACGCTCGTGGTGGACAAGGGCTGCCTCTGCAACTCGCTCTTTCACTATCCCACCAACATGAACTTCTTCACCACGCCCGAGCGCATGGAAATCGGCGATCTCCCCATGATCACCGACGGCGCCAAGCCCACGCGCACCGAAGCCCTCAAGTATTACCGCCGCGCCGTGGAGCACTACCGCGTCGAGACGCGCCTCTATGAACGCATCGCGCGCGTGGAAGGGAAGGAGGGCGCGTTCATCGTCCACGCGCACGGCGATTCCGGCGCGCCGCGCGAATACCGCGCCGCCAAAATCATCATCGCCACGGGCTATTACGATTTGCCAAATCCTCTCGGCATCCCCGGCGAAGACCTTCCCCACGTCTCGCACTATTTCACCGAGGCGCATCCCTTCTGGGAGCAGGACGTCGTCGTCATCGGCGGAAAAAATTCTGCGGCGGAGGCCGCGCTCGACCTCTTCCGCGCCGGCGCGCGCGTCACGCTGGTGGTCCGCGGCCGCGAGATGGGCAAAAGCCTCAAATATTGGGTCAAGCCCGACATTGAGAATCGCATCAGCGCCGGAGAGATTCGTGCCCTGTTTCACTCCACCGTCACGCGCATCGAACCGCATCAGGTCTGGATATCGAATGACGCCGGCGAATCAGCACTCCCGGCCTCGCACGTCTTTGCCATGACCGGCTATCATCCCGATTTCGATTTCCTCGAGCGCCAGGGTATCCGCCTCGATCCAAAAACACGCAAGCCCGAGTGCAATCCCGACACGCTCGAAAGCAACGTCCCGGGAATTTACCTTGCCGGCGTCGTCATCGGAGGATTACACACCTCCGAAATTTTCATCGAAAATGGGCGTTTCCACGGCCGCCAGATTATTTCCGCCATCACGGGGAAGGGAAGACTCGCCGAACCCGCCCCCGTCGCTCCCCCCGGCGAATGATGGCGAGCCTATCCGCCTTGTCGAGGGAAGACGGACTCATACATCATTTCCCCGCGTCTCCTAAGTGTTGGACTGTATTCCCTCGCGCCGCCTTTCCCGCCAGAATGCCCGCCGAAGGGGAAGCTCAGGAAGTTGGAGCGCCCTGAGAGATCGGGGCCGTACGGCTGGGACGATTTCCTTTTCTTCCCCTCTCCATATCTCCCGTTTTGATCTAAACCGCGCCACTCTCCCGCGTCTGTCATCCTGCCTGCCCTGACGCAGGAAGGGAGCGGAGTCCCCCGTCTTGGTTTCCCCCTCGCTTTTTGAGGGGCGGGGGACGCAGGGCGCGCTGTTTGCGTCCCGGAGGCTTCTGCGGGAAGGGATCTGCTTTTGCTTTTGCCCGCCACTTACGACCGGGCGAACTTCCGCTTCGCGCGCCGCCGCACTTCCGTGTATCATCCGCCTGCAACCACATGAACACCGATTCTCTGCTCAAGCAGCGACTGATCTGTGTGGCAATTATTGACAAGGTGGATCACGCCGTGCCGCTGGCCGAGGCGCTTCTCGCCGGCGGATTGAACGTCCTCGAAATCATCTTCCGCACCGACGGAGCGGCGGAATCCATCGCGCGCATCCGGAAAAACGTCCCGCAAATCGCCGTTGGCGCCGGCACTCTGCTGACAGTGGAGAACGTGAAGCATGCCGTAGACGGGGGAGCGCAGTTCGGCGTGTCGCCAGGTTTGAGCGAATCCGTACTCAACGCCGCGCGCGAGCGGCATCTGCCCATTTTCCCCGGCGTCGTGACGCCCTCGGATGTCACGCGCGCGCTCGAGCTGGGCTGCAAGCAGTTGAAATTTTTTCCCGCCGAAGCGGCCGGCGGCGTGGCCATGCTCAAGGCGCTGGCCGCGCCCTTCTCGCATACCGGCGTGAAATTTATTCCCACCGGCGGCATCAATGCCGCGTCGCTGGCCGATTATCTGGCAGTGCCGCACGTCGCTGCGGTCGGCGGTTCCTGGATGGTCGAGCGCCAGCTCGTTTCGAATAAAGCCTGGGGCGAAATCACCGCTCTCACCGCCGAGGCCCTGAAAATCGTCGCACAATCGAAAACAAAGTAGCGCCCCGCTCGGCACTTTGTAGCGTGTTTTGTAGGCCGGCTTCCAGCCGGCGTTCTTCGCCTTAGAACGAAGACGCCGCCAAGATGGCGGCGCTACATCATGCAACTTCAATTCCCCATCGTCACCTGCAGCGGCTGATCGCGGCGCTCGGCAAACCGGCGGACATATTCCATCCACGATTTTGCGTCGGGAAAATCCCCGCTCTCGCTCCATCCGGCGCCAAGATAATAAACCAGCGGTTGGCCCACCTCCGCTTGCGTGACGGCCAGTAAATCGCGAATCGCCGGCTGGCCTTCTGTAAACGTATGCGTCGGCGCCGCAAACGCGCTGTCAGGAAGATTCGGATTGTCGTTTGTGAACGCCTCGACGCTCCCCTTCGACAAAATAATCGCCGTCCCAATCGTGCCCTTGTCGAAATCCTGCGGCTGCCAGTAGGCCATCCAGCCTTCACTCTGATTCTGAACCACCAACCCCTTTGCCGTACTGCTTTGCCATGAGTCCACGTCGGGCGCGCCATCCGGCACAATCACGTTTTCGCCCGGCCGCTCGGTTAACCCGACCCCGATTTCGAGCGGCGATTTATCCTCGCTCGCGAACGTGCTTTCGACGCGGCTCATGTTCGACCCGGCGTCAATGCTGATCCGTTTGGTTTCAGTCACCATCCGGCCTTTGCCGGCGTCCCATGCGTCGTAGGTCAATTCGAATTCCGATCGAATGGGTCCTGTGGTGATCAGCGTCCATTTCCGCCAATTCGCGGAAACATGAAGCGTTGTCCCGTCCCAGATTCCCAGGCCGCCACAGCCGCGAGCGTCGTGGGTGCGATAATCGTCCTGGCCCGCGCCGTTCACGTCGTAATAAACGCCGGTGCGATACATCTGGTCCGCGACGAAATCGCGCGTCCGTTTCACCCACACATCCACGCCGCTTCCGATGAGCGGCTCCTCTTTCCATGTCTCGAGCGCCTTGCCGAACAGACGGTGCGCGATGCGGTCGCTTTCCCACGCGAAATCGTCATGGCGCTCCGGCACGTAGCGCGCCACGGTCTTCAGAATGGGCGGCGGCACGGCGGCCAGCACCGAAGTGGATAGAATGTAAAATGTCCGCGTCTCGCCCGGCGCTAGGTCCACCTGGAAAAGCAATTTGTCCGGCGCTCCATTTGGCTCGGAGGAATAAATTTGCGAATCCAAAATGCGCGAAGAGACGCCGTCCATCACGGCAAACGCAGTGGGTAGGAATGTTTTCTTGGCCACTTCATCATAATCAGGCCCGTTCAACTTTGTGGTGGGCAGCGAAAGGCTTTCCAGGAAGGCCTTTCGGCTGATTTCCACTGTTTCGCTTTCCCGGCGAAACGGAGAAGGGTTGCCGACTTGAACGGCGACGTCCTCGTGAAAGCCGTAAAGTTTGGTACTGTCCCCGTGGCGGGTAAACATTATGAATTCGCCGTTGTGAATTGTGTCTATCGCCGCCATCCGGTACGTTTCGCTCCCGGCGAGAAAAAAGGCGCCCACGCCGTAGGGTTCGGTCGAATTCTCATCGAAGTTTTTCGGGTCCGCGCCGATGGGTTGCACGTGCGTCAATTTTCCGTCGGAGTCGACGCACCCGGCGAGCGCTGCCCATCCTTTGCGGACCGCCGGCTCGAATTTCGCGCTGTCAAGCAAGCCTTGATTCACACCCCACGCCAGCGCGTAGACGAACAATCCCGACCCGCTCGTTTCCTTGGCCGGATAACTTTCCGGATCGAGCAGGCTCGCTCGCCACAGTCCGTCCGGCTGCTGGCTCGCCAGGACCTTGTCCGACATGTCCTTGAATAATTGCTCGAAGCGCGGACGCTCGGGATGATTCATCGGCATGTATTGCAGCATCCGCACGAGCCCGGCCATCACCCATCCGTTGCCGCGGCTCCAGAAAACTTTTCGCCCGTTTGCCTCGCGTTTGTTGAAGTATGTGCTGTCGCGGTAAAAGAGATGTTCGTCCTTGTCGTAGAGATAATCGGTCGTCCGCCACCAGTTCGTCACCGCGAAATTCAGATAGCGCTCGTCGCCCGTGGCGGCGTACATCCGCGCCCACGCCGCCGGCGCCATGAAGAGCGCGTCGCACCACGACCACGATTCCTGCCCGTGCCCGGGCTGCGAAAAGTCGAGGCTGGTCGTCGCCGGCTTCGCCAGAATTGCGTCGAATTGCTCGCGCATCGGCGCAATCATTTTCGGATCGCGATAGAGAAGATAAAGCTCCGCGTAGGTCTGCCCCACGGCTTGGTCGTCGGCCATGTACGTGCGCGGGCCGAGCTGCCAGTGATTCGCTTCCGCGATCTCGCGCATTGCGCCGCGGTATTTCGCGTCGCCCGAAATTCCTTCGAGTGCCATCAGCCCCGCGTCGCCCACGCCCGCCACCCAATCCGTGGGCGGACGCGTATTGTCGCTCAGATGCGCGAGCTGCCAGTCGGCCACGCGCTGCATCGCGTTGAGCACGGCTTGCGGCGTGACGTCGGCGGAAATTGCCTGCGCGCGCAGCGGAACGTCAGCGCCAAGCAAAGACGCGAGCAGAATTGTTGCCGCAAGAATACAGCGGTGATGCGAAAAAAAGGATTTCATGCGCATATTTTGCCGCCAAAGCCCCGGCCAGGCAATTGAAAACTGCTTGTGTCCTACTTTGAACGAAACACATTGCCTCATCCGCGACACGCCGTAACCTAAGGTGTTTTCCCAGTCGAAACTAAGGGATTCCCCCGATGGCCGGATTGGCTACGTTTTGGTTCTATAACTTGACTATGCCGTATTGGGCCTTTGATTGTCCGGGTTGTGAGCAGGAAATCATCCACACCGAAGTCCGTGGACCGGCTTCGGCTCGGGATTTGATCGCTACTGCTCGCAAGCCGGAACTTCCGCCGGAAGGAATCCGAGTCGGATGCTCGAACTGCAAAAGGGTTTCACTCTTTCGTAGACACCAGCTTACCTTCAGGACAGCGAACCCTCGTTCTGACGCCCCCTCCCCGCCGTCCGCTCAAGTTGAACCCGAGGGCGAGACCCAGTAAGGCGCCGGCCCTGCCCTGAACGATTTCTGTGAAGGGAGCGCAGTCACCGCCTTCGTTTGCCGTCACCTCATCATGTGGACAGATTTTCCCAGTCGCCGTCGCCCCCGCCGGGTAACTCCGCTCCCGGTGGTGGGTCAGCTTGAATTTTCATGATCGTGACACAAAGAGCCAAAATTCAAACTGACCCATTACTCCGCTCCCCTCTCCTTCGTCCACTCCTCAGCGCCATGGGCACGTTTTTTGTGCCCCGATGATTTGTATCGGGGCGCGACAGAACTTATCCCAACCCGGAAGGGAACCCGGCCCGCACAAAAAACCTCTACCTTTACCGCTTGCGCCGCCTTTGCGTCCTGTCTACCCTGACGGAGGAAGGGAGCGCAGTCGCCGTAGGCCCTGCTTGCCCTGAACGATTTCTGTGAAGGGAGCGGTGCGCGCTTTCTGCGCCCCGGACGGGTCTGCGGGGCCGAAGGGAAGGGCAATCATATCCACGGGCGTCGCCGTCGCCTTTGCTTATGTAGCGGCCGCCTCGAATTTCAGGCGGGCCTGCCGGGCCGAAGCGGATTCATCGCGTAGGCCGGCATCTTGCATTTGCATTTGCCGTTGCTGTTGCCTTTTTTATAGGGACCACCTTTTAGGTGGGCGTCTTGCTCTTGCCTTTCGCCTTTGCCGGAGTTTGCCCGCCGGAAGTTTTGGCCGGCATCTTTCATTTGCTTGTGCCTTGTAGGTCGCCCCTTTCTACCCTGAGCCTCGAAGGGAAGGGGCGACATAAAGGACCGCCCTCGCATCCGTACCGCTCGGCGGATTTCTCGCCGATTTAGGGGGTCGGAGCTTAAGCTCCGACATAAAGACCGTCCCAGTATCGCTACCGCTTGCCGGGCCTTCTGTTTCCCGGCGGCTCGGCCGCCGACCGGCAACCCCCCGCTCCGCTGCTGCGCCACCTCACCTACGAACCGTCAGCCACCCCTCAGGCAACAAGACGCCCTGCCTCGAAGGAAATCCCACACCTTACTTAACTTGAACCCCTGCGCTTCCCCGTTTAGACTTCCTTCCGAGTCGTACCACGCTAAAGGAGCGGCCTTTGTCGGCTTCCCTCGCTTCGTTCAAAGCCACGATTGAAAAGCTGATTCTTCGGTTCGAATCGGATCGCGCGCATTACCTATCCAAGAATTATTTAGAGGCGCAAGCCCGCGTTGACTTCATCACCCCATTCTTCAAGGCCTTGGGATGGGACGTTGAAAACGAGGAAGGTCTCGCGCACCATGCGCGCGAGGTAATCGTCGAACGCGGAGAACACGACACCCCTGGCCGACCTGACTACAGCTTTCGCATCGGCGGACAAACAAAATTCTTCGTCGAGGCCAAGGCACCCTCGGAAACACTCTCCGACCCGCGCTACACGTTTCAGGCCAAAAGCTACGTCTGGAGCACAAAGACTGTCTTTTTCGCCGTGCTCACCGACTTCAAGGAGTTCCGTTTCTATGACGCTTCGATCCAGCCGGACGTGCGAAGGCCCGATGAAGGACTCCTTCTAAACCTCAAGTACACCGACTACATCGCAAGCGTCAAGAAGCTCTGGGAATTCTCTAAAGAACGCGTATTGGCAGGATCGCTTGATGCCATGCTGCCCCGCGATCGCCGCACGCAGCGCCTCCGCATCCCGCCAGACACAGCCTTCCTCGATGAAATGACCGGCTGGCGCGAGGATCTCGCGAAAAACATCTATAAGAACAATCCCGATCTCACCGCCAGGCAATTGAACGAAATCGTTCAGCGCCTGCTCGACCGCATCGTCTTTATCCGCATCCTGGAAGATCGCCGCGTCATCGAGAAAATGCAGCTTTGGGAAGCTGTCGAGTATTGGCGGGCCCGCGGGGGAAAGTTCGACATTTTCGACTGGCTCGGGCCGCTCTTCGAGAAAATCAACGAAGACTTCAACGGTGAAATCTTCAAACCCAACTCACTGCTCGAAAACACCAAGGTAGATTCCGAACCTCTGGCCAAGATCATCGAGCGGCTATACCCGCCCAAGAGCCCTTATCGCTTCGACGCCATCGGCGTCGAGCTTCTCGGCTCGATTTACGAACGCTACCTCGGCAAGACCATCCGCGTCACACCCAAGCAAGTTCGCGTTGAGGAAAAGCCGGAGGTCCGCAAGGCCGGTGGCGTGTATTACACGCCAAAATACATCGTGGATTACATCGTCAAGAACACTGTCGGCAAAATCATCGAGGGCAAGACGCCGAGGCAGATTGAAAAATTACGCATCCTCGACCCGGCATGTGGTTCCGGCTCATTCCTCATCGGCGCATTTCAATGCTTGATTGACTACCACGCCCGCTACCTCAGCGAGCACCCCAAGGAGGCGCAGGGGCACGCCCTGTTTCCCGACATAATCAAAGACGAGAATGGCGAACTTCGCCTTTCTGTTGTGCGCAAGGCGGAAATACTGAAGAACAACCTCTTCGGCGTGGACATTGATCCCCAGGCCGTAGAGATCACCATGATGAGCTTGTACCTAAAGGCTCTTGAAGGCGAACGCTCGCAGCTTCCGCCCAAACATCATCTTCTCCCCGAACTCAAATACAACATCATCTGCGGCAACTCACTTATTGGTTGTGATTTCTACAAGGACCAGCAATTGTCGTTTACCAACAACGAGGAACGCAATCGCATCAACGCCTTCGATTGGAATTCCGATGCAATAGGCTTTGGGCGAATCATGAAAAACGGCGGATTCGACTCCGTCATCGGCAACCCGCCATACCTTTACTCGGCAGGTCAGGACCATCCGGATTATTTTAGCCGCGAATACCAGCTTTCCGAGTACCAGACTGACTTTTACGTCTATTTCATTGAGAAAGCACTCTCGGTATGCAAACCTGCCGGGAAAATCTCTTTCATAGTCTCCGACTCATGGCTCAACTCCGAGCGAATCTCCAAACTCCGAGACCATCTCCTCAGACACAACCGAATAGACTCCCTAGCCGTGTTCGATTTCCCCGTATTTGACCAGGCCGTTCTTGAAAATTCGATATTCGTTGTCACTCGCGGCGTGAAGCCGAAACCGATTCCGATCACGCGCTTCTCGGCTCCGGACACCCATGCAAGAAGCAATGAGATTGATCCCACAAAGGCCGCGAAGCGCGGCCTGATCGATCCAAGAAGCTCAGAGGCCGCGCAGGAAGTGGTCGAACTCGTTGAGCGGAACTCACACCCCCTGGAGCGCTATGCAGTTCTTAATAGGGGCATTCACGCATACCGCACGGATGGATACGGCAAGTCAAAATTCGGGCCAGGGCCGCAGACAAAAAGGGACAAGGAAACGAAGTCCTATCACTCGAACCGGCGTGTCGACGAAACCTATCTACCGGAACTCAAAGGCAAGGACGTCGGGAGATACGACTCCACGCCAAGTGGGGAGTTCGTTTCCTACGGTCCGTGGCTGGCCGAGTCCAGAGAGCCGGAGTTCTTTTATAGTCCCAAACTAGCAGTGCGCAAGATATTGGGGCCGAGACTACACGGAACATTCATCGAAAAGCCCACGGCGCTAGATCAGTCGTTATATGTTCTCATCCCTCGATCTGGCGATACCGACGAGTCTCAAATTCCTTCTGGGGATTCTGCTTTCCAAGCTTGGTGCTTGGTATCTAGCAACGAAGCACGCGATATACGACACCCTCTATCCCTGGTACACCAAGAAACAGCTCGCCGCATTCCCAATCAGGGATATCGACACACGTATTGTCAGACTGGTTAAACGCATGCTCGATTTGAACAAACGGAAGCGCTCGGGCAGGTGCGCGCTCTCCGAAGTCGAACGCCTTGAACGCGAAATTGCCGCCACCGATGCCGAAATTGATGATCTCGTTTTCAAGCTCTACGGCATTACGGACGAAGAGCGCAAAATCATCGAGTCATCATAGGAGACGCGCAGATACCCGAGCCCTATCTAGTAGCGATTCCCGGCACGCCGTAGCTCCTGTCACCCGCAGCGAAGTCCAAGCACTGACCGCCGCTCCATAGACCGCCTCCGCAAGCTCCCGCCCTCCCTCCGTACTATTACCCAATGACGATTTACGGCTACCATGCTCCCCCAGCATCGGTTGGACGCCACCCACTGACGACGCCAAAAACCCTCCTCGAATCCGCCTTACCCTGAGGCACGAAGGGCCAACTCCACTTAACGTGCCAAAACGCGCCATTTTTTGCACTTTAAGCCCACTTAAGAGGACTTAATGAGCGTCAATTCACGCTCAGTTTAATGTCACTTTAACCCCTTATTTTGCTTGAACATTCAAGCATTTATTCGAGCATCTCAATCCTCGAAGGTATCAAGCAAACTTTCAAGCATCTCATGCCGAAGATATCCTCAAATGTATCGTGCAAATCCTTAAGCATTTCTGCTCGCGACATCCTCGAAAGCATCGGGGAACGCACCACGCAAACCTCACTCACTTTCTTGGCACGACATACTCGATAGTATCGACTAAATTTTCAAGCATTCCGTGCGCCGCCCCCCCGCCGCGCCGCCATCTCGCCGATGGCGCTCGCCGCCAGCCACGGCTGAAAGAACCCCGACAACAGGAGGGCGGGGTTTCACTTGCCCTGAGCGAAGCCGAAGGGACCCCGCCGTAAGCCCTTTGCTCTCTTCAGGGGTTAAAACCCCTGAAGCCAGCGGCTCAACGCTTCAAGAGCCTTTGCGTGACGACAATATTCTCTCCCCCCCGTTTCAGCTTTCGGGGACCCCCAACTCATGTGCGCCCGGCGCACCTCGAGCACCGCCTCCTCGACTCCCCCCGGCGTTTGGCTGGGGGTTGACGCGGAGCACGGTCCCGATCCCGCAGCGCCCCCAGCCCTCCCTGCGGGTACACCACCGCAGCCAGTAATAACCGTTCTCCCGTGCAATGTGGTAGGCCTGACACAACTCCGTCATGGTATGCAAACCGCGTTCCTGCACCAACACGAACCGCATCCTCTCGTCCACGACACTGCTCGCCTTCCAGGGCGTCTCACCTTTCCACGCGCCCCGCCCTCTCGAGTGTCAGGAATGTGCCCGGTCCAACCTGTCAACCATGTCCCCGGTTTGCCCCCAGTGCGCCTTGACCTGGCTGGCACAATCGAATGTGTCCAAGTCCCGCCGTACAATTTACCGAGTAATGAATAGATTATGTTTAAAAGAGAACGCAAAACAGAAAAATGGGCGGGAGCATACGTGATGACACGCCGGAACCAAGCGATCCAACAAATGAGATCCGGACTGCGGTTCACAAATTGCGACGCGAAGAAAAGCGTGCGTGAAGAGGTGTTTCATACATGTAAAAGAGTCATGGTGAGATTCTGAGAGCGGGATGTCCGCCTTATGACAGGCGTTCTGGACGAACGCCAATTGCGGCATTGGAGCTAGGCGTCGGATCCTTTGATCGAGTGCAAGGAATGAAAGGCAACCCGGAGACGGAATGGGAAAAACTTCTACGTGAGCGATTTGCGCTGTTCCAGTTACAGACAGGGACGCTTTCGATGCATGGGAATCAGGGATCACAGAGTCTGGAGACAGGCAAAGAAACACGTAAAACGCCGTGTTATGTGGCGAGATAGTCATCGGCGGAGAAATGGCACAGCACTTAAACACCAGGAGAGGTGCGAATCGTAGGCCAATTTAACGCCTTGTGCACGGAAAAGCATTTTGAATTTAAGCTTGGACTACCTGAGAGCAATTGATCGCGGAGGATGTGATCGAGCCCGGTCCACACAATGGTGGTCTAGAGGACTAGGTATAACGAAAGAAAGGAAAGAGCGGATAACGAGTCTTTCTGAAGCGCGAATGCGACAGCGCGAAAAACGGTTGTGGAGTGTTAAGACAGTGCTGGCGCAACGCATTCGGGGAAGGTTGCTATGGGATGCAAGCAGGCACGTCGAAGACGAATGAGTCTCCGTCGGTCGCAGCATGCGAAATGACTCAAGGACCGGCGCTCGGACGACACTCTTGAGTGCACGGCAGAGCCGAGTTTGTGGTTTGTGGTAAGGCGCTCCGATTGGTGGGCCACACTTGGCGTAGAAGCCACGCAGCGATATCACTCGTGCCTCGAGACGTATTACTCGGCCCTCGAAAAGTAGCGTATATACGACAAGTATCGTTGTCACGGTTTTTGGCCCTGCGTGGGTCGGCCCAGGATGGTGGATGAAATGACTCTAGTGCTGAAGCATGCGTTACGGCAGCTGCATTCACGGTGTCGCTGGGTAATGGGTTTATGCGAACTCGGCTTCTTGTTCGATCGGTCGTGGCGAAAAACCTGCACATCGGGATCCTTTTTGTGGGGGGGCTACGAAACTCGCACAATTCTGCGCGGGTACGGACCGAGGTACCCAAAGGGCACACGTGCATTCCGCGCGGAGGGCATTCCATTTTGAGCTTCAGAACGCATGCGACCGCGGACTTTGCGTGCAGAAGCTTCCTCTGAGCGGTTGCAAAACATCAAGTGGGGAATTCGTGGAAACGATATCGGAAGTGTCCTCCAAGAACTGTCGTCGCTCTGTCCTCAGGGGGCGCATAGGGAGAACTGGCCAGGCATTCTCGTGCGGCCCCCTCCCGAGGTGTTCGAGCAATCGTAGCGCAGCGTCTGCACGCTTTAGCGTCAACGCGGACTGAGACGAAAATGGTCGAACGCGGTGGGACGGACTGTTTAGAGCCATGGCAGATTTTGGCACCCCATATGCATGCAAGCCTGCCACTGATGGCGCGCGTTCATAGAATGAAGGTCGCGCAGACCTGGGTGGCGAAATATTCTCCAACGATGCCTGGGGTGCCAGGATTATTGAATCAGCACATAGTGTGGCGCGTGAGGTTACTTCGACGTGAGTCGGGAGAAAAAACAAGGCGAGTTGTTCTGGGCCAACGTGTCCCTCACGCCTGGGCAGAAGAGTGCTCGAATCCACTTCTTGAGTTCGGCGCTGTTCAAGAATCCAACGAGTTAGCCGTGCGCCCACTTCCGCTTCGACCCATTCATCGAGAACCTGGCAGATTTCCTTTCGCAGGTTCGACGAGCAGGCTAAGCGGGATAGCTCAAATGCTTCGAGTGAGCGTTGTGAAGATGTTAACAAATATTCGAGCGGCAATAGGATGTCATCCATGTGGGACCTCCATTGGTTTATCTCCCCAAGAGAGGGGCGCAGTGTAATACCTATAATATATTACTATATACTGTAATAGTATTACAATACCTAGCATAGTAGTACTGCCAGAGATGCTGTGTGGCAGACCAAGAGAAAGGTGGTCGGTCGACCGATTACTGGGCGGTTATGGTAAGGCGCAAAACAATAGTCGCGAGAAACCCGGGCGTGTGGCTGGCGGAGAGCCTTTGGGGTGGAACGCAAGGAAACGTTTGGGAAAACCGGCGCGGCCGCATATGCGGTGGATAACCCTTATGAGGATGTTTTCGAAATTGCGAAGAGAGGTTGAGCAAGGAGGTTTTGTTCCACGCGGATGGAAGATGGCATGGTACGACCCGTGTCATCGGGCGGGCATATACTACCCTGCTCCCCTCTACTGGGTGGTCCGTACATTGCGCGACATTAACATCAAGTTACAAATTGCACTGCGTGCGCCGGTCATGGAATGCGGGCACGTTTTTGAAATGGAACGGAGTTACCGCGAGCACCAGCGAACAGCCGAGGAATATGCTCGAGGGTATCTCGCCGGGTGGGATGAATGTTATGTCATGTGCCTTGAAGCGATCGAAGAAGAGCTGAAATGCATGGATGCTGTGGGGGACTTCGGCAGCTTGCTCGCAGAGAAGGAGAACCGGCCACCGAGGAGCAATTAACTGCATGACTAATTGAGATACACCTGCGACGAACATAGACCAACCCGTATCTCGCTACGCAATAAGAGTCAGGTCTCGGGGAGCGTTATGAAAACAACGGAAGTATTTGACATCTGTCATGCACGGTATCGCGGTCTGAGCGAGTGGCTGGCAGGCTCGTCAGGTGCGATGCGGTCCGTCAGTTTGGACATGCCGGCCTCCGGCTACAAGTGGAGGCCAGAGGGCGCGCGCGGGTGTGAATACATCGCCGATTTCGAGCGGATCGGACGCCACGCGCTCAGGCGACCGGAATGGACGGGGCGCCTAAAGCTATTTGAGATTTATTTTTTGGGCAGCGCCGAGTACCGGAGCGCGATTCGGCTCGTGGGCGTGGCTGAAGGCACGTTCGATTATTGGCACCGCGAAGTCAAACGTGCACTGGGCGCCGAATTTTCGCGCACGGGATTATTTCCTCCTTCGCGTTACTTCCACTCATAGGCTGAGCGAAAACAACCGTCTTTGTATCATTACGTATATACTCTACTGTGGAGGGTGCCTGGAGATCGCTGGTGTGCGGGGTTATCGGCGTGGCCACATCCCGTGACGTGTGTGTTGGACGTACTGAAAGAAGGGCACAATAGCAAAATTCTACTGTCGAAGGGCGTCCGAAGAATATTCTTAAGTGGATTTGACCGGCTCTCAAGGCGTTCATGAACGTTGCCCGACGGGTCCTTCTTGGCGTCACCGATCTTGTTGATTTTCGGGATCCGAGGAACCAAGGCAGGTAGCCCCTCAGGCGCGTGTACTTAAATCTTGAACGCCCCGCACTACCAAATCCATCGTTGTGTTGAGTCTTGAAGTGTGGTATTAAAAGTATGCGTTTGTTGCCCTTGAGATGCTTTTTCAGGCGCGCGATAAGGCTGCCAAGATATTCCGGCGGCCTTTTTTGTAGCGAGTTAGGGCGAATCAAGGCGCAAATAGCCTTGCGGGTGGCTAAGCGCCATCCTATAATTTAGCGAGGAGTAGCAGCGGTGAGCAAAGAGCAAGGTACTGTGAAGTGGTTCAATGCAGCAAAGGGTTATGGGTTCATCCAGCGCCAATCCGGTGAGGACGTCTTCGTTCATTTCTCGGCTATTCAGGCCGACGGGTATAAGACCCTGAACGAAGGACAGGCGGTTGAGTTCGAGGTGAAACAGGGGCCGAAGGGCCTGCAGGCCGAGAACGTCACTGGCCTCTGATCTCGTCCAGCGATACCCTGAATTTTGAGTTTCGCGTTCCCAATAGGCATCTGCACGGTTTATGTCCGCGCAAAAGGGAAGGCAGTTTTCCTGTCAGAGTGGGGTTTCGCGTGCGACGAGGCATCGTCGCCACAGGAAAAAGCCGAAAATTTAGGTTCGGGCTGTCGTCGTAGAGCTCCGCTTTTCGCTGTCATCTGAAGGAGGCCATGTGCAGATCCTGTCTGAAGGCCAGACCATCCGTCATGAACAATACGGGACCGGCATTGTCACCGAATCGAACATGGATCGCACGACGATCGACTTCGATGATCATGGAATGAAGAAGTTTGTGACCTCAATATGGAGTGCCGAACTAATTGGCGAGGCTCCGTCAGGGCGACCCGCACGCCGTCGCAGCCGCCGGAAACCAGCCAAAAAGGTTTGAATTCAGGTTTTTTGAGTCATGGGCTTCCGTAAGCCCAGTTCGAAGACCGTTAGCGGATACGTCGGCACCTCCAATGCGGTCATATCTTCTCCTGGCAACCTGCAACCGGCCCTCCTCGTCTGTCCTCAAGGTTCCACTAGATTATTACGGACAGCGAAGCGCACGAGTTCGCTGAAGCTCCCGAAGTCCATTTTGTGCATGATATGGTTTCGATGACTCTCGACGGTCCGTGTGGAGACTCCGAGTGCCGCAGCCACTTCCTTATTGCATTTTCCATCGGCAAGATATTGGACGACTTCTATTTCGCGCGGTGTGAGCGGGGAGCCCGGAAGCACGCTGTCTCCGCAAATGGCGTTGGAGTTATGCATATAGCTCTGCGCCATCGCAATGGCCAACTTGCTCGTGAAAAACGGTTGGCGCTGGCGCACATGGTCCACGGCCGCCACGAGTTCCTCATCCGTGTCAGATTTCAGCACATATCCTAGCGCGCCGGAACGCAACACGTCCCGCCCCATCTCTTCGGAGAAGTGCATAGAGAGGATCAGAACGTCGGTTGAGGGGGACTCTTGGCGGACGGCGGCCGCTACTTCGAGACCGTTCATTTCGGGCATAGTGAGGTCCAGCACGACGAGGTCCGGCTTTTCCTTTTTCACTCGCTCCATTGTTTCGGCGCCTGTGGAAGCCTCGCCACAGACTTCGATACCCGACTGCGATTCGAGAAAAGTGCAGATCCCGCGCCGAACAACGGAGTGATCATCGGCAACGAGAATTCGATACGTTTTGGCAGGCATCGTTGTCGCTCCTTTTCCTACTGGCTCGCATGATTAGATCTTTTCCCGAAGTTCTGGTGAGAGGCATTGGCATCGTCCGCATCAATGCGCTCCGGTCGTTGCAGCTCCGTTGGGGTGAGGGGCAGAACGGCCCGGACTGTGGTCCCACGCCCTGGTACGCTTTCGATTTCGAATATGCCTTTTAATTGTTCAACCCGTTCGCGCATGCCGACGATGCCAATGCCGGGCACCAAGCATCTGCCTGCAGTAGTGGCAGGAGATTTCAGGCCAAATCCTTCATCCTGAACCTCGGCTCGGATGTGTTCATTTTCATGTGCTATGCAAATGATTGCGGTTCGGCTGCCGGAATAGCGATGTACGTTTGTCAGAGCTTCCTGGACAAGGCGAAAGATTGTGATTTCGATTTCATGCGGGTACCGACCGATGGCCTCAGCGACTTCTACGCGGACTTGAATCTCACTGCGTTCGGAGAACCCCCGTGCATACCATCGCAGCGCCGGATCCAACCCCGCTTCGTCAAGCATGGGAGGGTGCATCAAGTATGAAATGGTCCGCTCCTCTCGGATCGCGCCTTCGGCGAGCTCAAGCGAAGACTGTAGCAATGCGCGCGCCCCTTTGCTGCGCTTTGAAAGGACGCCGCGCAAGAGTCCCAGACTCATCTTCATGGCGGCCAGACTCTGGCCTGCCGATTCGTGGAGATCGAGGGCCACACGGCGTCTCTCTTCATCGCGCGCGCGCATGAGCGCGTGCAGTAGGTCGAGTCGTTCCTGTTCAGAACGCGTCCACTCGGTTATGTTTCGCACTACGCCCATCACTCGCTCTGCCTTTCCATCCTTCCCGGCGATAGGCAATCCGCGTGTGAAAAAGGTCCTCCAGTGTCCATCAGGCGTGCGATAGCGCACGGCAAATTCGAAGGGCTTGCATAGGGTGATCGCTTCGTTGGAGATCAAGCGCGCTCGGTCCCGGTCACCAGCATGTAGGTTTTCCCAGCGTATCGTTTTGCGCCACTCTGATTCCGAACCGACTCCACACATGTGGAGTAAGTGTTCCGATAGTGCGGTCCTACCAGTACTCACTTGATATTCCCAGCTGCCAAAGTCGGCTATCTGTTCAACGAGGGCCATGGGCGTGACGTGAGGCGGTCATTGGCGCGTTGAATTACACATCAGAATGGGGAAGCTAGAGTGGGGGAGGCAGCGGACGCGGAGCACTGGACAATCCTCGCGAGGGCCGCCCCGGCGTGAGGATTGCAGTCGCCGGACTCCTCTCGAGTCTGAGGGCATAGATTTGTAGGTATTAAGACTGATCTGTTTAGCGAGTCGCATAACAGTGTTACTCCGCCTGAGTCTCGAAAAGGCGCCTATTTCCACCAGAGAGACACTATATTATTCTCTCGTTAATGCATTGTCAAGTGTTGGCTGCTCCCGGCACGATATAGATACTATATATGTAATTGGGAGCCCCGAAAGTCAAAAGCAGTATTATTACGAATTGACATGAATAATCTGAATGTATATCTTCTATCCTATAGCTGGAAGGGCAGTAGTTTGCAGGGGGCCAAGATTTCCCAGCAAGTTAGGGAGATCAGGCAGCGGATGATTCACCTCGTCAGAGTCGCGTGTGGCCAATCGTCCGGCGGAAGCCGTTGCGAACTGAATGCTCGGGGCGCAACCTTCAGGCTTGCCCGTCGCGGCTTCGGCGAGATGAATTACTCTCCTCCCGTGAAAAATACATTGATGGGCTTTTCTTCCAGCTCTCGGGAAAGTGTTTAGGTTTGGTGGGATATCGAGGTATATCCTTGCTTCTTTATTGTTTTTGTCTTCGAGCGTATAGCCGTAGCCCCAAACCCACAGTCACGGAAATGGCGCTCGCCATCTGTGCGTTCGTCAAGCCCCAAAAAGAGCGCGGGTTGATGCGGATAAATTCCACCATGAATCGTTCCACGCCGCTTAGGATCAAGTATGCGGCGAAGACGCTGCCCTGCGGGACAGTATCCACGTCTGTCGCCCTTGGTTTCCAGTTGGCACCTCTATCCGGAGTTGAGCGCGCAGCATGTCCGCGTGTCTGCCGCGTGCCCAAGGACTACAGGAACCATGCAATCACGCACGCAACGACGAGCTCATAAATCGGGGTGGGATGAACGCGCTGAGTTGTGGGCGCAAATCCGCGAGGAGAGCTCATTCCCCACGGCAGAGATGTGGGGCCCCGTAGTCGCCGTCGCCAGAGAGTAGACAGCCGATCCTACCTATTCCATAGCCGAGGGCTGCTGCCGGGGATCCTGCGTCGAGCATCTCGAGCAACGGAATGTTGCGGTGACGTGCAAGCCACGCGAAAGCTGCGGCTCCCACGATTGGACCTCCGAACCATGCGAACCCGAAGCGGCTGAAGAATTGTCCCATGGGATTGGCGAAGAACTCGCGCGGTGATTCGAGGGCGTGATAGAGCTTGGCGCCCGCGATCCCCGCGAGGCAAGGAACGGCGATGAAGGTTTCGGCACTGGTTGCTGGATCGCTATCAATCCTGCGCCGTGTGATGTCCGCGCGCAGCACAAAATACGATGCCACCATTGCCGCCGCGACCATCAAGCCGAAGGTAGGGACCATCAGCAGCCCAAAATGTAGAAATGGAATCATCCAAACTAGTAGATAATTGAGGCTCGATGAGTGTCAACTCCCCAATTGCGGAATTTCGTACATCTGGATGGTGCGAAGCCTCGTATCACGTAACACTATACCAGGCTGTCCCGGGACGTTCCTCGTGAAGGCCAGGTCCCGAGGCGGCGAGCACGGTGCTCCCCCCGCTATCGTTGAGTCCTGTTAAGGGCTATTCGGAACGATGCGCCGCACTTGCCTAGGAAGACGTTCCGCATGGCAGCTCAGAAGGCCATCCGAATGGGAACGATGCCTTGGGCGACTTTTATTTACACAAATAAGTACTTGACAATTATATTATGATATGTTATAATCTGTTTCGTTATCCTCGAATTGTGTGCAACGCATGTGACGGTTTCGAGTTGGAACGTTTCGATTCCTTCCGGAATCTGAAACCTGTCGCGCAGGCAATTATCACCTAAAGCCCCACTTTTCAGCATCCTGTTGGCAGTCAATCTTCGGAGGCAACATGCCGAACTATAACGCACAGGTCCCGCCATACTCGATATTCCCGGGTGACGTGGCGCTGGCCTTCAATAGTGAATCGCCTGCGGCCGGCCAGTCGAGCCAGCAATTCGCGCTGCCGAGCTATGCGGGTTTTCCGGAAAATGGCCGCACGATCCGCTGGCAGACACTCTATGGCACGGCGCCATCGGCGGTAAGCGTCGTTCTACAAACCGCGATGAACGACGCCGATGCGCAGTATGCGACGATTGATACGTCGTCAGCCACCTCCGGAGAAGCACGCACCATCACAGGCGTTCGTGGCAATTTCGTCCGCGCCAAACTTTCCTCGATTACCGGCGGCTCTGGCGTGACTGTCCAGGTTCTTGGCTGAAGAATCTTATCATTCAGTAGACGAGTGACTTTTACATAGAAGCCAGCACACTGGATGATTGAACTGACTCATTGGATTCACCGGGTCAGAATTGATGTATGCAATTGCTTGCAAGGGTTTGCGCTAACTCTGTCAACTCGGAATCACCTTCTGTAAACTTCTTGCTTTCGAATGAACCGGCCCATGATGACAGAGGGCAATACAATGCATCCGGCAGAGCGAGAAAAGCGCGGATCTAAGGATTCGAGAACGCACATTGCTTCAAATCCGCAAGGCGATGCAAAACCCCGAGGTACGGCGCTGTCAGGTGCTCAGAACGCGACCCGACAGCCCGTGAAGAAACGGCGAAACCGCGAACGCATGAGGCTCGGCGATGCGATGCGCAACGCGGGGCTAGACGAACACAAGGTCGCAGAAACATACGTTGATGTTGTAGAGAAATTGCGAAACACAACCGAACCGAATAGCAACGTAGAGAAAGTGCTCGCCAATGTTCTAAAAGAATGCAGCCGTGTGCTCGAACCGCTGCGCCCGAGCAATCTATCTGGCGCGAGCGACGGTCCGACTCCGGTTCACCTGATCCACAAGGTTCTCCGTCCCAAGCGTAATGCACAGAACCATCAAGGTCTTTCCAGATTGGCTGAAACGAATGCGGACAATACGGTCGGGGTCTCCCAAGACGCCCCTGTAGCACCATTTTCGGATACGGCATCGAAAGAGGAGTCATAATGAGCGCAAACAAGACAACTATTGGTTATGCTGTGCAGCTTAGCGGAATCGCAGTCTTCACGCTCGGCGCAATTCTCAGTGTGCATCACATTGCCATCGGCGCCTCGTTTCTGGGGGGTGTCGCGGCATTCTATGTGGGCCAAAAAATCCGCACCGTCTCGTAAAGGGGTACATAAGATCAGGCCAAAGAATCGAACCCGCGAAACTGTGCTCCGACACTCTGATATCTTATGATCTCCATTACATCAGGCAACGATCGATGGGCAGGGGAGACGAAGCCAGCGTTCCAGCTAGGATACGAACCGTTTCCCAAACAGCAGAAGTTCCACGCCTCGCCCGCAAAGTATCGGTTATTCGGGGGAGCGGCTGGACCGGGGAAATCTAAAGCTTTACTGATGGAGGCAGTCCTTCAGGCGCAAGAAAATCCGGGGGCGAATACGCTGCTGCTTCGGCGCACTTTCCCTGAACTTGAGCAGTCGCTATTGCTGTACTTTCGTCGTGATGTCCCGCGAGAGGCTCTATCGCAGCTTTAACGAATCCAAACATGTCGTTACCTGGTGGAACAACTCAACAACGCGCTTCGGTTACTGCCAGAGTGAAAACGATGTTTACCAATACCAGGGCGCCGAGTTCCTTTTCATCGGTATTGACGAACTGACTCTCTTCACGCTCCGCCAATGGCAGTTCCTTACAAGCCGCAACCGCTGCGCTATCCCTGGGGCGTTTCCCTGCATGGCCGGGGCCACAAATCCCGGCAATATCGGCCACGCTTGGGTGAAATCTCTTTGGATTGACAGGCAGCCTGCCCCCGGCATGGAACATCCCGGGGAATATGATGGAGCGGATTACGATTTTATTCCCGCGCGTGTTTCCGATAATCCGATCTACGCGCACGATGAAAACTATCTGAAGACATTGCGCGCACTGCCGTCACATCTAAAGCGTGCCTTTCTAGATGGCGACTGGGACATGTTCGCCGGCCAATACTTCGACCGATTCGATGTGACGCGCAACGTCATGCGCGCCGAGGCAATCGATTGGAAGCCGTGGTGGCAACGCTGGATTTCCATTGATTGGGGGTTTGAACATCCTGCCGCCGTATATTGGCATGCGGCCGTGCCGAGAAATCAGAGTGTGGCTCGCGCCCCCAGAGACAAGTCTTTCCTTGATGGACCACTGCCTGATCCGAACGATCGGAACATCCTTGGATCCTCCGAGTCGAAAGGCGGGCGCGACACAAAAACCGCGAAAGATTCTAACTGCATTGTCTCGTATCGCGAATATGTCACGCATCACACGGCGCCGCGTGACCTCGCCCGTGGAATCATTGACCGCAGCCTGCAAAGTAGTTGGCATTCAGATGACGAAAACAGCCCGGATGAGGACCTTGCATTCCGGTTCCCTGCTCAACGCGAGCCCAAAATCGCCCAGCAACATTCAACAGTTAGATATGACAATCCCCGGGGAAGCGGAGCACCAAAAGAACATATTGACGCGATCTATCTCTCCCCGGATGCATTTGCACGGCGTACGGACGAAGCTTCTATCGCCGAACAAATGGGAGATATTTTCGTCGCGGGAGGGTTGCCGCGTCCGGTACCCGCGGACAATGATCGCATTGGCGGGTGGATGTTGATGTACCAGATGCTGGATGCAGGAGAATGGCTCCTCACGGACAATTGTATCGAACTGATTCGCACGCTGCCGAGTTTGGTCCGCGATCAGGCGCGCGTCGAAGATGTGGAAAAAATGGACGGTGACGATCCGGCTGACGCTGCGCGTTACGGCTTGAAATCGCGGTGCGGTGTAAACTCCGGTGCATGCGAGCGCCTGCCGCTAGGTCAACGGCTGGCGGCCCGCGTTGTCTCTACGGATCCCACGATTCGCGCCATTCAGGCGCGCAAGGCAGAGATCGAGGAAGCGCACTGCTCCCAACCCGTGCTATTTTCGCGTCGCCGGCGGTATGGGAGAACAACTGAGGCGCAGAAAAGTTTATGACACTTCGCGAAATGTGGCGGCGACTTGCACCGGCACGGTATACACGCGCACTGGAATCAGAAGTCGACCGTCTGCGCGCGGAAAATCGCGCCCTGCTGAATTCGATTCTCGGCATTGCTGGGATTCCTCCGATTCCAGTGATGACCGGTAGTGTGGTAACGGGGCAACAACATATTGATGCCAAAGAGGATTCTGGATCCAATCGTGCATCGTTTTTAGAAAACCAACCCGGGCGCAAGGCCAACACCGGGGCAGGGAAGCGGCCAAGTCGGGATCCGAATCCCGTTGGCAGAACAATGACGGCGCCTATGCGGCGACGATCATGGCATCAGATTAATCGCATGCTTGAATTCGAGTCTGCCAAGCGGGCCATTAGTGAGCTGTGATCAGCGGATGTTAACAATCTAGGACTGTAAGCCATGCCGTTCGCTAGCCATAAATCACCACTTATCCGCCAATATATTCCGGGAGAACATATGCCATTCATTCGAGGCCATTACCACATCAATCCGATTATGGGCGAGGCTCTTGAGGCTGCTCGTGAGGCTGAAGCTGCTCTGTTGGCGCTGGAGCACGAGGCGGAGGACGATGATAGTGACCCTTCTACCGGCGGTGCCAGGGAAGCTAACAAGGAGGGCGGCAGGATTCATCGCGTCGTAATAGACGCGGCCAAGGTTGTGCCCTCGCACTCGGGGCGCGCAGTGCGTGGATTTGTTACATGTATCCAGCGCCATACGGGCTCAAACGCGGTTGCCCCAGATGATGAGTCCGACTGGCGTGATGCCGGCGATGGTGCCTATGCACAACCCGGACCCGTGTCCGCTGCGCCGGAGACGCATGTATTTTCCGATCACCGCGACCTATTGAGTTTCCTTCGCGACGAATTGGAAAGGGACGGTCAGAACAAATAACGGCCGTTCTCAGAGGCAGGCCAAGGCTCCCCGCTGCAAAAGGCGAGAAACGAATGATTACGCAAACGAAATTGCAGAAGCCAGACCCCGCGATTGTACCGGTCGAAGGGCCAGCGCAGGGGGCGCTTAGCCGCTTCTCGAAGGGCCGAATTGTTAGTGATTCGGGGACCCCTCCCACGACAAACTATGGCGCAAATAATGAGCAGCTCCCAGAGCGCTTGCAGGAGGCGCTACGCCGCCTCGTCTTCCAGTTCTCAACGGAATCCGAGCTTTCACGAAGGCAGGAAATCCGCCGGATCAAGCAGGCGCACCAATTCTGGCGGGGCTTGCAATATTTGTGGTGGGACGAGCGCGATCAAAACTGGCACCTACCGTTTGAGCAAAAACTCATGGGCAACTCTTCGGTTGAGGATTTGCCGCGCTACGAATTCGTCACCAACATTTACCAAGCCTTTGGGCTTTCACTGATCTCAGTGCTCTCGCAGGACATACCGCGTGTGCGTTTTTTCCCAGCATCTACACAAGCGGAGGAGGACGTCGCTGCGGCCAAAGCCGCAACGGAAGTAGCAACGCTCGTCGAACGAAACAATCGCATCGGGAATTTGATTGTGGACGAGGCCTTCAATCTCTGGACGGACGGCAAGATGGGCGCGTACGTACGCTTCGTCGTGGATGGCCAGCGCTTCGGATTCCATCCCGAGACGGAGTTGGGCGTCCGGGAAGTGAAAATCGAGAACGATGTGTATGTTTGCCCAGAATGTGGCGCGGAGACGAAGCCAGAAAAAATAGCCGGTAAGGAACCGCAGGCATTGCGGAAGAACGAATCCGATACGGGCACACCGCCACATGGCGCGATCACCGAACCCCAAAGCTATGAGGCATCGACTGCAATTTGCCCTGGGTGCGGTGCACTACTCACTGAAGAAGACTTTGTTGCTGCCGAGACGTTGACGGTTCCGGCGTCCGAAACGAGGTTGCGCGTGCCTAACGGGCAGGAGGTGCTCACGATTGTCGGCGGGCTCGAGTTGAAAACTCCGCCGTGGGCAGGTGAGATGCATGAGTATCCCTACCTCCAATGGAATATCGAGGTTCACCAAGCACGGTTACGAGCAGCCTATCCGCATGCGGCAGACAAGATTGGGTCGCCTGTCGCTAATAGCATGCAGGAGTACGAGCGCTTGGCGCGGCTCGCCCAATCGCAGGGCGGTCCGTTGACGGAAGGCGGTGATTTCAATATCAACCTCATCACGTTCCAGCGAACGTGGCTGCGACCGTGGGCCTTCTTTGCGCTTGATGACAAAGCACTACGTGATGAGCTACTCGAAATCTTTCCTGATGGCGCATACGTTGCGTTTGCGGGCGACGTATATTGCGAATCGCGGAATGAAAATATGGACGATCACTGGCGTGTGCTGCATGCTCTGCCCGGAGACGGATCGAGTGGGCGTCCCGCCCTAGGCGACGCGCTCATCAGCGTTCAGGAGCGCTTCAACACCCTTTCGAATCTACAGATCGAGACTTACGAATACGGCATCCCGCCCATTTACGCGGACAGTGAAGTGCTCGATTTTGACGCATTACAGAATCAGACCGCCGAGCCCGGGGTGCATTACCCGGCGCGGGCAAAGCCGGGGCAATCCCTGGCTGCGGGATTCTTTCAGCCTGATGCAGCGGAAGTGCCCCCGGATCTGGCGCAGCACGCCGCGAATTTGATGGGGCCGGTCGCACAATTCCTCACTGGGGCGTTCCCGGCGCTTTTCGGCGGCGCGATGACGAATACAGACACAGCCGCCGGTTACTCTATGGCGCGCGATCAGGCTATGGGGCGCATCGGTCTCGTTTGGCGGCGAATGAAATTCTTTCATGCGGACGTCATGCTGCTGGCCGTTGATTGCTTCCGCAAAAACCGGCCACACGATGTTGAGGTGACCTTGCTCGGGGCCGGCGCGGCGTTTGAATCCAAATGGTATCCGCCTAGCTGACTTAAAGGGGAATCTATTCAGCTATCCAGAAACGGACGAGCAATATCCGACGCTGTGGTCTCAGCAGCGTGCCGTGCTGCTGCAATTGATTGCCAATCCTGATCCTCAGATTCAAGCAGTGCTTGCGCACCCGGAAAATATGACGCTGGTGAAGCGGTTGATTGGGCTCGAGGAGTTCGTCATCCCGGATGAGGAATCGAGAACGAAACAGTATCGCGAGATCGCGCAGCTCGTTGGGGAGACGCCCGTGGTCAAGCGGCACGATGCTACGAGCATCGAATTGGTGCTGCCGAGTATCATGCCCGACGAATTCGCCGATAACCATGCAACAGAGCTTGAGATATGCATGAGGTGGTTTTCCTCGGACGCAGGGCAGGTAGCAAAAATCGAAGCGCCCGCCGGGTATGCGAACGTCCGCGCGCATGCTATGTTCCACCGAGAGTTTCTCCAGAAGCAGCAAGGAAATGGCGCGGCGCCGAAAAGCGCAAGCCCACAGCCCATAGTCAAGAGTTGATTCTCACAGGGTCGAACGGTGTTTTTGGGTACAACGACAGAAATTGGGACGGCGCTTTTCAGCCATGGCAGGTTTTAAGCGTTCCTGCCCTAAGGGTACTACCGACTCCGCGGGTTCCATCTCGGCCTGGGAGCGGAAACTGAGAATAGAACAACCATACTGAATTGTTTAGCGTTGCGGCAGCAAACCGCGATTCACCAATCACTTCTTACTATCGTTCGGAGGTTTTCCATGTCACTTGCACCCGCAGTGACTCGCACTGCCGCGGCCGAGCATGGCGCGACATCGACGCGTGGTCTTTCGCAGAATAAGCCCGGGCACATCGCAACTGATGACGAAATCCTTGGTATCGTTTATCCCAGCAGGGAATTGTCCCGTGGCGGGCACAAGAGCCGTACGGCAGCCTTGCCGAGGGAGAATCCGAACGGTTCGCAGATGGATCTCGAATTCGTAGAAGGCGAATCAGCGCCTCCGCCAGACGAGGAGTCCACAACCGAAAGTAAGGATACTGGCCTAAAACCCGGAGCACCAATAGAACCCGAAAACCTTCGCGGCATTTTCGAGGCGAATCCCGAATTGCGCCGTGCTTGGCAGGATGTTCAAGAGTACCGACAGACATTCGCCACACCGGAAGAAGCGCGTTCTGCAACAGCACTTCTTGCAAACTTCAACCGGATGGATGCGCTGTTCTTTTCTCGTCGTCCTGAGGACCATACCGAGCTCGCCCGTACAATTGCAAAACTCGATTCTGGGGCGTTTTCATCCCTCGCGCAGGCCATGGCGCAGTGTTCCGCCGAGACACAGCGACGCACAGGCAGCGAGACGCAGAAGGCTGGCAACGAGGATGTGACGCAACCCCTTCGGTTGACTCAAGGAAAGGGAATCGAAGATGCCAAGCTAAGAGTCGATGGCGCAAAGTCGGATGCAAACACAACGAGTGGCGAAAGCCACACGCTGGAGCAAACGGAGTTTTTTCATGCGACGAATGCAGCGACCGTGCAGAGCGTTCTCGATGCCATTGAATCGCAGGTCGACAAACTGCTGCCCGAAGGCATCTCGACAAATGCGCGGAACCGCGTGGTTGGTGAGGTATACCGCGAGCTCGATTCCACGCTTCGGACGAATCGTCACCTTTCCCAGCAGATGCGCGAGGCATTCCGGTCGGGGGCGATGGATGCGGAACATCAGCGCGCAATCGTCTCACTGATCACGGCACGCGCGCGACAGTCATTGCCGGGAGTTGCCAGGCGTGTTCTCAACGAATGGACGTCAACAATTGTCGCAGCAAGCCAAGACCGGCGGGCACGCCAGCGAGCGGCCGAACGTCGTGTGGACATTGCCGGATTGCACGGAGGAGGCATCGAGGGGCAGCGCCCAATTTCGCCGCGCGACCTCGACTACGCGCGCATGTCTGACTCCGATATTTTGAATCTGTAATCCTTTTTATCTGTCCGAAGAGGATATCCAGCACGAGAATGTATATCGCACCGTCGTTTCTGGGCGGAACACAAGGGAGCAGAAGAATCTGCTTTGAGGGTGGCAAAAGTAGAGGCGGATCCCTTAACTGCAAGAAACCGTGACACGTGCGGAATGATAAGAGAACGTGACAGCACGATCTCCGGCGGGACGCCGGTGGTGCTGCACAATTTATCGCTAGGAGGAATTCAACCCAATGGCACAGATGCAGAATGCACAATCGGTTGCGCTGCAACTGGAAAAGGTCCGCGACAAGCTTCCGCTACTCTATGAGCGGGACGATATCCTGTTGACCATGATCCAGCAGCGCGGCGACGTCGAACGCGTCAGTTCGCGGAACATGAGGCTTCCTCTGCAAATTCGTCCCGGAGGAAAGGCGGGCCTCGCCAATATGGACGGGGGAGACCTTGGCCGCGGATCGGGCACAGTGTACGACGTCGCGCAGGTTACCCCAGTATTTTTCCGTCACGCGGTGGAAATCACGAAGCTTGTCGAATACGCCAGCAACGCTCCGGAAAAGGCCATCGAGAACGCCGCCAAACGCGAAGTTAAGAATGCGATGGTGCAGTTCCGCTCGTTCCTCGATAAGGTGATGCAGACGAACGGTAATGGCGTCCTTGGGACTGTCAGCACCATCACCACCACCGGCCTACCCTCCGGCGTTGCAGCGCAATTCGGAATGGCGAAGCCACCCGGAGCGCAGCTTTTCTATTACAACCAGACCGTACAGGTGTACGACCCAACGCTCACCACGAACCGCGGCTCAGCGAATGTCCTGCTCGTCGATCCATTCAATTCACTCATCCAAGTGGATAGCCTGCCCACGGGGACAAGCGTTAACGATCTGATTGTTCACGACGGCCTCACGGGCGCACAACCTGTATCGCTCTTCGGTGTACTGTATCACCAGACGAACGCAACAACTGGCACATGGCTCAACCTGAACCGCGCAACATACCCTGTGGAACTGGCCACGCCACGTGTGAACGGAAGCAATTCCGCACTCACGCCCGGCGCAGTTCGCCTCGCCATCAATAAAGTGCGCAAGGCTTTAGGCTCGAATCAAGTAAGCAAGTTGATCGCTTACACATCTCTTGAACAGGAGCATCAGTGGGAACAACTGGGGGTCACCATCTCGCAAATCATCAAGGAGGGAGCCGGGGGACGCGCGAGCGACCTCGATCTGCTCTTCACCGGTGAGAAGTCGATGGCCGGCGTACCCATAAAGTCAAGTATCAACGCCAATCAGTCGCGCGTTGATTTCCTAGACTTGTCGCACTGGGGCCGCGCCGTCATGCAGGACATCGATTTCTACGATGTTGGCGGGCAAACTGTGTTCCCGATCTACGGTGCCAGCGGCGGGCTTGCTTCGGCCTATATCTTTTACTTCATCACGGGCTTCCAGGTATGGAACGAGTCCCCTCGTAGCGGGGCGTACATCGACAATCTGGCGATCCCGACGGGGTATTAACCGGCTTGCTGTAACGCCAGGGCACAGCACGAACCACGTGCTGCTTATCGGAGAGCAGCTTGCGGGCGCCTCCATACAGCACGGCGGACGCTGTGCCCTGACGACCTGCCTCCAAAAGCAAAAAGTGGCGGGCATGCAGTCGCCTCGAAACCATGAATGCACATGGACCGTGTTACTCAGATTAGTAAGCCATTGTGGCACAGTTGAGCGACATGGTCTCACTGGACTTGTCACGACCAAACTTTTTCTGAATTGTGGAAGCAGCTTCGTCCTGAGTGGATGTTGGGGTCTTGTTAGCAGTCACCTCAGACACCGAAGGCACACTTGCTCCGCGAAACGGGGGGCAATCGTAGTGAGGCGGATCAATACCGCCGCTGGTAGTTGCGCTCTACGAAGTGACCACACGCCTGCAGCCAGAAGCCTGACCGCTGGGCGTCCCTACGAAGTCTAAAAATGAAATCGCGCCCACGGTCCTTACGGTTTATACGGCGCAAACGACGCGGCTGCGAGGGTCGTAGAGCGCATTTTTGTAGAGTAACACGCGCTTCTGATGTCCTTCCGAGAAGGAATATCCTCCATTGTTGTCTAAATCCATCGCAGCGCGAGAGTCCTGCGATTCGCGTGGTGCGCGAAACACACGAGGCGCCCGCATCCATACAAGAGCGCGTCACAATAGCCGGCGGTCAGAACCGCTTTGGCGAGCCGAACTTCCGCATAGTATGGGGTGGATCGCGGCTTGCCTGGATAGGCGGCCGATGGACCGACCGCGATGCGAACGGTAATATAGTCCGCGAAACAGTCGAGCTACGGCGTGAGCCGAAATACATTCCAGTGGACCGCTGGCACATCGAGCGCTGGATGCCTCCGGAATCCTACGGCTCACCCGATTCCTGGTACGAGCAGACGGTCGAAGTAGAAAATGGTATCCGCGTCCCGGCGCTCGGCCCGTATCCCTCCCGTGGGGAGTACGAGCACTGCTTCACCCTTGAGGGCGCGCAGAGAGAATTCATCCCACTGACGGTCGCGGCGTGCGACTGGATCGTGCGCGCCATCGAATGGGCGCGACGGCAGCCGCGTCATGATGGTCGGGTGGCGATTGGACGGCGCGAAACGCGGCAGGCACGGCACTGGGAAGCTGCCGCCGACGATCTACTCAATGAAACAGTTTCTTCGTAGAACTACAGATGTCGAACGCCTATACCCACCGAAAGGACTTTCCTTGAACACTGAAACAGCGATAAATGCCGGCTCACATCCCACCTCGCTCGGCCCAGGGCGGCGTAACATTTTAGCGGAGCGCACGAAGGAGGACACGGCGGCTACAGTGGCAATCGCGTCCATCTCCAACCAAGACTGGTATATTTCTCGGACCCACGGTGTCTATCACATCCCGGCTTGCGCGAAGAGCGATCCGTACTCACTGTTGCTGCTCACGTCAAGGAGCGACGTGATAGACCTTGGCGACAACCGGCGGTTTCCCTTTACGATTTCGGCGCGAGAAATCGCCACAGATCTTCTGCAAGATCTACACGATCACGGGATCTTTGTCTGCGCAGGACCAAGGCCTTCGGACGCGGAACTGGCAGCTGCAGTTGCCCGACGTGACGCTTATTACGAGCGCCTTATCGCCGAAGGCGATATCATGTGGGCGCGCGGCCACTCGTTTCGCGAAATTTCCGATCTGCATCGCCGCGCGACTCTGGCGCTCGGCATAGAGCGCGAGTGGGCCTATGTGCCAGTGAAGATGAGCGAATGTCCTGCATGTGGCGAGAAAGTGAAATCTGGTGTCGCCGTATGTAAGCATTGCAGCGCGATTCTGGATACAGAGAAGGCTGCAAAACACGGGCTGGGCAATAAGACCGCACCAATCGAAAGGAGGAGCCCCGCCGATAACGGAGTTGCCATTGAGGAGCCAACTGGGGAAACTAGCCCCACCAAGTAGGTGAAGCTATTTGATAGATCTCACCATCGTCTACTAGGCAATACCACAAGGCTGAGTCAAAAGGGAACATGATGATGAAAAGTGTTACAGCAGACGCGAGACAGAGCGCACGGCTCTGTGTGGGCAGAGCTTTCGTAATGGTCATCATGATTGCAGCTCTTGCTGTGCTCTTCGCGCCGAACGTAAATGCGCAGGGATCCCGCAAGGACGACATCGTTTTCGGTCCCTCAGGGCATCCGGTGGCAGGCGCGACCGTGACGGTGTGCCTACCCTCTGCGACGGGCACGCCATGTTCTCCACTCGCAGATCTCTACACCGATGCAACGCTGAGCGTACCTGCCGCAAATCCCTTCCAGACCGATGGGATCGGCAATTATCATTTTTATGCCCCGGCAGGACGCTACCAGATTCAGATCTCCGGTCCGGGAATAACTGGCACAATCACGTATCGCGACGTGATTCTTCCTGCCGATGTCTCGTCAACGGGGTCCGGCAACAACATTTCAGCGTTCGGCCTAACGCTCGGAGGAAATCTGACCGTTGCTGGCAACGCCACGATCAACGGGACGCTGACTACGTCGAATTTCAGTCCAACGACGCTCACACCGGCATCGCTGAACGTCACGGGCAACGAAAGCATCAAGGGACCGCTACCGTATGTGGACGTGACCGCCTATGGGGCGGATGGAACTGGCACTGCGGACTCCACGACGGCAATTCAAAGCGCGATCACGGAAGCTTGCACCAGCTACCTGAATCCGTTTGGTGGTGTTACGGCAGATGTGGTGTTCCCACCGGGAAACTATAAAGTGACGCAGACGCAATTGCCATCGACAGCGCCCATCTTTACGGGATGTCCGTCGCTGAGGTTCCTCGGCATGGGAGGGGAAAGCGGCGGCGCTCAGTTTACATCGGCTCCGCAAGCCCGCATCAACGTCGTGGCTGGATCGAGCCCCAACAATGCGGCAGCGATCAATATTGTGGGAGGCGACGCAGTCCAGAATTTGATTATTAATGGCTACAACCAAGCCGTATTCGATAACGCTCCAGAGACTCATCTAATCGACGATTGCTTCACAGCGCAGACGACAGGCTCCCAGGATAATACCGGCCTCGAAATTGCCGATACGGAATTTGTTTGGGTTACTGGAGGCTGCACCCAGACAAATTCCACTTCCGTTCCCGGCATTGAAATCGTGAACGACAATGTAGCGGCAGGGACAGGCGATATTTACGTCTCTGATATGATGCTTGTCGAGGGAGGCATTGACTTCATTGGCCGAACAACTGACGCCGGCGGCGGGGTTGGTAACTTCAAATTTACGAACGACATCTTGGAGGCTTGCGGGGCCCCTTCTTTCAGGTCACTGCGCCGGGAGCGCCGTTCCTTATTGTCTCAGCCCTTTCTTTCGATCATATAGCTGAGGCTGACTGCGGGAACTATCCGGTTATGAGCTTCAACGTCTCCGGGGGTGTCCTCAGCGGCGTCCATATGGACAACGTGGGTGGCTCAGGCGAGGCTGGTAGTTCGTGCCCACTAGAGATGATTTCGGGATCGCTGAACTTCTTCTTCGCCATGGGAGGGCCTATCTGCGTTTCCAACAGTTCGGGGGCTATCATAGGCGATGCTGTGTCGGAGAACTCGGCGGGGTTTGATTATGTTCTGAATACCTCTAATATGAGCCGTTTGGATTCCACTGTCGGAGCCAGCGAGGGTACTCCTCTGCGAGCCACATCGCAGGGCAACACTTTTGCGAGTCTTGCCCTTGACCCGGCGCAAGGGTTGCTTTTCAACGACGGCGCGAACTATGGCTACGACGCTGGCATCTTTCAGCCTTCGCTAGGAAACGTGGATGTGGAGTTCGTTTCGGCCTTTGCGCCTACAGGCGTGGCAGGGACAGCAATGACAGGAGGGACGCTTGCAACGGGGACTTATTATTATGCGATTCAAGCCTGTATCAGCGCAGGGTGCAATGAGACGTTTGGTACGCAATCGCAGGCGTCTGCCCCAGTTGTTGTGAGCGGATCAAACGACGCCGTGAACGTCACTTGGACCCCCCCCCAGCCTGGACAAGGGACGATTACGGGCTATCTAATAAAGAGGGGAACTTCGTTGGCACAGCTGGCTCCGAATGCTGAGGCGACGCCGAACGTCGCCGTCTCGGGCGCTTCCACTACCTCATACACAGACACTGGATTCAGCGGGTTCCATTACGGGCCACTTCCTCCAACGCCGAACTACCAGTCGGTGCATCGCTTCACGCCCACGTCGTTGGGAGTAAACACCCCGAACCCCCAATACAATCTCGACGTGAACGGTACAGCCGCTGTAAATTCGCTGAATGGCATCCAGAAAGCGGAGCGCTTTTCGGGCTCGGACGCAGGAGTACAACTCAACGCTTGCCTTACGGCGGCTTCAAATACTTCGGGAGTCTGCGACGGACGCGGGATGACTGGAACATACATGGCGGCGGCGCATATCACAATTCCGAAGGGCACCGTGCTGCTTTGGTGCCAAGGGAAACTTACCGTCGACGACGCAACAACAAAGGACGCTATCGAATTAGGTGGCGACGGCGCTTCCCTTTACGGCTGCCAGGAAAGTGGTTCCGGAACGGTGGGTCGGCCGGAGACTTCCGGCATCATCGCTTGTGGAATTGCCGGCTGTACTACTGTGGACAATCCTAGTGCCGCGACCGCAAACATTGATTGGGTACACATCAGTGGAGTGTACTTGGGTGCGACTGGAGCAAACTCCACCGTCCTCAATCTTACGAGTGTCGGGCACGCCGACATCGAGAACAACCGGCTTGACCTTGGAACGGGCGGCAATTCCTTTGGCGTATACGGGAATAGCTCCACGGGCGACAAGGACAGCACGAATAATCTCATAAAGCACAATGAAATCGACACGCAGACGACGGGCGACACGTGCCTTTCGCTCTCAGGAATCTTCCACGCCACCGTCCTTGAACTCAATAGCTGCTACATGCCCCCAGGTGCCGCCGTTGGGTTCACGCTTCTGAAGGACACGAACGGCAATTATCCGGACAACGACGAATTTTACGGAAACGATTGCGAAGGAACCTCGCAGGCATTCGGGCAGGTATGCTACTGGATTCAGGGAGCGAACAGCATTACGATCGGCCCGAATAACCGCTGTGAGAACGTATATAACTGCTTTGAATTCCCGTCGGATGGTTCGGCAGTGGGGATTCACATTCTGGATCCTTACCTCTCACTTTCGAATCACACGCAGGTGCTCCCGAACGAGCCAGCGACAGCCATGGTCGCTGTCGACAACAATGGTCATAACTGGTTCCCGTCGATGCATTTCGGCATGAATGATCTGGCCGGGCCAAACCTGCTCGGCAACGCGGGCTTCGAAGGATGGCAGAACGTAACCACACTTTACTATTGGGGAGGTGCGAGCGGCACGAACATCAATCAGGCGGGCAGTGGCATTTATCTGCAGAATGCTTCCTCGAGCGCTACACCCGCTGTGGATTCGTTCACGCAGGGGAGCTACAACGTGCGTGTGGGCGATGGCGCCACTGCCGGACTGGGCGTCAATTCCGGCTGCATTGCTGTGGACTCGACATTGGAATATACAATGATGGTCCGCGTGGCTTCCGCATCAGCTTCCAATAATTTCCGTCCCGGCTTCCGATTCTATTCGGACTCGAACTGCACTGAAACTAACCGGATCACGTCGGTTGCCACGAACGCTCGTGTGCTTTCGCCCGCGAACTATGCGGGCACATCGAGCCTAGCGGTCAATGGCGCCAACTGGCAGAGCACTAACGCGTCGCTCACATACAACAATGGCATTACGTGCAATTGCAACGTGACAGGTGCTGATTGGCAGGTGACCACGGCGAGCTCGTGGACGCCTACGCGAAACTTCGGGATCATTTTCCGCGTGCCGAACGCTTACAGTAACGCATCCACGATCGCGCATTCGATGCGCGTCTTCCTGCTCGAAAATACGGCGGCGGCTAACAATTATGTCTACTTTGACGACGCAATTCTGAGCCAGGGGCCTGTGAGCCCGAATGTTAGGTTCGCTCCTCTGAACGACAGTTCGAATGGCGGAACCGTAAATGGGTACGGGAACTATAACTTTGCGGGAACACTCTCGCTCCAGTCAAACACCTCTAATGTAGGGACTTTTTCACACAGCATCACCGCAAACCGCGGGTGGACGCTTCCTGATGCCTCGGGGGCGGTGATCGTGCAGACCGGATCCACACCGGCGAATGGTGACTGCGCGCAGTTTTCGGCCTCCGGCGGCACGATTTCCATCGCGGACAGCGGAGCTGCATGTGCCCCCGCACCTTATACGAGCTATGCGATGGGTTTTCTTTCAGCCGGGCAAGCACCCAGCAGCACGAATGCCGTGGATCTTTCCACGATCTATTTGCCGAATATTCAGTTTTCGCATATTACCGTGGATGTTTCGACCTCGGACTCGAACACCAGCGATTTTTATAGCTGGGCCATAACGGACACGTCGGGCAACGTGAAATGCTCGATCTCGGTTCTCAATCTTACAGCTGGGGGCGCTAGCGACGCATCATGCACGCAGGGAACCGTGACCCTTGCTCCCGGCAGGTACATTTTCGCTTTTACGGGCAATGCCACAACGGGAAAGATCGCTTACAGTGGCACGGCGCCGCTCGTTTTGTCGAGCGCGGTATCTTCGTCCACGAGTTCCGGGGGTGCAATTACATTTCCGATTTCAATTCCTGCTGCCGGCGTTACTTATAGCAGCTATGGTTTACCCGCGATTATCGTACACTGAAAATGTGACCAACGTCGTCATATTTGGCTTATCGGAGTGGTTTGTCAACTGACACGCCCAGGAATCAAATAATTATGTATTTACCTGAACACGCGCATCTGTGGGCGCTATTCATCGCAGGCCATGGATTGCATGTCTTGAAGCGCGCAAGCCTGTCGGCGGGGTCGCGGTTGTCGGGGACCAAGAGTCGCGTCGAATGGCTCCGCGCGAATGCACTTACATTGTCCATCCGACTCTTTATCAACAGCGCCGCGTTCTCCTATTGGATCGCGCATCCAGACGCTGCAACACATGTAATCGGGGCCATCGGAGTTCCGGTCAACCTCACCCTCGAACCAGGGCAAGCAACGGCAGCAATGTTCGGACTTTCGGCGGACAGCATGGTCGATTGGGCTGCGGCGAAGGTCCCCTTCCTGCAAAAGGAAATTCCGGCGAGCGGCGATTCGTGATACACAGAAGATCCCTGACTCAGGACACGCGTCGCCAGCAACTCATTAATACTTTTCGGAGGCAGCCATGCCCGTAGTTCCCACAACGGCATATTCGCAGGCGGATGACGCATTGAACCTGACGCGGGCACTGCTGAATGATGCAGCGGGCACGGTTTTTACGGACATCCTGTTGATGCCTCTCCTGAACTCCGCGTACCGGGGGCTGCAGCGCGAGCTTGCGGAATGCGGCGTGAGTGTGCTGGCTGAGCAGCAGGATATCGAGCTAGACCCAGATCCTACCACCGGTATAACGCCGTTGGAAATCAGCGACGTCTCGAGCCCGCAACTTCCCACCGACTGCCTCGCTCCACACATGCTCTGGGAGCGCGCTACACCTAATACCACGGATGTTTTTGTGCCCATGGAAAAATTCACGAGTCGGGGCTCGATGTTGAACCTTCAGCCGAGCACATATTTGCGGCTCTGGGAATGGCGCGAGGACAAAATCAATCTAGTTGGCGCCACACAATCCATAACGGTCCGCATCCGCTACGAAAAAATTCTGCCTGAGCTGACGCTTGGCACGGATCCCGTCCAAATCCGGTCGGCCACGGACCCGCTTGCATTTGCCACGGCGGCGCTGGCCGCCCGATCGCGCGGGGCGCGCGTTCTGGCCCAGGATTTGCTAGGAACGGCTCAGATGGCCTCGGAAAAGCTCATCGAACGGTACGTGCGCCCGGAACAGGTGAAAGGGAGGCGACGAATGCCCTATAGTTATCATCGCCGAGTTATTTATTTATAGGGACGCAGGCCCCGGCCGGCTCGGAGTGGCAGTAAATTTCTGGTTTACTTTGCGACCACATCGATTGTAATCACTGGCAGGCCGCGCGTGGCATTCAGCGGGTTGCCCTGACTATCAAACGCGACGCCCTGGATTTGGATCATGGTCTGCCCCACAGGTGTTCCGGACGAGCTTGTGCTGCTGCCGTGGTGGCAACCGGAGAGCGTCACCGCAATGCCAACCGCGAGTGCGAAAATCACGAGAACAGGCCCAATAGCGCTTCTTCCAAAAGCTGGAGTCCAGTGGTACCGCGCTCGGATAAAACCCATTGCACCAAGCGTGCCCATCATTGCGAGCATTGCTAGGGAAGGGAAGAGGGGAGTGCGCGCAAAGGTCTGGTTAGGCCTGTTCGAGGCTAGCTCAATGGCATGAGGTGTGACAAGTCCTGAACTCGGTTGAACACCATAGCCGGTGCAACCCGGTGGCGTCGATTGCTGCGGCAGAGGTGCGGTAATGCTGGCTGAGGAGGTCACAAACACAATCTGAAAGTTAACGGTTGAATTGGGGGGAATGTGCCCTGGACACGGAGTGGTCACACAGCTGGCGAATGCCGGCAAGTTCGACGAGGATGGGCAGAAGAACGCGACCTGCTCGCCATTCTGGCCGAACACGCCATCCGATACTGTTTGAGCCTGGAAGGTTATCGTACCACCTTGCATAACCGTTAGCTCTGACGCCTGACCGTTCGCAAGCTGCAACTTATAATCGTCGCCCGTTCCGTAAATGGCTTGCGGAGCGGAATCGTTCTGCAAGTCCGATACGGTGAGCACGGCTTGTTGCAAGCCGGTTGCCTGCGGCGCGAACGCAACGTTGATAGTACAGGTTGAGCTCGCTGGAAGTGTCGCGAGGCAGCTTGTGCTTGTGAATATGAAATTCGCAGGCGTCGAGGGATTAAGAGTCCACGTGAGACCGGTAACTGCGCTCGTCGAGCTGTTTGTTACGGTAAAGGTCGCGGGCTGTGTAGTGCCACCTGTAGGCTCGTTGCAATAGGTAAACGAGGCTCCCTGCGCGCAGCCGGCCGGCGGCGTAGGCGGCGTCAGTGTGAGGGTGCTCGAAGGGTCGCCCATTTGCTGAAATTCCACGATTCGGCTGCGGCCCTGCTCGACGACGTAAAGATTGCCATTCGAGTCGAACGCAATGTCGCCGGGCATGTCTAGGCCAGTTGCCGCGACCGTGCGGATGCCGGTTGTTGCATCGAGCCGAAGGATCTGGCCGGCATGTAGGTCCGCGATGAATAAATTTGATCGACCGTCAGCGGCAACGCCCGCGGGACACGCTCGCGTCTGTCCGGTTTGCGCTAGTGGCACACTTGAACATGCGGAAGGGCCCCGTGCAAAGCCTGGGAGGGTCTGAATGGCATGGGTTTCGGTACTGATGGCATACACAGAGCCGGTTTCCGGTGAAGCGACGACAACTTCGTCGCCGCCGGGCGTAACTGCAATGCTCGCAGGCGACACGATGTGGGCGACGGTCTCAAGCCGACCCGTTCCTGCGCGCAGGACATCAACGGCATCAGTGCCGTGGTCAGCGATGTAAAGATTCCCGGCTCGGTCGAGGGCAATTCCCATCGGCTTGGCGAGAAAAACATTCTGCGGCGCCGCCCAACGGCCCGCGACACTGTGGATGATGCCGGGTTCGCTGCTGGCGTCACCGGCGATTCTGCGAATCGTGCTGTTTTGGGTGTCCGCGAGGAAAATCGTGCCGTCGGGTGCTACAGCCATCTCGCTGCGCTCAATAAGGGAGTTTAAACTCAAGGAGATCTGAGCAAAAAGGGCCGTACCGCCGTCACCGAGCGAGCCCCCTGGCCCGTTCCTGCCACTGGAGCAAGTCCTGATCCGGAGGCAGCGGCGTCCGGCGCACTCAGCAAGAATACACGGTTCGGTGCACGTGCACTGGTGAGGTAGACCGCGTCTTGTGGATTTGCAGATTTGACGGCGAGGGTGCGGGCCTCAATTCCCCCAGCGACCACAATGGCTTGGCTTGTGGGACCGTCATCGGTACTGCCATCAGCTACGCTTGCTGGCGCGGCCGCTTGGCGTGACCGACCGCCTGCAGAGACCGTGGCCGAAGAATTCTTCCGCGCGACCGCAAACACAACAAGAATTACCACTGTTAGCGTGCAAATAGCCAGCAATTGCCGCACTAGGCTCTCCTTATTAGACACCTTAAGTCCGACGCTTTGGATTCAGCCTCGGACGTTCGGGTTGCGCGTCGCAAGCGGATGATGATAACAGCGCCCGGCCTACGAGTCACTAATCACACATTCCGGAGGAAACATGGCACTTACATTTGCGCTTGTGGATACATGGGACGACGGCAAACGCATTCATGTATCCGGCACAGTTGCCCCGTCAGGGAGCTACGCAACCAGCGGGGACACGCTCGACCTTTCACAATTTCCACTCATCGCCACAACGCAAGCGCCCGTCCAAGGGACCGCATGGATGGACGGGCTTGCAGGCTACGACTACGTGTTCTACCCCGGGTCCGCGCTGAACAACGGCAAAGTGAAGATTTTCCAGCAAGGCGCGAGCGCCGGCCCCTTCCCTGAACTCGCTGCGGGCGCATACCCCGCGGCGATCACTTCCGACACGATTACGTTCTATGGAATATTTCAAAAGCTGAAGTAATTCGTCGCTTGTAATATGTGGTCTTGTAAAAAGCAATCGACGCAGTATAGCGCAATAGTGTGATGCAATGCGACGTCCAAGCGATTCTGACAATTGACCATCTCGCAGCAGTGACAAATGCAAGTACCGACTCACGCAGACCAAATACTACTCGATAATTTCCACTAAACGCTCAAATGTCTATTGAAACTTTTTCTCCGCTTCCGCTCAACACGTTCGGAACCTGGGTGACGCTCCTAGATCCCTCAGACGTGCCGCCGGGGATGTCGCCGAATCTTGGCGACATTGATTTCTTTCCGGGAGGAGTCCGCACGCGACCAGGTCTTATTTCGCAGTATCCCGTGATCGGTGGAACACCAAAAATTAACGGGCTAAAAACTTATATCACGACAAACCTCATTCAACGGCTTCTCGTGCTCGATTCTCTTGGCAATCTCTACAAGGAGACCTCGCCGGGCGTGCTCTCGACCATGGTAGCTGGAGGTGTGGCGCCGAATCTCTATCTAGCTTCGGCCACGCATTTTGGCCGCGAGTATATGGCCTTCGGCGATGGCCTCATCGGGCGGGATCTACCTCGGCAATTTGACGATTCAAATTTCGACCGAGTGAGTCAGATCGGCCCGGCGGAAGGTCCTGTTGTTGCCGATGCGGTCCCCAATGGGAACGTTTCACCGGGCACACACCAGTGCGTTGTGGTGTTCGTCACTCGCCAAGGTTATTGGACTGCACCCTCGCCGCCGGTCTCTTGGACGGCAACTGGCGGCCATGAGGTTGCTGTGACGAATATCCCGACGGGTCCGTCGAACGTTGTGCAAAGGCTCATCGCGTTTACAGCCTCGGCTGGCGCGAGTTTTTATCACGTTCCCGCAACGATGGTAGTTAACGACAATACGACCACGTCGCTCACCATTGATTTCACGGACGCGATTCTTCTGTCGGGCGTCAGTATGGATTATTTGTTCGGCCAGATTGAGCTTCCGGAACAGCTCAACGTGGTGGATTATACCGAGCGGCTTTTCTGGTGGGGCGAGCGCGCGCAGATGGACAACTGGCACAACCTGACGTTTGACGGCGGCTGGGATGTGTCGGGAAACGGTCGGCCGCTTGGCTGGCAGCTGGACTCGGCATTTGGGGCGGGAGGAAGCCGGGAGCAAGTGGACGTGGTGTGGGGCGACGCGTACAGATTGACGGCCGATGGAGTGACGGCGGCGCGGGGGCTGATTTCGCAAAGCGCGATTACCGACGCGTCTGGGAATCCACTCTGCGTGAAGAATACGGACTATTCGGTGCGCGCGCGTGTGATGCGCAGTACGAATCTAGCTCAAGGTACCTTACGCATCAACGCATACAGCCCCACGCAGGGGCAAATCGGTCCCGGTCTCGCCGTGACTTCAGCGCAGGCAACTACTTCGTATCAGGAATTCGTAGCTGAACTTTTTGGTCCGCAGGGTCCTCTGCCGACCGACCTTATGCTTCGCGTGTATGTCGACGGTACACCCGGCCCGTCGGGCGAATCGTTCGCGGTGGACAATATCGAGGTGTTCTTGACGAACCAGGGGCAGAATTCTTCTTTGGTGCGCTCCTCGGGAACGGAAGAGCCCGAGGCGTATGATGGGGTCACCGGAATCATGAGGATCGCCGAAAACAATGGACAGGGAATTCGCGCGGCCTTCACTTTGCGCAACAATTTGTACTTCGTAAAAGAGCGCAGCATGTACGTCACATCCAACGACGGAGTGAACGAGCCGGCGCTCTGGCAGGTGGAAGAGGTCTCGAACAAGGTGGGTACACCCTCAGCCCACGGAGTCGGAATAGGTGAGGAGTGGGTGGTGATTGCGGGGCGCTCGGGCCTTTACCTTTTCGACGGTAGTGCGCCAGTGAAGCTATCGCAGGAAATTCAGCCTACTTGGGACACGATCAATTGGGAGTGCGGTCAGCTCCTCTGGGTGCAGGTGGATACGCAGCACAAACGTATCTATGTCGGCGTCCCTATGGGCACGGCGACGCAGCCAAACCAGGTACTCATGCTCGATTACACTGAAGGATTTGGTGATCCGCTTGTTGCGGGCTTCAGCGGTGTCCCCGAACGTTCGCGCAAATGGGCACCATGGACAATCGGCGCGAATTCGTGCGGATGGATTGAGCGGTCCACGGGGATTGCCCAGATTTTCTTTGGATCGAATAATTCCAGCGGAAAAATCTATGCGCTCACGCCGGGACAATATTCCGACGATGGCGCGGCCATCAATTCGTTCTATTCCACCGCTTTCCTGGCCGCCACGGGTTTGAGCGGCAGGAATCTTTTTGGATATCTTACGAGCTATGTTCAGGGCGCGGGATCGCTCGCGCTCTCCGCGTTTTCTCCCGGCGACGCGACGTCCATACCGCTGGGCTCCTGGACCCTCGCTACACCTGCATCGCGCGATATGGAACAGTTCACCAACGTGCTCGCCGAGCGCGTGTCGTATC
Organism: uncultured Acidobacteriota bacterium; assembly: GCA_963797345.1. Taxonomy (GTDB): domain Bacteria; phylum Acidobacteriota; class Terriglobia; order Acidiferrales; family UBA7541; genus Palsa-295. Next base: position 137,885 of record CAWCPO010000014.1, on the reverse strand, counting down.
AGTTCGGTACCAAAACTATCGGTACCTGGTTTTCTCTAACGAAACTTGTCCCATGGGCAAAGCCTGACCCGTTCGCAATTGTCAGGGGAGGGAATTAGGATCTCCGGGTTGCCGCCTTCTCCGAAGGGCATACTTTGACAGGTCGCTATCGGACCGTCCACCTTGCCAATATAGGGCGCCCCGCTAGCGGGACTCGGTCACTCGAGCACTCATCCTAAAATCATGCTCACGATTCCTCAAATCGAAGCGCTGCGGGAAACGAATCCGCAGCTCTATGAAGCTCTCAAGCGCCTAGCGGGCGCATCGCTCGGTCCAAACCAGGGCTGGAACCTGGACGAGCAAGTCATCGACGGTGCGAATTTTGCGCGCGTGGTTACCGGCGCGCTCACAGCAGGGAAGATTGACCCGGCGAAATCGGGTGTGCTGATGAAGGGCTCTGTCCCTCCGACCTGGTCCGCCGCATTCACATATCTTTCGAACACGTCGAGCATCACCTGGACGTGGAGCAGCCTCTCAATCTACCGCGCCGACGGCACCACGACGATGATCCCCAATGGATCCATCACCGTCACGGGGCTCGCCGCCGCCACATCCTATTATTTTTATCCCTATTGGGATGACATTGCGTCCGCGATCGGTTGGGTCGCAGGAGGCGCAGGCGCTCCCGCGAACGCGCAAGACGCAAAAACTAACTCCGCCGCGCAGCAGCAGGCTCTCCAGGGCCGCATTCCTCTCTCGCAGGGCGCGATCATTGCGGCGACAACCGCCAGTGGCACAGGCGGCGGCTCGGGTGGCGGCAGTGGAAGTTGTCTGCGCGCTGGAACGGTCGTGCTGACGAAAGAGCGTGGCACTGTCGAGATCGAGACGTGCAAAGCGGGCGAGCACATTCGTTGCCCCTCACCTGCCGGCGCGGAGGGCTGGACACGCATCGTGCGCATCGAAGCGCGTGACGCTGATACATTCATTCGCCTGCACTTCTCGAACGCGGAGTCGCTCGACGTGACGCCTCACCACATCTTCACGCTCGCAGACGGCTCGCCAATGCGCGCCGAGCGGCTGTGCCTGAGCGACGTCCTCGTCGGGCGATTCGGTCGCATCACGCTCAAGAAAATCGAAGTCGTCGTCGAGGACGGGCAGAAGGTCACAGTGAGCTGCGAGCCGTCTCACCAATTCTTCGCCGGACGCCACGCCGCGTCCGTGCTCACGCACAACTACACTTTTAGTTCGTGACGATTCTCCGAGAATCGTGATCTCGGACGAACGCGCCAGGGCGGGGAGCTAGAGCCCCTTTGGTTGTCGAATTTTGCTTGCCCGTTTTGCGTTTTTCGATGCTCCGTTTTCACATTTCGGTCTCGATATGACCGGCAAACGCTACTACCTGACAACGCTGGACGCCTGGCAGCGTTACGCCCCAAGCTTCGTGAATTCGCATTTCATCGTTCTTGGACCACGTGATGCCATCGAAGAGGGCACACCAGATAGCGCTCCCATGGCGAACAAGGACGGCCGAATCATTGTCCTTGTTGAGGCGGATGAGGGCGCGCACGTTGCACTCGAGGATGAGCCTGCTTTCGAGGCCCTCCCACATCCCCTCGCGCAGAAGCCGATTTCGAATGCGGCTCAGTCCGCGCTTGCGCAGCACGGTGTTACTTCCGGCGTCACCACGTTCGATGCTACTGAGACCCTCGCCCGCGTGCATCCACTCTTGCGCCACCGTGTTTTTTAGGGGCTGGCCCCGCTCTCATTTTCTATTGGGAGAACAGATATGCCATTTATCAATGAGGGATATTACATGAACCCGGCGTACGGTCGGGCAGTTGAGCGCGCTCGCTTTGATGAGCTATCTCCAGCAAATCAGAAGGAGCAGCATGGGCCAGAGGATGAAAAAGGTGCCATGGGTCACCATACTGTCTCGAGTCATGAGTTTCCATCCCCGCAGGATATAAGCCAACAAGCTCAAACAGTCAAAACTAATAAGATTTACAACGAATTCTCCGGGCTGCGCCCAAAGAAGGGAATGACAACATCCGCTGATCTCGATCGAGCTCGAATAAGTGCTGCTCATGTCTATCACAACGTGAATGGGAAAGGATTCCAGGGGAACAGCACACTGGGACGGGACGATGCCCGCGATATCAAGATTCCAGGAACGCCTGCGGCGGAAGGTTACAAGGCCACAGTGAATGCTGTCGCTACGGCAGCAAAAGAGCGGGACACTACGCAAAACGCGAATCACGTGTATATTTATGATCCGGAGGCCATACATTCTCGTCGTGGGATTCGCCCTCCGGATTGGGTGACCCAGGGTCAGACCACCACCATCGCCGGGCCGTTCATCAACCAGTCCGGCGGCGGCGACGTTCCCCGAGGGCACGAGGTTTACATAATCACCGTCAACGACCGAAATATGCGACATCCATGCGAATGAGTGGAATACGACCTGCCGCAGGGAGGAGATCGATTTGAAAGCTATTACGGTTTTGTTGTTGTGTTTGTCTTCCTCACAAACGGCGATCGGGAACCATTCCAAGCCGACGGAGCGCGACGTTGCGGCGATTGTGCAAGCTGTGGAGGACGAGATTTATGACTGGGGCTACGAGAAGGACTTTACGAACATCGGTACGACAGGCGCGATTAGTTCTCCGACGGACGTATCTATTTTCATTTCTCCTGAATTGGATGAAGACGGCAGCGGGAGTGTAATCTACAGGTTGATGCCGTTTGGGGAGGTGCTGCGGCGATTTGCTTTCCGCCCTGACGGGGTCGCAGTTTTGTGGGGCAATCCATGGAATGGATTTCCTGCAACACAGCCAGATACCAAGACTGTTTACCTCCACGACGACGATATCTGCGCGTTCAAGCAAAGGGCTATTCGGGCATATTTCAGAGTAGACCCGGGCGTTTCCCGAACAAGAAGGGAAGAGGCAGCTAGTAGGCAGATCGTACGCGTTGGTCACTCCGAGTTCCTGGATGGGCGGTCTAATAAAAACTCACCTTCTAGAAAGCCTCGGCCATAGGGTGCAGGCCCCCGCTGACAGACAGGCGCCGCAAGCCCGTATCGTTACTCGGCCATGCTCGAGTCGTTCGGCGCCAGTCGTCCGCCTCGATTTCACGACTCGCCGATTATGCTCGTCCGTGAATACACGAATGAAGATCTCGACGCGCTGCGCCACATGCATACGCGCCAGAGTTTCGACTATGCATTCCCGAATCTTGTTGATCCGATCTTCATTTCGAAGCTCGTCGTCGAAAATGACGAGGGGCGCCCCGTGATGGCTTCACTCGCGCGTGTTACATGCGAAATGTACCTGCTTGTAGATCCCGGAGCAGGTAAGCCGCGCGACCGCTTCGCGCACCTGCTCGCCCTTCACCGCGCTGGCGAACGCGATCTTCTTGCCCGGGGCCTCGATGACGCTCACGCGTGGCTTCCCGCGCCAATTGCCAAAAGGTTTGGACGCCGCCTGGAGGCGCTCGGCTGGGTCCGCGACGATGCGTGGACTCCCTATTGCCGTCGCTTGAAAACCGACTACTACCAAAGATAGCTTGCTCCAGGTTTCATTTGGAGAGACCCGCATCTCGACCAAGACAACCCAGAACGAGGCAAAACGGCGACAAGGGCTGCAACATAGAGATCACGCATTACCAATAATCCGCTGGAGGATTTAATGTCACGAGGAGCAGAAAGGTCGACACGGCAGCTCACCGACCAGGAACTCGCGCAACAGAACCAACTCATTTCCCAGGCAAACCAGCAAGGCACGCAGGACCGCTCGTTCCTAATGCCCACAATCACGAGCTTGCTGAATGGTCAGGGCTATACGCCCCAACAGCAATCGGCCATCACCCAGCAGAGCTTAGGTGCTGCGAACACAGCTTTCGACGCGCTGCGCGAGCGCGCCGCAAATCGCATGGCCGCAACTAACAACAGCGCGGGCTATAGCGACTTGACGGCTCAGCTCGGACGCGAGCAGGCGCAGACAGATGCAAGCCAGGCGCAGCAAAATCAAGTCACGTTCGCCAACCAGCAATTGAAAGAGCAACTCGCGGGCCTCAACGCCCTCGGGCAGACCTATGGCATTGATACGAACTTGCTTGGGAAAGCGATGGGTGTCCCATCGGAGCTGCTGAGCATCCGTCAACGCGCCTCGGCGGGGGGGGGGGGGGCATCCACCGGCGGACTGGGCGGCCTCTTCGGTGTCGGCTCCGGTATCGCATCGCTGTTCGGATAAAAAACTGTCCCACAACCCATGACGAGTTGCCAGACGTTTGTGAGGCGGCCGAGCAGTTGTTACCCCGAATCCAGATGTTTGGGGCGAAGAACGCTTCTTCTGTGTATGTGGTTTTATGGGATGAAGTGTTACCACTCGCCATCCAGCGCTTGACTCTGATGCACAAAATTGGCCCATTCTCCGACCCCTATTGGTGGACCGTTGGCCTGGCCTCAATCGTCCAGTCCGTACTCTTTCTCCGCTGGCTCTACCGCCGCGTTCGCAACGACGAACTTACACGAGTTTTCGTCCAAGACATGGCCATGAATCATCTGCCACACATATACGTCCTGCTCGAAAAACTCTGCGATCAGCAGGGAATCGGACGCTCACAGATTCCGCCTATTCGCTGGGTAGACCTGAACAATCGCGAGTCGTAACCACAAAACGTTACGTTCACCCCGAATGCCAACCACCGATCTAATTGCGCTTACTCGCACCACTGCTATGCGACACAACATTGAACCCGCGCTCGTCTGCGCCGTCGTCGAGCAGGAGTCCTCATGGGATTCGCATGCGATACGCTATGAGCCCGGTTTCCGCGCGCGCTATGTTTCTCCACTCGGGCTACAACCCACGGAGGAAATCGCCCGCTCGATTTCCTGGGGTTTGATGCAGGTAATGGGTCAGGTAGCCCGCGAGCATGGGTTCGCGGGGAACTTCTTGAGCGCGCTGTGCGATCCCCCAATAGGTCTTGACATCGGCTGCGCCGCACTCGCCACAACACTCGCGAAAGCTGACGGTGACTTTTCGCGTGCGCTCACTTTTTGGAACGGCGGTGCCAACTCTGATTACGCGCAGGAAGTTCTTGCCCGCATCGACAAATTCCAATGATGCACGGCTCATACCAAATCTGGTTGCTTGAGGACTCACGTATGTCGTGGATATTCCCGGCCCGCGCGTGATGGATACGGTCGATTGGCCTTCGGTTGGTGCAGAACCTCCCAAACGCGGACCTTCGTTTCGCTCGAGTCACGAACCGTTGCAAGCCAGATAACTACTAAAGAAGATGGCATAAATAGATTGACGAGCGGCTGTGACAATCCGCATATCTTTATGTCGTTTGCCGGTCCTTCGGCATCAACCCACCTTCGCAGAGGTCTTTAGTTACTCATAGAGAACTAACTTGTCCATACGCCGCAAAGTCGAAATCGCCGCATTTTCCGTTGTACTCCTCCTAGCCACGCTCGCCGTCTCTGCATGGTTTGCCTCTCGCGATGAGGAGCAGCGCCTTCAAACAACACTCGCTGCGCAGAAACAGATCATTGACGCAGTCGGCGTACGCGAACGAACCCGCGACGCCAGCCTCAAGGACGCGCTCGCGCAGATCGGCAAACTCAAACGTGATACGCGGACTCCCAGTCAAATCATCCGCGACCTTCCAAAATATCTTCCCTTGCCACAACCGATCACTATTACCGACTTGGCGAATCCACCCAAGGTAGCGACCCAGCACGGAGCAGGTACTTCTGAGAAGACCTCATTTCCACCCATCGTCCCATCTTCACTGCCAGAGGGTCTTCCTGCGACTCCTGCAGTACAAGTCCCCGCGGCTGACCTCAAGTCGCTGTACAACGTTGTCCAGGATTATCGTGCCTGTCAATTACGGCTCATAGCTGCAAACGAAAATTTTGCTGACCAGACGGGTAAAGCTGACGCGCTGACGCGCGAACGCGATGTCGCAATCACTGCCGCAAAAGGAGGCAGCTTCTGGCGTCGTCTACGTCGTAATGCACTTTGGTTTGCTGTCGGTGCTGGTGCTGGCTACGTCGCCGTGAAACGATAGCATTCTAGATTCGTGCCACTCGGCGTTTAGATGCCTTTTCCGTTGACATCCTCGTTATGACGATGAAAATTCGGGGTAGCCGACTGCGCGGTCTGGCCCGTAACTGATCGAAGCGTAGTGGAAGAAAATCGTGCCCTTGCTCCCCATGCCACTCATGCACTGCACAGGGTGGTCGCCCGCGAATCGCGCACCGTTCTGTTTGGGGAGATATTCCGTGGATTTTGCAGAGCAGTGCTCGTTGTCAAGATATACGCTAGGCAGTTTCGCTCGGGCAAGGAGAAAAAAGGACTTGACATTATATCACATTGGGAGTAAATATTACTTTCGTTATGTATTTTTTGGTCCTCTAATGAATATTATGTTGCTCATGGATGAACCTGCAAGACATAGCTTTGAAAGGACTTGCCGGTGTGGAGGGTACCTCTCGATAAGAACGAAGGGGTTACCAAGGCGGGGCTGTACCTTGCGGTGTTTGTGGCACCGCTTGTTTGCCAGATGAGGTTGAGGACCGAAACTCTGGAAATCCTACGGTGAATCATTCCCCGGTGAAATCGTTTCACCAGCCATCGATTCGGCCATTCGCGACGCTCGTGGTTCTTCAATCCGAATCCCGCTTTACGTCGGGACGAGAGCGTCCCATCAACGCTTCGGCCTGGCGTTGGCCGCCCGGGGGCACCCGCGAACTGCTCTTGATGCGAACGATCTCCGGATAGGGCTTTTGCGTGCGCAGCATCCAGTAACCCGGATCGCCAACTTCCTTGCCGCCACCACTTTCGCAACACCTTTCGGCTTGGTGTGGCGGCGATGCAAACACTCACTACGGAACGCAGAATTACATCGCACGGCCATCTGCGCTGCTTCCACCAGCAACAGCTTTGTTATCATACCGAACCGCCGATCTCCGCTCGAACTATACTCGCCCGGAATCAGCCCCAGGTACCTGGTACTGCCACGCTGCACTCCTCGGCCGCAGTTTCCTCTGCACGCCCTGGTTGAGCGCTAGGTGTTGCACGTCACGGGATTGTTCTTGGTTTCATCTATTGGCTCCCCGCTAGGTCCATGTGATCTTAAGAGCAAGGAGATTGTTCCGGTTGCTTGAAGGTTCAAGCAATTCCGGTCGTCTTGAACTGCTCGAATTGCTTTAAACTTCAAGCATTTTAGGTCGTCTCGAATCAGGTCGTTTAGAAGTCCTCGGATTGCCTCGACTTCAAGCAATTCCATGCGTTAAAATTTGCTTGAGGATTCAGGGAATTCGAGTCCGTTAAATGGTTAAATTTGCTTGAAGGTTCAAGTAATTCGAGGCCGTTCGCCTGCCTCGAATTTAGCGTGAATTGACGCTCATTAACCCGCCTTAAAGGGCCTTAAAATGCTGATTTCTGCCAATTTTTGCACGATTTTGGCATGATCGCTCCGGCAAGACCAGCCAATGGGGAGAAGGGCGGCAATTTGGCGTGGGGAGGCGAGTCCGGAGTAAGGCGTCTGTGAGGTTGGGCGGACGGCGGGGTAAAAGTGCTTGCGCGGGAAGGCCTAATGGTTGTATATCAGGAGGAAATTATGCCCCGAGTTCGCTCTATTTTGCTGACAGTGCTCATCTTATGCGCTTGTTTTCAGGCTTTGCGTGTTACAGCCGAAGGCATAGGCCATTACCGAGGGAAGCCATTCGAGGATAGCGTCTATCACGGTGGGCCGCAGAAGATACCGGGGCGAGTGGAGTGTGCCTATTACGATCTTGGCGGTGAGGGGGTGGCGTATCACACGTCGGACACGGTAAATAATGGGAGCGGGAAGCTCAATCCGGCGGACGGGTCATATTTGAACCAGTTTCGGATGAATGAGGCAGTCGGCATTTCCTACACGAAGTTTCGCCGCGAGACTCCGATTGACGACAATCCGTACGTCAAAGTGCTGCCCCCCGAGAATCAGTTATACGTGGGTTGGACTCAGCCGGGCGAGTGGTTCAACATGACCGTGGAAGTGGCGAAGTCGGGGGTTTACACGGTTGATCTGCTCTACACGTCGAGGCAGGGCGGGACAATTTCGCTGGAACGAAATGGGAAAAAGCTTACCGGGCCGGTGGTGATTGCGTCCACGGCGGATCCGGCCGAGCCTATCGCGTGGCGTCAATGGCACCACTGGAATCTGATGAAGGACATGGCCGAGGTGAAATTGCCGGAGGGAGTGAGCGTGCTTACGCTGCACGTGCTGACGGAGGGGAATATGAATCTTGCGTATTTGGATTTTGAGCCGAAGGGGCGCGATTAGTGGTTAGTGACGAGTGGCTAGTGGTTAGTGGAGGAGACGGCTCGTGCTAGTATGACTCGCTCTTCTTATTCGGCCGGGTGCGGGTGTCTGTGATGGTTTGAATTCGCATTCTCCGCGGCTTCTTGATTTTCAGCAGTTCGGCGCATTATCCTTCGATGTCTCTTGCCAGGTTCGGCCGACGTATAATCCTCAATATTGTCCAGACATGCGGTGCCGCTTGGACGAATTGGCCTAGGGTGAGCGGGTAGCAAATTGAAGTGCGCGGTCTACGAAGCCGCGCAATTCACAGTCGTTGGGGGCAACATCTTCACGCCTATTGTCGGGGGTGTGATGAAACTGACTCGCATACTCCACGAGATCATCCAGCTGTTGCGTGTCTGAGGGGCTTAGGATTTCGGCGGGTGTTCCGAGTCGTTCCCAGCATAGCCGAATGAACCGACCCATGGCGCCCGGCCGAGGCGGGAAGTGCGCCGGGTAAGCCACCCGGAGGAATGCCTCTAAGATGGGGCGGATTGCCTTTGCAATGTCTCGGCTGTTGCCGCGGGGCCCGTTCTGTAGGTAGGACCGCAACAAGGAGTGGTTGCGGTCATGCTCGGTGACCGTATCGTTGCTCACGTCCCAGAGCGTGATGTTCGAGGTGTCCCCGTCGCGCTCAAGCTTTATAGCGCTGCAACGGGTGGGGCTCAATTCCGAGCCAAACGCGCGAGAGAAGGCTCTTGTCATGGGACAGAATTATCGCTTGCGCTGCGCGTTGCCCCAGCCGCCTCAATTCGTGCACGGTCGTGAGTGAGCGATGTTCATCTAGGCTGGAAGCTGGGTCGTCTATTACAACCACTTTGTCGGTGAGGTTAGGATCCCGGTCGAGGGCGGCGAAGAAAAAAGCCAGAGCAAGTGTGCTGCGGTCGCCTGAACTGAGGGTGCTTCTGAAAGCAGGCTCTCCCGGTGGGGGGCAGCTCCAGAGATCGGGATTGCTATGTTGTTGATGGATATTTCATAGTTGCATGCTGGGCCGCCCCTAGTATCCGTCGGCGCCACGCTGCTGATTCGGAAGCCTGCGTTGAAGCGGCCCAGGTACATATTAATGGCAGCTTGGTATTGGGGAAACTCGGCCCTCCTATATTGCTCAAGTCGTTGCCGCGTTTCGTCGCGCAGCCTTTCGGTAGCTGCTTTTGCGGCTTTTTCGTGCAGGTATTCCTCGCAGCGCATGGATACGCTGCAGCATGGCGCGTCCGAGCGGCTATGAGTCTGGCCAGAGTCGCGGCCGCAGCCTCGGAATTTCCTGCCGCTGCACGTTGTTTGACGGCTTATATGGCGGCATTAGCCCGCTCCAATCGCTCGTTAAGGGCCTCCACGGTTATCCGCTCCGCGGCGAAGTTGTCGAGTGCGGTACGGACGGTGTCCGGCACCTCAATGCGGTCAAGGGGGCTCGCTTGCTTCGCATCGAGGAGCGCAACGACGCCATCCCGCGAAGCTTGCCACGCCCGCATTAGGCGCTCGCTGTCTAGGTCTATTTCCGGAACGTCAATGAAGCTTGACCAGAAGTGGCGTCGATCGGCTGCGACTCTCACGTTTCGCTCAAGCCTTGCTGGAAGTTCTCTTGGGTGAAGACGGTTCACTTCTGCCAGGGCATTGGCGATGCGCTCTTTGAGTTGCGCATAGGCCTCGCTGAAGTATTCCCTATAGTGGCCGATGACATCCGACTGGGCCATATCCTGCGTACAAAATGGGCAGATGTCCTTGCCGGCGTCGGTATGGACAATTCTGCTCATGCCGTCTGCGACCCACATCTCCCCTCCGCGGCCGATGTCGCGGAAGTGTGTTTGCACTTGGTTGAGAGCGTCGGCTTCTAGGTTGGGCAAGGCGAGCTCCAAGGTTCTTGTCAGGGCGGGGGCATCGAAGGTGGGGATCATGAGCATATCGAACCCGCCGGTATCACGGACCGCATTCTGTCGCTGGGCTGCTGCCAAGTCTCTCTCGGCGAGTTGAATCTGCCGGTCGATTTCGTCAATTGCTGGGAGGTCGCAAAAGTCGTCGATCGAGAGCGGTCCCCTAGTCGCCTCGGGTATTGCTTCGGCCCTGATTCTCAGATTCGCGTTGTGTTCTTCGATTTGCTGAACAAGCTCTTGGAGTCTACGATTCAGGGCGACGCCTTGTGACCCAATAACTACCTCGTGGAGATTTTGGCGATGGGCAGGCTCAACGCTCAGGCCCGAGCAGACGTTTTCGTCCACGAATCGATCGTCGAAGATCACCATGTCGGGGAATGTGCGGTTCCATGCGCCATCTGCGAAGACGGCTGGGCTTTGCCCCGTCGAACAGTGAAGTACGGCATGGGGCGGGTTTGTGGCACCCAATCTCCGCCGCTCCCGCACCGGCAGAGGGTCCCCGGTTGAAAGTGACCGCAGGATTGCGGTCAGAGTGGTTTTGCCTCGCCCGTTTTCGGAATAGACCAAGACGTACCGGTCGAGCGTTATCGCACCCGGTGAAACAAAGTCGAACTGCCCGATGCTTCGAAGGAATTGGATGGCGGTTATCACGTACAAGCTACCTTGTAGTTGGATTAACAAGGTTAATACTTCTTTGAAGGAATTACGAGGGGCATCGGCACGACCGGAAGCAGAGGGCTGTGTCGCTGCGGCCCCATACCACCTCCGCGACAGTCCACCACGGCGGACACAAAAGGCATGCCTGCGGTGGCGAAGCGCAAGAGATTGCTTCCCTTCCCTTTAACTTCGCTGAGGAACCTCGGAGGAATTAGGGCCCGGAGAGGAGTTGCCGGGCGGCGGCTGAGCCGCCGGGAAAACAAGAGGCCCAGCAAGCGGTAGGCGCTGCGTGCTTCCTTTTACGGCACGGCTGAAGTCATGCCCGGACACGGTGGTCCGTTCTGCGCGCTTCCCTTCCCTCGGGGCCGGTTGGGGCACCCGGAAAGGCAAGCCCACTTACGCGATGGAGCTGCTCCGGCGCGGCAGGCCCGCCTACGCGATGAATCGGCTTCGGCGCGGCAAGCGAGGGCGAGGCGCGAGGGGCGAAGGGCCGAGGGGAAAGCCTCGGGTCTTACGACCCGAGCTACATTGGTTTGCGGCGTCGACTAGTCCGGAGCTTCGCCAAGAGATGCTGCGGCTGCGATGCTGCGAAGGGAGTTCGTTAAACCGGAGAAGTCCCACCGCGTCCGCCGGTCGGTGACCCGCCTGATCCGCCGGCTGGTGATCCACCGGCCGACTCGGCGCAATTTGAGAGGCTCACTCCAAAGGCGATGGCCGAGATGATCAAGGCGACCTGGACCACCATAGCGCCAAGTATTGCATACATAGAAGCGCCGGCAGGAAGGAAGCAAAGAACCGCTTGAATTGCCAGCACGGTCATGGCAGCGAGGATGACGTTGCGCAAGTTCGAGCATTGTCCTGCGCAGCGACCTTTGAGGCATTTACAGAAGCTAATTAGGGTGATTAAAGCGGTCGCCAAGGCGATGACGGCAAGGGTCGCAACGATTCCTGCGGCATCCATAAGACCTTGGGAGGCAAAGGCCCCAACAATGGAGCTGTTGACTGCAATTGCGGCAATAACCAGGCCAGCCGACCCTAAGAGAAAGGCTAGAGCGATTCCCAACCAGATGTTGAGGTTTGTCATGCTACACATAAATATTCCTCCGGCACTGTCGCCTCTTGGCGGCGAGTCTCGTTTTCATGTTTGTGTCAAGAAAGACCTTAGTGGGCCGCACCTCTGTAGACAACGGAAGTCTTTTAATCCATTCACGATATTTTTGTCAAGCGCAGGGGTTATTGCTGAACGGAGCGCCGACTACTCAGGGCGGGAGTGGGGTCCTGGGCGAATGGTCGGCCACTCGGAAGGAATCGCGTGGCGCGATTAGACACGCCGGTCGCGAGGGCGCATCGTGGCGGACCTCCCGATACCTAGCTCCGCAGAGTCATCCGGGAGCGCAGAGGGCACACGTCGGCGGATTTGGGCCGGGTGAAGAGTTGCCGGGCGGCGGGCCGAGCCGCCGGGAAACAAAAGGTCCGGCAAGTGGTAGGCGCTATGCGCGTCCTTTTACGGCACGACTGTAGTCGTGCCCTGACACGGACCATTGCGGTAGCGATACTGAGGCAGTCTTTATGTCGGAGCTTAAGCTCCGACCCCCTAAGTCGGCGAGAATTCCGCCGAGAGGTGGGCGCTGCGCGCGACCGTTTACGGCACGAGCGAACTCGTGCCCTGACACAAACCATTGCGGTAACGATACTGAGGCAGTCTTTATGTCGGAGCTGAAGCTTCGACCCCCATTACGCCGTGCCTGGGGCTTGTGTCGGCGCTTCCCTTCCCGCCAAGAATTCGGGCGGGCAGGGGACGGGAGCAGCAAAAAGGTCTGAAGAAAGAGCAGATCCCTCGTCGTCCATCCGCCATAAATCTAGCGGGTGAACTCTGTCCCTTCGCCACTTCACTCAGGGCAGGCGGGATGACATCGTAATGCGGGGTGGGCATGCGCCTTCGCATTCACTTCTGGGGTTGTTCCTGATCCAACTGTTTCAGCTTCTGTTGCAGGATCATCTTTTCCTGCTCTTTGGTTAACTTGGGAAACAAAAATGCAATTTGTAATTTTAAGCTCCACGGCGAACTTCCGGCGGGGTACACGGCATTGCCGTAGACCTGCGCTGAGATGTTCACCGGCTGGAATCCGAGCTTCATGATCCTTCCCACTCCTCCGCCGAAGGGCACCGTCCACACGCCGCTATTGCCGGTTGCTCTCCAGTTGGCGGTGACAATGGGCGAGGTGGTGAGATACCAGCCCTTCTTCAGGTTGTAGTTGACGAACCACTGGATGAGGAACTGGTTCACGGCGGGTTTGTTCCTATTGGATTGACCGGCTACGGACCAGACATTGTTTGTAAGAAACCCAAACGTCCAAGGCTGGGGTTGCATCAGCGCGACCACGGTCGGCCCCACGCTGAGTTTGCCTTGGCCGAGAAAAGTCGTATTGGTTGCCGTAGGCAACACCACAGTCGGTCCGACGCCCCAAATTATCTTGCTCGTCTTCTTCGGCACCAGGAAAAACGAGGGGTTCATGTCGCCTAACCCGTTGACCCCAGTCGTTTGCACCGGAGGCCCCGGCGGCTGCGGCACGGGAATCGGTTGATAGATGATCGGCGTAATCCAGCGGATGACGAGGTTCCAGTTTGTCGACAGGCTGAGCGGAATCACCGGCTGAATGTTCACAACATTCTGGATGCGGTTGGACGGTCCGATGCCGAAGTTGTCGATATTCTGCACGGGAACGCTGATGAGGCTGGCGATGGGATTCTGCGCCGCTTTTCTAAGGGCATCGGTATTTGTCGCCGCGGCGGGTGTTTCGTCCGTGGCAACTTGAGTTCCCTCGGGCGCGACGGGCTCATCTTGCGCGACAAGCGGCACAGCCAGCAGGAGAAAAACAGCGAGTGTCCCCAAAGCAAGGGCCATTCTTCTTAACCAATTCATGGTTGTCCTTTCCACTTTGTACGCCTTCGCCAAGCCGATTGCCTCGGCGGCGAGATAGGTGGGCACACCTACCAGAGCACTGGGCATTCGAACGAGGCTAGCCCCTGCATGCGTTATGCAAACAGACCACCACATCCAAGAATCCCGAGAAGCTCCGAATGCAATGCAAACGCAGCTGTTTGCGAGCGTGTGTAATAACGATAGGCAGGAACGCCCCCGGCATTTCGGAGCCGGTCCGAAATGTCGTAGCTGAGCGAATCATGGTGGGGTAAGAGCTTGCGGGCAATCCGTTAACGGCAAAGGCGGATGCCTTATAGGCGGGGGAATTTATTGCGGGGGGCACGTTCGTCCGCCCCTGCGGACTCAGTGCAGGTGGTCGCGTTTCTGGTTGTAATAGGATTGGAGAACGAAGAAGGCCTTCTTCTTTTCGCCCTTGTCGGAGAGGAGGCCTTTGCGATTGTAGTAGTCCTGGATATTGGGAAGTGGGCGGCGGGGAGAGCGGAAGTCCATGAGCACCCAGGGAGTCATGCCGCGGAGAAAGGGAATATTGTCCAGCATGCGAAGCTGATGAACGTAAAGGTTGGCCTGATACTCTTCCGTCCAGCGTTGATCCGCGGCGCCGTGCAATCCAAATTTTGCGTCCGCGCCGAATTCGCTCATGATGAGCGGCTTGTTGAAAGGAGTCGTCCAGACGGTTTTATCGGCGGCGTCCACGGGTCCGTCATACCAGCCGATGTATTCGTTGCAGCCGAGCACGTCGAGCTCGGCGCCCAGGGGATCATCAAGGATGCGGGTGTTTCCGTCGGAATGCGTTTCAAGCGCGGCGGTGATGAGGCGGGTAGGGTCGAGATCGCGGGCGGTCTGGATGAGCGAACTCTCAAACTGGAAGCGGGCGTCGGTGACAGGCTCTTCGTTTCCGACGGACCATAAGATGACCGAAGCCCTGTTTTTGTCGCGAGCGATCATTTCCGTAAGTTGCTGGCGGGCGTTGGCCAATGTAGCGGGATTGGACCAGTCAATCGTCCAATAGACGGGAATTTCGGACCACACCATGATTCCCATCTGATCGGCCAGGCGCAGCATGCGTTCATCGTGGGGGAAATGCGCGAGGCGGACGTAATTCGCGCCAAGTTCCTTGGCCCAACCCAGAAGCGTGCGGGCATCTTCTTCGCTATAAGCGCGTCCGGAGCGATAGGGGGCCTCATCCTGGATGGAGACGCCGCGAAGAAAAATCGGGCGGCCATTGAGCAGGATGTCCGTACCGCGGACTTCGATGGTGCGGAAGCCGATGCGGTCGTGGACGGTCTCATCGGAGGCTGCGGAGATTTCGACGTTGTATAACTTGGGGTTTTCGGGCGACCAGCGGACGAGGCCAGGGGCGTGAAAGTCGACGGCTGCCTTCCCCGTGGGATCGGTTGGGAATGTGGTATCGATATTGAGTTCGGGGATACGAATTCGGACCGCAGCGGGCGAGATCGGCTTGCTCAATTGGACCCAGCCGGCGATTTCGTCTTCCGAGCCTTTTTTCAACTGCAGGAAATAATCGCTGACGAATGTGTCGGGAAGCTCGACCAGCTCGACGTCGCGTGTGAGGCCGCCGTAGTTCCACCAATCGGTGTTCACCGTGGGGACGCCATCAGGACGGCGGGTGTTGTCCACGGAGATGACGGCGAAATTATTGCCGTCGTGAAGGAGGTCCGAGACTTCGCAATTGAAGGGAGTGAAACCGCCCTCGTGTTCGCAGACTTTTTTGCCATTCACCCATACGCGCGAAAAGTAGTTCGCAGCGCCGATATAGAAGAATACGTGCATGGCGGCCTTGGGATGATAGGTAAAATCTTTTTCGTACCAGACGGGCCCTTCGTAGAAAAAGAGGTCGTCGCGCTGGGAGTTCCAGTCACCGGGGACGTTGAGGGTTGGCGATTGCGAAAAATCGTACTCGATCACGTCCTGCGGTTTATCCTGGGGGCGCAGATTTTGGAAGTAGCCGTCGGGGCGCGGCAGGAGGCGGTAGGTGTAGTAGCCCCTGTAATAAGGATCCACGATGATATGCCATGGGCCATCCAGGCTGATGGTCTGGCGATGGTCCACATCGGCGATGAGCGGAGCGGGTTCGGTCTGCGCGCGGGCGGAGACAGCGATCGCCAAGAGCGAGCACAGGGCAACGAATTTCCAGGGATTGGAAGTCATGCGCAGGTGGCGAAGGATCGTGGCGATAGTCCCATGTCGACGAAACGCTCCGCAGGATAGCACCGCGCGCGGGCCGACGGGAATAAAAGTGGCTGGCGTGTGCGCAAGAATTGACGCGTTTGCGCCGGCGGATGGTCAGTCGGTGGTGCCGAGCCGGCGGTCGAGCACGACGGCTGCAAAATAAGCGCAGCGCGAAAGTTCGCGATGAATCCATTGCAACGCGCGAGGGAAACGCGACGGCAAAAGGCCCTCCACAAGGCATAGAACGCGATAGTAGGATTTGACGGCGCGAATCTGGACCGTGTCCGAGGCAGGCATGCCCGTCATGCGGGCGATTCCCAGCAAGCGGTGGAATTCACCGGGGTCCAATGCCTCTCCATGAATCCCGGCGATCTGCCTGGCGCGTTCGGATAGGACATGTGCGTCGCAGCCTGCCAAGAGCGCGCGGCAATATGCGACAAAGAACTGGCCCATGGCGCCGATGCAACACACGAGTATGATCGCGGATAACATGGCCCTATCGAACGGCTGAAATCAGACGTTGCTCCCTCCCAGTTCCCTGCCGGAGATCTTGCGTCACTGACACTCCGCCGATGCTAAGTATCGGAATGGTGGTCGCTCATGGCTATAGTACGGGGGTACGATTCCGCTGAGCCGCCAGGGCTATAGGATATTTGGCTCGGAATGGCGGAACAGCGGGCGAAGGGGAAAGCAGATCCCTCGTCGTCCACCCGCCATAATGCCGGCGGGCGGACTCTGTCGGGATGACATCGTTTTTTAAATTGTCGGGTTCAAAAAAACCGCTTAGAAGTCGAATGAGGCCTGCAAGTAGATGAGGCGGTTTGAGGCACTGGACGGCCCCCCGCCTCCTCCCCCGCCGCCAGGCCCACTGGCCAAGCCGATGGACTGGTTGAATACGGGAGAGCCGAGGACAGCGATGGGCGATGCGAGGTTCACAATGTTGAAGATATTGCGAGCGTTGATGCTGAACGTGACGCTGTAAGGATGGTTCGTATCGTTTCCTCCTCCAAGCCCGCCTCCGCCACCTCCACCCCACATATTTCCACCTCCGGGGCCGCGCCCTCCTCCTCCCCCTCCGCGGCCTCCTCCTCCACTCGACCCCGCTCCGCCCGCGCCTCCCGCCGACTTGCCAAAGCCGAAGGACTTGCTGACGCGCAGGTTCAGGCTGAAGTCGCCGGGCCCAGTGAAATCGTTGATGGGAATAGGAGCGGAACCGGCTGGCGGCATGGCATTGAAGGTGCCGAGCGGAGTGCAGTAAATATTCCCCGAAGGCGGTTGACCTGGGGGACAGGTGGCCGAGGAGACGAGGGTGGGCCGCTGGTTCAAAATGGTCGAACCGATGAGGTCGGTGGGGACTGTAACGTTGAACGGACGGCCGGCACTGGCGATCAGGAACGGGCTGATGCGAAAGGCGTACGGCAGGAGGATGGAGCCGCCAAAGAAGATGCGGTTTCGCGTATCGAATGAGGCGCGGCCATAGTCCTGTGAGAGATTGGAGGGATTAGACTGGAAGCTGCTGACGCCGGAAGTGTCGCTATTGGCATAGTTAAGCACGTAATAGCCGAACAGCGCGAGCTTGGCTCCAGCGCGGACATTGATATTGACGATCAACTGATTCTGGTTGAAGGTGGCATCGGATTGATATTGGTAGATATTGCCCACAGCGGGAGGAGTCAGCGGGCTCGAGCCGCCCGGCATCAGCGGCGTATTGATGCTATTGCTCAGGAACTGGCGCCCCCCGTGCGAATTCAAGTAGGTAACGGAAAGAGTGGAAATTTTGGTGAGCTGGCGCTCGAGGGTCAGAGCCGTCTGCATGGTGTAGGGCGCGTTGAGCGTTTTAGGAATAAGGTAGGTTGTGGATGCGGCGGGCGGGAGATCGGGCGAAGGCGGCGAGGGAACAGCGGGGAAAAACGCCGGATTGTTGATCACGTATCCCGTCTGAATCACGCCATTGAGGCGTTCCTCCTCAAGGACGTTCGACTCCTGGAAACGGTCGTAGAAGATGCCCCATCCGGCGCGGAGAACGGTCTTGGGGGCTTTTCCGCGGCCGAGTCCCCAGGCGACGGCCAAACGCGGAGCCCAATCGGCGTGGTCGCTGATGTGATTCTGCGTTTCAAATCGCAGGCCTGCGCTGAGAGTGATGTTGGGCTTCACGCGCCAGTCGTCCTGAACATATAGGCCTGCGTCGAAGACATTGACGTTGGCGTTGGGAATGCCGGCTGTGAGGGTGAACTGATTGGCTGAATTCGTCTGAAACGCAGCGATATTAGGAAACGTGAACTGGCCATTGAAGCCGGAAGTGGAATGATTCTGATCATTGACGTCGCGGAGGCGCGCTCCGAATTTCAAGAAATGCTTGCCGAGGACCCAGGAAGTGTAGTTTTGAAATTCATAGTGGTTCTGGGTGTCGGCGATATTCCCCTGATTATTGCCGCCGCACGTGAACGCGCCGGACACGGTTAACGTGAAGAGTTCGGCGCACTGCGGCGGCAAGGTGCCGACGGCACACTGCGGCAGTAAGGAGCCGGCGGTACACTGGGCGGTCTGGTTGCTCACGTCGCGAATGTACTGGAAGTGCGTTTCATTGACGATGTTGGGGCCGAAAACTTGGGTGTCGCTGACTTGCAGGGTTTGTTCGGTGCTAAGGGTGTTGAAGCCCTGCGATGGAAGGGACTGGCCGCCGATACCCTGGTTCGTTTCATTGTCGCGGTAATATTGATAGCGCACGGTCAAGGTATTATTGGTGCTGAGCTGATAATCGAGGCGCGGGCTGATATTCGTGCGCGTCAAGTTATTGGGGATGGAAGCATTGAAGGGAACGGTCGAGCTGGCCTTGCAATTGACGGGCGGGCCCGTCCCGGGGACGCAGGCATTGACGATCGAGAGGTCATTGATATTCCGTCTCTGGACGGTGAAGGTGAAGGAGGCCTTCTTGCTGAGCGGGCCGCTGAGGGAGCCCTCGTACTGAACCTTGTCGTAGCCGGGAATAGAGCCCTGGGCGAAGAGATTTTTTGAGTTGAACGCGGAATCATTTCCCTGAACTTCGAAATGGCCGTGGAATTTGTCCGTCCCGGGCTTGGTGAAAATTTCGATTCGGCCGTAGCCGAGCTTGTCGTATTCCGCGGAGAAGGGATTCTGATTGATGCGGATTTCGCGGATGGCAGATTTGGGAGGAAGCTGTCCGGCGGTAAAGCCGTCAATATATAGTTGTCCGCCGTTGGGACCGGCGGAGGGGCCGGCAAGCGCCTGGAGATCGGACGCCAACTCATCGGGGTCGTCCGAGAGGGCTTCCAGCTCCTTACCGCTGATGATAATCGCGCCGGCGTTGTTTTCAGGATTGACGCTGACGGTGGGCGCCTCGGCGGAGACAGTTACCTGCTGCTGTTGCTCCTCAATTGTCAGCGCGATGGTGAGGTTTTGAACCTGGCCGGCGGTGATTTCGACGTCTTCATTTTTGTACAGAGCAAAGCCCGTGGCGATCACCTCCACCTCATACTTCCCTGCTGCGAGGCCTGCCTCGTCGAAAACTCCCTTTCCATTTGTGGTCGCGGCGAGCGAGCGGCCGTCGGGTGCGTTGACCAGCACGGTGGCGCCGGGTACGACCGCGGCGGAAGGGTCCGTCACGACCCCGTGGAGAGCGCCCGTGGGAGTTTGCGCGAGCGCGGAAGCCGCGAAGGCCAGAGAGAAAAGAATTGCCGCGATGAGAAATTGGGTTTGAGGGGCCCGAAATTCCATTCTGTCTCCCGACAATTTTTAGTTCATGCGGCTAGGTGACAGATGCCGACGCTGAACGAGACCTCAGGGGCTAAAGCCCCATTCTTCGGCATACTGTACGGCACGGCTGAAGCCGTGCCCTGACACGCAGTCCGTAACTTTTTGCCGTCACGCAACGCTAGGGGCTTGCGCCGGCATCGCCGGCGGCGGCTTCACTGCCCAGGCTCCAGGGCGAAAGCGTGACCGTCTCGCTGCTGTTGGACGCGGCAGCGAGGATAGGTTCGACGCCACCCAGCAGGCTGATGGCAGTGACTTTTCCGGAATCCGCGCCAACGGTCGAAACGATCATCACGGCGTCACCCTTTTGAAAATCGGCGAGCGTGGCGGGAGGCATGCGATACACGATTTGCTGGAAGTCGGCCTGTCCCCCGGCTGGGCGTGAATAGCCGCCCGCCGCCGCGGGCGGCACCGCCACGGCGCCTGCTCCGGCCCCTGGCCCGGATTGTCCCGGAGCGGCTCCCGAAGGCGACGCTGGCGAAGAGCCGCTCTGTGCTCCTGCTGCCTTCAACCGGAAGGCAATGCGCTGCGCGATTTCGGGGGGAAGTTTGCGAAGCTGCGAACTGGCGGCGATCTGCACGATCACGGGCTTCTTCGCGATCAGGTCCATGACGGTCATCGTGCCGGAGGCAGTATCGAGAGAGGTGATGGTGCCGGCAATGTTGCGGAAGGACCCGGAAACAATGGCGTCGGCGGCAAATTCGTTTCCATCGGCGCTGCGTGTGCCGCGGGCGCGAAGCTGGTCACCCGGCTTGATCTCACTGAGCGAGCTGGGCAGGGCGTCCGCGAAATTCACGGAGTTGGGAGCATAGCGGAGGAAGGCGGTGGAATCGGTTACGTGGAGAGCAACGTCCTTGACGCCGCCAGGGGTTGCCACCGAAATGGCGATCGTGCCGGCGGCGGCGTCCACGGACTTCACAAGCCCGCCCACGCCGCGCTGCCACGCTTCGCGCTCCGCCTGTTGCTTGGCTTCGACGTCGGAACGCTTCATGGCGAGAATGGCGGAAGCGGCGATGGAAGCAGAGTCGTCGGAAAGTTTTCCGGCAACCAGAATGCGGTCTCCCGGCTGAAGATCGGACAGATGAATGGTCGCGGCGGTCTTGAGGTCTTTTTCGCCCGGGGCAATTTGAAAAATATGGGTGGAGTCTTCAACTAGTACGGTGATCTCGGGTCCCGTATCTGGCGCGAGCGTGATCGTATTGCCCGAAATGGCCTTGATTGCGCCCACGCGCTTGGCGACGGGGCTTGCCGCCGAAGGCTGCTGCGTCTGCTGTGCGGCGCCCGATGCGGCGCGGGATGGAGTGGTGAGAGATGCGCCCGCAGTGAAAATTATAAAAGGGGCGGCAAGCGCCAACAGTTCCCTTCCCTTCCAGTGCATCAGGCTCCTCGATTCGGGCGCGGGCGCGTGCATTCGCTGCGCTTTAATAATACGTGAGGAGGGCCCATTCGGTTACGCGCAGATTTTTTTGGCGAGTAACTCATCGTGCGTTCGCGCATGCGCAGTCCGCGAACTGCTTCCCTGCTCTGCGGCTCCCAGCCGGCGCGGACACTATTCGTTTGGCGGGAGTCTCCGTGTTAGAGTGGGCGGCTCGGGAGAGAGCGGTTCCCGGCCGTGGGATCGAGGGAGGGGCTGTGGCGTATCGCGATTTGCGGGATTTTTTGCGCACGCTCGAAAAGGAAGGCGAGCTCGAACGGATTACCGCCGAGGTGGATCCGGTGCTCGAGATCACGGAGATCACGGACCGCACCGTCAAGGCCGGCGGGCCGGCGCTTCTATTCGAACGCACCAAGGGGTCGCGCATTCCGGCGGTGACGAATCTGGTGGGGACAGAGCGGCGCATGAATCTGGCGCTCGAGGCGAAATCGGTTGATGAAGTCGCCGCGCGGGTCTCTTCCTTTCTGGACATGCAATCGCCGCAAGGGCTTCTCGAAAAGGTAAAAATGTTGCCGAAGCTCGCGGAGATTGGATCCTTCTTTCCAAAGACGGTGCGGAGCGGCGACTGTCAGGAAGTGGTGCTTACGGAAACTTTTTCGCTGCTCGATTTTCCCATCTTGCAGTGCTGGCCACAGGACGGCGGACGGTACATCACCTGGCCGATGGTGATCACGAAAAATCCGGAGACCGGGAAGCGCAACGTGGGCTGTTACCGGATGCAAGTGTTCGGTCCGCGCACGACGGGGATGCACTGGCAGACGCAGAAGCACGGGGCCGAGCATTTCCGGAGCGCGCGTTCGAAGAACCGGCAAGGAAAACTCGAAGTCGCCGTGGCCATCGGCGCCGACCCTGCCACATGCATGGCCGGCATCCTGCCCATCCCGCCCGACATGGATGAGTTTCTCTTTTCCGGCTTCCTGCGGCGCGAACCGGTGGAACTGGTGGCATGCAAGACGGTGGACCTGGAAGTTCCGGCGAACGCCGAGATCGTCCTCGAAGGGACGGTGGACCTCGGGGAGCTTCGCACGGAGGGTCCCTTCGGCGACCATACGGGGTTCTACTCTCTCGAAGGGCAATTCCCTGTTTTCCACGTCGGCTGCGTGACGCACCGCAAAGACCCGCTCTACCTGACGACCATCGTCGGGCCGCCTCCGCAGGAGGACTATTTCATCGGGCACGCCATCGAGCGGATTTTTCTTCCCGTGATGAAGATGCAGCACCCGGAAATCGTGGATGTGGCCATGCCCGCGGAGGGCATTTTTCAGAACCTGATGATCGTCTCGATCCGCAAGAGCTATCCCGGGCACGCGCGGAAAACCATGAATGCCATCTGGTCGCTGGGGCAAGCGATGTTCACGAAGGTGATTGTGGTGGTGGACCACGACGTGAACGTGCAGGAGCCGCGCGACGTGGTGTGGAAGGCGCTCTGCGCCATCGATCCGGAGCGGGATATACAGTTTGTACTCGGCCCCGTGGATACGCTCGACCACGCCGCGCGCCGGCAGGACTTCGGCTCGAAAATGGGGATAGACGCCACGCGGAAATGGCCGGAAGAAGGCTACACGGGACGCTGGCCCGATGAAATTCGCATGGATGAAACCACCAAAAGACGCGTGGACGCGATTTGGCCGCAGCTGAATCTCAGCCGCGCGAAGAAAAAGTAAATGAAGAGTTTCTTCGGGAAATCAGACCTCGGGCAAGCAAAAAGCCTTCGGAAAACCAGCTCAATCGCAGTTCTTGGCCTTATGACTGTACTTTCGGCCTACCCTGTCCCTTAGGACTGCATTTTACCAACAGCACACGCACGCCATTACGTTGCTTGACAGTGTTCGCCGTGGATGCAATAAACGGATGAAAGGGAGAGTACCAGTTCTATCAGTACTCTCGTTCTGATATTCGCGGGAGCAGTAACGACCCAACGGGGGTTGGGGCAATAGAAAGACGAAGGGCTGAGGGGCCTTCTCAAGTGAAAAAGCGCCAGGCAAAAGGCCGTGCAGGTCAGCGCTGCGGAGCCGGACGGAGCGGGGGTGCGCACGATGTTTAACATGCGCAAGGCGAAATCACTCATCGGCCTGGATATAGGGTCCAGTTCCGTAAAGGCCGTGGAGCTGAAGAAGTCGAAGGACGGATACGACCTGGTGAGCTATGGCGTCGAGCCGCTGGCCCAGGACACCGTGGTGGATGGGGCCATCATGGACGCCCCCTCGGTAGCCGAGAAAATCATTTCCATATTCAACAGCCAGAAGATCAAGACAAAGGACGTGGCTACATCCGTTTGCGGCCATTCGGTGATCGTCAAGCGAGTGAGCATGCCGGTGATGACCGAGGAAGAGTTGTACGACCGGATTCAAACGGAAGCGAGCCAGCACATCCCCTTCGATATCGCGGACGTCAACCTGAGCTATCAGCTTCTGGAGTCCAACGACAACCAGATGGATGTGCTGCTGGTGGCCGTCAAGAAAGACAAGATTTTGAACCACACGAACGTTCTGGCCCAGGCGGGAAAAACGCCGGTGGTGGTGGATATTGATGCGTTCGCGCTGCAAAACAGCTTCGAGATAAATTACGAGCCGGATCCCTCGCAGGTTGCCGCGCTGCTGAATATCGGCGCCAGCGTGATGAACATCAACATCGTGCGCGGCTGGACGCCGCTGTTCACGCGCGACGTTTCGGTGGGCGGCAACCAGTACACCGACGCGCTTCAGAAAGAACTGGATTTGAGCTTCGAGGACGCCGAGAAGCTGAAGATGGGCGGGACGCTCGCGGGAGTGAGCGAGGAGCAGCGGAACGCGATTCTGCGGTCCGTCTCGGACGTATTGATCCTGGAAATACAGAAGACCTTCGATTTCTTCCGCGCCACAGCGAGCGGGGAAAACATACGCCGGATATTGGTCGCCGGGGGTACGGCGCGCGTGCCCGGGTTGATCGAGCTTCTTAAGGAAGAATTCGCGATGCCCGTGGAGGAGCTTTATCCCTTTCGAAAGATCAATATCGGGACGGGGAAGCATGATGAGAGCCAGCTCCGGGACCTGGCACCGTGCCTGGCCGTTGCCGTGGGCCTGGCGCTGAGGAGTTTTGACACGCCATGATTCGCATCAACTTATTGGGACAGACGCGTCCGAAGGCGGCGAAGGAGTCCGTGCCACTGGAAGCCGCGGTTCAGGTGATTTTCCTGGTCGCGGCGTTCGGTGTTGCGCTCCTCGTTCTGGCAATCACGTATTACCAGCAGGAAAAAAGTTTGGAGGCCACGCAGGCAAAAATTGCCGCTTTGACGGCCGAAAAGGCCAGCCTCGAGCAGGTCAAGCAGGATGTGGACAGATTCGAAAGCGAGAAGGCGGTGCTTCAGCAGCGCATTGACGTGATCGAGACGCTTCAGAAGAACCGCACCGGCGCCCAGGATTTGCTGCAGATGGTGGCCAACACGGTTGTGCGAGTGGATTCGCTGTGGCTTACATCCATGGAACGGACGAACAATTCCCTGAATTTCGAGGGCGAAGCCGGCTCGATCACTGCCGTGGCCAATTTCATCACCCAGCTCAAGCGATCGGGCTATTTCGACAACGTGGAAATCCAAACGGCCACGGAGAACGACATTGTGCCGGGAGTGGAAACTTATGATTTCAAGATGACGGCTACCATCAACCCCACGGCGGGAGCGGAACAGGAACAAGCCCAGCCCACGGGGACCGAGCAAAACCCGAAAACGCCAGCCAAGGGAAGGAGCTAGCCGTGGCAATGCCATTCCGCAACTGGCCGTCCTACGTGCAAGCCCTTTTTTGCGTGGGTTTGACGGTGGCGCTGATTTTGGCGGGATTGTACATCCCAGGGTCGCCGCTGAGCACGGTCCGCGGGCAGCTCGAATCCGCCCAGGACGAATTGAAACCCCTGCAAATCGAGGTGGACAACCTCCGCGTGTACCGCCAGCGCCGAGCGGAACTGCAATCGGAAATGGATGCGCTTCAGAAGCAGCTGGCCACGCTGCAGACCATCGTCCCGGAAGACAAGCAGGCAGATCAGTTCATCTTGATGGTGCAGGGCGCGGCAATGACTTCGGGGGTTTCGATCCGAACGCTCACCTCGAAGCCCATTGCGACAGAGCCGTATTACTACGTGATGCCGTTTGAGATCGTAGCCGACGGCCCCTATTTTTCGGTTTTCGATTTCTTTTCCCGGCTGGGGCGGCTTTCCCGGATTATCAACGTCGGTGATTTGAAGCTGGCCTCCATTGGGAACGCCAGCGGCGGCAAATTTCACATGAACCCGGGAACCTCCGTGAGCGGGACTTTTACGATCACAACCTTCTTCACGCAGGGGGCAGCAGCAGTGACCGGCCCCACTGCGGCGAGCAAACGGTAGAGCCATGACGATGAGATTGGGAAAGATATCCGGGAACCTTCTCGCGGTGCTGGCAATTTCGTTTTTGCTGGTGCCCGTGGCGGGGGCGCAGAAAGGGCCAGCGCCCAAGGCGCATGCGCACAAAGCCAAGGCAGCCGGTCATGTCCGGCAGGCTTCCGCCGCGAGTCCGGAGCAGGCTCCGGCTGCGGGGACTTCCGCGCCGGTCGCGGCCAAGCGCGATCCATTCGTGCCGCTCGTGAATTTGAACAAAGATGCCAGCAATGAGCATTTGCCCCCCGGCAAGGCCGGATTGGTGATCGCCACCGTGCGTGTGGAAGGGGCGGTGACTTCGCCGGATGGAATGATTGCCGTGGTTTCGAACCCGGAGGATCACGTGTATTTCGTCCGGGAAGGAGACCACCTCTATGACGGGGAAGTGGAGAAAATCGGTCTCGACGGTGTCACGTTTCGAGAAAACTCCAAAGACGCGTTCGGAAGGCCGGTCGAGCGCACGGTGACGAAACGAATCTTCGCGGTAGCGGGAGAGCAGCAATGAGGATGATCAGGCAGGGGTGGAGGTTCGGCGGGCTGATCGCAGCCGGGCTCATACTATCGAGCGGAGCATTCGCGGGGGCCGACGCGCCGCCTGTGGTGCACGTGAAGGCGGTGGTGGACGCCGGCGCGGTGCGCCTGGAAGCGCAGGCCAACGCGCCATTCGAATACGCCACGTATCGTCCCAGCAAGAACCTCTACGTGCTGGACATGACGGGTGTGTCGTCCGGTGATCCTGCTGGAGCGCGCGTGGTGGATTCCGAACTCATCAAGAGCTATCGCGTGCTGTCGTACAATGCGGGGCAGAAGCCCGTGGTGCGCCTGGAGATTCTGCTGAGCGATGGCGTCGAGCCGCGTATCGAGCGCCAGGACCCGCAGGAGTTGGCTCTGCTGGTCGCGCGCACCCCCGGAGTTGCTCCGGCGGCGAATTCGAGTATCCCGGCGGCTCCGACCGTTGTTCCCGTTGCAGTAAAGTCTCCCGAGACAAAGGATCCGGGGAGAGCCTTGGAAACGATTCGGCAAGTGAGCCTCTCACAGAATGGTAATCAGACGCAGGTGAGCATTCTCGGCACAGCCCCTCTGAATTGCCACGCGATCCGGCTTCAAAATCCGGACCGCATCGTACTGGACTTCGCGGGCTCGCACCTGGGTGCCCCCGTGAAACACCAGATTGCCAGCAACCTGGACCCGGTGCGGCAAATCCGGCTGGCCCAGTTTGCGCCGGAAGTATCGCGCGTGGTGATTGACCTGCGCGAGCCCCTCTGAGTACAAGATGGACACGGCGGGCAACTCGCTCACAGTGTCATTCAGTCCGGCAGCGACGGGCGCTGTCCAGCCCGCAACCGCCGAGCCGGTTTCGAGTCTGACTACCACGAAGGTGCAATCATCGAAGAATGATGGGCAGGAAACAGTCGCGACAGGGGAAGCGCAGATTCCTGCTCCCGCTGAAGCTCTGCCCGCTGTTCTGACGCAGGCGTCGTCTGCCCTCGCGCGTCCGGCTGTGGCGCAAGTACCGCTGCAACCGGCAGTGACGGGCGCTTCTCAAGCAGCCTCGGATGCCTCGGCCGCTCAATCAAATGGCGCGAATGGAGCGCCCGCTGCTGAATCCCAGCCGCCGGTTCAGGCGCCGTCCGCCGAGCCTGCTGCCCAGACGGTAGAGGTGCCGACTCCTACTCCAACGCCCGGGCCATCGAGCAAGTACTCGGGCGAGCCTATCTCCGTAAACCTGAAGGACGTGGATTTGCGGGATTTCTTCCGGTTGATTCATGAAATCAGCGGATTAAACGTCGTGGTAGATCCGGCGGTGACGGGCAACCTGACGATCGTGCTCGAGGATGTGCCCTGGGATCAAGCGCTTGATATTGTGCTGCACAACAACGATCTGGATAAGCAACTCGACGGGAATGTCCTGCGCATCGCCACGAAGGCCACGCTCCGGAAGGAGGCCGACGAGAGCAGGGATCTAATAAAAGCGCAGGTGGAGGCCGCCGATCTGGTGACCACGACGCGCAAATTGAGCTATACCAAGGCCGCGGACATGGCCTCACTGCTCAAGAAATTTCTCTCGCCACGTGGTGACATTTTGGCGGATGCCTATTCGAATTCGTTAATCATTCGCGACATTCAGCCCACGCTGCCCATAATTGATAATCTACTCCGCCAGCTCGACCGGAAATCGCTGCAGGTGGAAATCGATGCCCGTGTCGTGGAAGCGGACCGCAACTTCTCGCGGGAGCTTGGAACGGAACTTTCGCTTGCGGGAAGGTCGGGCAACAGCGCCATCGGCGGAACCACCGCTGTGGGAAGCAGTGCGACTACCTTCACGCCGCCGCCGCCGATCGTCGTCGGAACAGGTTCGTTACCCTCGGTTCTTAATTTGGGTACGTCAGCACCCACGAGCGGAATCCAGTACCTATTCGCGTCTCCTAACTTTGCTCTCGATTTTGTGATTGATGCAGCTGAATCGCGAGGCGTCGGAAAGCTCTTGTCGGAGCCGAAAGTGATAACCCAAAACAACCAGAAGGCTACGGTCAAGCAAGGCGTAAAGATTCCGGTGCAGACGGTTGTGAACAATACCATAACTGTTCTGTTTGTGGACGCCGTCCTGGAGCTGGATGTCACACCGCAGATCACGTCGGAAGGCACCATCTACATGGACGTGACGGTTGAAAACGACCAGCCGAATAACGAAGTGTCGGTCCTGGGAACGCCGGAAATCATCACGGAGTCCACCGAGACGAAGGTGACGGTGGACGACGGCGCCACGGTCGTGATTGGCGGCATTATCGTCACCAATCAACAAACTTCGATTGACCAGGTGCCGATCCTGGGCAGCGTCCCGTTGCTAGGCAACCTCTTCAAGCATTCAACGGTTAGCTCCACATCGAAGGAGCTGCTCTTCTTCCTCACGCCTCGGATCCTGCCGAGCTAGCGACTGTGAGGAGACGCGGGGGACCGGCTGGCTGACGCGGTTGCAACTTCGAGTCATGCAGCATTGCGCCGGAGCCGGACCCATCGGCTCCGGCTTATCATTTCGGACCTCCGCGCCGATGCCTTGGTGGTCATGCACCTCCCCAACATTCAGTATCTATGCGGCTTTTCCGGGAGCGCCGCAATTTTGCTCGTCGAGCCATCGCGTAGCACGCTCTTCACCGATAGCCGCTACACGTTTCAAGCCCGAGAAGAGGTTTCCGGCGCCCGTATATGCATCGCCAAGCACGGCTTGCTTCGCGCCGCTGGAGAAGCCCTGCAGGGCCTAAGCAGGCGCCGCACACGCCTTTGGGCGGCTTATTCGCCCGAGCACTCGACGGTAACTCAGAAAGAGACGCTTCAGGCCGCAGCGGGCAGCCGGATTCGCTGGCTGGCGGACAAGAGCGCGGTGGAGAAGCTACGCGCCGTGAAAGACGCGGATGAGCTCGAGCGAATGCGCAAATCCGCCGGCATGATAAGTGAGGTCTTTCGCGGACTCCTCCGTCAAATAAAGCCTGGGGTCTCCGAGCTCACCTTGGCTGCGAAAATCGAATATGACATCAAGCGGCGGGGGGGCTCCGGACCTTCGTTTGAAACGATCGTCGCCTCCGGCCCTCGCGCGGCCTGGGCGCATGCCCGGCCAACTGGCAAACTACTCAGGAAAAACGAGTTGGTCGTTCTCGACCAGGGTGCTATACTGCGCGGCTATTGTAGTGATATGACCCGTACGGTCTTCCTGGGACGGCCTCCCAAGCGCATAAGGCGAGTCTATAACGCCATTCTGGAGGCGCAGGGGGCTGCCAAGGCTGCCATCCGGGCGGGGGTAAGGGCTGGGGACGTGGACCGGGCGGCTCGTGATGTTTTGAGGCGGCATGGCCTGGCGCGGTACTTTACGCATAGCTTGGGCCATGGCCTGGGCCTCGAAATACACGAAATGCCGCGCTTGGGCCGCGGCGAGACCACGATTCTACAGGAAGGCATGGTCTTAACCGTGGAGCCGGGCGTTTATATTGAGGGACTCGGTGGCATCCGCATCGAGGATGAAGTGCTGGTCGAGACAAACGGCTGCGTGGATCTGACAACCGCTCCAAGGGATTTCCTCGAACTCTAAGATGGCAAAAAAGACGAGGCCAGATAAAACCAGTGAAACGACCGTCCGCGGCGTGGACCTCGCGGAAGTCGAACGGCTTCTCGACTTCATGCAAGAGCATGGACTCGAAGAATTCGAATACGAACGCAAGGGAGTCCACATTCGGCTGAGGAAGGCTTCCACGCATCCGCCGACGGCGGGCAGAACTTCGCCGGCGGCAAGCCACGATGCCGGCGCATCCAAGGTGGAGACGGCTCGCTCCGCATCTTCCGGCACGCCACCGGCGGACGCTGACTTGCACGTGATCAAGTCCCCGATTGTGGGAACCTTCTACTCCTCCGCGAGTCCCGGCGGGGCGCCTTTTGTCACCGTGGGCGCGCACGTGGAGCCGGGCCAGGTGCTGTGTATCATCGAAGCCATGAAGCTGATGAACGAAATCGAGTCGGACATCGCGGGAGAGGTTGTGCGGATATTGACCGAGACGGGCAAGCCGGTGGAATACGGCGAGCCGCTTTTCGGCATCCGCCCGCAGCGCAAGAAGCGGGCCGCCAGCCCCGCCCCCGCCGGCTGCGCCCGGCTCCCAACAAAATGTTCCGAAAAATCCTCATTGCGAATCGCGGAGAAATCGCGCTGCGAATTCTGGGCGCCTGCAAGGAACTGGGCGTGCGCACCGTGGCGGTCTATTCCGAGGCGGATCGTCACGCCCTGCATGTGCGCTTCGCCGATGAAGCGATTTGCATCGGGCCGCCGCGCTCGGCGGAGAGCTACCTGAATATCCCCCAAGTAATCAGCGCCGCCGAGGTGGCCAACGTGGACGCCATCCACCCCGGGTATGGCTTTCTTTCCGAAAACGCGAACTTCGCCGAGGTCTGCGAGACATCGCACATCACCTTTATCGGGCCTTCGCCCGCTGTGATTCGCCTGATGGGCGAGAAGGATCGCGCCCGCGCCGAGATGGCCGCCGCCGGCCTGCCCGTAATTCCCGGCAGCGCCGGCGTTGTTGTGGACGAAGCGGCGGCCAAGCAGGCCGCGGGCGAAATTGGGCTCCCCTTGATCATCAAGGCGGCGAATGGGGGCGGCGGGCGCGGCATGCGCATCGTCCGCCACAAGCGCGAGCTCGCGCCCGCATTCGATACGGCGCGCGCGGAGGCCGAGCAGGTCTTCGGAAGCCCGAAGGTCTATATGGAGAAGCTCATCGAACGGCCGCGGCACATCGAGATTCAAGTCCTGGGTGATCGCCACGGCCATGTGATCCATTTGGGCGAACGCGAATGCACGCTCCAGCGCCGGCACCAGAAGGTGCTCGAGGAATCGCCTTCCACGATTCTCGATGTGGCCACTCGAGAGCGCATTGGGCATCAGGTTGTCGAAGCCCTCCAAAAGATCAGCTATTCGAGCGCCGGAACGGTGGAGTTCCTGCGCGACGATGCGGGGAACATGTACTTCATCGAGATGAACACGCGCATCCAGGTGGAGCATCCCCTGACGGAGATGGTTACGGGCGTGGACCTGGTGAAGTCGCAGATTCGCCTGGCGGCGGGGGAAAAACTTAGCGAAGTTGCCGGGCCGGTCGTCTTCCGTGGCCATGCCATCGAGTGCCGCATCAATGCCGAAGATCCCGAGACGTTTGCCCCTTCTCCTGGCCGCATTACGGCGTTTCGCGTGCCAGGAGGCCCGGGCATTCGCGTGGACACGGCTGCCTATGCCGACGCCGTCATTCCGCCCTATTACGATTCGCTGATAGCGAAGCTCGTGGCCCACGGCGAGGACCGCGTCGAGGCCATCGCGCGAATGCATCAGGCGCTCGACGGCTTCGTGATCGAAGGAGTCAAAACGACAATTCCCCTACACAAGAAAATCCTGGCGGACCCCGATTTTATTGCCGGCAGGTTCGACACCGGCTTCCTCGAACGGCTCACCGCCGTAGTGGCGAAATAAGCGGAGGGCGAGTTGTTCCCTGCCCTTTATGCCATCATCGATCCGGGCCTCGACCTGGAAATGAGGGCCAGACCTTCCCTTTCCCTGGCTCTTGAACTGGCCGATGCCGGCGTTCGCCTGATCCAGCTCCGCGACAAACGCGCCTCCGCGCGAGATATTCATGCGCAAGCCAGGGAATTCACAGAGCGTCTTTCGCCCCACGGCGTGCGGCTCATCCTCAACGACCGGCCGGATATCGCCGCGATTGCCGGGGCCGGAGGCGTGCACGTCGGTCAGGAGGATGTGCCGGTGGAAGAGGCGCGGCGGATTTGCGGGCCATCGAGATGGGTGGGCGTTTCGACACACAATCTTGAGCAATTGCGCGAAGCCAGCGTCACTTCGGCGGATTATATTGCCGTGGGGCCTCTCTTCCCGACATCGACAAAAGAGAATCCCGATCCCGTGGTGGGAATCGAGTTCCTGCGCGCGGCACGCGCCCTGACCCGAAAACCGCTTGTGGCCATTGGCGGCATCACGGTGGAGCGAGTCGATGAAGTGTTTCGCGCGGGCGTCGATTCAGTGGCTGTGATTCGGGACCTCGCGCTGGCGCGCGATCCGGCGGCGCGTGCGCGGGAATATTTGTCCATTGCAGAGCGCGTCCGCCTGGAGCGCGCTTCGAGGCAAGGGTGAATGGCAGAGCAAACGCAGACCATCGGATCGGCGGCCGCGCGGCCTAGTTCTGACGCTGAGCTTGTCAAAGGCCTGGGCCTCTTCGATGCGACGATGATTGTGGTCGGCTCGATGATCGGCTCGGGCATTTTCATCGTCTCCGCGGACATCGCCCACCAGGTGCAAAGCCCCGGGCTGCTGCTTATCGTCTGGCTTGCAGCGGGCGCGATGACTCTGATCGGGGCGCTCTGCTACGGCGAGCTGGCCGCAGCCATGCCGCATGCGGGAGGGCAATACGTCTATCTGCGCGAGTCGCTCGGGCCTATATGGGGATTCCTCTATGGCTGGACGATGCTGCTGGTGATTCAGACGGCCACGATTGCCGCCGTGGCCATCGCTTTCGCCAAATTCGCGGCGGTGATCGCGCCGTGGTTCTCCGCATCGGCGTGGATATGGAAGATCGGAACATTCGGGCCGTGGCGGCTGTGGTTCGGCTCGCTCGGCCCTTACAACGTGGGGCTTGAATCGTCAGAATCTTCTGGCGATTCTCTCCATCGTCTTTCTCACCTGGGTCAATACGCGCGGGCTGCATCTGGGAAAGATGGTCCAGAACATTTTTACCGTTGCGAAGACGGCCGCGCTCGGGGCGTTGGTTCTGCTCGGCTTCTGGTTCTCCACTTCCCTGGCCCGCGAGATCAACTTCACCGACTTCTGGCACAACGCCGGGCTTTCGATTCTGCACTGGTATCCCCCCGATCAGCACACATGGCAGATCGGAACGCTCTCACTGGTTGGCGTGGCGATGGTGGGTTCGCTCTTCGCCATGGACGCGTGGAACAACGTGACGTTCACCGCGGGGGAGGTGAAAAATCCGGGCTGCAATTTGCCGCTTTCGCTCGCGCTGGGCACCGGCGCCGTGATTCTGCTGTATACGCTCGCGAACGTGGCCTACCTTCGCGTGCTGCCCATCACCGGAGACCTTCATGGAGCTACGGCGCTGGCCCGTGGAATGGAATACGCGGCGGACGGCCGCGTGGCCACAGCTGTCGCCTCGGTCATCTTCGGCCCGGCGGGCGCGATCCTGATGGCGTCCGCGATTCTCGTTTCCACTTTCGGCTGCAACAACGGCTTGATCCTTTCCGGCGCGCGCATCTATTACGCCATGGCCAAGGACGGCCTGTTCTTCGCGTCCGCCGGAAAGGTCAATCGCCATCACGCGCCGGGGGTGGCGCTCGGCGTGCAATGCATTTGGGCTTCGATCCTGTGTCTTTCGGGCACGTACGGCCAGTTGCTCGACTTTTTGATCTTCGCCGTCGTGATCTTCTATATTCTTACGCTCATGGGCCTTTTCCGGCTGCGATGGAAGCGCCCGGAGATGGAGCGGCCGTATCGCGCCTTCGGCTATCCGGCGCTGCCAGCGCTCTATCTGGTGATGGCCGTGTATCTCGAAATTCAGCTTTTGCGCTACAAGCCGCAATACACATGGCCGGGCCTGATAATCGTGCTGCTGGGCCTTCCCGTATACGGCCTGTGGAAGTGGGCGAGAAAGCCGGAGGGAGATTCCTCGCCGGCGTAACGCCGTAGCTTGCACAGATTCAATCTTGGGAGGAAATGCCAAATGGGCAGTCCGCTGCTTCGCACGAAACCGCTGAGCGTCATCCTGGAGGAGTCCGCCGAGACGCACGAGCATTCGCTCAAGCGCGCCCTGGGCCCGGGCAATCTGATTTCTCTCGGCATCGGCGCGATTATCGGGACGGGTATTTTCGTGCTCACGGGCTACGCGGCTGCCCGTTATGCAGGCCCCGCCATCCTGCTTTCGTTCATCCTCGCGGCGGTGGGGTGCGTCTTCGCCGGGCTTTGCTACGCGGAGTTCGCGGCCATGATACCGATTGCCGGGTCGGCCTACACCTACGGCTATGCGACGCTGGGCGAAATCTTCGCCTGGATCATCGGCTGGGACCTGATTCTGGAGTACGCATTTGGCGCGGCCACGGTGGCCTCGGGCTGGAGCGGGTACGTCATCAGCTTCCTGCAGGATTTCGGGATCCGGATTCCCCCGGCTCTTGCCGGAACGCCCGGAACCGAGTTCGTGCTGTACCACAACCGCTGGGAAATGCTCGGCCGCATTCTGCCCGCGCTCCAGGCCGCGGGAGTGGACCCCGCAACGCTGCCACACGCGGCCGGAGTCATCAATCTGATCGCGTTCCTGGGGATCGCGTTGGTTACCACCGTGCTCGTGATCGGGATCAAGGAGTCCGCCAATCTGAATTCGCTGATCGTGGTCGTGAAGGTGGGCGTGCTGTTGATATTCATTGCGCTGGGCGGATTCTATTTGAGCCGGCACGCGGCGCTTGCTTCCGTGAACTGGCATCCCTTTTTGCCGCCCAATACCGGGAAGTTCGGCTCCTTCGGATGGTCCGGAGTGGTGCGCGGCGCCGCCGTGATCTTCTTCGCCTACATCGGCTTCGACGCCGTGTCCACGGCCGCTCAGGAGGCCAAGAATCCGAAGCGCGACATGCCCACGGGGATTCTCGGCTCGCTCGTGATCTGCACGATTCTTTACATCCTGGTGGCGGGGACGCTGACGGCGCTGGTGAAATATACGTCCCTCAACGTGCCCGACCCGATCGCCGTGGGAATTGACCAGACGGGAGTACGCTGGGGAAGCTTTCTGGTGAAGCTTGGGGCCATCTGCGGCTTGAGCAGCACGATGGTGGTGATGCTGCTCGGGCAGTCGCGCGTCTTCTTTTCGATGTCGCGCGACGGATTGCTGCCGCCGTGGGCCAGCGCGGTCCACCGCCGCTTCCGCACTCCCTATCTCTCCTCGATTTTCGTTGGGACTTTCGTCGCCGTCTTCGCCTCCGTGATACCCATCGGCATTCTCGGCGAGCTGGTGAGCATCGGAACGCTTCTGGCTTTCGTGATCGTCTGCGCGGGGGTGTGGGTGCTGCGGCGGACGCATCCCGAGACGCCGCGGCCGTTCCGGGTTCCCTGGGTTCCGTTCGTTCCGATCATGGGGATGCTGATCTCGCTCCTGATGATGGCTGGCTTGCCGCGCGACACATGGATTCGCCTGATCGTGTGGCTGCTCATCGGATTTGTCGTCTACTTCGGCTACAGCCGGCATCACAGCCGGGTGCAGAAGAACGATCGGTCCGCGCCGTAGTCGTGGGAGAACTTCAGGGGCTAAAGCCCCACTTATTTTTCTCGCCTTTCGGCACGGCTGAAGCCATGCCCTGACACAAAACAGCAATTCTCACACGGACTCTAAAGCCGCGCGACGCGACCCGCTGAGCAATCCCATTCCTCAGTCCCCAATTAGAGATTCAGGTGTGAGTATTTCGAGGCGGTAGCAGCGCGGGCGCGCTCAAAACTTTTCGTGGGCGTTTTTCCATGCGGATTGGCCCAGCGGCCGGGAATCGCGAGGCCGCAATTGGGGCAGCAGCCATTCTTCAAGCGATTTTCCTCGACGTCGTGCCAGGAGCGGCGGATCAGAAGAGTGTTGCACGATGGGCAGGATGTGTTCGCGCCGTCGGAAAAGATATTGCCTTCGTAGACGTAGTGCAGTCCGGCTTCGCGGGCGATCGCGCGGGCGCGATGCAGAGTTTCGGGCGGAGTGCGCGGCTTATCGCGCAGCTTGAAATCGGGATGGAAGGCGGTGAAGTGCAGCGGAACGTCGGGGCCGAGATGCTCGAGAATCCATTCGGCGAGCTGGCGCGTTTCGGCGGGATCGTCGTTGAGCGTGGG
The DNA here is from genome assembly GCA_963797345.1 of uncultured Acidobacteriota bacterium. GTDB lineage: Bacteria > Acidobacteriota > Terriglobia > Acidiferrales > UBA7541 > Palsa-295. The sequence goes on along the minus strand of CAWCPO010000014.1, from coordinate 101,907 downwards.
AATCATGAGATTGGTGATCTCGAACCAGACGCTGGTTTCATTCTTGAGCCATTGGAGCGTTTCGAGCACGGGCTCGAGGTGCGTGAGCGTGATGCGGCCGTAGAAATTTTCGGTGAAGGCTTTCAGGTCGATGTTGGCGGCGTCGACGTGGTCGTAGATGTCGTGGAAGGCTTCGCGGGTGATGTAGCCGTTCGTGACCATCACGGTGTTGAGGCCGTGATTCGCTGCGCGGCGTGGCAGATGTCGATGACGTATTCGCCCCAGATGGTCGGCTCGTTGTAGGTGAAGGCGATGGAGGGGCAGCCGTAGCGCATGGCGAGCAGCGGCACGTCCTCGGGCGGGACGTAGGAGGAGTGCACCTGATCGTGCTGCGATTTGGAGATGTCCCAGTTCTGGCAGAAGAAGCAGCCCATGTTGCAGCCGGCCGTGCCCATGGAAAAAACCCGCGTGCCGGGAAGAAAATGATTGAGCGGCTTTTTCTCGATGGGATCAATTTGCAGCGCGGCGGGCGAGGCGTAGCCGAGGCTGTAGAGCTTGCCGCCTTGGTTGACGCGGATGAAGCAGAAGCCGGCCTGGCCCTCGCCGATGTGGCAGTGGCGCGGGCAGAGATAGCAGTGGACGCTTCCGCCAGGCTCGGGTTCCCACCAGCGGGCCTCGTGCAGCGATTCCGATTTTGGGAGTGTTTTCAGTTCTGACATGGCGGAAGGCCTATGGGCTGATTATACCGCTGCGGGCGTGAGACGGCGTTGATGCTTTATGAGACCCCCCCTATTTTGTGTCGATTAGAAAAATTTATGTCATTGATTTCAGGGGGGTTAAGGCGATTTCTATTTCCCAGCTTGTTTCGATTAGAAATTCGGAATTGAGGGTGCGGGGCCCTGGATCGTTGGACCTCAGGGCGGCGATGCGGCCCGCCGGAAGAATGTATTCGCGCATACATTAGCTATTATAACATACCTGTCAAATCGGCCTGTTGGAGCGCATCGTGCAGGTCTTTTGGAAACTGGGGGTTAGAGGAGAGGAAAGTTAAAGTAGAACATGCGATTTTTCGAGGAGGCAAGGAAGCAAGGAGCCAGAGACCCCGAGGGAGAGGCTGCTTTTCGCCCCTGTTCGACGCTTAAGGTTTCCTAATCATCCCCTCGTCATTTTATCTGGATGCACTAGCTTTCTTGGGGGCGGCGCTTGAAATCTGCATCGTGACTACCTTTTTAGCTTGCCCCTTCGCCTTCATGCGCTCTTTATAAGTCAGTTCCTTAGTTTCGATTTGGCGTGCACAGTATGTCTTCCACCAAAGATCGGGAACCTTTCCAGCCTCGTGAAGACGTTGGATCGCAGCCGTAGGATGAACCAAGAGTGTATATGCATATCTCTGGTTTCCGATTTGCTGGGTTTTTATGAAGCCATTCCTTTCCAAAATCTTCATGCGCTCCTGCCAGGTCCGAAAGCCGCGGTTGCCGATATAGCCTGCGGCATAGGCATGGTCCCCCTCGTGCTTCATTTCGATGATGCCGCCGCTAAGATGTCTCGACCACAGCTCAAGATAGACCCGGGTTGGATCACACCTGTCACTCAGTTCTTTCGACGCGAGTAGGCCCAAAATAAGCGGTAGAGTGCGCGGCGCAAAAAACCAGCCTTGCTCGTTCGATCCAGTCCATGCGTCTTCACCCCGCCAGAACTGTTTGCGGAGTTTCACTCGCTTCTCGTGTGCCTTTGTCTTATTCACCATTGCATGCCCTCCAAAGAAATGCTCGGCAGGGCCAGTGGAGCGCTGCCACCGGACCTGCCTTCGCAGATTGTGTCGCCGCTACAAATGGCGATCGCCGCTGCGATGAGCCGATTCTCTTACAGCATCCGTACGACATCTACGTCACAGATTCCGGCGGATGATCGCGGATTTTGCGCCAAGTTATCTAAGTATACTTGCCTGAGACCAGAAATTGCTACAGGTGACACGCCGGCGGCGATTTTTCGCGTTCTTGGTTCAGAACAGCCGACAGAAACCATATTTTCCCGCCTGTTTTTGAGCTTTTTCTGGAAAGCTATGGGAATTCGGTATCCCCGTCTCTACCCGTGTCCTATGTGTCCAGTGGTATCGCTGGTGTCCTTTGTATCCCGCGTATGCGATTTGCTTGTTATCCTTCTTATGCTTATCTACGACTCGCTGACTCTCGTCGCTCTACGCGAGGGCCACCTCGCGATCAAAATCCGGCTTCTTTTCGGCGTGGAGCTTCAATGCTATGCCGCAAGCCGTAGCGATGCGCTCCAGCATACCAAGTGAATGGCCGGTGTACTCGGCATCCTCAAGACGTGCAATGACGGACTGTGTGGTGCCAGCCTTCCTTGCAAGCTCGGCCTGAGTCAGACCTGCATCGTCCCGCATCTCTCGCACCAGGAGCGCCAAATCAATTTGGTGGAGGGTGCGCGCGAAGGTCTTACGATAAGCGGCGCTCTTACGAGCGCGTGGCCCGACATTCTTCCTGCGGCGGTCGAGTTTGAAGATTTGTTTCATTGGTCTAACTCCTTGAGGATAGCTTCTCTTTCTATCTGCGATCCCGTGTAACGGTTTCGATACTTCATCCAGAGCTTTCTGAGCTGCTCCGCTCTTGCAATTTCGCCCGGTGGAGTCTGCTCCGTCTTCTTCTGGAACCCTGACGTAATCACAATCAGCATCCCCGGCTGGTAGAAGAACAGGACCCGGAAGATTCGGTCGAATTGCTTGACCCTTAGCTCAAAGAGGTCGCCTGTGAGCTTTTTGACAAACTTACCCTGCATGCGGTTGCCATAGATGCGCAGGCGCTCGATGAACGCATCTATGCGGGCGGCAGCTTTGTCATCCAGTGAATCCACGAATTCTCGAGCGGGCGCTCGACCATTCGGCAGCTCCACGTACTCGATCGCGAATTCGCCGTTCACGCTGCCCCTTCGTTCTATCAACTAGAGATTATCGCATTATTGCTATGCGGCGTCAAGGCCGCACAACGGAGCTATTTGAGGTGGGCGCGGCGATGGCGGCTTTCGGCGACCCAAGCGAGGAAGCGTTCCATGCGGGCGCGCTCGCGCCACATGAGATGAAAATATTTGCGGGCGTCGAGGCCGGCGGCGTCATGGCCGAAGAAGGTTTCCATGCGCCATTGGATGTAGGGGGATTTCCAGGGGCGGAGGCGGTAGCCCTTCGACGTGATCCAGTAGTAGCGCAGGGCGTTCAGCATTTGCGATTCTCCAGCAAACCATCGCATAAATCGGAAGGGACAGCATAGAGGATTGTCCTTAGGGGCTAAAGCCCCATTTTTTGGCGGCTGTTGTCGGAGCTGAAGCTCCGACCCCCTAAGGAGCGTGCGTGAGAACTGCAAAACCGGAGCTTCAGCGGCTAAAGCTGTCCTGATCTTGCAAGGCTTATGTCGTGGCTAAAGCCACGACCTACAAAGATTCTTGTGTTCTCACACGGGGGCTAAAGCCCCATTTTTTGCATGACTGACGGCATGAGTAAACTCATGCCCTGACACAAACCATTTATGAGATGGCTTGGCGCGGCCCGCACCTTTGCTATACGAGGGGGCGGACCCAGATGCGTTCGGTGGCGGGTTTGCCGAGATGGATGCGGCCGGGATGTCCCGCGACGGAGAGGGACAGGGTCTCGTCGTATTCGCGCCAGTGGATGCGCAGGCGCGCGGCGGGGCGAAGGTGAAGGCCGTCGAGAAATTCCAGGAATCGGGGGTCGCGTTCGTAGACGCGCAGAACTTCGCAAGTGCGGCCCACCTCGATTTCGGAGAGCCGGAGGGCGCCGTGCTTGCGGCGAAGATGGGACATCCCGCCGAAGAGCGGGACGCCGTGCGGGCAGCGGCTATCGCGCCCGAAGCGCTCGAGGAGGAGAGCAACGACCTCGGCGGAAATGCCGTGCTCGAGGCGTTCGGCTTCCTCATGCGCGCGGGACCATTCGAGGCCGATCACTTCGGTGAGAAGTTTTTCGGCGAGGCGATGGCGGAGGACCAGATGCTGCGCAGTTCCCTTCCCTTTCGCGGAGAGCTCGATGCGGCCGTCGCGGCGCACGCGGAGATAACCGCCGCGGGCCATGCGCTTGAGTGCGGCGGTAACGGCGGGCGGCGTGACGCTGAGGTCTTCGGCCAGGCGCGCGCTGATGGGCACCTGCTCCTCCTGGACAAGCTCCCAGATGGCTTTGAGGTAGTCTTCCTGCGAGACGCTGGTTTTTTCGCGGCGCATGGTTCAATGTCGGGAGCGTCCGCCTCGATACCGCCTAGACGGGACGCACCTATTCCCCGGCGACTGCTAGCTTGATTCTCTCCACCCGATCCGTGGATGCGTTGCAGGTAATTTCCAATCTGAGCGGCGGACGTTCGCCCGCCCCATCAAAGCCGTACACATAGGATTCCAACTGGTCATTTCCGTTCTCGGATGTGCTCTGGGACCGAGGCTCGCCGTAGAGATTTCCCGGACACGACCGCAGCGGTCTCCGAGGAGCAGGCCACGTCCGGAACCGAATCGGGCGCGGACCTCCCTGGAATATGCCTTCTGAAAGCAGTCAGCATCGGTCACCGCTATTGGCGGTCCAACGGTCACTTCCCGGATTACGCCGCTCGGGCCAATACCCACTGTCAGCTCCTGATGATTGCATTCGTCGCGCCAAGAAACAGTGGTATCCGTTGATAAGTGCTTGTCCACGTTTTCCTTGCCAAATCGCCGATACGCGCTCTCAACTGCGTCTTTGCCAGGGCGCAGGCCGGCGAGCGTAACTTCCCTTACCAGCTTGGTGCTCTCGGTTCCCTCTTGTCCTGCATTGGCGGAGGAAACGACTACAAGCGGGAGCGCCAGAAGGAAGAGAATCAGGATCCAGCTGGAATAACCAAGCCTTTTCATCAGACGTCTCTTCTCACGCTACGAGGAAGTGGCATGCGCCGGTCCATTTCGACCGCGCAGGCGCGCGGCCAAATCGCGCACCCGCGCCTCGATATCATCGCAGATGCGCCGGTAGGTTGCCACATCATCTCCGAACGGGTCCTCGACGTCCCAGTCCTCGAATGCGCCACCTGTGAAGAGTGACGCGACGCGGATGCCGGACATATTGATGATATGGTCGGGCGTCTGCGGAATCGAATCGTCGTGGAGGCCTTTCGAGAACTGGCCTTCGCTGGAAACGCCGCGTTCGAGCAGGACCTGGCGCGTGGGGCCCGCGATGTGTCCGAGCGGATAGACGCCGGCGCTCGAGGCGGCGATCACGTCCGATGCGAGATGGCGCGCGAGGGCTTCCGCCATCTGGCTGCGGCACGCGTTCCCCACGCAGACAAACAGAATTTTTGCCGGGTCGGGCATCGTCGCAGAAGCATCGCACACACGAGCGGGAAATGGAAAGCATGGAATGGCTTCAGGGGCTTCCCGGTCAAAACCACCGGGACGCACAAACCGCGAAAGCCCTTCTATTTGTGAATGCCTTACGGCGGGGTTGAAACCCCGCCCTGACACGGGCAAACCGAGTTACGGTCGAAACGTTCGCTTGCCCGCGGGGCTTGGCGCGTTTACCCTGCTTATCTGGGACGCATGCTGCGAGAAGCCATGTCATAAATCGGAGTGGGCAGCATGAAGGAGTGTCCTCAGGGGCTTCCCGACAAAAGACGTCGGGACGCACAAACCGCGAAAGCCCCAATTATTTTTCACGCCTTTTGGCACGGCTGAAGCCGTGCCCTGACACGAACCATTTATGACACAGCTGCGAGTCCCCTACTCAGAACTCTTTGACACGCTGCGGGGCGTGCTTGCGAAGCTTGGCTTCGAGCCGCCGCGCGCGGAGCTGTGCGCGCGCCTATTCGCCGACACTACGCGCGACGGCATCTACTCCCACGGACTCAACCGCTTTCCGAGATTCGTTCGCAGCATTCGCGACGGCCGCGTCGATACCGGTGCCGCGCCCGCGCTGGTCACGACCCACGGCTCGCTCGAGCGCTGGGATGGGCACCGCGGCCCCGGCAACTTGAACGCCCACGCGTCCATGGCCAGAGCCATGGAGCTCGCGCGCCTTCACGGCGTCGGCTGCGTGGGACTTGCCAATACGAACCACTGGATGCGCGGCGGGAGCTACGGCTGGCAGGCTGCGGATGCCGGCATGATTGGATTGTGCTGGACGAACACCGTGCCGAATCTTCCGCCGTGGGGTTCGACGGAGCTCCTCCTCGGAAACAATCCGCTGGTCATCGCGGTGCCGAGGGCCGCAGGACATGTTGTGCTCGACATGGCCATGTCACAGTTCTCCTATGGGGCGCTTGAATCGTACGCCACGCGCGGCGAGCAATTGCCCGTGCCGGGCGGCTTCGATGACGAGGGCGGGCTCACCACGGATCCCGCGGCGATCGAGAAGACGAGCAGGTTGCTCCCCATGGGATATTGGAAAGGCTCGGGGCTCGCGCTCGCGCTTGACCTGCTCGCGGGACTCCTTTCGGGCGGGCGGTTTTCCTACGCCATCGGACCCGACATGGAGAAAGAGACGGGTGTCTCGCAAGTATTCATCGCGTTTGATGCGCTCTCTCGAGGCGCAGCGAGCTCACCCTACGGCGTTGATGAAGTGATTGAGCAAATCGTGTCGCGCGCTGCCGCAAAAGGGGAGTCGGTGCGGTATCCCGGCGAGCAGGTCCTCGCGACGCGCAAAGAGAACCTCGAAAAAGGCGTCCCCGTCGCGCCGGCGGTTTGGGATCAAGTTCGCGCGATGTAGCGCCCCTCACGGGTCACCCCGATCGGACTAATTTGATGAAATGCTCGTGGATGGTGGTGTCGGAGGTAAGCTCCGGGTGGAACGTGGAAGCGAGGAGTCGTCCCTGGCGCACCAGCACGGGATGGCCGGCGTCTTCGGCGAGGATTTCCACTTCCGTGCCGACGGACTCGATGATGGGCGCGCGGATGAAAACCATCTCGAGCGGCTCCTTGCGGAGTTTCGTGGGCGCTGTGAGGACATGGCTCGCGAGCTGGCGGCCGTAGCCATTGCGCAGCACGGAAATGTCGAGAAGCCCGAGAGAGGCTTGCGCCGGCCCGTGCACGCGCCGGGCAAGGAGAATCGCGCCGGCACAGGTGCCGAAGAACGCGCCGCCGGCCGCGGCAAATTTCTTCAAGGGGAGGAGGAGGCCTCCCTGCGTGATGGCCTTAAGTTGCGTGCTGCTCTCGCCGCCGGGAAGAATCACGCCACCGAGGTTTGCCAGATCAGCAGGCGTGCGGACGAAGGCATGCGCGACGCCGAGGCGGTCGAGCATCTTGGCGTGGGCCTGAAAATCACCTTGGATGGCGAGGATGCCGATTTTCATGGTTCGCTTTTTTGTTTTGCAGCGTTGCGCCGTTTTTTAAATTTACTTATATTTAGCTGGCTCCGCTACTGGCTTGAAGCGGCCGATGCTCACGCCATAGGCTGGCATTGCCTTATTTTGCGAAGGGCGACGCCCAACCATAGCAGTTCTCCGGCTAAGCTGGCTTAGAGATGTCGCTAGCAAAATCAAAAAACAGGATGCCGGCCTACGCGATGAATCCGCTACGGCCCGGCAGGCCCGCCTTCCCGACAAGAAACGTCGGGACGCAAAAGGCGCGAAAAGGCGGCCGCCACAAAGGCAAATCCAAAGCGGAACATGACGAGATGTCGCTGGCAAAACAGAACCCGTCAACTGACGAAATTAGAAAATCGAAAACGGAAACCCGAAGATCAAACCTATACCCCTTTACCACCCGCGGGTTTGGAGGAGGTCTTTTTCGTCGAGCTGGCGGATGTCGAGGCCCTTCATGGCTTCGCCAAGCTCCTGGGAGGCCTCTAGCACGACCTTCGGGTCGCCAAAATGCGTGGTGGCTTTGACGATGGCGCGGGCGCGCGCGGGCGGGTCGCTAGACTTGAAGATTCCCGAGCCGACGAAGACGGCCTCGGCACCAAGCTGCATCACGAGCGACGCATCCGCGGGCGTGGCGATGCCACCGGCCGAGAAATTCGGCACGGGCAGCTTGCCGTTCTTGGCCACCCAGCTCACCAGATCGAGCGGCGCGCCAAGTTCCTTGGCTTCGTGCACCAGCGCCGCGTCGGCGAGCGTGGTGAGGCGCTTCATCGAGCCGATGATGGAGCGCATGTGGCGCACCGCTTCGACGATGTTCCCGGAGCCGGCTTCACCCTTGGTGCGAATCATGGCCGCGCCTTCGGCGATGCGCCGGAGGGCTTCGCCCAGATTGCGCGCGCCGCAGACGAAGGGCACCTTGAAGCCGTGCTTCCAGACGTGGTTTTCCTCGTCGGCCGGGGTGAGGACTTCGCTTTCGTCAATGAAATCCACTTCGAGGGATTCGAGCACCTGCGCTTCCGCGAAATGGCCGATGCGCACCTTGGCCATGACGGGAATCGAGACGCGCTCCATGATTTCACGGATGATGCGCGGAGAGGCCATGCGCGCGACTCCGCCTTCCTTGCGAATGTCCGATGGGACGCGTTCGAGCGCCATGACGGCGCACGCGCCGGAGTCTTCGGCGATTTTGGCCTGTTCGGGCGTGGTGACGTCCATAATCACGCCGCCCTTGAGCATTTCGGCCAGGCCCACTTTCACGCGCCAGAGGTTGTCGTTCATGAGGTCCATTATGATTATAGATTACACCCGAAGCGCAGAAAGGTTGTAACTGATTCGCGGGCAGCATCTCCAAGGTAGCTTAGCGTTCGGGTTCTATGCGGGCGTCTTGGTTTTTTATTTTGCTAGCGACATCTCTAAGCTAGCTTAGCGGGAGAATTGCTATCGCAGGGCGGTGCCTTTCGCAAAATACGGCGGTGCCAGCCTATGGCGCGAGCATCGGCTGCTTCGAGCCAGAAGCGGAGCCAGCAAAATATGAGTAGATTTAAAAACAGCGCGGTGCTGCAAAACCAAAAAGCGAATCAAAAAATGGCGGAGTGCTGCAAACGTCAAGAAAAGCAAATCCCAAAACCAACACCCAGCTACTGCGTGGCAGTTTTTTCGCCTAGACGGCGCATACGCTCCTGCAGCTTCTTGCGGAGCGGAGCCGGGGCGTTGGGGTTGAAGGCCACCAGGTACCAGAGCGGCTGCGCGCGGTCGTGGCTGAGGCGGGAGAGCGTGGCCGCGTCGCTATTCGGATGGCGCGCGATATTTTCGCGGATGGCGGAATAGGGATGATGCGAAAGCTTGCTCAGGGTCTTGGCCGTGACCTTGGGGTGCTCGCTGATAAGGCGCAGGAGGTAATAATCTTCCTTGGGCGCCTGGCGGAAAATCTGATCGAGGGCTTCGGGCTTTACCTCCGCGCTGAGGACCACGCCAACCTTCTCGTCCCAGCCTGGATTGATGTGATTCAGCTCCTGTGTGCGCGCGTGAATCAGCTGTTCGATCACGCGGCGCTCCTGATCCAGCCGCGCGGCGGGGAGGGCGCTGCGTTCGACGGAATCGAGCACGCGCAGGAGATGCTGGCGTTCGCCGAAAACGATTTGGGATGTCCGCGCCGTTTTTCGCGAGCCAGGAGTACGCACTAAGTCAGAACGTCTCATTTTTTGATTGCCCCATAAATCCCGGGAGCCCAAGAGAACTGGCCGGTTATGCCCCCAAGATTTGCGGTCCTGCCCCGCCCTCTAGCACGCGCACACCGCGCGTGCAGGTGGGAAGCAAATCCCTTGCCGGCGCTTCGGACCAAATACCGACCGATGAAAGTATCCGGCGCTTGCGGCATGGAGTAAAGAAAACTGGGCCTTGTTGTTCCGTAGGGCGCAATAGATGGTTCTAGGACTAGGGCGTTTCGCCGGCTTAGGCAGGCACTGGCAAAGATCACTTGGCTGCCGGCGCGCAGGCCGCCGGCTGGGGAGCTTGGCGCAGGTGCCTGAAACCTTGGGGTTTGCAGCAGGCACACTCGAGACGGCCGAGATCGCGGCGCATCGCTTCCCTCCCCTGCAGATGCTTCAACGTTTCGCGCAAGATTCCCGCCGCGGCGCGTTCGCGGGGAACGAGCAGGCGATAGTGCATCCATTTGCCTTCGCGCCTGGCGGCCACAATTCCCGCCGCGCGGAGGTACGCCAAGTGGCGGGAAACCTTGGGCTGGCTGAGACGCAAAATTGCGACGAAATAGCAGACGCAGATTTCGCGGCCGGCGATGAGGTTGAGGAGGCGCAGGCGAGTGGGGTCCGCGAGGGCGCGGAAGAGAAGGTCGAGCGAGGGCTGCGTGCGGCTTTTTGCCATGCCGGAGAGGATAACACATATGCCTTGACATATGTTATCTGTGCTTGTAGGCTGCCTACATATTCGCCCATACGAATATGATATGCGCGGAGGAGGGCGCCGAGGAAATGAAAAGCCGCTACAACGTGCTCTTTCTCTGCACCGGGAATTCGGCCCGGTCGATCATGGCCGAGGCCATTCTCAATCGCAAGGGCATGCCGCATTTCAAAGCCTACAGCGCGGGAAGCCATCCTTCGGGGTTTGTGCGGCCCGAAGCGCTCCAGCAAATAGAGCGGGCACACCTATCCGCCGAAGGCGCGCGCAGCAAGAACTGGGACGAGTTCGCAAAGCCCGGTGCCCCGGTGATGGATTTTGTCTTCACGGTTTGCGACAACGCGGCCAAGGAAGTGTGCCCCGTCTGGCCGGGCCAGCCCATGACAGCGCACTGGGGCGTCCCCGATCCGGCTGCGGTGGAAGGCACGCCGGAGGAAATCGAGCGCGCCTTTCGTGATGCCTATATGATCCTCGACCGCAGGATCACGCTGCTGCTTTGCCTGCCGCTCTCGAGCCTCGACAAGCTGGCGATCCAAAAGAAGATTGACGATATCGGCAGGCAATGATGAAGCCTGCGGGACGCCTGAGTTTTCTGGATCGATTTCTGACCGCGTGGATTTTTGCCGCGATGGCCGCCGGAGTTCTATTGGGATGGCTGGCGCCTGGAATTGTGCCGTTCCTCGATCGGTTCAGCGTCGGGACGACTTCGATTCCGATTGCGGCCGGACTGATCCTGATGATGTATCCGCCGTTCACGAAGGTGCGCTACGAGGAATTGGGCGAGGTCTTTCGGAACAAGCGTGTGCTGGGCCTGTCGCTGGTGCAAAACTGGGTGGTCGGGCCGATTCTGATGTTCCTTCTGGCCATCGTGTTTCTGCGCGCATATCCCGAATACATGGCCGGACTCATCCTGATTGGCCTGGCGCGGTGCATTGCGATGGTCATCGTCTGGAATGAGCTGGCAAGAGGCGATACGCAATATGCCGCGGGCCTGGTGGCCTTCAATTCCCTGTTTCAGGTGCTCTTCTATTCGGTGTACGCGTGGCTGTTCATTACGGTTCTTCCGGCGAAACTCGGACTCCACGGCGCGGCGGTCAGCGTCTCGATCGCGCAGATTGCAAAGAGTGTTTTCATCTACCTGGGGATACCGTGTTTCGCGGGATTCGCCACGCGCTTGCTCCTGATGCGCGCGAAGGGGCGCGAATGGTACGAGCGGAATTTTATTCCCCGCGTCAGTCCGCTGACGCTGATCGCCCTGCTCTTCACGATTGTGGTGATGTTTTCGCTGAAGGGCGAATACATCGTTCGCTTGCCGCTCGACGTGTTGCGGATCGCCGTGCCGCTTTTTATCTATTTCGTGGCGATGTTTCTGGTCTCATTTTATTTGGGCAGGAAACTCGGCGCCGACTACTCCAAGACAACCACGCTGGCGTTCACCGCCGCTTCCAATAACTTCGAATTGGCGATCGCCGTCGCGGTCTCCGCGTTCGGCATCAATTCCGGAGCGGCATTCGCGGCCGTCATAGGCCCTTTGGTCGAAGTGCCTGTGATGATTGCGCTGGTCAACGTGGCGCTCCACTTCCAGCGAACGATCTTTCACGACGTACAACCTGCCGATCTGGTCCGCTTGCCGGCCGCAGAGCAGTAAAGAGAGCGGGCACGGTTGCTGCTGCTCAGAGCGAACGGCGGGGGTCGGGGATCGCCGCAGGGTTCGGGTATTTCGCTTCCGGCAGCCACGCGGAGAAGAAAATCCATAGCAGAACGAGAAGCAGGATACAGAGCCAGCTCCCTTCCGGGCCGACGGTCCCGCCCGTGAGCCAAGCCGGTCCAGAAGAGGCCGCGCTGAATAGATGGCCTTGCGGGGATATGCCGCTATCCGGCACGCCGTAGAAGAAGGTTTGCCCCCAGTCCCACGCGGCGTGAAAGCCGATGGGCATCCAGAGATCTCCCGTGCGGCGCACCAGGAGGCAGAAAAGAAGTCCCACGGCGCCGGCGCAAAATAGGCCCAGCCGGGATTCACCGGGATTGCCGTGATGAACGTAACCGAAAAGCGCGGACGCGACAAGCGCCGCGGGCCAGAAGCCGATGCCGGTGGAAAGCGTAAAGAGCGCGTAGCCGCGAAAGGCGAACTCCTCGAACAATGCGACGAAGAGGAAAGCCAAAGCCCACAGGCCGGCGTATCTCCACATCGCAGCGCCGGCAAGCTGCATGGGACCGAAATGAAAGACTCCGGCAATGCGCAGCGCCATGAGGAGCACTGTGATCGAGGCGAAGCCCAGGATGGCGCCCTGCCAGAACCGGCCGCAAAACATGCGCCGCAAGGGCAGGCCATAGTCCCGGATTCTCCTTCTTTCGATGCGCGCCATAATCCAGGTCGCAAGCAGGATGAGAAAGAACCCGACTGCTTCGCCGGCGAGTACGAGGCTGGGCGTGAGGCCGGTCCCGTGCGCCCACGCGTGCGCGCGCATCAGGGCGTGTGCCAGGAGGCTTACGCAATCAGATAAGGCGAAGAGAATGGCGGAAAAAATCAGCAGGCGCCATCCCGCGCGCGGACCGTTGGGCCCGAGGAAGGCGGCGATGAGTTCCGAATCGAGCTTGGAATGAGACGCTGTCTGTGGGGTGGCCGCGGGAAGCGAGTCGCTTGGTTCATCCATGTGCCGCGAGCCTCTCTGCGCTGGGCGAAACGGCGCGAAACCGTCCATTAGGAGGACGATTTCCCCTCGTCTTTTTTCTCATCTAGGGGCTCTTCCGCCATGATTTCGACCCTGTTGCGGCCGCGCCGTTTGGCCATATAGAGGGCGGTGTCCGCGCGCGCTACAAGCCGATGGAAATCCGGGGATTGGCCTACGGGAGGGCCGGCGATGCCAAAGCTGGATGTCACGTGGACCCCGCCAGCTTCAAATTCAAATAGATGCATGGCAAACAGTTTTCGGATTCGTTCGGCAAACAAAAGAATGCCTTCCCGGTCCACATGCGTCACGATGGCCAAAAACTCCTCGCCGCCGACGCGCGCGCACATATCGCATTGCCGAATATTTCCGTTAAGGATTTCAGCGAATTTCTTGAGGACCAGGTCTCCTGCATGGTGCCCGTGGGTATCGTTCACGGACTTGAAATTGTCCAGGTCGGCCATGATGGCCCAAAGTGAAAACCCGTGCCTGGCGGCCCCGGTCCATTGCCGAAAGGCCCATTCCTCAATCGCGCGCCGATTCGACAGCCCCGTTAGAGCGTCCGTGAGCGCCAGTTGTTCGAGCAGGTGGTTCTTTGCTTCGATCTCGCGATGGAGCTCGACGGTCCTCCGGCCCACCCTTGCCCGCGCCAGCAATTCCTCGGCATGAAATGGTTTGGTGAGGAAGTCGTCCGCGCCGGCTTCGAGTGCCTTCACGATTTCCGCCTTATCGGAGATGGACGTAAGCAGAATAATGTAGGTGCAAGCCCCTTCCGGCTTGGCCTGAATGCGCTGGCACAGTTCGATTCCGCTGAGGTCCGGCATCAGCCAGTCGGTGATGATGAGGCCCGGATGATGCTTTTCGAAGATTTCTAGGGCTTCCTTGCCGGTTTCGGCGACCAGGAGCGTGTATTCGCCGGCCGGAAGCGCGTGCTCGACCAGTTTACGAGCAACGGGTGAGTCGTCAACGACTAGAACTGTAAAAGATCCTCGCACATGTTCCTTCGTTCGCTCCCGGTGCGCGGGCTATCTTCCGGCCTTGGGCGTATCCGCGGGGCAGCCCTCTCTGCTCCGCACTTTCACAAAAGAGCGAGTCTTCGTCGCCGCCCCACCCTGCGGATGCCGGGAACCGTAAGGGCGGCAATTTTGGTTTTTCTTGCGGCCGGTTATGTCTCAACAAAACACGAAATCATTACTTAGCAGATTAAATCCCTGGGCGGATTACAGCCTACAATAACTCTGCTATTGTGCCTAAATCACTAATTCCGGCGCCATTATGTGCGAGCCAGGGTAGCCCCGGAATCGAGTCCCTGCCATACCCCCGCCCGGTTAGGCCTGCGATTCCGGCCCCATTTGATTTACCATACCTCCGGGGAGGAATGTCGAATGGCGCAGACCTGCAAGCACATGGAGGAAATCCGCGACGTCACGCCGCGCACGCCGGACGGCTGCGAGGAGTGCCTGAAAATGGGCGACACCTGGGTGCACCTCCGGCTGTGTCTGGAATGCGGCCACGTGGGCTGCTGCGACAGCTCGAAAAACAAGCATGCCACCAAGCATTTTCACTCGACGCATCATCCCATCATGAAGTCGTTCGAGCCCGGTGAGGATTGGATGTGGTGCTATATAGATCAAATCGAAATAGATTAAAGCGCGCCGGGCGAGCGCCACGCGCGGCCCCCTATCGCGGACGGAGGAATAATGACAAATGGCCCGGCGTTATCGAGGGATGAAGCGTGGCCCGCCTTGCCGCTCGCGGAATGGAAAGACACCTGCGACACCCTGCACATGTGGACGCAGATCGTCGGCAAGGTGCGCCTGGCGCTTAGCCCGCTTATCAATCACTGGTGGGAGGTGCCGCTCTACGTCAGCGCGCGCGGACTGACCACCTCGCCGATTCCCTGCCCCAGGGGAATCTTCGAAATGGAATTCGACTTCATTGACCACAAGCTGGAAATCGTGACGAGTTGGAATGAGACGAGGACCATCCGGCTCTTCACGCGCACCGTGGCGGGATTCTATCGCGAATTCATGAGCGCGCTGGAATCGGCGGGAATCGAGGTGAAGATCTGGCCGATGCCGGTGGAGGTCCCCAACCCCATCCGGTTCGATCAGGACGTGACGCACGCGCGGTACGATCCCGCGTACGCGAACCGATTCTGGCGCATTCTTGTGACCCTCGACTCAATCTTTAAAATATTTCGCGCGCGATTCATCGGCAAGGCCAGCCCGGTGCAATTTTTCTGGGGAAGCTTCGACCTGGCCGTGACGCGGTTTTCCGGCCGGCGCGCCCCCGAGCGTCCGGGCGCCGACAGCATCACAAGGGAGGCATACTCGCACGAAGAAATCAGCGCGGGCTGGTGGCCGGGGTCCGGCGACTGCCAGGCGCCCGCTTTTTACGCCTATGCCGCGCCGGAGCCGGCCGGCTTCCGCGAAAGTCCCATGCGGCCGAAGGAGGCCTTCTACGACGCGAAGCTGGGAGAGTTTCTGCTTCTCTATGACGAAGTGCGCCGAGCCGGCGATCCCAAGGCGATGGTGATGGATTTTCTCGAGAGCACGTACGATGCCGGAGCCAGGCTCGGCAAATGGGACCGCGCCGCGCTGGAACGTCCGGCCTAGCGTTCGCCAGGGGAACGCGTTCCTCTCAATCAATTCGCGTCACTGCCTCAGTGCACAGGAAGAGGACAGTGCTCATTGTCAATTGCATTGGGAGGGATACCCTCTGCGTCAGGCGATGGCCAAGGCGTTCCCACCACACATAACTGTAACGCTTCGGCTGGCGGTGTAGAGGTTGGCTTTACGGGGGGTGCGACGCTCTCCCATGTCAATGAGACGCCCTGGAGAAGTTTCAACATGGGCGCGCAATCCGTCAATTTGCCGAGCACGCAGGCTCTAAATTTCAGAGCGGTTCCCTCGTCGTCAAAGAGGACAGGCTTGGTGGTTCCCGAGGCGTCCGTTAGAACCATCTGCTTGTATAGGTATGTGGTCGGTCCTGAGCCGTCGGTACTCGACGTCTCGTGCTGCAAGACGCCGAAGATCTTTTTGGGATTCGTCCACAGCTCTATAACGGCCGCAGTCTTGAATGGAATCACAGCTACATTGTGATTATCTTCTTGAATCGCCCTGTAATTGTTCTTTACTGCACGGACGACTGCGACTGACGCCGCCAATCCTAGCACCCGATCTACGTAGCACACATTCTTGGCTTCAAGCGGCTTCTGGGAGCCTGAGCCGGGCTGACTCGCGGGGTCTGAGCTACTCGTTCCAAAGACATCTAGGTAGGTGCAGAGAGTGGTGGGGATGCGCAGCGAGAGGCTCTGTTACAGCATTTCCGTCTATACTGGCAGCTCCGGGGCCAGCATCTTCGCTCAAGAACAGTACATTATGCAACGGGAAAATTTCCACGTTCGTTGTTGTGTACTGCTTTGCGACCTGTTCCGCGATCGTACGGCTTAACTGCGGAGAAACTGTCAACGCTGCTGGAAATCCCGAGGGTGTGCCCGCCGTCATCCCCACCTGCCCGGCCGTCGTTGCGGTCCCCACTTGAATAAGCTGAACTGCCCTTTGGCCGGGTTCCTCCACGAGTCTCACGCCGGGCGATAACGGGCTCACTAGCATGTACGCTTTCAAC
This sequence comes from uncultured Acidobacteriota bacterium, assembly GCA_963797345.1. Taxonomy (GTDB): domain Bacteria; phylum Acidobacteriota; class Terriglobia; order Acidiferrales; family UBA7541; genus Palsa-295. Next base: position 85,388 of record CAWCPO010000014.1, on the reverse strand, counting down.
AAGCGATCTGCTGGTTCGGTCGTATATAGATACGATGAAATCACCAACTCGGTCTTTTGGAGAAATTCGTCCTTAGACGTTGCCGCCGGGCTCGGTTTCGGCGAGGTTTGACATTGGGCGAATAGGCAGGCCGTAGCGCTGGTTCCCTGTCCGGAGCCTTTCTCCTCAGTCGCATTGCTGCTCTCTTCGGCAGGCTGTGAAAATAACTCTATATGGGCGCCAATGCAGTGAGGGATATGATCACGGGACTCGGACCTTTCCAGGGGCAATTGGACGAAATAGTCGCCCGTTTTCGAGCCACCGCACCGTTCGCTCGGAGCTGTCTCGACAGCGATGCTAAGGTCGGCTGTGTAAGTCTGGGGTTTCGGCGTTGTCGAGTCCGTGCCCTGCACGGTAAATTTGGACGTACCGCCGACTTGCGGAACGCCGCTAATCACGCCCGTGCTCTTCTCCAAGTTTAGGCCGGGCGGCAGAGAACCAGTGATGCTCCAAGCGACGGGCGTCTCACCGCCGCAGAATACCAGCGTGAAGCTGTAGTGGCTGTTAACCGTGCCCGGTGTCAAGGCGGAGGGCTGGAATAGATATGGCAGCTGCCTGCCGGCGAAAAGCAGGTTGTCAACACACAGAGCCTCTTTGATCTGCTTTGACGACAGCAGCCCTGTTGGCTGCTCGTAGGAGGGGACATCAGTCGGGTCAAACGGTGACAATGTGCGCTGCAGGGTCATTTGCTGATAGTATCGAGGACCGGTTCGGAGGGTACTGCAGCCGAGCAGCAGGAAGCTCATGGATAGGCATCCCGCGTAAAGCCAGAGTTTGTGCATTTTGGGCCTCTATTCTTTCGTTTCTTCACATGAGGTACAGCGATTCCCAATTTTGACGGGCAGTGGAGGTCGCATCTCGGTTCGCGTGCTAGCTAGGCAAAGGTCAAAGGGTTCGTATCCGCGTTCCACTGGAACCGGGGCCGCCTGAGATATTAACAAGGGCTTAACTTGTACACCTAATTTTTAGGCATAGTCAAGAATTAAAAATTCCAGCAAGTGCGATGAGGAATGGGCAGCAATGAACTCTAGCGGACGAGGCCGGGGACCGACGAGGGCAATAGAAATGGACCGGGAATCCGGCGTGCGCGGAGAAAGCGGCGCCTTTCGAGGAAATGCTGCTGCGCGCGGCGTCCCCAGGAGCGGACAAAATAGTAATTGAGCGATGCGGCGAGCGGCCGCGCTGAGAATGGGAACGACCCGCGCGGCCCATTTTTCGGCGACTTCCGCGCCCAGCTTCAGGGCGACCTGCGTCAACAATCCGGGGCACGACGCGTTCCACAGCCTGCTTTTCGAGAAATTCGCGCGTAAGGTCGAGTCCGGCGGCGCTCGCGGCGGCCACCCATAGGGCGGCGATCTCGTCGTCAGTCGAATATTCGAAGCCATAGATCAGGCTGAGCTTTTGGAGCATGCGGATGGTGATGGCCGAGAGAATGCCCATGTCTGGAACGAGCGTGGTGATGCCGCCGATGCCCAGGCCCATTCCTTCGAGCGCGGCGGTTCGCGCGGAGGACCGGACGACTCGCGCTGCGGTGCGGTTGAGCAGACTTTCGTCGAGAGAGTGCACGTCATGCCAGGACTTGATCGGCAGACCATAGGCGCGGCGCGCGTGGCGAAGATATTTTTTCGGATTGAGCTGTACCCGGCGATAGGCGTGCCGCAAACCTCCGCGGACGAAAGACTCCAACAGATGGGGAAGCCATGCCCCGCTGGCGTTTTCGCGCATTTGTTATTGGATGCTGGAACGCGGCCAAAGGCTGTCGCTCATATCATCTGTGCGCATTTCATCAGGGGTCGGTACAACTCCAGAATAGGGATGAAATTTCAGGTTCGCCCGGAGTGTGCCCAAAAGGTACGCCCTTCGTTCTCTTTTGAGCAAGGAGCCGGGGATTCACCTTGTAGCAGCATGGGTGCGACGGAGACAATAGAATCTAGACAAGCGAGGCGCCCCCCCTCGCAGCGCCTTGAAAGCGTATGTTTCGAGGCGGGGGTGCGGGGTCGAAAACGAAATGCCTAACCGAGACAAAGAACGGTCTTCGCCCGGCGAAGTGAAGGGGCAGTCCGCGTATGCTTCCGTGAAAGAGGCCGAACGGCGCAACACGTCGCGCCATTCCTTCATGGCGGAGGCTGAAGTGTTGGCCCTCCGATCAGGCGTGCGTTTCAAAACCCGCATAACCGATCTCGGGCCAGGCGGCTGCTTCGTGGATACGATCACTCCGCTTTCCATTGGGACGAAGGTGCAGGTGATCGTTCGCCAGGGAAAGACGCAATTGGATACACAGGGGCTTGTCGTCTACTCGCAGGCCGGGCTGGGAATGGGCGTCGCATTCGATGAATTGGGTCCCGGCCAAAGGATGGCTCTCGACGCGTGGCTGGTCAAACTGACGGACGAGCGCCGGCTTGCACAGGAAACGCCGCCGGCTCCGAAGGAGAAAACGCCGGCGCGTAGTAATCCCGATAACGGCGTGGTAATCAAACTGGTGCAATTGATGGTCAGGAAAGGTCTCCTGACGGACTTGGATGCGAGATCACTCTTCATCAAACCCCCTCTCGAATAGCGCACCCCATAAGTAGGGCGATCGCGAAGGCTAAGCTGAAAAGGTACTGGTAGGCACGTATTTCCCGAAGACGGAAAAATTTACCGGCGAAGGGTCCCCAGGATGCCATTCCAAAGTACCTAAATCCCTTGAAATCAGTGAGTGATTGATGTCACCTATGGCCTCGGTCTTGCATAGTTATAAGAGAGGGGGATCGATGGCGGAACGAAGAAAAGCCAAGCGGTACGATATTTATCTGCCTTTGCAGGTGTATATATCACCTAAGTCTGCTCCAGGATTTTTTACCGCCCAGCTTCGAGATATCTCCCGTTCCGGAGTTTATTTCCATTCGAACGTCGTGCTGGAACTGGGCAGCGCCATGGAATTGACCTTCGCTCTGCCTTCGGAAAAGAACAGCGGCCCATCCGTTCTGGTCCGAGCCAGCGCGAGAGCAGTCCGAGTTACCCCTCTCACGGGCGAAGACACACCGGAATACGGTGTGGCGGCAACGATTGACCGGATTGATTTTGTCCGCCCCTCGATTTCCCACGCGGCTTAATTCCGGCTTCCCGCCGAATCGTAAGGAAACCCCTTGCAACACGCACTTCCCTGCTCTCCGCGCGCGAGCGGAACGCGATGGTATCGCCTTCCGGGGATCCGCCCATTACAATAAAACCGCCGATGCAGCGCGAAAATCCATCGCCGCGGATTTCAGAAATCGAGCGCGGAATTTTGCGCTCCCTTTGCCGGTCGGCTGAAGCAGGCGCCGCGCCGGAAGGGCCCCTGCGCGAGCTTGGGAAATACCGCTGGCATGAGCCGGAACACCGCGTGGTTTACGAAGCGCTCGAAGAAGTTTCCAGGCACGGCGGCAGGCCCTCGCGCGAGCACCTGCCCGCGCAGGCTGCGCGGATGGGATTTCCGGACCTGGATTGGGCGGCCTATTTCGAGCCCCCGGAACCGGCCTCCGCGGAGCTTCCCGAGCTGCTGCGGGAGCTGAAGGCCGCGCTGCGGAAATAGGATTTGAGGGAACTTCAGGGGTTAAAGCCCCACTGACTTGTGAGCTTTACGTCGCGGCTGCCCTTCGAGGCTCAGGGTAAAAAGCCGCGACCCACAAAACCTTCGGACTTCTCAAGAAGCTGCTACGCGGCGGAAGAGGAAATGGAGCCCGAGGCTAACTGGCGCAGAACGGCGCGCAGAACGTCGGCCAATTCCTCGTCGCTCACCTGGCTTTTGCGGAACTGGATGCGCAGGTGAAACGCGCCGTCTTCGGCGTGATAATCGAAGAGGAAGGGCTGGGGACGGGGCGCGGCCTCCGTTTCGTCCTTGCGCGCGCGGCGGGCTTCATCCCGCGTGAGCCCGCTTTGCGCGATGCGCACCACCATTTCATGCATCTTTTTCTCGCTGGGCTGGCGCGCCACCTGCAGCAGCAGCGATTTGGAGGCGATTCCCTTTTCGATGCACGCCCTGCGAACGTCATCGGGAATCACGCGCAGCGTCATCGTCTCGGTGACGGACGACCGCGCGCGGCCGATTTTTTTGGCGATGTCGTCGTGCGTGTAATCGAAATGGTCGGCCAGGCGCTGTAGGCCATCGGCTTCCTCGAAGGGCGTCAGGTCCTTGCGCTGCAAATTTTCGATCAGGGCGAGCTCGAGCGTCTCGGCATCGTCCGCGATTTTTTCGATGCAGGGGAGTTCGTGCAGGCCGGCCGTGCGGGAGGCGTGGTAGCGCCGCTCGCCGGAAATGATGTAGTAGGTGTCTTCGCGCGGGACGTAGCGCACCAGCAGCGGCTCGAGCACGCCCTTCTCGCGGATGGAGTCCGCCAATTCGCGAACGTCGCCGATGTTCTTGCGCGGCTGGTCCGGGTTGGGGCGGATCTTGTCGATCGGGATCATGCGCCCGATGGACGCGCCGCTGAAGCTGGTGAGCGTCTCGACGTAATGCGCGTCATGCCGCATCTTGAGAGTGACGGGCAACCCGATCCTCTTCGACACGTTGTAATACCTCCTGGGCGAGCTTCTTGTAATCGTCGGCGCCGGAAGATTTCGGCGCGTAGGTGAAAACGGTTTCCTTATACGCGGGGCTTTCCTCGAGACGCACATTCTTGGCGATGCGCGTCTTGAAAAGGGCGTTGCCGAAGACCGCGCGGATTTGCTCGTGGGTGTCCCGCGAAATGTTGGTGCGCTTGTCGAAGAGCGTGATCACCACGCCGAGCACTTTCAAATCCGGGTTGGGGCGCGCGCGAATGCGCCCGTAGGTTTCGAGCAGGTCGTCGGTGCCCTCGATGGCAAAATAGGCCGCCTGAATGGGCACCAGCAGGTGCGTGGAAGCGACGAGCGCATTTACCGTCAGAATCCCGAGCGCCGGCGGCGTATCAATCACGATGAAGTCGTAGTTCTTGAGCACCGGGGCCAGGGCGTCTTTCAGTTTGAAGGGCGCGTCGAACTGCGCGGCGAGCTGCTGCTCCAGCCTGGCGAGCGCCAGCCGCGCGGGCGCCACGGAAAGGTTGGGGTCTTTGGTCGGGCGGATTACTTTGGCCATCTCCACGGGATGTTCGGCGAAGATGTCGTACATCGTGGTCTGGATTTCGTCCGAACTGAAGAAGGCGATGGTGGCGTTCGATTGCGGATCGAGATCAATGAGCAGTGTGCGTTTCTTCTTCAGCGCGAGAGCGGCGGCAAGATTGATGGATGTAGTGGTCTTCCCCACACCGCCCTTTTGATTGGCAACCGCCAGGACGCAAGTCAATCCTTTGCCCCCCGCTTCCCTGAGTGCAACCCCGGGGCTACATATGGCGCCTCACGGCCCCGCTTGCACTACAAGTAGCGATACTTTACCTGCACTTATGCCCCCGGTGCAAGCACAATTTGCGCATAAGGCCGCGGATAGGGCGGGACGTAACCGTGAGACAAACTACATCTTGTATCGGCCGAGGTCCTCGTCGTTGAGGTTCTCAAGCCACTTGCGCAAATCCTCGTTGGAGCTTTTTTCGGAAACGATGTTGGCCATCTTCGAGTTCTTGAGCACCTGATCGTCCACGAAAATGGGACAATCGAGGCGCAGCGCGAGCGCCAGCGCGTCGCTGGGCCGCGAATCGAGCGACATCATGCGGCCGTCGCGCTCCATCCAAATCAGCGCGTAGAACGTGTCTTCCTTCAGATCGCAAACGACCACTTTCTGCACGCGCACGTCCAGGCCCGTCAGAACGTTTTTCAGCAGATCGTGGGTCATCGGCCGCGGGGTCTGCACCTTTTCGATTTCGAGAGCAATGGCGTTGGCTTCGTAGATTCCCACCCAGATGGGCAGGACTCCGCTGCCCTGGGTTTCCTTGAGCACAACGACGGGCATGTTCGTGGCAGGGTCCATCATCAATCCGCGGATCTTGACCTCGAGTTCCATGGTGACCTCCCGTACCTCTACACCACTTGCTCGCCCACCAAACTATTCGGTCCCGTGCGCGTCACCCTTACTTGCAGATATTGTCCCAGAAGATTTCCGCGCGGCGAAGTGAAATTTACGATGCGATTGCTGGAACTGCGTCCGGCCCATTGTCCCTTGGAAGCGTGCCAGGCATCCACGAGCACCTCGAATTCCGAACCGACGAGCTTTTCGTTTCGTACCGCCTGGATTCCGCGCTGGTGTTCCTGCAGGAGGGCCAGCCGCCTTCCCTTCTCTTCCTCCGGAACGGCGTCCGGCACGGTGAGCGCCGAGGTATTCGGCCGCGGCGAATATTTGAAGGAGAAGATGGCATCGTACCCGGCGGCGTCGAGCAACCCGAGGGTATCCTCGAAATCGCTTTGTGTCTCGCCGGGAAATCCCACGATAATATCGCTCGTCACGCTGATCGGCCGCCGCGCATTCTTGATCCAGGAAAGCTTTTCGAGATACTCCTCGCGGGTGTACGTCCGCCGCATGGCCCGCAGGACGCGCGTGGAGCCGGATTGCACGGGCAGGTGGACGTGCTCGCACAGGGCCGGCGTCGCGTCAATGGCCTCGACAATTTCGCGCGTGAAATCATTCGGATGCGAAGTGGTGAAGCGCACGCGCCGGACGCCCTGGACGGCCGCGACCTCGCGCAGAAGCCCAGGGAAATTTAGCCCTCGCGGCGAGGGATCGCGGTAGGAGTTCACCGTTTGGCCCAGCAACTGGATTTCCGTGTAGCCTTCGCCGGCCAGCCGCCGCGCCTCGGCGAGAATCGAATCGCTCGCGCGGCTTCGCTCCGGCCCGCGCGTGTGCGGCACCACGCAATAGGCGCAGGAATAATCGCAGCCTTCGATAATCGTCAGATAAGCGCGGAAGGGGTTATCGCGGCGCGTAATTTCCGTTTCGAAAGTTTCGTCCGTGTCCAGATCGAGGCCCGCGATCCTGCGGCCGCCTGCTTCGAGTTCCCCGAGGAGTTCCGGCAAGAGCCGGTAGCTCGCCGAGCCGCAGACCAGACTCACCCACGGCGCGCGCTTGAAAATCTCCTGGCCTTCCTGCTGCGCGACGCATCCGAGCACGCCGATGATTTTTTCGTTCGCGGCGGCTTTCCAATCGCCGAGGCGCGAGAAGACCTTCTGCGCGGCCTTTTCCCGGATGCTGCACGTGTTGAAGAGAACCAGATCCGCCTGCGCGGCGGTCTCGACTGCGCGATACCCGCGCTCAAGCAGCACGCCCGCCACTTTTTCCGAGTCGTGGACGTTCATCTGGCAACCGAACGTCTCGATGTAGAAAGCTTTCCCCGGCGCCAGGGTAGCGCCGCCTGCCGCAAGAGGGGCTCGATTGCAAAGCGCCCTCTTCCTGCCGAAACTTGCCCGTCAATCGCTCGATTCCGACGTCAAACGTTTGGCTCATGGCTGGAATGCAATTCTAGCACAGGCCGCGCGGGTTTCTTTGTCGAGGGGGAGCGGTGTGAATCGCCGGCAGGGGGCTCGGGACTTTTAACACACGATGGAAAAACTTATTCCAGCGGCTTCAGGGGCCAAAGGCCCCTGAAGAAAGCGCATGACTGTGGACACGCTAAAATCCGGCGCGGCTCTCCGGCCTGCCACCCCACCGCGAAAGCCACGGGGTGGCGCGAGACTGCCTACGGATTCTTTTTGGGCTCAGGCGCAGGTGTGGGCGAAGCCACAGGAGCAGAGGGCTGTGGCTGCGGCGGCCCGCCAGCGCCTCCGGGGAACATCGGAGCAGCAGCACCCTTAAAGTATTGGTCATTGTAATCCGCATGCACGGAGCCGGTGATTTCCTTCAGTTTGTTTTGGAGGTCTTGCTGGGAGACCGTGCCCGAGATTTCATCCTTCACTTGGTCAAGCGGCAACGTATCCGTGCTCACCACCTTGAAGATCGTAAAGCCGCCGGGTTCTTCCTCGACTTTGCTCACTTCACCGGCCTTCAGAGAAAAGATTTCATCGGCCTGCTCTTGCGGGAACATATTCTTCCGCACCTCGCCGGTATCCGTTTTCATCGGTTGCGATGTTATACCCAGAGTCGTGTAGACCTCCTTTTCGGCCTGGTCCGGGTCTTCCCCTTTGGCGACACGGTCGCGCACATCCGCGGCCGCTGCGGCGGCGCTCTTCGCGAAATCGTCTTTGTTCTGAGCGCTGGGGTTCGACTTGGGGATGAATATGCGGTTGAGCTTGACTTCCTGGTATTGGGAAAGATTCTTCTGATAGTAGGCTGCTATTTCATCGGGGGCGGGCTTGGCGTACTCCGCTTGTAAAATGAGGCCATACCGGGTCGCCAGCGCTTGCAACCGCCGCAGCCGCATATACTCCTTGGATTGGGGGTCATTTTCTATTCCCGCCTGCTCGGCGGCGTTAGCAACCGTCATCAACTGTACATACTTCGCAGCCAAGTCAGGCGTGTTGGGAGGCGGGGCCGCGCCCGGCGCGACTATGGCTGCGAGCAGATTGTCATACTGCTCCTTGGTGATCACCGTGACGCAGGAGCTGGCATCGGCGGGCGCGGCATTTTTCGTCGCGTCGGTGCAAAGACCATGAATGGTGATTACGGCGTCACCGGGCGCCACGACTGGAGCGGCGGGCGGGACGGCCTGCGGCGCGCTCGCCGGCGGAGCGGCCGGAGCTGGAGTTGTTGCGCTTTGAGCCTGACAGATTCCTGCGGCAAGGACGAGACCCAGCAAAATTCGATTCATGGTTTGGATGCCTCTCGTTAAATTAGGATTTGCTACTTGGAATTGCGATCGGGGGATATTGTACTCCAAATTCCTTCGTCCCGGAAGAGATGTTGTATTTTGCATTGGCCCGATTGAGGAGGCAAAAACTCCGCCGCCAGGATCGCATCTGTTTGACCGCCCCCGGTGCGTGTGCTACGTTGTTTCCGGGCGGATCAAGAAACTCTCTCTGGGGGAGGAAGAACAATTTCTGGTTTGGCGCTCCTTTTCTTTCTCTTTGCCAGCCCGCTCACTCTTCTCGAGCAAACGAGCGGGGTAGCGCGCGTTATTCTCGGAATTCTTCTCCTCTTTTCCATACTGTCGTGGGCGCTGATTTTCCAAAAGGCCTATCAACTAGGCGGGATCGAGCGTAAGGCGGTCAAATTCCTGCAGACGTTCCGCACGGGCGCAGGCCTGCCGAATCCCCGGTCGCTTCGCGCCGTATCCGGCGCGAGCCCCTCTGATAGCGGTATATGATGCAGGGTACGCCGAACTTTCCGCGCAGCTGACTGGCGCGAACGCTCGCCCGGGAACCAGCCCCGCGGCGGGAGGCACGGTGAAGAACTCGAATGCCATCGGCGTGGAAATGCAGGCAGCGGCGGGGGAGGAAGTTCGGCGCCTGGAGCAAGGCATGTCCACGCTCGCGACCATCGCCTCGGCTTCACCCTTTATAGGATTGTTCGGGACTGTCTGGGGCGTGATGGACGCGTTCGCCGGGCTTGGCGATGCCGGCGCCGCCAGCCTTCGCGCGGTGGCGCCCGGGATCGCCGAGGCCCTGATCACCACGGCAGCAGGCCTTTTCGCGGCCATTCCGGCGCTCGTCGCCTACAACTATTATCTCCATAGCATCCGTGACGTGGCGGCGCGCATGGACTCGTTCGCATCGGAATTCACCGCCAAAGTCGAGACGATGTACAGCTCCTAGCCGAGAGAGCCAACGCCATGCCGCACATCCAGCGCGAGACCGGCACAACGCTTTCTGAAATCAATATGGTGCCGTTCATTGACGTGGTGCTCGTTCTGCTGATCATTTTCATGATCACCGCGCCCATCCTTCAATCGGGCATTGACGTGGACGTGCCGAAAACGAAGACGGTGAAGGAGCTTACGGAAGTGCGCATGGTGGTCACCATTGACCGCGGCCAGCGCGTCTATCTGAACGACAAGCCTGTTAACATCCACGATCTCGGCCCGCAGATTGCGGCCCAGTCGCACAATGTGAAGCAGCAGGCCGTGTACGTCCGATGCGACGAGACGGTCCCATTCGGAAGCTGGGCCACTGTGGTGGACACATTGCGCCAGGCCGGCATCCAAAATATCAGCGTGGTCACGCAGCCTCTGAGCGAGCTGCCGGAAGCGAAATGAATGTCATCTGCCATTGCAATTCGGCCGCCGGAGAGCCTGAAGAAGCCGCTGTGGTGTTCCCTGCTTCTGCATGCCGCCATCGCATCGGCTGTGGTGATTTCAATCTTGTATGCCCCGCGCGTGGAGACCTGGGGCGGCCCCGGCGGATCGGTGGCAGTCAGCCTGGTGGGCAACGTTCCCGCCATTCCGCTGCCCACGCCGGAGGAACAAACCCCCAATCGCGTGGTGGACGAATCGAAGGGCCTGTACAAATCGGAGCCACAGCCCAAACCCGAACCCACGGCCACTCCCATTCCACAATTTCTGCAAAAGAAGCCGCTGAAAATCATCACGCGTCCTTCGAGGCTCCTCGAAAACAATATCCCGCCTCCGCCCAACGCAGTTCCGTACGGAGGAGGCGGCGCGCCGGCGGTCCCCGCGACGTCGTTTGCTATGGGAGCTGGCAGCACGCAGGGCGGGCTGAGCTTCAATGGCGCGGCGGGAGGGGATTTCGGCTCGCGCTATTCGTGGTACGTGGAAGGGGTCCAGCGGCGCATCAGCAGCAACTGGCTCGAATCCACAGTGAACCCGGGCCTCGCCTATGCCCCGCGCGTGATTGTGAATTTTACGATTTTGCGCGACGGCACGATCACAAATATTCAGATCACCCAGTCGAGCAACGATTCTTCCGTGGATACTTCTGCGATTCGGGCGATTCAAGCCTCGAGCCGCTCCAAAGCCTGCCCCCGGAATATTCCGGCTCGGCAGTAAATGTTACCTTCTGGTTCGACTATCATCGGTGAGGACATGACGCGAAAATTCGCACGTATCGTAGCAGGGTTCGCCGCATTCGCAATAGCCGCCTCCTTCGGGCCGCGCCCCGCGGCGGCACAGGGAACGCAGCAGGGCTGGTTCCAGACCGGCACCGGCCTGGGCGTCTCGAAGGCACGGCTCGCCGCGCCGGACTTTGCATCCCGCTCCGTGGCTGCGCAGCCGCTCGAGAAAACATTTCACGACGTGCTCTGGTCCGATCTCGCGTACTGCGGCATCATCGATCTCGTCAGCCCGAGTTTTTATCCGCTGCAATCCCCGAGCCAGCCGAATGAACTCAACGCGCAAGCCTGGGCCGCGGCCCCGGCAAACGCCTACATGGTGGCCTACGGCAGCCTGACGGTGGACGGCTCGAATCTTGCCGCCGCCGGTTTTCTTTCCGACGTCCACAATCCCTCCTCGCCCCCCGCCATTCAGAAAATTTATCGCGGCTCCGCCACGGATGCCGACGCGCGCCGCCTGGCGCATGAGTTTGCGGACGATATCGTCGCGGTCTTGAGCGGCGGACTGCCTGGAATCGCCCAGACGCAAATCGCCTACGAGAGTGCCCGGAGCGGCTACACGGAAATCTGGGCGATGGACTATGACGGCGCGAATCAACACCAGGTGACGCATCTGCGGTCCACCTCGCTCACGCCGCGATGGTCGCCGGACGCCACACGCATCGCCTTCACGTGTTATGAGCCCTATGGGCGCTCCGAGGCCGCGGAGATTTGCATCTACTCGATGGCCGCCAATCACCTGATTGCGTTCCCACGCTATCCCGGGACGAATAGCTCGCCGGCGTGGTCGCCCGACGGCTCGCAAATCGCGTTCATGGCCAGTCTGGCCGGCTATCCGGAAATCTACGTCGCAGATGCAAACGGCACGCATATGCACCGCATCACGTTCGCCGCGGGCGTCAGCACCTCGCCTGCATGGAATCCGAAGACCGGCAATCAAATCGCCTTCATCAGCGATCGCGACGGCACGCTGGCTCTCTACATGGCGAACTCCGACGGGACAAACGTCCAAAAAATCCCCCTGCCGGACATGGCATACGTCGCCGATCCCTCTTGGTCGCCCAATGGACAATTGCTCGCGTTCAGCTGGAGGCGCCCCGAAGGAAACTACGATATCTACGTCATGGACATCGTGAGCCACCAGCTCGTCCAGCTCACGGCCAACGAAGCCCGCAACGAACGGCCCAGTTGGGCGCCCGACGGGAGGCATCTTGTCTTCGAGTCCACGCGCACGGGCACGCGCCAAGTGTGGTCCATGCTGGCCGACGGCAGTGAGGCGCACCAGTTGACTTTTGAAGGCCAGAACGAATCGCCCAACTGGTCGCAGCGATGAAGACGCCGCGGCCAGGGGGCGCCGAAGTTTGTTGCTCGTGAAACGGTTCCATTTGTGCTCGCACGATTGGTACAATTTAATTCTCGCGTTCCTCAGCCATAGCCCTGGCGGGAACATCGAAGGAGGCTTGAAATGCAGCACGGTACTTTTCGGAAGATCGCACTGCTCGTCAGCATGGTGGCTCTTGGCGCGTTCCTCGGCGGCTGCAGCAAGAAGCAAGTCGCCGCGACACAGCCGGCTCCCGCTCCGGCGCCCCCGGAAGCGAAGCCAACCGTCACTCTCAACGCTACGCCCGCCTCGATCAATCCCGGCGATACGACAACTCTTGCCTGGTCGTCCACGGACGCCACGGACCTCGATATAGAGCCGGGCGTCGGCAAAGTCGCTCCGCAGGGTTCCACGCCGGTGACGCCGACTGAAACGACCAACTACACGATCACGGCCACGGGCGCGGGCGGAAGCGCCACGGCCAGCACCACCGTGGAGGTAGCCGCGCCGCCGCCTCCCGCTGCCCCCGCGCCCGCGCCGCAGCCGAGCATCAGCGATCTATTCGACCAGAACGTGAAGGACGCCTACTTCGATTTGGATAAGGCCGATCTTCGCGACGACGCCCGCGCGGCGCTCACGAAGGACGCGGAATTCCTGCGCTCCTATCCGGACGTCAAAGTCTCGATCGAAGGCCACTGCGACGATCGCGGCTCCGAGGAATACAACCTGGGCCTCGGCCAGCGCCGCTCCGACGCCGCAAAGAACTATCTCGTCTCGCTGGGTATTTCAGCCGACCGGATAACCACGACGAGCTGGGGCAAAGAGCACCCGTTCTGCACCGACGAAAACGAAGATTGCTGGCAGCAGAATCGGCGTGCCCACTTCGTAATGGCGCAATAGCAATCCGCCGGTCCCTAGACTGTCTCCGGTCCCGCCGCGCGGGACCGGAGAGTACTTGGCTTCCGCGTGGGCGCGGCGAATGACGCGCTTCGAGTTTCGAGGTCCCCAGGGGCTTGCGCCTCTCGGGCCGTCTACATCCCGGCAAGGAGGCACTCCTATGCAAACGCGATGGATTGTGCTGGCACTCGCAGTACTGTTTTTCGGCGCCGTGGGAGGGTCGATCCTCGCCCCTCAGCCCGCCGGCGCCATCAACAAGGACATGATCGAACTCCAGCAGCAGGTCTCCCAGCTCTTGCAGGGGCAGCAGGACCTGCGCAGCGATCTGGACTCCAGTACCGCCACGCTCAAGACGCTTGTCCAGCAATCTCTCGACAGTGTCAATCAGCTCAACGGCCAGATGGGATCGCTCCAGAAAACAGTTCAGGAAGTCCAGGCCAACACCGGCTCGAGCATCAGCTCCATTACGCAGCAGACGCAGGGAATTTCCGATAACCTGCAGGACGTCCAAGCCCGCGTGGCCAAGCTCTCGCAGCAGATGACGGACATTCAGAACCTGCTCCAAAGCATTGATGCGCGAGTCTCCGGCAACTCTCCCGCGGGCGGTTCCTCGGACACCGGCCCTGGCGGCGCACCCGGAGGCGCTGACGGCACCGAACCCCCCGGCGCCAGTCCGGATAATCCGGCCAACCCTCCGATGGCGCCCGTTTCCGCCGAAACGCTCTATCAGAACGCCCTGCGCGATTACAACACCGGCAACTACAAGCTCGCGCGCCAGGAGTTCTCCGACTACCTCAAGAATTTTCCGCAGAACGATCTGGCCTCGAATGCGCAGTTTTATCTCGGGGAACTCTACTATGCGCAGAACGATTTCAAGAGCGCCATCGCGGCCTACGACAAAGTGCTGGCGAACTATCCCAAGAGCTTCAAGCAGGGCGCTTCCCTGCTGAAGAAAGGCATGGCGGAACTCGAGCTGGGCCTGAAGGCCTCCGGTACGCGCGACCTGCGCGAGGTGGTGCGCCGCTTTCCCGAGTCGGACGAAGCGCGCCGCGCCGAGGCGCAGTTGCGCCAAATCGGCGTAGCCACCACTCCCCGCGCGGAACCGCATTGATGATCGCGCGGCGATAAAAGAAAAGCCTCGTCCCCACGGCGAAGGCACGGAGAACGCGGAGAGAGCGCTAAAGGCGCAAGGCCCTCCGCTTCCAGCGCGCGGCAATTCTTAACTTTTATCTCCCGGCTGCTTCGGCTATACTCCCGCCCATGTCCGTTAACAAAGCCATCCTCGTCGGGCGGCTCGGCCGCGACCCCGAGACGCGCTTCACTTCCGGCGGCCAGGCCGTGGCCAACTTTACGATGGCCACCGATGAAACCTACAAAGACCGTTCCGGCGAACGCCAGAAGCGCACCGAATGGCACCGCATCGTTTTGTGGGGGAAGCTTGCCGAGATTGCGCAGCAGTATTTGAAAAAAGGAATGCTCGTTTACGTCGAAGGCCGCATCCAGACCCGCCAGTGGGAAGACAAGCGCGACGGCCAGAAACGCACCACCACGGAAATCGTCGGCAACGTGATGCGCATGCTTACCTCCCGCGCCGAAAGTGCCGCTGCCGGCGCTGGTTCCGGCGCCCCCGCTTCGAGCGCGTCCCGCACGCACGACCCGGACCTCGAAGGCGCTCCCGCGCCCGACGAACCTCCCGCGCCCGAAATCTCAGACGAAGATATCCCCTTCTGAATGTCCTCGTTTCGCCCTCTTTGCGTCCGCTAAAGCCTGCCTTTCCGCCGCTCCGCTTTTCGTTTCGGCGTAATTTTAGGGACCGTATTCACCGAAGTTAAGGCGCTCATACGCAGGAGTAACATCAACGTCCTTTTCTGTAGTCACTTATGTAGCGAAGTGCTTCCTCCGTGTTCATAGGCCGGGTTGAGTTGCCGATGCGAACAAAAAATACAGGATTGCCTCCAATCCGAAGATAGGCCGCGCCGCGACTCTTGTTGATTCTGACGAGGCAAACGGTTTTCCCATCCACTGGCTCAAAGTCGGCCTTTACAAGAGGGGCGTACTCCTTGCCAATATGATTTTCAACGACCTGCACTAGCGCCCGATAGAAGGCCTCCGTCGTTTGCGAGGACAGAGTTTTCAGGTCGGATTCGATGCCGATGATTTGACCAGCATCGCCAACGCCTATCAGCAACACTCCACCTTCTGCGTTCATGAATCCGACTATGGTCTTGGCAATTGCAATTTCAATATCCGGATTCCTTTTTTCCTGCTGAAAATCCCAGCGCAATGCAGACTTGAATTCAGTCTCATGACTTTCTCCACGGACGATGATACGCTGGACCCCTTTTCCCGGAGCAGGAGAAACCACAAATTCGTTATCCCCTTCAGGAAATAGACGGGCCATTCGCTCCTGTTTTGTCATTGAACGGTCAGGGTAGATTCCGAGCGGCTTCAAGTGAAAAACTTCTGGAAGATCTGCGAGTTCGATGCAAATTTGCTTCACTTCCCCATCCGTGATGGGAACGGAGATGTCAAGGAACAGCCAGTCTTTCCAATCAAAGATCGCCGGACTCCTAACCGGAGTCATCTTTAATTGGGCCATATTAAGATCGCGTGAGGCGAGGAACTGTAGTGTCCTGGCTAGACTTCCTGGCTTGTCATGAAGAATCAACACGAGTGTCATCTTCCGCCTTGCCGGCCCTCCTGAGCGGGGATCCTTCGACAAGACGAGAAAACGAGTGGCGTTGTTCTTCTGATCCTGAATGCGTTTCACCAAGATGTTGCGCCCGTAGTGGGTAGCGAGTTGCTCCGGGCCAATAGCTGCCGCGATCTTGCCGTTCTCTTCTTCCCATTTTGCAAGCCTCTCTGCCGCCTCGGCTGTCGTTCTCGTTGATACGAAGTCTGCCTTGGGAAGACTTCCTTCCAGCCATTGTTCGCACTGGTCACGTGCAACCTTATTGCTTAGCACCGCTTCGATATGGTGCAAGGTGACCCCTTCGCGGGTAGTCATGAGGAATTGCTCTATGGGCATGAAATGCTCATCCACTATTTTTATTGGGGTTTGTTGAGGCTGCTCTGCCAACAATTGAAGTGTTTCGGTCACCGCGCCGACTGTGGAGTTCTCCACTGGAAGAACGCAGAAGTCTGCGTCGTCAGATTCAATCGCGCGGAACGTCGTTCGTGGAGTATCGAATGGGATCAGGTCGTCGTCCGGAAACACTTGAAGAGCAGCAAGGTAGGTAAACGACCACTTCGGTCCCCAGTACGCTACCCGTTTCCTTGTCATTGTGTTTGTCATGCTCTTAGCCCTCCGCCTAGCAAAAGAAGTTTGACCTGTGCAGGCCGGGGAAGTCAACTCAAAAATATAACTAACTACTGTACTGACAAGTAGTTACATTAGGATTATCCACAGAAGTCCGGGGAATCCTGGAATGCCGGGTGTTCGCGTGATTCGTACAACTTGCATGATTGATTCGAATCAGGTAGACTCTCGGCCCAAATCGTTGCCGCCGTGTGCGGTACCTATGAGCGACCATGAAAGCCCATATGAAGGCCTGATTCTTCCGGAGCTGCTCAGGTTTGAGCAAGAGCTGTGCACGCCACTACGGAGGAGGGAATGGGCCAGCGGGAGACGTTACAGCGAGCCGCATGCGGTGCGGGCGGCGATGCTGGAGTTTGTCCGGTCGCGATGTAACTTGAGGAAAGACCGCCTTACTGCGCTGATCGCGAAACAAACGGCGAATGAAGGGGGGCCAGCCCGATGGAATAGTAGGGGTAGGGTCGACCGGCTTCTCGATCGAGACGTGCGACAGAAGGATGAGCTACAGGAAGTGTGGGAAGACAGCGAACGACTTTTGAGGGTCATGCTTTGTGGCGAAGGAAGCGCGGAACCTAATCGCCGTTCGGTCGTCGATGGCATCGTTAAGTTCTTTTTTGGAGAAGACTTCCGGAAGGGCGGCGACCTGCCGCCCCCGTTTTTTCGAAGGGAGCGCACCGCCGATCCGAAATTTTGCGCCTGTCCCTATGATGCCGCAGAGGGTGAGTTCTACTTTACTTCTTTGGCGAGAGAATACGTGTTTAAGGAGCACTGGAAGGTCCGTTGGTTCATAGCCAGCGGCGGAGACTACTACCGGGACATGGGGGAGAGCGGAGAGAGAAACTTCAGGCTGTGGGCTCAAAGGGTGACAGCTGCGGCCTGTTTCGGCATGGATTTGACGTATGTGGTCCCCGAGGAGTCAACTGGCAAGACGTTGATTCATCGTTATTTGGAGAGACTCAAGAGCTACGCGATGGAAGATTCGGAGCGGGAGACTTTCCTGCATCGTTATCCCGAACTCACGGAAGTCGTAAACGGTAATGGAATCGCGGAGCAGATGCAAAAACATCTGCATACCGTTCACGTCGAAAAACCGGGCGAGCCCGAACCATTCGATGCAGCACGGTTATGGGCAATGTTTCCGCTCCGTCACCGCTCGGAGGAGGTGAATAAGGAGTCCTCCCCCGCATGTGGGTGGACATTTCTCAATCCATGGTTGCGCTTTCATTGGGTCGATCGGGTGGACTCGTTTGGCATTTGCGAACCGCTGTTCGCAGCGATCGCCTATAATAGCAGCCGCGGCAAAACCACGTTGCAACTCGTTGAGCCGGAGTCAATGACTCAGTATATTAAGTGGCTTTCCGCCTTCGGCACGCCTGGAGGACAGCGTGAAGAGGCACCGTCATTGACTCGGCCGATGCCGAGTTCCGGGTCTCCGAGTGGGGTCGTAGGCAACCCGGAAGCCTCGCGGGGGACTGCGGGCGGAAAGAAAGCAGCCGCCCGCAAGCAGAAATGCTAAGTTCAGTTTTGCCCTTCGACCGCACTCCCTCATGTCCGTGCGGACAAGCAGAATGACAATAGGAGAGGAAGGGAGGTCTTCTTCGACTGTGTCCCGCGCCAGCCAGGGGACACCAGGAGAAGCCAAGAGCGCAGGGCTCCGTTCAGAATGACAGCGCAGGCTAAGCGCTAATGCGCGGCTTGCTCCTTGGCTCTTTGCTCGTCGAGGCGCTGCATGAAGGCGTCGAATTTGGGCTGCTGCTCCGGGGTGAGGAGCGCGCGAATGCGGGCGCGGCTCTGCTGCCGGATTTGTTCCTTCTGCGCATCGAGCGGCGCATAGAGCGCCTTCCACTGCGCGCGCGTGTCATCTATGATCGTGGTGACCTGGGTTTGCTGATCGGGCGTTAACTGGAGCTGACGCGTAAACTCTGCCACCACCTGATTGACCGGCTTCATTCCGGCCGTATGAGTCTCCTGCTGGCCCCACACGCGCTCGCCCCACAAGTGCGTGGCGACCGCTCCGAGCAGCAGGCCCAGCAGAAAAACCACCGCGATCAGAATCGCTGCCTCGCCCCGGGCCTTAGTTTTTTCCATTTTCGTTTCCCGCCACCATCATCAGGACGTCATCCCGGCTCGCCGGCGCCTGCACCGGATCGGGAGAGAAAATGTCGCGCGTCTCCGTCTGGGCCGCTACCGGGTTGTTCCCATAAGCAGATCCATGCCGCACCGTGGCATACGTAACCAGCGCCGCCAGCGCCAGGGCCGCCGTCGCTGCGAACCTCCATGCCAGCGAGACGAACGGACGCCAAAACCGCGCCTCCGGTGCGTCCGGCTGCTTCGCGCTGCGAATCCGCGCCATCACGATCCGCGCAAACGCTAGTCCCGGCTCCGCCGCCGGGCCGGCCAAAATGCCCGTTACTTTCAGCAACCGCGCGCCGGCCGCCGCTTCCTCCAGCGCGCCGCGGCAGGCCACGCAAGTTTCCAGATGCGCGGTGGCCCTCGCCGCATCGGCGCCAACCAGACCGCCGCTGAGAAAATCCTCCAGCAGCATCTCGTACTCAGGACAGGCGCGTTCGACAAACTCCTTGTCTCGTTCCATCATTTTATTTTTCCCTTCGCGTTTCCGTGGGGGCCATTCCCGGCTGCCGGCCCCGAAGCCTCTCGCGGCGGTAGGCGCCCATGATTTTGCCGCGCGCCCGAAACAGCCGCACTTTCACCGTATTTACGTTGAGGCCCAGCATCTCCGCCAATTCCTGCACCGAGAATCCCTCCACCTCTTTCAACATCAGCAGATCGCGGTCCTGCTGCGGCAGCTTTTCCAGTATCTGTTCGAGCGCGTCTTTCGCTTGTGCCCGCTCGCTGGGGTCCTCCGGCGGCCGCTCCATGGAAACGATACCGTCGAGCCTCGATACCTGTTCCTCCGATAAATCCGCCTCGTACACCAGCGGCCGGATTTTCTTCTTCCTCAGATAATCCCAGCATTCGTTCACCGTGATCCGGTAGAGCCAGGTTGAAAACGCCGCCCGCTGGTCGAACTTCCCGAGCGACAGGTACGTTTTCAGAAACACCTGCTGGGCGACGTCTTCCACATCCTCCGGCCTCCTCAGGATCCTCCCCACTAGGCGAAACACCCGCTGCTGATGGCGCCGGACCAGCTCCTCGAAAGCGGACTCTGTTCCATTTTGGCACAGTCGGACGAGTTCCCGATCGTCTTGGCGGTTTCCGTCGTGGTCCGGGGTCTCGGCCGCCGCTCGGGCCCCGGTTCTGGCACCTTGTGGGACGTGCGTCATGTGATCCAGGTTACATCGGAGATATCCACAGTGTTTAAAAAATCTATGCCTTGCATCCGTTTTTCGCTTGCGGTCTCTGCTGGTCCATGTAACAATACCATCATGATAATCGGAGACCGTATCCGGCTTTTGCGTGAAACAAAGAAACTATCCCAGGGCGACATCGAAAAGCGCACAGGTCTTCTTCGCTGTTACATCTCGCGCGTCGAGAACGGCCACACCGTTCCGGCGATCGAGACGCTTGAAAAGCTGGCACGAGCCATGGAAGTCCCGCTCTACCAGCTCTTCTACGACGGTGAGGAACCGCCCGAACTTCCAAATCTTCCAAAGAGGAAGAGTGCCGACGATATCGTATGGGGTAGCAAGGGAAAAGAAGCGCGTTATTTGGGCCGTTTTCGCAGACTTCTCGGTCGTATTGAAGAACCCGACCGCAGGCTTCTGCTCTATATGGCTCAAAAAATGGCCAGCCGCTAGCGGCCTGGCTCCTCGCTTGGTGAGGACGGCTTTTCGTCTCACTCCCATTCTATTGTGCTCGGTGGCTTCGAGCTGATGTCGTAGACCACCCGGTTCACACCCGGTAGCTCGTTTACGATACGGGTAGAAATCCGCCCCAGCACCTCCGCGGGCAATCGAGACCAGTCCGCCGTCATGGCGTCCTGCGAGTCCACCACCCGCACGGCGATCGTGTGCCCATACGTCCGGCTGTCGCCCATCACTCCCACACTCTGCACCGGCAGCAACACGGCAAATGCCTGCCAAACCTTGTCGTAAAGCCCCGCGCGCCGGATTTCCTCCACAACCACCACATCGGCCCCGCGCAGCGTCTCGAGCTTCTCCTTTGTCACATCACCTAGTAACCGTACTGCTAGTCCCGGCCCGGGGAACGGCTGCTTGACCAGTATCTCTTCCGGCAGCCCCAGTTCGCGGCCCATCTGCCGCACTTCGTCTTTGAACAGGTCCCGAAGCGGTTCGATCAGCTGAAACGGCATATCGGCCGGCAGCCCGCCCACGTTGTGGTGCGATTTGATCACCGCGGACGGCCCCTTCACCGAAACCGACTCGATCACGTCGGGATACAGCGTGCCCTGCACCAGGAATTTCACCGGCAATCCCTGGGACGACGCCGCGATCTTCCGCGCTTCCTCCGCGAAAACCCCTATGAATTCCTTCCCGATGATTTTGCGCTTTTGCTCCGGATCGGCCACACCCTTGAGTTTCCCCAGAAACCGCTCGGAAGCGTCCACGCCGATCACGTGCAAACCCAGCCTCTCGCGCAGCAGCTCGAGCGTCTCGCGAAATTCGTTTCGCCGCAGCAGGCCCGTGTCCACGAAGACGTTCGTGAGCCGCTCGCCCATCCCGCGGTGCACCAGCACTGCAGCGACCGTGGAATCCACTCCGCCGCTCAGCGCGCAAATCGCCCGCGCCCCTTCGGTCCGCTTCCGGATGCCTTCGACGGTCTCGGCGATGAATCCCGCGCGGTTCCAGTTTTTCCTCGCGCCGCAGATCTTGAACACGAAGTTTTCGAGGATTTGCGTCCCGCGATCCGTGTGATTCACCTCCGGGTGAAATTGCACGCCGTACAGTTTCCGGCGCGCGTTTTCGACCGCCGCCACGGCGTTGTCCGTCCGCCCCGCCACTTCGAAACCCGTCGGCAGTTCCATCACGCTATCGCCGTGGCTGCTCCAGGTCTTCACGCGGCTGGGCAGCCCCGCAAAGAGCGCCGAATTCCCCTCGATTTCGAGGTCTGCCGGACCGTACTCCCGCCGCTCCGCGCGCTCCACTTTTCCGCCCAGCGTGTGTGCCAGCCATTGCATCCCATAGCAGATTCCGAGGACGGGAACCCCGAGTTCCAACACTTTCACGTCGCACACCGGCGCGCCCGCGTCGTACACGGAGTCGGGCCGCCCGACAGCACGATCCCCACCGGCTCCTGCGCGCGTATCTCATCGGCGGAGGCCGTGCACGGCAGGATCGCCGAAAACACCTGCTGTTCGCGGATGCGCCGCGCGATCAACTGCGTGTATTGCCCTCCAAAATCCAGCACCACGATTCCCTGCTTCGTGCTCACCGTGCCTCCGTGTTCTTTCCGCGCCGGCGCTCCG
Source organism: uncultured Acidobacteriota bacterium (assembly GCA_963797345.1). Lineage (GTDB taxonomy): Bacteria > Acidobacteriota > Terriglobia > Acidiferrales > UBA7541 > Palsa-295. Next base: position 63,568 of record CAWCPO010000014.1, on the reverse strand, counting down.
CTAGTTGCCGCCATTTGCCCCGCCGTGTCCGCTTCCCATTGCCCAGGACTTCTTGTGCGTGCCCTCCGAGAACAGCGAAAGGTTCACCGCATCGGCCATCGCCTTATACCCGGCGTCATTCGGGTGAAGGTGGTCGCCGCTATCGAATGCCGCCAGGAACCTTGTCGGGTGGTCGGGGTCGCGCGTGGCAGCCTCGAAATCAATCACGCCGTCAAACGCCCCGCTTGTGCGCGTCCAATTGTTGATTGCCTCGCGCTTGGCCTCGGCGTCTGGCAAACAATACTTCTCCCCTTCACACGGCGTCATCGTGCCGCCGAAAATCCGGATGCCACGCGCGTGAGCCCGCTCGATGAGCTGCCGATAGCCGGCGATGATATCCTCCGCACTGACTGCCTGATCGGCCTGCGCCGGGTTATTGGAATATCGAATATCATTGATACCTTCGAGAACGATCACATCCTCGACGCCTGCCTGCGACAAGACGTCGCGGCCAAACCGCGCGAGAGCGTTGCTCCCGGTTTGGTCGTGCAATATCCGGTTGCCGCCGATCCCGGCATTGAGAACGGCCAGATCGTGTTGGCCGGGCTGTGCCAGGAGCCGCCGCGCAAGGTCGCTCGGCCAACTGCGGTCGGCGTCTATCGTGGACTTCGATCCATCCGTAATCGAATCCCCGAAAGCCACGATCGCGGCGGCCGCCGACGAAGCGACGACGTCCACGCCCGCGAGCCAGTACCACGAAGACTGCTTCGTCGCGTCCGGGATTTCGGCTTTCGCCGTGAAGTCGCCCGGCCCCGAAATGTAAGTGGTATGCAAACCGTTTGAATGCCACGTGGCCACGTCCGTTTTATTCGGCACGTAGACGCTGACCGCCAAATCGCCCGACTCGGGCACATCGAGAGCCACGTTATCGCTGAGCATCTCGGCGCCGGGAGGAATCGTGATGGACGCGCGCCCGCTGAAAGTCAGCGGCCGGTCCGACCCCGGCACAATGGCGCTTCCATTACCATGGATCGCGATGTGCGCCGCCCCGATTGCCAGGGATGCCGTCCCAAATGTGTTCGAGAGCCAGACGCGCGCTCGATGCCCACCGATGGTCGTATGCACGATCATGCGCACCGTCTGATTTTCAAATCTTTCCGCGGGCACCGTGCGTCCTGCGGAATTGAACGGCCCCTGCATGGATGCGCTCCACGTGCCGACCCAATGCTGGGGCGTATCTTTCCGCGCCGGCACGATTGGCGCAGCCAGTATTGCAGCCAACGCAATAGCCGCCACGCCTATTCGCCGCAGTTTCCCCGGCCCAAAGCGCATCCTCTTTCCTCCAATTGAATCGTGGGGTCGCGCAACCATGCGCGGCGGCGCTATCTCAAAACAATATTCACCAGTTTCTTCGGCACGACCACCGTCTTCGCCACCTGTTTCCCCTTCAGCAGCTGAGCGATTCGCGGGTCTTTCAGCGCCCGTTCGACGGTCTCATCGCCGCTCATTCCATCATTCACTAGAATTTTGCCACGCAGCCGCCCATTGATCTGGATAATCACCTCGATCTGCTCCTCGCGCGTCAGGTCTTCGCGATAGGCCGGCCACTTCTCCCGCGCGAGCCCGTCCCTGTGGCCCAGCATCCCCCAAAGCTCCTCGGCAATATGCGGCGTCATGGGTGAAAGCATCAGCACCAGCACCGCCAGCACGCGCTTGAGAATTGCCGGCGAGACTTCCGCATCGAGCGGCTCCTGCGCTTGCAGGTCGTTCAGCAACTCCATCAGCGACGAAACGGACGTATTGAAATGCCAGCGCGCCTCGAATTCGTGCGTCACGCGTTTCAGTGTCTGGTGCGTTTTCCGCACCAGAATCTTCTCCTTGGCCGTGCAGCTCGCAAGATCGGTCTGCGCATTCCAATCAATGGCCACGCCGCGCAGCCGGTCCGCGTACTTCTCGACTAGCCGGTATACCTTGTTCAGGAACCGCACCGAGCCTTCGATGGACTCCTCGCTCCATTCCAAATCCCTATCCGGAGACGTCGCGAACAGGGTGTACATTCGTCCCGTGTCGCACCCGTATTGCTCCGCCATTTCCATCGCGCCCACCACGTTCCCGCGCGATTTCGACATCGCCGCGCCGCCCTTCAGCACCATCCCCTGCGTGAAAAGCCTGGCCACCGGCTCGCGGTGATTCACCAGTCCCAGGTCGCTCATCACCTTGCAAAAAAAACGCGAGTAGATAAGGTGCAGAATGGCGTGCTCCACGCCGCCGATGTATTGGTCGATCGGAAACCAGTAGCGCACCTTTTCTTTATCAAAGGGCGCTTTGCTGTTGTGAGGGTCGGTGTAGCGATAGAAGTACCACGAAGAATCGACGAACGTATCCATGGTGTCCGTCTCGCGCCGCGCCGCCCCTCCACATTTCGGACACTTCGTCTCGACGAATTCGGGCACGCTCGCAAGCGGCGATTGTCCCTGCACGCCGAGCGCCGCCTTTTCCGGCAGCCGCACCGGCAATTGATCGTCCGGCACCGGCACGATTCCATCCTTCTCGCAGTACACCACGGGGATCGGCGTCCCCCAGTACCGCTGCCGCGAAATCCCCCAGTCCTTCAGCCGGTACGTGGTTTCGCCGGCGCCGAACTTTTTCGCCGCGGCGTCCGCGGTCATTCGCTCGATCGCTTGCTCCGACGTGAGCCCCGTATACGGCCCTGACTCCACCAGCCGCCCATACTCCGTCGAGGCTTCGCTCATGTGCTCGGGGCGCAGCGGAGCGCCCTGCGTGGGTTGCACGACCACCTTTACCGGCAGCCGGTATTTCTCCGCGAATTCGTAGTCGCGCTGGTCGTGCGCCGGAACGCACATCACCGCGCCCGTCCCATACTCCGCCAGAACGAAATTCGCAACCCATATCGGGGCGTGCTCTCCCGAAAACGGGTTCACCGCGAATCGCCCGGTGAAAAATCCTTCCTTCTCGGCCGTGGCAATGTCGGCGGCGCGCACGCTTTTCTGGCGCATGGCCTTGAGCTGCGCTTCCATGGCCGCGCATCCCGGCACACCCTGGAGCAATTTCCCCAATTCGGGATGCTCCGCCGAAAGCAAAATGGCCGACGCGCCGTAAATCGTGTCCACCCGCGTGGTGAACACTTCCAGGCTCGCGCCCTTCAATTTGGAGATCTCGAATCGCACGCGCGTCCCGCGCGATTTCCCGATCCAATTCCGCTGCATCAGCAGCACGCGTTCCGGCCATCCGGCCGCGAGCTGCGCCATGCCCTCAAGCAGCTCATCGGCGTACTGCGTGATTCGCAGGAACCACTGCTCGAGCTCCCTGGTTTCCACCCGCGTCGTCTCATGGCGCCAGCAGAAGCCGTCAATCACCTGCTCGTTCGCCAGCACAGTCCTGCATTCGGGACACCAGTTCACCCTGCTCTTCTTCCGAAACGCGATTCCCTTCTCCAGCATGCGCAGGAAGAACCACTGGTTCCAGCGGTAATATTCGGGTTCGCAAGTGGAAATTTCGCGCCGCCAGTCGTAGCTGAACCCGAACCGGTCGAGGACTTGCCGGAACTCCGCGATGTTCGCCAGCGTCCAATCGCGCGGGTGCGTGGCGTTTTTGATGGCCGCGTTTTCGGCCGGCAGGCCGAACGCGTCCCATCCCATCGGGTGCAGCACGTTGAAACCGCGCATGCGCTTGTACCGCGCCACGGCGTCGCCAATCGTGTAATTCCGCATGTGGCCCATATGGAGAGTCCCCGAAGGATAGGGCAGCATCTCCAGCACGTAGTATTTCGTGCGCGAGGCGTCTCCATCCTCCGCACGGAACGCGCCTTGCTCTTTCCACACCCGCTGCCATTTCGCTTCGATCTGTTGCGGATCGTATTCAGCCACTTGCGAGCCTACTCCCTTCCTTTTTTCCTGCCCCGGCGCCGGCGCGCGTTCCTGGACCCTTTGCTTTTCTTGCTTGCACTTCCTTTGCGACCTTTCCCCCTCCTCCGCGGCTTCATTCCGGATCCCCGGCTGGCAATCACCTCGATTCCCGCCAATTTCCACAGCGCCGCTACGTTCCTCCGGTCGTCTCCCGGCTTGTCAATCGGCGTCTCCAGAATAAACGCGCGCCCGGCGATCAGCGGATGATTCAGGATCCTCCCCATGGCTTCGAGACCGATTTTACCTTTGCCGATTTGCTCGCGCCGGTCCACGCGTGAGCCGAGCGGCGTCTTCGAGTCGTTCATGTGCACCACGGCCACGCGCTCGAGCCCGATGGTCCTATCGATTTCCCGCAGCGCCGCTTCCAAACCCTCCGCCGTTCGCAAATCCCATCCCGCCGCGAACAGGTGCGCCGTATCCACACACACTCCCATCGGCAAATCACCGCATGCATCGAGAATCGCCGCGAGCTCCGCGAATCGCGAGCCGACCGAACTTCCCTGCCCCGCCGTGTTTTCGAGCAAAATCCGCAGGTCGCCGGCCTTCAATCCCCGCGCCGCCTGCTTCAGCCCGTCCACGATGGCCACCACCGCGCGCTCCATTCCGCCGCCGCACGCGCTTCCCGGATGCGCCACCAGGTAATCCGCGCCCAGCGCCATGGCCCTCACCATCTCCTGGTGAAACGCCTGCACCGAGCGAGTCCGCAGCACGCGGTCCGGCGACGCCAGATTGATCAGGTAATTGTCGTGCACCACGAGCGGACCCAGCCCCAATTGCGCGCGCCGCAGCCGGAAGCGGGCCGCGTCCGCCTCGGATATCCGTGAGGCGCCCTGCGCCCACATCCGCGGGCTGGCCGAAAATATTTGCAGCGCGTTCGCGCCCAGTCCGTGCGCGATTTCGAGCGCGTCCGTGATGTCCCCAGCAATGGACGTGTGGAGTCCGATGCGCAGGCTGCCGTCTTTCCAGGCGGGAATTTCAGGTGGAAGGGGTGGCTCGGGACGGTACTCGTCGGCAGCGTCGAATACCAGACTGCTCCGGTGTTGCTCTTCGATCATTCCCTCGCTTTGTCCGCTTGTTTAACAATTCATTTTATCGGAATCGCCCCGCTTCCGCAAACACCGCGTGAAAACAAAAAATGCCGGCCATCGCGGCCGGCGTGGATGCTATGATTGAAAACTGCCGCCCGGCCGAAGGCGCGGTCGCCAAGTGGTAAGGCAAAGGTCTGCAAAACCTTTATCGGCAGTTCGATTCTGCCCCGCGCCTCCAGGCACTTCGCCATTTTTCGTGGCCCCGCCCCATGGACCCCTTGATTCTTGTTCTTTCGCTTTCCTATTCGGAATCCGCCATCTATAATTCTGGTCCTCTGACTTCTATCTCGCGTTCGCTTCCATGAAGCTCCGCCCCAATTACCGGCTTCTTATCCTCCTCGTGTTTCTTGGCGGCTTTGCCATCCGGGAAGTGGCGGTCGAACTTCGCCCTTCGTTCCTGCGCCCGGGCCTGCGCATGTTTGCCTACGTCGGCAACACAACCAGCGGCACGCTCACGGCCATGGATCTCGTAAATCTCACGCCCGTTGCCACCATCCCCGTCGGCGCTGGGCCCACCGGCATTCGCGCGCATCCCACGCGGCGGGAAATATGGGGACTGAGCTCCGCGGGCGGCTACGCCTGGGTCCTTGACGCGGTGAAGAATCAGATTGTCGCGCGCATTCCCGTGGGCACCTTGCCCTACGCGCTCGACTTTTCCCCGGATGGCTCGCGCGCCTACGTGGCCGCCTCCGGCTCGAACGCGGTGGTGGCCATAGATTGCGCGACGCGCCAGATCGTGGCGCGCGCCCGCGCCGGACGCCGCCCCTGGATCGCCCGCGTCTCGCCCGATGGAAAGCTTCTCGTGGTCTCGAACCGCGACGACTCGACCGTCTCGCTCCTCGACGCCGCCTCGCTCGCTTCCCTCGGCGTGGTTCCCGTTGCGCCGCAGCCCGAGCAGATCGCCATTCTGCCGGATGGCTCGAAGGCCTTCGTCACCTCCGGCGCGTCGGACGAAATTTCCGTTGTGGATTTGAAGCGCAAGGTGCTGCTTGCGAATCTCGCTCTGGGAGCTGCCCCGGACGATTTGATTCTCAAATCCGATGGCGGTGAACTCTACGTTCCCTCCGCCGCCGCCCACGGCTTGTTCATCGTCAATACCCAAACCAACGACGTGAGCGACTTCCTGCTCCTCGGCATGTCTCCCGCGGAAGGCACGCTCACATCCGACGCCGGCACACTTTACGTCTCCGACTCGGCCGCCGGCCACGTTATCCCCATCTCCATCGGAATCCGCCAAATGGCTTCTCCCATCCCTGTCGGACAGGAACCTCGCACCTGCCGCCTCACTCCCGGCGGCGATATCCTGCTCGTCGCCGACGCCGCCTCGAACGATCTCGCCGTCATTCGCACGAAAACCTTGAGCCTCATCACGCTCCTTCCCACCGGCTCTCGGCCCGAGGACATTGCCATCAAGGTTTTCTGAACCGATCCCTTCTCAATCCATGACAATGAGGGGAGCGCGCGGCTGAACTTGAGCAGCACTGGCATCACAGGTGCTAACGCACAGGGTCAAATTGATTGTTTGTTTCGTGTTGTCCGCCGCGGTTGCCGTGACAACCATCGAGTAACTTCCCTGCGGCGTGCCGGGATTGCTCGTTGCCCCGCCGCCGCCCCCGCACGCGCCCATGCCGGTGCCCAACGCCAGCATCAGCGCGCCCGCCTGGGCAAGCCTCGCGAACTGCCTCCCGCGCCCTCCCATCACACTTGCCGCCGCTCCCATTGCCAGTAGCGCCAGCATCACGGTGGCCGCCGGCAGCGGGAATCGGGGATCGAGCGGCGCGCGTCCTTTCGGCCATTCTGGAAGCAAGGTGCTGGAAGGCGCCACCGTTGTCAAGCAGACCGCAAAATTCGCCGGCAGCGTAACCGTGGCCGGCGCGCTGGCGCAAGATTGTGTGGGCGGCGCGCCCGTGACCATCGCCGGCACAATGCACGGCGGCACATCCGCTGCTGGCGCGCCCGTGGGCGTGCCCGTGATCGCGCACGTGAGCGTAATAGTCCCCTGCGATCCGCTCGGCGAAAGTAGTTCCAGAGAAAATACCGCTGTGCATCCCTGCGCCGCCGTCTGCGATATCGTAGTGCATTCCTGCGCCACCGTCTGTGTCATCGAGCTTTGCGGCGGCGGATCGACGCAGAATTCACCCGTCGCCGTGCCGCTGAGCGCGATCGTTTGCGGGCTGCCGGGCGCATTGTCCACCAGCGTGAGTGCCGCGCTTCTCGCCGCTGGAACATTCACGCAAGCCGGCGCGAACGTCACCTGAATCGTGCACGTCCCGCCCGGCGCCGTGCTTCCCGCCGCGCAGCTATCCGATCCGAGGACGAAATCGCCCGCATTCGTGCCCCCTACACTCACTCCGCTAAATGCCAGCGCGCCCGCCTCTCCCCCGCCGCCATTGTTGGTCACTGTCAGTGTCACCTGCGTTCCCGCCCCACACGGCGCAACGCTACACGCCGTCGCGCTTCCAAAGTTGATGCTGCTGCTCGACGGCGCGATCGAGATGCCCGCCACCGCGGCCATCCCCGATAGCGGCACCGCCGCCGGGCTGCCGCCCGGGGCGTTGAGCGTTGCACTCCGGTTTCCCGCGGGCTGCGACACCGCTGGACTGAACGACACGCTCACTTTGCAGCTACTCCCCGCGCCCAGAACCGGCGCGCAAGGGTCACCCAGCACGAAATCGCCTTTGTTCGTGCCGGTGATCGAAATTTCGCTGATATCCGCCGAAATGCCGCCCGCCGGATTCGTAATCGTGACCGTCTGCGGCACGCTCGACGTCCCTTCGCTCTGCGATCCGAATGCCAGACTCGTTGGCGAAACCTGTAATGTCGGCGGCGGGGTAGTCGCTGTCCCGTTAACCGTCACTGCCTGCGGGCTGCCGGAAGCGTTGTCGGAAAAATTCAAGCTCGCGCTCTTCGCGCCCGCCGTGTCTCCGGACTGCGGCGCGAACTCGATGGATACCGTGCAATTGGGCGCCGGATTCCCAAACCCCAGCGTGCCGGCTCCCGTCGGACATGTCGTCCCCGCCGGCACAATTGCAAAATCCCCCGCGTTGGTTCCGGTGATGGCGATGCCGCTCAAATTCAGTTGCGCGTTTCCCTCATTGGTTAGTGTTACCACCTGTGTCCCGCTCGATGTTCCCGCCGCCACGCTTCCGAAGAAAAGCGTTCCCGGTTCCACGTGGGTAGCGGGCGCGGGCGTCGTCACCGTCCCCACACCCGTGAGCGATATCGTTTCCACGTACGCCGCCCCGCCTGCGCCCACGATTTGGTAGGTGACCTCGACCTGCGCCTGAAATGGGCCCACGCCATTCGGTTCGAATTGATAGGCAAGCTGGCAACTGCTTCCCGCGGAAAGCGAAGGACACGCGGACGTGGCGCCCCCGACAAACTGTGCGTCACCGGGACCGCTCTCCGCGATGCTGTTGATCTGGATCTCATCCAAGCTGGTGTTCGTGAGCGTGGTCGTCTTATCAGGGCTTACATTTCCCACCGGCACACTTCCAAAGTTTAGGTTCCCCGGCGTTGCAAGCAACCCCTCGCCAACGCCCTCGAGTTCCAGCGCCTGCGGACTTCCCGGCGCGTTGTCCGTGAAGCTCACCACCGCTGTTTCCGGCCCCGCCACCGAGGGAGTGAAGCCCACCTCAAACGTGCATGTCGGCGTTGGTCCTGGATTGACCGGCGCCGTGCATCCCCCAGGCGGCACGCCCTGCAGCGAAAAATCCCGGCTGTTCGCTCCAATGATCGTGAAGCTCGTAATGCTCAGGGGAGCTTCCCCGCCATTGAACACCGCCACCAATTGCGGCCCATTCGCCGGCGTGCCCACCAGCGCCGCCGGAAAATTCACTTTCGGCGTGTTGAAATAAACGCTCGGGTCCTCCTGCGCCGCGTTCTCCGCGATTCCTGCCACGAATGCGTCCCCGGCCGGCGGCGACGCCGCGCAGCTCGCGCAGAACGTCTGGAAGCCGTTGACCGTCCCCGCTGTGCTCACCGCCGTGGGAAAATCCGCCGCCGTCGTTTGTCCTGCCACATACACCAGCCCCGTTCCTCCGATCACAATGGAGTTCCCCGCGGCATTCGCGCTCTCGCCCGGCGGCGCTGTCCCGCCCAGCGGCGTCGCGTAGAGCAATGCCGCGGTTCCCGCCACTTGCGGATTCATCTTGACGATGAATGCGTCCCCCGTTCCATTGAACGGCTGCAGATTGTCCTTCCACGGAAAATCCCACGAGTTGGTTGTGCCGGTCACGTACACCACCGTCGGAGACTCCACGGCCACTCCCTGCCCCACATCCGTCTGCGATCCGCCCAGGTAGGTGGAATAAACGAGCTTCGTCATCCCTGTCGCTGGTATCAGCGTGATCACCGACAGAAATGCGTTCGACGCCGCTCGATTCGTCGCCACGCTGGCGCGCAGGCTCGTCTGATATGCCGCGGTCGCCCCATTCACCGGGAAATTCTTCGACTGCGTTATCCCGGTCAAATACACATTCGGCGGCGTCGCGTAATCCACCGCCACGCCGAGCGCCTCGTCCATGACTGAGCCGCCGAGCAGCGTCCCATACACCAAATCCGCCGGACCCTGCCCCGCGGGCGATATCTCCATCAGAAACGCATTGGACGTACCCCCTCCGTACACGGTTTGAAAGCCGCCCTTTGCCGGAAAGCCGCTTGCCGAATTCTCCGTGAACCCCGCGATATACGCGTTCGCCGGCGTCGCCTTATCCACGGCGATTCCACCCACGCCCACGTCTCCGCTCGAGTTGGTTCCCAGGTACGTGCAGTACTTCAGGCTCGGAGTCGCGCCGGGCGTGAAGACCGCCAGGTATCCATCGCTGTCGGTTCCTCCGAACGTCTGCTGGTATGATCCGGTCGTCACCGGAAGGTCCGTCGAGTTTGTGTCTCCCGCGATATAGACGTCCCCCGAGGCATCGAGCGCGATTCCGCCCGTGCTGAACTGCGATTCCGATTCGCTTCCGCCGAAGAGCGTGGAGAACGTGAGCGTGCTTCCCCCCGCCGCGATTTCACTCACCACCACGTCGTTCGGCCCGGGCGTCAATTGGCTGTGGTCCGTTACCGGGTAATCTCCCGATGTCGTCGTCCCTGTAAGGAACGCGTCCCCCAGCGCATCCACGGCGATGATTCCCCCCGTTTGAATTCCGCTCCCGCCGAGGAACGTCAAATACACCAGCGAATTTGCCCCTCCCGCCGGATTGATCTCGGCGATAAAAAATTCCGGCACGGTTCCGGTGGTTCCGTTCACGGGACCCGGCCCCAATTGTTTGCCTCCCGTCTCCGGGAACGTCGCGGGAGTCGCCGTTGTGCCCGCCACATACACGTTCCCCACGGGATCCACCGCTACGCTTTCGGCCGTGCTTCCACCCGCTCCGCCCAGGAACGTCGCATACGCCACCGAAAGCGAGGGATCAATCACCAGCGTTTCCGCCGCGTCATGCCTTCCAACGCGAAACCCCACCGACCCATCCGCCTCGATCACGTATCCGCCATTCACACGCCTCTGCGCACCATCTCTCGCCGCCGATACGGCGCCGGGCGCCTCTTCGTAGATTTCCGGCTTCCTCATCCGGAAGATATCTCCGCCGCCTCGGAGAACCAGGTCGCCGTCGCTCGCGAGCCGCATTTTCTCCGCGCCGGAAATATCCAGCCGCAAACGCGCCGCATCCGTTCCCGGCGCGACGCGCAAATCGTATTCCACGCCTTCGTCGTTCCCGTAGGCCTCGACGCTCACTCCCGGCAATGCCTCTGCCGCCTCCGCCCGCGCGTAATGCGGCACTCGTGTACGCCACTTTGCTGGATCGTTCCCCACAAAATAGTTGCTCACACCCGGCAGCTTTTGCTCGCCCTGCCACGCGAATCTCGCCCTCTTCGAAAAAGGTTTCCCGGACCCCGCGCTGCGCATCCGTACTCCAAAAGACTTTTCCGCCCCTCGCGCGCTAGGCCTCGATAGCCCGCCAACCTCCACGCGCATCTCGTCTCGCTCGAGCCACACCGACATTCCCTTCCCTCGCCCCACAAATTGCACACGCGCGTCCGCCTCTCCCGCGTTCGGCTCGAACGCCATCGGTATGGAAAGCCCTTCCGTTCTCGCTTTCGCGACAGCGGACGCATTCCTGCGGGCGGCGGACACACTTCGAGCGTCGGTTTCCTGATCCCGCCTTTGAGGGTGATTTCTTGCCGCGGTACCGCGAACTGCGAGGAGAAAAACCGCGCTGCCTGCCCATGCCAGCACGCACACGGCGCACTGCTTCCTGCTTTTCATTAGGCCCTCCTCCGGCCACGGTTTCCCGTTGCCAGGTTGGGCGGCTCAAATGCTGCCGAGCCGACTGCCGTTAGTATTTTCAGATCCCAAGCATCCCCGGACAGGGGACGCCGTGAATATCTCTCCTCTCTATTCGATTGTCAACACTTGTTATTTCAGGTAGCTGTGCCGACGCGATTCCGGCACGCCGCCTACTCCCCTTCCCACGCGGAATATTCCTCTCCCAGCGCCACCTCCAGCACTCCTTCGCCCGGCAGCACATCCACCGGCAATCCGCCCCTCCACAGCGCGACGCTCAGCAGCAGGTGCCTCCTCCCCTGCAAATCAAAAAGTTCTCGCGCCAGGCTCACCTCCAATATTTTGCCGTATGCCGCCGACACGAGCAGCTGCGGGTAGAGCAGGCACACTCCGCCCTGCTCGAGGATGGAGCCCGCGAGCTTCCCTTCTTCCACGAGCAGCGTGATGCGCGTCTCCCGCGAATCCCACATCGTGATCCGCAACTGGAATTCCGGCATCTCCGCGATCGCTTCCGGGATGGGATCCACGCGCAGATAAAGATGCTCGCCGCTGAACCCGTAATGGAAATCGCCCAGCACATAGATCCGCCCATGCATCGCGCTCGTGCGCCGGTCGGCCGCGTAAAACCCCGCGCCTAGCCATTCGAAGTAGCTGCTCTCTCGCCCGTCCACTTTCACGCTCAGGTGCGCCGTGGGCGACTCCCGCCGTCCATGCTCCGGAGCGCGCTTGATCGGTTGCGCCAGCGCGTCGGGCGCCTGCTCGCCGAGCGCGTTGTAAATCTCCGCCAGATGCTTGCGGTAAAGCTCGTCGAACTCCGTATCATTCGAAGACGAGTGTTCGGGCCCGTACCACCAGCACCAGTCGCTCCCCTCCGTGGCCAGCACCGCTTCGTACGCCCTCTTGAGCTCCGGCCCCCAATTCGCCGTGTTTCGCGCCGCCTCGTGCGACGCGCGTCCTCCTTTTTTTTCGCCTGGCGCGGCCGCCCCTGCCGCCTCCGCGCGGACGTGCGTCGCCGCCGCCCGCTGCGCCGCCCGCTCGAAGGCTCCTCTCGCCTCGCGCAACAAATCCCACGCGCACACGTCCTCGGAATGCCCGATCCACACGTCGAAATTCGCGCTGATCCACGACGCGGGGAAAATTCCTTCGAGCGCGGGCTGGTCCTTGGCCGCCTCCGCCGCTTCACTCATCGTCAGCGCGTTGATTTTCGTGTCCTGTTCCAGCCGACCGTAGAATCGCCGCAGGAATTCCCGGCCGTTTCCCGGGTAATATTCCCACGCATTCTCGCCGTCCAGGATCACGCTCACCGTGGCCGTGCGTCCCGCCGGGTCGCGGTCTCCGATGGCCCGAATCCGCTGGTGCAAATCTTCCGCGGCCGCTTCCGCGCTCATCCGGCTGTATACGAATCCCACGAGGTCGCTCAAATAATGGTCGCGGAAAAATCCGCTCATCTCCCGCTCGCCACGCCGCAGCCGCCACGGCGTATAGAGAGCCGGACCGTTTTCCGGGTACCCCGCGGCATCCCGCCAAAACCCGATATTCCGCGTCCGCCCCAGCACTCCCTCGTCCGTCGCGAACCACTGGAAACCCTCTTCCATCGCGATTTCCAGCGCCTCGTCGGACACCGACCCCTCCGACGGCCACAGCCCCGCCGGCGCCTTCCCGAAGGTTTTCTCGTGATACTCCCGCGCCCGCGCGAGTTGCTCCCGCGCGTCCTGCGGATAGCGAAACGCCGGCTGCGGCAGCGGCGTGTGCGGATTCGCCACGCGCGCGATGTCCGTATCGCACAGCAGCGGCAGGATGGGATGGTAGTAGGGCGTCGTCGAAATTTCGATCTGGCCCCGCGCGGACGCCAGCCGGTATTCCGGCAGCACCGCCGCCAGCAGTTCGTGCTGCTTATCGAGCAGCACGGCCTTGTCCTCTTCCGTGAAGCCCTCCCCCTTCGCCGCGAGCCTTTTCACCACCGGGTCCTTTTCCAGATACTCCTCGTCCATCCACACGAGCTGCGAAAGCAGCTGCAAATCGCGCCAATCCTGCAGGCTGAAATGCGCCACCGAGGCTTCCGTGCCGCTCGACCGCACGCGCGATTGCAGCTCCGCCAGCCTCGGCCGCCTCTGCAGGTTCGCATCGCTTACCTGGAATGCGCGCTCCAGCGCCTCGCGTTTCTGTTCCGTCGTAAGCGCCGCCGCCGGCGCAAACGCGATCTCGAACCACGGCTCGTTGAACTGCCCGCTGGCATATTCCTTGATCTGTTCGGCAAGCAGGGGAACGATATTGAACGTGGCGTGTACGCGCGGAAATTCCTCCAGTATTTTCACCATCCCCCAGTAGTCCTTCAGCGCGTGCAGGCGCGTCCACGGCAGCAGATACCGCCCCGTCCCCGGGTCGCGGTACTGCGGCTGGTGCATGTGCCATAGAATTGCCAGGTTCACGCGGCTCAATATCGCCCGCCTTTCACTCGCCCGAGGATTGCCATCGCTCCCCACATCCGCAATGCGGCACTTGCCATCCGAAGCCTCATGCTAAGATAGCCCTCCGCTCTCATGCGTCTGCTCGACCGATATATTGCCAAGGAAATGGCTTCCCACGCCGCCCTGGGACTCGCCGTCTTCACCTTCGTATTTTTCGTCCCGCAACTTGTCCACTTGATGGATCTGGTCGTCCACCACTCCGGCGGCGCCGCCACCGTGGCCCTGCTTTTTCTCTGCACTCTTCCCCCGGTCCTCATTTTCACCATTCCCATGGCCGTTCTCGTCGGCGTCCTCATCGGACTCGGCCGCCTTTCCGGCGATAGCGAAATCGTGGCCCTCAATGCCGCCGGAATCAGCCTGCGACGCCTGCTTTTCCCGATTATCTCCGTCGCTTTCCTGGGCTCTCTCTCGACTCTGCTGATTACTTTCTGGCTGAGTCCTGCTTCACTCCGCACGCTCCACCGCCTCGAAGCCCAGATTCTTTCCTCGCAGGCCCCCTACGCCATCGAGCCGCGCGTCTTCAACGATCGCTTTCCCCATCTCGTATTATACGTGCAAGACGTGGAAGCCGCGGCCACTCACTGGACCGGCGTCTTTCTCGCTTCCTCCGGCGGGTCGGAAGGTTCAGCCATCACCGTGGCCAAGGACGCCCTCATCCTCACCGGCCCGGACTTCCACCAGATGGATATTCACCTCGGCTCGGGCAGCACGCACGAATACGATCCCCGCTATCCCTCCCGCTACAGTGTCACCACCTTCGGCGATACGGATATCCCCGTGGATTTTTCCCAAGTCGCGTCCATTGCCCAGAGCGCAAAGCTCACGGACGCTGAAATGTCCGTCCCGGCGCTTCTCGCCGAGCGCGGTCCCGGCTGGCGCGACGCCCGCGTCGAATTCCAGAACCGCCTCGCTTTTCCCGCCGCATGCCTCGTCTTTGCGCTGATCGGCGTCCCTGTGGGAGTGCGTCCTCGCCGCGGCGGCCGCGCCTCGGGCGTGATTCTCACCCTCGTCCTCATCGGCTGCTACTATTTTCTTTGGGTCACCGGAGATCACCTGGCGCAGCAAGGCTCGGTTTCACCCGCGGCAGGCATCTGGGCCGCCAACATTGCCGCCCTCTTCGTTGGCCTCTTTCTCTTCCGCCGCGTCGAGTGGGTCCGCAAGCCGAACCCACTCGTTGCCTGGATCGAGACTCGATCGTCACGCTACCGCGAAACGCGCAGCCGCAAATCCTCTGCCGCGCATCTGCCCGCGGCCGGCGCGACCTCATCCAATGGGCCTGTTTCGCTCTCCTCCCGCTCGCTCTCTTCTCCGGCAACGGGTTTCCCCCTGCTCATAGATCTCTATTTGCTCGCTCAGTTCTTCTTCTCCTTCTTCGTCCTCCTCGTGAGCTTCATTCTGATATTCGACGCCTTCACCCTTTTCGATCTTCTGGGCGACATCTCCAAAAACCATATTGCCGCCGACACCGTCCTGAATTACTTCTTCTACCTCGTCCCCTATATGGCGTACCATCTCGCGCCGCTCGCCGCTCTCGTCGCCACACTCGTCACGCTCGCCATCCTCGCCAAAAACAACGAAGTGATTGCCTTCAAGGCCAGCGCCATCAGCCTCTACCGCCTTGTCTTTCCGCTGGCCCTTGCCGGATGCATCCTGGCCGGCGCCATGTTCCTCCTCGACGACACCTTTCTTCCCTACGCCAACCAGCGCCAGGACGCCATCAAAAATCAGATCAAAGGCCGTCCCGCGCAAACCTATTTTCAGCCCACGCGCCAGTGGATTTTCGGTGAGAACGGCAAAATTTATAATTACGAGCTCTTTTGATCCCGCCCGCCAATTCTTCGGCGGCTTGAACGTCCTCGAACTCGACCTCCAAACCTTTCAGATCCGCCGCCGCATCTATTCCACCGGCGCCACCTGGGACCCCGCCCAGAACACTTGGATTCTGACCGGCGGATGGGTCCGCGATTTCTCCGCCGATGGCCAGGTCAACCGTTACGACCCCTTCAAGGCCTCCTCCTTCCCCGAGCTGACCGAACCCCCTGGTTACTTCCGCCGCGAAGTCCTGCAATCCGAGCAGATGAATTGGGGCCAGCTCGGAGCCTACATCCGCAGCCTCAGGCAGGCCGGCTTCGATACCGCGCGCCTCTCCGTTCAATGGCACAAAAAGCTCTCCTTCCCCCTCATCGCCGCCATCATCGTCTGCCTCGGCGCTCCCTTCGCCTTTCTTGTTGGCACGCGCGGCGCCGTCGGCGGCCTCGCCATTGCCGTGGGAATCGGCATTGCTTACTGGTCCACGGCCGCGCTCTTTGAAGCCATGGGTTCCGTCGGACAGCTGCCTCCCTTCCTCGCCGCCTGGGCCTCCGACGCCATCTTCGCTTTCCTCGCCGTCTATTTCTTCCTCAAAATGCCCACGTAACGCCTTTCTTTCCTCACCCCTCGTCCCTCGTCCCTCGTCCCTCACCCCTCGTCCCTCACCCCTCGTCCCTCCCCGCCTCGCGCGCGCGGGTAGTAAGCGATTGGCCACGCCCTCCCCACCTGGCTGCGCGCTCTTCTCTCCGTTGGCCCTACACTATGGGAACTGCAAATTGTTGGTAGCTAGAGGACTCAGGGGTCGGGAATGTTGCTCGATACTGCCGCATCCATTTTCGTCGCCGCTTCCTCCGACGGCACTGTAAAGGCCGTCGCTTGGCTCGCTATCGGAGCCGGGTTCGGCGTAATCCTCTTTCTCCGTGGCTTCCACATGCTGCGATACAAGCAGCTCATTCTGAACACCCCCTTTTCAAAGGTGCGCAGCGCCTCCATGGGCCTTGTGGAAGTCAGCGGCGCGGCCCAGGGCCCCCGGACAATCCCCGCCGGCATCACCGGAGTGGCCTGCTACTACTATCGCGCCAGGGCCTGGCAGTTGAAGCAGTCGGGGAGAAGCCGCTCGTGGCAGTGCGTCGCAGACGAAAGCCTCTCGGTGCCCTTTTTCGTCGTGGACCCTACGGGACGCATGCTCGTCGATCCCCAGGGCGCCCATATGGACATACAAAGAAACTTCAAGGACGAGTTCGACACATCCTTTCTCTCAAGCAATTTCGACGTGTTCCCCGAAAACGTCGCCCGATTTCTCAACCGCAATAATATCAGCCTCTCCCGAAGCACCCGCGTCGAGGAATCCTGCATCAAGCCGCAATCCCCTCTCTTCGTTTTCGGTACGCTGGATCGGAATTCCAGCGCGGCGCAATGGACGCCTAGCGTCAACGTCTCCGCCGCCACTTCGCCGCTCCATCCGCGGCTCAATTTCTTCGGCAGGAGCGCGAATCCCATTCTTTCATCGCTGCTCGTGCCCCCCCGGTCCACGGTGGACGCTTCCTACGTAGCGGCTCTCGCGTCTGCCCGCCGTGGCGGGAGCACCGCGCCCGGCGTCCCGGCAATCACTCCCTGTCCGGCTCCCGCGCCGGCCGCTTGGTCCTCCATTTCCATGGACGAAGAGGACCAGCTGGGCGCAAGCTCTCGCGCCGCCGCAATCGCCACGGCCGAACCCGACGACCCGCCCGCGGACGACGCGCCGCCGGCCAACGCACCCACGAACGCGCCCGAATGCGCTGATCTCGAATCGTGTCCTCCGGTGGCCATCTGCAAAGGCCCCCGCGGCGACCCTTTTATGATTTCTGTTCACAGCCAGCGCGAAGTGGTGCGCTCTCTGGCATGGAAATCCGGTCTGTGCATTTGGGGCGGACCCGTTCTGACGTTAACGTGTTTCTATCTCTTGGCTCTGATTCTGGGATGGACGTAGCCCAAAAAACGAAGGAGCGACCATGAGTTATTTTCCCCTGATTCTGCTTCTGTTCTTTGCCGTCGGAGCGGTCACCTATCTTGTAATGCTCTACAACGGCCTGATTGCCGTCAAAAACAATATGGATAAGGCCTGGGCGAATATCGACGTCCTGCTCAAGCAGCGCCACGACGAGCTCCCCGCGCTCCTCGAAGTCTGCAAGGGCTACATGAAATACGAAGGGGAAACGCTGCAGCGCGTCACCCAGGCGCGCTCCGCCTATTCACAGGCCACTACGGTGGACCAAAAGGTGCAGGCCAGCACCGATCTCACGTCCGCCCTTGGCCGCCTGATCGCCACCGCGGAAAATTATCCCGACCTCAAGGCCAACGCCAACTTCATTCACCTCCAGACCCGCATCACCGAACTCGAAAGCGAAATCGCCGACCGCCGCGAGTTCTACAACGATTCCGTCAACACGTTCAACATTCGCATCCAGGAAATGCCCGACGCAATCTTGGCGCGCCAGATGTCTCTCACCACGCGCCAGATGTTTCAAGTCGCCGACGCCGACAAAGCTCCCGTGCCCATCGTCTTCGCCGACGTCTCGCACTAATTTGTATTTGCGGGTGTTTCGGGCGTCGATTTGAAGTTGTACTTGCGGGTGCGCGGTGTCTGCGTCCCGGACGCTCCTGCGGGACCCCATCCTCGCGCCTTCTGCGACGGTGGGTCTTCGGTTTTCACTTCACCTTTATCTATTCCCGCTCCATCGCGCCAACGCGCCGCACCCACGCGAGCACCCCCATCAACGCCGCCAGCGCCGCGAACCACATCACCGTCACCAGACGAATCGCCCACCCCGCAGCCTCTCCCACCCTGGCCAGCAGAAACGGCAGAAAATTCCACGCCGTGATGTGCGCGTAATCCCACGGGTCCTGCTTCATCGAATCGTTGACCAGCCCCCACTGGTCCATCTTCCCCAGCGCGAACGCGGCGATGTTCTTGAACCGCAGCGCAATCACGAACGTCGTACGGTCGGGCGTATCCATCTGATAGATCTCCAGTGGACACCAGAACATCACCGACGCAACCTGCACGGCCGCGCTCACCGCCACAATCGCCATGCCCATCCTCCACACCCATTTTCCGGCTGCAGCGCGGTGGCGCATCAGGAGCGGCACCGAAATGAACGCCACCATCTGCGCGGCGGTTAGGACGTACCGATCGCCCCACGCGAAGTCGCCGCTCCAATCCGTGTACTTCGCGTAAAAACTCATGTACGCAAGCAGCAGCCCAGCCGACGCAATCAAGTACGCCTTGATTTCGGGCCGGAAGCGTCTCCACAGCAGCAGCGCCAGAATCGCCGTCAGCGCCAGCAGCGGATCGAAGAGGAAAATGGACTTCTCGGGCGAGAAGAGCGCGCCGAAAAATCCCACTCGGAACGGAGTCTCAAACGGAAACGCCGCCGGCAGCGCGGGATTCAGCATCTTCTGTTCCCGCGCGAATACCTGCATGTACGTGCTGAAGAACGACCCGAACCGATAATATTGGTACACGCGATCAATCAGAACGAATATCGCGTACACCGGAATAGCCGTTTTCGCGTACGCGGCCAACCTCGGGCGCCCCGCCGCTCCGCCCGCGCCGCCGAACCGCCACGCCAGCACCAAAAATAAACCCACCGCGAGCAAGTCCATCCCGGTCGTGAGCCGCGTGAGCAAGTTCGCGCCCAGCACCAGCGACCCAATGACCAGCGCCCGCCTGCTCCCCGTGCGCAGCCACTCATACTGGAACGCCAGGCCCGCGAGCGTGAGCAGCAGGATGTAATTATTCTCCTCCATGTTCTGCGTATATTCGAGAAACGACGTGCAGAAAAGCAGCCCGAGCGCGCCCGCGATTCGCTCGTTCACGCGGAAATCGAAAAACCCGAGCAATCGGAAGCAGACCAGCACGGTCAGCACGCACACCAAAATGTTCGTGCTGTAGCTGACGACAATGCTGCGCACGGCCGGGTCCGCGCCGTAATCGCGGAACGCTGGCAGCGCCGCGATGTACGTCCCGGCGATATCCGCCGGCAGCATCAGCAGCGACTGCCCGATGCCGTACCAGCTGTAAAGTTTTCCGCCGCGCCCGTGGATGCCGAAGTCGGGGTACTCCTGCGGGTCCACGGGTGGATCCGACGTCCACAGCGAGTGCGTCGTTTCGAGCCGATGCGTCGTGTCGCTCGTGCCCAGCTCGCCCGACTGCACCACCAGCGACGCGAGAAACGCCACGAGCACTACGAGAAAAATTGGATTGAGGAATGGCCGGCGAGTAAGGGCGAGGATTTGATGTCCTCCGGTAGGGGCACAGTATATCGAAGATCCTGCTTGCCCTGAACGCTTTCTGTGAAGGGAGCGCAGTCGAAGGGCTGCGCCCGGCCTCCGCCGTCGCATTTGAATTTGTAGTTGCTTTTGTAGCGCCGGCGTCTCGCCGGCTCTTTGTTCTTGCCGTTAAGATCTAAATGTAGCGCCGCGGCCTTTTAGCGCGGCATCTTGCATTTCGCCTTTTGCCGTTGCCGTCGCATTTGAATTTGCCAATGTAGCTCGCCCCGGTTCTGCGGGGCGAGTCTTTTGCTGTGCCCCGCCTCCTACAAATCGAATTCGAGGTTGCTTAGCGGCGAAAACGGCGGCTGGTACTCGGTCAGGGGACGAGGCTCGGCCTGCTCCAGCAGTGCACGCCACGCGGCCTCGGGAAATTTGCCGAAAATGGAATCGGGGCCGCTCCGCACGCTGTACCAGGCTCCCCGCGCGATCTCATTTTGCAGTTGCTCAGGAGCCCATTCCGAGCGCCCCAGAAAAACGCGCAGACTCGGCACTTGCTGGACATTTTCCACCAGCGCGGCAATGGTATCGGGATCGAAAGAGACGTACACATCGCCGAATACCTGGGTCGCGTCCTTCGGCGGCGCCGCCGACCGGAAGATGGCGCTCGTGGCGCTCACCTCCACGTCCACGGGACCGCCGAAGTAAACGGTCGCGTCGCGCTTCTTGAGCGCGGGAGAATCCGTATATAAATCGTGCATCGGCACCTTCGTGGGCTTGTTGACGATCAGCCCCACGATCCCGGGCGCTCCCTTCACCGGCAGCATCAGCACGATAGTCTTTGCAAACAGCGGGTCCGGCATTTCGGGACGCGCCACCAGAAAGAGCCCTGGCTCGCGACGCTCGGCTTTTCCTGCGCGCCCATCCCCGCAATGCCCGGCAGCAAGGCAAGGGCGAAAACGACTCCGGCGATAGCAGCGCTCAAACCACGCATGTGTCCGCGCACGTCCGGCCCCAAGTGTACGCTGCCACAACTCTTGCCGTTAAGACTTAAATATGGCTTTGCCGTTGCCGGAGTTTCCCCGCCCACAGTCTTGGCGGGTAGCGGCCGCCTCGAATTGCAGGCGGGCATCTTGCCGTCATTTTGTAGCGCCGGCATCCTGCCGGCTCTTTTCCTCTGCGCGACCGCGCCTTTGCCGCCGGGTTAGATCCCGCGACCGGCAGGAGGAGCTTGGTGGAGCAAGCACGGGGATCGCAAGGTGTCCGGGAAATCGCGTGGGAAACGGGCCAAGGCGCCGGTTGACTTGACCGCGAAGGGGCGCGCTCCGCAACGGAATGCCCCGCTGGCCCCTGCGGCGCGGGATTTCCGTTGCTGGCGAGCCAGGGGGAGCGTATAATCTCGTGGCTGAAGATAGCAAAATGGAAATGCTGGTTAGAATAGTATTGTAGCCTCCGTTGTTCCCCAGTACGGAAACGTGCTCCCCTGCCCCGCGTCCGGCTAGGAGAGGAGATCCTTGGCAACACACCATCCGCCGCCCACCAAGAGACTTCCCTCATTTTCTTCCAGAGGGCGGAAATCTCCTTTTCCGGACTGGATTGCACGGCTTCACGCCAGCCGCCTCTACACCCGCAAATTGCTTCGGCTGGATTCTTGGCTCAAAAAAGGAATATGGCTGTGTTCCGACGGTCCCGCCGGTGAAGAGCAGGCTCCCTTATCGCAGCGCACGCGCCACGAAATTGCCGGTCTTCGAACGCTGATCTCCGCGCAACTTCCATTCGTCGAAGGCCTGCGTCATTTGCCGTTCCATGCGTGCGACACGGACATGGCTCCCCGATGCTTGCTGGCGGCAGAACACTATCTGAACTCTCACGGCGAGGTTTTCGACCCGCAGGCCTATTGCGCATACCTCACCGAGCGCTACTCAAGCGGTTCGCTCTCTTACAAGGAGACGCGCGCAGGGCTCGGAGCCATTCAACTTTGTTGCCTCCTCCGAATTCATGACGTCTATTCACGCACTCTTGCAAAAGCCGCCACCCACGCCGAGCCAGCCCTGGAAACGCAGCTTCATACGCTCTCCCTCGTGAGTTCGCTCGATCAGGACGAATACCTTGCTCGCATCACTCCTTTCGAGGGAGTTTTGGCCCATGATCCAGCTTTGCTATATGAGCGCCTTCACCCCGAAACCAAGGATATGTATCGCCTTGCGGTCGACGGCTTGGCAAAGCTGGCGGGGATGTCGCCGGAACAATTGCTCAAGGTTGCCCTGCGGCTGGCCCAAAATCATCTTAAAGATGATCCAGCCGCGTCGCCAGTCGAAGCTCATGTGGGGTTCTACCTGATCGATGATGGCCGGCCCGCGCTTTTCAAGGCTGCGGGAGTAGATGCTCCAGTCCGTACCGCTCCAAGATCCTTTTCGTTTCCGCGGCACATGGTGTTGGAAGTTTCCGCTTCTCTGCTTCTCACCCTTCTGGCTTGTATCTTGATGAAGGTCCTGAGCCTTCCTCCGTTTTGGCTGATCGCCGGCATTTGTTCAGTCGCTATTCTTTGTTGGAACTGTGTAACTCGTTCGGTCGAACTCTTGCTCCCGATGTTCGTGGAGGACCGTAAGCTTCCCAGGATGGATTATCGCGCGGGAATTCCGCCTGAGTGCGCCGCCGCGGTATGTATACCTACTTTGTTGTTTGGGCTTGACCATCTCAAAGGTGTCGTCCGATTGATCGAGGAGCACTACCTCACGGTTCCCCACGACAATCTCCTCTTCGTATTGGTAACGGATTATACGGATAGCCTCTCCCAAATGGCGACCGCGGAGGAGCAGCAGCTCCTTAAAACCTGCATGGAAATGGTCGGGGCGCTCAATCGGAAATACGGTTCGGACGGGAGAAATCCCTTCCTCGTCTTGCATCGCGAGCGGCAATTCAGCGAAATGCAGCAGAGGTGGATGGGTTTGGAGCGTAAGCGCGGTAAATTGGATCTCGTAAACAAACTGATCGTTTACGGCGACAATAAATTCGATTCCTTCACCGGCGGCCTCCCGGCTTTGAGGGCGGTGAAATACGCGATCGTGCTCGATGATGGATGTCGGATAGCCGGCTTCTCCATTCGGGCTCTACTGGAGACCATTTCACACCCTCTGAACCAGCCCCGCTTCAACTCCAATGGGCGACTCGAGCGAGGATACGCGATCCTGCGGCCCTATGAATGCATCTCGAAACCTTCTCCCGAAAAATGGGAATGGTGGCCGAACGCGATCATAGGGCCGACTTTTGAGACGGACAATCTCCCTTTCACGAGTCGCAATCCGCATTTTGACCTCTTCGCGGAATGCGCCCATTTAGGAAAGGGTCTGTACCACGTGCAAGCATACGATCGGCTCGTAGCGGCGGGATTCCCATTCGAGAGCACTCTATGCCACGATCTCTTGGAGAGCAATGCTGCGAGAACCGGCTTCGCCGCGGGCGCGCCGATTGTGGAGCCTTGGCCATCCTGCAAGCTCTTTTACCTAATGCTGCATAGATGGGCCAGAGGAGACTGGCAGAATATCCTGTTCCAACTGTTCCCCCTCAAGCAGCCTGACCCAGCCCGGTCACCCGCCAAATTGCGCCCCTTCATAATTTATGTCGTTCTGCTGTACGTTCGAAGGTCCTTGCTTCCCGTTGCCAAGTCCGTGCTCTTGCTAGCCGTCATTTTCGGAGGAGCGCAATCAGCGGGCGTTCGGTTGGCCGTGGCACTGGCCATTTTTCTGTTCCCCGATTATCTGGTTGCCGCAATTTCCCTGGTTGGCCTTGCCTTCTCGGGGCGGTTGCGCCACGGGATGGATCGCCTTTTTCGTCAACTGGCGACTGCCCATATCGCCGAAGCTTTTAAGGTCGTCTCTTCGATTCACGTAGCCGTAATCATGCTGGATGCCATCGTCAGGACGGTTTATCGTCATCTCACGAAACGCCGCCTTCTGGAATGGACTGCGTCCAGCTTCAGTGAACACAAATCGGGCGCCATGAACATCGCCGATACTTCCGCCGTTTTCGCCTTCCTTTGCTCCCTGGTTGTTTTCTTTTTTCTGCTGTCCTCCAAATCCTATTGGTGCCTGCCCTCGCTTGCCATCGCGCTTCTATGGTTTGCGAATCCACTTGTGTATCTGAACGCTTTGTCTAGTGCCGACACTAGGCCGGATTCCGGCCTTATTGGCGACCACCGGGAACCTGCTGGCCAGTAAATCGAATCGCGTCATGTATCGGCACAGACTCAACCCGCTAGCGGCCGCCTCGAATTGCAGCTGGGCCTGCCGGACCGAAGTCCGCCTTCTCGCCCTGAGCAGTGGCGAAGGGTTGGACTCCGAATGATCCTGCGGAGCGGATTCATCGCGTAGGTGGGCATCTTGCTCTTGCCTTTGCCTACGTAGCGGCCGCCTTTTAGGCGGGCGCCTTGCATTTGCTTTTGATCCCGTAGGGGCACAGCACGCTGTGCCCGGCCTTCGCCGTTGCCCTTCCCGGGAGCGCCCCCTCTGCTTCATCACGCGGGGTGAGCGGGATGAATCTCCCGATTGGCAGCGGTAGTTGCAGTCGGGCTTGAGATTTAAATGTAGCGCCGCGGCCTTTTAGCGCGGCATCTTGCCTCTGCCGTTGCCGGAGTTTACCCGCCCGTAGTTTTGGCGGGTAGCGGTCCGCCTCGAATTGTAGGCGGGCATCTTGCATTTACCTCGCTCTGTTTTCGACAAATCAGTCCGATTTCTGGTCGGAGCCTCCCTGTTTTGTTTCGATTAGAAAACGAGATTACATACTTCACGTCACAGTAACCTATACTCCTCGCATGTCTCTACGACAGGTGTTGGAGTCATTTTTGGCCGCCGTCATTTTGGCAGGCTTTATTCTTGCGTTCATCTTCTGGGAGACAGTTCCAGCAGGGACCTTCATAGCAATTCTAGGTTGTACGGCGGTCTTTATGTCGCTGGATGAGTCGCCTAGGGGTTGGAAAAGAGCATTGTTGATTCTTTTTTGCATGCTTCTTACCGTGTTGGAGATAGCACTTTTGCATCGTGACCGAGCACAAGCGGATGCCCGCTACAATGCCGCAGTGACCCGAGAAGACAAAGACGAGGCTCTTAATAATGGCCATTTTGCGATATTGCTTCAAATATCTAAGGACAACGAAGCAACAATCAGAGGGAATATTCAGGCACAACAACTGGTGGCGCAGATTAATGCAACGAGCGGGCAAAAACACAAAATTTCGGAAAAGTTACTCGATCTTAAAAGCCAAGCCGCCAATTTGGCAGCGGGCATTTTTGAACTGTTACTGGAACGGACTGGGATGACTCCCGTACCGAGACCATCAACATGGAATCAAGATTATGGCAGCCGAAGTTGTCGCCGAACGCGAAACTGTGCTTATGTATCAGAAGCAATTTGATGCCGACGTGCGTAGGACCACACAAGACTTAAAAGATAATGGAGTGGACGACCCTTTCTTGGAAAACTCAGTGAAGTTTCCAACCAATGTTGAGGATGTGCGAATCATCGCGGAGCACTTAGCGGCCCAAGCCGAACGCATAACTCCTGATGGAATTAAGCCGTTTACGCGCCCAATGTTTCCCTAGGCTGCTGCTTTTGTTTTAGTGAGGTTCTTATATTCGAGGTTAGGGTTTGAATCACCTTGATGATTGTATTGCGGAAAAGGTAAGGGTTTTTTGCGATTGTTGAATCGGAAGCGCATTTCATTAAGGTAGGCTTGTAGACGCTTCGCGCTCAACTTATGCCATGTTCCCCGGAGACCGCGCTTGAAAAGGGAGAAGGCGGATTCTATGCTGTTGGCGTGCGCGTCGCCCTATACATACTCTCCCATACTGTGCCGCGTGCCCCATCCCCGCGTCTTGTGCGAGGGTGGGTCTTCAGGTGTTCCTCTTAACCTTTAGCTTTAAGATCTGCCCTACACCAACTCGATCGAGACGCGCCGGCCGACCATCGCCGCCGCGCGCTCGAGGCTCGAAAGCGTGATGTCGTTTTTTGGGATCGAGGAGCCGGTCAACTTGGGTCCGGCTTGTCTTGAGCAGCGCGGCCATTTTGTTCTTGGAGATTTTCTTTTTCTTCATGGCCTCGGCGAGCTGCCACGCGACAACCTCCTTCACCGCCTGTGCCTGCGCCTCTTCGAAGATGCCTTCCTCCTTGAGGAAATCATCAATGCTGGACCCCATATGCTTCTTGCTCATGGCTTCAATTCTCTCACGGTTTCTTATGTCACGCTGATTTTGAGTAAGCAAAGGCTGCCCGCTTGAAAGGCGAAGCGGCCGCTACGAGGGCAAAAGCGAGATGCCGCGCTAAAAGGCCGCGGCGCTACATTTAAACCTTAACGGCAAGAACAAAGAGCCGGCGAGACGCCGGCGCTACAAAAGCAACGGCAAAAACAAGAGGCCCGCCTTAAAGGCGGCCGCTACTTTTTCTTCTTTTTGTTTTTCTTCTCTTCAACCACGGCTTGCGCTGCCGCGAGCCTGGCAACCGGGACGCGAAAGGGCGACGCGCTCACATAATTCATCCCCACGCGATGGCAGAATTTTACACTATCGCTATCGCCGCCATGCTCGCCGCAAATCCCGATCTTCAGTTTCGGCCGCGTCTTGCGACCCTTCTCGATGGCCCACTCGATGAGCATCCCCACGCCATCCATGTCGAGGGTCTGGAACGGGTCGTCCTTGAAAATCGCGGCCTTGGCTTGGTCCACATATTCCGGCAGGAACCGGCCGGCATCGTCGCGCGAAAGACCCATCGTCGTTTGCGTCAGGTCGTTCGTGCCGAAGGAGAAGAACTCCGCGACTTCGGCGATTTCGCCAGCCATCAGCGCCGCTCGCGGCAGCTCAATCATCGTGCCGACCAGATATTCAAGCTTCACTTTAGATTCGGAAATAATCTCGTCGGCGACGCGCCGCGTGGCCGTCTCGAGAATCTTAAGTTCTTTCCTGTCTAGCGTAAGCGGGTGCATGATCTCAGGTAACACTTTAATGCCCCGCTTCTGGCAATCAATGGCCGCTTCAATTACAGCCCGCACCTGCATCTCCAGAATTTCCGGGAACGTAATCGAAAGCCGGCAGCCGCGATGCCCGAGCATGGGGTTGGACTCGTGCAATTGCTCCACGCGCCGCGCCACTGCTTCCGCCGAGATGCCGATTTTCTTCGCGAGTTCCGCCTGCTTCGCCGGATCGTGCGGGACGAATTCGTGCAGCGGCGGGTCGAGCAGGCGGATGGTCACCGGTAGCCCGTTCATGGCCTCGAAGATCCCGATGAAATCGCGCCGCTGGAACGGCAGCAGCTTCGCCAGAGCCTTGCGCCGCGCTTCCTGCGTCATCCGCCAGGATCATTTCCTGGATGGCCTCTTGGCGCTCGATGCTCTTCTCCGGATGCTCGAAGTCCTTGAAGAACATATGCTCGGTGCGGCACAGCCCGATGCCCTGCGCGCCCATTTGACGCGCCACACGCGCGTCCTGAGGCGTATCGGCGTTCGTGCGCACGCCGAGTTTGCCGCACCTTATCGGCCCACTTGAGCAGCGTTTCGAAGGCCTTCGGCGGCTCCGGCCGCGACAGCTCAAATTGACCCGTATAGACCGACCCATCGCCGCCATCGAGCGTGATCCAATCGCCTTCGTGGACCACGTGCCCCCCGACCTTCATGGTCTTCGCTTCGGCCTCGATGTCGAGCTTCTCGGCACCGACTATGCAACATTTCCCCCAACCGCGAGCGACCACAGCAGCATGGCTGGTCTTGCCACCGGTGGCCGTGAGAATTCCCTGCGCGACGTACATTCCGCCTACGTCCTCGGGGCTTGTTTCGCGGCGCACGAGAATCACGCGCTCGCCGCGTTCGGCCCATTTTTCCGCATCGTCCGCGGTGAACACGGCTTTGCCGACGGCCGCGCCCGGCACGGCGTTGATTCCTTCGGTGAGTTTGCGCGCGGAGAGTTCGTTGCGCGGCATCTTGGCGTCGAGCACAGGATAGAAAAGCCGCTCGATATCCTCGGACTTAATTCTTTCAAGCGCTTCTTCAACTGTGATCAGCTTCTCGTTAGCCATGTCCACGGCGATTTGGAACGCCGCGGAGGGCGAGCGCTTTCCGGTGCGCGTTTGCAGCATGTAGAGCGTGCCGTTTTCGACGGTGAATTCCATATCCTGCATGTCGCGATAGTGCTTTTCGAGTTTTTCGCGGACGCGCTCGAGTTGCTTGTAAACTTTCGGCATGCTCTTCGACAGTTCGCTTCAGGTGCACGGGCGTGCGGATTCCCGCGACGACGTCTTCGCCCTGCGCGTTGAGGAGGAAATCGCCGAAGAAGATTTTCTCGCCGGTGGAAGGGTCGCGCGTGAAGCAGACACCTGTGCCGGATTCGTCGCCGGTGTTGCCGAAGACCATCTGCACCACGTTCACGGCGGTGCCCAGCAGGCCGGTGATTTTCTCTACGCGGCGATAGGTGACGGCCTTCTCGCCCATCCACGATTCGAACACCGCGCCGATGGCGCCCCAGAGCTGCTCTTCGGGATTCTCCGGGAAATCCTTGCCGGTCTTTTCCTTGAAGTATGCCTTGTACTCGCCGACGAGCTGCTTCCAGCCGTCGGCGGTTACCTGCGTGTCGTCTTTCACTCCCAGGGACCTTTTCACGGCGCGCAGCTTCTCCTCGAGCTCCTCCTTGGGAAGACCGATCACGACGCTCGAATACATCTGCACGAAGCGGCGGTAGGCGTCGTAGGCGAAGCGGTCGTTCTTCGTGGCTTTGGCGAGGCCTTCCACGGACTTTTCATTAAGGCCAAGATTAAGAATCGTCTCCATCATGCCGGGCATGGAGCGCGCCGAGCCGGAACGCACGCTGACGAGCAGCGGATCTTTCGCATCGCCGAGCTTTTTGCCGGTGAGCTTTTCGAGGCGCGCAAGGTGCTTGGACACTTCCGCGCGCAGCTCTTTGGGATATTTATGTCCGTGCTTCAGGTAGTAGTCGCACGTTTCCGTGGTGATGGTGAAGCCCGCAGGGACGGGAAGCCCGATGCGCGTCATTTCGGCAAGTCCCGCGCCCTTGCCGCCGAGCAAATCCCTCATATCGCCTGTGCCGTCTGCTTTACCCGCTCCGAAGAAGTAAACGTATTTCATTTTTCTCCCCTAGGTTTGATTTCAGTGGAAACGAAATTCATATTGCGCACGCATGGGCGCCGCAGCCCTGATCCGTCGGCGCGCCAACATTTCAAGAAACGCTTTACAGCAGTGCTTCCATTTCTACCCGGACGCTCCGGAAGATTTGTTCGCTTCCTCCGCGCCCAACTCGGAGAAATCCGCGATGGTCGAAAATTCTTTGAGCAAGCTTCCCAGCAGGGCGATGCGATTCCTGCGGACTTCCTGATCTTCAGCCATTACTAGAACTTTGTCGAAGAAGAAATCCACGGCGGGGCGCAACTCCGAAATCTTTTCGAGCGCCGCGCGGTATTTTTTCTCCTTCTTCAGGCGCCCGGCGGCTTCCCCGACCTTTTGCGCCACTACAAAGAGCTGCGACTCCGCCGGCTCCTTCAACAATTCTTGCTTCACACTTCCCTGGCCGCGGTCCGCCTTTTCGGCGGATTTTTCCAGGATGTTGCGGATGCGCTTGAACGCGGCGGCCAGCGGAGCAAAATTCCTGGTGTGCCGGATGGCCTTCACCGCCGCCACGCGCTCGACCGCGTCCACTAAATCGTCCGCGCCCGCCGCGAATGCGGCGTTGATTTCATCATACGCGAAGCCCTGCCGCTCGCGCAGGATATATCGCGCGCGATCGAGGAGAAATTCGCGCACCTGCTTTTCGACCTGCTCGGTGGCCGCAATCCTGGGCGGATGTTCCGCTAGCGCTTTGGCTGCCGCTGAAATTGCCGCGGAGATCGAAAGCGGGAGCCGCTTATCCAAAATTATTTTCATGATTCCCAGGGCTGTGCGGCGCAAAGCGAAAGGATCACTTGAACCTGTGGGAATGGCTCCCACTGCAAAGCACGCGACGAGCGAATCGAGCTTATCGGCAAGCGCCACAGCGCAGCCGGTAAGATTGCGCGGCGCGGGATCGTCCAGCCCCACCGGCTTGTACTGATCGTAGATGGCCCAGGCGATTTCTTCGGGCTCGCCCTGCGCGCGCGCATAAAGGCCGCCGACGATTCCTTGCAGCTCCGTGAATTCGCGCACCATTTCGGTGGCGAGATCGCACTTGGCCAGCTCCGCGGCGCGGTCCGAGCCTGTGACATCGGCCTGGGCGATGCCTCCGCTGAACCATTGCTCGGCAAGCCATCGCGCGAGCGTCCTCATGCGCTCGACCTTGTCGCCATAGCTTCCCAGGCGGCGTTCGTAGGTGACAGCGGCGAGCTTCGGCAGGTAGTTTTCAAGGCGGATCTTCTGATCCGTCTCCCAGAAAAATTGCGCGTCCGCAAAGCGCGCGCGCAGCACGCGCTCGTGGCCCGAGCGAACCAGCCCCTTGGGATCACGCGGCAAATTGATTACGGCGAAAAAGTGCGGGGCCAGTTCCCCGTGGCGCGACTCGGCAGCGAAATACTTTTGGTGGCCGCGCATTACGGTAATGAGAATCTCTTCCGGCAGCGCGAGGAACGCGGGATCAAAATTCCCAAGGATCACGGAGGGATATTCGTTGAGATAGGTTACCAGGCCGAGCAGGGTCGCATCCTTGTGCGCGCGCAAGCTTTTTCGCGAAGCAAGGGCCTGAAGATCGGCTTCAATCTTTTTGAGGCGCGCTTCGGGCCTCGCGAGCACGAAGTTCTTCTTCAACTTTTGCTCATAGTTCGCGAGGGCCGTTGACGGGAATGCCCTTCTTGCCGAGGAAGCGATGGCCATCGGTGCGGTTCCCCGCGCGCACACCTGCAAACGAGGCGGGAATCACGCGGCCATCGAGCAGCGCCACGATCCAGCGCACGGGCCGGATGAATCGCGGGCCGTGCGCGCCGGTCCAAACCATCGAGCGTGGCCAGGATATTTCTGAAATTACCTGCGGCAGCGCGGCGGCAAGAATTTGCGCGGCGGGCTTGCCCTTCACGAGCTGCCTGGCGACAAGGTATTCGCCCTTGGGAGTAGTGATGACCGCGAGCTTCGAAACCGGGACGCCCTGTTTTTCGGCGAAGCTCATCGCCGCGCGGGTTGGCTCACCGGCGGCGTCGAAGGCAATGGATTTCGGCGGCCCGGTAATCTCGCGCGTCTCATCCTCCTGCTTCAAGCGAATATTGCGCGCGATGGCGACGAGTCTTCGAGGTGCGCCGAAAGTTTCAATTGATTCTTCAATTGTCGGCTCGCCGTCCAAATTATTCGCCGACAGATATTTTATAAGTATCGCTTTAAGTTCCTCGACTGCCTTGGGAATCATCCCAGCGGGAATTTCTTCGCAGCCGATTTCCAGAAGAAAATCGCCGCGCAAAATTGCCGCTTGCGGCTTCATGGCGTCACCACGGAAGTCTGCTGATCGAGCCAAGCATGAGCAACCTGCGTTGCCAATTTGCGGACGCGGCCAATCATGGCGGCGCGCTCCGTGACGGAAATAGCCCCGCGCGCGTCGAGGATATTGAAGAGGTGCGAACACTTCAGGCAAAGATCGTAGGCTTGCAAGACCGGAAAGCGATTCTTCGCATGGCCTTTGAGGCCATCATAAGCCGCGAGCAGACGCGCCGCTTCCGCTTCGTTCAAATCGAATTGCTTGCGCGTCGAGACGGCGTCGGCATAATCGAAGCTGTACGCCGAGAATTGTTCCTCTTCGGCCATGCGCACCTGGCGGTAGGCCACCTTATCCGACCAGCGCACGTCAAAGACGTTATCCACTCCCTGCAAATAGGCGGCAATGCGGTCGAGTCCATACGTAAGCTCGACGGAAATCGGGTCGAGGTCCACGCCGCCGCACTGCTGAAAATAGGTGAACTGCGTGATCTCCAGGCCATCGAGCAGAACTTGCCAGCCGATTCCCCACGCGCCGAGCGTGGGAGATTCCCAATTGTCTTCTTCGAATCGAATGTCGTGTTCTTTCAGGTTCACCCCCACTGCCGCCAGGCTCGCGAGATACAAGTCCTGAATATCATCAGGCGAGGATTTGAGAATTACTTGAAGTTGCGTGTGCTTGTAGAGACGATTCGGATTTTCGCCATAGCGGCCGTCGGCAGGGCGGCGGCTGGGCTGCACGTAAACCACGCGGTATGGCTCCGGGCCGAGGACACGCAAGAAAGTCTCCGGGTGCATTGTGCCGGCGCCCACTTCGATATCGTAGGGCTGCTGCAAAATGCAGTCGCGGCGGACCCAGTATTCCTCAAGCTTCAGCAAAAGATCCTGAAACGTAAGGCCCTTTGGTTTCGGGGCGCGGGGCTGGTTTTTTGAACTGCGTTTCACGCTGGCGACTCCAGGAGTTCCCGCGATACGAGCTTGCGGTCCATTTGGCGTTCGAGCACGTCGAGCATCACTTCCGTCACTTCCCTTGCGGCGGGCAGCGGAATGGCTTCTTCATTCAGGCGGTCGAGCCGCTCCGCGAGAATTTTCCGCGCCGCCGAAAGCGCGGCAGGAGAAATGACGCGCAATCCGGGCTTGCGGCAGCGCGCGCAGACAATGGCAAATGCGCCCGGAGAAAAATATCCCGCCGCATCTTCGGCGAGTGCGCCGCCGCAGCGCGCGCACGCGCCGAGCGGCGGAAGCCATCCGCCGAGCTTCACAGTCCATAGCGCGAAATATGCGAGCGGAAGTTCAGACTTCAAGGAACGCTTTACGCTCTGCGCCACTAGGAGCAGAAGCCGAAAATTTGCGTCCGATGCTTCGCGCTCCGGCAGCACGGCTTCGGTGACCTCGGTGAAAAGCGCGAGCGCCACGCTTGAGGCGTAGTCGCTAAAGGCATCGAGAAACGATTCGATGAGCTCGCACTGGCTGATGCGCACCAGATCGCGCGTCTCGCGTTCGAAGAACCAGATGCGAGTATGCGAGAGCCGCTCGAGCGTGGAACCGAAACGGCTCTTGGTCCTTCGCGCGCCCGCAGCCACGCCGCGCATGCGCCCCGAATCACGCGACAGAAAGCTGACCAGCCGGTCGGCTTCGCCGAGCGGATAGCTTTGCAGAACGATAGCCTCGGATTCACGGAGTGGCATCGGCGTGTCGGCGCGCCGACCTGCAAACGGAGTGGCGTTCCGAAACAAAATTTTTATCACACCAAAAGAGTCCGCGCAATTAATAAACGACACGGCGCGTTTGAAATTTTCCGAGACTCGGCTAGAGTATTCACACATGAATCGCGCACAACAATTTTCCGTCGCCGATGTGGCCGGCCTGGGAAGCAATGCCACGGACATCGTCGTGCGCCTGCCCTATTTTCCGGCGCCGGATTCGAAAGTCGAGGCTCCTTTCCGCGGAGAGGAAGGCCGGCGGGCAGGTGGCCAGCGCCCTTGTGGCGTGCAGCCGCTGGGGACTGCGGGCGCGCTACATGGGCAAAATCGGCGACGACGACGCCGGAAATTTTCAGAGAAAGGAAATGGAGCGCGAGAAAGTCGAGGCGCAGTGGATTCCAGCGCCGGACTGCGCGAGCCAGACAGCATTCATCCTGGTGGACCAGCGCTCGGGCGAGCGCACCGTGCTCTGGAAGCGCGACGCGGGAATCGCCGTGGGTCCCGAGGATTTGCGGCGCGAATGGATCAGCGGCGTGCGCGCGCTGCTCGTGGATGGACACGACACCAAAGCGGCAACGCAGGCGGCGCGATGGGCGCACGAAGAAAATATTCCGGTGGTGGGGGATTTCGATAACCGCTACGCAGGAGTTAAAGAATTACTTGAAGTTACGGATTTCCCGATTACTTCGAGGGATTTTCCGGAACGATTTACGGGAGAGGCGGATTTATTGCAGTCGCTGCCAAAGATTTTCAGGGACTGCAAGTGCCGCTTGATAGCCGCGACGTTGGGAAGGCTCGGCGCGCTCGCATGGGACGGCGCGCGATTTATTCTCTGCCCCGGCTTTCGCGTAGAGGCTGCGGACACGACCGGAGCAGGCGACATTTTCCACGGGGCGTTTTTGTATGCGCTGGTGCACGGATGGGAGGTTAAAGATACGCTTGAATTCTGCTGCGCGGCTGCGGCGCTCAATTGCCGAGCGCTCGGAGCGCGCGGCGGAATCGCGTCGCTTGAGGAGATTG
Source organism: uncultured Acidobacteriota bacterium (assembly GCA_963797345.1). Lineage (GTDB taxonomy): Bacteria > Acidobacteriota > Terriglobia > Acidiferrales > UBA7541 > Palsa-295. The sequence continues at coordinate 29,622 of CAWCPO010000014.1, read as the reverse complement.
AAAAACTGCGGCGAACGGGCGAGCGCTCCGAGCCCGCGTACACAGCGGAGATGTTACTGGAAGCGGCGCGCGCACAAACCACCGGAGCCGACGCGTGATCCCGCTGAAGGACATGACGCCCAGGCGTTCCTTCCCGGTGATGACCCTGCTGCTGATTGCCGCCAACACTGTCGTATTCATTCACCAGATTTCGCTGCCGGCGCGCGCGGCGGACGCCTTCATCATGACATATGGCCTGGTCCCGGCGAAAATCTCGATGGCGCTCGCGGGCCGGCACTACACGCTTGCCGAGGCGCTGGTGCCGCTCTTTACCTGCATGTTCCTGCACGGCGGATGGCTGCACATCATCGGCAACATGTGGTTTCTGTGGATTTTCGGCGCCAACGTGGAGGACCGGCTGGGCGCTCTCCCTTATCTGCTGTTTTATCTGGTGTGCGGAATCGCGTCGGGGATTACGCAGGCGCTTTTCTCATGGGGCTCGCATATACCTTCGATTGGGGCCAGCGGAGCGATTTCAGGAGTGCTGGGAGCCTACATCATCTTCCACCCGGGATCGCGAATTTTGACTTTGATTCCGCTGTTCATCATATTTTTCACGGCGCGGATTCCGGCGGTGATTTTTATCGGGCTCTGGTTTTTGGTGCAGTTTCTAAGCGGGATTGGATCGCTGGGCGCGGTGAATACGGGAGGCGTGGCGTGGTGGGCGCACATCGGCGGGTTCTTGATGGGGATGCTATTGGCGCTGGCGATGAAGCGTCGCCCAGCCGACAATTGGAGCGCCGGTTGAGGTGTAGCGCGGGAAAGTACTCTTGCGAAATCGGATGGATTTGGTTTAACGTATGAGGGCTCGACGGACCCGTATTCAGGGAGAGTCCCATGATCGAGAAGCGCCGTTGCAAGCGCCTGCCGCTAAACATTCCCGTGCGAGTCTATGGACGCACGCCGGACAATCGCCCATTCCGCGACATCACCGTCACCAAGGCCGTCAACATCCATGGCGGACTTCTCCCGCTGGCTCCCAAGGTGAAGCGCGGACAGACCATCCTGCTGGTGAACGGCTACACGGGCGAGGAGCGGGAATGCCGCGTGGTCTATGTGCGTCCTAAACGCGGAAGCAAGACGAAGGGAGTGGGCATCGAATTCACCGACATCAAGTGCGCAGCCGGTGATTTTTGGTGCGTCTTCACGCCGCTCGTGAACCTCAAGGCGGCGCAGCAGCAGGAAGCCTGATAGCGCCACCCGCCTTCTTAAAGAAACGCCTTCACTATCGGGCGTGCTCCTGTTTCGCATGCCTCGGAAGCAGTTCCCGCAGTGCATAACGCCATGTTTGGAGAAATGAAAACGTCGGCGGACCTCTGTGCAAGAGCAGCGGGGGATGTGTTAACGTATTCCATTCGGATGGCAATCATCTCGCCAGAAGATTCACTGGTGACGATAGGGCGCGGGGAAAATAGAACATGAAGAGCGCATACAACGGCGTGGCAGTTCCCTCCCATGGCAAGGCGATCGAATATTCCGGCGGGGTGTTTCGCGTGCCCGACGTGCCGGTGCTGCCGTTCATCGAAGGCGACGGCACGGGGCGCGACATCTGGAAGGCGTCGCGGCGCGTGTTCGACGCGGCGGTCGAGAAGGCCTATGGCGGGAAGCGGAAAATCGCGTGGCTCGAGGTGTTCGCGGGCGAGAAATCGTTCAATCAATTCCAGGAGTGGCTTCCGCAGGACACGATCGAAGCGATACGCGATTTTCGCGTGGCCATCAAGGGGCCGCTGACCACGCCCGTGGGCGGCGGCATTCGGTCGCTCAACGTGACGCTGCGGCAGGTGCTGGAATTGTATGCGTGCGTGCGGCCGGTGCGCTATTTCCAGGGAGTGCCTTCGCCAGTCCGGAATCCGGAGCGAATGAACGTAGTGATCTACCGCGAAAATACCGAGGATGTGTACGCGGGCATCGAATGGAAGGCCGGTACGCCGGAGGCCAAAAAGCTGATCGATTTTTTGAACGGCGAGATGATACAAGGCGCGACGAAAAAGGTGCGCGCCGATTCCGGCGTGGGAATCAAGCCCATTTCGGCCACGGGAACGAAGCGGCTGGTGCGGCGTGCCATCCAGTACGCGATTGAGAGCGGGCGCAAGGTGGTGACGCTGGTCCACAAGGGCAACATCATGAAGTTCACTGAGGGGGCATTCCGCGACTGGGGATACGAGCTGGCCACCGAGGAATTTCGGGCGCAGGTCGTCACCGAGCGCGAAAGCTGGATTCTCGGCAATCAGGATCGCGACGCGAACCTTTCGGTGGAAGGAAACGCGGAAATGATCGAGCCGGGACTCGACCGCGCGACCGAAGAGTTCAAGAAGAAAATTTACGCGGAAGTGAAGCAGACTCTGGACGCCATCTCCTCGACGCACGGGCGCGGACAGTGGGAGCAGAAAATTTTGATCAACGATCGCATCGCCGACTCCGTCTTCCAGCAGGTGCTGATGCGCGCGGACGAATATCAGGTGTTTGCCACTCCCAATTTGAACGGCGATTATTTGTCCGATGCGTGCGCGGCGCAGGTCGGGGGCCTCGGCATGGCGCCGGGAGCGAATATAGGCGACGGCTTCGGCGTGTTTGAAGCCACGCACGGAACGGCGCCGAAATACGCGGATAAGGACGTGATCAACCCGAGCTCCGTGATGCTCTCGGGCGTGATGATGTTCGATTTCATGGGATGGAAGGAAGCGGCGCGGCTCATCGAGGATGGCATCGCGCGCACCATCCAGCAGAAGCGCGTGACGTACGACCTGGAAAGAATGATGCCGGGCGCGACGAAGCTGAAGACCTCGGAGTATGCCACGGCGATTATCGAGAATATGCAGGCGATGGTGGCGGCGGATTGAAAAGCAGCGGGGCGCGCGCGGAAATATAGTCAGGCGCAAATTCCAGAACAAGGGGCGAGGAATGCGGAAGAAGGTAACCGTGGTGGGGGGAGGGTTTGTCGGCTCGACGACAGCTCAACGGATACATGACGCCGGGCTCGCGGACGTGGTGCTGACGGACATTCTCGAGGGAGCGCCGGCGGGCAAGGCGCTGGACATGGCCGAATCGGCGCCCATCCTGGGAACGGACGCGCACGTCGCGGGCATTTGCACTGCCGCCGGCGATTACGGCGCGACGGCTGCGAGCGACATCGTCGTAATCACGGCGGGCTTTCCGCGCAAGCCGGGAATGAGCCGCGACGATCTTCTCAAGGCGAACTACGACGTCGTGAAAGGCGTGGTCGAGGCGGTGGTAAAGCTCTCGCCGGAGGCCATCCTGATCGTGGTGACGAACCCGCTCGACGCCATGGCGCAGGCGGCATTCAAAATCAGCGGCTTCCCGAAGAATCGCGTGATCGGGATGGCGGGCGTGCTCGATTCGGCGCGCATGAGCGCGTTTGTGGCCGCGGAGCTCGACGTTTCGGTCGAGAACGTGCATTCGTTCGTGCTCGGCGGGCACGGCGACGATATGGTGCCGCTCGCCCGGTACTCGACGGTGGCGGGAATCCCGCTCCCCGAATTGATATCTAAAGAAAAACTTGAAGCCATCATTGTGCGCACCCGAAAGGGCGGCGCGGAAATCGTCAATTTGCTGAAGACGGGTTCGGCGTATTACGCGCCCTCGGCGGCCGTGGCCGAAATGGTGGAGGCGATTCTGAAGGACAAGAAAAAAATTCTGCCCTGCGCGGCGTACCTCGAAGGCGAATACGGCATCCGGGGATTGTTTGTCGGCGTGCCCGTGAAGCTGGGAGCGCGCGGGATCGAGCAGATCATCGAGATCAAATTGGCGCCGGAGGAAAAGGCAGCGCTCGATCGCTCGGCGGCGTCGGTGCGCGAGCTGGTGAGCGTGCTGGGACTCTGAGAGACGGCGGCGGGCTTACAGGCTTCCGTCCAGGCTTTTCCTCAAATCAGGGCCGATGCGGTCGGCCAAAGACTCGCCGGGATCGTACCCCACATATTGCTGTACGACGTTGCCGTCGCGGCCAACCAGAACATACGTGGGCAGCGAGCTGGCCCCATATTGGCGCATCATTTCGTGGTCCGCATCCAGGCGCTGCGTCCAGGTCATGTCATTTTGCGCCACGAACGTGTGCCAGGCGTCCTCGTCTTCATCCTCACTAACGCTGATGATTTCGAGGTTGTTGCCCCCGTAGGTCGAGGCGAGCTCCTTCAAACCGGGCAACGATCTGCGGCAGGGACCACACCAGGTGGCCCAGAAATCGAGCAACGTCACTTTTCCTCCACTGGATGAACCTTGGCCGCTGGACGAACCTTTTTCACCGGACGGGCCTGGGCCGCCAAGGCCAGGAGCCTTTTCGCCCGCGACGAGCGGCGCCCTGGGCATATTGTCGTCGTCGAATATCTTGGTGGCCTTCACTTGGCTTTTTCTGCTGGCGCGCGCGAGCCGCGCCACTTCCCCGAGCGATAGCGGCTGGTCGGGCTGCGATGAATAGGAATCGGACGCGGCGCTGTCAGCGCCCGGCGGGGTCGTGGATGGCTGTAAGGGATTCTGGGAAGTGGATGGCGGCGGCTGCCGGTCAGCGCCCTGTGCGGCCGCAGCGTGCGGCAGCGCCAGAATCAGCGTTCCCGCCGCCAGTAGGAAGAGCGTCTTTCGCATGGGCCCCTTCTATTGTCAGTTTGAAGGGAGACTCGGCCCGGCGAGCGCTTCTTCCGCGGCGGAGTAGCCGGGTGGTAACCTGTCCCGCCAGCCGGGGGGGCCAGAACAGGAGGTGTAAGGCAAGGCTATACCCACATGACAATTTCCCCGAGCGCCTCTCCGCCGGTTTTGCGCAGTTCTGCTAAACTGACAATCGGGAGTTATCTTCAAGAGATGAAATTATTTGGACGCAAGGGTGAGAAGGCGGCTCGTTCGCGCGTGGAGCGCGAAGAGCGCGCGGACGGCAAGGGCGCGAATTCTTCATCGCACCGGCTGACTCTGAATCTCTCGCGCGCGGAGGGCGTCGCGGTGATGCTCGCGAAGAGCCGCGCCGCGCGCATGGTGGAAGTCGCGGACCTGCTCGCGGGGATCTATATTCACGACTGGGAACGCCTCTCGCATTATTGGAAGGACAACGATCAGGAGGAAATCGAGGGTTATTTGCGGCTGATTTGCCGCATCAGCCCGCAGAGATGGCACTTCTGGATCCAGCTTTACCACAACCAGCAACGAATGGGAGCAGGGTGGCGGAAATGGCTGCTCACGCGCTTCGAGGGTGAACATCCACCCGTAAAATCTCTCCGGCGCTCCGCGGCGCTCGAAGCCGTGCTGAAAGAGGCGGAAAAAATCGCGCCCTTCCACGAAATCGCGAATGGGCGGAGGCTTCCGATTCTGTCGAGCGAATGCGTCCTGCTGTGCATCGCGCGCGATTCCGAATCCGAAATCAGCCGAAAGCTTGCCCACACGGGAATGGATTTGGCCGCGCTCGCGCGCGAAGCCCTGTTTCCCAAGCACGCTCCGCTCGATTGACGCCTGCCCTCAAATAATCATTTTGAAATGCGGCCAGAGGATGGAGAGGGGCGCGCGAGGTTTGCGGCAGATGTAGACGGGAACATTTTGCTCCACGGCCATGGCGTAAGGATTCGTGATCGTGGCGGCGCGTTGGACTTCGCCAAAGAAGGCCGTAAATTCAGGGGCGCGCTCGCCGAAAATAATCACGCACCCGCCGGAATAGCCGCGCGGCCCCCAGTCGTAATAGCTGTTATGCCCGCTGATGGCCTTGGGCAGGCCGAGCGCCGGTCCATAGTAATCGATGGCGCCGGCCTCGCCGTAGTTTCCCGCGAGAATGGCGCAATTCGCCTGGTCCGCCGCGGGCAGACCGTGGTACACGCCGGCAATTGCTGTGGCCATTCCCTCCCAGCCGAACATGTCCGCGTAAAGCTGCGGCAGCTCCACCGTGGCATCGCGCTCCGTCTTCACCGCGTGCGCCACTGGAATCATTTTGGCGTAGCGCAGAAAAGCGTTCACGGGAAGTATGGGGACGCCGAATGGGACCGTGAGCAGCCCGCCAATGGCTAATAGCGCCGGATAGGCGGACGCGACCCAGCGGCGGCCGGGCGCTCGGACAAAATTTTCGAACGCGACACCGCCAGCAGCCGCAAGCAAAGGGTACGCAGGCAGCGGATAATACGACTTGCCCCGGAAACAGATGAAAATCGCGAGCACGAAGAGATAGGTCCAGCCGAGAAAGCGAAAGCGCTTCCCTTCCCCGCTGAAAAAATACCAGCCCAACCCGCCAAGCCAAACCGGGAAGGCCAATGGCCCAAGAAAAAGAACCTGTTCGCCAAGGAAACGCCACGGCGAAATCGAGACGTTCTTGAGAAGCTGCGCGTTGCGGACCACCTCGATTTGCGGCCAGCCATGCGCCGCTTCCCACGCGAGATTGGGCAGAAACACGGCCAGGGCCGCGAGCCCGCCGATCCAAATCCACTTCGAGCTGAAAAGGCGCCCCTCGCCCCCAAGGATCAGCCCGAGAGCAAGCGCGAAGCCGAAAACGAGCATGGTGTGCTTGTTCTCGATGCCGATGCCCGCGATTACACCGAAGGCAAGCCAGAGCCTCGCCGGCGCACCCTTCACGATTCGCAGCGCGATCCAGGCGCACAGCACCCAGAAGAGCGGCTCAAAGGCGTTCATGGAAAGGAAGGTATCGAAGGCCAGATACGCGGGCGCGAAAAGGATCGTGAAGGCGGAGAGAAATTGCGCCAGACGGCCGCCGCCGAGTTCGCCGGCGAGAATGCCTGTAAGAAAAACCACGGCCGCGCCGGCCAGGATAGGCAACACGCGCACGGAAGCAAGCGAATGGCCGAAGAGATGCCGCGCGAGCCAGGCAATGGCGGCAATAAGCGGCGGCTGGTCCACGTAGCCCCAGGCCAGATGCTCGCCGCAGGCCATGTAGTAAAGCTCATCGCGGAAGAAGCCGTAACGGTGGATTCCGGCCGTTTGCAGAAGGAGCTTTGCAAGCGCAAGGCCGGCGAGAACGACCGTCGCATGGGCGGCGGCTTTGCCTTTCGCGGCGGAGGCGAGCGGGCGCTCCGCGGTTTCCAGGATACTCGCCTCGCTCATGCGAGCCGGCGCACCATGTGCCTCCATGAATTCATTTGCGCGGCAATGAAAGGTGCTAGGGCTTCGGCGCGGAGCCGCCGGAAGGCGCGGGCTTGTGCGCGGGAGCGGCGGCCACCGGCGAAATAATCACCGTCGTCTTGATGACGTCGAGATTCGGAAAATTCTTTTGGAGATACGCCGCGCCCTGGCTCTGGATGGCGCCCTGATCGGGGCTTTCCCCATAGCCGCTGTAGAGCCCCTGGACCACGTCCATGCCGGAAGTCACCTGGCCAAACGGGGTGAAGCCCTGGCTATCGAGAAAAGCGTTGCTGCCGAAATTGATGAATAGTTGCGTGGTGCGCGTATTCGGGCCGGCGGTGGCAAACGTGAGATAGCCGGGCTTATTGCTCTGTCCGGCGGGATCATCCTTGATCGTCGCGTCCTGCCAGACCTTATTCACGGCCGGGTTCGCGCTCAATCCGAATTGAATGATGAAGCCCGGGACCACGCGGAAGAAGGCCGCGTCGTTGAAGAAACCGTGCTTCACCAGATTGTAAAAGCGGTCCGCGCCGAGCGGCGCCCATGCGCGGGTGACCTGCACGACAAAATCGCCCTTCGTGGTCGTAAACTTGACTTCAAATACCTCGGGAGCTTTGGCGTGAAGCGTTGCCGGATGCAGCAAAGCGGGATCGGATGTCATGGGTTTTGTCCTTGGATGTGCGGCCGCCGCGGGTTTCGGGGCTGCCGGTTGCGTTTGTCCCGCGAGCGCAGCCGGGACGTTATGCCACAATATAAGAAGACAGACTGAGATGGCGAAGCGTTTCATGGCCCCTCCTGATTTTCCGACGCTGGCTTTCCAATCAAGGCCCGGAAGGTCCCAACCCCCCTCCCAGACGGCTTGTAAGTATAGAAATCCGCGCCCGAGTTTGCAAGGCCGCCCGCGAGCATATTGCTTTCCAAATTAGTACACCACAAGGCGGCTCCGCAATTGAAATAGGGCCACACCAATGACATAATCGCCGGAAGACGGTGGAGAGCATCGCGATTTCATTGCGGCGGGGATGACCAGCGACCATATCGGTGAATTGAAAAAATGGGTAGGCGAGTTGGCTCGCAAATCCAACGAGAATGGATTCGTCCGTCTCAATCGCGCCGTCGAACTGATCAGCAAGAATTTCGCGGTGGAAATACACGAAGTGGCCATTCTCGGCGTGACGCCGGACGAGCGATTCCTGCAATTTCTCGCTCCCGAAAATCTGCGCACCATCGGGCAGGTGCCGCTTTCGAGCGCCCGCTCCCTGGCGGCGCGCACGCTGCGGGAAAAACGGCCGGAACTGATCAACCATTTCTCCGTGGTGCCCCACGCCTCGGTGTTTGAGGCCGTGCCCATCGCCGATGACAAGCCCGGCCAAGCCATCCAGAAAATCATGAGCGCGCCGATCGTGCTTGGCGCCCGTGCCATCGGCGTGATCCAGGTTTCGCGCAAGGGCAAGACCCCCGTCGACGCCGGGCCGGACTTCACGCAGCCGCAGTTGAACGAATTGAAAATCATCGCGGACGCGCTGGCGCCCTGCATTCTCGTCGCTGAAAAGGAATAGAAACGCCGGAGAAAGTCCCAGGCAGGCGCGGCGCTTCGGCCGCCACGGCGGGCAAACGCGCGGCGAAGATGCCGCTTAACACACCGTGCGCTCGGCGTGTGCGAATAATCATTGACATCACTGCGCGCGCTTGCTAATTTTCGAGCGCAAAAATTTTTCGGCTCGAATTAGTGGAGGCACCGCCACCCGGCAGGTCCCATGTCGTTCGTCGCGAAGAAAATTTTCCTCACCAAGGGAACCGGAAAACACCGCGAGCGCCTGTCGAGCTTCGAGCTCGCCCTGCGCAACGCGGGCATTGCGGCGTGCAATATTGTCCGCGTCTCCTCCATTTTCCCGCCGTACTGCAAGCTGATTTCGCGCGCCGAGGGCTTGAAGCACCTGAAGCCCGGCCAGGTGGCCTTCACCGTGATCAGCGAAAATCAGACGCGCGAGGCGCACCGCCTGATCGCCGCGGGCGTCGGCCTGGCGCTGCCCGGCGACAAGTCCATGTACGGATATCTCTCCGAGCACCATTCCTTCGGCGAAACCGAAGAAGTGGCCGGCGAATACACCGAAGAGCTGGCCGCGGAGATGCTGGCAACCACGCTCAACGTCGAGTTCGATCCGGATTTGTCCTGGGACGAGAAAAAAGAGGTCTACCGCATTTCCAACAAGATTGTCCGCACCATGAATATCACCCAGTCAGCCGTCGGCGATAAGCGCGGGCTGTGGACCACGGTTCTCGCCGCCGCCATCCTTCTCGGCGAAGACGATTAGCTAGGAAGGGTTCCCTGCTTCCCTGCTTCAGCGCTTCCCGCGACCGGCTTTGAAGTATCCGATGCGCTCGAGCACCGCGCCGGCAATCAGCGGAAGCGCCACGCTGGCATCGTCCAAAACCTCCGCGAATTTTCCGCCTTCCTCAACCGGCACGAACTTCCCCCACGAAACAGCCTCCCGGTAGGTGCTGCCGGAAAGGCCGCCCCAATTCACCGGTTCGGGGCAGATGCGAACGCCGTAGCTGTAGCGTTTGAGCGGAAGTTTTTCGTAGCCGCGGCGCGCCAGAAGCTCGGCATAGACGCCGAACTGCTGCGCCCAATTGCGCGGCACCCCCCCGCCGATGGTGAAAATTCCCATGCGCCGCGTAGGGAGCATCGTGGACGCGTAGTGCTCGAAGTCCTCGAAGGAGTCGAAACGCAGCAGCGGCTTCCCTGCTTTCTTGCGCAGCCGGTTGTGCAGCGCGAAGTCGATGCCCAGCTCGGAATCGGTGAACGCGGGCACGAAGACGGGAACGCCTTTCTCAGCGCATGTTTTTAGGATGCCGCGGCCCTTGGCATGACGCTGCAAATATTCGCCGATGCGCTTATTCAGCTTCCAACTGCACACGGCGTCGTCCGCGTCCCAGCGTTCGAGGATGTGCTGCATCACTTCCTCGACGTGATCCAGGTTCAGCTCCGGCTCGAGCGAATCGTAGACGCGGTTATACCCAGCCATGAAAAGTTCGCGGTCGTCCATCTTCGGGTCGTACCGAAAATGCGAGCGCCCCGTCGCTTCCACCAGGCCGTGGGCCATCAGAGCGCCCGTGGAAACAATGCGTTCACTGACCACGCCGGACGCCACCAGGTCGCAAAATATGCAGGCCCATTTTGGCCACGGTCATCGCGCCGGATAAAGTCATCACCACGAAGCAGTCCTTGTCGCGCGCCATGGCCTCCAGCACGTCGGCGGCGTCGCCAATCTCCCGCGCCGTGAACGCCGTCCGGCCCATGGCTCGGACCAAATCGTCAATCGTGCGCGTCCGGGAAAGATCGAGCGGATAGATCGGCTGCAGGCGGTCTTCCACGGGGTCGTGCAGGATTCGGCCCGTCACGCCCTTTTTCTTTGCCATTCGGTGCCCTCGCAGGTACTGTATTCGCGTCTCCGGCGGCGGCGACGCACGCTTATCCCGCCTTATTGATAGTACAGAAGGTGCCGGAAGCGAAAGAAGAATTTAGCCGCGCCCGCGGAACGCATGCGCGGCGCGATTCTCGAAGGATCGGAATACGCGATGACTCGCTACATTCCCATGCCACCCGAAAATTTCGGCGGGCTTCCGGAAGAAAACTCCCGGTACGACACCTCACGCGCCGTGATTTTTCCCGTGCCCCTCGAACGCACTACCACATACGAGCACGGCACGCGCAACGGCCCGGCGGCCATCCTCGCGGCCAGCCGCAATATGGAGCTTTACGACGAGGAGCTCGCGCTCGAACCCTACAAGAAAATCGGCATCGCCACTCTGCCCCCGATGGATACGATGGACGGCACGCTCGACGAAGTCCTGGCCCAAATTTCCGCCGCCGCCTCCGAGCTGCTCGACGCCGGGAAATTTCCCGTCGTGCTGGGAGGCGAACATTCCCTGACCCCGCCCCTGGTTTCCGCCGCCGCGAAAACATTCGAGAACCTCAGCGTGCTCCAGATCGACGCGCACGCGGATTTGCGCGACACCTACCAGGGCAATCCCGCGAGCCATGCCTGCGCCATGCGGCGCGTCGTCGAGATTTGCCCCGCGGTGCAGGTGGGAATCCGCTCGCTGTGCGTCGAAGAGGCGCAGGCCATTCCCCAATTGCGCACGAAAATCTATTGGGCCAACGACATTGTGCGCGCGCCGCTCAATACCTGGATCGCGAAAGTGCTTGCCGATCTCAGCCCGCGCGTCTATCTCACCATTGATCTGGACGGCTTCGACCCCTCGCTCGTTCCCGCCACGGGAACGCCCGAACCCGGCGGGCTCGATTGGCAGCAGGTGACGTCGCTTATCCGCGCCGTGGCCGGCCAAAAGAAAATCGTGGGCATGGACGTCGTCGAACTGCTGCCCCAGCCCGGGCATCACGCCTCGGACTTTCTTGCGGCCAAACTGGTGTATAAATGTTTGGGATATATTTTTTGTCAGGAGTGAAATGCCTCTCACGATAGGAGACCAATCATGATCCACGCCGCGGCCCTTGCACAGGTTACCGAGCGGACCGTGTACGTTGCGGTATCCTCGCGCAGTTGGATCGGCTGGATCATCATCGGCTTGCTCGCCGGATGGATCGCCGGCCATTTGACGCGCGGGCGCGGATTCGGATGTCTGGTGGACGTGATTCTGGGGCTCGTCGGCGCCGTGATCGGCGGTTGGATTTTTACGCGCCTCGGAATCACGACGCTCGGATTTTGGGGCAGCCTCGCGGCGGCCACCCTCGGCGCCGTGCTGCTCGTGGCGATTGCCCGATTATTCGCCGGCGGCGGACCCGACTAAACCGCCGCCCAGGCGGCTGCTATGTGATACGATGGCATCTGACCTCGGGGACTAACGCTCCTTCTTATGGTTCTTTTTGATGTCGCGGCTGCTCTTCAAATAAGAAACCGCGACCCACAAAAATTATTTCCATAGACTCCAGGAGAGAGAGACGAAGAGAAAAAGTGACCGCGCCTTCCTTGTGGGCCATTCCGCTGGGCGGACTGGGCGAATTCGGAATGAACATGCTCGCGCTGCGCTCGGGCGACGACATCATCGTCATTGACGCCGGGCTGATGTTCCCCGAGCAGGAACTTCTCGGCGTGGACATCGTCATCCCGGACATCACCTACCTGAAACAGAACAAGCGCATGGTGCGCGCCATCGTCCTCACCCACGCGCACGAGGACCACATCGGCGCGATTCCCTACATCCTCGGCGATCTCAACGTCCCCGTGTACGGCACGCAGTTCACCCTCGCGCTCGTACGCAAGAAGCTCGAAGAGCACGGCCTGCTCGATTCGGCCAAGCTGCACGAAGTCGCGCCCGGGCAAACCTCGACGATCGGCCCGTTCCAGATCGAATACCTGCATGTCACGCACAGCACCATTGATTGCGTCGCGCTGGCCATCCGCACGCCGCTCGGCATCATCATTCATACCGGCGATTACAAAATGGACCCCACGCCGGTGGACGGAAAGCCGTTCGATCTGCACGCCTTCGCCCGCTACGGACAGCAGGGCGTGCTGGCGCTCTTCAGCGACAGCACCAATGTCGAGCGCCCCGGATTCACCCCGTCGGAACGCGCCGTCGTGGTGCGGTTCGAAGAGCTTTTCCGCGCCGCGCCGCAAAAGATTATCGTCTCCTGCTTTTCCAGCTCCGATCCACCGCATTCAGCAAGTAATCGACATCGCCCGGGCCACGGGACGCAAAGTCGGTTTCGTCGGCCGCAGCATGGTGGACAACATCGAGATCGCGCACGGTCTCGATAAGCTGCACATCCCGGACGGCAGTGTCGTGCGCCCGCAGGACATCCGCACGCTTCGACCCCAAGCGCCTCGTGGTCCTCGCCAGCGGCACGCAGGCGGAGCCGATGTCCGCCCTTTCGCGCATCGCCGTGGACAATCACCGCCTGCTCAGCATCGCGGAAAACGACACGGTGATTCTCTCCGCCCGCATCATTCCCGGAAACGAAAAGGCCATCTTCCGCATGATCGACCATTTCTTCCGCCGCCGCGTCCTGGTCTACTACGAAGGCGGCAAGTCGTCGCCGATCCACGTCTCCGGCCATGCCAGCCAGGAGGAAATGAAAATTCTGCTGCAACTCGTGCGGCCGAAATATTTTATTCCCGTCCACGGCGAATACCGCCACTTGTTCCGCCACGCTGCGCTGGCCGAACAGGTCGGAGCCGTTTCGGGGAAGATTTTTCTGCTCGAAAGCGGGCACCCGGTGGAATTCACCTCCGATGGCGGAGCTGTTCAGCGCGAACCTGTCCCTGCCGGGCGCGTGTGCGTGGATTCCGGCTCGCTCGAGGAAATCGAGGAGGTCGTTATCCGCGACCGCCGCCATCTTGAGCGAAGACGGCGTCGTCGTGCCCATCATCGCCATTGATAAGCACACCGGACGCATCGAAATTTCGCCCGAAATCGTCACGCGCGGATTTCTGCCCAGCGACGACGGCCAGGAAATTCTCTCCAAGGCCCGCGAAGTGATCCTGCGAACCGTCGAGCAATCCAGCCCCGAAGAAAAAATGGACTGGGGCGTGATCAAGGAAAAAATCCGCGTCGATCTCAAGCGCTACCTCAATAAGCAAACGGCCAAGCGCCCGCTGATTCTGCCCGTGATCCTCGAAGTGTAGCGCGCGATGAAGGCTTGCCGTGGTTTTCAACCTACGAACGTACAACCCCGAAGACCTCGAAACATTGTATGAAATCGACCGCCTATGCTACCCGCCGGCCATTGCCTATTCGCGCCGCGAACTCCGCAACTACCTCCGTTTTCCTGGCGCGTCGTGCGTGGTTGCGGAGGCCGGCGGCAAGCCGATCGGCTTCTGCCTCACGGCGCACGAAGATGCCTGGGGCTACATCATCACCATTGACGTGCTCGAGCCCCACCGCCGCGCAGGCGCCGGGAGCGCGCTGCTTCGCGATGCCGAACAAAGACTCGCCGTCAAAGGAGTCAAAGAGATTGCCCTCGAAACGGCAACCGATAATGCCCCCGCCATCGCCTTCTGGCAAAAGCACGGCTACTCTATTTGCGGCGTGAGAAAAGACTATTATCCAGGCGGCCTCGACGCCTTTTCCATGCGCAAGCCTCTATAGTAGGAAAAACCGCGCCTTGAATTGATCAAGCGAACACTCTCGGCCCAGCGCCGTAGGCGCGGCAGAAATTAGCCCAGCCCGGGAGGGCTGGGAAATGTGGATGAGAGATCGCGAGCGCCGTAGGTGCGACACATCCCGCGAAGATACTATTCCCAAAATCGGACACCACCCTCTAGCAGCATACTTCGCCGGGGAGAATGCCCCTCAAAAGCCCGCATGGTGTAGGTATGCGACCACAACAGCGGCCACCAAACAATAAATCCCAAAGAGATACCACCGCCCGCCCTCGAGCCACTTGCTGAGCCATTTCAGCGCCAGCAACCCGGCCAGAAACGCGCAGAACGCTCCCAAAAATCCGGGAAGCAGCGCCAGCGCGATGGTCTCGCTCCCGCCCGCTTGCTCGAACTTGAGCAGGCGGAGCGCTTCGCGCGCATCCGCCGCGGGAGTGATGAGCACCGCAAGCGCGAAGCTGAACTGCTCAGCGCGCATTTTCGCGACGCCCGCCAGCATCCCGGCGGAAATCGTCGCGCCGGAACGCGAAAATCCTCGAAAAGGCAGGCAGAGTGCCTGCACAGCGCCGATCAGGCCGGCCTGTTTCGCGTTCAGGCCCACACCATCGGACGTCTCCGGATGCGGGCCGCGTTTCTCGAATGCACCGGCGATCAGAATCAGCACGCCCACAAGCGCCAGCGCGGGAGCGATGAACTCAAGATGGCTGAAAAGCTGCTCGACCTCGGCATGCGGCGTCCCGCGAAGCCACACCTTTTCGATCAGCTTGACGAGCACCTCACCGAGCACACCCGTGATGGCCGTGGCCAGAATCAGCAGCCACGCAAAATCCCTGAACGCCGCAGCGCTCCGGAAAAATGCCTCGCGCCACTGCCGCCAGAAGTAGAGGATCACCGCGAACATCGTGCCCGTGTGCAGCATCACCAGCAGCAACGTCATCTCGGGCGAAGACGGATCCATCCCCATCAGTTTTTCCGCCACGACGACATGCGCCGAGCTTGATACCGGAAGCAATTCCGTCAAGCCCTGCACCACGGCCAGTATGATTACGCGCCAAATAAGCATCGCAGCATCTTAAACTGATTTCGTCCGGCAAACACCCGTAGATTCAAGCACACCTCTACGTTTTATAACCATGTAAAATGTCCCTGCCGTTAAGGTTTAAATGTAGCGCCGCCCTTTACCTATTGACAAATACACTCTTTCATGCTACAGTCACTTGTTTTTTGTTGCTCGCGCCAGACCCGCCCTGCCCTGAGTGACGTGGCGAAGGGTGGCGCGATCAACCTTTAGAATTAGCATGCAGCGGGAATGGAGGATTTTTGTGTCCTTTATGACGCACTCGGAGCCTCGGAATATCGTGGTAGGCGCCTTACAGGGGCCTTCCCGTGTCCAGTCTCCCTTGCAGATTCTAATCGCAACTCCCACGAATAGAAACCACCTTAACGCCCCTAATATCAGCGAAACATACTATTCTAATTGCAACAAAATGAGGGGGGTCGCCAATTGCAAACCACGGCAATCTCGAATTTCTACTCGCAACACGCTGGGAAACAGAAATCGCCTTAACATCCTTAATATCAATAACGTAATTTTTTCTACCCGCAACAAAACAGGGGGGGTCGTCAAAAAATAAGATTCCGTCTCACGAATAGAACATAGACGGCGCTCCCAAGATTGAAACTTACAACACAATCCGAAAAACTTCTTGCTTACCTCCCCGCCCCGCGTTGCTATAGTCATTCCCGCACCTTGAGTTCCTCCCTTTGGGTCGCCGCGCTAGCGCCCGCGCGACCCCGGTTCCGACGGGAGCCTTCCCCTGCCCAATCTATCCTTTGCATCCCGATGCGTCGGGATTTGAAGGCAAAAAATTTTGAGTGAGGCAAGGAGAATTCGTGCACATCCTGACACCAACTGAGAACAAGCGCTTTAACGAGATGGTGGGGTTCGTGGGGCTTAGCTTGGCGATTCTGCTGGCGCTGAGCCTGCTCTCCTATTCCCCGCTGGATGCCTCGTTCAATGTTTCGGCGGCGCCGCCCGTCACCGGGCCAGCGCGGAACTGGATTGGACCTGTCGGCGCGCATGTGGCCGACCTATTCTTCCAATTCAGCGGATTTGCGGCGTTTTTGTTCCCGGTGGGGATGTTCCTGATGGCCATGCGCTGGTTCCGCAGCCAGGTGAGTGAATCGCCGGTGGCGAAGCTGGCGGGATTCGCATTGCTCGTCGCGGCGTTTTCATCGGAGCTTGCGCTCGCGCATGTTCCGGAAGTCCGCGGCGTATTGCCCGCGGGAGGGCTTCTGGGAACGGTGCTCGCGGAGGGATTGCGCGCGGCGTTCAATCCCCTGGGCGCGAATCTGGTCGCCATTGCCACGCTGCTAACGGCGCTGTTTTTGGCCACGAGTTTTTCGTTTCGCGCGGCGGCCGAATGGATGAAAAAGCCCATGGCAAAGGAAGGCGCGATCGGAGGGCTGATGGCGCGCGTACAGGTGTGGCGCGAGGAGCGCGAAGCGGAGCGTCTGCGCAAGCGCGTGGAGAAAATCAAAATTGCGGGCCGGCCGGCGGTGGGCCAGCAGCGCGTTTCACTCGACGAGGTTGACGAGGAAGAAGCGGAATCCGAGGACGGCGCAAAAGAAAAGCGAGGCGGAGGCCTGACCTCCATCATCCGGTTCCACCACGACGACAGCTCGGCCCCGGAGCCGAAAAAAGGCCCAACAGGTCCAAAAATCGCGCAGGGGAAAACGAATTTCCGGCTGCCGTCGCCCGGTCTGCTGCGGGCCGCCGAGCGCGGCGAGAAAATGGACGAAGGCGAGCTGAAGGAGTGCGCGCGCGCGATCGAACACAAGTGCGCGGAATTCGACGTCGCCGGGCACATCACGCAGATCAATCCCGGGCCGGTGGTGACGACTTTCGAATTCAAGCCCGAGGCCGGAATCAAGTACAACCGGATCACGGGGCTGGGCGAAGACCTGTGCCTGGCGCTGCGGGCCGAGTCCATATTGATCGAGCGCATCCCCGGAAAATCCACGGTGGGAATCGAAGTGCCAAATGCGCGGCGCGAGACGATTGCGCTGCGCGACGTGATCGAATCGCCGGAATTCGGCCATTCGCCCTCGAAGCTCACTCTGCCGCTGGGCAAGGATTTAATCGGGCGCATTCGCGCCACCGATTTGACACAGATGCCGCACCTGCTAATCGCCGGAGCCACCGGGACCGGCAAAAGCGTCTTCATCAATTCCCTGCTGATGGGAATGCTCTACAAGGCCACGCCGGACGAACTGAAGCTGGTGCTCGTGGACCCCAAGCGCCTGGAGCTGGGACTTTACAGCGATATCCCGCACCTTTATACGCCCGTGGTGACCGATCCGAAGGTGGCCGCGAACGTTCTGCGAAACGCGACGCGGGAAATGGAGCGGCGGCTGAAGATTCTGGCGCAGCGCGGCGTCCGCAATATCGAGCAGTACAACCGCACGTTCGAGAAGGGTCAATCGCTTTCGCTCTTCGAAAATTCCGAGAACGAGGAGCATCGCCCGCTGCCCTACTTGGTGATCGTCATTGACGAACTGGCGGACCTGATGATGGTGGATACGAACGGCGTCGAGGAATCCATCACACGGCTGGCGCAAATGGCGCGCGCCGTGGGAATCCATTTGATACTCGCGACGCAGCGGCCCTCGGTGGACGTGATTACGGGGTTGATCAAAGCAAATTTTCCCGCGCGCATATCGTTTCGCGTGGCGAGCAAAGTGGATTCGCGCACGATTCTAGACGCCAACGGCTCGGAATCATTGCTCGGCAAGGGAGACATGCTGTATCTGCCCGCGGGCTCGTCGCGGCTGCACCGCATTCACGGGCCGTACACCACGGAATCGGAAATCACGGCGGTATGCGATTTCTGGCGCGAACAGGCCAAGGCCATCTACAACGAAGAGCTACTCAAACCGCCGAAGGACGAGAATGCGCTTAGCGGCGCTGACAGGTGATCCGGGCGAAGCCAACGATGAAGTGGACGACGCGCTCTACCACGACGCGGTGCGCGTAGTATGCGAGGCCGGCCGCGCTTCGACTTCGACGCTTCAGCGGCGGCTGCGCGTCGGCTACGGACGCGCCGCGCGGCTGATAGACATGATGGAAAAGGACGGAATCGTAGGCCCCGCCGATGGTCCCAAGCCGCGCGAAGTCCTCAAGAAAAAAGATTGGATGCGCGAATTCGACGAGTCCATGAAGTAATGAGGCCCGGACCATGCGGAAGCATTTGCGTGTCGCGTGCTTTCAAAGTGCGCTACTGGTTTGCTGCTTGCCCTTCGTCGCTGTGGCAACCGCTCAGCAGGGTGAGGGCAAAACGAAAAACGTTCATTTCAGAAACTGCACGGAGAAGGACGATCCAGCACGTGCAGTGTGCCGCGGACCGTGGTCGTCGCAGGCCGTTTCACTGTTCAATACATGGACAGCTTTTGATATCGAGCCGGATCGAAGCCTGCGATTCCGTTCGCCGGACGGTGAAAAGGTCATTGCAGTCGATGGATTCCACGCGCGAATACGCATAAACGGCAAGGCATACTGGACGCCGTTTGGAATGATGCATGACGCCGAAGTCGGATGGGCGCCCGATTCCACGCGACTCTTCGTTACCTGGACTGAAGCGGGCGGGCTCGGGGATTGGCACGTCCAGGTCTACGATGTGACCGAAAACGGCCTGAGAGAAATCAAAGGAGTCACGCGCAACGTCTCCAAAGATTTCATGACCCGGCAGCACAAGGCGCCAATGCCCAAAGGGCTCAAGCGCGACCATTGGGAGCAGTCGGACTACTGCGATGAAGGGGTCGTGGGCTCTCAATGGCTGAACGGATCTTCGGAAATTCTTGTCGCTGCCCTCGCCGGGCCAGACAGCGGCTGCAGATTTATGGACGACTTTGTGGTCTATCGAATCGAGGTTGCAACAGGGAAAACACTTCAGTCTTACACAGCAACGGAGGCGCATCTAATATTCGGTGACGCGGACCTGCCGGAATTGGGCGACGCTAACGACGACATATAGGCCCGCGCGACAGTGGTTTTGTGCTTCCGCGCGCCGCGATTTTTCCTTACAATCTTTCTTGTGCCGAGGTAGCTCATTGGTAGAGCGCGGCCCTGAAAAGGCCGGCGTAGGCAGTTCGATTCTGCCCCTCGGCACCATCCTACCTTCTTTACTCGAGACCCAAGGCGCCCGCCTAAAAGGCGGCCGCTACAAAGGCAAAGCAATCGAATGCTGACGGTCGTGGCCGCGCTGATCGAGTCCGAAGGGAAATTCCTGGTGTGCCAGAGGCGGCGCGGAGACACGTTCGAACTGATGTGGGAATTTCCGGGGGGCAAGAGGAGGGTCGGCGAGAAGCTCGAGGAGGCGCTGGCGCGGGAATTGCGCGAGGAGCTGGGAGTGGAGGCGAAGATTGGGGCGGAGGTATATCGCACGCGGCACCAGTATCGAGGGATGGCGGAGGGAATCGAGCTGGTGTTCTTTGCGGCAAGCGTCGAGCGCGGCGAGGTGCGGAATCGGGTGTTCGAGCGCATTGCGTGGCGCGCGCCGCTATCGCTTCCCATGCTTGATTTTTTGCCCGCCGATAGGAACCTGGTCCTGAAGCTGGCGCGGGGGAAGATTCGGCTGCGGTGAGGGCGAGCGGGCAAAGGCAAGATGCCGGGCTGAAGTCCACGGCGCTACATTTAAACCTTGACGGCAAGAACAAAGAGCCGGCGAAACGCCGGCGCTACAGAAAATATTGTTCACGAAACCCTCAGGTTCGAAGTGCGCGAATGGGCGTTGTGATGTATCCTAAAGATGTGAGCGACGAAATTTACACAAGGGCGAATCAGATGGCCGGGGCAATGTCGGAAGAGACTGCCCAGGAAGTGGGCCGGGAACCGGGCCAGGGAGCGGCTAGCGAAGCGGCCCGCGAAATGGACGACGCGGAAGTTCAGGAGTGGATGGAATCGCTCGATTCCGTGCTGCAAGCGAGCGGGCCCGAGGAAGCGTCGTACATATTGGAACGGCTGCGCGCGCACGCTAAGGAAATCGGGATTGAAGTGCCGTTTACGGCCAACACTCCCTATGTGAACACGATTCCGCGGCGCTTGCAGCCCGCGTTTCCGGGAAACCAGGAGATCGAGCGGCGGATCAAGAGCCTGATACGGTGGAACGCACTGGCCATGGTGGTGCGCGCGAATCGCGTGGAGCACAACATCGGCGGCCACATCTCGACCTTCGCTTCCGCCGCCACGCTGTACGAGGTGGGCTTCAATCATTTCTTCCGCGCGCGCACCGACGAATTCGAAGGCGACACTGTCTACTATCAGGGCCATGCGGCGCCCGGGATGTACGCGCGGGCGTTTGTCGAGGGACGGCTTTCCGCGGAGAAGCTGGAGAATTTTCGCCGCGAGCTGAAACCCGGCGGCGGGCTTTCGTCGTATCCCCACCCGTGGCTGATGCCGGATTTCTGGGAATCTCCAAGCGTCTCGATGGGCCTGACGCCGCTGATGGCCATTTATCAGGCGCGGTTCAACAGGTACCTCGAAAATCGCGGGCTCAAGCCGGTGACGGACGCGAAGGTGTGGGATTTCATGGGGGACGGCGAATCCGACGAGCCGGAATCGCTGGGCGCGATCACGCTGGCGGCGCGCGAAAAGCTCGACAACCTGATTTTCGTGGTGAACTGCAACTTGCAGCGGCTCGACGGCCCGGTGCGCGGGAACGGCCAGATCGTGCAGGAGCTGGAATCGGCGTTCCGCGGGGCCGGGTGGAACGTGATCAAGGTGCTTTGGGGGAGCGAGTGGGACCCGATACTGGAGCGCGACACCGAAGGGCTGCTCGTGAAGCGCATGGGCGAAATCGTGGACGGCGAATACCAGAAGCTGGTGGTGTCGTCCGGGGCGTACGTCCGCGAGCACTTCTTCGGCACGGACCCGCGGCTGCTGGAGCTTGTCGCGCCGATGTCGGATGAGGAACTGCAGAACCTGAGGCTGGGCGGGCACGATCCGAAAAAAGTTTACGCGGCTTACAAGGCCGCCGTGGAGCACCGCGGCCAGCCGACCGTGATCCTGGCGCGGACGATCAAAGGGTACGGGCTGGGCGAGGCGGGCGAGGGGAAAAACGTCACGCACCAGCAGAAAAAGCTGAACGAGGATGAGCTGCGGATTTTCCGAACGCGGTTCGATATTCCACTGACCGACGAACAGATCACCGACGTGACGTTCTACCGTCCGCCGGAGGACAGCGAGGAGATACGGTATCTTCGCGAGCGGCGCGAGGCCCTGGGCGGGTATGTGCCGCGGCGGCGCGTGCGGTCGAAGCCTCTGGTGGCGGACCACGAGGAGCTTTTCAAGGAATTTCATGAGGGGAGCGCGGGGCGGGAAGTGTCCACGACGATGGCGTTCGTGAGCATGCTGCGCAAGATGCTGCGCGACCCGGAAATCGGGCGGCTCGTCGTGCCCATCGTTCCCGACGAAGCACGGACGTTCGGGATGGAATCGCTCTTCCGGCTGGTGGGAATCTATTCGAGCGTGGGGCAGAAGTACGAGCCGGTGGACGTCAACACGCTGCTCTACTACAAGGAAGCGAAAGACGGGCAAATTTTGGAGGAAGGCATCACGGAAGCGGGCTCGATGGGGTCGTTCATAGCCGCGGGGACGTCGTACGCGACGCACGGGATCAACACGATACCGTTTTTCATCTACTACTCGATGTTCGGATTCCAGCGCATACCCGATTTCATCTGGGCCGCGGCCGATATGCGCGTGCGGGGATTCCTGCTGGGCGGAACGTCCGGGCGGACGACGCTTTCAGGCGAGGGATTGCAGCACCAGGACGGGAACAGCCATGTGCTGGCACTCTCCGTGCCGAATTTGCGCGCCTATGATCCGGGGTATGCGTATGAGATGGCAGTGATCATCGAGGACGGCATCCGGCGGATGTACAAGGACGGCGAAAATATTTTTTACTACATCACGGTAATGAACGAGCCTTACGCCATGCCCGCCATGCCCAGCGGCGTGAAAGAGGGCATCCTGAGGGGGATGTACCGCTTCCGGGCCGCGGCCAGTCCGAACTCGAGGCTGCGCGCGCAACTATTTGGGAGCGGAGCAATACTGAACGAAGCCGTTCGCGCCCAGGAGATTTTGCAAGAGAAATACGGCGTGGCCGCGGACGTGTGGAGCATCACCAGCTACAAGTCGCTGTACCACGATGGCATCGAAACCGAGCGGTGGAACCGGCTGCACCCGTTCGAAAAGCCGCGCGTGCCGTATCTGACCGAAACGCTCGGGGATGCGCCGGGGGTGCTGGTGGCGGCGTCGGATTATTTGAAGACGCTGCCCAATATGGTGAGCAGGTGGATGCCGCGGCCGCTGGCGTCGCTGGGCACGGACGGATTCGGGCGGAGCGAGGGGCGGGCTGCGCTGCGCGATTTCTTCGAGGTGGACGCGCGGTTCATTACGCTGGCGACGCTCGACGAGCTGTATGGCCAGGGGAAAATCGAACGCAGCGTGGTCGAGCGAGCCATCGCCGACCTAGGCATCAATACCGAGAAGCCGAATCCGGTCACGACGTAAGCCGAGCGCGAGACGGCGAGAAAATCCTCCTTACACGCCTTCGCGGTTTCTCCACGGATATAAGTAATCGAAATCACAGGAATATTCCGCGCCGGTCCCACGTAAAATCCGCACTACACGCGCGGGCAGCCAAGTGCTATTGTAGCTGACAAGAAGAGCAGCGCCTTAGCCATCAGGTGGGTGGCCAGGAAACCGAAAGAAAGAGAACGAAAAGTCTGTAGCGGTTGTTGCCTTGCCCCGGAACGGAGAAGTCTAAATTATCATGCGAATACGGCCGTTTTGCCGGCGAGCGGTGTTTCTGCTGGCTGTTTGTTCCTGCATTTCCCCGGCGCTCGCGGCAAAGACGCGCGGTCCCATGTCTCCCGCGACGACTGCCGCATGGGTGGCGCCGAATCTTTATGTGGATCGGATTGCGGCACTCGAGCGCGCGACTGCGGACGCGAAAAGCTCGGCGGACAACGCCTGGATGCTATCGAGCTCGGCGCTGGTGCTGTTGATGACCGGGCCGGGGCTGGCGCTCTTCTACAGCGGACTGGTGCGCAAGAAGAATGTGCTGGGCACGATGATGCAGAGCTTCGCCATGATGGCGGTGATTACGATTCTCTGGGGGATTGTGGGTTACAGCCTGGCGTTCGGGGCCGGAAACCATTTCATCGGCGGCTTTCACAACATGTTCCTGCGGGGCGTGGGCGTGGAGCCCGACCCCGCCTACTCGGCGACGATTCCGGCGCTGTCGTACATGGTGTTTCAACTGATGTTCGCCATCATCACGCCCGCGCTGATTGCCGGGGCGTTCGCGGAGCGGATGAAATTCAGCGCGATGCTGCTTTTCATGACGTTGTGGTCTCTCCTGGTGTATGCGCCCATGGCGCACATGGTGTGGGGCAAGGGCGGATTCCTGAACGCGTCGCTGGGCGGGCGGATACCGACGCTCGATTTTGCGGGCGGGACGGTGGTGCACGTCACGTCGGGAGTGTCGGCGTTGGTATGCGCGCTCTACCTGGGGAAACGTCGGGGATATCCAAAGCAAGCGATGCCGCCGCACAGCGTGGTGATTAGTTTCATCGGCGCATGCCTGCTGTGGGTGGGATGGTTTGGGTTCAATTCGGGGAGCGCGCTTTCGGCAGGCGGCTTGGCGACGAGCGCGTTCGTGGCCACGCAATTCGGAGCCGCCGCGGCAGTGCTGGGTTGGAGCGGAGCGGAATGGCTGGTGAGGGGAAAACCGAGCGCGCTGGGAGCGATTTCAGGGTGCGTGGCGGGTCTTGTGGCCATCACGCCCGCATCGGGGTTTGTAAGCCCGATGTCGGCGCTGGCGATCGGCTTCCTTGCGGGGGCTATCTGTTTTCGGATGGTGACAACGGTGAAGTCGTGGTTCGGCTACGACGATTCCTTGGACGCTTTTGGGGTGCACGGCGCCGGGGGGACGGTCGGGGCGCTGCTGACGGGAGTATTCGCTTCGAGCGCCATCAATCCGATTTTTCACGATGCGAGCGGGAAGGTTAGGCCGTCGGGGCTTCTGGAGGGGAATCCGCACCAGATTCTCTATCAGGCTGTGGGAGTGGTGATGGCCTGGACGCTGGCGGCCGTGGGAACGGTCGTGATTCTCAAGGTTGTGGACATGATGATCGGTCTGCGGGTTTCCGAGGAAGATGAGGCGCAGGGCCTCGATTTTTCACAGCACGGAGAAGAAGGCTATAACTGGGAATCTTCGAGATAGAGGCGTAAATCTGCTGGCTGCAAGATGGCGCGCCATGAGGGACGATATTAGAACCTCGCCTTTGAGCCGCAACCTGCTGGAAGCCTCATTCAGCCGTGCCATTTTCTCGGTCAGAAAGTGCGGCCCGTAGCTCAGCATCGCCGACCCGAAACTGAATCCAGTTGCGAATAGCTTGGACTGAGTGATCTCTGTCGATAATGTTCCCGATGATGGGGGACACCTTTACCACGAGTTGCTGGGCACGATCTGAGCTGACGAAACCATCCCGATGGAAGTTCTCTTTTCGGGTCGTTGAAAGGATCGCACCGAGAAGACCGGCCCCGTAATTTCCGTTAAACAGTATAATTAGATTTCCGTTTATCGGGTTTATGAATCGTGTCACGGTGCCGACGTCAGCCAGTAACGAATCGCCTTCCACACAGGAGGCGACTCGTTCACCTGGGCTGATCGACGGATGCGTCTCCAGTTGTCGGCTATGCGCATCAAGATGGTATTGATAAAAGGGAACTTCGAGTCTACGAGAGAAGCGTCCGAACCAGGCCATACTCATTTCACCTCCCAGAATTACAGCGTTTTGGGTGAAAACTTCGTTGGCAACACTGTCTCCAACGCGCATCGATTTAAGATTTAAGTTACCTTTCCCCGCTAGAACCAAGTCCAGACAACTGGCGATTTCCGATAAGCCGTATGCCTGTGCGTAGCCAAATCGCGGCTCAACTTCGCCGTCTCTTCCCTTCTCCACACCAAAAAGCAGGTTGAATGTCTTCGACTTTCCTGGGCCAATCCAGAATCGTGCCAAGTCACCCGTCGAGCGCTTCCATTCTGCTTCGCGGAGGTACTCCTTGATGCTTCTCACACCAAGAGCGACAACAGATAGACCCGATAGAATACCCACCCCGAGCGGCAGAATCACTTCATGCAGCAGATCGAATTCGGACACGATTTTACCTCCTTCTATGGTTCACTGCCGCAGTTCCTCCAGCACTCTCCAAGGCAGTTATTACGGTTTTATCATATTTCGGTGCTTGTATGAATCGGCGGAACTGGCGGATGGCAGGTGGTCTGGTTAGACTCAAAATAGGAGGATGGCGCGCCCGGAGAGACTTGAACTCCCAACCCTCTGCTTCGAAGGCAGATGCTCTATCCAATTGAGCTACGGGCGCGCGGAACGAGCCACCGAATAGGATACACCAGCATTCGCGCCGGAATCATCGAGAGAGGGCGCGTCCGCCGTAGGTGGAGATTCCGCCGTCAACGACGAGGACTTGGCCGGTGACGAAATCGGCTGTGGCGAGGTAGAGGACGGCGCCGGCGATGTCGTCGCCCGTGCCGGTGCGATGGAGCGGCGCGCGGCTGATGTAGTCCGCGTCAGACGGCTCGCCGGGAAACTGAATCGTGCCGGGCGCGACGCTATTGACCGAAATTTCGGGTGCGAGCGCGCCAGCCAGGCAGCGCGTGAGCATGATCACTCCCGCTTTGGACACGCAGTAGTGCGTGTAAAGTGGCCAGGCCAGCAGGCCGCCGAGCGAGGAAAGATTGATAATCCGTCCCCTTCCCTGCCTCTTCATAATCGGCGCCGCAGCCTGCGCGCAAAGGAATTGTGATTTCAAATTGGCGTTGAGGATGCGGTCCCACTGCTCGTCGGTGAGGTCTTCGAAGCGCGCGGGGAAAAAGATGCCGGCGTTGTTCACGAGGATGTCGAGGCGCGGGAATTCGCGCACGGCGGCGGCAAACATTTTTTCCACTTCGGCGCGGCGCGAGACATCGGCCTCGATTGCAATGGCGCGGCGGCCGGCTGATTTTATTTCGTCCACGAGGGATGCGGCGTCCTGCGCGGACGTGTGATAGTTCACGATGATGTCCGCGCCCTCGGCGGCGAGACGCAGGGCGATGCTCCGCCCAATGCGCTTCGCAGCTCCGGTGATGAGCGCGACCTGCCCTTCGAGCGGTTTCCCAGCCATGGCGCCTCCTTCCATCTGCTCGGTATCAGAGGGAGACACGTTAGCACCGGGAGTTGGGTTGTCAACCGATGGGTATGCCTTTTGGTTTTGCAGCACGCGGTGGTTTTTTGTTTTAGGCATATTTTGCCGGCTCCGCTGCTGTCCTTGAGCGGCCGATCCTCACGCCATAGCACGCGGTTGCCCAATTTTGCGAACTTTACGCCGCGGCTACCCCTCGCAACTCGGGGTGAAAAGCCGCGACCTTCAAGACTGTCGGACTAATTCGGCAGGCTGCTAAAAACCATTTCGGAGAGAGACTATCGTAGAATCTAGGGGCGAACGGAGGGGACATGAAACTCGATCTGCTGGCCATCGCGCCGCATCCGGATGATGTGGAGCTGACCTGCGGCGGGACGCTGCTGAAGATGGCGCAGGCGGGGTACCGCACGGGAATACTCGATTTGACGCGGGGAGAAACCGGGACGCGCGGGACTGCCGAGGCGCGCCTGCGGGAAGCGGCGCGCGCGGCACGCATTCTGAGGGTCGCGGTGCGGCGGAATCTCTCGCTGCCGGATGCGCACCTCGAGGTTTGCGAGGAGTACAAAAGCGCGATTGCCGAGGTGATACGCGAGCTGCAGCCGCACACCGTGGTCCTTCCCTACTGGGAGGGGCGCCACCCGGACCACTACAACGCCTCACAGCTGGGATATGAGGCGTGCTTCATCGCCGGGCTGAAAAATTATCCGCTGGCGGGCGAGGCCTTTCGACCGTTCAAGATAATTTACGCCGCGGCGTATGCGGAGGGGCGGCCGACATTCGCCGTGGACATTACGCGATATTACGAACGGCGCAAGCGTGCGATTCTCGCGTATGCGTCGCAATTCCGTCGGCCGAAGGGCGAGCGGCGGTCGCGCGTGCACTTGCCGCTCGATCAGCTCGAAGACAGGATGAACGCCGCGGCGCTCTATTATGGGCGAATGATTGGCGTGAAGTATGCGGAAGGCTTCGTGGTCAAAGAAGCATTTGAGATCGAGGACGTGGTGAAGATGCCGGTGCGGTCGATTTGAAGGCGCGGTGTGCGATGGCAGGATTAAGCCAGTGTAGACGGCATGAGGAGTGTCCTCAGGGGCTTCCCGACAAAGACCGTCGGGACGTACAAACCGCGAAAGCCCCCTTGTGTAGATGGTTTTTTGTCGGAGCTAAAGCTCCGACCCCCTAAAATTATGCCGTGACTTTGGGGCTGGAAACGCGCTCGGCGAGATAGACGCCGAGTAGGACGAGCGCGCCGCCGGCGAGAAGATAGCGCGTGGGGTGCTCACCGAGAAACGCGACGGAGAGAAGCAGGACGATCAGCGGCTGAAAATAGTTGACGGCCGCGACGCGCGACGCTTCCATGTAGCGCAAGACCCAATAAAACAGCGTGTAAGCCAAAACGGCGCTGAACGCCGCCATGTAAAACATCCCCGCCCAGCCCGCCCAACCGACGCTTTTCCAATCGAGATGAATCGCCTGGTGAATGGAAAATGGCAGCGCCATGATGGACGCGGCCACGAGGTTGAAGGTGTTCATGGAGAGCGCGTCATATTTCGCGGCGACGCGCTTGCCCAGGACGGCGTAGATGCAAAAGCTGAGGCTGCTGGCCAGGGTGATGAGATCGCCCACCAGGAACGGCGAATGCACCGGAGAGCCGCGCTCGGCCTCAAGCAGGATCACGCCAAGGAACGAAATCGCCATGCCCAGGATTTTCCCCGGGGTGAGGGCTTCGAGCTTCATGGCACTCGCGAGAAGCAGAATTAGGATCGGCGAGAGAGCGAAGAAGAGCACCGAACGCTCGGAAGTGGTGTGGCTCAGGCCGACAGTGAAGCAGACCTGGTTCACGAGAGAGCCGAAGAAGCCGAGGTAGGTGAAGGTCCACAGATCGCCCAGGCGCGGCCGGGTGCGATGGCGCTGCAAAAAATAGATCGGGAGAATCAAAAGCGCGGCCAGCGGCAAGCGGAGCACGGCCAGCGAGAGGGGGTCTATGTGGCGGAGGGCGGTCTTGGCCGCGACGTAATTGAAGGACCAACAGAGCAGCGTGGCTATGATCGCGGTCCAAAGCACGACTGCACTCGGCCGGCGCGATGCGGGAGCGGGAGACGCGAGAGTGTCCGCTGTGAATGGCGAGTCCAAGGACTAGTCGAGGACCTCGCGGCGGCGGGTGAGTGATTCGATGCGGTCGAGGCGCGGCGCGTAGCCGATGCCGGGAGCGGAGGGAACGTGGATGGCGCCCTGGGACGACACTTCCACCTCCGGCTCGATGATGTCCTCGTCCCAATATCTGCGGCTGGCCGATACGTCCCCTGGAAGCGTGAAGCCTGCGAGTGTGGACATGGCAATGTTGTGTGCGCGGCCGATGCCGGATTCGAGCATGCCGCCGCACCACACGGGCACGGATTTCTCGAGGCAAAGGTCGTGGACGCGGCGCGCGGGCGTGTGGCCACCCACGCGGCCAAGCTTGATATTGATGATGCGGCACGCGCCGGTTTCGATGGCGGCGCGGGCGTGCTCGACTCCGTGGATGGACTCGTCGAGGCAGATGGGCGTATCGAGCTGGCGCTGGAGAAGGGCGTGGGAATAGATGTTGTCCCAACCCAAAGGCTGCTCAATCATGATGAGATAGAAGGCATCGAGCTGCTTGAGGAGGGACGCGTCGCCCAAGCTGTACGCGGAGTTGGCATCCACCATCAGGCGCATGCGCGGAAAGCGCTCGCGCAGGGCGCGAACGGGCGCAACGTCCGATCCCGGCTTGATTTTAATTTTGATGCGCTGATAGCCGGCGGCAAGCTCCTTTTCAACCTGAGCGATGAGATGCGCGAGCGATGGTTGGATACCAATCGAAACGCCGCAGGGAATATCCTCGCGCACGCCGCCGATGAGCTTGGCGAGGGGAAGATTTTTCTGCCTAGCTTCGGCGTCCCACAGGGCCGTTTCGACCGCGGCCTTGGCCATGTTATGGCCGCGCACCGGGGCGAAGAGGTCCCAGACTTCGGAGGCGGAACCGATTTCCCGGCCCCGAAGAAAGGGCCAAAGATAGTCGCGCAGGATGTGCCAGGCGGTTTCGACGGTCTCATAGGAATAGTAGGGATTTTCGCCGGCCGTGCATTCGCCCCAGCCGGAAACGCTATCGGTATC